>NZ_BILY01000010.1 GCF_004000805.1 Paenibacillus glycanilyticus NBRC 16618
ATGCGCGGCAGCGCGCTGCGTCAGCGCCGCGAGCTGCGCGAGCGCGCCGGCCTGCTCGCCAAGCGCCGCTAGCTGCGCGGCAACCTCATCCGCTGCGGCTGTGCTCGCGGCGGCAACATGCTGCGCAAGCACGTCGATGATATCGAACGCGTGCTTGCGGTAGATGAGCTTCACTTCCGCAGCCAGCTCGCGGCTGTAAACCATCGTATATTCATTGCCGAAGGTAGCTCCGGTATTTACTTTCTCGATAAGCCAGTTCGGCTCAGGCTGCCAAGACAAGCCGGAGATCAGCTCCTGCTCCATCCGGTCAGCCGGATAACCGGCCTTCTCCGCCGCACGGCGAAGCAAGTCCTTCACATGCCAATCAATGGCCGCATTCACCTGGGAAGCAAATTCGGTCCGGAACGTCTCCAGTCTGCGTTCCTGCTCGGCTGCCGTTTTCGCCCCGGCAAACAGCAGGCCCGTCTTGAAGCCTGGCTTCCGGCTTTCCAGGAAGACATGCGCTTTGTCCCGCAATGGCGCCGGTGTAATGATCGCGTTATCCAGAAGCGACTGAACGCTGCGGCGGAGCTCAACGCGCAGGTGCTCCGGCTCTTCCGCAAGCCTGTTCTTCTCGGCTTCAAGCTGAGCCATCTCAGCCCTCACCTTGGCTGCCGCTTCCTCGCCGCCTGCTTCCGCTATTAGGCGTTCGCGCTCCGGCTCATCCCGCAGATCCCACCATTTCTTGTGCTCGGCCACCAGATGATGCAGCGAAGCGTCTACGCTGTAAGCCGCAAGAGGCACTCTTTCCTCTGCCAGCTGGGACAGCAAAAGCTCTAGCTGCTCCCATTCCTGATGGGGATGATCCGGCTGCCGCAACGACAAATAAACGATTCCCGCCGGCTCCAGATGCCAAGCTTGAAACGCTTCTTCCACACTCTTCCGGTACTGCTCGAACGACAATTCACGGTCACGGTGCTTATCAATCTGATTTACGATAAAGTATAAGGGCTTGCCCCAGTCCTTCAATTGCTTCGCGAACGCAAAGTTAATCTCGGATTGGACATGGTTATAATCCATTACATAAAAGACGACATCCGCCAAATGAAGGGCGGATTCGGTCGACATTCTGTGAGCGTCATCCGTGGAATCGATACCAGGAGTATCGAGAAGAACCGTATGATCGCCAAGGCGATCGGTAGGATAATAGATCGATACGGATTCAATGTTCTCGCCGTCTTTGCAATACGCATCCAGCTCCTCGAGCGGAATATCCACGCTGACGCGCTCTCCGTTCTTCAAGCTAACGACGCTTGCCTTTGCCGTCTCGCCGCCGCGAATGGCCACAACGTTTGCGCTTGTAGGGATCGGGCTGGACGGAAGCAGTTGTGCTCCGCATAATCGGTTGACCAGAGTTGATTTGCCGGCTGAAAAATGTCCGCAAAATGCAACAGTAAGCCGGCCTTCGGCCAGCTTACTGTTCAACTCCAGTACTTGCTTTGCGTGTAGACTGTCGCCCGCCGACTGCATTTCCGCAGCGGCATGGGACAGTGCTTCTGTCATGCTTCGTACTGTCGTTTCCATCATGGTCTATACAGCTTCCTCTTCCGCAGGCAGGCAGATTTCAAACACGTTGCCGTGCTGCAAAATCATAATGTTGCGTTCTTTTTCCTTCATAACAACGACTTCAGGCTTTTGGCGCATACGCTCGATGTACTGATCCGGTACATCGCCGGAGCCGCTTACGGTGACGCCTTCTACCAGAATATCCTCGTTTTCTTGCGGAGGTGCTTCGAGAACCTGCTCAAAAATATCGGAGAACAGTTCAAAATTGTTTGTATACACGGAAATGCATTTCATCTTCATCATCCTTCACTGGCTTTTTTCGGTTTAGTTGCCTTAATTTTAGTTTTCGTTTGTCCACCCGGCTTCATACGCTGTTTGCCTTCCTTGCACATATCCAGCAGCGGGCATATCGGACATTGCGGGTTTTGTGCTTTGCAATGATAGCGGCCGAAAAAAATTAGCCGGTGATGGGTGAGCGTCCATTCCTCGCGGGGCACAAGCTTCATCAGCTTCTTTTCGACTTCCAGCACGGTATCATCCAGCTTAGCCACGCCAAGCCGTTTCGATACCCGCTCCACATGCGTATCTACGGCGATTGCGGGAACGCCAAACGCGTTCGAGACAACCACATTGGCTGTCTTTCGCCCAACGCCGGGCAGCTCCGTCAGCTGCTCATGCCTCTCGGGAACTTCCCCTTCGTATTTATCGATTAGGATGCGGCATAGCTTTTGAATATTAGATGCCTTACTGCGGAATAATCCGATACGGCGAATATCCTGCTCCAGCTCTTCCAGCGGCACAGCCAAATAATCCTCCGGCCGTTTGTATTTCTGAAACAGATTGACCGTGACTTTGTTCACCGTCTCATCCGTACATTGCGCCGACAGCAGGACGGCTATGGTCAGTTCGAACGGGTTGCTGTGATGCAATTCACAATGTGCATCCGGGAACATCTCCGCCAACGTATCCAATATATGTCGCATCTTCTGCTTCGCATTCATCGTCTCTCTCCTAATCCCAAACACTATCGTTCAAAGTGTAGCGAAATTTGTCACGAGAAGCAACCTTATTCAGCCCTAAATAAAGAAAAAACCGCCCTTTTGGACGGTATTTTCACAAAATATAAGAATTTAGGCCGAGGTCTTCATGAAATCCCGTTAATTTTTAACAAAAGCCTACGATTTTACGATTTTGAGAGCCGTATTATTGAAGGCATATACCGTAATCGTATCCCCGTCTTTTAATGCGCTCACTTGGATGGACGCATTGTTATACAGGATTTTTGTGTTCGAAGTAATATACGCAAAGTTGGCGTTATCCTCTGAAGTATTTTTGTAAGTCCACAGGGTTGCGTTAGGAGCATCGTACTTCCAGAAGGTACGCTTGTCGCCGACTGCTACCGTAACAATCGTCTGCTCGTTCTCGTCCTTGTAGACTTGAATGATATCTCCCGCGGCTATCGCGGAGGACGAATAGGTTGTCTGAGTGCCTTTGATGACTTTAATGCCTTTCGAGAACGCCACCGTTGACGATGTGCCGTTAGATTCGGTAACGGTCAAGCTGCTTGCCGCAACGGAGGAAACGGTGCCGTATTTCATCGTAATCGTCTTCACCGACTGGATGTTGCTGCCGATGTAAGGGACATTAATGATCGTGCCGCTTGTCAAAGCGCCCACCGTCAAGGCATTTCCGTTCTCGTCCGTGATCGGAACATTAACCAGCGAAATGTCTTTCTGCGAATTATCCGCCGCTTTCACCGTAACTAGCTTCGTCGACGCATTTGCGGACACAACCTGGTACTGCAAGGTTTTATGAACCTGAATCGTAGCCGCTTTCTCCTGATTGGCATCCAGCAGTACGGTTACGGTATCCCCTGCCTGCAGGCTTCCGATTGTAGGCACGGATACGCCGGGAATTTGGAGAAGCGGCGACACGTAAGGAATGGATACCTTTTCGCCCGAATCGAGTTTAACGGACAATAATTTATCCGTTGTATTTACCGACACTAAGCTGCCGGTTTGTTTGTAAATAAAGCTGAGCGAGATAATGTTTTTGCCGGAATACGTAATTTTCACTTTGCGGTTCGCAACCAGATAAGATCTGGCCTGGCTTACCGTGATAGACGATCCGCTGTAATCAATCTTGGTGGAATCCGTCAGGAACAAAGCATTGGCGTTCGAAGTCGCAGGATCGAATACCGTAAGCAGCTTATTATCGCCGCTGTAATTGACAACCGTAGCGGACTCTATCGTCGAGACATTCCGGTTTACCACCTCAATGCGCGTCACTTGCTGATTATCATTCAATGTCAGCTTGATATTATCAACGTCTTTAAGCAAGTCGCTAACCGTGGGCGAATCGATGCCGTTGATCACGACAACTACGTTATCGGCCAGGAACTTGGACTGCAGAGTGCCGTCTACCAGATAGTTAATCAGGCCGCTGCCTGCGGAATAGAATTGTCCGGTTACGGTATTAGCGCCAGTCTGCGTTTCTGCCGTAATGGATACAACCTGAGGAGCCGTACGGAAAGTATCCTGTACGATCGTCAGATTCGTATCGCGCTTCAGATCGGAGATTTGAAGCGTTTTGCCGGTGCTGTCTTTTACGGTAACCGCGCTGCTATACGTGAACTTCACAGGCTCGTCGTTCACCCATGCGTAGAAGTAACGGTCCGTCGTATTGATGCGGTCCAGCTTGGCGATTGTCGTTTTGACATGCTGCTCCGTGCCTTGCGTTTCCACGTACAGCGCTTTGCCGGAGTTGCCAATCAGTGTAACGTCCGTATACAGCTTGATATCCCCCGCCGCAATGGCGTTATCGCTGTCTGCCGCATAGTACAAAGTATTGGAATCCAGCGTGTAGGTTGTTTCTTTCCCTTCGTTGTACAGCGTGATCGATGTAGCGGTTTGAGCGGTAACAATGCCGCTTACTTGTCCGGCATAAGGCACCTTATATTGCTTCTCTGCCCGGCTGAACAAAGTGGCAAGGCTCGCACGGTTAACCGGAGCTTTCGGATCGAACTTCGTCGCGGATACGCCTTTTACCAGGTCAAGCGATACGGCCGCGTTAACGTAGCCCAAATATTTTGCCGTAATCTGATTGCCGTCGGCGAACGTGGAAGCGGTCTTGCTCAGATCATCCGCTAATTGTTTCTTGTCAATGGCTTTCACCATCAGCTTCGTTACCCATTCGCGAGTCGCCGGCGTTGTGCCCCATGCTGCTTTCGGGTTGGCAGCCGCATTGGCGTACTCATCATTCTGGTCAAGAAGACCATTCTTGAAAGCTACGATAATGTAAGGCTTGGCATAGCTGCTTACCTTGAAGGAATCCGGATACGCGACGATACCGTCCGGATCTACTTCGCCCTCAAGTCCGGCGAAACGAAGAGCCATAACGACCGCTTCTTCTTGGGAGACGCTTTTCAGAGGGCGGAATTCCGTGGTGCCGCTGGATGTTTTATAACCGTTGATAATGCCTTGAAGCGCCAGCTTGGAAACATGCTTCTGCGCCCATGCGGGGATCGTGTCAACAAACATGCTGTTCGATACGGCCGCAAACGCGGATGGAGCCGGAATTGCAATGGAGGTGCCACCGGCAAGCAAGGAGAACGCTAAGGCGCCGGCAATAAGTTTGGAACGGGATGAATGCTTTGGCATGGTTGAATAATCCTCCTCAATTCATTTGTTTGATTCTAGGAATGACGAACCGTTGGATGGTCCAGATCAAAGTGACCCATCAGGCTCTCCAGCGCTTTACCGTCAACCAGAAGATCGTAAGATTGCACAAAATCAAACTGGAACAAGGTCTGACCCAGGGAATCCAGCAGCATTTGCTCTCCCGGTGCGCCAAGACGGGCGGTATCCGGCAGCTCAATGTCGATAGTTACCGCTTTGTCCTTAAGCGTCACGGATTTGATTGGAATAGGCTTCCACAAATTCACCGTGCCTTCGGGTCCATCCTGCTGCAAAGCAGCCAAGGCCTGCTTGATCAGGTCTTCATTGGAGCCCGACTTCACTTGAATATCCTTAGATACCATCTTCTCGAGCTCCGTATCCGAATAATAGATCTTAACGGAAGTTTCTTGTTCAGCCTGTACGGTCGGTTCTACGGATGGATCGGGAGTCGCCGCTTCCTCCGTAGTTGCAGGCGCTTCTATCGTTGGGCTTGGAGAAGGTGCATTGCCGCTTACCTCATTTCCGGACTGCCCGAGAGGTTTGTTTGTGTTTCCGCATGCGGCTGCGGTAAGAATAACGGCTAATAATAATAGGATGAATGCCGGTTTGCGCACGATCGAATTCCTCGCTTTCTCAAGGTGAAACTGCTTTCCCGTTCTTGGACGGCAAGCTTGTCTCATTCCGGTGAATTCTAAGCCCTTATATCTAAGTCAAAAGATTAAATTCTTAGAATCTAGGAAAGTTTCAGGTACTCCTTAATTCCAGCTACGATTTCTGATGCCATTTTATTTTGCGCAGCATCGCTGTACAGGATATCGGAGTCGCCTTTATTGGACAAAAATCCGGTCTCGAGCAAAATGGCAGGCATCGTTGTTTCTCTCGTTACATGCAGGTTTCCGTATTTCACGCCGCGGTCCTTAAGACCGGTAGCCTTCACGAGATGCTTGTGGATCACATTCGCAAGCGCTTTACTGTTGTCACGCGTATAGTAAGTTTCGGTTCCGGATACGCTCGATGTAGGATTGCTGTTTGCATGAATCGAAATAAAAATATCCGCTTTGTTGTTCTTGGCGAAAGTTACGCGGTCTGCAAGCGTTACGAATTTATCTTCCGGTCTGCTAAGCAGCGGCTTAATATTTTTTTCTTTGTCCAGCAAAGCTTTGACTTTAAGAGAAATAGCAAGGTTTACTTCCTTCTCCCAGCGGCCGTTAATGCTTTGGGCGCCTGGGTCGGTTCCGCCGTGACCGGCATCGATTACAACGTTGTATACTTTCGTACCCGGATCCGTTGTTACCGGAGGGGTTGTGGTATCAACCGGAGGAGTTGTCACCGGATCCGTAAGACCAATGGTTATTACCCCGGCTCCGTTATCTTGAACCACGGCATCCGCATCTTTGTCCGTATTCAAATCAAGCACTAGTCTAGCAGTAGCCGGATTCGTAGAAAATACCGAGTAACGGAACATGGAGATGTACGGATTATCCGCTACGGGAATGCGTGTTTCCGCACCCATGAATTGCGACGACAAATTGTCCGAATAAGTCGCGTTCGGGAAATCGATTACGATGCGCTTGGGACTATCGAGCTTAAACGGTTTATTGGCCGTTACTTTACCATCGTAATTGATGATAATGCCGAAGCTGCTGTCGTATTGAATCGAAGTGATCGAACCTGTCTGACCGGGATCCGGCGTAGTCGAAGGTTCTTCAGGGTCCGCTGCTTTGTACAAATAGACGGACTGCGACGCTTGATCCCATTTCACCGTTAATCCAAGCTGTTCGCTTACGAAACGGATTGGAATCATCGTTGTTCTGCCCTTCTGCAGCTTGGCAGACATGTCCATTTGCACCTTTGTGTTGTTAACGAGTGCGATGTTGTTGTCAATGGTAAGTACAATTACGTTCTGATCGTTATGTATGGTGACTGTCTTTGTAGCTGCCGCCCAATTTACCTCATAGCCCATGTTCTCGGACACGACCCTGATCGGGACGAGGGTAAAATCGTTGACGATCTGTGGATCATCATAAGGCTTCAGCAATTGGTCGTTCAGATAAAGCTTCGGGACGACTGGCGTTGTTGCAGCTTGTCCCACTCCAGTGAACAAAGTAAACAGAACCGCCATAAACAACAAAATAGGTACAAACTTCTTCTTCATTTTCCACCTCGATGACTGAAATTGCCTGCATCGAATGTGAGATCATTCGACTTTGCTAGACGATTAAATAGACGCAATTTGTCAGAAAAAGTTGCGTGCAGAGGAAAAAAGAGGACAACTCTTCTTTGTCCGAAGAGCTGCCCCCTTTTCTTAGTCTATCTATTAACCCAAATAGGCAGGACGCTTTTGTTCGTAAGCTGTGATTTCGTCTTCATGCTGCAGTGTCAGGCCGATATCGTCTAGACCAAGAAGCAGGAACTGGCGGCGGTGCTCGTCAAGATCGAAGGAAAGATCAAGACCGTACTCGTCAGTCAGCTTTTTGTTCTCGAGATCAACCGACAGCTTGTAGCCCTCATGCTTCGCCGTGCGTTGGAACAGGTCTTCGACTTGCTCTTCGCTCAGCTTGATTGGCAGAATGCCGTTCTTGAAGCAGTTATTGTAGAAAATGTCCGCATACGAAGGTGCGATAACAACTTTGAAGCCGTAGTCCAGAATCGCCCAAGGAGCATGCTCGCGGGAGGAGCCGCAGCCAAAGTTAGCGCGGGAGATCAGAACGGAAGCGCCTTGATAGCGCGGTTTGTTTGGTTCGAAATCAGCGTTTACCTCGCCGTTTTCGTGGAAGCGCCATTCGAAGAACAGGAATTGGCCAAAGCCGCTGCGCTCGATGCGTTTCAGGAATTGTTTAGGAATGATAGCGTCCGTGTCGACATTCACGCGGTCGACCGGGGCAACGATGCCCGTAAGTTGTTTAAAAGCTTCCATGTCGGTAATACCCCTCTCTCACACGTTCAATTAGTTCAACACTTCGGATTTGATTTTCCAGTCGCGCACGTCCGTAAAGCGGCCATTGATTGCAGCTGCTACAGCCATTGCAGGCGATACGAGATGTGTACGTCCGCCGCGGCCTTGACGGCCTTCGAAGTTACGGTTGGATGTCGATGCGCAGCGTTGTCCAGGCTGCAATACGTCAGGGTTCATCGCAAGGCACATCGAGCAGCCTGCTTCGCGCCATTCGAAACCAGCTTCCGTAAATACTTTGTCGAGACCTTCTTTTTCAGCTTGCAGCTTAACGCGTCCGGAGCCCGGAACGACGATAGCCGTTACTTTCTCGCTTACTTTGTAGCCGCGCGCGATTTCAGCCGCAGCGCGAAGGTCTTCGATACGGCCGTTTGTGCAGGAACCGATAAAGACATAGTCGATCTCGATTTCGGACATTGGCGTACCCGGTTTCAGGTCCATATATTCAAGCGCTTTTTCCGCTGCTTTGCGCTCGTTTTCCGTTGGCAGATCTTTCGGGAACGGAACGGAAGAAGTGATGTCCGTACCCATGCCCGGGCTAGTGCCCCAAGTTACTTGCGGGATCAGAGAATCAACATCGAATTCAACCACTGTATCGTAAGTCGCGCCTTCGTCTGTTGTAAGCTGCTTCCAGTCTTCCACGGCTTCGTCGTAGTTCGCAGGAGCGTACTCGCGGCCTTTCAGGTAGTCGAACGTAGTTTGGTCCGGTGCGATCAGACCGGCGCGCGCGCCGCCTTCGATCGACATGTTGCAGACCGTCATGCGCTCTTCCATAGTCAGGGAGCGGATAGCTTCGCCTGTGTACTCGATAACGTAACCGGTAGCGAAGTCCGTGCCGTATTTCGCGATAACGCCAAGGATCAAGTCCTTCGCGGTAACGCCCGGTTTGCGGGAACCGTTGAAGCGAACTTCCATGGTTTTAGGTTTTGCTTGCTGCAAACATTGCGTCGCCATAACGTGCTCAACCTCGGAAGTACCGATACCGAACGCAAGAGCGCCAAACGCGCCGTGCGTCGAAGTGTGGCTGTCGCCGCAGACGATTGTTTTGCCCGGGTAAGTCAGGCCGATCTCAGGACCCATAACGTGCACGACGCCTTGGTCGAGGTTGTTCAGGTCGAACAGTTTTACGCCGAAGTCCGCGCAGTTTTGCGTCAGCGTATCGATTTGTTGTTTGGAGATCGGGTCTTTAATATTGAAGCGGTCCTTGGTAGGAACGTTGTGGTCCATTGTCGCGAATGTCAGGTCAGGACGGCGAACTTTGCGGTTCGACAAACGGAGTCCTTCGAATGCTTGCGGCGAAGTTACCTCGTGCACCAGATGAAGGTCGATGTAAATGATGCTTGGTTTGCCCTCTTCTTGATGAATGACGTGCTTATCCCAGATTTTCTCAAACAGTGTTCTTTTCGTCATTATGTTCACCCCATCGTTCAAGCGAATAATCGCTTTGCTCTATTAGATGTTACTAGCATAGCATCTCCTGCTTGATTCAACAAAGATATAATATCTATAATGATTATAGGCAATAACTATAAAAGATCGATAACTATTCTCATTTGGACTATAAGGGGAATGCTGGAATGGAACTTAGACAACTTCAATACGTCATTCAAATCGCAATCGAGAAAAATTTTTCGCGCGCTGCCGAGAAGCTGCATATCGCGCAGCCTTCGCTCAGCCAGCAGCTGTCCAAGCTGGAACAAGAGCTAGGCGTCCTGCTTTTCCGCCGCACGACGAATTCGGTTGAGCTGACGCAGGCCGGCCAGGTATTCGTGGATAAATCCCAGTCGATTCTGGATGCCATCGAGCAGCTAAAGCAAGAGATGGACGATATGGCGCAGATGAAGCGAGGCCGTCTTGTCGTAGGAACGCTGCCTATTACGGGATCGCATATACTGCCGCTTGTTCTGCCGGTGTTCGGGGAACTGTATCCGCAGATCGAGGTCATATTAGTAGAAGACACAACCGTCAAGCTGGAGCAGCTTACGGCTAACGGGGGAACGGATTTAAGCCTGCTTACTCTTCCTCTCGTCGATCAGACGCTGGAATGGGAACCGCTAATGGAGGAGGAAATCTGCCTGGCCGTACCGCCCAGCCATCGCCTGGCCGGACGCACCGACGAGATTTCGATCGAGGAGCTGCGGGACGAGCATTTCATCGGCTTGAAGAAAGGCCAAGGCTTCCGCCAGATTCTGGTGCATCTGTGCCAGCAGGCTGGATTTACTCCTAACATCGTGTTTGAGAGCAGCAACATTGAGACGGTGCAATCGCTGATTGCGGGCGGCATGGGCATCACGTTTGTCCCGAAAATGCTGACCCGGGCCGCGGGCGGCGATTTCGTACCCGTTTATTTATCGCTAAAGGACCGTCCTTCCCGCACCTTGATAATCGCCAGCCGCAAAGGACGGTATTTGTCCAAAGCGGCCGTGGCGTTTATTGAAACGATGAACAAAACGATCAGTCCGTACAAATAGCTCCTTAATATAAGGAAGGTCTGCGGTCCTCGAATACCGGAATTTTACCGCGTACGGCATCCACGAGAGATAAATCGATCTCGGCGTAAACAATCGTCTCTTCTTCCCCGGCTTCCGCGATGGTCTCGCCCCAAGGATCAAGAATCATCGAATGCCCGAAGAAATGCGTCTCTCCGCTAATGCCTACGCGGTTGCAGGCAATAACGAACATTTGGTTTTCGATCGCGCGGGCCGTCAGAAGCGTGCGCCAGTGATGAAGCCTCGGATGCGGCCATTCAGCCGGCACGAAGAGCAGCTTCGCTCCATCCAGCGCAAGCTTTCTGGCCAGCTCCGGGAACCGGATGTCATAGCAGATCATCATTCCCGCTCCCGCGCCCTCAATCTCAAGCTTGCCAAGCTTATCGCCCGCTGCCAGGTATTTCTCCTCATCCATTAAGCGGAACAAATGAATTTTCGAATAATCCCCGATCTGATTTCCTTCCCGGTCAAAAGCATAGATCGTGTTGTACACGCCGTCTTCGCGCCCTTCCGCGATCGATCCGGCAATGATATGAATGCCGTGCTTGCGGCTGAATTCCGTCAGGTAAGCTTTCGTGCGTTCACCATGCGGGTCAGCGAGCTCCGTAATTTCGGTTAAGGCATAACCTGTGTTCCACATCTCCGGAAAGACGATGACATCCGGTATGTTAGGCTGGGAAGCAGCCTCCTCGAGCATGGCGGACAGCTTGGCGAAATTCGCTTCGGGCTGTCCTACCTCTATATTCATTTGCAAAAGCGCAATACGCAATAGCTGTGTCATAGGCCTTGTTCCTTTCATCGATTACTTTTCCCTAATGATACCTTCTCATGGTTCTGTGTCAAGATGGACAGATTAATGGAGAAGAGTTATTCATTCCCGGACAAGGAGAGATATAAAATGCGCCAAAAACGATTAGCAGCCCTGCTGCTCGCCTTATGCGTCATGCTGACGTTCGCCTCTGCCTCCGCCTTTGCGGCAGCACCGGAGGATCAGCCTTTTAAACCCGTTCAGGTATTTGACGTGAAAGCCGGCAAAGTCGTGCTTACCACGCCAAACGACAAGGAGTACCAGGAATTTGCGAATAAATGGATCTCATCCATTACGGGACTTGCCCCTCAGCTTACGAATGACGACAGCTGCAATTACGTTTACCGCGTGCCGCTAGAGAAGCCCGTTACGATTTCCGTCAACGGCACCAAGCTGCTGGCCGACGATGTGTTCTTGTTTTATTGCGATGGCAAGCCTCCGCTCCTTCTCGTATTCGATGAACAGCGCAGACCTTACCTGCTGCTCTTCAAAGAGGACATTAAACCGTTTATTAAGAAAATCGGGATTCCTGCGGAATAAAACTGTCTAATTGCACGCTCCATGCCGACTAATTTACTCGACATAAACGGTTTTTACATGCTACATTTAAGCTAATGTCGTTAAGGCGATTAGAGAGCATTGATGGTGGAGTGTGAGCAAATGGAAACTCGAGTGAGTGAGCATGTAATCAAACCGGCAGACCGCATGACGGCGCTGCCAACGCAATTTTTCGCCAAGCTTGTCGGCAAAGCGAATGCCCAAGCCGCCAAAGGCCGGGATGTGATCAATCTGGGGCAAGGCAATCCGGACCAGCCTACCCCTCCCCATATCGTAGCAAAAATGCAGGAAGCGTCGGCTAATCCGATGTACCACCGTTACCCGCCTTTCAGCGGCTATTCATTCCTGAAGGAAGCGGTAGCCACACGCTATAAAGAGGATTATGGCGTTGAGGTGGATCCTGCTACCGAGGTTGCCATTTTGTTCGGAGGCAAAACGGGTCTCGTTGAAATCAGCCAGTGCCTGCTTAATCCGGGTGACGTATGTCTTGTTCCGGATCCAGGTTATCCGGACTACTGGTCGGGCGTTGCGCTTTCCGGTGCGGAGATGAGCTTTATGCCGCTGACGGCGGCTAACCGTTTCTTGCCTGATTATAGCGCTATTGATCAGGAAGCTTTGAAACGCGCCAAGCTGATGTTCATTAATTATCCGAACAATCCGACCGGCGCCGTTGCGGATTCCGCCTTTTATGAGCAGACGGTTGCCTTTGCACGCCGCACGGGAGTCGTAGTTGCAAGCGACTTTGCTTACGGCGCCATCGGCTTTGACGGCAAAAAACCGGTCAGCTTCCTTCAAACGCCCGGCGCCAAGGAAGTTGGCGTAGAGTTCTATACGCTTTCCAAAACATACAACATGGCTGGCTGGCGGGTTGGCTTTGCCATCGGCAATGCCCAGATCGTCTCCCTGATCAATCTCATCCAGGATCATTACTACTGCAGCCTGTTTGGCGGCATTCAGGAAGCGGCCGCGCTCGCCCTTACGGGTCCGCAGGATTGCGTAACCGAGCTGACTGCCCGTTACGAAAGCCGCCGCGAAGCGGTATTCGGCGCACTTGCGAAAATCGGCTGGAAAGCTGACCGTCCCGGCGGCTCCTTCTTCTGCTGGCTTCCGGTACCCGAGGGCTACACGTCGGAATCCTTCGCCGACCTAGTCCTTGAGCAAGCCGACGTTGTTGTCGCGCCGGGCAACGGTTTCGGCACGCATGGCGAAGGTTACGTGCGCCTGGGCCTTTTGACCAGCGAGGAACGGCTCGTTGAAGCCATCGAGCGGATAGGCAAGCTAGGCATCTTTTAATCTGTCCGTCAGACCGGCAAATCCCGGTCTGACGGCTGTTTTATGGCGTTTGCCTTGCTTTACAGTAAGGAATGATCATGATATGCTAGCATTAACTGAACATGTAACGTGATGACGGGACTAGTAAGCGAGGGCGGCCGTGCCCAGAGAGCAAATTCGTCAGGCTGCAAGATTTGCCTCGGTTCCTTGCTGAATCCAACCCCCGAGCGGCCGGCGAGAGCCGGACAGTGCCTCCTGTTATGAGGCTTGAGATGGACCTGATTGCGCGTATTTGCCATTCGGTCAACAAAGGTGGTACCGCGGAAGCTATAGACTTTCGTCCTTTATGGACGAAGGTCTTTTTATTTTGTCAGGAAATGGGATGAGAAGATGTCGGAGAGAATTGTTGTCAAAATCGGTAGCAGCTCCTTAACCTCGGAAGAAGGCGGCTTAAACCGCGAACGTATCACCTATTTTGCTTCTGAACTCGCCGCTTTGCACAAGCAAGGCTGCCCTCTTATACTGGTAACCTCCGGCGCGGTCGCTGCGGGCTTCCGCCAGATCGGTTACGCAGCGCGGCCAAAAGCGGTACACGAGAAGCAGGCAGCTGCCGCGGTTGGCCAGGCGCTGCTCATGCAGGCTTATCAGGAAGCTTTCGGAGAGTTCGGCATTGGGGTGGCCCAAATCCTGCTGACCCGGGCAGACTTCTCCAACCGCAAACGGATTCAGAATGCGCTTAAAACGATAGAGGAATTGCTTCGCCTCCGCATCATACCTATCATTAATGAAAACGACACGGTGGCTACCGACGAGCTTGAGCTGAAGTTTGGCGATAACGACAAATTGTCCGCGCTGGTTGCGGCGATGACGAAAGCAAGCAGCCTGGTCATGATAACCGATATGGACGGCCTGTATACGGAGGATCCGCGAAAAAATCCGGAGGCCGTCAAGATCGAACGGGTGGATCAAATCTCGGAGGAAATTATGCAGCTGGCTGGAGGAGCTGGCTCTGCGGTCGGTACCGGGGGCATGCGCTCCAAGATCGAGGCTGCGCGAATTTCCATGCGCGGCGGCGTCAGAGCTTTTATCGGAAAAGTTCAACAGGCTGGTGATCTGCAATTAGCCGTTAACGGTACGGGCAAAGGCACTTATTTCGATACCCGGTTACATAGTCTGCCCATGAAGAAGCAATGGCTGGGCTTCCACTCCAACCCCCATGGACGCATTATCGTTGACGACGGTGCCGAGCATGCCCTGCTTGTACGCGGCAAAAGCTTGCTGCCAGCCGGCATTCGCGAGATTCAAGGCGATTTTCATTCGGGGGATGTTGTAGAGGTAACAAACCTGACTGGAGACACGATTGGCCGCGGCGTCGTAAATTACGAAGCCTGGCAGGTTCAAGCCGTAGCCGGTCTCAGTACCGAAGAAGTAAAACGCCGGGTGGATGTTAACCGAATCGAAGTCATTCACCGCGACGAGTGGGTTTCCCTGCGATAGGGGATGTAGCATTTCATTAAGTTTATGCTTTCGAAGCATGGATTGCTTCGCAATTCATTTTAGGAGGAATCGAGATGGTTAGTGAAGTTAGACAAAAAGCAACGCTTGCTCAGGCCGCTGCCAGCATTATGAACAAAATGACGACCGAGCAGAAAAACACCGCTCTTACGGCGATGGCCGATGCCCTTATCGAGAATCAGGCTTCTATTATCGAAGCCAATAAAAAAGATCTGGAACGAGGCCGGGAAAACGGCACAAGCCCTTCCCTGCTGGACCGTCTCGCCTTGAACGAAAGCCGCGTTGCGGACATTGCCGAAGGTCTTCGCCAAGTTGTGGAGCTTCCGGATCCGGTGGGAGAGCTGCTTGAGCAATTCGACCGTCCTAACGGTCTTCGCGTAGAGAAAACGCGCGTGCCGCTTGGGGTTATCGGCATGATCTACGAAGCGCGTCCTAACGTTACCGTTGACGCTGTAGGCCTTTGCCTCAAAACCGGCAACTGCGTTGTGCTTCGCGGAGGCTCCGCCGCTCTGGACTCGAACCGCCGCATCGTTGAGGTGCTTAGGGAAGCGCTGGCTTCAACCGCTTTGCCTGAGGATGCGATTCAGCTGATTGAAGATTCGGACCGCGCTTCCGTTAACGAGATGCTTAAATTAAACGGATTGCTCGATGTTGTCATCCCGCGCGGCGGCGCAGCCCTGATCCGTAATGTAGTCGAAAACGCGACCGTGCCGGTTATCGAGACGGGTGCCGGCATCTGCCATACGTTCGTCGATGAGAGCGCGGATTACGACATGGCGGAACGAATCGCCTTCAACGCGAAGGTTCAGCGTCCTTCCGTCTGCAATTCGATGGAAACCCTGATTCTGCACGAAGCATTTGCAGAGAAACATCTTGAGCAAATCGCTGACCGCTTCCTTGCGGCAAACGTCGAGCTGCGCGGCGATAAACAAACGACGGAAAACATAACGCAAGCCAAGCTTGCCACTGAACAGGATTTTGCTACGGAATATAACGATTATGTTTTAAATATTCGTATTGTAGCAAACTTAGACGAGGCGCTTGATCACATTCGCAAATACAGCACGAAGCATTCGGAATGCATCGTAACGGAGAATGCCGGACATGCCGAGCGCTTCCTGAACGAGGTTGACGCGGCAGCGGTTTATCATAACGCTTCTACCCGCTTCACGGACGGCTTCGAATTCGGCTTTGGAGCGGAGATCGGAATCAGCACGCAAAAGCTGCATGCACGCGGACCAATGGGTCTGCCGGCTCTAACATCAACAAAATTCCGGGTTTACGGCAACGGTCAAATCCGCGGTTAAGATAGAGGAAAACAAGCTTGGAGGGTGAACGAAATGTTATCAATGGAACAAACAAATGCCGGGATAGACATTGAAGCTTTGAAAATCAGCTTCTACGGCGCGGGGTCGATGGCGGAAGCTATCGTACGCGGACTTATTAATCAAAAGCTGACAAAGCCGGAGCAAATCTCGATGCTGAACCGTCAGAACGCTGACCGTTTGAACGAGCTGAGCGAGAAGTATGGTATTCGGACGGTATTAAACGGCTCTACGAACGAGCAATTTATTCAGGATGCGGATATTATTTTCCTGGCGATGAAGCCTAAGGATGCCGTCAGCGCGATTTCGTCCATCAAACATCTCCTCTCGGAGAATCAGCTGATCGTCTCGGTTATCGCCGGTCTGTCGATCTCTTCCATCGAACGCGTGCTGGGCAGGTCCGCCGCCATCGTACGCACGATGCCCAATACTTCGAGCACAATCGGCCTGGGAGTAACGGGTATCAGCTACTCGGGCAGCGTAACGGAAGAACAGCGCAAGCTTGCGGAAACGATGTTCGCTTCGATCGGCATTAATGCGGTTGTCGAGGAATCGCTGCAGGATTCGATCGTTGGCGTGTCGGGCAGCGGCCCGGCATATGTATACTTCTTCATGGAAGCCATGATGCAAGCCGCGGAGAAGCTTGGCCTCCCTGCCGACCAAGCGAAGGAGCTGATCGTTCAGACCGTTCTTGGCGCTGCCGAGATGGTCAGAACAACCGGCGAAGAGCCTGCTGAGCTCCGCCGCAAGGTCACCTCCCCCAACGGTACGACGCAGGCTGCGATCGAATCCATGGCTGCTAGCGGGTTAACGGAAGCCGTCGTTCGCGGCATGCTGCGTTCGGCTGAACGCGCAGGCGAAATCGGATCGGATATTGAAAGGAGCACGTTGTCCTAATGAATCAAATGTGTGTCGCTACTTACCGCTGCTTTGACGAGAAAGCGGATTTCGATAAAAAAGCTTTGTCCATCGCCGTTGGCTTAACGGTTGGAAGCTGGACGGAGCTCCCTGAAGCTCGCAAAGCCGAGATGGAGAAGCATCTTGGCAAGGTATTGTCCGTAGAAGTCCATGAACAGGCGGGCAGCGAGCGTTTCGCGGATATCCGCATTGCGTACCCGGACATCAACTTCAGCCGCGATATTCCTGCCCTGCTCGTGACGATCTTCGGCAAGCTGTCCATGGACGGCAAAATCAAGCTCATTGATCTGGATGTCTCGGAGCAGTTCCAATCCGCCTTCCCTGGTCCCAAATACGGCCTGGAAGGCGTGCGTCAGCTTCTTGGCGTTCACGATCGCCCGCTCCTGATGAGTATCTTTAAATCCGTTGTTGGACATGATCTTCCGAACCTTCAGGAGCAGTTCTATAAGCAGGCGCTTGGCGGCGTCGACCTTATCAAGGATGACGAGATCCTGTTCGAGAACCCGCTTACGCCTCTGGAAAAGCGCGTGGAGGTTTGCATGGAGGCAGCCCGCAAAGCCCAGCAGGAAACCGGTCAAAAGTTGTTGTACGCGGTTAACCTGACAGGCCCTACCTCGCAGCTCGCAAGCCAAGCGCGCAAAGCTATCGCGGCTGGTGCAAACGCATTGCTGTTCAACGTATTGTCGTACGGCTACGACGTGCTGCACGAGCTGAGCAAGGATCCTGAGATTAATGTGCCGATCGCTGCGCATCCGGCAATGGCAGGCGCCTTTTATCCATCGCCGCATTACGGAATCAGCGCTTCCGTCCTGCTTGGCAAGCTGATGCGTCTGGCAGGCGCGGATCTTGTTCTCTTCCCTTCCCCTTACGGTTCAGTTGTGATGCCGAAGGAAGAGAACCTGGCGGTAAAAGACGCGCTTCTCGCGCCTTCGGATACGCTCCGGACCAGCTTCCCGGTACCGTCCGCCGGTATCCATCCCGGACTCGTTCCGCTTATTTTGCGCGACTTTGGCACGGACGTGGTCGTTAATGCCGGCGGCGGCATCCACGGCCATCCAATGGGCACGGCGGCAGGCGGCAAAGCTTTCCGCAGCGCGATCACGGCAGCTATGAACGGCGTACCGCTTCGCGAAGCAGCGGCGCAGCCGGGTAATGAGCCACTTCAAGCGGCTATTGACGCATGGGGGATTAAGGAATGACAACAGCCAAGAAACGCATCATCTTCTGCGACTTTGACGGAACCATCACCGTCAACGATAACATTGTAGCTATCATCAAGCATTTTAATCCGCCGGGATGGGAAGACATTGCAAACGCGGTTCTTTCCCAGAAAATTTCGATCCGCGACGGCGTTGGCCAGATGTTCCGCCTCCTCCCGACTTCCATTCAAAAGGAAGTTGTGGAGTATGGCATCAACAACGTGCAAATCCGTGACGGCTTTGCCGAGCTGCTCCAATATTGCAAGGACGAGCAGATCGAGTTCTACGTGACCAGCGGCGGCATCGACTTCTTCGTGTATCCGGTGCTTGCCCGGTTTGGCATTCCGGAGAATCATATCTACTGCAACGGCAGCGACTTCAGCGGCGAGCAGATCGAAATCACCTGGCCGCATCCCTGCGACGAGCATTGCACCAATGACTGCGGCATGTGCAAAACAACGATCATGCGTCGTTTCCCGGCAAGCGAATACGAGCGGATTATTATCGGCGACAGCGTAACCGACTTTGAAGGCGCCAAGCTGGCCGATACGGTCTTCTCCCGCCATCATTTGACGGATAAATGCAAGGAGCTTGGCCTCCCGCATACCGAATTTACTACCTTCCATGACATTGTGCATGAACTGAAAAAAGAAAGGATCGTTTAACATGGCTTTTACCGATATTAAGCTGGAACAAAAGCAGCAGGCGCTCGCCGAACTGCGCAGCGTTAAAGAACTGTTCGCCTCCCGCGGCTGGTTTGCCGGAACAAGCGGCAATCTCTCGGTTCGCGTAGGGGATTTCAACCCTGACGAATTCTACTTCGCCATTACGGCAAGCGGCAAGGATAAAACGGTACATACGCCGGAGGATTACTTGTTTGTCGACAAGGATGGCAAAGCTTGCGAAGCAACAAGCCTAAAGCCGTCTGCCGAAACGCTTATCCATAATGAGATCTACCGTTTAACGGGCGCAGGCGCTATTTTCCACGTTCACTCCGTGTACAGCGCCGTTATGTCCGAATGGTTCTGGGAACGCAGAGCCGTGCCTGTAGATGGGGTAGAACTGATCAAGGGCCTCAACATCTGGGAAGAGGAAGCACATATCGACATTCCGATCGTCTCCAACTTCGCTGAAATTCCTCGCATCGTACCGGAAGTGACGGAGCGGCTCGACAAGCGGATTCCGGGGATTATTCTCCGCAAGCACGGCATTTACGCATGGGGTGCGAACGCCTTTGAAGCAAAGCGCCATATCGAAGCGTTTGAGTTCCTGTTCGAATACGTGTACCGCTGGGAAATGCTGAACGGCCGTAAATGAACCGAAAAAGCTGGTCAACTCGCGTACTACGAGATTGACCAGCTTTTTTTTATTACTACTATGGAATTAATAAATGCGGGTTTCTTATACGATTTCTTCAACTGCGGCCAGTAATTCCTCCATCTTGAACAAGGAGCGCACTTCGAATTCGGCTTCCTCGAGATTGGCTCTGCCAGCCTTTTCATTCTCGATGACGCAAAGCACCTCTTTCAGCTCCGCATCGTGGTTCAGAAGGTCTGCTGCGCTTAAGAGCACCTGTCCGCCCGTAGTAATGACATCCTCGATAATGCAGACTTTTTTGCCCGTAATATCGATTCCTTCGGCCAATTTGCTTGTTCCGTATTCCTTCGCTCTCTTGCGGACGAAGACGACCGGAATGCCCGTTTTGAGGGAAAGCGCGGTGGCAATCGGAATACCGCCCATTTCAAGTCCGGCTAAAACTTCCGTTCCTTCCGGAACAAGGGGTGCAAGCTGTTCTGCGATCGCAGCCAGAAGCACGGGATTCGATTCGAACAAGTATTTATCGAAATAATGATTCGAGGTTTTACCTGAGCGAAGCTTGAATTCTCCCGTCAGTCGTGACGTTTGCATAATTTCTCTTGCAAGCTCTGTTTTGTTCATCTACAGTCCCCTTCTTCCTTAAAAGTGAATTACCCTAAACATACGCCGTTTGAAAGTTTAGCAAATCTTAAAGGAATTGTCTATGCGGCTTTAGAGAGTTTTTTAAATCGACGTCGATTGATAATCTTCCTTCAATAATTGCTTGGCGATATAAAATATCTGGCCCATATGCTCCGAATAATGCGCGGCGCATTGATGCAGCATATCGGCATTTGTGCGTTCCTTGCCGCGGACCTGCTGCGTTCGTTCCAGCTGCTCATCCGATAAGGAGGAAATAGTATCTATCACAAATTGTAGGCGCTGCCGTATGCTCCTTGACAGCTCTTCGCTCGTCGCGAACGTCGGCTTTAACTCCGCATTGCGATCTCTTACGATATCCTGATGGAGAATCCCTTTATTTACTCGTTCAAGCATATTGCCTTCCATATGCCTGATTAACGTCGCTATGGAATGGCTGTTAGGTCCCGGACTCCAATTGACCTGCCTATCATCCAGCTGATTAAGCGCTTTCAAAGTTCGCTTCTGTATCTCCTCGAACTTCCTGATCAACCACATTCGATTAAAATCATAGTCCATTATCGATTACCTCCGCCAAAAAAACTCCATCCCATCCGGGACGGAGTGTAGTTGAATAGGCTGCTAGTCGCCTTTCAGCATATTGAAGATAGCGCCTGCCGCGCATCCTTCTTCCTTGCCTCCCGTCCCGAATCCGGCGAATACGCGGCTCGCCAGCCTCTGAACGGCAAGGCTAAACGGTGCCCGGTCCTTCCAGCGTTGCGAAGAATAGTCCCTCTCCGATCGTCCACCCGCATGCATAAAAGCGAGACCGTTGCCTTCAAAAGCCCAGCCACTATAAAGTGTATATGCAATTCCCAGAAATGTCCATGAATTTTGGACACTCTACTTTTGTTGTGGCAGCCACTTTGCAGAGCATTCACTTACATACTATGCTACAAATTTAACAATAATAATAACTTATACTACATCCGAATACCTTTTTTGATGCTCCTGTCACCCAACAATAAATTAAAGGGCCGGAAAGTCCCTTCGGACTACCGACCGTTTAATTCAATTACTTTAGTATAGCAGCTACTATTAGGTCCTGTTCAGTCTCAGAGATTGATCGTCTATAATTCATTTCCTCTTCGCCAGCTGCTCTAATTTGCTGCACAACCAGAAATTTCAACTGCTCAATAGCTCTTTCTTTACCTATTGCTCGTACTTCATCAAGTTTCATTGAAGATTGAAACATATGTCTCCTCCAACTAAACCATCATTATAGCTATATTATAACGAACATGTGATCGTAATTTCAAGATTGGTTAACTAGAGTTCATGAAGGATTTAAGGATCAGGTCACTATCTTTATCAAGTTATTGTCATTTGCCCTGTTTTGTTGACTAAAGATAAATTTCCCTACCACGAAAGCAGCCGATCTCAAAGATCGGCTGCCTTTAACGTATGAGATTAGATGGTGAAAATCAACCTTACAGGTTGAGGCCACTCATCGCAGCTTCGGGATAACGCAAGCCAAAGGTCGTTCCTCGCGGAGCCGCTTCGTCGATGCGCACCAAGTCTGCTTCTGTTAACTCGACTGCAAGCGAGCCTACATTCTCCTCCAGGTATTTGATTCGCTTTGTACCAGGGATTGGCACGATATCGTCTCCCTGCTCCAGCAACCAGGCAAGCGCTAGCTGTGACGGCTCACAGCCCTTTTCGGCGGCCAGCTCGGAGACTCGTTCGACGAGATCCAGATTGAGCTGGAAGTTTTCTCCTTGGAAGCGAGGGGAGAATCGGCGGTAATCATCCTCCGCCAGATCCTCGAACTTGCGAATCTGTCCGGTCAGAAATCCGCGGCCAAGCGGGCTGTACGGCACGAAGCCGATGCCTAGCTCCCGACATACAGCCAAGATGTCGTCTTCGACGTCGCGACTCCACAGCGAATACTCCGTCTGCAGCGCGGCGATCGGATGCACGGCTGCCGCACGACGAATGGTAGCCGGAGCCGCCTCGGACATACCAAGGTATCGCACCTTGCCTTCGCGTACCAACTCGGCCATTGCGCCGATCGTCTCTTCGATCGGCGTGTTCGGATCGACTCTGTGCTGATAGTACAGATCAATATATTCGACGCCGAGACGACGCAGGCTTGCTTCGCAGGCGGCCTTGACGTATTCGGGACGGCCGTTGATACCTAGGTATTTGCCGTCCTCGCTACGCACGTTGCCAAACTTGGTCGCCACTACTACCTTGTCGCGGCGTCCCTTGAGTGCTTTGCCGACCAATTCTTCATTTTTGCCGACGCCATACATATCCGCGGTATCCAGCAGATTGATGCCTAGCTCCAATGCGCGGTCGATCGTGCGCAAGGATTCCTCGTCGTCCCTGCCGCTGTAAAAGTCGGACATTCCCATGCAGCCGAGTCCGAGCGCCGACACTTCAAGGCCACTCTTGCCTAACGTTCTTCTTTTCATATTCGGATTCGCCTCTCTCATTTCAGGTATGTTAAATCTTCGCCTTTATTATGCAACGATTGGTGCCTTACTAGGTAACCGATTCGTATCAAGTTATTGCCTAATCCTCCGACTGAACAGACGTGTGCAGGAGATCGGTGTTATAATGAACTTACCAAGAGGATAAACGATGGAGGAAGAAAATGCCGCAACCACAACTTGCAGTGCCGCTGATAGGAGACGATCAAGACAGGCAATCGTTCTTTTGTGGCCTTAAGTCAGCTGACACGCTCGCCGAGCTGGTCTGGTTGATCGAGCGTCATACGGGCAGAGACGGGATGTTCGGAACATCCGTGCCATTGCTGCATTTGATCCGCAGCTCAAAAACCACACTACCGGTCAATACGGTTTATGAGCCAGCAATCGTCATCGTCGCCAGAGGCACGAAGGTCGTTATGCTGGGAGGAGACAGCTTTACATATGGTCCCTCCTCGCATTTTGTCGTATCGGTCGATCTGCCGGTCACCTCACAACTTATTCAGGCTTCTCCCGAAGCGCCTTATTTGTGCATGCGGCTTGGTCTGGAACCCGCCCAGGTGCTGGAAGTGATGAAAGACGTGGAGCCGGAGGCGGAAGACGGCAGGGAGGCGAAGCGGGGCGCATTCGTCGACCAGACGAGTCCCGAGCTTCTGGATGCGGCGGTTCGGCTCGTCCGGCTGCTTGATACGCCTGGCGACATTCCTCATCTGGCGCCGCTGATCGTTCGCGAAATCTATTACCGTATAATGAAGGGAGGCCAAGGTGAAGCCTTTAAGCAGTTTGGCCTCGCAGGTAGCGGCATTAGTCGGATCGCCAGAGTCATTGCCCGCATCAAGCTGGATTATGCCCAGCCGCTTCATATCGACGAGCTCGCGAGAATGGCCCATATGGGTCCCTCGTCGCTGCACCGTCATTTCAAGGAAGTGACTGCACTGAGCCCGCTGCAGTACCTGAAGCGGATTCGCCTTCAAGAGGCGCGCCGCCTGCTGTTGGCCGAATCCCTCGATGCCGCCGATGCCGCTTACCGTGTCGGCTACGAGAGCCCCTCGCAGTTCAGCCGCGAATACGCAAGGCTGTTCGGTCTCCCGCCGATCAGTGATATTAAAAGGCTGCGAGAAGAGACGGCGCAGGAGATTGGTTGAGGTATTGTCGTCGTACGGATCTTTGGAATATGTATACTTTATTATATAGAGGCTTTCAATCCGGGAGGTGCTTGCAGCAATGCAAAATCAGCGATGGATCGCTTCCATCGCCAGCCTATCGTCTCCCGTTCAACCTCATTTCTTATCTTTGCTCCTCAAAACTTCTTGAGCCAGTTCCAGTGCAACTGCCAATTTAATGCGATCTTGCTTGGTTAATCCAATCCTGTATTCTGATAACATCATTGTTTCGATTATAGGCTCAATATTCAAATCATGACGGTTGGTCTCGACTATCGCCACTGTATCCGTATTTATGAGGTAAGTTATGATGTCCTCCCCTTGCTCTGGTATCCAATGGAGGCTATACGCTGTGAGTAGGTTAGGAAACTTATTCTGTAGTATCCTGAGCTTCGTAATAGCTTCGGGAACTTGAGAAAACAAAGCGTCATGTGAACACATAAGTTGACGCCTCATATCTTGTTCTGTTTTACTACCGATCAATTTCATTTTATCACCCTATAGGTTATCAATTTTAGTCACCTCACCATTTAACATAAGAGAACTCAGTCGATAGTTATGTGCGACTGAGTTTTTTAGCTAACGATACCATTAGCTCAAATAAGTATGTTTTCACCATTTATCACTATGTGTAGTCGCCTGCCTATTGCACCATAACTTGCTAGCCCAACAAAAGACGAATATTGGGGTTCAACAAATAGTAAATCACCATTAATATCATAGAATCTATCCTTATTTTCATAGTCATCAAAAAATCCATAATCAATTGATTTCTCAAAAGCCGTTACTTCCCCGTCCTTTGGCCTTTTTTTACTTTTATTCATGGGAATTAACTCAGTAAATGTATTATCTACGAATATTAATACACTTCCTTCTTTTGAATTGAGAATACCAGAAAATATGAAATGGAAATTATTTAAAAAGTATTCGCCATATTATTAAACTATCCTCCCGTTAGCGCAATGAAAATGGAGCAGCTGCGTATCGCAAACTGCCCCATGATTCATTGAGTTTTCGTTCCCTTTTAGCTTAACGAATGTTTTTCGTATACCTTTTTCCATGCGATTACACCATTCTCTCTTTCAAGAAACCTACATACCTATAAGTTATTAAATTCAATGCCCCGTAAAGGAATTCCACAAACGAATTCGTCAGGATCGTCGTACGAATGAAATTGGATACTCCTTAACGCCGAAGACGAACGAGCTTCGAATCGGCACCAAGTCGTTTCCGTCTGGCAGTTGGAACTGATCGAACCGATTCGTCAGCATTTGAAGCGCGATTTTGCCCTCCAATCGAGCGAGCGGCGCACCCAGGCAAAAATGAATGCCGAAGCCGAAGGACATATGTGGATTTGGCATTCGGCGAGGATCGAAACGGTCGGGAGCGGCAAAGACTGATTCGTCACGGTTCGCCGCTCCCACCCAGGCAATAATCTGGTCGCCCGCTTTGAATCGGTGCGAGCCGAGCTCGACATCCATAGTCGCGGTCCTTCCTATCGCAATAATCGGTGGGTAATACCGCAGCGTCTCTTCAATGAAGCCGGGGATTAATTCTGGACTCCGGTTCAACTCGTCTTGCAGCTCGGGCTGCTCGCACAGAACGCGCATTCCGTTCGCAATCAGATTGGTCGTCGTTTCGTTGCCGGCGGCCAGTAGCAGCACGCAAAAACTGATCACTTCATGTTCCGTCAGTTGGACCCCGTCAATTTTCGCAGCGAGCAAGGCCGAGATCAGATCATCCTTCGGCATTCTAGAGCGGACCTTAATCAGCTGCCCAAAATATTGGGCGAGCTCCTGCATCGCCTCCGTACGCTTCCGCATGATCGCCTCGTATGCTTCGGCAGACTCGTCCTCAGCGCTTTCGACGAGAATATCGGACCAGTGTTTGAAATGAGCCCGGTCCTCTGCTGGCGTTCCGAGCAGCTCGGCGATGACGATGACCGGCAGCGGAGTGGCGAAATCACTCACCAGATTCATATCCACTCCGTCTACGCCATCCAGAAGGTCCGCGGAAATCTCTTCAATACGCGGCACCAGCCCCTGAATCGCTTTCGGCGTAAACGCCTTATTGACGAGATCGCGCAGCTGCTTATGCTTGGGTGGATCGATGAACAGTAGATTTTGGCCTCCCGCGGCTCCTCTCACGGAAGAAAATGTTTTGGGATCCTTCAGGATGCGCTGGACTTCTCCATATGAGAAGACGTCCCAGCAATTTCGAACGCTATCGTACCGGACAGGGGTCTGCTGTCTTAGCTCCGATAATAGGCCGAAAGGAAACAATCGCTTCTCGATCGTGTTAAGTTCTGGCATGATCAGCATGTTTGCATATTTCTCGTTATTCAAGGTTCATCCTCCTTCGCTTCACTATCGTTACTTTACTCGTTTCTTCTGCAGGTAGGTCTCGGCTCATATAATCGTACAGTAATCGACTAGCATCGGCGACTGGCTAAAGATCGATTTACTGTATTAAGTTTCCTTCATAACTTTTCTTGAAAGGCAGATTACTCATAACTTCATAACTCTATAACAGTCGAGGTATCGATCCCGTCCGAAGAGAGATTGTAATAAATAAAAGCTGCAGCAGATCCTCTGACCTGCTGCAGCTTTATTGATTGCACTATAATCTCCCATCCATCGGTCTTGCTTAAGGTGAACCCACCATTAAGTCCTCTTCGTAAAAATCTGGAAGGTAACGCCGAATTTGTCGGTTACCATCCCGTACGCGGGACTGAAGTAGACCTCCTGCAGAGGGTGTTCGACCTGTCCGCCCTCTTTCAGCGCCTCATAATACTTCTGGGCCTGCTCTTTATCGGCGATGTTGATGCAGATGTTTACTTGCTTGCCCTGCGCGAACCGGACCCCCGGGTCTGTATCGGCGACATACAGATCCGTTCCTCCGATCTTCAGGACGGAATGGGCCACTCGGTCCCTCGCCTGCTCCGACACCTCTTGCCCAGATTCGCCGAAGGTCGTCTTGAATACCACCTTCGCTCCTAACGCTTGCTCGTAAAAGGCGATCGCCTCACGAGCGCCTCCATCCAGCATAATATACGGGATCAGTTGCACTTCCATAGTTATTCAGCTCCTTCAACCTTTAAGAGTGATCTTTCTCTGATAGTGTAACCGTTAATAGTGACAACTTCTGTCATAATCAGTAGTTTTTTATCAGGCCGAGGATTATTCCGGTAGCTTTAGCATACTTGGGGCCCATTGACAGCGTGTTGACAGCATTATCTTCAAAAAAAGGCCGGTACATTAAAACGTAACCGGAAAATTGACAGCCTATTTGTGAGGTAATGCACCTAACACCTTTTCTAAGTCCTCAGATGATAGCGTATGAATATCGATAAAAAGAATGGGAAGAACATCGCGCTTTGATAAAGCTTCGGCAGGAACTTGCTCCTTAGCTCGTTAAGCAGGATTGCGAGAATAACCGGTATTGTAATGTTCAACAGAATAAAAACGGCGTTATACAAAATCGTGTTGCGCGTGATGATCCAAGAGTCATTCGTTGCAAACAAAAATTTAAAATTAGAGAGTCCTGCCCAAGGACTGCCGAATATACCGTCCGTGTAATTCACGTTTTTGAAGGCAATCAGCAAACCAAACATCGGTACATAGTTGTTCATGAGCAGAATTATCGCGGCAGGAAGTACCATGACGTAAAGCTGCCAATAGCTTGAATAGCGTTTCAGTTTTTTTAGCATCGTCTCAAGTCACCTGTTTCTTTAGCATTTGACTTTATTATAGAAATCTCCATCGGCGTCTACTAACGCTCAGGTTACTAGGTATAGCAGTTTAATGACTCCTGGAAATGCAAAAAAGGACAATGCAAAGTTTGCATTGTCCTTTTTCCCAATTAAAAAAGAAAGCATGCGGCAATTCGCATGCTCTCCTTACGATCTATCCCAAAGCCCGAATCCAGACCGTCATTTCGCCTTTCTCTCGGTTGCCCCAGAGATAGTATGGTACAACCTTCAACTGAATGTGCTTTGAAGCGCTGCGCTGCTCATACGGACGATACGGCGTATCCTCCTGCCAGGAATCCTGTTCATCCAGCTGCCCCTCGGCTTCGATGACAACCGCTCCGCCCAGCAATTGATCATCAAAGCGAGAATGAAGCTCTCCCGTTGTAACGAGCGACACCGCGGCAAGCGGACTTCCGTTATCCGTTTCCTCCAAGCAATAAACAAGCGGGCCGCGCTCAATAGCCACCTTGCCGGCATTTGCGCGGATTTGAGGGTGCGCGGCTGTCAATTGAGCTTCAAGCGCCGGCTCCCATTCCGCAACGTCTCCCCGCTGCCAATTGCGGTTAACAACTGCGTACCCATTCTCTGCCTTGAATTCCTCCGCCTGGCCATTAATTTTCAGTACGGCCGTCCCCCTGCTCCAGGATGGAATCCGAAGGGCAAATGTAAACCGTGTTCCCGGAACATCGGTAAATTCGAATCGCGTGTACCCTTTCCACGGAAGCTGCGATTGCTGATTTAATGCAACGGAGCCTGCAGCGAGTTCAAATCGGGCTTCGCTGCCGATAAACAAATGGGTGTAAATCGTATTGTTCGCGGCAGATATCGTATAAATATAGTCATTCAAGGAGCTTAGCAGACGAGCCACGTTGGGAGGGCAGCAGGAGCAGCCAAACCATTTCTGACGCTCGGCCTTCACATGATGGCGGCCCGGATTTTTCTCGGAGGCTTGCGGCCATACTTCAAGCGGATTGACGTAGAAGTAATGCTTGCCGTCCTGCGACATGCTGCCTACCACGTTGTTATACAATGCTCTCTCCAGGACATCGGCGTATTCGCTTTTTGCTTCCAGCTTCAGCATCCGCTGCGCAAAGAAGATCAGGCCGATAGAGGCGCAGGTTTCCGCGTATACCGTATCGTTCGGCAAATCATAGTCAAAGGAGAATGCCTCGCCGTGATGCGTGGAACCGATGCCGCCGGTAATATACATTTGTTTTCGCGTCATGTTGTTCCATAACCGCTCGCAGGCTTCAAGGAGCTGCTTATCCCCGGTCAATCTCGCCAAATCCGCCATCGCGGTATACATATACACGGCGCGGACCGAGTGGCCCACCGCCGCTTCCTGCTCGCGGACCGGCTTATGCGCCTGGTTGTACGCTAATTGCGGCACGGTTGGAATCGGGCGTTTGCCTCCTGCCCACAAACTATAGCCGTCACGCTGCTTCCCTTCTTCGACCAGGAAATTCGGCTCCGCCCCGCGTTCGTCTATAAAGAACTGGGCCAGCTTCAAATAACGCTCTTCCCCTGTCGCCCGGTACAGCTTCACCAGCGCTAGTTCAATCTCCTGATGGCCGTCATAGCCTCTCAGCTTGCCTTCCTCCGCGCCGAAAACCTCGTCGATATTATCGGCGAACCGGCACATGACGTCCAGCAGCTTGCGTTTTCCCGTAGCGTCATAATAAGCAACCGCCGCTTCCATCATATGGCCCGCGCAATACAGCTCATGCGCCTCATACAGATTGGTCCACTGCTTGCCCGGATCTTTTATCGTGAAATACGTATTTAAATAGCCATTTTCATGCTGAGCCATCGCGATGAGATCAATCACTTCATCTGCGGTGCGCTCCAGCTCGGCATCGGGATGATTCGCCAAGGAATAACCTACCGCCTCCAGCCACTTCGCCACGTCGCTGTCCTGGAACACCATACCGCCGTAGGGATGCTCTTCAAGTCCCGCCGCGACACGGAAATTACGGATGGCATAGCTTGGCTCCGCATCCGCGATCCGGTCGTTTAACGCTTCCCATTGATAAGGAATGACGGTCTCGCGCACCAGCTCCGTAAAGCGGTTCCAAAAAGCATCCTCAATATGTACCTGACTGCTTCCCAGCTGCCTGTTAAGTTGCTTCGCCATGAACGTTCCTCCTGCTCGAATATAAAAGATTTGATTATTGCTGATTTCTAGTTTATTCTCGGGAAGACAAGGAAACTACAAGTAAAACGACCTTCTTTTTTATAAAATATAACACTGACGGGAGATGGGCTAACCACATGACTTACGTAACCCTGCAGCTTCCTCCTATGCCCTACTACATCGCAATCGGCCAGACCGTGTATAAGCCTGGAGAACAACATCCTCACCGCCGCAACCTTGGTTTGTTTGATCTCCTGTGGGTAACGAAAGGAACGTTATATATCGGGGAAGAAGACAAGCAGTGGGAAGTCAAAGCCGGTGAGGCGCTGCTGCTTCTGCCGGACCGCTATCATTATTCGACTAAGCCTTGCGACAGAGATACATCCTTTTATTGGATTCATTTCGACTTTAAAGGGGAATGGAAGGAGCATTCGTCGGAACCTTCTTCCCCACCTATGCCTTTGCGACAGGTTTGGGAAAACCCTTATTTTATCCAGATTCCCCAATATGCGGCGCCGCCTGAATTTACTCTTGCCGAGCGGCATCTCGTTCAGCTGTTAACCTACTCCAACGAGCATCAACGAGGCGTTTATTGGCACGAACATCAACTCTTTATCGAGCTGCTTGGCTTACTGGAGGAACGGCGGGATCGCGCGAATACGGATTCTCCGGCCATGAAGCTCGCCAGCAAGACGGAAGCCTATATCCGGCAGCATTATCAATCGGAGCTGACCAACGCGATCTTGGCGGAGGCGCTTCATTTTCATCCCAATTACATCGTCAGGTGCATGAAAGAAATCTATCACTGCTCCCCCATGGACTATTTGCACCAATATCGGCTGGAGCAAGCCAAGCTGCTTCTCGTAAAGACCGAATGGTCCATCTCGGTTATCGCCGATAAGACGGGCTTCCGCCATGCGCCATACTTTTCTAATTGCTTTCGGGCATACGCAGGCACATCGCCCCTGAAATACAGGAAGCAGTTCTCGCGATAACGGAACGGAATGAAAAAGCCTTGTACTCCGCATTAGGAAGTACAAGGCTTTCGTATAATCGATATAAGTGCTATCCGCGTGGTCCACGGAACTTCTGGGAATGGGCTCTTGCCTCATCCACGTTCGTCACCCGGTTTCGGCCCCACTCGATCAGAATCCGGTCGATATAACGGAAATTCAGCTTACCTGCAAAGACGGCTTCCTTCAAGGCAAACCGGATCAGTTCATCAGCGTAACGGTCCTGATCGAGCCATCCGGATATCGTCTCGCATTCCATCGGCGATAATAAACGTCCGAATTCCTGTTCGAACACGGAGAAAATGTTGCCCGGATCCGTGGCCCGCTTCACCGTGCGCCGCTCCGCTCTCCGCGTCTCCCGCTTCTCTTCAGCCGCCCATTCTGCAGCCTTCAGCAGCCATCCGCTCCAATTATATTGCTCGGATTGAATTCCGGTCACCGGATCAATCCGCTCGTCGATGGTCAAGAAACCTTCTTTCATCAGACGGCCAATCGTCTGCTCAATGGTTCTGGTCGTAGAGCCGGTACGTTCCGCCAGCTGCTCCATTGTGGGGAATTCAATCCCTTCCGATTCTCCGAACAGCATAAGCTGCAGCAGCAGCATGGCTTCCGTATCGGATAAATTCAATTGGCGGTAAGACCGTAGAAGAAGCGCGGATACATGCACGCCCCCTTCATTCATGACGGCCGCCATCCCCCGCGAATAGGCCTTCCACATGTCCTCATTGCTCATGCAACCGATCCCTCCGCTACCTTAACTACTGCTATTCTTATTTCGACTCGCCTTTCACAATCGCATACGTGTCGCGGGCGATTAGAAGCTCCTCGTTAGTCGGTACAACCAGCACCTTCACGCGGGAAGCATCCGTCGAAATCTCGCGTACTTCCTTGCTGCGAATATTGTTGCGTTCTTCATCCAGTTCAACGCCCAGGAACGAGATGCCTTCGCATACCGCCTTGCGCAGAACGTTCGAGTTCTCGCCAACCCCTGCCGTAAACAGGATAACGTCAACGCCGTTCATCGCTGCCGCGTAAGCGCCGATATATTTGCGGACGCGGTACGTATACATATCGAAAGCCAGCTTGGCGTTGGCGTCGCCTTCGCCCATTGCTTCCACGATTTCGCGCATATCGCTGCTGATGCCGGAGATCGCAAGCATGCCGCTGTGTTTATTCAGCATCGAATTCACTTCGCTTAGCGTCAGTTCTTCTTTGTTCATCACGTACGGAACAATGGCCGGATCCAGGTCACCGCTGCGGGTACCCATCATCAAGCCTTCCAGCGGCGTCATCCCCATGCTGGTGTCGAACGACTTGCCGTCCAGAATGGCCGTTGCGCTTGCTCCGTTGCCGATATGGCAGGAGATCATCTTCAGCGACTCCAGCGGCTTGCCAAGGAACTTGGCAGCCTTCCGGCTGACATATTGATGCGATGTTCCGTGGAAGCCGTAACGACGCACTTTATGGCGGCGGTACAACACTCTAGGAATAGGATACAAGTAGGAAGTATTAGGCATGGTCTGATGGAAGGCGGTATCGAATACGACCACCTGCGGAACGTTAGGCATATTGGCTTCCACCGCGTTGATGCCCATCATATGCGCAGGATTATGAAGCGGAGCAAGATCGAACAGCTTTTTGATTTCTTGCTTCACTTCAGCCGTTACAAGCGCCGAGCTTTTGAACACTTCGCCGCCGTGCACGATCCGGTGCCCAACCGCGTCGATCTCTCCCATCGAAGCTACTACGCCATGCTCGGGATGCGTCAGCATGTCGATCACTTTTTTAACCGCCGTGATGTGGTCAAGAATCTCGCTTACTTGCGTCACGTCCGGCTTGCCTGGAGGTTCGTGGGTCACAATCGAGGAATCCATTCCGATTCTCTCTACGCGCCCGCTCGCAAGCACCGTCTCATTCTCCATATTATAAAGCTGATATTTCAGCGAAGAGCTTCCTGCATTGATTACGAGTACTTTCATCTAGATACGGTCCCCATCCTTGTCATATTTGAAAAATCCGACGCCCGATTTCACGCCGAGATGTCCACCGCGCACCATCTTCTTCAGGACGATGGACGGACGGTATTTCAATTCCCCGTACTCGCGGAACATCCGGTCAAGGGCAGCAAGGACGGAGTCTAAGCCAAAGCGGTCCGCCATCTCGAAAGGTCCGCTCTGGAACGAATAGCCGATACGCATCGCATTGTCGATATCCTCGGCCGATGCTACGCCTTCCTCGAGAACATGCAGCGCTTCGTTAATGAAGAGGCAGATCAGACGGGTTGTTACAAAACCTGGCGACTCGAACACCATGATTCCTTTTTTCTGAATCACCTCATCCACGAATTCCTTCGTTGCGTCAAACGTGGCATCGGAGGTTTTCAGGCCGCGGACAATTTCAACCAGGTCGATCTTGGATACCGGATAAATAAAGTGAAGGCCGATAACGCGCTCCGGATGGACGGTTACGCTTGCCAGCTCGGTTAAGCTAAGCGTGGAGGTATTGCTGGCAATAATGACGTTATCGTCGCAAATCTCGTCCAGCTTCTTGATGACCTGCTTTTTGCTTTCCAAATCCTCGGTGATAGATTCAATAACCAGCTCGCAGGAAGTCAGGTCCTCATAGCTCGTGCATGTATGGATACGATTCAGAATCAGTTTTTTCTCAGCCTGCGTCAGAGCCCATTTCTCAATCTGCTTATCCAGGTTGAGTTCGATCATCTGCATACCGTATGTTAAGCGTTCCTCCGAGCTTTCGATTACATACACATCCAGCCCTTTAGATGCGAGCATTTCCGCAATTCCTTGCCCCATTGTACCGGCGCCGATAACGCCAACTTTTTTAATTGCCATAATTCTGTAAATTCTCTCCTCGTATGTTTTCTCTCTTTTTGGGTGTGATTGAGAATAATTCTCTCTACCTCGCATCCATTATACCCTTTTTTAGTCAAAGAATGAAGGTGGAAGGATGAACGGATCTTGAACACCTCATGAACAACAAATGAACGATTTATGCGCTTTTCGATTTTGTTGCCTTTACACCAAAAAATGAACGGCAGTTTAACATGAACTGCCGTTCATTACGGTATACCACTATTATGCGCTTTGGGACAACCGGCTCAGAAGAGCACGGAAATCGTCGCCGCCAAGCGTTTCTTCCTTGATCAGCACATCCAGGGATTGAACAAATACTTCGCGTTTTGCTTCCAGCATCGCTTTTGTCTTGCCCATCAGCTCATCCAGGATGGAACGGGTAATGTTCGCCCATTTGTCCGGCGTCATCATGTTGGCGTCAATGATGCCAAGCTCCGTAAGTCCCGATTCCACCATCGTGCGAACGATATTCATCGCTTGATCGAAGTCGCCTCGGGAGCCGGTGCTTCGTCCGCCGTAGAAAATCTCTTCGGCGGCTGCGCCGCCAAGCGCGATCATAATCTGGCTTTCCAAGAACTCTTTCGTGTACAGGTAGCGGTCCTGCTGCGGGTTATGACGGACATAACCAAGCGCTTGACCACGCGGCGACAAAGCCACCTGAGATACGCTTCCCGGCCGAACCAGCTCTGCGGATATAGCATGACCAAGTTCGTGCAGGGCAACACGTTCACGCTCTTCCGCCGTAGCCTCGCGGTCCGTTTTCTCGCCCATCATAACTTTATCGATGGCCATCGCCAAATGCTGCTCCAGAATCGTCCCGCTCTGCTCGCGCATCGCGTAGATTGCGCCTTCGTTCATGACGCTTTCCAGCTGGGCACCGGAGAAGCCGAACGATTCGGATGCGATTCGTTCCAGGTCAACCGACTCATCAAGCGGTTTATTGGCCGCATGCAGACGCAAAATATGAAGGCGTCCTTTCTTGTCCGGCAGATCCACGCCGATATGGCGGTCGAAACGCCCTGGACGGAGAAGCGCGCTGTCCAGCATCTCTTTGCGGTTCGTTGCGGCAATAATCAGGATACGCGGCGCCTCGTCGGAATGAATGCCGTCCATTTCGGTAAGCAGCTGGTTCAGCGTCTGATCGTATTCCCGATGCTGCCCGCCGTCCCGCTTGCCTCCGATAACATCAATCTCGTCGATAAAAATAACGGCGCTTTTCTTGCCTGCTTTTCTTGCTTTCTCGCGAGCTTCTTTGAACAAATCTCGGATACGTCCCGCACCTACGCCCACATACATCTCGACGAATTCACTGCCCGAGGCAGCCAGGTAGATGGAATCCGTATAATGGGCCGCTGCCTTCGCAAGCAGCGTCTTACCTGTGCCCGGAGGGCCTGTAAGGAGAATCCCTTTCATCGGGCGAATGCCAAGCTTCGCAATCTCGTCTTGTTTAACCAGGAAGTCCAAAGCTTCGGTAAGCTCTTGCTTGGCTCTGTCTTGACCGCCAATCTGATCAAAACTGATGGATACCGCGTGAATCTGCTTGCTGCGCTTAGACCCCGGCAGAGCGGTCATACGTCCTTTGCCTCCGCGCGATGCAAACCAGACTCCCCCCGCCAAACAAGCAAGCAGCAAGACAGGGAAAATATTAACTCCTCTGAAAGCAAGGAAAACAACTGTCATCAGAACAAAGCCTGCCGTAATCTCAATCCAATATTTACGCATTAGCCGACACCTCCAGCATAGCAGGAGTGCGTGGAAGCACTACATACTTCGTCGAGTTACCATCCTTCAGCGTAATGTACACATTGTTATCGTCAAGCGCGGTTTCGAATGTAATGCCGGCGTGATTTGCGGTTGCTTTCTGAAGAGCAATCGGAATCTCCGAGTAGTTTTTCTTTTCCATCGCTTCAGCCACATTAAACAGAACCGAAGACCACACCTTCTCTAATTGATCGCTTGGCGCTTGATTCGTAATGTCGAGCGACAGCTCGCGGCTGCCAATCGCTTCTTTGCCTTCTTTGGAAATGGATTCGTAAACGTCTTTCAAATTCGCATCCGGCTTAAGGGTTACCTGCACCGAAACGCGGTCTTGATCTATAGTAGGAGCATTCGCCGAAGCAATGCCTTCAATTTGTCCAATAGACTTCTGGAAAGGAGACACAACGGCGAACTGCTTATATAACATCCATCCACCGAATAGCAGCAAGGCTGTAGCTACAGCGGAAAGCACGAACGGGACAATACGAAGTTTCATAGTTGGTTTCCTCCTCTATATCTGTTATATAGCAACACTAACGTATATCAACTCTGCCATACGAAAGTATATCATATAACGACATCAAAGAGGCGGTGTAAAAACAGGAAGCGGAGCCAGTCGCGTTATTGCGGCTAGCTCGCTGTTTTGGCGGGAAGATGATATTCGGTCACGTAAGCACCGCTGCGGAAATCATAGAAATCGTAGCTGTATTTCTCGGGATTCTTGCCTTGCGAATAGAATACTTCCCAAACGAGCTGGCCGTTTAAAGTTCCCGGCTGAATGCGTTTGACCGCCGCATCGGGTTTCTTCTGCAAGACGGCTTGCTTAATGGCATCTTTATCCGTTGCTTCGGAGGCTTTGACCGTTTGAACGGTCTTGTCCGGACCGATCAGCCATACGTAAATTTCTTCTTTCGCGTCATTCTCGCCCTTCACGATCCACGATGTCGTATCCCAAACCTGCTTCGTGATGGATGATACCTCGGTCAGGCCGGCTGCTTCCTTTGCCTCTTTCCGGATCGGATTCTCCGAATTCCAGAACGGCTGCTGAATGGTGTTGTAGTACATAATGACTACCGCAATGACAGCAACCAGAGCGACAAGGAAAACAGCCAGCCAGCGCTTCGGACTCATCACCGGCTGACGTTTTCTAGTTGTCGCTCTCATTATGCGTTGAGCAGCCGTTCAAAGCTGGCCTGTGCCTCGTAACGGATTTTTTCCTCGTCCATCATCGTGCATTCGCCGTTATGAACAACCTTTTTGCCGTCTACCCATACATGCTTGACGTCCCGGCCGGATCCGGAATAAACAAGGTGGGATACGATATCCGTAAGCGGATAGTAATGGGGCTGTTCCAGGTCAATCGCGATAAAATCGGCTTTCATTCCTTCCGCAAGCTGCCCGATGCTGCCTTCCTGCCAGATCGAACGGGCACCGTAGACGGTTCCCATTCGCAATGCTTCCATCGCCGGAATGACGGTCGGATCGCCTGAGATTCCTTTATGGAGCAACGCCGCAAATTTAATCTCTTTGAACAGGTCCAGGTTGTTGTTGCTTGCTACGCTGTCCGTCCCAAGCGACACCGTCACGCCTGCGCGAAGAAGCTCGGGAACGCGGGCCACGCCGCTTGCCAGCTTGAGGTTGCTGACAGGGTTATGGGATACGGCAACGTTGCGCTCGGCCAGCAGGGCAATCTCTTCATCGTTCAGATGCACGGCATGCGCAACAAGCGCCGGCCGCGAGAAGAAACCAAGCTTGTCCAGATGTTCAACCGGACGGGAACCGTAATCGCGTACATTTTGCTCCACTTCGGCAAGCGTCTCTGACATATGGGTATGAACCGGCAGATCGTAATCATGGGCTGCCTGCACAAACTTCTCAATATAATCAGGAGGGCAAGTGTAAGGAGCATGCGGAGAGATCATCGTTGTGATTCGGCCGTCCGCCTTACCGTTCCAGTCACGGGCAAAAGCAATCGCTTCCTTCAGCTTCGCCTGTTGAATCTCCTCCGGGCACAATCCGATTACGCCGCGGGTCAAAGCACCCCGGATTCCCGATTGCTCCACCATTTGCGCAACCTGATCCATGCGATCGTACATATCGACGAAAGCGGTCGTTCCCGTCTTCAGCATCTCCACGATCGCAAGCGCGCTGCCCGCACGCGTATCCTGGTCGACGTATTTGGCTTCCATCGGCCACATCTTCTGCTCCAGCCATACCTGCAGATTCTGGTCGTCCGAATAACCGCGAAGCAGCGACATGGCGGCATGGCCATGCGTATTAATAAGTCCAGGCATAAATGCCAGCTTGCTGCCGTCGATGCGCTCAACCTGCTCATCCAGGCCAGTTGGAGCCTCCGCTCCGATATATGTAATTCGGTTGTCCGTAACGACCATATGGCCACGGAAAACCTCATTAGCATCGTTCATTGTTACAAACAGGCCGTTCTCAATCCACAACTGCGCCATTTTCCTGCTCATTCCTTTCCTTCTCCAAATAATAAGCCAAGCTGAGCAACTCTCTCGTAAAGTCCGCATGGTGAATGCGGATATGCTCGGGCAAACGCAAAATCGCCGGAGCGAAATTCAGGATGCCCTCGATTCCTGCCTCCACGAATTGATTGGCCACGTTTTGCGCTTCCGGACCCGGGACCGTAATAATGCCAATCCGGATATTGTTCTCCTGAACGGTCTCCTTCAGCTTATCCATTGGCAGAATGGTCAAATTGTTGATCATCGTGCCTATCTTGTTCTGATGGTCATCGAAGACCGCGACAATTTTCATGTTGTCCTTGGAGTACTTATTGTAGTTGCACAAGGCATGTCCGAGATTGCCGGCGCCAACAAGCGCAACGTTAATCCGCTGGTCGAGCTTCAGAATCTGCTGAATTTTCTCGATCAGGTAAGAGACGTCGTAACCGATGCCTTTACGGCCGAAGTCCCCGAAATAGGCAAGATCCTTTCGGATTTGAGCTGGATTAAGGTCCAGCTTAAGCCCTAGCTCCTGCGACGAAACCGTCTGCACTTCACGGTTATACAATTCGTTCAGCACCTGCAGGTAGATGGGAAGCCGTCTCACAACGGCCTCCGATATTTTCGCCTGCTTCACCCGATTTCCTCCTCTTCCGTTTGCAGCCATTCCCGCATCCGCGGTACCATCTGGTCGATATGCATCGTTTCGATCTTCGGACCGGGCAGCGAATAGAGGAAGTGCTTGCCGTAATACGTATCAATGACGCGCGTGTCGTAGATAATAACAATTCCTTTGTCCTTCGCCGTCCGTACAAGTCTGCCAAAGCCTTGCTTAAAACGGATAACCGCTTGCGGAATGGACAGCTTCATGAAAGGATTCTGCTTCTGCTTCTGCAAGAGCTCCGACTTCGCTTCAACAAGCGGATGATTAGGCGGCTGAAACGGCAGGCGGACGATAGCCAGGCAAGTCAGTGCTTCGCCCGGAATGTCCACCCCTTCCCAGAAGCTGCTTGTGCCAAGCAGAACCGTCTCCGGCTGCTGGGTGAAACGTCTCGTCAGCTTCGTCCGGTTGCCGCTGTCAATGCCTTGGCCGAGCACTTGAATACCGGAGCCGGCCAAAGCTTCCTTAAGCGGCTCGTAGACCTGCTTCAACATCCGGTAAGAAGTGAACAGCACAAGCATGCGGCCTTTTGTCTCAACCGCTGAGTCGGCAAGCGAGCTTACCAGCATCGAGATGAATTGAGGGTCGCCCGCCGAACCCTTCAGGGTCGGGAAATTACGCGGGATAATAACCAATGCTTGCTCCCGGTAATTAAAGGGCGACGGAAGCTGCACGGTTTTCAGCCGGTTATTTTCTTCAAAGCCTTCCAGCCCAAGCTGCTCTTCCGCATATTGGAACGATTTATGAACGGACAAGGTTGCGGATGTAAGAATAATGCTGTCCTTCACGTCAAAGAAATATTGTTGAAGCTGCTTGCTTACGTCGATCGGTACCGCGTACAAATGAACGGAACGGTATCGGTATGTCGTGCTTGCCTCAATCCAATAGACTTCCGAGTTCTGCTCCATCTTAAGGAACGTTCGGAGATCATCCTTGACCCGGGTCAAATCACGGACTACGCCGTTTAAATCCGTAATCAGTCCCTGTATCGATTGATCGTCAAGCCGGTCCTTGATATCCGATGCCATCTTATCCACCGTCTTCACAACGCGGCTTAGCTCGGTATGCACATTGTTCTCAATCGTCAGAACGTCGTCCCAGCCCTTTGGCGGGGTATCGCTGCGCAAACGGCATACAGCCTGACCGTTATCATTGCCGGCCTCTCCCGACTCTCCCACAAAGGCATACAGCAGCTCAAATAGCTTATCCCAATGCTCCTTCACGTCTTGGAACACGGGAATAACCGTATCGATCGTCTCCGTCCATGCCTGAACCCGTTCGTCATCCTCCTGTTGAAGACGAAGTCTGAGCGCCGGAAGCAGACCGGAACGGGCATCTTTAAACAGCCTTGTTGTCTGGTGCGTCAAGGAGAAATAATTTAATTGCATGCCAAGATGCTTGCCCGCCACTTCTTCCACGTGATGCGCTTCATCAATAATCAGGTGGCTGTAGCTTGGCAGCAGACGGTGATCCGCTTGAACATCCGTAAACAGCATGGAATGATTCGTAATACATACATCTGCAATATTGGATTCATGCTTGGCGCGGTGGTAATAGCAGCGCTTAAACCACGGACATTGACGGTTAAGGCAAGAATCCGCGTCGCTTGCCACGGTAGACCAGAAATCTGCGCCTTTATTGCCGAAGTTCAGTTCCTCCTGATCGCCGGTTTCCGTTTCGCTAAGCCAAACGACCATTTGCGATGCCGTGATGGCATCATCAATGGGAGCAACTAGATCCTTCGCATTGATTTTACTTTCAAATTTCCGCAGACACAAATAATTGCCCCTGCCTTTGAAGATTGAAGCACGGAAATCAAAAGGTAAAATCTCGCGAAGCAGCGGTACGTCCCGCTGACGAAGCTGTTCCTGCAGATTAATCGTATGAGTGCTGACCACGATTTTGCTTTCCTGTTGAATGCCGTAATAAAGCGCCGGAATCAAATAACCTAGCGATTTGCCTGTGCCCGTGCCCGCTTCGATCAGCAAATGGCGGTCATTGCACAAGGAATCGTAAACCTCTCGGAACATCGTTGTTTGCGCTTCACGCTCTTCGTAATTCGGATACTTCTCCATAAAGCGCTGCCGGATACCGTCCAAATATTGCTCGAAGGACACGTCTTTAAGCGGATCCTCCTCCTGGTCGGCGCGGGCAGGCTGCTCGTCGGTCCATTCCCCGGCTTTGAGGGCAAATTGATTGAAATATTGATAAGCATTCATGTCGATAGAGGTATGAAGCTCGGCATATTTCAACGTCTCGGCCATAAACCAGCTCAGATCGCTCCCGTTGTCTATAAGAAAGGATAGCCGCTGCAAAGTAAGCAGCGGCAACTGTCTGAGCTTTTGTACGGATTGTGCAAATAATTCGGCGGTCGCTACCGCGTCGCTGTCGGCACGGTGATGCTGATCATGCGCAATGCCGAACAGCTCGGTTACGGCGCCCAGCTGGTATGTCGTTATCGACGGATACAAAATTCTTAGCAGCTCAATCGTATCCAGCCGCCGTCCGATAAACGGATGGTAGCCGCAACGGTCAAGCGCCTGATTCAAAAATCCGGCGTCGAAGTTAACGTTGTGAGCGACCAGCACGGCATCCTCCAAATGAGGGATGAGCTGCAGAAGCACCTCATCCAATTCCGGAGCATCCGCCACCATAGCGGCGTCGATGCCGGTCAGCTGCGTAATAAATGCCGGAATTTCTATTGTAGGGCGTACAAAGGAGCTGTAGGTTTCAACGATTTCGAGGTTGTCGTTCAGCACGGCCAAACCCACCTGCAAAATATCGTCGCTGACGCTATGTCCTGTCGTTTCCAAATCCAATACTGCGAATTTCATTACGTTTCTATCCCCTCATAAGCAGCAAAGCTCGGTACTGCCGAAAAATAAGGATAATTGCTGCGGCGTTTCTTTACAACATTTCAAATTGTTTAACGGGTCCTTGAAGCTTGGGCAGGTTTCGTATGCTTTAATGAAAAATTGCTCCGCCTGCTCTAAATTCATATAAATCGCTTGAATGCACCCAAGGGCATTATAGCCTAAAGCACGCCACTTCGGATAGTCCGTTAATGAAACCAGCAATTGGAAATGCCGCTGCGCCTCACTCCAATTTTGCAGATGCATATGCGTCATTGCCAGATACAGCCGGGCCAGATTACATTCCGGAAGGTAAGAAACCGCAGATTGAAAATGAGTGGCAGCATCGGAAAACATAAATAATTTATAATACCCCTGCCCCTTCGAGATCATCATCGCGTATTCGTACGGCACTTCCATATCAAGCTCCGCATTGTAAGCTTCCTCGGCTGATACTGATTGATGTTCCTCTGCCTGGTTGGCAGCAGAATGCATAGTCTGCGGCGGCGCAGTTGGCTTCTTGGATGGTGACGGCGCAGCCGGCCCTGCTGCCGGTGAAGGCTTAGCAGGCGGCTCGCCAAGTTCTGTGCTGCTCTCCATCGCCAGCATGGGCGGCGGAATCATTTGCGTCACGGGACCTTCCAAGGTTGCTGCATGCTGCTCCACAAAATAAGAAAACTTTTCTTCGAAATCAATCCACTGCTCGACAAGGGAATCGCTCATTTTCTTAAGCATCACGAGCTGCTCATCGAATTGGGCTTTCTGCTCGCCGCTTGCGGTTGGATAGGCTTCAATTAGGTGATCCAGTATTTCGTTCATGGCATCGAACATTTGTTGGAACATTACGCATCCCGCCTTCACCAAAGAATTGAGGAGTGTTATGCTCATTCTTTGTTTCGGGGGTGCTTTTCATACCCCATGCCATTCGTTACATAGCGCTGGAATCGGTGCTTTACAAAACCGTTGCGTGAATTTCCTCGGACAAGCTTTTCAGCGGACGGTTGTCGCTGTCCAGAATCGTTACGATCGGCTTGTGAGCGCGCGCTTCTTCGTTGGACATGGAAGCATAAGAAATAATAATGACCTGGTCTCCCGGCTGTACCTGACGCGCCGCCGCGCCGTTCAGGCAAATAACGCCGGAGCCGCGTTTGCCCGTAATGACATACGTTTCAAAACGCGCGCCGTTGTTGTTGTTTACGATTTGCACCTTTTCATTTTCCCAAATATCGGCCGCATCCATCAAATCCTCGTCAATGGTAATGCTGCCGACATAGTTCAGGTTCGCTTCCGTGACGGTTGCGCGGTGCAGCTTCGATTTCATCATCGTTCTATACATGATCATTCACCTCGGTAATTGGTACGAATAAGGCATTATCAATCAGGCGCGTGGAGCCAAATCTGACGGCAAGCGCCAAAATAAATTTACCGCTCTGGGCAGCAATTGGCTCATTCCACGCCGGAAGCTCCAGAGAAGGATAAGTCAGCCATTCCACGTAGTCAATGTCGGCTTGGCTCGCTTCGTTGATTTTCGCTTTTACCCTTGCAAGCAGTTCCTCGGGAGTAATCCCTTTCTCTTTCATCCATTGTTTCGCAAGGGTCAACGATTGGGATAAGACGACAGCCTGCTGGCGCTGTTCAGCCGACAAATAGACATTGCGCGAGCTGAGCGCAAGACCGTCTGGCTCCCGTACAATCGGACATGGCACGATCTCAACCGGAATGTTCAGATCATCGGTCATTTGCTGAATAACCGCAAGCTGCTGGGCATCCTTCATTCCGAAATACGCCCGGTCGGGCTGAACCAGATGGAACAGCTTGCTGACGACCAGTCCCACTCCGTCGAAATGCCCCGGTCTCGAGGCACCGCACAGACGGTCCGTAAGCTGGCTTATAATAACCGAAGTGCGCGGCTTCGAAGGGTACATTTCCTTTACATCCGGCATAAAGACGATATCGATGCCGTTCTCCTTCGCAATCGAAAGATCCCTCGCCTCGTCTCTCGGATAACGCTCGAAGTCTTCGTTAGGACCAAACTGCATCGGGTTGACAAAAATAGATAAGACCGAAGCGGTGTTCTCCGACACCGATTGGCGCATCAGGCTGGCATGGCCTTCATGCAGGAATCCCATTGTCGGCACTAAGCCGATTGTAGCATTGTCGTTTGATTTTTTAATAAGAATAAGTTCGTTTTTTAGTTCAGCTATGGTTCGACACAAAATCACGCTTGGGAGACTCCTCTCTGCTTGCCTGACCGTTGTTTGTATTTGTTGCTTCTCCTGCGCCATACAGATGATTGATCGCTGCCGGCTTGGCGCCAAACGTGTGCTCCTCAGCCGGGAAAGCTCCCGCTTTCACTTCATTGACATAACTGCTAATGGCGCTCCGGATTGTGGAGCCGATATCCGCATAAGTTTTGACCATTTTTTTCTCCATATAAGGAGAAGAATATTGCAAAATATCGTGATACACGAGAACCTGGCCGTCGCAGCCGCGTCCGGCTCCGATTCCTATCGTCGGAATCGTCAGTTCCTTGCTGATCGCTTCCGCGATTGGCTCTGTCACAAGCTCAAGAACAATCGCAAAGGCTCCCGCAGCCTCCAGCGCTTTGGCATCTTCCATAAGCTTTTGGGCTTCCTTCTCCAGCTTGCCCTGCACTTTGTAGCCGCCAAGCTGGTGCACCGATTGCGGCGTAAGTCCGATATGACCCATCACCGGAATGCCGGCTTTGACGAGCGCTTCGACTTCTGAAGCAATCTCCGTTCCGCCCTCCAGCTTCAGCGCCTGGGCTCCGCCCTCCTGCATAAGACGGGCTGCATTGCGGAGAGTGGTTTCCCTGCCGATGCCGTAAGTCATAAACGGCATGTCGGTAACGATAAAGGTGTTCTTGGCACCGCGCGCAACGGCGCGTGTATGATAAATCATATCATCGAGCGTGACCGGTATCGTTGTGTCATAACCAAGTACAACGTTACCCAGCGAATCGCCGACCAGAATAACGTCCAGTCCAGCCTCCTCTGCCAGTACGGCAGACGGATAATCGTAAGCGGTCAGCATCGAGATCGGATTTTTGTCCTGCTTCATCTTCTTGAGGTTGGTAATCGTCAAACGTTTCCTCATTACGCTTCATCCCCTTTTAAGTTTTAGGATAAACACAAAAAAACCTTTTAGCCGCTGCTAAAAAGGTTCCCGAACGAAAAAGGAAACGTATGCTAAATAATTGCTTCCTTCTGTCTCGGTCCCTACGGCTCAGAGCAGAGTGTGCCTTGCTTGCTTACAACATCTATTACCCTTCGCAGTGCAGCTCTTACCAGATACCGCCTGCTTCCTTTATAGTAGCAAAAAAAGGCGTGCCCGTAAACGCCTTTAGCGTACGGGCTCGCCCATTTCGGCGGAGAATACGACAACCGTGCTGCCGTCGTCCTTGCGAACGGTTAATGCGCCGCTTGCGTCGAGGCCAATCGGCACGCCGTCGATTGTTCCTTGCGGGGTGATTAGCCGCGCCGGCTGGTTAAGGGATACCGATAACGCTTCCCAAAGCGTAATAATCGGCGCAAATCCTTTATCCAGATAGAGGAAATAAAGCTGCTCCCATTCCTGCAAGAAATCGGATATAACTGTGATTCGGTCAAAGCCGTCCCCACCATTGGCAATTCGAAGGGAAGTAACCTTCTCAAAGATTTCCTCCGGATAATCCGATTTCTCCAAGTTAACGCTGATGCCGATTCCGGCAATGACATAGCGGAGACGTTCCTCTTCCGCCGTCGATTCCAGCAAAATGCCGCTAATCTTCTTTCCTTCGATCAACAGATCGTTGGGCCATTTGATACCAATAGGCAGCGAAGTGATTCGCCGCAAGCTCCGGCACAAGGCTACCGCTGTAAGAAGAGTCAGCTGGGGAGCAAAATGAATCGGCACGGACGGGCGGAGCACCATGCTCATCCAAATGCCCTTTCCTTGCGGCGATACCCATCCCCGTCCCATTCGGCCGCGCCCGTTATGCTGCTGCTCCGCAATAACCAGCGTCCCTTCAGGCGCACCTTCTTCCGCCAGCTTTTGTGCCAGATTTTGCGTAGAGTCCACCGCTTCATGCCACTCAATCGAGCTGCCGAACACCTTGGATTTCAGTTCGCTTATCAGCTTAGGTACGGACAAGGTATCCGGCAATGACACGAGCTTATAACCAAGCCGTCTTGACGCTTCGAAGACATAGCCCAGCGATTCCAGCTTCTTAATCTGCTTCCATACGGCTGTCCGGCTGACGCCCAGCTCATGGCTGATCATTTCTCCCGACACGTATGATCCGGGATTTAGTTCAAACAATTCAAGCAATCGATTATTTGACATCGTTATCGGTCCTCGGCATTCCATATTTGGGCTTGCTTAAGTAATAATTCCTTCTCGTTTGGCAGCTTGTCCAGCGCAACCTCAAGCAGGAGTTGCTTAAGCAGCTGTCCTGTCCAAGTTCCAGGTACTCTCTGCAGTCCTTCCGCAAGCTGTTTGCCATTCAGCTTCAGCTGCTTTAACGTCATGGCGGGCATTCCGTTCAGCCATTTATCCAGTAGCTCTGTCTGGTCATGCAGATTATGCTTGCGATCCCATACTGCGATCGAGAGCCATCTGCGAGACGCTTCTTCTCCATATTGAAGGATCAGGCTTGTCCAGACAAGCCGCAAATCAGACTTACCGTTCCACTGTTTCATGGCGGTTTGAATGGACAAAACGGACAATATGGCGTTCATCTTCTGCGTAGGTAGACGAAGCGCCTTTAATGTTTCTTCCGCGTCGGGGAGCGTGATCCCTTCCGCCATTAGGAGCGCGGCGTAACGGGTATCCGGGTCAGCGAGTTTGTCTAGACCGCTAAAAAGGGTATGGCCTTGTGCAAGCTTATGTGCTGCAGGCAGGACGGTACCCGTATAGTCAAGCAAATTACAAGCTGCGAGAAGATGCAATGCCCGTCCGGGATGAGCTCCGCCTATCATGCGGTCTAATTCAGCCTGAACCCGTTCCATGGCAATATGCCGAAGCAGCTCCCGATGCTTGATAAGCGCTCTCCAGGTAGAGTGCGCAATCGCGAATTCAAACTGCGAGGCAAACCTGACCGTTCGCAGCATTCTCAGCGCATCCTCCTGAAACCTGGCATCCGCGTCGCCCACGCAGCGAATCATTCTTTTATTGAGATCATCCAATCCGCGAAAAGGATCGTATAATTCTCCGGCCGCATTCATTGCCATTGCATTAATGGTTAAATCACGGCGCAGCAAATCGCCGTCCAGGCGGTCGATGAATTCGACCTGCAATGGGCGGCGATGCTTCTCGTATTCCGATTCCGTACGGAAGGTCGTCACTTCGTAAGATTCACCATCATGCAATACCGTTACCGTACCGTGCTGAAGCCCCGTCGGAATGCAGCGCGGAAAAATCGACATCACCTGCTCGGGTCTGGCCGAAGTTGCAATATCTACATCCTTAATCGGCAGTCCCATTGCGGTATCTCTCACGCAGCCTCCGACAAAAAACGCTTCAAAGCCCTGCTGCACAAGCGCTTCAAGCACAGGTAATGCCTGAAGCATGAGGTTTGGCAAAGCGAAGCGTACTTCCATGGACTTAAGCACTTCCTTCCTGTATTAGGCCTCGCATACCGGCATCGGCAAATCGGCTTCCATTCCAAGAACCCGATAATAGATTTGTTCGTACTGCGTGGTGATCACATCATTACAGAACTCGTTGCGCGCTCGGAACAAGCAAGCTTCCTTAAACGACTGATGAAGCTTCTCGTCCTTGAGCAATTGAGTGGCATAAGAAGCCATTCCTTCAACATCGCCGATTGGGCACAAATAACCGGTCTCGCCATGCGTCACAAGCTCAGGGATCCCCCCGGCAGTTGAACCAATGGTTGGAACTCCGCAGGCCATCGCTTCAAGCGCAACAAGGCCAAAGCTCTCCTTCTCGGAAGGCAGGAGCAAAAGGTCAGCCATCGAAATAACCTGCGCGACGTCTTCTTGCTTGCCAAGGAAATGGACACGGTCTTCCAGACCCATTTGACGGATCTTGCATTGGATTTTGGACAATTCCGGACCTTCGCCAACAAGCAGCAGCTTAGCTGGAATTTGCGAGGATACGCGTTCAAAAACATCCACAACGTCGCTAACACGCTTCACGGGACGGAAATTCGAAATATGCATAAGTATTTTTTCATGAGGCTGCGCGTAATCGGCCCGCAGAGAGACCGCGTCGCGCGGATAATAAACGCGTTTGTCTACGAAATTGTACGTCAGATCAATCGGGCGCGTAATATCCAGGAGCTGTCTTGTTTCGTTAATGAGGTCCTGCGATACGGCCGTCACGGCATCGCTTTCGTTAATGGCCAGACGAATCAAATCCTTTAGCGATTCATCCTGAGCAAGCACGGTAATGTCCGTGCCATGCAGCGTCGTAACGGTTTTGAAGCCGTCGCCAATCATTTGTTTGGCCAGATGCGCGCATACGGCATGAGGAACCGCGTAATGCACGTGAAGAAGATCCAGCTTCTCCATTTTGGCTACCTGGGCCATCTTGCTTGCTAGCGATAAATCATACGGCGGATAACGGAATACGTAATAATCGTTAACTTCAACTTCATGGAAAAAGATGTTTTTATGAAATTTCCCGAGACGGAACGGTATGCTATGGGTAATAAAATGAATTTCATGGCCTCGTTCGGCCATCAACTTGCCTAGCTCCGTAGCCACTACGCCGGAACCGCCCAGGGTTGGATAACACGTGATTCCGATTTTTAATTTACGTGCCATATCGTAAGTCCACCCTCTCGTGTAACATGCTGATATTCTATATATTCGACATCATTTTGATTATGAGATTTTTTTATCTTTGTTAAAACCACTCAATGGCATGCGGGCGTTTGATGGCAAAGCCCTCCGCATATTTCCAGCCTCGAGTCTGACCAAGCAGACTATCCCGGGCTTCAACCCGTTCGATATAACGATCCGTTAAAGGAGTCGCCACTCGGTCTTCGCCGGGGGCAGCCGTTTGGAATTGAGATTGGTACGCCATCAAAGATTGTCTCTTTTGGTCGTAAAAATCCGATACGTCAACCATAAGCGAGACGTTATCGACATCGTTTATGTAATAAGAGATGAATTGTTCCACCTGCACGGCCGGCAGCTCCGGCATATACCGGCGAAGCTTTGCATTAAATACGGCCTCTTCAACCAGCTTGCTGCAGGCGATGTGATCCGGATGACGGTCCACCCAGTACGGAGCGAATACGATGCGCGGACGGGAACGGCGAATTTCCGCGACAATCGCATCAATGTGCGGCTTGTTGATTTCGAGACCGCGGTCCGGCAATCCTAGATTGGTACGGGTATATAAACCAAGCACCGAGGAAGCTGCGGAAGCTTCCTGCTTCCTTAGCTCCACGGTGCCGTTTGAAGACATTTCCGCTTCGGTTAAATCACAGATTCCTACCCGCTTCCCGGCAGCCGTATACTTCGCGATCGTACCGCCCATCCCGATCTCCGCATCATCCGCATGCGCGCCAAAGACGAGAATATCTAACGATTCGCTCATGGTGCATCCACACCCGGCTTATATTTGTGTACAAGCTCGCGCCATGCGAAATCGCCGCGCGCAAGCGCTCGGACAAGCAGTTCCGCAGTAGCCACGTTCGTTGCAACCGGAATGCCTTGTACGTCGCAAAGACGGAGCAAAGCGATAATGTCCGGCTCGTGAGGCTGTGCCATGAGCGGATCCCGGAGGAAAATAATGAGATCCATCTCGTTTTGGGCAACCATAGCGCCAATCTGTTGGTCTCCTCCAAGCGGACCGGACATAAACCGTTGGATCTGAAGATTTGTTTTCTCCATAATACGGCTGCCCGTTGTACCGGTAGAATATAATTCATGCGGCGCAAAGACACTCTCATAGGCGGTTACAAAGTTAACCATTTCTTCTTTTTTACGGTCATGCGCGATAAAGGAAATTTTCAACATCCTATAATCCCCACTCTTTCTAGGCTGTATATAGATTAGTCCATCAAATGTTCAAAACCATAAACCAAACCGCTGTAGTCCATCACTTTCTTGACCGCAACGTTAACGCCGGGCATGTAACCGGCACGGTCATAGGAATCATGACGGATCTTCAACGTTTGGCCATAACCGCCAAACACAACTTCTTGCTGCGCAAATACGCCTGGAAGTCTAACGCTATGTATACGGAAGCCGTTATAATAACCGCCACGCGCGCCTTCAATGACTTCTTCCTCTTTAGGGTTGCCTTGACGAAGCTCCTGGCGAACCTGAGAGATCAATTCGGCCGTTTTGATTGAAGTGCCCGACGGGGCATCCAGCTTTTGATCGCCGTGATATTCGATAATTTCAACATGCGGCATATATTTGGATGCTTCCGCAGCGAATTTCATCATCAGAATAGCGCCAATCGAGAAGTTTGGAGCAATGAGCCCGCCAATTCCTTTTTCCTGGCAAAGCTTGTCCAGCTCTTCGATTTGTTCCGGCGTAAAACCGGTTGTGCCCATGATGGGACGAACGCCGTGCTCAATCGCGACCTTGGTATGCTGATAAGCAAGCGCCGGCACGGTGAAATCAACCATAACATCTGCCTTTGCGCTGCTTAAAGCTTCCTCAATGGTTGCGCTAACGGTAACTCCCGTATTCGCTTTGCCAGCAAATACGCCCGCGTCCACAGGACCTGCTGAAGGAGCGACGGCAGCAACGAGCTCGAGCGCCTCGTCCTCCAGCACCATTTTCACAACTTCACGGCCCATTCGGCCGCTTGCTCCGATTACTGCTACCTTAATTGCCACCAAGATCACCTATTCCTTCTGTTGTTGTTTGCCCATCACCCGTTTGCGCAGCATTCTGCGCTTCCGATTCACATCAGCGAATAAGCGGCGCGCCGCGGAATGACCGGGATCTAATCTGATTGCTTCCCTGGCGTTTATGACGGAATCCTCCAACCGCCCCATCTCCGAGTAGGATAACGCAAGCAAATAAAACGCCTCGAAGCTAAGCGGATCCAGATCTGCAGCTTGCTGCAGCAAAGGTATTGCATCCGTATACTGCGATGGCTCTTCCGCAAGCTTGTGCTCCGCCGCAGCCACGAGTAGTCTCGATTCAATCGTTTGTAAATGGTATTGATATTCGGGATGATTTCCGTCAAGCTCTACTGCTTGCTTCGCATATTGATGCGCCTTGGTCCATTTCCCGCTTCTGGCGCATGAAACCGCGCATATATGTTGATAGCTCGCATTTAGAGGTTCTGCCGCTATCGCTTGCTCGAACCAATAAATCGCTTGTTCAAAATCACTGTTAAGAATAAACTCATACGCCTTCTTCACGCAGCTTTCCCCGTCCATCTGCCCATCCTCCTTGTACACAGGTTGATGGTACAGCATATGTAAAGGTGCGTTCTACTGTTCGCCGTTTTTTCTCGTCCAGCGGTTAGCGTCCCGGGTATTGAATTTATTCATGACTTTGTTATGCGCTTCCGTCAAATCAATGTTGAGCGAATTTGCAAAACAGGACAAAATAAACAAAATATCGCCAAGCTCCATCTCAACGGAGTTTTCTTCTTCATTCGGCTTTTTTGGTTTCTCGCCATAATAGTGATTCACTTCCCTAGCGAGCTCGCCAACCTCTTCGCTCATTCGCGCCATAAGCGCTAGCGGGCTGAAGTAGCCTTCCTTGAATTGACCGATGTAAGCATCCACCTCACGTTGGATATCGGCTAAAGATTTCTCTGCCATGTGTGAATGACCCTTTCTTCCTTATGTATAACGCTAATATCACCTATGTTAACGTAAAGAAGCAATGAAAACAATGTTTTTTGAACCGTCTGTTAAGCTATAATACATAAATAGCCCGTTCAAGAACTTAAAAGGAGTTTATTTTATGTCCCGGAAATTCATGCTTCAGCTTCAAACCGTACTGCCGATCTTGGTCGGTACAGCCATCTATGCTTTTGGTCTTCATTATTTCGTAATTCCGAATCAGCTGATGGAAGGCGGCGTAACCGGCATAGGCGTATTGCTTAATTATGCTGCCGAGGTTCCATTGTCTCTTTCCACGCTGATTTTGAATATACCGCTTTTCTTGATTGGCTGGAGGAAATTAGGCCTTGGCGAGATGGCCTATACATTGATTGGTGTCGTGTCCTTATCCGGCTTCCTCGCCCTTATGGAATGGATGATCGACAAAGGCTGGATTGTCACCTTCCATAACTCCCATGATTATCTTCTTGCCGCTCTTTATGCAGGCGTTACCTTGGGAGGCGGATTAGGCATTGTATTCCGTGCAGGCGGAACTACCGGCGGCGTAGACATTATCGCGAGGATTGCATCAAGGCGCAAAGCGTTTAGCATGGGGCAATTCATATTAATTTCGGATGCCGTCATTATCGGGATTTCCTTATTGTACATACCGATCGAAAAAGTGTTGTACACGTTAGTCACGGTGTTTGTCGCGTCCAGACTGATTGATTTCATCCAGGATGGCGCTTACTCAGCCAAGTCCTTCTCCATTATTACCGACCAAGGCAGGGAGATGGCTGCCGAAATCACTTCCGAGCTGGACCGAGGCGTAACCTTAATGCCCGCAAGGGGCGCTTTTTCCGGACAATCAAAAGAGGTCGTCTACTGCGTTGTTCAGCGGCAAGAAATGCGCCGTCTTAAGAACATCATACGCCGTATCGACCCCAAAGCGTTTACCGTTATTAGCGAAGTTCACGATGTGCTTGGCGAAGGATTCAAAGAAGAATAAAGCTTAGGACAATGGCTTTACGCCATAGGGCTGCTGCTTGTACTTTCTCCAGCCCGTGTAGGTAAGAACGGCCATAATAATGGCGCCGAGAAGCAAAATCCAACTAATGGGATGTGCTTCCCCAACCGGTGCCACAACCGGTTCTTCGTCCTGCGAATGACCGTTATCGAATAGCCGGTTTACCGAAAACTCAAGATCCGAAATCGAATTGTCCGTCCAGTCCTGCTTGGTCTGCCCTTTCATCCCCGCTTCAAGCAGGACGTTCGTATAATGCATCCGATCACGCAATTCGTTAATCCGTTCCGTTGGCCGCTGCATGGAAGCAGCGGCTTCTATTCGCGATAAATGTTGATTAAAGCTATTCATCGCAGCTCTCGCCGCTATCGCCCCGTCATCCGTCTGCCTATTCCAGGAACGGTTCACTCTCTCCAAATCCTCCAGCATCACTTTCTCATACTGCAGCCATAAAGCGTGATCCGGACGCAGCAATGCATCCGTCGTGAGATGAATGCGTGCCGCTGCCGTCAGCCAATCGGAAGTTACCTTCCCGCTTTTAAGCGTGTAGGTAATCGAATTGATGCTCTCCTCCATCAGCTTCCATCCGGTAGCTTGTCCCGCCTGTCTGATATCGCTCTTGTTCACAAGCTTATCCAGCTGCTGGACATATTTATAGCCGGCTTGGCGATTGTTCATGTAAGCAGCTTCGTATAAAGCTGCTGCCGTCTCGTCTAAGCGAAGCAGCTCGTTCCTGGATTCGTTTGCATTGCCTGTCCGAAGCAGGTCCGCGGGAAAGGCTTTGGCAGCCGTAACCGAACAGACGGTCATGACGATACATAAGAATAAAGGCAGTATAATTCGTATCTTCATGGTCATCCCCCTCATAAAGAATTGCTATGACCACTTTATGAAGGGATGTCCATACTTATGTCTCTTTTCTTGCCCTTAATGCAAGCGCACCGACAATAAAGCTGAAGATCGTTAAGCTGTATGTAAACCATTTGACAGCCGTCAAATCATCCATAAGCCTGTCCGAAAGCCACGGAAACACATCATACGTATAGTCTACGGTGTCATTTAGCAAAAGCCATAACGTACCAATTACGGCTGCCCCTACGCCAGCTCTCATAAATCGGGCATATAACAGCACTTCCACGGCCATTGCCGTATGCGAGACCATCAGCATCCAATGCTCCCATTGAAGCGGATCCCCCTGCATGCTTCCCGCAACGATCATAGAAACCGCCCAGATGCCATATTTAATAGAAGTAACGACAGCGAGACCTTCAATAATCATTCGCGCTCCGTTGACAAAGCGGGAGTTGCCTTGAGGCGGAAACAGCCAATACAGCAAGGTTAGCGTAAAGAACAAGCTTGCGGTTGGACTATCCGGGACAAATACAACCTGCCATAACGGATGATTGCTTACCGTATCTTCAATCTGATTGCCGTACCAGATGTAACCGTACACGGTGCCTAGGAAATTAAAGATAAACATGACCCATAAAAAGAGGCGACTTAATAAAAAAGATCGGCTCCAGAACCAAGATATCGGTACGCCCATAGAAATATACGCCTCCTGTTTCGATTAGATTTGAAAAAACCTGACCGCATAAATACGATCAGGTTTTTAAACGGTGCTATTATTCAGCCGGCGCTTTTTGCTTCGCAAGCCAAGTTGTTAATTGGTCAATCTCTTCGGCGGACAACTGATCTTTGAAAGCTGGCATGCCACCGCGGCCATTGGTCACGGTTTCAACCAGTTCCTCCTTCGACAACCTGTCGCCTACGCCTGTCAAAGCCGGTACTTGCGGCGGATTGCCCTTCAGATCGTTAGCATGGCAGGCAACGCATTGCGCTTTCTTGACAATGTCCATTGCCGGGTCATTCGCGTCAACCAATGCAACCGTTTTAGCCGGTTTCGATGCGCTTGGAGCTTCTTGACCTTTCTCATGTGCTTCGCGGGCTTTCTCTTCGCGGACCTTATGCTCCGGAATCGAGTTCGTAGCTTCCATCTCATGCGTGTAGTGACTCCACGAAATAACCGTCAAGTACACACAGGCAATCAAGGACAAGAACATGAGCGATGAAGCGATTGGACGGCGGTAGAACCGACGCTCTTTACCTGTGTCCAGGAACGGAGCAAGCAGCAAGCCGCCAAACATAACAGCTGGAACCCCCATCGTACCAAGTACGATGTAGTCGCCAGAAACCCATGGATATTTCAAAAACTGATACAGGAACAGGAAGTACCAGTCCGGCATCGGAATAAAGGATGCGTTCGTAGGGTCCGCCGGATAACCTAGCGGTGCACCTTCCGCAATGGTCCAAGTCAGGAAACCAACCAGGACTACGCAGCCCACCATCCATTCCTTAAGCAGGAAGTTCGGTATGAACGCTTCCGATTTACCGGGGTAGGACGTATAATCTGGCGGAATGTTTGGATGATTGCTTTTCTTCACCCGCGAGTCGCCAACATATACGACCTTCTCGTTCGATTTATGACCGTGCGCCATAATAAATCCTCCCTTCGCTTAAAGTGGTCCCGAAATGCCTTGCTTCCGAATCATCAGGAAGTGCGCTGCAAGCATTGCAATCAGAGCGCCAGGCAGGAAGAATACGTGAATTGCGAAGAAGCGTGTTAGCGTTTGCGCGCCTACAATGTCGCCGCCGTACAGGAACTGACCGATGTAAGGACCGATATACGGCACGGATTCCGCGATCTGTACGCCTACCTTCGTTGCGAAGTAAGCTTTGTTATCCCAAGGCAACAGGTAACCCGTGAAGCCAAGGCCTAACATAATGAAGAAGATCAGCATCCCTACGACCCAGTTCATTTCACGAGGCGCTTTGTAGGAACCCGTGAAGAATACACGCAAGGTATGTAAAAACATCATTACGATAACCAAACTTGCGCCAAAGTGATGCATGCCGCGAACAATGCCGCCAAATGCAACCTTATGGTTCAAGTAGTCAACGCTTGCATAAGCATTGATAATGTCCGGTACATAGTACATGGTAAGGAACATGCCGGACAAAATTTGAATTACGGTGATAAAGAACGTCAAACCGCCGAAGCAGTAAACGAATGCCGAGAAGTGGTGAGCAGGGTTAACGTGCTCCGGTACTTCATGGTCCGCTACATCCCGCCAAAGCGGCGTAATATCAAGACGTTCGTCAATCCAGTTATACATCGATTTAAACATCTGCTATTAGCCTCCTATACACGAGAGTTCGCTTTGATCGGACCTACGTACACAAAACCGTTTTCAACTTTCACTTCATATTCATCTAATGGATGTGGGGCAACTGCAAGGTTTTTCCCGTCAACGGTATAACGTGCACCGTGGCAAGGACAATCATACTCGTGATGGCCAAGCGTATTCCAACCGATCGTACAACCGAGGTGCTTACATACCGGAGAAAGCGCAAAAATCTGATTATTTGCGTCCTTCGTAATCCAGGCAGAAAGTTCGGGATCGCTTACATACCAGCCATCGACCTGATGAATTTGGAACTTGAATTCTTGAGGCTCAGTTGTTATTTTGCTCTCTTCAACTACTTTAACCCATGTTCCCTCGGCTTTTTTTGCCAAGAGAGGATCAACCGCAAAACGGACCATAGGCAAAACCGCGCCACCAACCATAAATGCAGTCGTACCGCCGAGTGTATACGACAAAAATTGACGCCGGGACATCTCTTTGCGTTGAACCGGACGATGCGCGGTTTCTTGATGTTCGTGGTTACTCATCTTCTGTTCTAACCCCCTTTGCCAACCATTTCTCGCGTTCAGCCACACGGCAAAACGCTTGACGAACTAGGACATAAACTATAATAGCCTAGGCGCTTGGGAGCGTCAAGAATATGGCTCGCGATTTATTTACCTATAAAATGCCATTCACAAATTTGTTGGCAATTTGTCACATTTAACCTTGCCTTAACTTTTGTTTCCCCAAAACCCATTTTTTTTATTCAAAAATACCCCGGTTTTGAAGATGACAGCGCTTTATTGTCGTTTAGGAGTCGCCGCGGTTCCACAAAGCCTGCACGGCTTTCGACACATTTGCGGCGGTTGGCGCTTCCCCGTCCCCGTCCGGGCAGATCACAAGATCGGCATCCGGGCATTCCAGTCCGTCCTGATTCTTAGCGGAGATAACGATGACAAACCGGAATCCGGTTTCCTTTAAAGATCGACAAGTTTTCGAAACGAGTGCCCCTGCGGAATCTTCATTCATGTAGTGCATCGCCGGATAGGTCACTATTCTTCCTTTAAAAGGAATTTCTATGAGATCCATTACGTCCCTTAACTGCTCAAGTGCAAGCGTTGCTTCAAACGGCTGCTCCAATCCCGTCATTCCGGTGACCGGCAGCAAGCATGTGTCGAGATAAGGCTTAAGCTCGTCCCATTGTTGCTCGGCAATATCGCTAAATTTCATTTCCTGCTCCCTTTCCTGTTGAGAATCGTCCGTAATCTCTATGTTACCCATAAAGGGGGATTTTGCCAATCCAAACAACAAAAAAACTCCCGCTGCTATAACGGAGCCTTAAGTCCTCCATCATAGGGCGGAAGTTTCTATTCGCGCAAATTAGCTCTTTAATTGATTTAATTGAGCGGCTAAACGGTAGAACGTATCCTCGTCTCCAACGGCCAACGCTTGATCGATCGCTTTATAGATCTGATCCGAGCGAAACTTGTGAACGGCTTCATCTAATACCATCTCCGCTGCTAATCCTAGCATTGCTTCATAAGCAACTTTCATTTTGTCCATAGGATACACCTCCAAACCGGCGTTAAAGAGATCCTATCGTCTTCGACTATCGTCACGCGGTGATTCAAGTGAAAGAGTATAGGTCAACTCGTCATTCTCAGTCACAATCGAACCGGCTCCTACTTTAAGCATATTCACCATTCTGCGCGCCGATAAGTACGATTGCCCCCATTCCAATTAATATGCCATCGCCTAGTTGGTTTCATAGAAAAACTAGTAGAGAAACATCCCATCCTGATCTTCGAGATTTACTCCCGCGACAAGGGCCCTTCCCAATTTGGTCATCCGCACAACCGTTCCATGCTCCTGATGCTCGCCGATCCGAAGCATTCCCAGATGAACCATCATTCCCATTAACCGTACATCCAGCACCCTGTCGGCTGAATCGTAATAGAACGGTTTGACGAAAGGGATAAGCACTTTGCGGAGTGAAGCAGCCGTAACCCATTGCTCCGCCAAACTATTCATCCAATGCACGAGCGCATGAATGTTGGGAATTGCCCCTTTGTACAGTTTCAGCCAGAACTTGTAAATCTGCTCCATTTCATTGGCCGGTTTGCTGCGCAACCGCTCTTCGCCGCTCGGCGATAAGACCAATAACAGACCATCTTCCACGAAGTACTTCATATAGCTGCAATAGTCAAACAGGAGAGACATCCGGTTCGGATAATGGTGAAAATGTCTGCCGTACCCGAATCGCCACTCGCCCTTACCAGGCAGTTCTTCCGAGATGGCCAGCTTTTCCAAAATCTGTCCGCTGAACCGTTTGTACATCGAGCCATCCGCCGACAACTGAACCTCATTGTGATAAATATAATGAAGCAGCTGATAAACGTCTTCCTGCACGAGCATTTGTTCGTCCCGGTACATATGCGGCTCATCCGTATAATGCAGCTCTGCCGTAAACTTCTTGCGAAGCGTCTCGCGAAATCTCACTCTCAGATCCTGCGGTACCTGGAACATATAACGATTGGTTCCTGTTACTCCGTTAAACAGCCAACCTTGATGCTTGAACCTGGAGATCATCTCGCGTGGTCCGGATTCTTTGGGCGCTTCGGCCTCGGCTTGCTTCTTCTTCGTGCGTTTCGTTTTCTTCTGCGGCGGTTCTTCCGCTGGGGGCTCTAGCTCGCCAAACTTGCTTTGCTGAACCCTTGCAATCAGCTCTTCCAGGCTGAAGGAATCTCTCGATTCGAATAACAAGGAGTTCAAGAACCGCATTTCGTCCAGTTTCATACTGCTGATCTGCGCCTCAAATACATCTTTCCGGCTGACGGTTGAGAGAATAGACTGAATCAAATCATTTTTTGAGTGGCCATTGCACTCACATTGATACACGGAGGCGATCCGGCTCAACTGCTGAATATCCGCATAGCCCAACATATCCGACAAATTCATGGTATCTCTCCTTTCCGCAACTGCCCGCCGTTTGTGTCTCGATCGCGAGCTTATTTGATTCGCTAGCAATAATTAGTACCATTATGGGAAGAATTTTGAATTTTAAAACTAGTTGTGTGAAAAAGCTTCACATTGAGTGCCTAAATTCGCTTGATGCGCGTGATGCACGCTGCGCAAGCAAATGTTCTTTCGATCGCCGTTGATACCGGATTCCCTTCGATTCGAAGTTGTATGGTGGGGAATCCGGCTATCAAAAGCGAACGCTGCGCTTCTCAATGAACATTTGCTTGCTCCGCTTCCGCTCGCTCGTTTTCCACACAAAAAAGCCTTTAAAATCCAAAAGCGGGAACAGCAAATAGGGCTGCAATTAATATTGGCAGCCCTAAATTTTTCGTACTTACCGCTGCGCTTCTCAATGAACATTTGCTTGCTCCGCTTCCGCTTGCTCGTTTTTCACACAAAAAAGCCAGATAAAATTCAAAGGCGGGAACAGCAAATAGGGCTGCCAAGTAAACGGCAGCCCTTGCTGTTCATAATAAGAGGCTGCCAAATAAACGGCAGCCTGAATTGTTGTAAAAAATAAATTGACGAGGGAATGAACGGTAAATGTATCTCCTGGAGGAGCGAAGCGTTCGCCTTTGTCACTTCTGAATACACCTTATAAAATCTAATCCATATTCAGAATGACAACAGCGGCCGGAAGGAGATACATTTCCGAGAATGGTAAGCTCGAACCCACCATTATTTCGTCGTTACTCCCTGCTCCTCCTCTAGGTGACGAGTACAATTATATAGAAGCGGAGCCCATTGTTCATCCTTAAACTGGAGAATCGAGTAAGAAAGATTGCCCAGATGCTGCTTCTCAAGGTCGACGCAAAGCGTGTCAAACATCTGCGCCAGGAACCCGCCATGGGATACCACGAGCAGCCTGCATTCCGGCCGCTGCTTCTGACAATCCTGCAGGAATGCCAATCCCCGGGCACGGACCTCCTCGTCCGTTTCCAATCCTTGCGCAACTTCACGCCAGTTCTCGCCCCAACGTTCCACTCTCTCGGGCAGGGTCAGTCCCTCGACTTCGCCGAAATTGCGTTCGCGCAACCGAGGATCGCCGTCCAGCAGCGGAATATCCAGCTTATCCGCAATAACGGCAGCCGTCTGGCGAGCGCGCTGGAGATCGCTCGATATTACCGCATCCCACAGCTTCTCATCTTGGCTCAATCGCGAGGCTAGCGCATTCGCCTGCTTTTTTCCAAGCTCATTTAACGGAATATCGGTCTGGCCTTGAATCTTCCCTAAAGCATTCCAATCGGTATTGCCGTGTCGTACCATGCCAATGATCAATTGCGATTCCTGCCTTTCCGAATATAAATGAGAAAACCTCTATCGCGGCGCCGAAATAAACGGTCACGGTTAGAGGTTGAATATCTATACAACACCTTAGTTAAGCTTGTGCATTAGCTTCGCGTTCTAGACAACCAGTTCAAGATTAACAACGTCATCACAACTCCAAGAAGCGAAAGAGCTACCCAATATTGCGGGTAGGTTGGGACGACCTGCAGAACGAACGGATCGCTAACGCTTGCGACGGGAACTTCAAATTCTGCGCTAATGACAAAATCGCTGCCGGACGCATTAGCCGTATCCATTAATCCGGTTAATTGAGCCATCTTTTCTTCCGGCGTGCCGTGTTCGTTGCCTTTGATGAAAAAAATAAGCGAACACGCGAATATGGCTAAACAAGCGGACAGCACAATAGCAAGGTTACGCCTGAAAGCAGGCGAAAAATAATAGCTTTTCTGAGAAACCGGCATTAACCACGATTGTTCAGCATAAATGCGATCCATAACGCTGCGATTGACATGCTCCATCTGGGCGGTAACAACTTCTTCCTCTTCGGAAAGCTGAAGGATCAATTCTTCGCTTTCTTCCCACAGACGGTATTGTTCCGCGCAATGCTCGCAGTCGAGCAAATGGGCTTCCATCGCTTCACGTTCGGCATCTTCCTCTGATAAGCATCCGAAGACATCGAACCTGTCTTGTACGTCATCGCATTTCATCGTGTGTTCATCCCTTCGTATTCTTCCATCATCGGCGTCTCGCCAAAGTAAGGCTCAAGCTGCGACTTTACGCTGGCTCGTGCCCGGAATAACAACGATTTTACGGAACTTACCGTTTGGCCCAGGATATTGGCGATCTCCTGATAGTCTAACTGGTCATATTCCCGCAGAATGAGTGCCGAGCGTTGTTTTTCAGGTAAATTGTTGATCGCTTCTCGGACCATCGCCATCCGTTCGTTGCGCAGAACATGTTGTTCTGGCACCTGATCCGGGGGAGCGGCAGGCATCATATTCGACTCATCGAGAGGAACGTTGGCAGACTTTTGCTTGCGCAGTTCGCTAAGCACGGTATTTCGTGCAATCGTATACAGCCACGTCGAAAAAGAGGCATCCACTTCGCGGAAGGAATGGAGGCTGCGGTATGCTTTATAAAACGTTTCCGAGCACAAATCCTCAGCGAGCAGCTCCAGCTTGGCACTCTTCAACATATGATAGATAAATGCTAATATCTTGCGTTGGTAACGGCGCATCAGCTCCGAATAGAGCTCGATGTTACCGTCCTTAATCTCACGTATTAATTGGGAATCAGTCATGACAGGCGAACCTCCTCACCTGCGAATTCTTCTTCCCAGTTCGATTATGTATCCTTATACCGAACCGGAAGCGAAAAGTTGCGGTCATTATCATAAAAAATATCAATAAATACGATGTATGTAATTCGAGTCGCAAGAGCCAAAATCCTTCTTGTTTCGACAAAAAGGATTTTAATCCATATTTTAACAATACCCACTGTCCTTCGATATTGTAACATACCTCTTTGCATTAGTCTCAAAAAATAAATAAACTCTAATTTCCAGTGTGCAGGATTTTGTCGGAATTGGAGCAAACGGCATGTCCACAAAAAAAGAACAAAAAAAAACCACTCCGAAGAGTGGTCAGCATTCATATTGAACGCTATAGTTTTGGATAGGAGTGGAGAGAAACCATACTGTACTTTTATTATATGTATACGCTTCCACAATGTCAACGGTTTTTTTGAAAACGCTTAAACTTTTTTGTCCATAAAATTTCTCATCCGCCAACAAACAAAAAAACCTCTTTCGAGGTTTTATTGACGAACGGTATAACCGGTTTTGCCGAGCAGCTCCATCGCTTGATCCAAATCTTCCTGAGTCCGGAACGATAAACGAAGCACGCCGGGAACATCTTCCCTGCTCTCGATAATATTGATGTTGCTAAGGTTAATCCGGGCACTGCCCAGCTCGCTGGCAATATTGCCGATAATGCCGGGATGATCGGGTACATCCACATAACAATCGTATAAAGAATGAATCATGCCTTTCCGGCGCTCGGGCAGCTTGCTGCGGAACTCTCCGGCTGTCTGGAAAGCTTCCTCAATCGCATCGCCGTTCAAAGCTTCCAGCATCACCGCAAACTTCTCCACTTCCGAATTCCAATCCCTCAGAAGCTTCAGCAGAACTTCGCGGTTATTAATTAGAATATCGCGCCAGACGATCGGATCGCTTGCCGCGATTCTCGTAATGTCCCGGAAGCCTCCGGCAGCCAGCAATTCGTACAAGCCGTTATTCTCATTGTAGCCGCGGACCTGATTAACGAGCGCTACCGCGATCATATGCGGCAGATGGCTGATTGCCCCTACAATCTCGTCATGCGAATTGGCATCAACGCTGACAAGATGCGCTCTTGTATGAACCAGAAGGTTTTTCAGCCGTTCCAAAGCTTCCGGCGGTGTAGTCTCTTCCGGTGTTAGTACATAGAACGCGTTCTCGAACAGATTCGTGGAGGCTGCTTCAACGCCGGAGCGTTCGGAGCCGGCCATAGGATGGCCGCCGATAAACGACACGCCATTCTGCTCCAGTCTTCTGCCGCATTCGGCCACCGAAGCTTTCGTACTGCCTACATCCGTTACGATGCAGCCTGGCTTCAAATTTAGCTTGCCGAGCTCCGTTACGTATTCTTCAAGCTTGCCTACCGGCACGCACAGAAAAATAAAATCGGCGCCCTCAGCAGCTTCGCGCAAGGAAGTTGTCGCGTAATCGACAACTCCCCGCTTCATATATTTTTCAACGGAGGACTGACGGTTCGAGTAACCTACAACGGTAAGCTCCGGCTTGCCTTTGAAGCAGAGCGCCAATGAACCGCCAATCAATCCTACCCCAAATATCGCGATCTTCGTCATAAGGCTATCCGCGCACCGCCGCTTCCTGCAGAACTAGCTCAAGAGCCGCGATGAACTTTTCGTTTTGCTCCGGAGTGCCCACTGAGACGCGGATGTGGGTCGGATAGTACGTCCAGCGCGATCTAACAATAACTCCTTTACGAAGGAGCGATTGGAAAACGTCAGCAGAAGGGAGCTTCGTATCAACCATAACGAAGTTGCCGTACGCCGGGAAGTAGCTTAAGCCAAGACGGTCGAATTGACTGGACATGTATTCGATTCCCTCGCGGTTCTGCTTGCGGCAGAACGCAATAAAATCATCGTCGGCAAGAGAGGCTTTTGCCGCTACTTGTCCGAGGCGGGTCGTATTAAACGGCTCTCTGATTTGGTTCATATATTGGATGACATCCGCGTGGCCGATTCCGTAACCGATACGCAGCGAGGCCAGACCGTAAATTTTCGAGAAGGTGCGAAGCACGATCAAGTTCCGGTATTTCTTCAGCAGCTTAATGCCGTCCGGGAAACCGGGCTCTTCCACGAATTCGCAATACGCTTCATCCAATACGACCAGAACATCCTTAGGAACCTGATCGAGGAAAGCGGTAAGTTCATCTTCCGTGACGATCGTGCCGGTCGGGTTATTCGGATTGCATACCCATACCAGCTTCGTACGGTCCGTAATCTTGGCCAGCATCGCCGGAAGATCATGTTTGCCGTCCTTTAATGGCACTTCAATAATGCGGGCATTTTCGATCTCCGCGTTATGTTTGTACTGGGAGAACGTTTCGTCGGCCATAACCGTCTCGTCGCCCGGAGCAAGATAGGTTCTCGCCAGCATAAGGATAATGTCGCTCGAGCCCGTGCCAAAAATAATCTGATTGGACTCTACTCCGTATCTTGCCGCTACAGCTGCCGTAAGCTCAAAGCTTGCACCGTCCGGATAGGTTGAAATTTGACCTAATTCATTTATGATAGCTGCTTTCGCCTGTTCCGAGTAACCGAACGGATTCTCGTTGGAAGCAAGCTTGATAACCTCGTCTAATCCAAGCTCTCTCTTAACGTCTTCAACCGGTTTTCCCGGCTGATAAACAGGGAGATGCACGATATTGCTTTTTGGCTGCATCGCCATTCACCTCTTTGTCATATTGGCCATATTGGCTAACCGCATGTTTTCTATTGTCTCACATCTTGTAAAGGTTTTAAAGGGTCGTCTTGTAAAATAGGAATTGGAGCTCACTAGGCGAATAGGCTTTGCCATCCATTTTACAGACAGCGCAAATGCTTGAAATAAAAAAGGACAGAGCCGGCAAGCTCTGTCCTTTCGCATCAGCCCTTCAATCCGGCAACAAAGCTGCGGATTTCGGCCAATCCCTCTTCCCGCTTCGAAGAATCGCTTAATAGAGGAAGCGTTTCTTCGATTTTGCGCACAATAGCGCTGCCTACGACTACGCCGTCGCAGGTTTTCTCGAAGCGCTCCACCTGCTCGCGGCTGGAAATGCCAAAGCCCACGGCAATCGGCAGGTCCGTTGCTTCGCGAACCGTTGCAAGGAAATCGTCAATGCCGCTGTGGAATTCGGCACGGACTCCCGTTACGCCCAGGGAGGAAACACAGTAGACAAAACCGCGCGCTTTCTTGGAAATGCGGACAACGCGATCCTTCGAGGTTGGAGCCACCAGCGGAATAAGGTGAACGCCTTTCGCTTCGGCCAGCGTACGCACTTCCTCATCCTCTTCAATCGGAAGATCCGGGATGATAAGCCCGCTGATCCCCTTCTCTACGACTAGATTCATAAAGTCCTCCAGGCCGAATTGCAGCACTGGATTGAAATAAGTAAACAAAATAAAGGGCAGCTTGACGCCGGCTTCGCGGGCTTGCGCAGCCGTCTCGATACAATCCAGAATCGAAATGCGATTCTTAAGCGCGCGTTCGGATGCCCGTTGAATAACGGGACCGTCTGCAAGCGGATCGGAATAAGGGACACCAAGCTCCACGAGATCCGCGCCCGCTGCTTCAAGCTCTTTAATAATAGCGATTGATGTAGGGATATCCGGATCCCCAATCGTCAGAAACGGAATAAGCGCCGTTTTTCCTTCTTGCTTTAATTTGGCAAAAGCAGCATCAATCAAATTCATGCCTCTGCACCTCCCAGATAACCCATGATCGCTTCCACGTCTTTATCGCCGCGTCCGGACAAGCTGACAACGACAATTTTGTCTTTATCAAGGGTTGGAGCCAGCTTAATCGTCTGCGCAATCGCATGGGCGGATTCCAATGCCGGAATAATTCCTTCCGTGCGCGACAGCAGTTGAAGAGCGTCAAGCGCTTCCGCATCGGTAATCGGGAAGTATTCCGCGCGGCCGGAATCCTTCAAATACGCATGCTCCGGTCCGATGCCCGGATAGTCAAGCCCCGCCGAGATGGAATGCGCAGGCTGAACCTGGCCGTATTTATCCTGCAGCAAGTAGCTCATCGAGCCTTGGAATACGCCGTGGCTGCCCATAGTCATCGTCGCTGCGTGCTCTTCCGTATCAATACCGCGTCCCGCTGCTTCGACCCCAACAAGACGGACAGACTCATCTTTAATAAACGGATAGAAAATACCGATGGCATTGCTGCCGCCGCCAACCGCCGCAACCACATAGTCCGGAAGGCGCTCTTCCGCTTCGACGATCTGCTTGCGGGATTCATCCCCGATAATACGCTGGAAGTCGCGGACCATCATCGGGTAAGGATGCGGCCCCGTTGCCGATCCCAGAATGTAGAACGTATCGTCTACATGGCTGACCCAATAGCGGAGCGTCTCGTTGCAGGCATCCTTTAGCGTGCGGGTGCCCGACATAACGGGAACAACCTCCGCTCCAAGCAGCTGCATGCGGAATACGTTCAGCTGCTGGCGTTTCATGTCTTCTTCGCCCATGAATACTTTGCACTCCAGTCCAAGCAATGCGGCAACGGTTGCCGATGCGACGCCGTGCTGGCCTGCGCCGGTTTCGGCAATGATTTTTGTTTTGCCCATGCGCTTGGCAAGCACGGCCTGCCCGATCGTATTATTGATTTTGTGGGCGCCGGTATGGTTCAAATCTTCGCGCTTCAGGTAAATCTTTGCTCCGCCAAGATGCTGGCTTAACCGTTCCGCATAATAAAGCGGCGTAGGGCGTCCCGAATATTTGTGCAGAAGATCATGAACCTCTTGCTTGAAAGATTCGTCCTGCGAATAATGCTTATAAGCCTCTTCGAGCTCCAGCAAAGCGTTCATCAGCGTCTCCGGTACATACCGGCCGCCAAATTTGCCGAAGCGCCCGTTTTCGTCTGGTACTTGGTTCATCGTCCTATCACCTTTCCAACGAATAGTCTAATCTTCTCGATGTCTTTACGGCCGTCCGTCTCAACACCGCTCGATACGTCAATACCGTCAACCGGATGGCCTGCCAGAAGCTCTTCCACATTGCCGGGATGAAGTCCTCCCGCCACGTACAAAGGAACACCGATGGCTGCTGCCGCATTCTGATAGTCCGTAATGAGCTGCCAGTCAAAAGTTTGTCCCGTACCGCCGCCGGCTGTATCGATCAGTATGGCGTCAATGGCACCCTCATAGGCGGACACGCGATCATGTGCATCAGCGCCGTCTTTTCCGATAGAGAATACTTTCCATATCTTCTTATCCAAGCGGTTCTTAACCAGACGGCAAAACTCCGGCGTCTCCTGCCCATGCAGCTGCACGACGTCCAGAGGCGCTTTCGCAACAATCGCTGTCAGCTCCTCCATGCCGGGATTAACGAAGACGCCTACCGTTTGAGGCGCCACACCGTCAGCTGCCTGAAGCTGCTTGGCTGTCCGAATTAGAGCTGCAGCGGTTTCCGCATCGACCTGGCGTTTGCTTGGCGCAAACACGAAGCCGATCTCATGAAAAGGAAGCCCGTTCATCTCCGCGATGGTAGCGGAATCCCTCAATCCGCAAATCTTGATTCTTGGCGATGCCGTCATGCCCGCGTCACCGGACCCATCAGGTCGATAACAGCCTGTCCGGCATCCGGCTGGCGCATGAAATGTTCGCCGATCAGGACGCCTTGCGCGCCGACGGATTGAAGATAATCCATATCGTTTCGACCCGCAATGCCGCTTTCGCTTATAACCGTAACTCCTTTTGGCATGAGATCAATAAGTGCTTCAGTCGTACGGAGATCGGTTACGAAGGATTTCAGATCGCGGTTATTAACGCCAATCAGGGTTGCTTTATCAAGCTCCAGAACCCGCTCCAGCTCCTCGCGGTCATGAACTTCAACGAGAACGTCCATGCCAAGCGATTTTGCCGTATCATACAGCTCCGACAGCTCGGAAGATGTGAGAATGGCTGCTATTAATAGTACCGCATCCGCTCCAATAACACGAGCCTCGTATACCTGACGGTAATCGATAATAAAATCTTTGCGGAGAAGCGGATTGCTGACCGTCTCCTTGATCAGGGTTAAGTATTCATTGGACCCTTGGAAATAATCGCGGTCCGTCAGCACCGATATACAGTCCGTGCCTGCGCGCTCATAAGCAGCCGCAAGTTCGGCAGGATGAAAATCAGGACGGATAAGACCTTTAGATGGGGATGCCTTCTTCACTTCCGCGATCAGGCCGACATCCCGTTTGCGGCCGGCCGTTAGCGCGCGTTCGAAGCCGCGGCATTCGGGAAGCGATGCGATTTGGCGTTCATACTCGGATAACTGGAAGCCCGAAGCGAGATGAGCAACCTCTTCCCGCTTCGTTACTACGATTTTATCAAGAAACATGAGTCAACTCTCCTGTCGTCTGAATAAGCTTTTGCAATTGCTGATTTGCCATGCCGGTATCAATCATTTTGGCTGCCAGCGCAACGCCTTCGCGGAGTGAATCCGCATAGCCGCCTACATAAATGCAAGCTCCCGCGTTAGCGAGCACGATATCGCGGTACGCGCCGCGTTGTTCGCCGTTGAAAATCGCACGGATCAACGCCGCATTCGTCTCCGGATCTCCGCCGATTACTTCGGAAATCGGATAGCGGGAGAGCCCCAGCTCTTCCGGAGTCAGTTCATAAGTAACCACTTCGCCGTTTCGCAGCTCGGAAATTTGGGTTGGCGCCGAAATGCTGATCTCATCCAATCCGTCTACGCTGCTGACAACCATCGCCCGCTTCACGCCAAGCTCATTTAATACGGCTGCGATCGTGGACGTTTTGGTACGGTCGTACAAACCGATCAGCTGACGATCGGCGCCAGCCGGATTCGTTAATGGACCCAGCATATTAAAGATCGTGCGGACGCCAAGCTCGCGGCGCGGCGCAGCCGCATGGCGGAGAGACGGATGATACAGCTGAGCGAACATGAAGCAGATGCCAATCTGATTCAAGCATTTGGATGCTTGCTCCGGAGTCAGCGTAATGTTCACGCCAAGTGCTTCGAGTACATCCGCGCTGCCTGCTTTGCCGGACATCGCCCGGTTGCCGTGCTTCGCGACGCGAATGCCGGCCGCCGAAGCGATAATTGCGGAAGCCGTGGAAATATTGAATTTATGAATACCGGAACCGCCGGTTCCGCAAGTATCAAGCAAGCCTTCCTGCTTCGTCTGGACATGGCTGGAATGCTGGCGCATCACTTCCGCAAACCCCGTAATCTCGTCTTTCGTCTCGCCCTTCATGCGCAGGGCAGTCGCTACGCCCGCAATTTGCGAAGGAGTAGCGTTGCCGCTCATAATAATATCCATTACCGACCGGGCTTCTTCACGCGTCAGATCGGTGCTGCTCATCAGCTTGTTTAAAGCTCCTTGCATCGTTACCTGTTCTGTCACCAAACTCATTTTACAACACCTCTCCGCTTGTTACATAGTAGTCCGCGTTAACCGCCTGTTCAGCCGGGCTCTTCCGTATGCCAAAAACCGCTTCCGCAGCGCGGATCGCCTTAAGGCACGCTTTTGCTTTATTAACCGTCTCCATATATTCGCTCTCCGGAACGGAGTCCCATACGATCCCTGCTCCGCTCTGCACATAGGCTTTGCCGTTCTTGAACACAATGGTCCGGATTGTGATGCATGTATCCAGCGATCCGCCAAATCCGAGATAACCGATTGCCCCTGCGTAAGCGCCTCGCGCTTCGTTCTCAAGCTCGGCGATAATTTCCATCGCCCGAAGCTTGGGAGCGCCGGATACCGTCCCAGCCGGCAGACAGGACAGGAAAGCATCGAAGAAGTCTTTGTCCTCGCGAAGCTTGCCGGATACGTTGGACACGATGTGCATGACATGCGAGTAACGCTCAATCTCCATGTAAGCGTCGCAGCGTACCGTGCCGAATTCCGACACCCGGCCGATATCGTTGCGTCCAAGGTCAACCAGCATCAGATGCTCCGCCCGTTCCTTCTCGTCGGCGAGCAATTCCGTTTCAAGCGCCTTGTCTTCCTCCGGCGTCTTGCCGCGCGGCCTAGTTCCAGCGATCGGGCGTGTCTCGACTTTGCGGTCGCCGTTAACCTTTACGAGCGCTTCAGGCGATGTGCCTACGATCACTTCATCTCCCATTTTCAAATAGTACATATAAGGAGACGGGTTCATCGTGCGAAGCACGCGGTATACGTGAAGAGGATCAACCTCGGTTTCGATGCTGAAGCGCTGCGACAAGACGACTTGGAAAATATCGCCGGCTCGGATATATTCCTTTGCCTGATCAACGTTCGAAATAAACTGTTCTTTCGTCAGGTTGGACTGTACATCGCCAAGCTCGGGATCAACCGGGATCGACGAACCCGATGTTGCAGGAACCGTAATCGGCTGCTGCACGCGTTCGATTGTTGCCTCGATCTTGGCTACCGCACGGTTATAAGCTTTCTCGATATCCGCGTTGGTAGCCGCATGAGGAATATGAACATTCCCGATAATTTGCAGCTGCTGCTTGAAGTGGTCAAATACGATAACCTGGTCGCAGAACATAAATTGCAAATCATTCATTTGCAAGTCGTCGATGCGGTGCGCCGGGAGGTTCTCGTAATATTGGAGCAAATCGTATCCGAAGTATCCGATCGCACCGCCCGTAAACGGCGGGAGCTCCGGAAGCGACGGGCTGCGGAAGCCGCGCAGCTGAGCCTTCAAGAGCTCAATCGGCTTCTCGTCGAACACTTGCTTCTCTCCGTTATGCTCCAGTACCATCTTGCCGTTCTTCCCGTAGAGCATCATGAAAGGATCCGTCCCGATAAATGAATATCTCGCCCATTTCACTCCGCCCTCTACGCTCTCAAGCAGGAACGCGTGCTGCTCCTTCGCAAAATGCTGGAACAGCCTGATTGGTGTTTCCGTATCCGCAAGCATATAGCGTACGATCGGAATAATATTGTATTGGTCGGCCAGCTTCGTTACTTGCTGCAATTCATTTGTCATGGGGGGTTCCTCCTCTTGGTACTCGCGTATGGGTTAGAAGGGCATTAAAAAAGCCCCTGCCGGGAGCAGGGGCGTTGAATGTATGGATGATGACAAATAAGATTGCGAACAAAATAAAGAATAGACCTAAGGCGCACGATAGTTATGCTATCTGCTACGCTTAGCTGCGGTAATCAAGCCTTCTATTCTCAACTGTCCTGCACTCATCTCTGCTTAACTCATCTCAACTCAACTAAAAGCCTGCTACCTAAGCGAAACATCCGCGCCATCCTGTGATGACGTTTCAAGTTTCATTCTAAAAAACCTGTCTTTTAACTTGCTACTCTTCTCTTGCCTAACTATTGTTAGTACCCAATATACTACCGATTAGGCCACGCGTCAATCAGGATTTTGACAAATCCGGACGAAGCACGCGCGCGCCTCCAAGATAGACGTGGTTAATCTCGGCTTGAGTTTTGTCCGTATTCAGATGAATCATAAAACGAACGCAGCGCTCAAGGCTGCCTTTCACCGGCACTTCCAGCGCGCACATTAAAGGCACAAGATCCCAGCCGCTCATCTGACGGATCGCAATAGCCGGGAATGTAGCGTCCAAGTCTTGCGTAACGGTAATAAACACGCTCGCTATATCATCCGGTACGATATCGTTTTGTTTCACAACCTCTTGCAGCAGCTCAAGCGTTGCCTGTAAAATGGGCTCTTTCTCATTTACGTCGACGGTAATGGCACCGCGAATCCCTCTAACTGTCATCCCTTTTACGCCTCCAGTTTCAATTGCTCAACGATGTCCCTTACCCATGCGGACTGAACATCCTTCTTGATTTCCACTTTGCCGATCTCTGTTGGCACTACGAATACCATCGTGCTCTCGCTGAATTTCTTGTCATGCATCATCGCGTCCATAATCGCATCCACGTCGTAATGCGCAGGAAGCTTCACCGGAAGACCTACCTTGGACAATACGCGCTTCGTGGTCGTATACACCTCTTCCGGCGCGCCGTAGCGCAATCCCAGTCTCGCCGAGCCGATCATGCCGATGGAGATGGCTTCCCCATGCAAAAGCTCGCCATAGCCGGCTACCGCTTCCAGCGCGTGGCCGATTGTATGGCCAAGGTTCAGAATCGCGCGCAGGTCATTCTCGCGCTCATCTTGAGAGACAACGGCTGCCTTAACGCTGCAGCCTTTGTAAAGGGCGTAGCCAAGCGCATCCGGTTCAAGCGCGAGCAAGCGCTCCGCATTTTCTTCGCACCATGCCGTAAATTCCGCATCCCAGATTAACCCGTGCTTCACAACTTCCGATAAGCCCGCGCTGACATCCCTCGGAGGCAGCGACTGCAGCGTATTCAGATCGTAAAGCACCATCTCGGGCTGATGGAATGCGCCGATAATGTTCTTCGCAAGCGGATGATTCACCGCTACCTTGCCGCCAACGCTTGAATCGTGGGCAAGAATCGTTGTTGGAATCTGTACAAACTTAACGCCGCGCATATAGGAAGCTGCCACAAACCCGGCAAGATCCCCTACAACGCCGCCGCCAAGCGCAACGATCGTCGACTTCCGGTCAAGGCCGGCTTCAAGCGCTTTTGTCACGAGGCTTTCCAGCATGGAGAGCGATTTGGAGCTTTCGCCTGCAGGAACAACCGCACTAGCTACTGTAAAACCTGCTTCACGAAGAGTACTTTCGAGCGGCTCCAGGTATTGAGGGGCAACGTGTTCGTCCGTAATGATAAGCATCGGCGATTTCAGGCTGATCTGATGCTTCTTGAAATACGCTGCCGCCTCCTGCAAAAGACCTTCACCGATATAAATGGGATAAGAGCGTTCGCCTAGCTCAACTTTCAGTTCGCGCATGATCTCTACCATCCTAACTGTTCATATTCCGGGCTTTTTATGTAAACATCTTTGCTCATTATAGTACAGGCTTCAGTCTTTGACAAGAAATGCACCACCTCTTAAATGCGTAAAAAGGCGGATGCCAAAGCCATTTCTAGCCCCGGCATCCGCCTTTCGGGCGGCTATGGAAAGCGTTAGCTGTTCACAAAGCGCTTGCTTGTTTCGCGGTCTGCCTTCACTGCCATCTGACTCATCAGATTAGGGAGCTGACGGCTGTCCAGACCGAGAATTTGAGCGCATTCTTGAATGGATATGATCCCGCTTCGGTAAGCATGAATCACTTGTCGCTTGTCCATTTTCATCCTCCAATTAAAGATCGGTTGTCCTTAGTATTGGAGCGGATGGAAATCGGTATACATCAGCCGGTAATTCTTCTGTAGAAGAAGGTATCGGCCGATTCAAAGCCATATTGGGAAGGAGAGAAAATCTGCTCGGTGCTTCCGACGAACAGAAGTCCGCCGGGCCGAAGCGCGCTTGCGAATTTTTGATATAATAAGTGCTTGGCTTCTTCCGTGAAATAAATCATGACGTTCCGGCAGACGATCAGATCGAAGGACTGCTCAAAGGAATCGTAAAGCAGATTCTGCTGTTTAAACGTAATCGCGTTTTTAAGCTTATCCGATACCGCGTACATTCCATGATCCGGCTCGAAATACTTCTGCCTGTAGGCAGCCGGAACATCCCGCAAGGATCGTTCCAGATACTGCCCTTCCTTCGCTTTTTGCAATACAACGGAATCCAGGTCAGTCGCAAGTAAAAACGTTTTGGCAAGAGCGTCAAGCTCCGACAGAATCATCGCGATCGTGTACGGCTCTTCCCCCGTCGAACAAGCGGCACTCCATACCTTCAGCTTCTCTCCCCGCTGAAGCATTTCCGGCAGGAAGTGGCTTTGCAGCACTTCCCACCGGTTCGGGTTCCTCCAGAATTCGGACACGTTAATGGTCATCCGGTCCAAAAATTCGTTCAGCAAACTCCGGTCCTGCTCGATCGCTTTCCAGTAAGCCTCAAACGTCTGGTAGCCGTGCTTCTGGCGAAGCGTCGTCAGACGGCGCTTCATCTGGGCTTCTTTGTACTGCGACAAATCAATATTGGTCTTAGCCTTCATTCTTTGGATAAAAAGATCGAAATCCAGATCCACCGACATGGACGCCTCCTGTTGTAACTACAGCGTTATGTATGGCTTAGATCCAACGCTGCACGGTATGTTCGTATTCCACCAGCTGCTCGGGCGAGAAGAAATTAGCGATTTCCCTTGCGGCGCTTTCCGGGGAATCCGAACCGTGAATCAAATTCAAATTCGTATGTACGGCAAAATCCGAACGAATCGTGCCTGGAGATGCATCTACCGCATCCGTCTTGCCAATCATGGCGCGAGTGAGGGCAATAACATTATCCCCCTGCCATACCATGGCAAAGACCGGCCCGGCGGTAATAAAGTTCAGCAACGGCTCGTAAAAGGGCTTGCCTTGATGTTCGGCGTAATGGGTTTCCGCAAGTTCTCTGCTCACAACCATAAATTTGGCGGCAACCAGCTTCAAGCCTTTGCGTTCAAACCGCGACACAATCTCTCCGATAAGGCCGCGTTGTACACCATCTGGTTTAATCATCAAAAAGGTTCTTTCCATAACGCTACCTCCTAAAAGAATTGTGTGGAACATTTTCGTAAGCTCTGCTTAACGATTGTGAAACAATTCTTGCTTCGTAAGCATCCGCTAAAAGAATGGTGTGGAACAAATTCAAGCACCGCATCCCCTAGTAGTTACGCTTACCTACGAAATGCGCAATGTCAATCAGATTCTTCTTCGCTCCAATACCCGGTAATCCCTCTAAAGCGGCCAAAGCTTTTTTGATGTAATCATTCGCCAGCTGGTCAGCCAGCTGAATGCCTTTGCTGCTTTTGATCAGCGAAATAGCCGGTTTGGTATCAACATTCCCGTTATGCTCGCGGATAATCCGAATTTGCTCCAGCAAAGGTTCGCGCACCTTGTCATCCTTCAAGGCGAGAATGACGGGCAGCGTAATGTTTCCTTGTCGGATATCCGAGCCCGGAGGCTTGCCGATCTGCTTCTCGGTGCCGAATAAATCCAGCATATCGTCACGGATCTGGAAGGTCATCCCGACATTGTAACCGTAACGGTACAGACGGTTGAGCGTCGCCCGGTCCGCGCCTGCCGCAGCCGCTCCAAGCTGACAGCTGATCGCGATCAGCAGCGCCGTCTTGCGGCGAATGCGCAGCAAATAATCGCGAATCGTTTGTTCGGTATTGAAGAAATACCGGATTTGCTCCATCTCTCCAATGCTCATCTGTACGAGAGATTTCGAGAGCATCTGATGGATAAACGGATCATCCAGCTCTGTTACTATCGTGAGCGCCCTGCCGAAAATATAATCGCCCGTATACATGGCAATCCGGTTATCCCATTTGGATTTGACGGTTAGCTGACCGCGCCGAGTGGATGCATCGTCAATGACATCGTCATGCACCAGGGAAGACATATGGATGAGTTCAAGCGGCACGGCTACCTTCGTCAGTTTATCAAGGTCGTATTGGCCGAATTTGCCCGCAAGAAGCACAAATACGGGGCGCAGCCGTTTCCCCCCTGCCTTCAGCAGGTGAAGAGACGTCTCGCTAAGCAGCTCGTCGCCGAACGAAATGCTTCGCTCCAGCTCTTGCTCGATTCGGGACATATCGCCTTTCAACTTTGCAAAAATGTCTAATAGTTTCATTCTTTCACCTGTTCGGCAGAGTTTCTTCTTTATAAAAATGCAGGTTCACGTAGTGATCGAGCAAGCCAAGCTCGCTGGCATAGCGGAAATACAACGCAAGGCCTTCCTGCTGCTTTGGTCCAAAGTCGTAATTTAGGCAAGTGAAGTACATTTGCCAATAAGCCGGATCGCCGCCAAGCTGCTCCATAGCCTTCTGGATAAGCGGCGTAAGATCTCCTACGCTTTTCTCCTTGCTGGCCGTAAACGCCTTGAACAATCGCTCGAAAGCTTCCGGCGACTGTTCCACCGCTTCCTTGCGGGCAGCTACAACGGCGTAAGTCATCGCAAGTCCCGTCCACTGATTCCACACTTCACCGAGATCAATAACGGTCAAGCCTTTGTCTTCCCAAGACTCCCGGATAGCGGGATCGCCGATCAGAAGAGCGCCGTCGGCCCATTCCAGCATCCGGTCAAGATCAGGCTCGGCCGGTTCGTATACCGGATCAAGCTCGTAATACTTTTTCATTAATATTTTAAGCAGGTTGACCGACGTAGCCGACGTTGTCGTAACAGCGATTCGCTGCGGTGACGACTGCCCGATCGGTTGTTTAAGGAATAGAAGGATTGAATTTACTTTACCCTCCGACCCTACCGATAAATGCGGGAGAAGGACATAATCCTTGTCGTTCATCCCGTAAGCAAAGGAAGATACGGCCGAAACCTGGATCTCCCCTTCACGCAGCAACCGGTTCAGTTCCGCCGGCACCTTCAGCACGATATCGATGCCGGCATGCTCGGTATAATCCTCTAAATAGTGAAAAAGCGGCCATGCGTTCGCATAATCAATCCGGCCGACTCGGAGTGGATTCAGTCTGCCCGTCATGTAAGGTCATCTCCCCATCTTCTGAATAATTGATGCTCGATCGACATGCTATCGAGCACTTTGCCGACAAGGAAATTAATCATTTCATCCATCGATTGCGGTTTATAATAAAAGGCCGGCATTGCCGGAATGATTCTTACCCCAAGCCGGGCAAGCGTAAGCATGTTCTCCAAATGTATAGCATGCAAAGGCGTTTCGCGCGGAACAATAATAAGCTTGCGACCTTCCTTCAGCATGACGTCCGCCGCGCGTGTCAGCAAGTCGTCCGAAATGCCTCGCGCCATCGAAGCGAGAGAACCCATCGAGCAAGGCACAATCGCCATGCCTTCAACCTGGAAGGAGCCGCTTGCGATGCTGGCGCCGATATCGGCATTCGGATGGAAGACCAGCCGGCCAGCCGTTACGGCTTCACCGAACCGATGCTCCAATGCAGCTTGGCGGCGAGATGTATCCCAGCCAAGTTCTTCTTTCAATACCCGCCATCCCGCTTCCGTCACGACGACATGAACGAGGTAATTCGCTTGAAGCAGTTCTTCGATCAACCGGATTCCGTAGATGGCCCCGCTAGCCCCGGTTATACCGACTACCCAGCGTTTAGGTCTTGTTGCGCCGCTTGCTTCTACCATTGGTGCACCACCAGCAGATCAAACATCGCGAATACGAACAACACAACGCTCAGCGTTCCGTTCATGCCGAAGAAGGCAATTTGCACGCGGGACAGATCATTTGGTCTTACCAGCCAGTGCTGGTAGAAGAGCATCAGAATCGATGCGACCGTGCCAATGAGGTACACCCAGCTCAATTCGGTCATCCAGAACAAAGCGAAGAACCCTATTGCCGTTATTACATGGAAGCCTCTAGCGATCCACAAAGCGCCGGAGAGACCAAATCGCGCGGGAATCGAATGAAGTCCGCTGTCGCGGTCATACTCGTAATCCTGCGTTGCGTATACGATATCGAAGCCCGCAATCCAAAGGGCAACGGTGAAATACAATACCCATGCCGCGGCATTCAGCGACCCCGTTACGGCAACCCAGCCCCCAAGCGGAGACAAGCCGATCGTAAGTCCAAGGAATACATGGCAGAGCCAGGTAACTCTTTTCATATAAGAATACAGAACCAGCATCACAACCGCAATTGGCATCAGCTTCATCGCGATGGGATCCAGGTTTGCCGCTGCTACAAACAACAAAGCAAAGGAAACGATAATAAATAAGATAACCTCGAACGATTTCAATAAGCCTGCCGGCAATGCCCGCTGCGCCGTTCTCGGGTTGGCTTTGTCGATTGCTTTGTCGATAACCCGGTTCAGGCTCATGGCCGCGCTGCGGGCACCCACCATCGCAAGCGCAATCCAGCCAATCTCGCCCCAGGAAGGCAATCGCTTCTCCACCGCTAACGTGCCGAGAACGGCTCCCAGAAAAGCGAATGGAAGAGCAAATACGGAATGTTCAAATTTTATCATTTCCAAAATAATGCGTAGTTTGCGAATCATTGCTGCGATTTCTCCTTTGTACCGATGTGAAGTGCCGCGATTCCGCCAGTAAGCGGATAGGCTTGTACTTCACGAAGCCCGGCTTGCCGGAATAGTTCGGATAACTGGTTGGCGTCGGGGAACAGCTTCAAGGAATCCGGAAGCCACTTATATTCGTCAAAGCGCTTCGCCACCCATTTGCCGAGCATCGGCAGCATCCGTTCAAAGTATAAGTAATACATGCCTTTGAATGGCTGCCACAACGGCTTGGAAAGCTCGAGGCATACCACCTTGCCGCCCGGCTTCACGACCCGTTCCATTTCCTTCAGCACCTGCAAGTAATCCGGAACGTTGCGAAGTCCAAAGCCGATCGTAACAAAATCGAAGGAATTATCGGCAAAAGGCAGCTCCATCGCGTTGCCCTGCACAAGCGTGATCTGCTTATTCAAGCCTTCGCCCTTCACCTTGACGGCACCGACGTCCAGCATGTTCTGGCTGAAGTCGAGTCCCGTAACCTGACCCGTGCCGCTCGCTTTCGCAAGCGCTATCGTCCAGTCGCAAGTACCGCAGCACAAATCCAGTGCGGTCTGACCTTGCTGCACGCTCATCTTGCGCATCGTAAATTTCCGCCACGCCTTATGCCTGCGGAAGCTGAGCAGATCGTTCATCATATCGTATTTGGGCGCTATGTTCTCGAATAGCGCATGCACATGTTCTTTCGAGCTGGAGCTTGAACTTGATTCAGAGCTTGTGTTTGCATTCATCTGTCATATCCCTCGTTTCGTTAAGCCCTGGTGTGGGCTGCCATCTTCTCCAGGAAGGAATCCGCCAATTCCTGAATGACGTTCTTCAGCCGGTCGGACTCCAGCTTTGCCGCCGTGCTGCGGAGACTGTCCGAAGCGGCTTTCAGCTTGGAGACCAGGCTGCTTTGAAGCTCGTATTTGCCCCGCAGGTCATGAATAAAGGAATGCTCCGTCTTCCGGGAGAGGCTTTGCTGTTCTTCCGGCGTGCCTTCCTGCATGACATGCCAATAAGCCCAGCTTTGATAAAACCGGGATGGTGAATCAAAGCGATTCATTTCATCCAAAACCGTCTCGCAACGGCTTACATCCTCCAGCATCTCCGGCCAAAGCTTCACGAACGCGCCTTCCATCATACCGCTGAACAGCTGAAACATCTCGCTCCTCAGCTCCGTCAGCTTGTTCAAATACTCTTCGGCCTTCAATTGGGATTTCTGCATCTTGGTATAAAGATCCATCTTCAATCGGTTTACTTCGCATACCGCGGCGCTGATCTTGGATACCATTCCGATCTGCCCGGCTTGAGACAAAAGCTGATAGAAACGGCTGCTGAAGTAATCGCCGGCCAGTACCTTCAGCTGTCTTGACCTCATCTCGTTCTCTGAGCGCCGGGTCTCCTCCGTGTCGATCAGGTCATGCGTATCCATCCCCAGCTGTACCAGCGATACAACAAGAGAGTAGAGCTCGCTCTTAGGCTCCAGGGATTCATGCTCGCTTAACACGGCATGAAGCAGCCTTAGCCTCGGGTCGGGAAAAGCAGGCAGCTCGGTGTAAGTTTGAATCATGTCATACTCGACATACTTGGATGCGAGTTCGTTGATACGATAAGGTTTCATGGGGTAAGCCTCCGAACAGATATTGCCGCTAAATAATCTAAACTATTATAGCACAACTTTAGGTCATGAGCATACGAAACAAGCCGCCAAGGTCAAATTGTTCAATATTTGGCTACAACTCCGTCAGGAAGCTGGAAGGGGTACGGTAGAATAGGTATCAATTGGTCCCAACCTCTCTTCGAGCAAGGAGGTATACGCGATTCTCAGACGCTTCCTCCACAGCTCGTCATGCAGAGGATCGGCGTCGCTTAACTCGTTAAAGTTCTCGCCAAGCCAATTGTCATTTCTGCGGACATCTGCCGCAAACAGCAGCTGGCCGTCCGATTTGGAGTCGACATAGCGGATCAGCAGCCGATTTACGTTTTCCATCTGGGTGAAAGACAGTCTGATCAGTTTCTCCATATCCCTGTACCAACGCTCCGTCTGCTTCTCGTCGTCTGCGCGCATTTCAACGGTCAGCACGGCCTGGGTCCACTGCACCTTGCCTACTCTTCCGCTCAGCTGCAGGCCAACGATGGCATCAACCAGATTGCTGCTTGTCAGCCTCTTCATCTCGGAGGGATGAAAGACGGCCACCTCGCCTTTTCCCTTACCCGGACCGATTCCGGAATGAGGCATTAGGCCAATCACCGCCGTTACCGCAAGCGCCGCTCCCAGCGCCGTCAAATAGGCCTTTCGCATAACGGAATCCTCCGATCCTAGTAAACGCTCCAAAAATCCCTTATATCCCATTTTACAACCGATGCTGCCAAGCTATGCACAAAAAAACTCCCAACGCGCATATTATGCGCGAGGGAGTTTGTCCGAGCAATGTTTTACTGGTCTGTATCCACCGTACCGTGCTTGGTCATGACGGAAGCTTTGCCGCGGATTTTGACTGCCGATGTATGATCCGTAAATTGAACAACCAAGATTTCATTCTTGTCCAGCTTCTCCGTATGATGGAACTTGGTATCCTGACCACGCGTGAGGCCAATCACCTGAACGCCTTGATCCTTCGCTTTGATAACGATGTAATCGCCTTGATTCGGCTCCATCTTAACCCTCCTAAAAAGAATTGTCACACAATTTGCTTCCTTTCAGCCAATTGTGATAATTCTTACTTCGTAAGCATTCGCTTAATGAATCATCACTTCATTTTGCCATGTTAAGGCATATTGTGAGGACTTCATTGCTTCGAAAGCATTTGCTTTAAAGAATTGTCACACAATTTGCTTCCTTTCAGCCAATTGTGATAATTCTTACTTCGTAAGCATTCGCCGCTCACCGCGATGACTGCTCTAGCATCGGGCTCGATTATACTATAGACCGGCTCCGACATGCAAGACTTGGCAATACGACCGAAAAACGAAAGCGCCCGGACGCGTTGGCGTTCGGGCGCTATACGAAAGCAATTAATTGGAAACGAGGTCTTTAAGAGATTTGCCAGGCTTGAATGCAGGCATTTTGCTTGCAGCGATATCAATCTCTTCGCCTGTTTGCGGATTGCGTCCTTTACGGGCTTGGCGTTCGCGAACTTCAAAGTTACCGAAGCCAACCAGTTGTACTTTGTCTCCGCTTTGAAGGGCATCGGAGATGGCTTCGAATACGGCATCAACCGCTTTCGTTGCATCCTTCTTCGACAGATCGGACAGTTCAGCCACTTTGTTAATCAAATCGGTTTTGTTCATTTGTTTCACCTCCCCTAAAGGCAAATGAAGAGTCATCTTATCCCTCTTATTTACTGAAAACTTGAAAAATATACCTCAACATCAAACAAACTTATAGTAATACAGCCGATTTCCAATTTCAAGTAGCCTATAGAGGTTCCGCGTACTTTCATCCATTTTTCTTTTTAGCCGCTTCGTCTTCTGGACAAATGAATGAAGGTAACGGCAAGCGCAAGGACAAGAACTACGCCTTTGACAATGTCGTTGGCATAGTACTGTACTTTCATCATCGTCATGCCGTTCAGAAGCACGCCGATCAGGATCGCGCCAAAGAACGTACCGATTACGTTAGGACGTCCCGCGCCAAGCACGGAATAACCGATAAAGACGGCAGCGACCGATTCCATCATCATTGGAGCGCCGGCATCAATCTGGCCCGTTCCGACACGCGCCGCATACAGAATGCCGCCGATAGCCGCAAAAATACCGGAAGCGATGTAAGCAAACGTACGGATACGGCGCACACGAACGCCCGACAGCCGCGCAGCCTCTTCGTTGCCGCCCGTTGTATACATCTGGCGTCCCCAGCGGGTGTATTTGAAGAACAGGTGAACCGCGATAACGGCAATGATCATGAGCACCACCGGAACCGGGATGCCAAGCAGTTTGCCTTGGCCAAGCCACAGGAACGAATCGCTGAACTTGCCCGGTGCGGTAGACCCGTCAGGCATCGGCATGTTGTTGTAGATCGAATAACCTTTTGTATAGGTCTTATGGATACCGCCAACGATGTACATGACCGCCAATGTGGCCAGCATGTCCGGAATGCGGATTTTGACGATCAGAAGCGCGTTCAACAAACCTACCAATGCGCCAATCAATAGAGCAACAATAATAACGACGACAACCGGCTGCTCGTACCAGACCATGAAAGCGGCCGTGACAACCGTAGTTAACGATACGGTAGAGCCTACCGACAAGTCGAAGCCGTCAACCGTCAGAGAGAAGGTTACGCCAATCGCAACGAAGGTCGTAATCGAAATAGACCGCAAAATATCCGATAAATTCGCGTACGTAAAGAAATGCTCATCCCACATCGAGAAGAATAGGATGACTAAGGCAATAACAAGTAATGATCCGAATTTAAAAATGAAATCTAGTGACTTCTCTCTCATGCCTGCTCCTCCTTGCCGCCGCTTGCATAAAGCATCAGCAGCTCTTGCGTGGCTTCGCCCCGGCCAAATTCCTTCACTATTGCGCCGTCGCACATGACGAGGATTCGGTCGGCGATACCCATCGCTTCTGCAAATTCACATGTTAAGTAAACAATTGCTTTTCCTTGCTCGGCGAGTGATCCGATAATCCGGAAAATATCGCTTTTTGCGCCGATATCCACGCCTTTTGTCGGCTCATCGAACAGGTAGACTTCCGCACCGGTGGGAAGCCACTTGCCTATGGAAACTTTCTGTTGGTTGCCACCGCTCAGCTGACCGGTTTTCTGATTGGGAGAAGAGGTCTTGATCCCGAGCTTCCCGATAATCGCGGCAGCGTTGTTCGACTCTTTCTTCCCCGACAGGAACCCGCTTCTCGTCAGCAGCTTCAGAATCGGCAGGCTTAAGTTGTTCTGAACCGATTCTCCTACAAGAATGCCCTGCTTCCGCCGTTCCTCCGGCACCAGCACAATGCCGCCGGCTATGGCATCCGCCGGTTCGCTGTTGTTAACGGCCCTCTTCGCGATGGTCACTTTACCCCTATCTGCCTTATCGGCGCCGAACAAAACTCTCGACAGCTCTGTCTTGCCGGCTCCGACTAGACCAACAATGGCAACGACTTCACCGCTGCGGGCATTAAAGCTTACATTGCGGACATGATGGCCGCGCGTAACGCCCGACACCTCGAGAAGCGGATCACCGATCGGAACCTCCGTTTTCGGAAATTCTTCCTCGAAAACCCGGCCCAGCATAGCTTGAACTACGTCATCAATCGTTAACGCTGAAGTGGACTCGGTCAACACGCGCTCACCGTCGCGCATAACCGTAATGCGATCGCAGAGCTGGAATACTTCCGGAAGCCGGTGGGAAATAAATACGATACCGATTCCTTCCTCTTTGAGCTGCCCGATAACACGGAATAACCGCTCCGCTTCTTCCAGGCTCAGCGGTGCGGTCGGTTCGTCGAAAATAACGTATTTTGCTTTCTCCGTCAGCAATCTGGCAATAAGCACAAGCTGCTTCTCGGCGAGCGTCAGCTCCCCTGCCTTCTTTTTGACCGGAATCGATGCGCCAAGCCGCGCCAGTGTTGCTTCCGCCTGCTTCTCCAGCTTGCGCCAGTTCAGCCATAGGCTGCTGCCTTTGCTGGAAATGCTGTCAAGCATAACGTTCTCCGCCACGCTCAGCTGCGGAACAAGAGCGGTGTCGACTTCCTGATAAACACAATGGATGCCCAAATGTTTGGCATCCCCAGGTGAACCAATATGAACTTGCCGCCCGTCGATTGTAATCGTGCCTTCGTCTTGGCTGTAAGCACCCGATAAAATTTTCATGAGGGTACTTTTGCCTGCGCCGTTGGCACCAAGCAGCGCGTGAACCTCGCCGCTTAGCAGGTTAAATTCGACGTCGCGGAGGGCGGGGACGCCGGAAAAGGCTTTCCGGATCCCCTTCATTTGCAATTGCTTTGCAACACTCATGTTGTGCACCTCTCCAGCGTTTCGTTAAAGACTAAGCAAGAATGGCGTCGCCATTCTTGCTTCGCAAGCATTAAGCCTCTGGATTATTTCGAACCTTCCAGCTCTTTCATCCAGTCTTCATAGTTTTGCGTGCTGCTTCCCCAACCATTGATATATTGGGACAATTGAGTTGTGCTTACTTTGTCGGCTGGCAGCTCGTCGCGGCTTACGTATACGGCGTTAAGCACGGTAATCGGATCGTTAGCTTCGCCTTTAAACTCTTTGTACAGGGTACGAACTTGAACGCGGCCGATATCTTTCGGATCTACGGCAGCCGAAGCAATCCAAGGGCTGTTCTTGTCTTGGATCATTTGAAGATCCTCGTCGCTCATGTCGATACCGTATACTTTAATTTCAGTACGGCCTGCTTGCTGAATTGCGCGTGCGGCGCCTTTTGCGAATTCATCCCATGCCGCCCATACAGCCGTAATGTCGCCTTTGTTCGGATATTGCTTCAGAATCGCTTCCATTTGCGCTTGCGTGTCCATTGCTGGGTTGTTAGCGTTACCGAATGCCGCGATTTCTTTGATGTCAGGATATTTCTCTTGGAATGCTTTGTAAGCAACTTGGCGGCGTTCCATTGGAGCAAAGCCAGCTACCCATACTTTAACGATGTTGCCTTTGCCTCCAGCGTCTTTAGCCAGCTGTTCAAGCGTAAGGTTAGCCATCGATTGGTCATCCTGCTGCAGAACAGGTACGCCGTCTACTTTTACGTCTGCGTCGAATACGACAACTTTGATGCCTTTTTCTTGTGCTTTCTTGATACCTTGTTCCAGAGCGCCGGCTTGTCCATGGTCGATCAGGATACCGTCGAAGCCTTGGTTGACAGCCGCGTCAAGGTTGGAAGACATTTTAGCCAGGTCATTATCGGAAGCGAAAACTTGAACAGAGCCGCCGAACTTCTCAACTTGCTCTTTCACGCCTTCTACGTATTGCGAAGAAAATGTGCCTGTGTTGAATTGCATTACGAGTGCTACTTTCTTGCCTTTCAGTGCGTCAAGCTCGCTGTTGCCCGATGCTGCAGGCGCTTCCGATGCGTTAGCCGCCGCATTGCCGCTAGGCTCGGAATTAGCAGAGTTGTTGTTTTTGCTGTTGCCGCATGCCGATGCAATGACAAGAACGATAGCAACAAGCAGCGTTAACGAAAGTTTACCCCATTTTTTCATGTTCTTCTCTCCCTTTTTATCTAACCAAAATGATAGATGAAATGATCTATTTGTAATCATATCATTTTTACCAAGTATGTCAATCGGAATTTAAGTATTATTTCACGAATATGGGAAAAACTCGACAAACACGAATGAAAATGTCGAAAAAGATCGAAACGTTCAACAATTGCCATTATATTAACCACAACGGATAATTGCAATGAATAATTTGTTACAGCATCGGCTGAACGCCGCACAGCGCAAAAAGAACGGCTGATCCGGCATTATGCCGGTTCAACCGTCCTCTTAATCTAGCTTTAAAGGATAATGGCAATGAGTCCTCCGGAACCTTCGTTAATAATTCTTCCGAGGGTCTCCTGCAGCTTGTAGCGCGCATTGTCCGGCATCATGGCGATCTTGCCCTGGATGCCTTCCCGCACTAAGGAATGGAGCGATCTTCCGAAGATGTCGGACTCCCAGATCTTGATCGGATCTGCCTCGAAGTCCTGCATCAAATAACGGACCAGCTCCTCGGTCTGCTTCTCCGACCCGATGATTGGCGCGAATTCGGACTCAACGTCCACGCGGATCATGTGTATCGAAGGCGCAGTCGCTTTCAGCCTAACGCCGAAGCGGGAGCCCTGACGGATGAGTTCCGGCTCATCCAGAGCCATCTCCGCAAGCGTAGGTGCCGCAATCCCGTAGCCTGTAGCCTTAACCATCTCGAGCGCTTCCGCGAACCGGTCGTATTCCCGCTTCGCATGCGAGAACTCCTGCATCAGCTGGAGCAGATGATCCTTGCCGCGGATTTCAACTCCGACCACTTCCATCAGGATGCGGTCATACAGTTCATCCGGCGCGAAGAGATCGATCTCCGCTACGCCCTGGCCCATGTTCATGCCGCTGAGGCCGGCTCTGGCAATGAAATCATAATCGGAGAACTGCGAGACAACGCGGTCGACGTCTCTCAGTCTGCGAATATCTTTCACTGTATCGCGCACGGAATTTTCGTAGTTGCTGCGCAGCCAGTGGTTCTCGTTCAGAACCATTACCCAGCTTGGCAGATTAACGTTGACTTCGTGAACCGGGAATTCGTAGAGCACTTCGCGCAGGACGGACATCACTTCTTCTTCGCCCATTGTCGCGACGCTCATCGTAATTACCGGAATATCGTATTTGGCCTGCAGTTCCCCGCGAAGCTGAATCGCTTCTTCACTGCGAGGACGTGTGGAGTTAATGATAAGTACGAACGGTTTGCCGACTTCCTTCAATTCGCCGATCACGCGCTCTTCTGCCTCTACATAGGATGCGCGCGGGATTTCGGCGATGGAGCCATCCGTTGTCACTACAACGCCAAGAGTCGAATGCTCTTGAATCACTTTTCTGGTGCCGATCTCCGCTGCCTCTTGGAACGGGATCGGTTCGTCGAACCAAGGCGTGGTAATCATGCGAGGGCCGTTCTCATCCTCATAGCCTTTCGCCCCTTCGACGGCGTAACCAACGCAGTCCACAAGCCTGACGTTTACATCAAGTCCTTCACTGACGCGTAATTGTACCGCTTGATTCGGTACAAACTTCGGTTCAGTTGTCATGATTGTTTTGCCCGCGGCGCTTTGAGGAAGTTCATCAACGGCTCTCACGCGTTCGGCTTCGCTTGCAATATTCGGAAGCACGACCGTTTCCATAAACCGCTTGATAAACGTTGATTTGCCCGTACGGACAGCCCCTACTACCCCGAGGTAAATATCCCCGCCGGTACGTTCGGCTATATCCTTGAAAATGTCCACTTTCTCCACTGAATATCCCCTCCCAATTGATTTTCCGGTTCGCCGCCTTCCACCGGACTCAGAGGGCAGGCCAGCGACGCAACTCGTACAGCTTGTTGGACTAGTAATATCATATTGTCCTAGCCTACCGAATATTCCGATTCCTTTCACAATTTTTCCCTTAAGTCAGTCACGCTCTTGCCCTTCCAAGATTGAGTTATATGAAGATGTAAAGATTTCTATACCAAAAAATCCTCACTACCGGTCCGTATAGGATGGTAATGAGGATTCGTGTTTTCCGCTTATTTGCCTTGCTCCGAAGCGGCCTGCGGTTCTTTATTCACCCAGTGGTAGACCGGCGCCTTGACCGGTACAAACATATCGGAATCAACCAGAACGGTACGTAGATCGGTGTCAGCCGAAATACCCGTGTCGCCCTTCTTCTGCATGGCTTGCATAATGTCGATTCCGTAATCCGTATACACGCGGCCGGACTCGTCCATAATGGCCGCAATCGTCTGGAAGGAATAATCGCTGCGCAGCTCCGGCGCCTTTTTGTTCATCGCTTTATAATCGATATAAGAATAGCCTGGGTAAGCGGCCTCGCCTTTCGGCAGCCCGTTATCGTGATTCTTTTTATAATCGTTCACCCAGCTTTGAATGTCATTGATCTGCTGATAGGTAACCAGATTCATCAGCTTGATTTGCGGCTTAGTCTCTTCGTTAATGATCAGGAAATAATAATTGCCGCCATTCTCGAAAGCTGCGGTTGGTATCGAGCTTAGATATCCCTTGTTCTTCAGCTGCGTGAAATCAACCTGGAACTTTTCATAGACCGGCGTATCGGCGCTGCTGTTTTTCATAGGCAGCATCCCGGTCTCCGACTGGTATTGATCGATAGCCGCCTGGACATTCCGGACGGCTTCCTTTGGCGCGGCCTGATTTTGCTTAAGCTCGCTTTTGGGGTACATGCAGCCGCTCAGTGACAATACGGTCACGATCAGTATAGTAAGCATTGCCATACGGCCAGAAGCTCCAGACAATGAATTTCTCTTTTTTACCCGCATCAATTGCTGCTCCTCCTCGTTCTACCACAACTCGTCTTTTTCTTCCGCCTGCTTCGCCAGAAGCTTCTGAACGGCGGCTCGAAGCGGATCAAGCGGCACGTCGACTTGAACCACTCCTCTTACCTTAGCTTGGCAGGCAAGCCTGTAGCCCTCTTCTTCCAGACCGGCAAGTTTACGCTTCTCCTCATCCGCGATAGGCATCAGGTCGCTGCCCGGACGTATTTTCACCTTGCACATAAAGCAGGCCGCGTTACCGCCGCAGCGGGTCTGAATGAGCACGCCGGCCCTTCTCGCCGCCGAGAGGATCGGGGTTCCCGGCTTTACTTCAATCGTAGTGCCTGAAGGCCAGAACGTAATCCTTCCGCTCATTTGGCAGCACCTGCCTGTTTGCCGGAAAGCCGTTGATTCATTTGCTTCTTGGTCTCCAGAGTAAACACATTCCGCTGTTCAAGGAGCAATCGGGCGGCCTCGTGCAGCGATTCCTCTTTAATGTAATGATCCACGATCAATTGCAGCCGGTCTTCGCGTTGTCTCAGTTTATTGAACCAGAGCTCATGCGCAAGCGGAACAACCGGAACATACAGCTCCTCTTGCCCGTTCTTGACAACAAATTGCTCCGAATACGGTTTCAGCAATTTACGGACTTCGGTTATATAACGCGAGCCTTCCGAACGGACGACAAAGCCGCCGACCAGTTCTACCGGAATGCCTTCAATGACAAAATGACTAAGGATGGACCGGTAATTACCGCATTCGCTCAGTTCCTTCGTATCGGAAGCATACGGCTTCAGCCGCTCGTATATGAGATCGTAATCTTCATCGTCGGCATACAAGTCGATATCATTCGGTTTATCCCGTAGCGGCAGACCACGCAGCATTAGACCTGCGCTTCCGCCAAGAACCCATTCAGCACGAGTACCCTCGAGCAGCCGGACGATTGCAGCAAGAGCGTTCTCTATGGATATTTCTTTGTTCATCACTGCACATCCTCCCCCAGCGTTTTAGCTAGAAATACGGCTTATTTATGGCTTTTACCGGGATCTCTCCGTTCTTCACGACTGCTTGGCAGGCTAGCCGGTAACCGTCTTCAAACTCCTCCGGCTCCATCCGGTCCCATTCGGCATCCGTAATTCCTTCAAGGGCTTCGGCCCCTTCTTCAATCAAGCAACGGCATCTCGCGCATGTTCCGCGGGTGCAGTTGGATGACCAATCTACCTTTGCTTTCAGCGCGAGCTTTAGGAGCGTCGCCCCGAGTTCTGGCTCAACCACCGCCGTTTTTGTTCGCCCCTTCAGTTCAATCATGCGGTTACGATTCCTTTCGCGTTGTCGATATGTATGGCCTCTCTGTTAGACAATGGCAATCAGCCCGCATAGAAAACCAAATACAAGCAGAATAAAGGAAACAAAGGATAACGTAAACTTGATAATTCCTTTGGTCTTTAACCGGGCGAACGTAATGATTACGGCGGCGATCGCCATAAGTCCGATTCCGATTAAAGATACCCACATCTTCGTCATTGGATCCATGAACTAATCTACTCCCTAGTTGAAAACGGTAATAAATGCAACACTCATTATAACATCAAGCTCAAAAAAGGACAAAAAAAGCCAAAAAATCTGCTTGTTGAAAGCAGATTTTTTGGCTCTTACGTTACTTAATCATCATTTTGATCAACGATTCGATACCGCCTATACTCATGCCGCTTGCTTTCACGGCTTTAACAATATCGTTCATCGTTTTGTCCGATACCGGAACCTTCGCCATATCCGATACACTCTTAATCAGCTTCCGGAGCTCGTCTTCGTTCTGCATCGTTGAAGCCGATACACCGTTAGCCAGTTTCTTTACGGCATTCTCGGATATGTTTTTTCCGGTTTTTTTATTTATTGCATTAAGAACATCTTTGGAAAGATCCTTTGCCACTACATTCCCCTCCTTCAATGTCGCTGAAGACCTCATAAGCGTTAGCCTTGGAACATCATATGAGGAGGGCAAATGTTTGGTATAGGCGCATGTCTTAGCCTAACTGTTCAATTTCGTGCGTCTTTAAGCGGCCCATCAAATTCTCGACCGCGGACTTTGGAGAATTGTTCGCAAACAGTACGCTGTACAACTCTGCCGTAATGGGCATTTGCACATCATATTGCTTCGCAAGCTCGTTGGCTGCCCGGGTCGTTCTTACGCCTTCCACGACCATGCCCATCCGCTCCAGCACTTCCTCGAGCGGCGTGCCGTCCGCCAGCATGGAGCCTGCGCGCCAGTTCCGGCTGTGCTGACTCGTGCAGGTTACGACCAGGTCGCCAACGCCCGCAAGACCCGCAAAGGTCAGCGGATTAGCGCCCATTGCCGTTCCGAGACGGCTGATCTCGGCAAGACCCCGGGTGAGCAAAGCCGCTTTCGCGTTGTCGCCAAAGCCAAGGCCGTCTGACAATCCTGCTCCAAGTGCGATAATATTTTTGATCGCGCCCGCCACTTCCACGCCAACCACATCCGGGTTCGTGTAGACGCGGAAATATGTACTCATGAAAGCGTCCTGCGCCTGCTCCGCCGCTTTCATGTCCGCGGAAGCAACCACCACCGTTGTAGGCTGCTTGCGAATCACTTCCTCGGCATGGCTTGGGCCCGACAACACGACAATCTTGTCGGCAGGACGGTCCAGCTCTTCCGACAATACGGTAGTCATCCGTTTCAGCGTTTCTGCTTCAAAGCCTTTTGTCGCATGGACGACCAAAGTCTCTTTCGCCAAATAAGGAGCGGCTTGCTTCGCAACCGCCCGCATTGCCGATGAAGGGGCGACAAATAAAGCCAGCTCCACATCCCTGAGAGCTTCCTGCATGTCCGTTGTCGCATGGAGCGACGCCGGCAGATCAACGCCAGGCAAATACTTCTCGTTCTTATGACTGGCATTCATCTGGTCCGCATGCTCGGCAGACCGTGTCCACAGTTGTACATCGTAACCATTGCCGGCCAGTACGGCGGCAAGCGCGGTTCCCCAGCTGCCTGCCACCAATACCGCCGCACGCCCTTTACGTTCCGACTTTACTTGCGACATCCTTCCGATCACGACCCTTTCTTAGCACCAAGCTTGTTCTCTGTTCCTTGCAGCAGCTTAACAATGTTCGTACGATGCCGTACAAACGCGAATACGCATAGAATGAGACTGACTGTTAATACAGGCGCGGAATAAAAGAAAATCGAAATAAGTACGGGAGTCAAAGCCGCGAAAATAAGCGATCCAAGCGATACGTAACGGGTGATGGCAATGACGATAATCGTAACTACTCCGGCGATCAGAGCCGGTACAAAGGCAAGCGCCGCAATTGCGCCAATCGTGGTCGCAATTCCTTTGCCGCCTTTGAAGTTGAAATAAATCGGCCAGTTATGTCCCATTATCGCCGCAAGGCCGCATATTGCGGGCGTCCAGTCAACGCCGTCCAATCCGAGCCAGCGACCGATAAATACCGCGGCAATCCCCTTACCAAAATCAAGCACGAAGCAAAGCAGCCCCGGCCCTTTTCCAAGAACCCGGATCGTATTGGTAGCGCCTGCGTTGCCGCTCCCATGCTCCCGGATATCTATGCCCTTCACCAGTCTTGCGATTACGATGCTAAACGATACCGAGCCGAGCAAATAACTCAGAACAACCGCGATTACAGCGTATATCAAGCTTCTTCTCCCCTAATCTTCATCCGATTTCTTTCTTGTGAACAAACGGACAGGCGTTCCTTCAAAATCAAATGCCGCGCGGATCTTGTTCTCGAGATACCGCTCGTACGAGAAGTGCATCATCTCCGGATTGTTAACGAAGATAACGATGGTAGGCGGCTTGGTCGCCACTTGAGTCACGTAATTGATTTTGAGACGCTTGCCTTTATCCGTCGGAGGCGGATTGTAAGCAACCGCGTCAGACACGACATCGTTAAGCAGATGGGTCTGAATACGCATGGCATGCTGTTCCGATACATGATTTACGACTGGCAGCAGCTTGTGCAAGCGCTGTTTTGTCTTCGCAGACAAAAAGACGATTGGCGCGTAAGTCATGAACAGGAAGTGGTCGCGGATATTTTGCGTGAATTCCTGCATGGTCTTGTCATCCTTCTCGACAACATCCCATTTGTTCACGACAAAGATCGAAGCCTTGCCCGCTTCATGCGCATAACCGGCGATATGCTTATCCTGCTCGATGATGCCTTCCTCGCCATTAATCAGAACGAGCACAACATCGGCACGCTCGATTGCTTTTAACGCGCGCATTACGCTGTATTTCTCCGTAGACTCGTAAACCTTGCCGCGCTTGCGCATGCCGGCCGTGTCGATCAGCACGTACTTCTGGCCGTCGCGCTCGAACGGCGTATCGATCGCGTCGCGGGTAGTTCCGGCAACGTTGCTGACGATAACACGCTCTTCCCCAAGCAGCGCGTTAACAAGCGACGATTTGCCGACGTTCGGGCGGCCGATCAAGGCTACGCGGATAACATCGTCGTCATAGCCGTCATCCTCAAGCTCGGGAAGCTTCTCAATCGCCGCATCCAGCATGTCGCCGATTCCGAGGCCATGCGAGCCGGATACCGCAATCGGAGTACCGAAGCCCAAGCCGTAAAATTCGTAAATTTCGTCCATCCGGTTCAGGTTGTCCACTTTGTTTACAGCGAGAACGACCGGCTTATGGGAACGGAACAGCATTTGCGCCACTTCGTCATCCGCATGCGTAACGCCTGCTTTCGCGTCGCACATAAAGATAATGACGTCCGCTTCCTCAATAGCAAGCTCCGCTTGCATGCGGACGGATTTCATAATTTCATCTTCGCCATCGATTTCAATACCGCCTGTATCAACGATGCTGAATGCTTTACCATTCCATTCTCCTGGGCTATAAAGACGGTCCCGGGTTACGCCCGGTTTATCTTCAACGATTGCCAGCCGATCGCCAACCACCCGGTTAAAAATGGTGGATTTGCCCACATTCGGGCGACCAACTATTGCAATAACGGGTCTTGCCATAGGTCAATGCTCACTCCTTCAGAAATACTCACGACTATCATCATAGCAAAAAACAACGTTCTTGGCGAACTTTTCATCTTTTAATGATGGTTTACAATGACAATCGTGCCGTTTTTCAAATCGTGCGCGCTGGCATCCAATATTTTTTCGAGCAGGAAGGCGGTCTGCTGCATCGCTTTCTCATCCGGTTCAATGAAAATAGGCGCGCCTCCGCCAACCTTCTCGTGCTGAGTGGTTACAACCGCGATGATCTTAGCCATTGTTTGGAGCCTCCTTATTAACCGAAGCTTCCGTAGGCATGCGAACGGCGGACTCCAGGATCGGCACCTTGTTGATAATCTGGAGCGCTTTGGACATATCTCTCTCCTGCGGCAGGAAAAATACGGCAAGACGGCCGTCCTTCATATCCAGCTTGGCCATCGGAATAAGCGCCGGCTCTCCGTCATCCCGGTATACGCCAAGAATCGTGGACAGATCGTACAGGATTGCCTGTCTTTGGCCCAAGTTGCCAATCGTTACTTTTCCATTCGGATTATAGGGAGTCAGAATAAAGCCCATTCCCCGCTCTTTGATGATCTCCTGATTCGACTGCAGGCCCACGTTCATGATATAGATGTCGCCAACGAACAGATCCGGACCGTCAACTCGAACCTCCGCCCCCTCCGTGCGGCAAATGTGGGATATCGTTTTGCCCGATTTCAGAAATCGGACAAAGAGCAAGGATAGGATCCCGCCGACAAAGCCTAAATAGATGTTCCAGATGATTGAGAACAGGCTTGTTACCAATGCCGTCATAATAACAAGATAGTTCCGTCCCTCGAACACCATGGCAATGCCTTCAATGTACGTGGAGCCTCGGCTGACAAGCTCCAGTTCGTCGATTTTGGTCAAGGTCTCTCTTTCCATCTTTCTCACATCGCGGAATTGCTGAGCGGCAAGCGACAAGAAGGTAATCGCCGTATAGTCCTTATTGTAAAGGGCGGGAACGGCAACCGCACCGAGCGCAGCGGCAATAACGCCAAGGGAGATATGGATAATCCGCCCGTGAGGATAAGTCGGATACTGCCTGTAATCCGTAGTCAGCATAAGAAGCCGTGATACAATGCCGAATACAATTCCGAGCAATACGCCTAACAGCATTTTGTGCTCAACAAGATAAGCATTCATTCGGGTGAGCTTCCTCCTTTATTGCGCCAGGGTATGGCTATAAATCGTGTAACGCCGGCGCGAACGAGCATAAACAGCAAGCTGATCAGGCGCGCAGCGACAAAGGCAATCCAGATGCTGTCCCACCACTGCAGCGAACCGACGGACGCCTCGTAAACTCCGCGCTGCAGCAAGGCATGAACAAGCTCTGCTGCAGCGCCGGCATACAGCAGGACGGTTAATTGATGCTGCCCCTTCGAAGAGAAAGCCGCTGCCAGCACGCCGGCAACAACGGGACCGTCAAGCATCGGATCAAGCCAGAAGAACACGGGATCAACGCTGTACATCTTCCTTACGCTCCCCCAGATCATCCCGGCCAGCAAGGCGCAGATAAGAAGATAGCCGCGCGAATCCCATACAAGCGGCCCGCGCATCGCAAGCAGGCTGATCAGCATAATCAGGATCGTACCCGCAAAAACATGAAGCTGCACGGGTCCAAGCCGGAAGGTTTCTTGTATCGGCTGAAGCGCCGCACACGCGGCAAGTGCGACAAAAGCCCATCTTTTATGCTTAATCGTTAATCCGACAAAATCCGACCAGCCCGTTGATAGTAAAATAAAAGCCATTAGCATTATCCAGATTGAAATATATCCGGCATTCACTCGCAGAATCACCTCTCGTTGACCTATTATGCTCCAAATAAAAGGTGCTATTCCCGTATTTGACAATTCCGGAATAGAAAAAGAGGCTGTTCCTGATTAACACATCATCAGGAACAGCCTCTCTAATTACATCGATATTAAATTATTTCAATTTGCTCAGCTTATCGCCGAAACGCTCTGCCAGCGAGTAGCTCATGCTGGAGCTGTTCAAGCTGACATTCGGGTTATTGCCCAGATCTTCCGGCTTAACCTGAGGAGTACGCTCGCGTTGAGGTCTGCCTGCTTTAGGAGCTTGCTCAGAAGCAGCCGGCTGCTCTGGAGCTTCTTCCGTTTCTTTGATGCTCAGGCTTACGCGTTTTTCAGCTGGGTTGAAATCAAGCACTTTCGCTTGCACTTCTTGGCCCTCTTTCAGAACTTCGAAAGGAGTTGCGATGTGACGGTGAGCGATTTGCGAGATGTGCACAAGGCCTTCAACGCCCGGAGCGATTTCAACGAATGCGCCGAAAGTAACAAGGCGGCGAACCGTACCCGTTACGATGTCGCCAACGTTGAATTGGCCGGAAGCGGATTCCCAAGGACCCGGTTGAGCAGCTTTGATGCTCAGGCTGATTTTGCCTGCCGCTGGATCAACTTTAAGTACTTTAACGGTAACCTTTTGGCCTTCGGATACAACATCCTTCGGATGAGCAACATGCTGCCAGGACAGCTCGGATACGTGAACCAGACCGTCGATGCCGCCGATATCCACGAAAGCGCCAAACGGCGTCAGGCGTTGCACAGTGCCTTCCAATTGCGCGCCAACTTGCAGGCCAGCAATGACTTGTTGTTTGTTTTGCTCGAACTCAGCGTCCAGCACGTCTTTTGCAGACAGGATCACTTTGTTGTTCTCGCGGTCGATTTCTTTCACTTTAACGCGGAGCGTGCGGCCTTTGTAATCGCTGAAATCTTCAACGAAATGACGCTCTACCATGGAAGCAGGAATGAAGCCGCGTACGCCAACGTCAGCCACGAGGCCGCCTTTTACAACGTCAGCAACCGCTACTTCGAATACTTCTCCGCTTTCGAAGCGGCTTTGCAGAACATCCCAAGCCTTCTCACCGTCGATCAGACGCTTCGACAGAACCAGCTTTTCTTTCTCGTCGTCGATGCTGACGACTTTAAGTTCAACCTCTTGGCCAACTTGAACGGCATCGTTTGCGTTATCCAGCTGCACCGCGGAAAGCTCGCGAACCGGAATGACGCCGTCATATTTATATCCAAGGCTTACATAAGCTTGGTTATCATCGATTTTGATGATTGTACCTTTTACAGTATCGCCTTTTTTCAAGGACACAAAGTTGTCCATTGCTGCTTGGTCTTGAACATTGATTTCTTCTGACATGGAAATAACCTCCTCAATTCATACCCCAACTTTATTTAAATCCGCTTTCACGATGAAAAGCAGTATTTAAAACACCTTTTATTTGTTCTTCTCAATCATCTCATAAATGCGAGACATAATGGCATCCGTAATAAGGTCCAGCTTATCCGGCGAGGATTCATTTATGATAGCAGAAATATCAACCGGTTTGCCGTAGAAAACTCTCATTTTACGGAAAAGCTTATAATGGCCTACTACCGCTACGGGAATAATTGCTGCTCCGCTGCGGTAAGCAATCATCGCTGCGCCCTTCTTTGCCGCTGCGCCGTCGCTGTTACGCGTGCCCTCCGGGAATATCCCCATCACTTTTCCTTCGCCAAGAAGGTTAAGCGCGGAGCGGATCGCATCCTTGCCGACGCCCCGTTTTACGGGAAACGCGCCCCATGCCCGAATCAAAGGTCCGAATACCGGGATTTTGAACAACTCGGCTTTGGCCATATAGTGAACCTTGCGCGGCACCCTGATGCCGACAGCAGGAGGATCAAGCAGGCTGATATGGTTGGAACACAGGATCACGGATCCTTCCTTCGGAATATTCTCCAATCCCCGGACTTCAAGGCGGAACAATAATCCGTAAAGGACATTAAACACTGCTTTAAAAATGCCGTATAACATTAGTTTACTTCGCCTCCGCCAATTTGGTTCGGCTTAATTTCACAATGGAAGCCGCAACTTCATCGATTGACATCGACGTACTGTCCAGAACGATTGCGTCCTTCGCGCAAATGAGCGGTGAAATCTCGCGTTGCTCATCCAGGCGGTCGCGTTCCGCAATTTCCCGTTCAAGCTGCTCCAAGGTAATCGACTGCGTTCCCGCAATCTCTTTGTAGCGACGCTGTGCGCGTTCTTGTACGGATGCGGTGAGGAAAATTTTCAATTCAGCGTTCGGCAGCACATGCGAGCCGATATCCCGGCCGTCCATGACAACGCCTTTGCGCTCTGCCAATTGCCGCTGAAGCTTGCTAAGCAATTCTCTAACTGTTTCATTTGCCGCGATATGCGAGACGGCAAGCGTGACTTCCCTGGAACGGATCAGATCCGTTATATTCTCGCTATTCAAAAAGACGGCTTGACCTTTCTCGCCCGGCGCCAGCTTGATATCCAGCGTCCTTGCGTGCTTAGCCAGTCTTTCATTGTCCCGAGGCTCAATTCCCGCCCTCTGGGCACTAAGTGTAACAGCCCGATACATCGCTCCCGTATCGATATAGATGTAGTCTAGCTGTTCGGCAACCTTGCGTGCGACCGTACTCTTTCCTGCACCAGCAGGACCGTCTATCGCAATGTTGATCCGGTCGCTGTCACCGTCTTGCTGCATCACCAACATTCTACCTCCTCAAAAGAATTAACACACTGGCAGCCCGGTTCAGGCTGTTCGTGTTGATTCTTGCATCGATAGCCTAAGCTTAATCAAACGGCTGGCCGAATGCTGATGCGGGCTTCTGCTTCTCAGGCATTAAACGGCTTGGCCGGACCAAATAGGCCGCAGCCCATTTGATAATAACCGGGAATATGTATCATTTCCGGCAAATTCCAAGAAAAACTTAGAATTTCAAGAAAAAAGCAGGCACCGCCTGCGATCGTGAAAATTATACCACACAATATACGCAGATGCAAAAACGGCAATTGCCCGAAAACGCTGTTCCTTAGGGCTTAGCAAGCTAACGGTAAGCCTCGCCTTCCCAATGCTCGACGGCTGTCACCCAATGTCGAACCATGTCATTTTGAAGCAAAATTTGCGTTAACACCACGCCGATTATAAGTATAAAAGCAAATCGGACCAGCCGTTTCGACACGGCATCCATTTGCTTTTTCAACTCTTCTTCGTCCTCTGCAATCCGCATCGCCGCTTCCATCCTTTTCCTGTCTTTTCCGAATAGGATGCGTAGACGGCGTCTACTTTATGCAGCGTTATCTTCCGCGGAATTCCAGCTGTCTTTCGAAGCAGAATCTGATTATTTTTTGCCGTTCGCTGTCGCTGATGGCAATAAATTTGCTCATAACCTGCTTGCGTCCCGTGGCGAGATCAACTACCCTTACAACCTCCGCCTTGAAGGAGGCATGCTCAAGCGTACCGTTCTTATAGGGAATCAACAGCCAGCAGTCCATTTCCATGCCGGATGTAATCGGCCATTTCCCGTCGCACAGGAAGGAAATCCCTCCGCCGCCTACATCGTCGGTAACCGTAACGAAGCGGACATTGCCCGACAGGTTTACGGCGATCTCAAGATCAGCGGACACGCGAAGGAAATGCCGGCGTTGGATCTTTGTAATCCGTTCGGGATCCGGCTTGCGGATCTTGATGAGCTTAACGACATCGTCCCGGAAGCCAATGACATGCGAGTCGAAATAATGCTTTATACCCTCATCGGATACGTAATAAACCGACAGCTCGTCCCCCAAATAAAGCCGTTTCATCCGACCCGATGTGATATTAAGCGGATTCTCGATAAGTAAACCGTCTTCCAGCTCATCCGCAATTCTCGCTTTGTATTCTACAGCTGCCTCTTCTTCATCAGCAGACGCGATCTCGAAAAACAACATTTGGTTTACTCTAGGCAACAATTGGCTCCCCTCCCATATTGGTGTTTATTATAACACGTCAATTTGAGGGGAGCCATATCGTTATTTGCCGGAACTTGTCCGTTTGTCGAGAGGTGACAGCTCTTCTATCGCTTCTTCGACACCGCTCTCCGCATTGATGTAAATCCGGTAATCGCTGCCGTTAATGCCGCCCGTAAATTCGTAACACAAGGTTTCTTCGCCCAATTCGTTCATGATCAGGGCCATCTGATCATTTGCTACCTTGAATTCGGGATTAAGCGCTTTGCGGGCTTCGGCTTTGGACAGCTTGGCTGCCGGAATGCTGCGCTTATGCTGCTCGTACACGTAGTCATTCGCCTGAAGACCCACCGCTTCTCCATTATCCAGCGCAACCTTGACGGTGAGCTTCTCCGGATAGATAAGAACGCCGTTCTGCGTGCTGACAAAGGTAAAGGCGCCCGTATTATCAAACATGTTGTAGCTGACCGCCTTCATGCCTTTAAACCCATGGTCATTCAAAAACTGCTCAGCAGAAGCTTGGGCCTCTCTCTGACCTAGCTTTTTCTCGCCAATATCCCGGGAATCCATAAACCAGATGAGCTTGCCGCCTCTTTGCGTAAAATCCATCTGCAGCTTTCGGCCCGACTTCGGCTCTGTTACCGTAGCGGAGTACGAAGAATACTCCGTGCCTTTGCCATTCTCGACCACGCGGATGTCCGCAGGCTTCGTGCCGAGGAAGTCTGTTACGCGATTTTTCACGTCCTCCGCCGTAACCATGCTGCCGCTAAGCATATTGATGGTACGCTTCTGGTACATGCTTGCGACCGAAGGACCCCAGTTGATCTCAGGGTACTCGCTTACCTTTTTGTCTACCGTTTTGAACCCGTCGATAATGGTATTGTCATTTGGCGAGTTCTGCTTTGCGAGAGCTACCTCGACGTCCATCCAGCGCAGATGGTCGCTCAGCACCTTCTCCTGCATTTTATACAAATCCTTGGAGATATCCTCCGATTTGGCATACAAGGTTTTCAGCGTCTTGAATTCGTCTTGGGACAAAGGTTGCTTGGTCAAATCCCTCACGGAAGTTTTGTAGGCAAAATTGGAAATATGCGACAAGAAGTCTTCCGCTTCGTTGAAAGGCAGCATTGTCAAAGGAAGCTGGTTGATTTCGTTCTGTGCTTGGCTTGTCAGACGCCACACGTTAACTAGCCCTTTGCGATGGTAGCTTTGGGAGGTGGAGTTGACCGCCAGCGTGTTGCCGAGCTGCTGATGCAGCTGCTCGACATGATAGGTGAGATCATGGAAAGCACGCTGGTATTGGTTTTCGGCCTTTATGAGAATCGAGTTTTTCTCTTGGTGCTCTTGATAGCCCCAATACACTGAGCCGATTAAGAAAAGCGTCATGATGGGGAACAACACCGCGCTTAGACGTTTGTACATAACAAAAAAGCTCCTTTCTTCTGCAAAACCTAGCGTTAGTTTGGTTTGCGGAAGGGAGCTTTATGCATCTGTGTCAAATGCTGTGTTCCTCGATATCGAGGTCGTTTGTATTGTTGCAAATACATTGCTTGAAGCCGGTGTCGATCATTCCTTTTTCCCGTTTGCCGCGAAGTACAAACTTCTCGCCGCATACGTTGCACCGGATCGTTACCTTAACTCTCGGTTCCATTCCTTGCCTCCGTCAATTAACAATTATTACTAGTCATTATAGACGAAAGGCTTACAATTTAACCTCATCTTCGCGGCTGATGAAGCGGAACGGCGAGCGCGAATTGGCACGGTTCATTTTACGGAGGCCCCATACCCACAAGGCCACCATAAACGGAATGATGACGTAAATCCAGTTGGTTTTGAACGAAATCATGATGTAGTCGTACGTACCGTGCAGCAGCAACGGAAGACCTAACGAAATCGTCAAATAAATATTGCGCTTGGATGAAGTAGCGAACTTCGCCTTGCCGACGTAATAACCCATCATGACGCCAAACAGCGCATGCCCGGAGACGGGCAGCAGCGCGCGCATGAGCAAGGTTCCGAACGTGGCCGGCGAGTAAATCGCGTACAATACATTTTCCAGCGTTGCAAAGCCAAGCGAGATCGAAGCGGCGTAGACAATCCCGTCATACGGCTCGTCGAACTCCGTGTGGTTGTAAATCATATGGTAGAGCACGAACCATTTCAGAAATTCCTCAATGCCCGCCGACTCCACAAAAGAGAACAGCATGGGCTGATGGTCGCCGAACCAAAGCTGCAGCCCTCGCTGGATGACTACAATCGGCACGACAATGAGGACGCCGAGCAGAAACATGCGAACGACCATATGAATCGGCTCTGCGTCATAACGGTCCTTCAGATACAAATACGTAAGCAGCGATATACCCGGAGCCACCGCGGCAGTCAGCACAGAAAACAATAGCAATTCGATGTTTCACCTCCCAGGCATCCGGCGGCTGCGCAGCCGCCGGTTACACCCAGCCGCGATAACGCACCGCCTCTGCCATTTTGCGTACGCCTGCCATATAGGCGGCAAGCCGCATGTTCACATTTCTTGATTTATGAATCTCATATACTTGGTTAAAGCCGCGGATCATCATGACGCGCAGCCGGTCATCCACTTCTTGTTCATCCCAGTAAAAGCCCTGATTATTCTGGACCCATTCGAAATAAGAAACGATAACCCCTCCGGCGCTTGCCAGAACATCCGGAACAAGAAGAATGCCCCGTTCGGTTAAAATCCTAGTCGCTTCGAGTGTCGTAGGGCCGTTAGCCGCTTCTACGACAATAGTCGCCTTGATACGCGGAGCATTATCCTCGGTAATCTGATTCTCGATGGCAGCAGGTACAAGCACATCGCATTCCAGCTCGAGCAGATCGGTGTTGGATATCGTCTGGGGGAATAGATTCGTTACATTGCCGAAGGAATCTCTACGGTCGAGCAAGTAAGGAATATCTAATCCATCTTCATTATACAACGCTCCGTTCACATCGGATATACCAATTACGCGCGCACCGGCCTCATGCATGAATTTGGCAAGGTAACTTCCGGCATTGCCGAAGCCTTGAATGACAATTCTCGCCTTATTCAGCTCTATGCCTTTAAGGGCAAGCGCCTCATGAATCATAATGACAACGCCGCGTGCCGTAGCCGTCTCCCGTCCTCTGGAGCCGCCGAGCACGATTGGCTTCCCGGTAATGAAACCGGGTGAGTCGAATTCCCTAATCCGGCTGTATTCATCTAGCATCCATGCCATAATTTGCGAATTCGTCATGACATCAGGAGCCGGGATGTCTTTCGTCGGACCCACAATCTGGCTCACGGCGCGGACGTATCCGCGGCTGAGCCGTTCCAGCTCCCCGAAAGACATTTTTCTAGGATCACAGATAACTCCGCCTTTACCTCCGCCATAAGGCAGATCGGCGATTCCGCATTTCAGGCTCATCCAGATGGATAAAGCCTTTACTTCGTTCTCCGTTACGGCCGGATGGAAGCGGACTCCGCCTTTTGTTGGACCAACCGCATCGTTATGCTGAGCCCGGTAACCGGTAAACACCTTCGTCTTCCCGTCATCCATCTTGACGGGTATCCTGACGCTCAAGATACGCATCGGTTCCTTTAAGAGTTCAATCATATCCTCTTTATAGCCAAGCTTCAATAGGGCTTCTTCAATAACTACCTGTGTTGATTTGAGCACATCGTTGTTATCCGCCATAATTTCAAGTTCACCCGCCTTTGTCTACTTGTAATATGAGCGTGTATACATCACGATATTCCAAAAGGGGGCCAGAACATGCAAGAAGAGCACCTGCAGACAATATTGTCTGCCGATGCTCCACATTCATGTGCTGCTCAATTATAGAAATGAGTGCAAATTTCCCGGACAGCTTGAGATGGCATAATAACCTTGCCGTACTCCTCCAGCATCGCGTAGGTAACGGATGTCGCTTCTCCGTATTCGGCTAGCAGCGCGATAACCGCGTTATGGCGCGCCGTCTCGATCAAAGCCGGTTCAAGGGCCAGGATCCATTTTCCGTTGTAGGAATACAAGCGTCCATCCTCTGTAAGCGAAGCTGCCTGGAGCTGTTTGCATACATTAATGACATCCTCAAAATCCCGGAATGAATACATCACGATATCGCTCTGCTCCATCGTAACTTCCATCTCGTATATCTCGTCTTCCGTGTCTTCATCATCGGTTGCCCGTTCATCGGAATGACCGTTCATCTTGCCACGGGTGACAATCACCACCATACCTTGGGCGGGGAGTGCAAACACTTCGACCGCAAGAGGGCCGCTGGCATCGAAACCAAGTTCACTGTATGCTTGTTCCATCATTTCACTGAAAAGATCGTGTACTTTGGGAATTTCGCGCCACATGTCCTCCTTCTGGATCCCACGCTCGAGCAGGTCGTCGAACGTCAGGAAAATCCGTATCTTGTCCTGACTAAGCCGTTCGATTTTCATGACAGGATCCCTCCTCTGCAGCATCTGTTGTAAACAGCGTATGAAATTATTAGCAGGATGTGATCAAAAAGATCAAAAAGATCAAAAATGATCAAATCGTACTATGTATTTACTTTAACATGTCTGTCCCCGGATTGCACCTAAAATAGGCAAAAAAAGAATCGTTTGTGCAGCACCCGGCTAAGGCGCGTACATCAACCGATTCCAAAAACAGCTTCATTTAATGCGGCTTGAAAGACGATTCCGCCATGATCTGGCTCGCCTGCTCCTTAAGTCCGGGATCGTTGTTGATCAGCTTCTCAACCTGCTCCCAGCCTCCTCCTTGCTTTCCGGCGGTATCGTCTGAATGCTTTGGGGCCATATTGGTTGCCGCCATTGCTTTATTCATTCCTCGTCTCATCATCATCGATGCGGCACTTCTGCCAATGGATGAGCATGCGCCCGCAAGCGAGCTGGATGCCCACGCCGCCATACCTGGTCTTTTGCGTGATACGTACACGGCTGCCGCAAGTCCTGCGACGGCGCCTAACATAAACCCGCCGATTCTCATGGCTTTCGTTACCTCCTTCGGGGATAGTTGCAACATTTATTTTCTCCCTCAAAACCTGCGGCATCCTCCACAAATTAAGGAAAGCGGAAATAGGAATCGGTACCGCTTGTTATGGTAATATGGCTTTAGACTAGCCAACAATTGACAACAAGGCGGGAAAACCAATGACGAAAACAACGATGAATACGCTCTGTGCCGTTTTTGCCCTTACAGCCCTATTGACCTCTTGCGGTTCAGCGTCCGAGACGACCACCGGAAGCGCAAACGCACTACCTACTGCCCATTCGGCAGACGCCCAGTCACCGCCGGGACGGCAGACATTGCCTGCCCCTGAAACCCCGGCGCTTTCGGCAACTCCCGCGGCAGAGCCCAGTCCTTCTCCCAAGGTCATGGCGCCGCTGTATAAAATGACTGCAGTCTACCGATTCGTCCCTATTAACGAGGCAACTGCATCTAAAAAAGCCGTTTTGCTTACCTTTGACGATGCTCCCCATAATGAAGAGGTGATAAACAGCCTGCTTGATACCTTGGACAAGCACAAGGCAAAAGCGATTTTTTTCGTTAACGGCTATCGAGTGAAGCAGCACCCCGAGCTGTTAAAGCTGATCCATGACCGCGGCCAGACGATCGGCAATCATTCCTGGGACCATATCGATCTTAAGAAAGAGGAACCTGGCAAGGTGGAGACGCAAATTGCGGATGTCCAAGCAGAGGTTAAAGCCTTAACCGGCAAGGAACCGAAATTTTTCAGGCCGCCTTACGGGTCCGGCGGAGATACGGTGAAGGAAGCAGCAAAAAACCACGGCATGCTGTTCATGACGTGGTCGAATGGTTCACTCGATTGGGAGCAGAAAGCTCCCGGCGATCCGGACAAAGTAATCGGCAATGTGCTGGAGCAGCTTCATCCCGGCGCCAATATTCTAATGCACGAATTAAAATGGACGGCTGCCGCGCTCGACGGCTTGCTCGCAAAGCTTGAGGATAAGGGGTATTCCTTTATCGATCCCGAGACGATTCAGGTCAGTCCGTAAACCGGACGCCATACCAGAACAGCCCTGCCACCAGACAAACGAATAATAAAAATAATACATTATAATACCATTTGGTCACTTTATAGGAATTGGAAGGGTGTACTTTACGTCTAGGCGGCAGCGCCTCTGCATTCGTGTCGGTCGCGATGCCAGGCTGAACTGCCGCCTGTTCATGTTGTCTTCTTCCTCTTGAGCTACCGAATTTCTCCACTCTGCTCATCACTGCTCTGTTTGCTCCCTCCTAAATCGGATAATCAGCCCCATAATGAAATCCACAAGGAAATGCGCAACAATCGGTGCCCACAAGGTTCCCGACTGGATATAAATCCAGCCTAACCCATAACTAATCGAAAAGACAAGACCCGTTGGGATCCAATGCCTTAAATAACGGACATGAATGGCAGCAAAAATAATGCTTGTCCAATAAGGTCCAAAAGAGTGCTGCACAGCCCCCCGGAACAATACCTCTTCGCAAATGGCGACCACTAACGAAATAACGGCAATATGCCACACCGGTCTGTTCTTGAATATCCGTTCATTAATACCGCCGTCATCGGTTGCTTCCTCCGGTACCCATCTGGAAATCAGCAGGTCAACGGCAATGACGGCGGCGCCTAATCCCAGTCCCCACCATAAAAAAGAGAGGCTGTCGGGAAATTGCAACAACAGAAATGGATTGGAACGCTGAAATAATGCCCACACCAAACCGATAATAATAGTAATCGCTTGCGTAACGTAAAGATTTACTAGCAGCATGCGGTCGTCTATCTCATCTACGGATAGTTGACGCACGCGGATATTACGGAGATCGAATTTTTTCATAGCTTCCCGCCTGTCTAAGTAGGTCATATTTCCTTTTATGATCATTTCACCTATACTGATAGGGCACAAACGACGGCATATCTAATACATAGAAGGAGATTTGTGATGGAGAAACGTTTACCTCGTTCCGCAATGATATTTAGTTTGGGGTTTGTCTTTATGCTCGTCTGCGCGGTTGGTGCATTCTTCTACGGCGTAAAGCTCGGAACGTCCAAAACGGAAACCAAGTACGAAATGAAAGAATTGCAGGCGGCAGCGGTTCAAAAAAGCAGCCCCTATCAGCAGCAGGATCTTGTCTCTTTCTATCATACCGTATTTTTGTCTTACCGTGAATTTCAATCCGAATGGGATGATGCGATGGACGACTTCGCGAAAGGCCAAGGCGGCAGCGCTTCGTCTACCCTAAAAAATTTAGCGGAGCTCGCCCGCTCGAAAAGAACCGCGGCTTCCAATTTCGATATGCAGAAGTCCCCGCTTCTCGGCGATGCCCAAACGAATTATATCAGAAGTCTGGAGCAATTCGAACAGGCAGCGAAGGCAGCGGCTGCAAGCTCGAAATCCGGGGATGCAGCCAAGCTTCAAAACAGCATTAAGCAATTGGGTTCTTACCAGTCTGCGGTCAAGCAGGCACTGGCTGCTCAACAAGCTTACTACACCGCCATGATGAAATGGGGAGCAACGGTTGAACCAAACATCCCTGCTAATTATACAATGCCTAAGGTAATCGAAATCAACAAATGGTCAAGCCTGCCTCTGATCGTGAAAAACAAGCTGATGGCGGATCAAATGGCTTCGCGTCAGCAATTCACGGCTTATTATCCGCAGGATCTGACAAGCCGCATCGATGATTTTATCGCTTCCGGCCAGTCCGCGAAGCTGAATTTGAAGACGGTATCCGCAATTGCCGATCTGCTGATCGATACGGAGGCCGTCCGCAGCGGGGACTTCACCGAGAATCGCTCGAAGCTCTACAATAAAGATCTTCTGCCTCAGCTACCGTTCTTCTCTTAACTTAAGCTTTTTTAATCGTATTGAAACCCTTGCAACGAGGCTATGGCAGCCATTCCGCCGGTAACATTGTGGAGGTTGCCGTAGCCTTGTTCTTCTAAATAATTGCAAACGGCCGCACTGCGTACCCCATGCGCGCATACTATATATAACGGTTTGTCGTCCGAAATGGTTCCGAGACTGTAGGGGATCGTATTCATGGGTATTAACCGGGATGATTCCAGATGATAATAATCCCATTCGTAAGCTTCGCGTACGTCGATGATTTGCTCCGGTTCAATCTGTCCGTCCGCAAGCATGCGCAGCAGCAGCTCCGGATCCAATTCCTTCCACTCAATCAATGCCTTTCTCTCCCCTGACCTCTTAATATCTCTTGTAATGCTTTGAATCATAACGAAAATTTCACATTTGATCAAGTTTATACATTGCATTTGTCCACCACCTTGCTATAAAATAATAACGGTTGTCCATATCGGTTTAATCACGTTTCGTATTGATATAAATCGTGCTTTTTTTCACACATCGGAGACAACAACTGCCATTTACGATTGCCCGCAATTTAGACGAACCTCTCGTCCGGCTCGCTCTCGTTACTGTGCCGGGACGGGGTTTTTTGTTTTAGCAACAACGATCAGAATACAAATGGACGTGAAGTGCCGACATAAGAAGCAAACCCCTGTTTGCTCCTTATGTCGGCACTTCACAAAAATTTTAGGAGGCAATCTACATATGTTTAAAGTGTTAGTATCGGATCCCATCAGTGATCTGGGCATTCAACAGCTTGTAGACGCGCAAGATGTAGCAGTCGACAAAAAGCCCGGACTAAGCGAAGACGAATTGGTGAGCATTATCGGCGAATACGACGCCCTGCTCGTGCGCAGCCAGACACGCGTAACACCGCGTATTATGGAAGCAGGCAAACAGCTCAAGGTTGTAGGCCGCGCAGGCGTAGGCGTAGACAATATCGATTTGGAAGCAGCAACTCAACGCGGTATTATCGTTATCAATGCACCAGACGGCAATACGATTACAACCTGTGAGCATACTTTTGCCATGATGATGGCGGTTGCCCGTCACATCCCGCAAGCCTACCTGAAAACCGTTGGCGGCGTTTGGGACCGTAAATCGTTCCTGGGCGTTGAGCTTCGCAACAAAACCCTTGGTGTTCTTGGCATGGGCCGTATCGGCAGCGAAGTTGCAAAACGCGCTAAAGCATTTGGCATGGAAATCATGGGTTATGACCCGTTCATGACGGAAGAGCGTGCAGAGAAGCTTGGCATTAAGCTGGCTACCGTTGACGAAATCGTTCGCAACGCGGACTTCATGACGGTTCATACTCCGCTTACTCCGGAAACCCGTCACATGATCGGCAAGAAACAATTCGAAGTTATGAAGCCTGGCATGCGCATTATCAACTGTGCGCGCGGCGGAATCATCGACGAGCTTGCCCTTGTCGAAGCAATCGATGCCGGCATCGTAGCCGGCGCGGCATTCGACGTATTTGAAGTGGAGCCTCCTGCAGAGGACCATCCATTCCTGAAGCATCCTAAAATCATCGTAACTCCGCATCTTGGCGCTTCCACGGTTGAAGCTCAAGAGAACGTGGCAATCGATGTATCGGAGCAAGTCTTGCACATCCTGCGCAATGAGCCGTTCAGCAATGCGGTTAACATGCCTCCTATCCCTGCTAACCTGCAAAGCAAGCTGCAGCCATACTACTCGCTGGGCGAGAAGCTCGGCAGCCTGGTTGCGCAAATTACGGAAGGTGCCGTACAGGAAATTACCGTGCGTTACTCCGGCGAGCTTGCAGAGGTAGATACACAGCCGCTGACTCGTTACATTGTAAAAGGCGTGCTCTCGCATCACCTTGGCTCCGACCAAGTAAACGTCGTTAACTCGATGCACCTTGCTAAAGTTCGCGACTTGAACATCGTTCAGCAAAAATCCCAGGCTTCCAAAGATTTTACGAACCTGGTAACGGTATCGCTCCGCACGAAACAAGAAGAGCGTATCGTAGCTGGCACACTGCTTACCGGTTACGGCGAGCGCGTCGTTCAAATCGACAAGTTCCCGGTTGACGTTACGCCGGAAGGCAACCTGATCCTGATCTCCCACAACGACAAACCGGGCATCATCGGCCGCGTTGGTACGCTTCTTGGCAACAACGACGTGAACATCGCTACGATGCAGGTAGGTCGTCAGCTCGCTGGCGGTTCCGCGATCATGGTTCTTACTGTTGATAAAAACGCAGGCAAAGACATCCTTGAGCAATTGACTAGCCTGCCTGAACTGAATACAGCAAAAGAAATTACATTGTTCTAGTAAAAAAACGCCGGGCATGAAGCTGCGATCAGCTTATGCCCGGCGTTTTTACATGCTTTTTTGTTAAATGAGAAGCATGCGCCGGAAAAACCCAAGCTTATGGCTTAACGCTCTCATAAACTGATGATGTGTATCCCGAGACCTTCCTTCCCGAAGGTCATTTTTTATTTTCCGCCAGGGTCTTGAGCCATTCGGCAATCAGAACAACCACGATACCCAGAAGCTTAACAAGATTAACGTGACGATAACGGTAATCGGTATGACAACTATCGTAACTTTCAAGTACTGGCCCCAGCTTATTTTTACGCCGCCTTTTCTAAGGATGTGCATCCACATAATCGTTGCAAGCGTGCCTATCGGAAGGATAAGCGATCCCATATCGCTGCCGATGACACTTGCGAGGTAAGAGATCTTAAGCGTAATCGGATCAAGTCCCATGTTGGTTAACGTCAATGTTCCTACCATTAATGCCGGGTGATTGTTGAACAGGTTGGACAGGATCGTCAGCAGCAGTCCCATGAGGACGCTGGCGTGCACCAGACTGCCGGCGACAAGCGGCTGCAACAATTGGATAAGCCACTCCGTAAGGCCAAGATTTCGCAGGCCATAGATGATGACATACATCCCGAATGCAAAAACCAGTATATACCATGGCGTTTTCTTAATCATATCCACAGGCGGAATCTTCAGATAAATCCATCGCCAAGCGAGCAGTATAGCAGATCCGATAACCGCCATCAAAGATACCGGGAAATGAATATATGACGCAACAAACAGGCTTGCACGCACGCAGAAAACGAATATCAGCACATTGCGCATGAATTTCGTGCTTCTAACTTTGACTTCATTGGATTCTCCCTTAAGTGGATGGCCGCCTGGTTTTAAGCTCCACGGTGCTACTGGAGGCAGTTTTTTCGGAAGGGTACGGTAAAAAAGGATAAAGAGGATAACTGTCATAAATGCGAGGCCAAGGGAAGCAGGAACGAACATCATCGCCGTATGCATATAGAGATCCATATGAACGATCTTGAGAGCAATGAGATTGACAATATTGCTGACTCCGATCGGTGCGCTGGATGCTGTCGCGACAAGTGCGCCGGAAATCAAATAGGGGATTTTTTGATGATTTTTAAGTCCCATGCTATTAAGCAGCATTAATAAAATTGGGGTCGTAATGAGAATACTGCCATCATTGTTTACGAATAACGTCATTAGAAAACAAAATAGGTTCGTCAGCCAAAATAACCGGATGCCCGATCCCCTTGCTTTCCGAACCAAAATCTCGGCAGCCCATTGAAAAAAACCGAAGCTTTCTAATACGATAGCCATTACGATCGTAGCTATAATCGTAATCGCTGCTCCGCTTATCGTTTCCGTGATCTCTCCGAGGTTGGCCAAAGATACGGTTCCGGTTAAAAGTATGATTACGGCTCCCACGGATGCCGGAATCGCTTCATTAATATTGGGTTTCCAGAATATAAAGCCAATCGTAAGGAAGAAGGTACAAATGGTAATGATCGTCATTAAATCATTCATGCTCTAACCTCTCTTCATGCTCAACTCACTCATTTCATTATTAATCTAGAAATCTAGCTTTTCATGCTTTCATAGATACACTCCCTTCACTCGAACTGGTTATAAGTAACGATATACTGTATTTATATGTACATGATAAATAGCTCGTACTGGTCTATCACCCGAGCTCTATGAAAACCATCTTCTATCTGTAATTGATAGATATCCCCTAATGATATTTACCGGGTATCCCCGCTTTTGCTTTTCCCCCGCCACACCACTTCATGGTGTGGCATTTGTCTTTTCGCGGCCAGCGCGAAGCGCGCACGGCCGAGGGGCTCGCGAGGGGTTAGGGGGAACGCTCCTCTCGGAGCGCAGCGTCCGCCTTTGTCGTGTCCATTGCCTCCCCCGGCCCAATTCCAATCAAAGGCAATGGACCGGCAACAGCGGCCGAAGGAGCGTTCCCCCGGTGCCCGAGCTATCCAGCCCCTCCTTAAATGCCATATCCGGCGACAAGCACTCCGCCGCGAAACAACAAAAACCACATCATGTTCCACGAACAACAAGATTAATCCCCCTCATTCAACAAAAAAACGCCCCCCGAAGGGAGCGTATTGACATCTATTGATTGGATTCGACAGGCAGCAGCAAGGTGAATGTCGTGCCTTTTCCAAGGACGCTGTCGACTTCAATGCGGCCGTTATGCTGCGTAATTATGTTTTTAACGATGGCAAGTCCAAGTCCTGTACCGCCCGATGCACCGCGTTTGCGGGCCTTGTCGGCTTTGTAGAATCGTTCGAAGATATAAGGCACATCCTCGCTTGGGATCCCTTGCCCTTCATCCGCTACAATCAGCTTTACAAACTTAAGGTTGTTGATCGCAGCCAATTGACCTGCTATCTTAATGGATTTGCCGGCTGGCGTATGACGAAGCGCATTATCCATCAGATTCGTCAATACCTGCTCAATCCGGTCTTCGTCCGCTTCGCGTACGGCAAGCGGCGTATCCGGAAGATCGGCAATCAAGCTGACGTCGCGTTCCTTCGCATACACCTGGAACTTCCGGTGAACCCGGCGGATGACATTGCGCAGATCGAATTCCTGCAGGCTAAGCTCCACGTGACCGGCTTCCATCCGGGCCATGTCAAGGAAGTCGTTAACGAGTCTGCCCATCCGAAGCGATTCATCGTAGATAACCTGGACGAGCTCTTTCCTTTCTTCCGGCGAAGCAACGATATCGTCGAGCAGCGCTTCGCTGTATCCCTGCAGCATGGAGAGCGGCGTTCGGATCTCGTGCGAAACGTTCGCGACAAAATCCCGGCGCAGCTTCTCAAGCTTATGCTCCTCCGTTACATTCCGGATCACGGCAACCGCACCGCGGACAACCCCGTCATTTTGCAGAGGGGCCATCACAACGGACCATACGTTGTTGATAACCTGTACTTTATTGGTACAGTCGCGTCCGGATTGCATCACGCGCTCAAACGTATCGCGCAGAGGGCCGGGCACGCTGTGGAACGGAGGCGCTTCTTCCTCTTCCCAATCGATGTCCATCTCCAGATCGGACCAGCGGCTTACCAGCATATGCCCCGGCGGGTTCGTCAGAATGACCTCCCCATCGGCGTCAAACGTGATCACCGCATCCCCCATACTCCGCAATATGCTGGACAGATGCTCTTTCTCGTGATTCAAATCATCGATCAGCGTACCTAACTGCTCGGTCATATGGTTAAAGGTTTTGGCCAGATCGCCGATTTCATCCGAAGACCGGATTTGCACCCGCGTCTTATAATTGCCGCCTGCGATGGAATCCGCCGCTCTCTTCAACTGCAGCAAAGGCTGTTGAATCCTAGACGATAAGAAGAAAGCAAAGAACGTAGATAGCAGGAAGCCAAGAATTGCCACCACAATAAACAGCACTTTTATCTGATGCTGGGAATCTTTAAAGGCAATATCGATATACTGGAGCAGGAACGTCCCGAGAATAACAAGGACAAGGGCGACGAGAAACATAATCGTCCACCACAGCTTCCCGACCACTGTATGCAGGGCGAAATGCCCCCAGCGCTTAAGCAGCCTCATTACTTCGGCACCTCAAGCTTGTATCCGACGCCCCATACCGTTGTAATCATGGAAGCCGCATCGGGCGATACTTTGTTCAATTTCTCGCGAAGACGTTTCACATGAGTGTCAACCGTCCGAAGATCGCCAAAGAACTCATAGTTCCATACATCCTTCAGCAGCTCTTCGCGCGAGAAAACTTTGTCAGGCGATACGGCCAGGTAATGAAGCAGCTCGTATTCCTTTGGCGTTAAGCTGACCTCTTGTCCGCCGGCCGATACGCGGTGCGCATCATGCTCGATAACAAGATGAGGGAATACGATGTTGTTGCTCGAGTTCACTTCTTTTGTCAAAAAGGCCGTAGCCGACGAGCGGCGCAAAATCGCCTTCACCCGATAGATGACCTCCCGGGGACTAAACGGCTTGACGACATAGTCGTCTGCGCCAACCTCGAATCCTTGCACCCGGTTCATTTCTTCCCCTTTGGCCGTGAGCATAATTACAGGCGTTGCTTTTACTTGCCGCAAACGGGAGCACACCTCCACGCCGTCAATGCCCGGAAGCATGACATCGAGCAGAATAAGCGCATAATCGGTTACGGTAGCGAGCCGAAGCGCCGTCTCACCGTCTTCCGCTTCATCGATTAAATAGCCTTCCTTCTCCAAATACATTTTCAGCAAACGACGAATCCGTTCCTCGTCATCTACCACAAGAATACGGCTTGCATAGTCGGACATGCGGTGTTGCTCCTTTCAAAACAATTTCTATAAGATATTATACGCCTGCGTAGGAGTGTAAACCAGCGATGACAAGGTTAACCCCAACCAAGGTGAATAGAATGACGACAAAGCCGATAACCGCGAGCCAAGAAGAACGTTTGCCCTGCCAGCCGCGCGATAAACGGAAATGCAGATAAGCGCTGTAGTACAGCCAGGAGATAAGCGCCCATACTTCCTTCGGATCCCATCCCCAGAAGCGGCCCCACGCGATATTCGCCCATATCATCGCGAAGATAAGCGCGCCTAACGTAAAGACCGGGAAGCCGATGGCGATTGCCCTGTAGCTGATCTCGTCGAGATCATCCGGATCAATGTCTCCCATAAGCGGATGAATAACGGCGCCGATCCGTTTGCGGAACAAGAGACGAATAAGGCCGTAAAGAATCGAGCCCGCAATAACCGACCAGATAACCGTATTAAGCTTGCGTCCGGCGTTAACGCCTTTCATCCAGCTAGGCGCTTCAAACAGCGGCTTATCCATGCCAAGGAAAGAATCCATATGGTCTGCCGTGCTGTTATAAGGCTTTACGATTGGCGGCAGCGTATATTCCGCCGTATCCGTCGAGGAGTGATCCACGCCTTTGCTGTCGATCGTGACATTCTCTTGCGTAAAGGTAGCCTGATACCCTGCCCCTCTGAAAATAAATACAATCGCGATGAATCCAATGACAAGAACAATCGTATATAAAGAGAATTCTACCCAAAACTGATCCCGTTTAGCTTCCTTCGAGGTTTGCTTGAAATCAACCACGCGAAGCAAGTACATCAGACCGGCCGCAAAACCTACGGCGAAGAAGGCTTCGCCAAGCGCGGCGGTCGTTACGTGCACTTTCAGCCAGATGGAGCTTAGCGCCGGAATAAGCGGCTGCACTTCCTGCGGGAATACCGAGGCATAAGCAACAACCAGGACGACCAGCGGCAAAGCGAACATCCCGAGCAAGGGCTTGCGGTAGATCGCGTATACGATTGTAAACGCGATCATAATAGCCATGCCAAGGAAGGTAATAAATTCGTACATGTTGCTTGTCGGAATTTGGCCGCTTCCGATCCACCGTGTAAAGAAGAAGGTCAGATGAGCGATAAGGCCAAGCGTCGAGGTGACGAACGAAATTCGCGACCAGCGTTGTTCATGCTTAATCGGATCGCGATTGCTCCATTTTTTCCCTGCAATCGTTACCACATAGAACAGGAATGCAAAGCAATACAGGAAGAAGGCGGCGATAAAGGCATCGCTGCTGAAATCGACATAACTCACGCGTTATTCCCTCCGTTATCGAGCGACTTCGGATCTACGTCAATTCCGGATTTCCGGAGCGCGTAAGCCACGTCTGCTCGCATGCCGTACCAGTTTTTGTTTGTATGCGCGCCAAGCGACAGCTTGCCGTCATCTATGCGCAGCCAAATCCGGCGGTGCTGCCAATAAGAGCCTAGCAGCAGGCCAAGCATCGAAATGGCGGCGCCGTACCAGACATAAGTCAAAGCTTTATCTTTGCGGACATTCAGATAGGTGGAGGCTTCGGCAAAATGAACGTTTTCCATGCCGTTTACCTTGATCTCCAGTTTGTCCGCGATGGAAGCATTAAGCTTGTCCTGATCAAACTTTTCTTTATCCTTTTGCATCGGGAAATAAATATAAGGCTGGCCTTTCTCCGGCAAGCCGGGACCCGTAATCAAGAAAATAAAAGCAGGCGCATTCGGATCCCGGCTGAGCGTAACGGGTTCCCCGTCTTCCCCGATACCGAATTCCATGTAATTGGCGGCAAGCTTCATTTTGTAAGGCCCAAGCGTATAATCCAGCGGCGCATCCTTCATCGGAAGCTCAAACGGTCCGTAAGATTCTCCTGTTTCCTTGTTTATAAGAACTGGGCTTACGCTCTTCAGCTTAGGCGTTACGTCGTAATCGAACTGATACAGCTTGATTCCGTCGTATTTAAGAGGATGGTTGACCAGGATTTCCTGTTTCTTTATTTCCTTCAGAACCGGTTCGCCTGCGGCATTGTCCCCGCAATTTTCCGTGCATTTATAGAGGATCGCGGCCGTCTCGTAACGCTTTGCGCGGATCGTTCCTTTGAGCTCGGGCGGCAGTTCTTCATCCTTGTAATACTCGACGGAGAACTTCTCGTTCTTCACAAAGTAATTCGTACCTTCGATTTGCACCGTATCGCCATCGGGAATACTGACGTAACTGTCCATTTGCCATCCCGGAAGACTCCGGGCAAGGATAGCCAGCAGGAACAAGATAAGACCGATGTGATTAATATAAGGACCCCAGCGGCTGAAACGGTTCTTCTCGGCAAGCATGGCCGTACCGTCTGTATGGATCTTGTAATGCTTTTTCTTCAGATGCGCGGAGAACTGCTTGACCCATTCTTCCGCGTCACCTTCCAGCTGACCGCTGTAAACCGCCTTTTGTCTGTTAATAAAACGCAGATGCTTGCGGATTTGCTGTTTGCTGAGCGCTCTATACAGCGGCAACACGCGGTCGAGGCTGCAGATGACGAGCGATGTGCCGATCATGACCAGCAGCGTAATAAACCACCATGAATCGTATGTATGAGACAAGCCTAGCTTATAATAAATCTTGCCGGGCAGCCCGTAGGTTTCCTCGTAATACACGGAAGGCTTGAAATTGTTCAAGAAGGACCCTTCCTGAGGGTAGATCGTACCCAGCATAGCCGTTACCAGCGTAATTACGATTAAGTAAACGGCGATTTTGACGGACGAGAAGAAATTCCAAATTTTATCGATCGGGTTCGGATTGCTCTTCTGCGACCGGCGAGCAACACCGTCGTAACGCATTTCAAGAGGGGCATCATTCTCTGCGTCTTCCATGAGCGGCTTGCCGCAGCTCTCGCACAAGACCGTTCCAACCGCATTCTGATGCCCGCATTCGCATTTCGTGTTATGTAGCGATAACACCGTGAAACCTCCTAGTCAGCTTTACTGCAGCAGTTTGTCTACACGGGAATCGATGTCCTGCTCGCTCATCCCGCCTACAAATACATCCAGAATGGTCCCGTCCGGCTTGACAAAAAAGGTTGTCGGGTAGGATTCCAGCCCGTATTTCCGCTCCGTCTTTCGGTTCACGTCGCGCAATATCGGATAACTCAGGTCAAATCTGCGCACGAAGTTGTTAACCGTAAGCGTATCTTCGCTTAGGTTGATCGCAAGCACCTCAAGACCCGAGTCCTTCCATTTCTCGAACTGGCGCTCGAATTCCGGCATTTCCTTCACGCAAGGCGGGCAGAAGCTCCCCCAGAAGTTAATGACAACGGCCTTGCCTTTATAATCGGAAAGATTGTGCGTATTGCCCTGCAAATCGGCCAGCGTAAACTCGGGCGGCTGTTCCCCGATCTTCGGGATCCCTTCGTCCCTAGCGGCGAATAGGGTATTGCCAATGGCATATCCGCCTACAACTAGCACGGCAAGCAGAATGACAATTTGCACCGTTTTTCGATACTTGCCCATTCCCGTCCCATCACCTACATTTCACCATTGATGTCAGCTAATAATACACTCATTATAACGAAAAATGGGCGGCAATAACCGCTGCCGCCGTTTACTTTTTATGAACTTTATGTGTCTTGCGAGCCTGGTCCCGAAGCTCCTTAACCTCAACCGGAGTAAGGTGTCTGAACTGTCCTCTGGCTAGCGTGCGAAGACCAAGTTCGCCGAATTTCACGCGTCTCAGCTTCAGAACCGGATGCTTGATCGCATCAAACATGCGGCGCACCTGACGATTGCGTCCCTCGTAGATCGTAATGCGGATGGTCGACATATTTTTCTCTTCGTCGATATCCTGATATTCGACCTCCGCTGGCGCCGTCATGCCATCCTCCAGCATAACGCCCTTCTTCAGCTGATCCAGAAGCGATCCGTGCGGTACGCCTTTTACGGTTGCGTAATAGGTCTTAGGCACGTGATGACTCGGATGCGTAAGGAGGTTAGCGAACTCCCCGTCATTCGTAAGAAGCAGCAGTCCTTCCGTATCGTAATCCAAACGTCCGACCGGATACACGCGCTCTCTGATGCCGGGCAAAAAATCAGCCACCACTTTGCGCCCTTGCGGATCCTTGGCGCTTGTGATGACACCTCTTGGTTTGTTCAGCATCAAATAGATTTTTTTCTCGCTGCGGATCGGCTTGCCATTCACCGTAATTTCATCCGTTGCCGGATCCGCTTTTACTCCGAGCGTCGTCACTTTCTCGCCATTGACCTCAACGGCACCGGCAAGAATAAGCTCTTCGCATTTTCGACGGGATGCGACGCCCGCTTGCGCTAATATTTTCTGTAAACGTTCCAATGCTTTCACCTCAACCTCCATCATAACGATATGGGAGGGAAAGCACAAGCGCGAGCTACTTGAATATGTACATGCAGATCATAATTGCGGCCAAAAATCCGACTAAATCCGAGAATAAGCCCACTTTTAACGCGTATTTGGTCTTGCGGATGCCAATGGCGCCAAAATAAACCGTCAGCACGTAAAGGGTTGTATCCGTGCTGCCTTGAATCGTGGACGCAATGCGGCCAATCATGGAATCCGGTCCATGCGTGGCGATAAGATCGGCCGTAAATGCAAGCGAGCCCGCTCCCGTAAGCGGCCGCAAAATGCCTAGAGGCAAAACTTCCGTCGGAATACTGAGCCAATCAAACAACGGACGCACGGCGCCAAGCATCAAATCCATGGCGCCAGACGCGCGGAACATACTGATGGCTACCATCATGCCAACCAAGGAGGGAATTATGTTAATGGCCGTGCCAAAGCCGTCTTTTGCGCCTTCTACAAAGGTTTCGTAGACAGGGACTTTCCGGAATGCCGCATATAAAGGAATAAATACGATAATGGCGGGAATAAGCCAAGCCGAAACGCGGGTAAACCACTCAAACACGATCGCCACCTCCCTTAACCGTCGAGACGGCCGATATCGGAGGATCCATGGCAGTATGAGCCGGCAATGCCTTGCCGGATGTTTTATCCGAGGTGTATTGTTTATTTGCCGGAGGCGGTCCCGACCTCCTGCGGTACCATCGGTCCGCAAGAATAGCGGCGCCTGTCGCAACAAAGGTTGCCGCAAGCGTCGTACCAACGATCTCCGCAGGATTAGCCGAACCGTAATTCATCCGGATTGCAATTAAAGTAGTAGGAACAAGCGTAATGCTGGACGTATTTAACGCAAGAAGCGTGCACATAGCGGGCGTTGCCGTCTCTTGATCCGGATTAAGCTTTTGCAGCTCCTGCATGGCTTTAATCCCCATTGGCGTGGCGGCATTGCCTAATCCGAACAGATTAGCGCTCAGGTTGCTCATTATATAGCCCATTGCCGGATGATTGGCCGGAACGTCCGGGAATAACCAGCGTACAACCGGACTCAACAGCTTGGCCATTTTTTTCAGCACCCCTGCATCCTCCGCAATCCGCATCATCCCCAGCCAGAATACCATAATGCTGATTAACCCGAAGCTGATGGTCACCCCGGATTTGGCGCCATCGAATGCCGCCTGCGTCACCGCATCAATCCGTCCGTTAACAGCCGCCACAACCACGCTTACAACAATAAAAAACAACCATATCCAGTTCACCATAATTGGCTTACCTCCCCCGATTAGCCAAGCGTAAACGGCTGCAATAAGCAGCATTCGTTTCGCGTGCGAAATACAAGCCGTGTAAATGGCCTATATTTCAAAATAGTGCACCGATAACAGCAGTTATCGAATGTATGAAGCTTTCATGCCCTCTGGAAGCTTTTTTGTAATCGAGAAGCAATGCGGCATCCGACATCGGCTTGCGTTCGGGCAGGCTCATTCTCGCGCTTCCGATATCGTAAACGGGAATGGATCCGATTTTCTTTTCGTTTAAATACCATTCAAGCGCACCGCGTTCCCCAAGCTTATAGTTCATCGTTGCCATATCAAGAACGACCAGCCGAGATTGCAGACTGCCCCGCTCCTCTTCGGCTAACGGATAATAAAAGGAATTACCTACGGCTAACGGATACCCGGCAATCGATTGACCTTTGCTTGCCACTTCCATCAGCGGATAATGTTTAAAGCCCCAGTCCAGCATCTGACTGTGATCTACCCAGTCGTCGCGGTCATTCAGGGTAACGGCAGCCAGCTGCTGTCCGTTACGTGTCGCCGAGCTGACCAGACAGCGCAGCGCTTTTTTGGTATAACCCGTTTTAACGCCATCCGCACCCTCATACATCGCCAGCATTTTGTTTTTGTTCGTCCAGCTGTATTGCCACTTCTCATGAGGATTCGGAACGCTTTTGACCTTGGTGCTCACGATTTCGGCAAATACGGGATTACGGAGCGCGTATGCCGTCAGCTTGGCAAGGTCATTGGCGGATGAGTAATGTCCTTCTGCATCCAGACCATGCGGGTTTTTGAATTGGGTATTCGTCAAACCAAGCATTTCGGCTTTCTCGTTCATAAGATGGACAAAACCTTCCTCCGAGCCTCCTACATGCTCGGCGATTGCCGTCGCCGCATCATTGCCTGAACGCAGCATAAGACCGTATAGCATATTGAGAAGGGTCATTTCCTCGCCCAGCTGCAGATAAATGGAAGAGCCTTCTTTGCCAACTGCTCTGTTGCTTGTCTTCACTTGATCTGACAGTTTGCCATGCTCGATCGCAACAATCGCCGTCATGATTTTGGTCAGACTGGCAATTCGCATCGATTGGTCTCCATTCTCGCTATAAAGAATTCTGCCCGACTTCACATCAACCAACGCCGAGGCATTTGCGCTTGTGCGATACGGATTTGGCGCCGCGTGCACGGGTGCTGTAAAGCTTGTCCCCCAAATCAAACTTGCCGCCCATAAGGCGATTCCTATTCGGCGAAGCTGTCTTCCTATCACGTCTTTCGCTGCTCCTTTCCTATCGTCAGCCCTCACCTTGTACAGTATATGCTTAGAAGGGGCAAATTAAGACATGCCCTAAAACGAAAAACTGCCCTTGCGGGCAGTTTCCCTAGATGAGGGTGTCGTTACCATCTGTGATATAGTCATGATGTTCATGTTTGTTGGCTGATGTCCTGAACATATGCTGCACTTTATCGAATACGACAGGAGCCGAATCGATAATGCGCTCCATCAGATGCGTTTGGTTATCAAGCGGTACAATCTTCACGCCATGCGTGCCAACCACAAGAAAGGCAATTGGGGTAATCGAGACGCCTCCGCCGCTGCCGCCGCCAAACGGACCCGCAACCCCGGCATTATGATGGTTGTGGCCATCGGATGACGACGACGAGTGATCATGCGAAGTTGAACCGTCAAAGCGGATATCGCTGCCGCCAGCCACGAAGCCGAAGCCAACCTTGGAGATCGGCATAATAATGCTGCCGTCCGGCGTTTGAACAGGATCGCCGACGATCGTGTTAACGTCGACCATCTCTTTGATATTTTCCATTGCGGTCTGCATGAGGCCTTGAATCGGATGTTCTGGCATTGTGACTCCTCCTGAAGTGAATTTGTGTTTGTGCGTAAAGGATGAGGACTCGCCTACACTTTTGGTATTCTGCTCATTCCGGTAACGGACTATGTATGAAACCAACCGTCAGTCTTGAATTAGCCCTAAGCGTTTTATGCTTTAAACAGCAAGCTTCGCCAAGCCTGAACGCCTTCTTTTGCATTCCTGAGGCGAACAAGGAGGTGCAAGCCTGCCATGATGGCATTGCCCAATCCAATTTTGGCGATACAATTCCATTCCGTTCGGAAGCAAGCCTGCGCATACACGGGCTGCACATCCACTCTCGGCTCGGCCCTCAGCTTCACGAATTGGGATAACACGCCCAAGGTCGTTGTTTTGACCGACCAGAGCGCACCCGTCGCCATTGCTGTCCACATCGCATCTCCCGTGCCTACGGCAGTCGACCACTTCCACTCTTCCAGCCTGATCTTCGCTAACGTTTGTTTGGCCCAATGAGAGAGATTGTACGTCAATGCAGCGGCTCGTTTATATTTCTCGATTCCAGCCATTACGCGGTGAGTGTCAATTTCATCGTGCTTCTCGTCCTTGCTGCTCATACCGATGCTTGTACCCATTAAATGCTCATGCAGACGGATCGCCTTGCCGCTGAAATCAATCGAGCGAATCTTCAGCTTATAGCGCAATAATCCGAAGAGCGCCTTGAAATTGATCTCGATGTCGTCATTTTCCCCATCGCGTCTCATCTCTCCCTGGATCGTAACCGGCGATACCAAGGCAATGAGAAGGAAAAGCACAATAATGAGACCGGCCGCGAGTACCCAAATATACGGATAACCGATCATTCCATGCTTCCTCCAGCTTTATGAAAAATAGGTTACTTGTAGTATGGCTTGGCTATCGGATTTCATGCACCCCCTCAGAATACAAGGCTGTTAAGAGTAAATCTGGTAATGTTCTAGATTGATAGACAAAAAAAATAAACCGTACAGATTAATCTGTACGGTTTATTTAACGAACGATTATTTAAACGCCGGAACGATTGCCCCCGCATATTTGTCTTCGATAAATTTCTTCACATCCGGGGATTGCAGAGCCGCAGCCAGCTTCTTCATGGCATCGGAATCTTTGTTGTCCGGACGGGCTACCAGAATATTTACGTATGGCGAATCGCTGCCTTCGATGAATATTGCATCCTTCGTAGGAACAAGATCCGCTTCAAGCGCAAAGTTGGAGTTGATCAGAGCAAGATCGACTTCACCCAAAACGCGCGGAAGAGTAGCGGCTTCTACCTCGGTAATTTTCAGGTTTTTCGGATTTTCGGTAATGTCGTGCACGGTTGCGGATACGCCTACGCCGTCTTTCAGCTTGATCACATTATTAGCGGCAAGCAGCTGAAGCGCGCGGCCGCCGTTGGTCGGGTCATTCGGAATAACCACTTTAGCGCCGTCTTTCAGTTCATCCGCGCTTTTGATTTTTTTGGAATAAGCGCCCATTGGCTCAATGTGAACGCCCGCAACGCTTACAAGGTCGTAACCTTTGTCTTTGTTGAATTGGTCAAGGTACGGCGTGTGCTGGAAGAAGTTTGCGTCCAGTTCTTTCTCGTACAATTGCGTATTCGGCTGAATATAGTCGTTGAATTCCATGACTTCAAGATTAATGCCTTGTTCCTTCAAGGCAGGCTTGATGAAATTAAGAATTTCAGCATGCGGTACCGGCGTTGCGCCAACCTTCAAGGTTACTTCTTTTACTTCATTGCCGCCATTGCCGGCAGAAGTGTTGTTCGTGCCGTTCTCTTCTTTCTTAGCGCCGCATGCGGATAACGCGATGACAAGCGTAAGGGCAAGCAGGATAAAACCAAATTTCTTCATTTCCCTTTCCTCCATCTTCTGTATGTTGCTTCTATGATGTCCACCTTACTTCCGGCTGAACCGGCGAACCAAATGGTCGCCTGCCATCTGCAGGAGTTGAACCAAAATAATGAGCATGGCTACCGTTACGATCATAACGCTAAGCTGGAATCTTTGATAACCGTAGCGCAGGGCAAGATCACCTAGCCCGCCGCCGCCAATAACGCCGGCCATCGCCGTATAAGATACAAGCGTAACGGCCGTAATCGTAATTCCCGCCAGCAAGCCCGGTCTTGCTTCAAGCAGCAGGACGCGTCTGACGATATCCCATCTGGAAGCGCCCATTGCCTGCGCTGCCTCAATAACTCCCTTGTCCACCTCGCGGAGAGACGTTTCAACCAACCTGGCGAAAAACGGCGCTGCCGCAACGACAAGCGGCGGAATCGTGCCTTGTACGCCTAGCGTTGTACCGGTCAGGAGCTTTGTCATCGGCATGATCAGAATCATTAGAATGACAAACGGTACCGACCGCAGGATATTAACAACAAACGATAATAAACCATACACGACAGGCTGTTCCAGCAGCTGCTTTCTGGAGGTCAGGAAAAGGATGATCCCGATTAACAAACCGAGAATGACGGTAAATAGCAGCGAAGCGCCAATCATCGTCAAGGTGTCTTTGGTTGCCGGCCAAATATCTTCCCAGCGCACCTGGCTCCAGTCAATGTTCTGCTTCAGCATCATTTCAAATCACCTACTTCCAGCCCTTTCGCCCGAAGCTCGTCTAGCACCCTGTCAATTTCACCGTCATCGCCGATAAATTCGATGACCAGCTGCCCATAGGGCGTATTTTTCATGCGGGAGACGGTTCCCTGCAGGATCGTAAATTGAACCGAGGTCGATTTGACTGCGTTAAACAGCAGCGGCTCGTACGTAATCTCGCCAACGTAGTTGATTTTGATAAGGCGGCCGCTCCTCGTGTCAATAAGCTCGCGCGGATCGAAGGAGTCCGCAATCTGGCTGACGAAATCCTTCGTAATCGAATGCTGCGGCTTCAGGAAGACATCGAGGACATCCCCCATCTCGACGATCTCGCCGCCGTCAATAACGGCAACGCGGTCGCAGATTGCGCGGATCACATGCATCTCGTGCGTAATAAGCAGAATCGTGATGCCCAACTTTTGATTAATGTCCATCAGAAGCGACAGAATCGCGTTTGTCGTCTGCGGATCAAGCGCCGAGGTAGCCTCGTCGCACAGCAGCACATCCGGGTTGTTCGCCAGCGCTCTGGCGATCCCCACGCGCTGCTTCTGACCGCCCGAGAGCTGCGCCGGATATTTATCCGCATGCTGCTCCAGCCCTACAAGCTTAAGCAGCTCGTCGACCCGTTGTTTAACGGCTGTTCTTGGCAGCTTCGCAAGCTCAAGCGGAAACGCGATATTATCGCGCACAGTCGCCATCGACAAGAGATTAAAGTGCTGAAATATCATTCCGATTCTGCGGCGTTCCTTCTGCAGTTGCGTGGACGACAGCCGGGTCAGCTCCACTTCGCCTACCTTCACCGTCCCCGACGTCGGGCGCTCCAGCAAATTCACGCAGCGGAGCAAAGTGCTCTTGCCTGCCCCGGAATGTCCGATAATGCCGAATATTTCACCTTTATTAATGGTCAGGCTTATATTTTTAACAGCTTCCACGCTATTTCCGTAAGTTTTTCTTATGTCCAGAAGCTCAATCAGTGGTATTACCTCCTGCTATCCATCGTATGCCATTACAGCTAGAATCCCCTGTTCAAACAGGTTCATCCTTTCCTTTAAAAAAAGGACAACCGCCATTATAACCAACTTTCAATGCAATTGTCACTAGATAAAAAAGTAAAAAGGTCCGTTATCCCGCTTCAGCGGGAAATAACGGACCAATTGTTCAACATTTCGACCATTCTTTAGAAAAACCTGACAATCCGGTTATTCCTTGTCGTCATGAACCGGAATAAACTCGTCAATCGTTGTTTGGCGTTCGCCCAGACGCTCGAACAGCATTTGCGTCTGTTCCTCGAGCGCCTCTTCGATATCGACTTGTTTAGGCTCCGGCAAGGCTTTAATATTCGGCAATCCAAAATAATCCAGGAATGATTTCGTGGTTCCGTATAAAATCGGCCTGCCGATTGCCTCGGCCCGTCCGACCTCCTCAATTAAATCCTTGGACACAAGCGATTGAATCGCCCGATCGCTCTTGACGCCCCGGATCTCCTCAATATCGATACGGGTTATCGGCTGGCGATAGGCCACAATGGATAAGGTCTCAAGCGCAGCCTGCGACAGCTGGGAACGCGTAGGCGTATACGCCATGCGTTCAAAGTAGGCGGCATGGTCCGGATTTGTGGTCATCCGGTACGCCCCGGCTACCTCCGTTACCTGCACCCCGCGCTGCTCGCGAGACAGATCCCTGTGAAGGTCGTACACAAGATCCGCTGCCAGATCAGCCTCAAGCTGCAAAATATCGGCTAACTGCCGTTTGTTTAGTCCTTCGTCGCCCGCCATGAATAACAGGCCTTCAATAATCGATTTCAACTTCGGATAATCCATTGTCCGCCGCTTCTCCTCTCCAATGAATGACGATGTCATCAAACAGCTGATGCTGGAAGCAGCGAATATGTTTCATCTTCATCAGCTCCAGAATAGCAAGGAACGTCACAACAACCTCATGCTTGTTCATATTCTCGCGGATCAGACGGGAGAACCGTACGGTCTCGAACTGCTTCAGAACCTCAACAATGTCCCGAATCCGGTCCTTAACCGAGATTTCATCCCTCTGCACGGTTGCCACGATATTGCGTCGCGCCGCTCTGCGCAGCGCCCGCTGGAATGCGGCAATCAGATCGGATATATGCAAGCCCTCGAGCGGATTGACGATCTCTTCTTTCATATACGGCGTCATATCATCCGGCTCTCGGGAATAAATAAGGCTGCGCTCCAGTTCCTTCTCCCGAAGCTGCTCTGCAATTTGCTTGAATTTACGATATTCGACCAGCTTCTGAATAAGCTCGTCCCTCGGATCAAGCCCGTCATCCGGCCACTCTTCATAGAAATCCTCGAACACGGGAGGTTTGGGCAGCAGCTGATTGCTCTTGATGGCCAGCAGCGTAGCGGCCATAACAAGGAACTCGCTTGTCAGCTCCAGCTCCAATTCCTTCATCGCATTTAAATAATCCATGTATTGATCCGTTATTTCACTAATCGAAATCTCGTGGATGTCGATTTCTGACTTATCGATAAGATGAAGCAGCAAATCGAGCGGTCCTTCAAAGGATTCCAACTTGTAGTGCATCGTCACTTCTTACGATCCCCCTGCCATGCGCAAATGGCTGACGTCCTATAACAAGTAACGCAGCATAATTTGAGCTATTACTCTAATTATGCAGTAATTTCGACAAATTTGCCATCTCTATTGCAGAAACAGCCGCTTCATAGCCTTTATTTCCCGCTTTTGTGCCCGCACGCTCAATGGCTTGCTCGATCGAATCCACCGTCAATACGCCAAAAATCGTTGGCACGCCTGTTTTCAGGGCGATTGCGGCTACGCCTTTTGCTGCTTCGTTGCACACGTAGTCAAAGTGCGGAGTTGATCCCCGGATAACGGCGCCAAGCGTAATAACGGCATCGTATTTTCCGCTTTCCGCCATTTTTTGCGCGATAAGAGGAATTTCGAATGCGCCCGGCACCCAAGCGATATCCACGTCGTTATCTTGCGCGCCATGGCGCTTGAAGCCGTCAAGTGCACCGCTGAGCAGCTTACCCGAGATAAATTCGTTAAAACGTCCTACAACTACCCCAAATCGAAGTCCTTCCGATACTACGCTTGCTTCAAATACGTTTGGCATGTTAAGCCCTCCTGGTCATTATGTTTAATATTTTAGCTTGCTTTATTTCTTGCCGCCTTCGCGAATTTCAATTGGTACCCGTTCCACGATCTCGATTCCGTGACCCTCAAGGCCTCTGATCTTGCGCGGGTTATTCGTGAGCAGGCGCATTTGGCGGACACCCAGGTCACGCAAAATTTGAGCACCCACGCCGTAATCGCGAAGATCCATCTTAGGCTTAACCTCTTCTTTATCCGCGCCTTGGTCAAGCTGGGCATAATTTTTCAGCTTGTTCACGAGTCCTTGACTGTCCTGGCGCATATAAAGAAGAATGCCGCTGCCTTCCTCATTGATTTGTTCCAGCGCCGACTGCAGCTGCGGGCCGCATTGGCAGCGGTGCGAATGGAAAACGTCCCCCGTCAGGCATTCCGAATGGACGCGGACAAGCACCGGCTTATCAGAAGCAATCTTGCCTTTGACAAACGCGATATGCTCTTTGCCGTCTGCCTGATTGGAGAAGGCAATCGCCCGGAAGTTTCCGAAGTCCGTTGGCATGTCAACCTCTACGATGCGGTCGACAAGCTTTTCCATGGCGTTGCGGTAAGCAATCATTCCTTGGATGGTAATCAGCTTCAGGTTATGCTTCTCCTTGAAAGCGATTAGATCCGGAAGGCGGGCCATCGTCCCGTCCTCTTTGATTATCTCGCAAATGACTGCAGCGGGCTCCGAGCCGCACATGCGCGCGAGATCGATTCCGGCTTCCGTATGGCCCGCGCGGCGAATGACGCCGCCATCCTTCGCTACCAGCGGGAAAATATGTCCCGGCTTGCGGAAATCCGTTGCTTTCGTCGCCGGGTCAATCAATGCTTTAACCGTCTGCGAGCGCTCGTAAGCCGAGATGCCCGTCGTCGTGGATACGTGATCCACGGATACCGTAAAAGCCGTGCCGTGATAGTCGGTATTATGCTGAACCATCGGCGGCAGATCAAGCTGCTCGGCGCGCTCCCGCGTAATAGGGACGCAGACCAAGCCGCGTGCTTCCGTAATCATGAAATTAATAACTTCCGGCGACGCGGTCTCCGCCAGGGCAATCAAATCTCCCTCATTCTCGCGGTCCTCGTCGTCCACTACGATAATCGGCTTGCCGGCCTTCAAATCCTCCAGCGCGGCTTCCATCGAGTCAAACAGATCTTCTTGCAGTTCCAACTCTTGTCTATTCATCAATTTCCCTCCCTGCTATCCGGTTACCCTGGTGTTTACAAAAAACCATTTTCGCTTAAAAAAGCTGCGCTGAGCTTTGATTCGGTCCGCCCGGAAGAACCCGGTCTGCCGGAGGGTTTGTAATGCAGCAGATGATCGACGTATTTGCCGATGACATCGCATTCGATATTAACCGAATCGCCGGCTTTCTTGTTCATCAGCGCGGTTTCTCCCAACGTATGCGGGATCACCGATACCGAGAAGCCAGTGGCATTGGTACCGACTACCGTTAGGCTGATTCCGTCAATCGTAATAGAGCCCTTCGGAATGACATACCTCATCATTTCGTCGTCAGACAGCCGTATGGCGAATACAACCGCGTTCGCATCCGTCTCCCGGCCGGTGATCACGCCAACCCCGTCGACATGCCCCTGCACGATGTGACCGCCGAACCGCCCCCCGGCCATCATCGCCCGCTCCAGATTCACGTCCTGGCCTGGGCGGAGCTGATGCAGATTGGACTTCCGGTAGGTTTCCGGCATCACGTCCGCGTCAAACGATGTCCGGTCGAAGGCAATGACGGTTAAACACACGCCGTTTACGGAAATGCTGTCGCCAAGGGCAACGCCTTCCGTAACCTTGGAAGCTTCTACCGTCAGAACCATCGCTTCGCCTTGCTTCTTAACCCGTCTTAAAGTGCCAACTTCCTCAATCAGGCCGGTAAACACGGGCACTCCCCCAATCTATTCATTACCATATACCGGATATCCCGATATGCAAATATCTTCTCCTGCCATTTCCACCTTCACATTGTCCAGTTCAATGGCCTGCGACATTTTCTCGAACCCGGCGAACGTAAAGGTGCCGGGGGAGTCAAAACCGCCGATAATCTTGGTTGCCATGTAGATCATGATCTTATCGATTAGTCCGGCTTCCAGCATGGCGCCGTTAAGCTTGCCGCCGCCCTCCAGAAGGATCGAACCAATCTCCAGCTCGCCAAGCTTGCGCATCGCTTCAGCCAGATCGACCTGCTCGCCGTCGCCGCATCGGATGACCTCAACGCCGGCTTCGGTGAGCGCCTTCTCGCGAGCCGGATCAGCTTTCGCAGAAGCGAGTACAATCGTGCGGGATAAGCCATCCGTCACTACCCTTGCGTCCTGCGGCAGCCGAAGCTTGCTGTCCACGATAATCCGAACCGGATGTATCGCCGGAACAGCCGCGCGGGTCGTAAGCTGAGGATCATCCGCCAGCAAAGTTCCGATGCCCACCATAATCGCCTCGTGCTGGTGGCGCAGTGTATGCACCTGTTCGCGAGCGGCTGAGCCCGTAATCCAGCGGCTGTCTCCCGTATGGGAAGCGATTTTGCCATCCAGCGTGCTTGCCGTCTTCAGCGTTACGTAAGGCAGCCGGGACGTAATATACTTGTTGAATTTCTCGTTCATGCTCCGGGATTGCTCTTCTAGCAGTCCAACCTCTACCTCGATGCCTTCCTCCCGGAGACGCGCGATCCCTCTGCCCGCAACCTGCGGATTGGGATCCGTGGTCGCCACAACGACGCGGGCAGCCTTCGCATTAATAATGCGCTCGCAGCATGGCGGCGTTTTGCCGTAATGGCTGCACGGCTCTAGCGTTACATACACCGTGGCCCCTTCCGCTTCGTCGCCGGCCATCTGCAGCGCATGCACCTCCGCGTGACCAGTTCCCCGCTTAAGGTGGGTACCAACGCCAATAATGCGTCCATCCTTCACTACGACGCAGCCGACAACCGGATTAATGCCGGTCTGCCCGGAGGCTTTGGCGGCTAGCTCAAGAGCAAGATTCATATAATACGAATCGTTTAAAATTTCCATAAATGCAAAAACACCCCCATTAGCCAGCTTAGCCAACGGGGGTGGGAAAAATAACCATTAAATGCTTGCAAATAGAAACGGTTCAAACGCAAACGATGTTGCCGTCCCAATAGGGAACCGCAAATGTTTCGCGGAAGAAATATAAGTCCAGTATAAAAATATAAAGAATATATACTTTCTTATATTTCAAACAAACCTATCTAACTTGTGAAAATAAGCACAAGAAAAATAAGCATGAACGCTCAGACGCAATCGCATCAAATGTGTCCCCTTCTCCCATCCAGACTATACTGTCGGTCCCGGATTTGCACCAGGTCCACCGTTCCTCCCCACGCAATGCGATGAATCGCTCTTGCCTGGGATGGCCCGGGTCACGGACTGACGAGTAAGCGCCGCACGCAGGTGATTCCTGTTGTGCAAGCGCCGCTCGATCACCGCCGGTTGGGATTTTCACCCTGCCCCGAAGGTAAGCCACAAACTATAAATTTGTTAGTATCTTAACATTAAACTTCGTAAACTTCAACCTTTTGCATTTTATCGCGTCCTTTGAACGCGTCAACATGCTCCATGCCTTTAGCAACTTTGCCGAAAACGGTATGTTGGCCGTCCAGATGAGGCTGCGGCTGATAGCAGATGTAGAATTGGCTTCCGCCTGTGTTACGGCCCGCGTGTGCCATAGCGAGAGTACCGCGTTCATGCTTGTTCGGGTTGATCTCGCAGTTGATGGTGTAGCCTGGACCGCCAGTGCCTGTGCCGTTAGGGCAGCCGCCTTGCGCAACGAAACCAGGGATAACGCGGTGGAATACCACGCCGTTATAGAAGCCTTCGTTTGCAAGTTTTTCGAAGTTTGCTACCGTATTTGGAGCATCTTGGTCGAACAGGTCGAGAATAACCTCTGCGCCGTTCTCAAGTGTGATTTTTGCTTGTTTAGCCATGTCTAACATCTACCTTTCTATGTCGAATAAGACTACGTTACCAAAAATCTCCCTCACTTAGCAAGCGATTTGAGAAGTCTTGCCGGAATTACGTCGTTGCCGACGATATTTTCAAGCGATTCGCGCTGCACGACGAGGTCGGATTGGCCGTCTTTTACGAAGACAACGGCAGGACGGCGGAAACGGTTGTAATTGCTCGCCATCGAGTAGTTATAAGCGCCCGTGCAGGAAACGGCAAGCAAATCGCCCGTTACCGCTTTGGGCAGCTCAAGGTCAATGATAAGCTTGTCGCCGCTCTCGCAGGCTTTGCCCGCGATTGTAACGGTTTCCGTATTCGCTTCGTTCGCGCGGTTCGCCAGAATCGCTTCGTACTGGGACTGATACAGTGCCGGACGCGGGTTATCCATCATGCCGCCGTCCACCGCGATATATTTGCGTACGCCCGGAATGTCTTTCATAGTGCCTACGGTATACAGCGTTGTGCCTGCATCCCCAACGATGCTGCGGCCCGGCTCAACCCAAATCTCGGGCAGCGGGAAGTTTGCGGCCGAGAAATTCGAAATAACCGAGTCGGTAATGGCAGCCACATATTGGGCTACAGGAAGCGGGGTGTCGCCTTCCACGTAACGGATGCCAAAGCCGCCGCCAAGATTGATCACCTTGAAGGTTAGTCCCAGCTCGTCGCGGATTTGTACCGCGAAAGCTACAACCTTGTCAACCGCCATGCGGAAACCGTCGACTTCGAAAATCTGGGAACCGATATGGGAATGCACGCCCAAAATTTCGAGATTCGAAAGCTGAAGGGCTTCCTGAATGGCCTGCTTCGCGGCACCGTTGCCAAGGTCAAAACCAAACTTCGAGTCTTCCTGGCCAGTCGAAATATATTCATGCGTATGCGCTTCTACGCCCGGCGTAATGCGGAACAGGATTTTTACTTTTTTGCCTTTGTCCGCCGCAAGCGCGTTCAGCAGGTGAAGCTCGACAAAGTTGTCTACAACGAAGCATCCAATGTTGGCGTCCAGCGCCATGTTGATTTCGTCCGGCGTTTTGTTGTTGCCGTGGAAATGGATGCGGGCTGCAGGAAAACCTGCTTGCAGAGCGGTATACAGCTCTCCGTCGGATACAACGTCGAGCGACAAGCCCTCTTGATCGGCAATAGCGCACATCGCCATAACCGAGAATGCTTTGCTAGCGTAGGCAACCTGGAATTTCAGACCGGATTCCTTAAATGCGGATACGTATTCATTCGCCCGTTGACGAATTAGCGTCTCGTCGACAATGTATAGCGGCGTGCCGTACTCTTTCGCCAGATCCGTTACATCAACTCCGCCAATCTCCAAATGTCCCTGGGCATTAATTTTGCTTGTGCCATGTAAGTACACGAATTATGCTCCCCCTCAGATATCTACTACAGGAACGTAATAGAAGTTGATTACGATTTGCACCAATAGCCACAGTATATCGCAATCTACCCTTGAGAGAAATGGATAAATTCACATTTCATTTGTATTTCTTGGTCGCTATTCGGTCCTCGGCATTTTGTCGCTTTGCTGCGGTCGGAGCAGGTTGGGACGAGTACGGTTTTTGAGCACCGGCTTCCTCACGATGATGTTCCACATCGCTCTGTAATCAAACGGAATAAACGGCCACATGTACGGGCGGTTGAACGAACGCTGCATGCTCAGCATCATCAGAATCGCGGTTGTCGCAATGACAAATCCCGGCGCGTTAAACAACGATACGGCTATGATCAGCACAAGCCTGACGATACGGTTCGCCAGCCCCAGCTCATAGCTTGGCGTCGCAAACATTCCGACGGCGGCTATCGCCATATAGAGAATAACCTCGTTGATGAAAAGCCCTGTCTTCACCGCGATATCGCCAACCATGATGGCCGCAACGAGGGATACGGCGGTCGCCAGCGTTGACGGCGTATGCACCGAAGCGAGCCTCATCAGATCGACGCCAACCTCGACGATCAGAAACTGTACGATCAGCGGCAGCTTGCCGATTTTCTCCGGTCCCAGGAAGGCTAGAGCCTGCGGCTTAAGCTCCGGATGCACTACGAACAGCAGCCATAAAGGCAACAGGAACAACGAGGAGAATATTCCGAGAAAACGAACCCATCGCAGGTACGTTCCGATAAACGGGGTCTGCCGGTTTTCCTCGGCATGCTGAATCAAGTCAAAGAAAGTCGTCGGCAGAAGCATCGCGCTTGGCGAAGTATCCACAAACACCACGACGGAGCCTTCCAGCAGATGGGCGGCAACTACATCCGGGCGTTCGGAATACCTCACGAGCGGGAATGGATTCCACCCCCGTTGAACGGTCGCTTCCTCCAGCTGCTTATCCGCAAGCGGCAGCCCGTCAATATGGACCAGTTTGATTTTATCCTTAATCGATTTGACTAACTCGGGATCCGCAAGGTCGTTGATATAAGCAATGCAAATATCGGACTGCGTACGCTCACCAACCCTGAGAAGCTCGTAACGGAGCTGGGGATCGCGCAGGCGCCTGCGCACAAGCGAGATGTTGGTCATAAGCGTCTCGACAAAGCCGTCGCGGCTGCCGCGCACAACGCGTTCAAGAGTCGGCTCCTCCGGGTTGCGCGCCGGGAAGGCTTTGGCATCAATAATGATGGCATGCGGCTCTTTGTCAATAAACATGGCAGTCGCTCCGGATAGGACAAAGGTCAGCATCTCATTCCATTTATCCTTCTTATCCACCTGCGCGGCAGGCACATACAAATGCAGGAAATCATGAAAAGCATCACCGGAGACATCGTCGGGTTGCAAATAAGTGAGCCGTTTGAGAATTTCGGTCAGAATCGTATCTTTGGCGAGGCCATTCATGTAGAAAAAGGCAACGCGCCTTTCTCCAAACGTCATTTCGCGCACGACGATATCAAAGCTTACTTTATAACCGACTTCGTTCTCAAGCCGCTCAAAGACCTCGTCCAGACTGTCGGGGATCACATCGTCCTTGCCCTCGGCCTTGTCATGCCTCGCAAGCGCCTGACCGTGTTTAGCCGTCCGCTCGGTTAATTCGAAAGGTGGCGTCGGGATAGCTATTCCCTGCTCTTCGTTTTTCTGCGCTTCCGGTATGTACATAAACGGGGGTTCCCCGCTCGAATGTTCCCGGTCCTTCTCCCGGTCCGTCATCGTCATCAACCTTTCGTGTCTGTTATACTTGCTACCACTGGAAATACAGCCAATCAAACAAAGAACCCAGTGTTTTGCCCAGCACCATTGCCATCACAAGACCAACCAGATAATCGGATAGATTCATTCGTTTCGCCAGAATCGGCAGCACGTTCATAACCTCGGTCAATGCTCCAGCCAGCATACCGACGAACATGCCGGTCATCAGACCGGAAACCGTCAGAATAATCGCTTTCGGCAGCATTAACCGCCAATCCAGAAAGTCGGCGAACGTCCAGTACATTGAACCGCAAATAACAGCAGTCTCAAACCATACGGACACGCGATAGGCGTAAGCAATCTGGGCAAGCCTAGGGATAAGATCGAGTATGATCAAAAACGCGACCAGTCCGCTGCCGACCGCAAGCCCTCCGGAGAGACCGAGCAATATCACGAATATGTGCATCAGCCAATCACCCATCGTCATCGCACCGCTCTCCGTGCTGGCGGTTTTTTTTGCGCATCTCGTCCGCGATAACGTAGGCATTTACATTTTCCTGATACGTATACAGCTCCACCTCCAGAGGATTGGGTTCTTCGTTGAACCGCTTCTTGAAGAGATGGTTGAAAAACAGAATCATGCCTAGGCCAATTCCGATCGAATACGGGATCTGGAACCATAAAGGGTGATCGGTCCGCTTGCCGGTCAGAAGCTCGACGATTCGGATATGAACCTCCTTCATGCTGACATCCGTGTGGAAGTTCATAATCGCAAGTCCCGCTCCGAAAAAGAGCAGCAGCCAGGCGAAAATAAGCACGGCAATACGCGGCTTCTGCGGTTTGGGGGATATCATGATAAGAACCTGCGGATCGCCGTAAGCTTCCACGGATAGTTCCGGAGCCGCTTCCCTGACTACCCGCACGATCTGAAGCAGGTCAATGACGACCCGGTTACCATCCCCCTTGTGATGGCGGTACAGCACAAGCTCGCTAAGCTCCTGTTCCAGCTTCTCGTTAGGCGCCAGCATCCTGGACACCTGTCCCAGCGTTACGCTGCGCTCCGGCCGGATGCTTACTTTCTTCTTTAGTCGCAGATAGAGGGCGGATGGCTCAGTTGCTTCCATCTGTCATCATTCCTTTGTTCCCGCTTAGGGTTTACTTCCCTGTTAGTATGAGAAAAGGAGATACCGGATAGTCATGCTTATAGAGGTAAAAAATTGAAACTCCCGCAAGGATTAACCTTCGCCGGGTGGAATTAGTAAAGATCAATCAACCTTTGGAGGACACAATGAAACGAATTGCCATCATAGGATCAGGCGGAGCGGGCAAGTCCACATCGCCAAGCGAGGCCAAACGTTTTTTGAACAATTTGGGGAAGGAACGGGGATGAACAAAATATTTATTGTCGGCATCGTGGCAAGTGGCAAAACGACGCTGGCCAAGCAATTATCCGAGCAGCTTCGTATTCCCTGGTATGAGCTTGATGCTATCGTTCATCATCGCATTGAATCGGGGAGAACGAAGAGGACGGCCGAAGAGCAGCTTGAAATCATTATGGACATTGACCGTAACGGATCATGGATATTGGAGGGGACAGACCGGGACTCCTACCAATTCCTTTACCAGATGGCGGAGAAGATTATTTTTGTGGATACGCCGCTCAAGGTACGGCGCTGGAGAATTGTATCCCGCTTCTTAAAGCAAAAGCTTGGTTTGGAGCCTTGTCATTACAAGCCCGATCTTCATATGCTCCGTATGATGTTCAAGTGGACAAACGATTTCGAGCGGAACAAAACCACGTTTGAAGCCAAGCTGCAGGAGCATGGAGATAAGGTTGTCCGCTGCAGCGAGACAAAAAAGAAAAGACCAAATGGCTTTGCAGCGCCTTGAAAAGGCTGCTGCCATTTGGTCTTTTTGCGCGGTTATTGCGCAATTTGTTCTCGTATAGACTGCAAAATTTTCTTCTCCAACCTCGACACCTGAACCTGGGATATCCCCAGACGGCTGGCGACTTCGGATTGGGTTTTATCCCTATAGTAACGTAAGTATACGATCAGGCGCTCGCGCTCGCTCAAGCCCTCAATCGCTTCGATTAAGGCAAGCTTGTCGAACCAGCGCTCCTGGGAATCGTCCGCTATTTGATCCATCAAGGTAATCGGATCGCCGTCATTCTCGAATACGGTTTCGTGAATGGAAGTCGGCGGCTTGTTCGCTTCCTGCGCGAAGACTACATCCTCCGGCGTGATGCCCAGCCGATCCGCCACTTCGCTGACCGTCGGCAGACGGCCAAGCGTCTTGGACAGCTCATCCTTCATTTTCCGAACCTTATTCGCCGTCTCTTTCAATGAACGACTGACCTTCAGCGTACCGTCATCACGCAAAAAGCGCTGAATCTCGCCAATAATCATCGGCACCGCATAGGTAGAGAACTTCACGTCATAGGACAGGTCGAATTTATCGACGGACTTCAGCAGCCCGATACACCCGATTTGGAACAAATCCTCCGGCTCGTAACCACGGTTAATGAACCGCTGCACGACTGACCAAACCAATCTTATGTTACATTGAACAAGCGTATCCCGGGCGATCGTATCGCCGGATTGACTTAACGCTATCAAGCGTTTGACTTCCGCATCATCCAAATACGGCTGAGCCGTTTGCTTCAAATCGACATCCATGAGGTTCAACCCCTATACGCTAGTTATACAGCGCTTTTTTCGATTCAATACGCTTAAGCATCGCTACCCGCGTACCTTGGCCCAGCTCACTGGTTACTTCGAAACGGTCCATGAAATTTTCCATAATCGTAAAGCCCATGCCCGAACGTTCCATTTCCGGCTTAGAGGTGAAAAGCGGCTGACGCGCCAGCTCCAAATCCTCGATTCCCTTGCCATTATCCCAAATCGCAATGGAAACCACGTCACCGTCAATGGAGGCTTCAATGGTTACCTTGCCGGCAGGATCGCTGTCATAGCCGTGAATAATCGAATTCGTAACCGCTTCAGACACAGCCGTCTTCAAATCGTTCAGTTCTTCAAGCGTCGGGTCCAGCTGCGACACGAAAGATGCCACCGCAATACGGGCAAAAGCCTCATTTTCCGACCGGGCGCTAAAGGATAACGTCATTTCGTTGCGTCCCATTACGAGACCACCTCCAGACTAGAAATCGCCATTCTTTCATTGTCGTAAATGCTCATTATCTTAAACAAGCCCGACATTTCAAACAGGCGGTAGACACTCGGGTTCACGTCGCATACGACCATTTTGCCGCCTTTGCTGCGAATCTGCTTGTATCTGCCCAAAATGACGCCTAATCCGGAGCTGTCCATAAACTGCAGATCCTTCAGGCTTAGAATAATGTGGTGGCTTTCCCCTCTCATGATCTCCGCCTCCATCTTATTGCGGACAATATCCGCCGTATGATGGTCAAGTTCTCCGCGGAGACGCACGATCAGTACATTACGGTAATGCTCCAGTTCTGCTTGCAGACTCATTGTCGCCGTTCAACTCCTTTGGGCTTCGCTATTGGATCGCACTACGATTTCTCCGCGAATCCCCAGGTTTCCTGCACGGCGACAAAACTAGAAGAGAAGCGCTAGAAGCTGACAAAATGCGCTAAGAGAAAAGCCCGCCGAAGGAACGTTTAAGAAGTTTGAACCAACCGGCTTTATCAATCGACTGAGGCGCGTCTACCGGGAACTCCTTCACAACCTGGTCGCCCTGATAGACGACAAGCTTGCCGATGGATTGTCCGATCGCAACCGGCGCTTTAAGCGGTTGATCGATTTGCAGCTCGTAACGGATATCCTGCGTAGCCGCTCCTTTTTTGAGCAAAATGCTATAAGGATGCTTAGCAACCAGCGGAATTTCCCGTACTGCGCCCTTCTCGACCTTGATCGTTCCCATCGTGTCCCCTTCTTTGAAGATCGGATGGGTCGTGTATTGCGCGAATGTGAAGTCCAGCATCTGCGATACTTCGGCATTTCTTGTTTTGGTATTAGGCTCGCCCATTACAACCGCGATCACTCGCAGGTTATCGCGTTTAGCCGTTGCGGTTAAACAGAACTTCGCTTCATTCGTGAAGCCTGTTTTAAGTCCGTCGGCACCGCTGTAGAACCTTACAAGCTTGTTCGTATTTACGAGCCAGAACGGTTTCTCCGATGACTTGCGCAAATAATCCTGGTAGGAGCCGGTATACTTCGTAATCTCGGAATGCTTCAGCAGCTCGCGAGACATGACGGCAATATCATGCGCGGAAGTGTAATGATCGGCAGCCGGCAGCCCATTGCAGTTGGCAAAATGCGTATTTTGCAAGCCAAGCTGCTGCGCCTTCTCATTCATCATCACAACGAATTGCTGCTCGGAACCCGCGAGTTTTTCCGCCATGGCGACAGAGGCATCGTTGCCGGAAGCCATCGCGATCCCTTTCAACATTTCGTCAACCGTCATTTCTTCACCGGGTTCCAGGAAAATTTGGGAACCGCCCATAGATGCCGCGTATTCGCTAGTTGGCACCTTATCGGTCAATTTGATTTTCCCGTCGTCCAATGCTTCCATGATCAGCAGCATCGTCATGACTTTCGTAATGCTCGCCGGAGGAAGCTTGACGTTGCTGTCCTTCTCGTAAATAACGGTTCCGCTGTCCGCATCCATCAGGACCGCGGAGCGCGCGGAAGGTGCTAGATCAAGCGATGCGGTCTGCTGCTGGCCTTGAGCGCCGGGAACGGGCTCTTTCGCGCTAGTTACGGCATTGGCGTTAGCAGCAGCCGGCATTGCGGTTAGGGCAAATGCAGCGAATAGAATGAACAGCTTCGTACAAACTTTTTTCATTGTGCAGGTCTCCTTCAAAGATGATGCGGTTCTTGTCGCATAAGTTTTACACCGCAATTGGGCTATATTGTCTTCTCCAGTCTTGACCTCTTTCAAGAAAATTATTCCACGGAAATAGATGTCGAACTTAACAAAAAAACGCCGTACTCCTTAAGGGAGTACGGCGGTATATGAAACGGGACTAGTAGCGCTTCGTTCCTTCTGCTGTAACTACGGATAAGAGAAGCGGACGTTCTTCAGGCTTCTCGGCCGCTACGGCGTAAGCTTCGCGGACTTTATTCAAAACTTCCTCCACGGCGGAATCCTGAGCGCGCGTATGAAGCACGGCAAGCGTGTCGCCTTCGCTCACCGAATCCCCAACCTTCTTGCGGATCGTGATGCCGACGGAATAGTCTATGGACGCATCCTTCGTTGCCCGGCCGGCGCCCAGCAGCATCGCTGCGATTCCAAGCTCTTCCGCATCAATCGCAGCGATATACCCTGCGGACGCGGCTTTTACCTCAACTAGCTCCGCAGCCTGCGGTAACCGATTAACGTCATCCACGACCGACGCATCGCCGCCTTGCGCGGCGACAAACTGCTTGAATTTGGCAAAGGCTTCGCCATTATCAAGCTGGCTTTGAAGCAGCCCTTTCGCTTCTGCAACCGTCGAAGCTTTTCCGCCAAGAACAACCATATGCGCGCCCAAGGTAAGACATAATTCGGTAAGATCCGCGGGACCGTTGCCCTGCAGCGTTTCAATCGCTTCCCGGACTTCCAGAGCATTGCCGATAGCGAAGCCAAGCGGCTGATCCATATCGCTAATGACAGCAGCCGTCTGCCGGCCCACCTCGGTACCGATATCCACCATGGCCTGGGCCAGCTTCTCGGAATCATCCACGGTCTTCATGAAAGCGCCGCTTCCCGTCTTCACATCCAGCACGATGGCATCGGCACCGGCCGCAATCTTCTTGCTCATGACAGAGCTCGCGATTAACGGAATGGATTCGACGGTAGCCGTCACATCCCGCAGCGCGTACAGCTTTTTGTCTGCCGGTGCCAGATTTCCGCTTTGTCCGATTACCGATAATCCAAGCTCATTCACTTGTTCGAGGAATTTCTCCCTCGTCAGCTCCGTCTGGAAGCCTGCAATCGATTCCAATTTGTCGATAGTTCCTCCGGTATGGCCAAGTCCTCTGCCGGACATTTTGGCAACCGGAACGCCAACGGATGCAACAAGCGGGGCAATAATCAGCGTTGTTTTGTCGCCTACGCCGCCCGTGCTGTGCTTGTCTACCTTTACTCCCGCAATCGGAGCCAGATCTACCTGGTCTCCCGAATTCGCCATGGCAAGCGTAAGCGCCGCCGTCTCGGCCGGTGTCATTCCCCGGAAGAGTACCGCCATAGCCCAAGCCGACATCTGATAATCCGGAATGTCCCCATCGCAATAGCCATCCACCAGAAACGTCAATTCTTTTGCAGTCAGCTCTCCGCCGTCCCGCTTCTTTTGTATTAGATCTACTGCTCGCATGTTATTCACTCCGTTTCTGCCGCGCAGTCATTTATGAGAATGCGCCCGCAGCATTTGTTGCCGAACGATCAGTTCGTCCAGCATCTGACTCAGCTGGAGCACCTCACGATGTACAAATGTTTTCTTTTTCATTGCTTTTTCAACCATTTTCCCTCTAAGCTGCTCGATTTCGACGAGTAATAGCTTATCCACTTTTTCTCCACTCCATCATCGCATAATCATGGACATTATACGACGACCACGCCATCAAATACTGTCATATTCCGTCGAGCCGAATGTTACATTTTTATTACAAAGATCTACTAAAAAAGTCGGATGACTTCCTTCACCAGCGCCAAAAATTCAGCTTTTACGCGTTCCGTCGTTTCTATAACCTCGTCATGCGACAATGGCTGGTCTAGCACCCCTGCCGCCATATTGCTGATGCAGGAAATACCGAGAACCTCAATGCCGGAATGGCGGGCAGCAATGACTTCCGCAACAGTCGACATGCCGACAGCATCCGCACCCAATACGCGCAGCATGCGAATTTCGGCAGGCGTCTCGTACGTTGGCCCAAGCAGCCCTGCATAAACGCCCTCTTGCAGCTTAAGGCCTTGTTTAGCCGCCGTTTCGCGGGCAATCGCGCGCAGACGCTTGCTGTAGGCTTCGGACATGTCCGGGAATCTTACGCCTAGCTCATTGTCATTAGGACCGATCAGCGGGTTTTTTCCCGTCATGTTCAGATGGTCGGAGATCAACATCAGGTTGCCGGCCTCATAATCGAGATTCACGCCGCCTGCCGCATTTGTTACCAGCAAGGACGACACGCCAAGCGCCTTCATGACGCGAACAGGAAATGCCGTCAGCTCAGGTCCGTATCCTTCGTACATATGGAATCTGCCGCGCATAAGCACGACGGCTCTGCCTGACAGGGTTCCGACTACCAGCTCCCCCGCATGGCCTTCAACCGTTGAAACCGGGAAATGCGGAATCTCGCTATAGTCGATCGTAACCGGGTTTTCGATATGATCGCCAAGCACGCCAAGCCCGGAGCCCATAATCAGGCCAATCTCCGGCTTCACCTGTACTTTGCCGGCGATAAAAGAAGCAGCCTCCTTAATCTGCGCTGCTGTCATTGTAGTTGAACTCATCGTTAGTTCCTCCTCTTCATTCTTATTACTCTTTGGTCTTCAGCAAGCTTAAAAAGCTTGCGCCGTTTGGCGGCGTTGGAACGCCGAAATTTTCGGCGATTGTAGCGCCGAGATCCGAGAAGGTTGCTCTTGCGTCCAGACGCTCCGGATTTGCAAATGCCGGGCTGTACAACAGAATCGGTACGTATTCTCGCGTATGGTCGGTTCCCGGATGGGTTGGATCATTGCCGTGATCGGCCGTTACGATTAGAAGGTCTCGTTCCCCAAGCGTGCTCTCGAGCTCCGGTACCGCACGATCAAACTCCTCCAGGGCTCTAGCGTAACCTTCCGGATCGCGCCGGTGTCCGTACAGGGAATCGAAATCGACAAGATTGGTGAACAGCAAACCTTTGAACGGTTTTTTCAATGCTTCAACCGTACGGGCAATCCCGTCGGCGTTGCTTTTGGTCGACGTTGTCGCCATAATCCCTTCGCCGTCAAAGATATCGTTAATCTTGCCGATGGCGATGGTATCGAGCCCGTTGTCCTTCAGCAGGTCCAGGACGGTAGCTTCGGGCGGTTTTACCGCATAATCGTGACGGTTCGGCGTCCGCTTGAAAGCGCCGGGTGATCCGACATACGGCCTAGCGATAACCCGTCCAACGGCAAACCGCTCGTCCATCGTTAATTCACGGGCAATCTCGCAGCCGCGGTACAGCTCCTCGAGCGGTATAACGTCCTCGTGAGCCGCAATCTGGAACACGCTGTCGGCGGACGTATAAACAATCCAGGCCCCTGTCTGCATCTGCTCCGCGCCTAACTCATCCAGAATCTCGGTGCCGCTGGCCGGCTTGTTGCCGATTACCTTGCGGCCGGTACGCTCCTCAAAAGCCTGAATCAGTTCAGCCGGAAAGCCTTCCGGGAAAGTCTGGAACGGTACGGTAATGTTAAGCCCCATCAGCTCCCAATGACCGGTCATCGTATCTTTGCCAACCGAGACTTCAGCCATTTTGCCGTAATAAGCGGCTGCTTCCCCTTCCGGCTTCCAGTCCGCCAGATCGGCGATCCGGTCAAGTCCCCAGCGGCGCAGATTCGGAAGTTGAATGGAAGGCACGCGTTCGATAATATGGCCAAGGGTATGGGAACCGCTGTCTCCGAAGGACGGCGCATCCGGCAATTCGCCGATGCCGACGCTGTCTAATACGATTACTGCAATACGATCAAATTTCATGGGTATCCTCCTAAAAAGAATGGCAACACGATTTATTGTTGCCATTCTTACTTCGTAAGCGTAAACCTAAAGAATGGAAACACGCTTCTCGTTGCCATTCTTGCAATCAAGCCCGGGGATGGGCATTTGAATATATGTCCTTCATTTTCACCTTGGAGACCTTCGTATAACGCTGGGTGGTCGAAATGTCCGCATGGCCAAGCAGCTCCTGGACCGCCCGAAGATCAGCCCCGTTCTCCAGCAAATGCGCCGCAAACGAATGGCGAAGAGTATGCGGTGTAATCTCATCGGAGATTCCCGCTTCCTTCGCGTATTTCTTAACCATCTTCCAGAAGCCCTGCCTCGTCATCCGGGTGCCAAGCTGATTGAGAAACAAAGCGGGCTCGTCCTCCGATTGCCGGAGCAGCTCCGCTCTGCCATTCGACAAATAATCGTCAAGAGCAGCTGCCGCCATTCGCCCAAACGGGATAATCCGTTCTTTCATGCCGCTGCCTACGCATCGAATGATGTTTAATTGCGCATTCACGCTGTCCACATTAAGCGAGATCAGCTCGGACACCCGTATCCCGGTGGCATACAGGAGTTCCAGCATTGCTTTGTCCCGCTTCCCGGCAGCCGTAACCGGCTGAGGCGTTTCAAGCAGCTGGCCGGCGTTCTCCATCGACAGCACGCTTGGTTCTTTCTTTTCCTGCTTGGGGGACTCTATGTAGATGGCGGGATTCAGCTGAATATATCCATTTACCGCCAAATAATGAAAAAAGGCGCGTATGGACGCGATATGCCGCGATACCGTCGAAGTCTTGCGTCCGCTCTCTTTCAGACGCAGTAAATAATGCGACAAATGGTGACGCCCCACGTCGGCCACATTCGCAATCGATTGCTGTTCCAGATAGTCGAGCAAGCCTTGCAAATCACGTCCGTAAGACTCCAGCGTACTGCTGGATAAGGCGCGCTCGTTCATTAAATATTGTATAAAGGATTCTACTTGAGCTTTCATGCCGGTTCCTTTCGTTCAAGAAGGATGATCAAGGCCATAGGACTATGGACCTTGTCTGCGGGCAAGTTATCCTGCTAACCAACTATTCCACAACCGGCCGTTCAAATCCTGCTTTTTCACTTTATTTTATAACAGGGTATATCATTCCCCATACCAATAAAACCATCTTAGCCGATCCGCCATGCTGCCCTTTTCCGCATCAGCCTGGAAAACCTTCAATGCAGCCCCTTTGGGCTCTCTATAAGGGTGGACGGGCGCAATCGCGTCAACCAGCCAGCGATAGCTGCCCGTCACGATCAAAAGCAATAAGGTGAATATCACAACAAACAGGATACGGCTTAACCATCTGCGCAGGGAGAGGACCATCTGCCTTCCTCCTTTAATTTTACGGTTGTCCATCCGTAACAATCTATGAAGGAGGCATTGCGGTTATACCTTTAATTACGCCTGGAATCGCCTGAAGTTAAGGCTCAAGATTGTCGAAAGCGATGCTGTCCAGCCAGCGCTGCAGGGAGGTGTAGGGGAGTCCCGAAGCCTCAGCGACAGGCTCATAGGTGACAGTGCCTCTGTGAGTGTTGACGCCTTTCTGCAGCGGCACGCTGCTTCTAATCGCCTCCCACCCCCGGCTTGCAAGATCAAGCGCATACGGCATCGTAACATTCGTTAAAGCAAAGGTGGACGTACGCGGAACGGCACCCGGAATGTTGGCGACCGCATAATGGATCACGCCATGCTTGATATAGATGGGATCCTTGTGCGTGGTTGGTCGGTCAACGGTTGCAATCGACCCGCCCTGGTCAACCGCGACATCGACAATAACGGAGCCTTTTTTCATGGATTGCACCATCGTTTCCGTTACCAGATGCGGCGCTTTTGCTCCCGGTATCAATACCGCTCCAATCAGTAGATCCGCTTTTCCTACAGCTTCCGCAATATTATAGGGACTCGACATCACCGTCCGAAGCCGCCCTCCAAACACATCATCCAGGTATCTCATGCGGTCTGTGCTTTTTTCCAAAATAACAACGTTAGCGCCCATGCCTAATGCTATTTTCGCTGCGTTGGTTCCTACAATTCCGCCGCCAATAATAACGACCTCAGCGGGCGGCACTCCGGGAACGCCTCCAAGCAACACTCCCCTGCCGCCGTTAAAAGCTTCAAGAAACTGCGAACCCACCTGTACGGACATGCGTCCCGCCACTTCGCTCATCGGCGTTAACAAGGGCAGGCTTCCGTTTGCGAGCTGAATCGTCTCGTAAGCAATCCCCGTTACTCCGCTGTCCATCAGAGCTCGCGTAAGCTCGGGGGCCGCGGCAAGATGCAAATACGTAAACAAGATCAGTCCTTCGCGAAAATAGGCGTATTCTTCCTTAAGCGGCTCCTTGACCTTCATGATCATATCCGCTTCTGTCCATACCTCCGATGCGTTCCCTCGAATCTCAGCACCTTCCGCCTCGTAATCCCGATCCTCAAATCCGCTTCCTTCGCCGGCTTTCGTCTCCACAATCACCTTATGGCCTGCCGCCTTCAGCATGGTTACGCCCGCCGGGGTAAGCGCAACACGGTACTCGCTCGATTTAATTTCCTTCGGAACGCCGATAATCATTAGCTTCCCCTCCTGGAATATGGCGCGCTATCTACTATGTTGTATGTAGCTTTAGGGACAAATGTTAGCCCATAAGCGTACCTTTTCCAGCCCGATCAAAAAATATGTGCTTTTATTCCGTACAGGTGTCCATAACGAACGCTGCTGGCTCTCCATACACTGAACAAGCACATTTTCATTGGCTTTGACGATCTTTATATAGAACGAATAGGAGAATGTATATGCCAAAGCTGGAAAAGCTGCTGTTCACTAGCTCAAAGCGTGTCCCATCCAGAAATACTTTTCGTAAATTAATTACTTTCAAAACGGGTCGATCATATAAAAAATATCTCAGAAAGCTGCGTATCAAAGGGTTAAAGCCTTACAAACGGATGCCGGCCCTCCGTACGATCGGCTGCCATTTCGACAAGCGCCGTCCTTGGAGACCCATTGCGAGACACCCGGAAGTAAAAAGGATCGAGAGCGATGTCCGGATCCGGGTTCATCTTTTCAGGAAGCATAAGGTATCGGCGAGAAGCAAAAAGGTCCATGCAATGTCGGCATGCCCGCCCGAGCTGACATGGAATATTTGTCGCGTCAAAGCCCATGAAGCCTGGCCGCGGGTTACCGGCGGAAAGATAAAGGTCGCGATTATCGATACGGGAATTGCAGCGCATCCCAATCTGCGGATCGCGGGAGGAGTCAACACGATTCGTGGCGGCAGCTACGCGGACGATAACGGTCACGGCACCCATGTCGCGGGAATCACCGCAGCTCAAGGCTTGGACGGGATTAAAGGGATAGCCCCCGATGTCGAGCTTTATGCCATTAAGGCGCTGGACAGCCGCGGCGGCGGATACGTATCCAGCATCATCTCCGGCGTTGACTGGTGCATCCGCAACAAGATGGATGTCATCAATATGAGTTTTGGCCTTGTAGGAACTTCCGTAAGCCGAGCGCTGCGGGACGTAATTACGAAAGCCTATAATAAAGGAATCGTCATTGTGGCTTCTGCCGGCAACTCCGGCACGGAAGATAACGGCATGATTGACGCCCCTGCTTCATTTCCCGAAGTAATGGCCATCGCCGCTACCGACCTGTCGGATAAAATAACCGGCTTTAGCAGCCGCGGTTCCGGCATTGACCTTGCCGCACCGGGCGAGCAGATAAAGTCCACATGGCTGAATGGCGGATACATGTCGCTGTCCGGCACCAGTATGTCCTCCCCGCATGCAGCCGGCGGCGTTGCCCTCCTGTTATCCAAGCAGTCGGGACTTAGCCCAACCCAGGTAACGGAGCAGCTTAAGAGCTGGGCGCACCCGCTTCCGTCCGAGAGCGAGAACAAACAAGGAGCCGGCCTCCTGCAGCTGGATCGCATATAACGCCCAAAAAACGCCAAAACGGCTTTGCCGTCCAGTTACGCTGGGCAGCAAAGCCGTTTATTCATTTGTTTTGTCATTATTCGCGTTGCAACGGTGACATACGCCTTGGAAGTCGAGACGATGGTCGATAACGGTAAAGCCGTATTCCTGCTCCAGCCGTTCCTCCAATGGAAGAAGCCAATCTTCCTTGATCTCGTCCATTGCGCCGCACTGTACGCAAATCAGATGATGATGATGGTGCTTGCTGCTATCCGTACGAAGGTCATAGCGGGCAACGCCGTCACCAAAGTTAAGTTTCTCGACTACATGCATTTCGCTCAGCAATTCGAGCGTACGGTATACCGTAGCGAGTCCGATTTCCGGGGCCTTGTCCTTTACGAGCATGAATACATCCTCGGCGCTTAAGTGATCCTCTTCATTCTCAAGCAATACGCGAACGGTTGCTTCACGCTGCGGGGTTAATTTGTAGCCCTGCGACTGCAACTGTTGTTTTATCTTCTCAATCCGGGCTTCCATGATTTCCCCCCTACCACATGTCTGCGCCAACATCAGGAAACGTTTGCTTTCATTATAGGGGTTAACCATTCCTAAAGTCAAACATTTTGCCGTTAGACGGCTGTTGCAGCCCCAGTCAGATAAGGAGCCGCCCACTGCATGAAGTAAGGCGAAAGATACGCTTCCAGCAAAGATGCACCGGCCAAAAGCAGCAGCATAAGCAGTGCCGTAGACGTAAACGCCGCGACTTGAGGAGCCAAAGCTCCTTTTTGCTGGAGCAGGCGATTTTTGATGACATAGGTCGAAAAGGTAATGGCCGCAACGCTGGTTATCATAATGGCCGGCACTACGATCAGATTCGGCGGAGCGACGGAGGCCAGCGAGAACAATACTCCTTTCCAGGCATGCTGGGAGATTAAAGACCCTACCGCAAAGCCGACCAGCGCCCCTTTCAGAAAATCCAGCGCAAGCACGAACGGAATCCCCACTACCGATATGCCTAGAAACCACAACAAAAACAGCCATTTGCCATGAAAGATAAAGCTGTCCCAGAACGACTGCGCCGCATCGGGCGTCACGCCGTCATTCACCAGCCTGATATATTGATTCACATCCGCCGCCAAATCCTGCTGCTGCTCCAGTGTCAAAGCGTTGACCATCAGCCCGCCGAATATGGCTCCTACAACAAACAGTACGGCGACGAATACATACAAGGTCAGCTGGTTTTTTACCGCGTCTTGAAAAGCTGGCGAACGCATGGAACACTCTCCCTTCTTGTCTTGATGATAAAGTGTATGTTCCCTTTATTCACCGTATGACGTCCAAGAGAGCGGTCGGGACAAGTTTAGATCGTACCCGTTAACAGATAAAGCTTCCATGCATACACGGCCAGTATCGTCTTTGCGTCGCTGATCCGGCCTTCCGCAATATAAGCCTCCGCTTGCTCCAGCGTAATCGCTTCTACCTGCAAATACTCATCCTCATCCGTATGCTGCGTGCCCGCCGTCACATTTTCCGCGAAATACAAGTACAGCTTCTCGTCGGCAAAGCCGGGCGAGGTGAAAAAGCCGCTGACAAGCTTCAGGCTGTTTGACTTGTAGCCGGTCTCCTCTTCCAGCTCGCGTGCCGCGGCTTCCATCGGATCTTCTCCGGCATCCAGCTTGCCTGCGGGAATTTCGATCTGGAACTTCTCCAGCGGCTTGCGGAACTGTTCGACAACTAGCAGCTTGCCGTCAAGCAGCGCCATAACGGCTGCCGCACCCGGATGCTTTACAATCTCGCGCGTAGCCGTACGGCCATCCGGCATCGCTACGGTGTCCACCTGAAGCGTAATCATTTTCCCCTCGAAAATAGGTTGCGTGCTGATAGTTTCTTCCCGCCAAAGCTCGTTGTTCTGAGTCATCCTGATTCTCCCCTGTTCTTCGAATGATGAAATACGGAATAACTTGTCCCCTTCTTACATATCCATTGCATATACGAAATACGCAAAGGAGCGTGTGAAGGATGAAACAATATCTAACGCATAATGAACTGAGACTCGTCGGCAAAGCCTGGGAAATTCAAAGCCAGCTCCGCAAGCTTTCCCGAATGGATATCCCGCTTCAAAAGCTGCTTACCCCGCAAAAAACGAAATAAACGGCTTATCCTGCCTTGGACAAGCCGTTTATTCACCGTTGTTAACCTTTAGCTGCTTGTTTGATGATCTCGATCACGAACTCCGTAATTTTCACAAGGTCAACGACCTTGATCTGTTCCTTCGTTGTATGGATATGCTCGTAACCAACGGCCAGATTGACCGTAGGCACGCCGAGACCATTGAAAATATTCGCGTCGCTGCCGCCCCCGGAATGGAACGTGCGCGGCGTAAGTCCGATTGCCGTTGCCGCCGATTTGGCCAGTTGGACAACCGGCGAATGATCGTCATGGACATAAGCCGGGTAAATTAATTGGCTTTCAAATTCCGCTTTTGCCCCAAACTCCTCTGCCGCACTCTCCAGCGCCTCGCGCATGGCGTCCACCTGACGGTCCAGCTTCTCCTGCACGATACTGCGCGCTTCCGCTACCAGCTTCACGAAATCGCAGACGACATTGGTCGCGCCGCCGCCCTCAAAGCTGCCGATATTAGCCGTTGTCTCTTTGTCGATACGCCCAAGCGGCATACGGGAGATTGCTTTTGCGGCTACTTGAATCGCGCTGATGCCATCTTCCGGATTTACGCCGGCATGCGCCGACTTGCCATGCAGCTTCATGATGACTTTCGCTTGGGTAGGCGCTGCTACGGCCATGTCCCCAATCGAACCGTTGGAATCGATCGCATAACCAAACGAAGCTTTCAGCTTGGAGGCATCCATATTCCGTGCGCCAAGAAGGCCGGATTCTTCTCCTACGGTAATGACAAATTGGATCGGTCCATGAGGAATGTTGTTTTCCTTAAGCACCCGGATCGCTTCAAGCATGGCGGCAAGACCTGCTTTATCGTCGCTGCCGAGTATCGTTGTGCCATCGCTTCGTATGTAACCGTCACTGTCAATTTGCGGCTTAATGCCATTTCCAGGCGCTACGGTATCCATATGGGACGTGAACAAAATCGTAGGCGCGCCTGCTTCTCCGGTACCTTCCAAATAAGCGAACAAATTGTTTGCGCCATGCCCCGTTTTTTCCATCGCGTCATCTTCCTCAATGGAAAGACCCAGCTCCGAAAACTTTGCCTTCAGCACTTTGCTGATTTCCTGCTCGAATCTCGTCTCGCTGTCTACCTTGACGAGTTCGATAAACTCACTGACGATCCGTTCCTGATTCACCATAACTATTTCCTCCGCTCTCTGTTTTCGATTACAATAGACGGGAGCTTGTTTTTTAAAAGAAAGGAGTTTTTACCCTTGAAAATGCAAAAGCTTATTCGTCTAGTTGCTATTCTTGTTGTTACCGCCCTTGTCATTACGACGCTTGTTGCTTCACTCAGCTCTCTGCTCTAGCAGGGCGGGAGTCGAAAATCCGAATACACGGCAGAAATGCGGCAACAGCTGCCGCGCTGCCTCATCGACGGACAGGGTAACGCCGGACAAGTCGTTGAAGGATGTTACCCCATACTCCTGAATGCCGCAAGGAATAATGCCGCTGAAGCCTTCATTGCCTATTCCCGCCTCGATATTCAAGGCAAAGCCATGGCTTGTTACAAAACCGCCACGATCGCGGGCACGATTGAATTTCACGCCGATTGCGGCGATTTTCTCATTGCCGACCCATACTCCAGTATATTCCGGCTTTCTCCCCGCTTCTATACCATATTCGGCCAGCCAATTTATTATTGCCTGCTCCACATTGCGCAGGTACGCATGCAGATCCAATCCCTCCATCGGCAGGAACAGCATCGGATAACCGACTAATTGTCCCGGCCCATGATAAGTAATGTCCCCGCCGCGATCGATTTCGAAGACCGATATTCCGCGCTCGTTCAGCTCGTCCTCGCTTAGCAGCAGATGCTCGTGATGACGGTCCGTGCCCAGCGTATATGTTGGCGGATGCTGAAGAAGGAGAAGCGTCTCCTGACGCTCCTCCTGGCTGATCTGCCGCACGATCGATTTCTGCATCTCCCAAGCTTCCGCATAACCGATCATTGGTATATATCGGGCTTCCAAATGCCGCTCCACGTGTTTAGATGCCGTGTCAGTCATGCTGGATTACCCCGTTTCTTCTAGTACAATTTCGTATCTACGTTAAAGCTTTCAAGATTGTCTTTCACGCGCTGCAGGAAGCGGCCGCAAATAACGCCGTCCAGTACGCGGTGGTCAAGCGACAAGCACATATTCGCCATGGATCGGATCGCAATCATGTCATTGATCACGACAGGGCGTTTCACGATCGATTCAAAGGTCAGAATAGCTGCCTGCGGATAGTTAATAATCGGATTCGTAATGATAGAACCAAAAGAACCCGTATTGTTGACGGTAAAGGTACCGCCCTGCATATCGCTGAGCGTCAGCTTGCCTTCGCGTCCGCGGCGTGCCAGATCATCGATTTCCCGCGCGAGGCCGGCAATCGTCTTATGGTCGGCATTTTTGATAACCGGTGTCGCGACGGACTCTTCGGTTCCTACCGCAAGGGAGATATTGATATCCCGCTTAACGATAATTTTATCGACGGCCCACATGGAGTTCATGATCGGGAAATCCTTCAAAGCATTAACGACAGCCTTCAGGACAAAGGCCAGATACGTCAGATTAATGCCTTCGCGCTTCATGAATTCATCCTTTACCTTGTTGCGAAGCTGAACCAGATTAGTAACGTCGACTTCAATCATCATCCAGCCATGCGGAATTTCATTTACGCTTAACATCGTATTGCGGGCGATTGCGCTCCGGATCGGCGATACGTCGATGAAGTCTTCCCCACGGCCCGGAATGGAGGCGCTTTGACTAGGTACGGTTGGCGTGCGAGGCGTCTCCGTTAAATGCAGGCCGGACGAACGCACCTCCGATACGGTTGTGCTTGGCGGAGGCGTCACCGGCCTGGCCGCTGCAGACGCAGGCGCTTGTCCCGCACCGGAAGCTACGTAAGCCAGAATATCCTTCCGCGTAATTCTTCCGCCAAGTCCCGTTCCAGGCACATCAGCCAGACGGACGCCATGTTCAGCCGCAAGCTGCTGGACAGCCGGCGAGAAGCGGTTGCGCATCGACTGGTCGCCTTCATCCGCCGATTCCGCGGTTACGGCAGCTTTAGCTGCTTCCGATGCTCCCTCAGCTTCCGATGCGGATGAAGCAACCTCCGTCTCTACACGGCATACCGGAGTCCCGACCGGTACGGTCTCGCCATTGCCAACCAGAATCTCAACCAGCGTGCCGGCGATCGTGGACGGCAGCTCCGCGCTTACTTTATCCGTGATAAGCTCACAGATTGGTTCATACATCTCAATCCGGTCACCCGGCTGCTTCAGCCATTTATCAATTGTCGCCGAGACCAGCGATTCCGCCAACTGAGGAATGACGATCTCCTTCACCGATTTCATTAATTATCCATCTCCCTACCTGACACGTACTTGTCGCTTAGTATAGCGCCAAATTGCGCATTGCTTCTTTTACTTTGTCTTTGTTGAGCAAGAAGAACTTCTCGCCCGGCGGGTTAATCGGCATTGCCGGCACATCCGGACCACAAAGTCTTTGGATTGGAGCATCCAGCTCATACAGCAGCTCTTCCGCAATAATAGCCGATACTTCCGCACCTACGCCGCCAGTCTTGTTGTCTTCATGAATAATCAATACTTTGCCCGTCTTGCGGACTGATGCAAGAATGGCTTCCTTGTCAAGCGGCTGCAGCGTTCTAAGGTCAAGAATATGAGAGCTGATGCCTTCTTGCGCAAGCTCTGCAGCAGCCTGCTCAACAAACATAAGAGGCATGCTGTAACCGATAACGGTAATGTCGTCGCCTTCGCGCAGCACGTTGGCTTTCCCGATCTCAACAATATAATCATCTTCCGGCACGTCGCCGTTAATAAGCTTGTAGCATTTTTTGTTTTCGAAGAAGATAACCGGATCGGGATCACGGACAGCCGATTTTAACAGCCCTTTTGCATCGTAAGCCGTGTAAGGCGCTACAATCTTGATGCCCGGCGTGCCGAAAAATACCGATTCCGGACATTGCGAGTGATACAAGCCGCCGAAAATGCCGCCGCCGATTGGCGCGCGGATAACAAGCGGACAACTCCAATCGTTATTGGAGCGGTAACGGATTTTTGCCGCTTCGCTTATAATTTGGTTAGTTGCCGGGAACATGAAGTCCGAATACTGCATTTCCGCAATCGGCTTCATGCCGTACATGGCTGCACCTATGGCAACCCCTGCAATAGCGGACTCGGCAAGAGGCGTATCAAGAGCGCGCATCTCGCCGAACTGCTCAAGCAGCCCTTTGGTTGTCGTGAATACGCCGCCCTTTACGCCAACGTCTTCCCCTAGCACGAATACGTCGTCGTCTCGCTCCATCTCTTCTTTCATTGCCAACCGAATCGCATCGATATAATCCATTTTTGCCATCTTAGCGTCCCTCCTCCGCGTATACGTGCAACAGTACGGATTCTGGTGCCGGGAATGGCGCGTTGTCGCCGTATTCCGTTGCTTCATCGATCAACTTGCGGGTACGCGCCTGAAGCTCAGCTTCAAGCTCTTCATTCCAGAGGCCGCATTCTTCCAGATAGCTTTTATATTTCGGGATTCCGTCCTTCGCGCGGTTCTCGTCAACTTCTTCCTTCGTGCGGTAAGCAAGATCGTTATCGGAAGTAGAATGCGGGGACAGGCGGTACATCATCGCTTCAATAAGCGTCGGACCTTCGCCGGCGATCGCGCGTTCGCGCGCTTCCTTCACTACCCGGAATACTTCGAGGGCGTCATTTCCGTCAACCTGGTAGCCCGGGAAGCCGTAACCAAGGGCACGGTCAGCTACGCGTCCGCCGAGCTGCTTGCTCACCGGCACCGAGATCGCGTATTGGTTGTTCTCGCACATGAGGATGACCGGAAGTTTATGTACTCCGGCAAAGTTGCATCCTTCGTGGAAATCGCCCTGATTGCTCGAGCCTTCCCCGAAGGTTACAAAGCTGACGATCGGTTTGTTTTTCATTTTCGCGGCCAAGGCAATGCCAACCGCATGGGGCACCTGCGTCGTAACCGGGCTGGAGCCCGTTACGATCCGGAGGCGCTTGCTTCCGAAGTGGCCAGGCATCTGACGGCCTCCGCTGTTCGGGTCTTCCGCTTTCGCGAAAACAGACAGCATTAATTCTTTTACCGTCATGCCGACGGCAAGGACAAATCCATAATCGCGATAATAAGGCAGGAAATAATCATTCTCCCGGTCAAGCGCGAAGGCAGCTGCCACTTGCGCAACCTCTTGGCCGATGCCGGAGACGTGAAAATTAATTTTACCCGCTCTTTGCAGCAGCAAGTTGCGCTCGTCGAATTTGCGGGCGAGTACCATCATTGCGTACATTTCAAGAGCCTGTTCGTTAGTTAAGCCTAATTCGTTATGACGAAAGGTTTGTTCGGTTGATTGACTCATGAGGTTGTGCCTCCTTTAACCTGATTTTAAAACCAGGTACTAAGACTTGATATTACCTATTATAACCGCATTCAGCCGAAAAAGAAAATCCTTCGCTAGAGAGCAAGAGATTTGCCGTCAATGGCAAGCATGGCTTCCCCAAGAGCTTCGGATAAGGTTGGATGCGGGTGAATAAGCTGACCGACTTCCCAAGGCGTTGCATTAAGCAGTCCGGCAAGCGACGCCTCGGAGATCAAATCTGTCGCATGCGGACCGATCATATGAACCCCAATAATGTCATTGGTCTTGCGGTCTGCAATCACTTTGACGAATCCGTCTGCTTCGCCGAGCACGAGAGCTTTGCCAATTGCGGCGAACGGAATTTTACCGGTCTTAATATCATGCCCTTTCGTCCGGGCTCCGTCTTCGGTCAAACCGTAAGAAGCCACTTCCGGGCGGGAATAGATGCAGCGCGGAATCAGATTGGGATCAACCGACTCTTTCTTATGTCCCGCAATATGCTCGGCTGCAGCAACGCCTTCATGGGATGCCGCATGCGCAAGCTGTACGCCGCCAATGACATCGCCAATCGCATAAATATGTGGCTCGGTTGTTTGACCGAATTCGTTGACATAGATGACGCCGTTTTTGGTTTGAATATCCGTATTTTCGAGACCGATGTTTTCAATGTTCGCCTGACGGCCGACAGACAGGAGCAGCTTGCTTGCTGTAAGCATAATATTTCCTTCGGAAGTTTCTGCTGTAATGGATACTTCATCTCCGTTTATCGAGAGCTCTTCGGTTTTGAGCTGGACATTCGTGAGAACCCGCACTCCGCGGCGGCGAAGCAATCTTGTCAGCTCTGCCGACACCTCCGCATCTTCGCCAGGAAGAAGTCTTGCGCCAACCTCCACCAAGGTTACCTGAACGCCAAAATCCTGCAGCATCGAAGCCCATTCCACCCCGATAACGCCACCGCCAACGATTAGCATCGATTCCGGAAGCTTATCAAGCTGAAGAGCATCGTCGCTGGACAAGATATGCACGCCGTCCGGTTTTAGCCCCGGCAGATGACGTGGCCGCGAGCCCGTTGCGATAATCAGATTCGTCGAAACGACCGATTCCATCTCTCCGTCAGCCAGTTCAACGGCTAATGAACCGCTGCGGGGCGAAAAAATAGACGGACCTATAATGCGGCCTTTGCCGTTAATAATCTGAATATCATACTTCTTCATCAAGCCTTTAAGGCCGCGATGCAATTGTTCAACCGTCTTTTCTTTACGATCCTGAACTTTATTGAAATCCAGAGACAGAGCACCCTCTGTAACCGAAACTCCGTATTTATCCGCTTCAAGCAAAGTCGCGTAAACCTCCGCGCTGCGAAGCAGCGATTTGCTTGGTATACATCCTCTATGTAAGCAAGTGCCGCCCAACTTATCGAGCTCCACAATAGCTACGCTTTTGCCCAGCTGAGCAGCTCTGATCGCTGCTGTGTATCCGCCGGGGCCGCCGCCAAGCACAGCTACATCCACTTGGATTGTCATTATGTATTCCCTCCTGAAATGATTTATCACCACAATGGCCGTACTGCGGTGATCGTGATGATTCATACTTCGAAAGCGTTCGCTTTAAGATTGTTGCAGGCAAGCTATTATGTACAGCTGTTTAGTGACAACTCTTTTACCACTCGTCCTATTGTACCTTTTTTCAAATCGATTTACATCGTTAAATTTCCGAAATAGACACTGCCTGCAGAAAAAGGTATCATAGGAAGGAATGTTCAATTACGGAACAAGGAGATCGTCATACATATGAGATTAGTTGCTGCCCGTCTAGTTGCCGTACTGCTGCTCGTCATTCCCGGCATTGCCGCCTGTATCGGTTTTCTTAAGATGAAAAATGCCCTTTTTAATTACTTCTCCGAATTTGGAAACGATGCCATTAAGCCAGACTTTGCTTGGCTAAGCTTTCTATTTGGACTTGTACTCTTTGCCATTGGAGTTGGGTTTATCGGCGGCTGGATCTTCTTCCGAGACCGCAAACGCAATTACGTAGCCCCAAGATTCCGTCCGAAACGCCCAAGACCACCTAAACCGCAAGCATAAACGAACATAGAACACCCCGCTGCTACTCCTGGAGTATGGCGGGGTGTTGTTATTTGCCCTGAAAAGAAAAACCGCCTTCATATTGGGCAGAACCAATAATAAATAGCGGTTTTATTCTTTAGCTAACTTTGTGTTCGATCCGGAGCTTATCAGCTACCATCGCAATAAATTCGGAATTGGTCGGCTTGGATTTACTGATGTTGATCGTATAGCCGAACAGGTGCGAGATGCTGTCGATATTGCCGCGCGTCCAGGCTACCTCAATAGCGTGGCGGATGGCGCGTTCAACGCGGGATGGCGTTGTTTTAAACTTTTCCGCAATGGCAGGATACAACGTTTTTGTAATGGCTCCCAAAATTTCGATGTTATTGTACACCATCGTAATCGCTTCGCGCAGGTATTGATAACCTTTGATATGGGCAGGAACACCAATTTCGTGAATAATGCTTGTAATGTTGGCGTCGAGATTTTTGCCTTTGGCAAGTGGCACGACATTTGATTTGACCGTTGTTGTTGCGGCAGAACTGCTAAACGATGCCGAGGAAGCAAACGTGGAATTGCCAACCAATTGACGAATCCGATTAGCGAGTATTTCCATATCGAACGGTTTCAAAATGTAATAAGATGCGCCAAGCTGAACGGCTTTTTGGGTGATGTTCTCTTGACCGAATGCAGTCAGCATGATGATTTTGGGCATTGGCGTAATATTTAATTCTTTAATGCGTTCCAGTACGCCTAAGCCGTCCAGATGAGGCATTATAATATCAAGGATTAGAACATCAGGTACTTTTCTGCCTTCTTCGAAATAAGACAATACCTCTTCACCGTTATAAGCTACTCCGCTTACGTTCATATCATTTTGATCCGATATGTATTCGGATAATAAATTGGTGAATTCACGATTGTCATCTGCCAGCAATACTTCGATCTTGTGCAAGGTCTGGTCCTCCCTTAAATGATATTCACTCGCGATTACCTTTCCCTAGTTGTCTTGGATAAAGTTTTCGACATGCCGGTTTAAATTCCTTCTGTCGAAAATTTTTTTCCTTTGATTTTTTAATCTTTTTCGTTATAATAAATAATTTATTACAATTTATGATGCCGTTCGTATATTTTCGACAAATCCAACCAATTCCAGACGTCTCCATGAAGAAACCGCTGAAGGGTTTAACAAGCCCAATCAGCGGTTATTTTATTGGTTATGCAGCTGTACCTTGCGTTGATTTCTCTCTCATCAAGATGCCTGCATCCTGCAGCATCCATTCAATAAAGCATCCGTAACCCGAAGCAGGATCGTTAACAAAGACATGCGTAACGGCTCCAACCAGTTTCCCGTTCTGGATAATCGGAGAACCCGACATCCCTTGAACAATCCCCCCCGTTTTATCAAGAAGGCGTTTATCGGTAATTTTAATAACCATACCTTTGGTTGCTGGCGCAGGCTGTTTCGTAACATGAGCGATCTCAATATCAAACCGCTCGACCTTTTGTCCGTTAACAACAGTCAAAATTTGAGCCGGACCTTCTTTAACATCTTCGGCGAACGTCACAGGAATCGTTTTATCGCTAAAGCTATGGTTCGGGTTTTCGTTCATTTTGCCAAAAATACCGAATGGCGTGTTTCGTTCGATATTGCCTAAAATCTTGCCTTCTTTGACAAAATGGGCACGTTTCTCACCCGGCTCTCCCGTTTGGCTCTTGTTAATGGACGTCACGCTGGACTGCAGGATCTGCCCTTCGCCAACTTCGATCGGCGTCTGGGTATCCATATCGGTAATGACATGGCCAAGAGCACCGTAGACACCTTGATCAGGAGCATAAAACGTTAATGTACCGACACCGGCCGCTGAATCCCGAATATAAAGACCAAGCTTCCAATTGCGCTCTTCTGCATCACGGACCGGATAAAGCCTCGTTTCTCCGATGGTACCATTACGTTTGTAAGTAATTGCAAGCGGACGCTGCTCCTTGCCTGCTTGCTCCACCAGATTGGCCACCTTGCTGACTTCATTAATATTGTGCCCATCGATCCTAATAATAAGATCGCCTAAACGGAGACCTGCTTTTTCACCAGGCGACTCCTTTGTTCCGTTACTCGCGCGAACCTGATGATGGCCAACAACAAGAATACCGGCGGATTTCACTTTCACGCCAATTGTCTGACCACCTGGGATAACCCTTAAATCAGGCACGACATTCACTTTAACGGTCTTGAACGGAATTTTACCAAATAATTTCACTTTCATGCTCGTCTGTCCGCTTTGATGCGGCTGTAACGAAATGGGGTCATTCAAATTGACTGATAATGACTGACGGGTTGAGCCATTGATTTGAAGCATTCGTGGATCCACGGTAACTTCTGCATGTACGGGAACTCCATATTGTAATCGTTTCAGTTGGCCGGAGAATAAACGAAGTTCATTCGGGAATGCGGCAAAATGTTGAAACGGCGCGGAGAGTCCGATCATGCAGACGCAGATAACGAGAACTAGGCCAAACCATTTCTTCCTTGGGCTGGAGTTCAATGATTTCACGCTCCCTGTTATTCCATCGCATGACGAGTAAGGTCGTTTCGCCATTGGCGTACCTTTAAGTTACCCTGCACTGTTTGTTTTATGACCACAAAAACATTCCCTGAATACCTTCCTTTAGGCTCCCTTCTGCCGATCCGCCAAAACAAGCATTTCTTGAGCATGATGACGTGTTTTTTCCGTTACTTCAACGCCGCCCAGCATGCGGGCAAGCTCTTCAATACGCGAGTGCTCCAACAGCTTCGTGACATTTGTGGAAGTGCGTTGTTCAATAATATGCTTCTTAATTTCGTAATGGTGATCCGCCATGCAAGCAACCTGAGGCAGATGCGTAATGGAGAAGATCTGGCATTTTGCAGACAGCTGCGACATTTTCTCCGCAATGGCTTGCGCCGCTCTGCCGCTTACGCCGGTATCCACTTCATCAAAGACCAGAACAGGCACTTGGTCGATCTCGGCAAAAATTGCCTTAAGCGCAAGCATGATTCGGGACATCTCGCCGCCGGAAGCAATTTTATTAAGCGGTTTAAGCGGCTCGCCTGGATTCGTCGACAACATAAAGATGGCTTCATCGATGCCGTTAGCGTTAAGGACCGCCATCTCCGACGTTTCAGAAGCTGTCGAGTGGTCGAGCTGAACCCGGAAGATCGTATTGCCCATCTGAAGCTGCTTAAGCTCAAGCTCGATTGCGGATGCGAGACGTTCAGATGCATGGGATCGAAGCTCGGACAACTCCTGTGCCAATTCATGTGCCTGCAAATACAGTCGCAATTCATCTTTTCGCAGCTTTTCCAGATACTCGTCGCGGTTCTCGATTTTGTCACGCTCTTCCGTAATGCGCTCCAAATATTGAAGAATATCCGGGATAGACTCTCCGTATTTGCGTTTCAGTCCGTTGATCAAATCCAGCCTGTCTTCAATAATGGACAGCTGCTCCGGATCGGAATCAATGCTGTCCCTGTAATCGCGAAGCTGGAAAACCGCGTCTTCGGCTTGATAAAAAGCAGACTGAAGCTGTTCCAGCATAGGCGTAAGAACTGCAGGATCATAAGTCTGGATATCGGTCAGCTTGCTGATGGCTTTACTAATTGCGTCAAGGCCTTTGCCGTTGTACAGCAAGGCGTAAGCTTCGGATACGGAATCCATCCTTTTGCCTGCATATTGCAGCTTGCGGCGTTCCTCAGCCAACTGCTCATCCTCGCCGTCTTTTAGCTTGGCATTTGAGATCTCTTCGATCTGGTAGCGGTACAAATCCAGCATCTGAACATTATGGCGGGTTGTCTCTTCCAGCTCGCGAAGGGATGCACGCGCTTGCTGAAGCTGCTGATACACGGCACGATAAGCAGTCTTCCGCTCAATAAGCAAATCGCCAGCAAACAAGTCCAGCCATTCAAGATGCTGCTCGGTCCGCAAGAGCGATTGATGCTCATGCTGACCATGGATATTAACAAGGCATTCGCCGATCTCCCTCAGCATCGTCATCGTGACAAGCTGCCCGTTTACACGGCTGCTGCTCTTTCCATGAGAAGTCAGCTCGCGTCTTATAACAAGCATCTCTTCTCTCGACGCCTGTACGCCAAGCCGCTCCATTACTGCCCATACCGGATGCTGGGACGGCAAATCGAACATTGCCTCCATCTCGGCTTTATCACAGCCATACCTGACCATATCTGCGGAGCCCCGTCCACCAACAATTAAGCTAAGTGCGTCAATAAGAATGGATTTCCCCGCACCTGTCTCGCCTGTTAATACATGAAATCCATGATGAAACGAAACGTTTACTTCCTCAATAACGGCTAAATTCCGAATGGATAGCTCGCGCAGCATGGCCAATGACCTCCAACAATGTTTAATTCAGAAGGTCGAGCAGCTTCTCGACAAGCTCGCCGCTCTTCTCCTTCGTTCTGCAAATGATAAGGATCGTATCATCGCCGCATATCGTCCCCATGACCTCCGGCCATTCCATGTTGTCGATCAGCGCGCCAATCGCATTGGCTGTGCCTGGCAAGCATTTCATGACCACCAGATTCTCGGTAAAGTCGATATGGGTAAAATGATCGATAAGCGCCCGCTTCAGCTTATTGATGGGATTCTGACGCTGCTGATCCTGTGGCAGCGAGTATTTATAACGTCCATCGCCTGCGGGTACTTTAATGAGCATAAGCTCTTTCATATCTCTGGAAACGGTAGCTTGAGTAACCTGAAGTCCCGCATCTCTAAGGGCGTCCACCAGTTCCTCTTGCGTTTCGATTGTACTCTTCGTAATTAATTCCTTGATTTTGTACTGTCTGATGCCCTTCATAACTTTCCTCCCCAAACTAGCTAATCGCTTATGTCAAAAATAATTCGCCGAATGATCTGCTCTTTCACGTCTACAAACAAAACTCCCGCACACTCGGGCAACAGGAGGGAATATACAAGCAGGCGGTCTCGAACACCGCTGCCTGTCCAATCCATCGGCATACGTTCTCGGGCAGTTTTTACAATATACATTTTGCCATCTTGCTCGGCAATATAATCAATGTACAATCGGCTGTTAAGTGATTGTCCGTCCAATTCGATTCCGATCGGAACCCTGTGCTTACCGGAAACAACTCCATATCCCGAACGTTTCAGGAACTGAATGTTCTCGTCATCTTTAGCAAGTTCACCGCCTTTGCCAAGCGTCAATCGATTGACGCTTGCAGGCTGGTGAAGCCAGCGATAGAATCCCCGGTACGCCCAGAATAACAAAAACGCGCCAGCGACCAGCATAATAAACCAGTCACCGTACATTTCCATAAGCAGCCCTCCATTCCATTTGAACCTATCTTAATTGGTTCGTGATGAAGGGAGCATTTTCCTCTTAAAAACAAATGGACGAACGCATGTTTGGTTGCTCTCAGTTTAGCAAATCGAACACATGTTTGTAAAGAGGAAAAACAAAAGGGAACGCTGGCCGCTTTCAAAACGGTCGAAGCATTCCCTTATAATACGTGTTGCTCCAATACGGGCGATTACGCCAATTGTGCAAAACACAGCTGCTACGGTTAATGTTTCTGTTTTACGGTGAAGGTCTCGCCGGCTTGACGGACAACGTCCTTGATGCCTTCTTCGTCAGGGATTGACCCGTTCGGCTCATTCTCCCATGTCCAGTAAGCGAGAAACTCGATATTGCCCTCCCCGCCTGTAATCGGTGAGAACGTCAGGTCTTGCAGCTTGTAGCCAAGCTCTGACGCAGCCTTCAGAACCGTCTCGAGCACTTCTTTATGAACGCTTGGCTCCCGGACAACGCCAGATTTGCCAACCTTCTCCCGCCCTGCCTCGAATTGCGGCTTAATAAGGGCGACAATTCCGGAGCCTACGCTCAGCAGACCGCTGAGTGCCGGCAAAATCAGCTTGAGCGATATAAAGGATACGTCAATCGAGGCAAAAGTAGGCGGCGGACCGTCCAGATCGTCCGGCTGCGTATACCGGAAGTTGGTACGCTCCATTACGCGGACCCGTTCATCCTGTCTGAGCGACCAATCCAGCTGGTTATAGCCAACATCGATGGCATATACAAACGAAGCGCCGTGCTGCAAGGCACAATCGGTAAAACCGCCGGTTGAAGCGCCGATGTCCAGCATAACCCTCCCGGTTAAGTCGATATCGAAGGACCGGATCGCTTTTTCCAGCTTAAGCCCGCCTCGGCTGACGTAAGGGTGGACAGCGCCTTTCACTTTGATCTCGGCTTCCCGCGGGACCTTCATGCCGCCTTTGTCTACCGGCTCGTTATTCACCAGCACCAGACCGGCCATAACGGCCGCCTTCGCTTTTTCCCTGCTCTCGTAGAACCCGCGTTCCACAAGCAATACATCTATTCTTTCCTTAGGTGTTGTCGTCATGATTCTCCTTCGTTACTGTCCGGTTGCGCGTTTCTGGAGGCTTGGCAGCAGGTTTTTGATCTCCATCGCCGCCCGTTCTCCCGTTAAACCAACTTCCACGCGCTGCTCCTTAATGGAACCGTGCTCCACGAAAATATCCGGAACGCCCATAATGCGGACTGGCATGCCATAAATTCCGCGGAGGGAGTAAAACTCCATTACCGAACTGCCGAACCCGCCAAGCTCGGAGCTTTCTTCGATTACGAGAATATGCTTGCCTTCCGCAGCAAACGACAGCAGCATCTCTTCATCAAGCGGTTTAATGAATCTGGCATTAACGATTTGAACATTGAGGCCGTCTCTCTTCAAAAGATCCGCAGCTTCTTCGGCTACCTGAATCATTGGCCCCATCGCCAGGATAACGGCGGAATCGCCTTCGCGAAGCGTCTCCCACTTCCCGATCGGAAGCGGACGCATCACTTCGTCCATCTTCACGCCGAGGCCGTTAATGCGCGGATAACGGACCGCAATCGGCCCTTCATTGTAGTCGATTGCCGTCTTCATCATGCGGCGAAGCTCATTCTCGTCCTTTGGCATCATAATGACAAGGTTAGGCACATGGCGCAGGAACGCAATATCGTACACGCCTTGATGCGTCTCTCCGTCAGGACCAACAAAGCCCGCCCGGTCTATCGCGAATACCACGTTGGCGTTCTGGCGGCAAATATCATGCACAACCTGGTCGTAGGCACGCTGCAAGAAGGTCGAATACACGGCGTAGACCGGCTTCATGCCTTCCATGGCGAGAGCCGCCGACATCGTAGCGGCATGCTGCTCGGCAATGCCAACGTCGATCATGCGGTTCGGGAATCGTTCAGCGAACTGGAGCAAGCCGGAACCGCCCGGCATTGCCGGAGTTACCGCAACAATCCGCTTATCCTTCTCGGCCAGCTCAATAAGGGCGTTGCCGAATACTTCCGTGTACATCGGCGGACCAACCGCCTTTACCACTTGGCCCGATTCAATCTTGTACGGTGAAATGCCATGCCACTTGAAGGAATCTACCTCGGCAGGAGAATAGCCTTTTCCCTTCACCGTAATAACGTGCACGAGAACCGGCCCGGGGATGGAATCCGCCTGCTTGAAGAGTTCAAGCATCTGCTCCATGTCATGGCCGTCTACCGGTCCAAGATACGTAAAGCCGAACTGTTCAAACAAAATGCCGCTGACCAGCAAATATTTCAAGCTGTCCTTGAAACGCTCGGCCGTCTTCGCCAGCTTGCCGCCGATGGCCGGAATTTTGTTCAGCAGATGCTGAAGCTCATCCTTCGCCTTCTGGTAATGGCGGTCGGTACGGATCTTGCTCAAATAATGATGCATGGCACCAACGTTTGGCGCGATCGACATTTCGTTGTCATTCAGAACGACAATCAGTTTTCTCTTCTCGTCCCCGATATGGTTCAACGCTTCAAGCGCCATGCCGCCTGTGAGAGCGCCATCGCCGATGACGGCAACAACCCGGTTATTCTCGCCTTTCAGGTCACGGGCCAGAGCCATGCCCATCGCGGCCGACAGAGAAGTGCTGCTGTGGCCGGCTTCCCAAACGTCATGCTCGCTTTCGGCGCGTTTGACAAAGCCGCACAGCCCTTTATATTTACGCAATGTATCAAACCGGTCTTTACGCCCGGTCAAAACTTTGTGAACATACGATTGATGTCCTACGTCAAATAGAAACTTATCCTTCGGACTGTCAAACAGATAATGGAGGACGAGAGTCAGCTCCACAACCCCCAGGTTAGGTGCGAGATGACCACCTGTAACGGAAAGCTTCTCAATAAGAAACTGGCGAATTTCCTCGGCTAGCCGTTCCAGCTCTCCCACTGATAAATCTTTCAGGTCTTGAGGTCCGTTAATTTGATCAAGCAGCACGTTACTTCCTCGCTTTCTGGAATACGACATTTCGAGCATGATCCCATTCCACAATAAACGTCAAAATATTTCAATCATTATAGCACAATTGCTGAACATTTCCCAATGTACCCAGTTGCACGATCCTAATCAATAGTCTCGTTGCACAAGGTAATCGGCAATGAGCAGCAATTTATCCGGCGCATCCAGCTGTGCTTCGAGAATGGCAGCCTTCGCTTCGCGAGTTAACCGTTTGACTTGCGCTTTGCTCTCTTCGATCCCGATTAGATAAGGATACGTAACCTTTTGCTGCTCAACATCGCTGTTTGTTTTTTTGCCAAGCTTCTGCTCGTCGCCAATCAGATCAAGAATGTCGTCTTGAATCTGGAAGGCAAGACCGATATTGCGTCCGTAATGGCGCAGCGCTTCAAGCTGCTCTGCCGTTGCGCCACCAATGCGGCCGCCCGCCGTTACCGAGAAAACAATCAAATCGCTCGTTTTGTGAAGATGAATGTATTCAAGCTCCTCAATCGAGGTGATTCCCTGCTCTCCCTGCATATCGGCCGCCTGACCGCCAACCATGCCTCTTGCACCGGCAAGCATGGCAAGGTCTTCCACGATATCAAGAGCTACTTCAGCGCTGATTCCGCCAAGGCGCGCTACTCTCGGAATAAGGTGAAACGCGTGCGTCAGCAGGGCGTCTCCAGCCAGAATCGCCATCGCCTCTCCGAACACCTTGTGATTCGTCAACTTCCCCCGGCGATAATCATCGTTGTCCATGGCCGGCAGGTCGTCATGGATCAACGAATACGTGTGAATATATTCAATTGCGCATGCAACCGGAAGCGCATGGCGAGCAGCCGCTGCCTGGCCGTGCACGGCCTCCGCGGCAGCCAGAACGAGTGCCGGACGCAACCGTTTTCCTCCGGCCTGCAGGGAATACAGCATGGATTCCCTGAGCTGCAGCGGAATATTCCATTCGGCAGGCAGCGCTTCGGGAAGCGACTTTTCAACAAGCGCGGCACATTCATGCAAGTAGGTCTTGATATCTGTAATCAACGTTATTCCCCTTTTTCCTCGTTCATTGGAGCGAATGCCTTCTTCTGAAAACCTTGCTCTGTTTCAATCAGCACTTCAATCTTGCGCTCAACCTGCTCCAGCTTGCCGCCGCACAGCTGCGACAGCTTCATGCCTTCCTGGAACAGATCGATTGCCGTTTCAAGCGGCACATCGCCGTTTTCAAGCCGTTCGACGATTTTCTCCAGCTGTTCCATTGCTTCCTCAAAACTAAGTTCACTATTCTCCGCTGCTTTCAACGCCATCTTCTCCTTTCATTGACCAGACATGACAGTCTAGTTGTCCGTCCGCTACCTTCACCCTTACAAGATCACCCGGCTGAACATCTGCAATGGATTTAATCAGTCGCTTTTCCTGTTCGTCGTAGACCAGGCTGTAGCCTCTGGCCATTACCTTGAGAGGACTAAGCGCATCCAGCTGCCTAATTGCGCTATGGAGCTGTAAACGCCGCTCTTTTAGAGAGGATACCATCGCCTGCTCAAGCCGTTTTACATCACCTTGCAGACGCTTAGCCGCAAAAGCAGCCTGCTCTCCCGGATGATGTCCGGCTAATTGGCTTTGAAGTCTTTCAAGCTTTGCTTTCCCGCGTTCGGTTAATCGTAAAGTCCGATGCTGCAGTCGTTCCTGCAAACGGTCCAGCCGCTGTGCCTGATCCAGCAAATATTTACGCGGATGCACGAAAAACGGTGACCTTCTAACGCGCTGCAGCTGCTCCTTACGGCCTTGAACCATCATACGGAGCGATTGCTCTAACCGTTGCCGTTGCCTTGCCAGCTGCTGCTGCAGCTCCGCTACATGCGGCACCGCAAGCTCCGCGGCCGCGGTTGGCGTTGCCGCCCGAAGATCGGCGACAAAATCCGCTATCGTAAAATCCGTCTCGTGCCCAACCGCGCTAATGACGGGAATTTGCGATGCGGCAATGCTTCTTGCGACAGGTTCTTCGTTAAATGCCCAAAGTTCTTCCAAAGAACCTCCGCCCCTGCCTACAATTAATACGTCGACTTCGCCAAAACGGTTCATCGATTCAATCGCTTTTACAATGGAAGGTGCCGCCTGCGTCCCTTGGACCAGCACCGGATACACATAAATAGGAACGGAAGGATGCCTGCGCTGCAGCGTAGTGATAATATCCCGGACCGCCGCGCCGGTAGGAGAAGTGATTACCCCTATAGCCCGGGGAAAACGCGGAATGGGCCGTTTGCGCGATTCGGCAAACAACCCTTCCGTCTCCAGCTTTGATTTCAGCTGTTCATAAGCTAGATACAAGCTGCCAATTCCGTCCGGCTGCATAGCCGTCACATAAAACTGATAGTTTCCGTCGCGCTCGTAGACCGATACATTACCGCGCGCCATGACTTTAGTGCCTTCACGCGGGATAAACGGCAGCCGCTGATTATGCGAAGCAAACATGATGCATTTTAGCCGACTGTCCTTATCCTTGAGCGTAAAATACATATGGCCGCTGGAGTGGTGAGTAAAGTTGGAAATCTCCCCTCTCAGCCATATATCCCCGAGCAAGGCATCCGACTCGAGCTTCATCCGGATGTACCGGTTAATATCTTTTATCGAATAAATGCGAGGTTGATCTGCCATAGCGCAATCACTCCCCGATTTTGTGTGCTCGCTTCGCAGCAGTAATCGTGTTGTTCATAAGCATGGTAATCGTCATAGGACCAACGCCGCCCGGTACCGGAGTAATAAAGCCTGCCGTTTCCAGACAGTCATCATAGTCTACGTCCCCGCAAAGCTTGCCGTCAGGCAGGCGATTAATGCCTACGTCGATCACGACCGCACCAGGCTTCACGTATTTGCTGTCAATGGCTTTCGCTTTGCCGATGGCTACAACGAGGATGTCAGCTTGTTTAGCGATTTCCTCCATGTTGGCTGTACGGGAATGACAGATCGTAACGGTTGCGTTCTCGCGAAGAAGCAGCATAGCAACCGGTTTCCCCACAATGTTGCTGCGGCCGATCACGACAGCGTGTTTACCCGAAATATCCACGCCGCTCCGTTTGATCAGCTCAATGCAGCCGGCAGGCGTGCACGGCAGAAGGCTGTCATCGCCAATAACCAGATTGCCGACGCTTTCAGGATGGAAGCCGTCAACGTCCTTCTCCACGCGAATGGCGTCAATAACCGCTTTTTCGTTGATGTGTTTAGGCAGTGGAAGCTGTACGAGAATACCGTTGATCTTGTCATCGTTATTCAATTGATCAATAAGCGCAAGCAATTGCTCTTCCGAAGCAGACTCTTCCAAGCGGTGAACCTCGGAATGGAAGCCAAGCTGCTGGCAGGCTTTCTCTTTCGAGCTCACATAGACCTTCGAAGCCGGGTCCTCGCCTACGAGAACAACCGCAAGACCGGGTACGACGCCTTTTTCTCTCAGATCAGCCGTTTCCTTCTGAATTTCTTCCCGGATCATATCCGAAATCTTTTTCCCTGCAATAATTTGTGCGCTCATCATCATCTCTCCCCTATGTAGACGGCCGACAGGCCGCTTATCTAATTAGTCGATTCCGAATTTGCCGTCTCGCCTTCGCGTTCTTTAAGCAGCTTGCCCAGCACGCCGTTTACGAATTTGCCGGATTCCTCCGTGCCGAAATGCTTGGCCAGTTCGATCGCTTCGTTGATTGCGGCTTTAGGCGGAACATCGTTGCGGTAGGCAATCTCAAAGCAGGCAAGACGCAAAATTTGACGGTCTACGCGAGACAAGCGATCAACCTGCCAGCCCGTCAAATAATGCTGCAGCATCTCGTCGATCGCGGCTTTGTTATCGGCAACGCCGTTAACCAGCTCACGGACATATTGGTCCGTCTGATCATTCTCTACGAATTCCGCTTCGATCTCGTTCTCCGAACGAGCTTCCTCCATAAGCATGTCCACGGCTTCCATGGGGGTTACTTCGTTCATTTCCAATTGATATAAGCTTGATACTGCAATCTCGCGTGCTAATCTACGTTTCATGAATTCCTCCTCGGCAGCTTCTCTGCCGATTTACTCTTATTTTTATAAAAAAACCTATGATCTCCTCCCTGCCCGGAACTGGCGGCAATCCATCTTCCGGCGTACGGAGGAGACCACAGGATTATCTAAACGGCCGATACCTTTCCATGAGCCATGACCAAAGCCTCTGCCAGGGCAGGATAGAACCGTTCTGCAAGTCCTTTTGTTTGCCAATCCAATAACCTACCGAGACGAGCAGTATGAAAAACAGCATGTCCCAAAAACCGGCAAACAAGTACACGAATCCAAAAAACAGACCGGCGGCAGCGCCGACCGTCCGTTTCCCATAGACTGCCCAGTACTCCCTCCACATCGGCATTCTCCCCTTTACTCGACGCGACTTTTATTCGGTGCGGATTGAATGACGTTAGCGATATAGACGGCTACGTTCGTCACCGGAATGCCGGCGATTTCCTCCACATGATCCTTTACGGCCTTCTGGATTTCCTCCGTAAGGCTAGGAATGGAGTTTTCCCCGTCTACCACCGCGCGCAAAATAATGTTGAGACCCGAATCGGATGCCTGAATCCGCGCTTTCAGATCCTTTACGCCGCGCTGCTTTCCGGCAGCCTTAAGAGCCAGATTCTCAATCGTCTCAATCGAGATACGAATATCGCCAAAGTCGGTACGCTGGTCGATCGACGGCGCCGAAGAGGAAGAACGTTTCAGCGATACAATAAAGAAGCGCAAGCTGAGTACGAGCAGAACCAGACCAACTACTATGGTTGTTATCAGGAATGAGTCCGTACCGTAAAGCTCGCTGACCATATTATTCAAATCGTCTTCCCGTATCCACTCAAAACCGATACAGGCAATAAAGACGGATATAACGCCGATGACTATACTGTAAATAAACAAGAACAGCTTGTCTATAATTCGGATCAACGTAACGCCTCCTCGCATTTGAGCGAATGAAAACCCCCTGGCGCGAAGCGGCATAACCATCACGAGGGGGTTATATGAATTCAATTCATTTGCGTGTATATGTTATTTCACGCGGAAATTCGAATCTTCTTCTTCCGGCTTGCTCTCCGTCTTGAAATGGACATCGTGAATATGTACGTTCACTTCAATAACGTTCAATCCCGTCATCATTTCAATGGAGCGTTTGACATTCTGTTGAATCTCCGAGGCGATCTCCGGAATCCGGTTGCCGTACTCCACGATAATCGACACGTCGACCGCGGCTTCCCGCTGGCCAACTTCAACTTTTACACCCTTGGATAAATTTTTGCGGCCAAGCAGCTCGGCGATACCGCCTGCAAAACCTCCGCTCATACCCGCTACGCCCTTCACTTCGACAGCAGCTAGTCCCGCGATAACTTCAATGACTTCAGGGGCAATTTGAATCGTGCCAATGTCCGTTCTCTCATAATCTGCAGCAATCGTACTCATGATGGTTGTACACCTCCTTAAAGTTGCGCGCTCCAGGTATTTACCACGAGGTAAATACCGGAGTGTTGCCTTCGCATCTTATTTCTATACTATAGCATTCGACGTGAAATATGACAAACCAGGAGCAGATTGTACTATTCGGCTAATTCCGGCTGGTTAACGTCATATTCCTCGAGGAATTTAATATCGAAATTACCCTTCACAAAGACCGGGTGATTCAAGAGCTTCTGGTGGAACGGAATCGTCGTCTTGATCCCGTCGATCGCAAACTCGGCAAGAGCGCGCTTCATCCGCGCGATCGCTTCTTCCCTTGTTCTGCCCCAAACGATCAGCTTCGCGATCATCGAATCGTAATGCGGGGAGATCGTGTAGCCCGGATATACCGCGCTATCCACCCGTACGCCCGTGCCGCCCGGCGGCAGGTAGAACGGAATCGGACCCGGAGACGGCATAAAGTTGCGTTCCGAATCTTCGGCGTTAATGCGGCATTCGATCGCCCAGCCGTTGATCTGGAGATCTTCTTGCTTGAACGACAGCGGGTTCCCTTCCGCTACGGAGATCATCTCTTTGATCAGGTCGACATTTGTAATCATCTCGGTTACCGGATGTTCAACCTGAATACGGGTGTTCATCTCCATAAAGTAGAAGTTGCCGTCCGGACCAAGCAGGAATTCGAGCGTCCCCGCTCCCGCATATTGCACGGCAAGCGCCGCACGCACGGCAGCGCGTCCCATCCGCTCGCGCATGGCCGGCGTCAGAACCGGACAAGGAGCTTCTTCAACAAGCTTCTGGCGGCGGCGCTGCACGGAGCAGTCGCGCTCGAACAGATGTACGGCATTGCCGTGCTTGTCGGCCATAATTTGAATTTCGACGTGCTTCATGCCCGTCAGATACTTCTCCAGGTAAACGCCGGCATTGCCGAACGCCTTCTGAGCTTCTTGCTGGGCTGTCGTAATTTGCTGAACAAGCGATTCCTCGTCTTCGGCAATACGAATCCCTTTACCGCCGCCGCCGGCTGTAGCTTTGATAATAACCGGATAACCGATGTCACGCGCAATACGGACAGCTTCATCCATATTTTCAATCAGACCGTCAGAGCCCGGAATAACCGGTACGTCGGCTTCCTTCATGGTTTGCTTGGCTACCGCCTTGTCGCCCATCTTGCTGATGGCTTCAGGGGAAGGACCGATAAACGTAATGTTGCAGGATTCGCAGATTTCTGCGAAGTCCGCATTCTCAGCCAGGAATCCATAGCCCGGATGCACGGCATCGCAGCCCGTAAGCGTAGCAACGCTCATCAGGTTGGTCAGGTTCAGATAGCTGTCCTTGGATGCGGTTGGACCGATGCAGTACGCTTCGTCTGCAAGACGTACATGCAGGGAGTCGCGGTCTGCTTCGGAATAAACGGCAACTGTGGAAATACCGAGTTCGCGGCAGGCACGAATGATGCGTACCGCGATTTCTCCGCGGTTAGCGATTAATACTTTTTGGAATTTCACGTTTGTACTCCTCTCAGGCAACAATTTCTCCAAATTCGGAGCTTGTATTATTCCGGTTTAACAAGGAAGAGCGGCTGACCGTATTCAACCAGTTGACCGTTCGACACCAGAATCTCAACGATTTCGCCGCGAACTTCCGCTTCGAGCTCGTTCATCAGCTTCATTGCTTCAAGGATGCATACAACGCTCTTCTCGTTTACGCGGTCGCCTTCTTTAACGAATGCCGCAGCGTCCGGAGACGGGGAGCTGTAAAACGTGCCGACCATCGGCGATACAATCTGATGCAGGTTGTCCGTGTTGGGACGTGCTGCAGGCGTGCTGGTTTGTACCGCTGCCGCGGGAGCTTCTTGAACCGGCTGCGGTGCAAGTACAGGCGCCTGCGTATATGTATGCGTAATTGGGGCTGCAGCTTGTACATTCACCACTTCGGTTTTGCCAGGCTTGCGAATGAATAAGCGTGCTCCTTCGTTTTCGATCTCCAGCTCATGAACGGAAGTCTGATCAACCAGTTTGATCAATTCCTTAATCTCGCTCAATTTGAACATGAATAGTTTTCACTCCTTAAAAGTTTCCGAAGCCTTCTGCTTCGTATGCGTTTTCTCAGATGGAAATAGCATTATTCAGTTTCGATGGATAATCCTAGTTATCCTTTACATAACGTCTAACATTATATCATAAACGCGGCAGAACACGAATCAATTTTTTAACGCGGCCAGTCGCCAACGGATGCGCCATCCTTCCGCAAAGAAGCAGCGATGCGTTTCGAGTTGAAGAATGGGCGGCGAAAAAGCAAATAAAAAGAGGCCGGCCAGGGCATGAAACCCTGCCGGCCTCTACTTTCCTTATTTGATAAATTGCACGGAAACTTGGTCTGCGTCTACGCCCAATGTTTTCATAACCAGATCGATAATGTTTGCCGCTTGGCTCTTGTCGAGCTTGTCGCTTTCTACCAGAACCTTGTAGCCGTTGCCTTCTTCATTGACTATTGCCTGTTGGAAAGTCTTCATTAACTCGTTCTCGATGCTTGTCAATTTGGAGTTTTTCTCTTCCAGTTGGTCGAGCTGCGTAGCAGCTGCTTGCGCTTCTTTCGGATCCTGCAGATTTGTCATATCGCCCAATAATTTATCCTGCTGCGTGCTGTTCAGCTCGCTGCGCTTCTCTTCAACTTGGGCAAATACGCTGCTGTCCACCCCGCCTTGCGCGTCAATCTGGTCAAGCACCTGCTTGTCGGCATCCGAGATGCCGCTGTCTTTCGATCCGGACGCGTTGCCGGCAGGATCCACTTGATCCACGACGATCTGGCTGTTATTGCCTGACGACGCTTCAGTTGCTCCCGCCTTCTGCTCCTGCTGCGTGCCGTCAGAGAGCAAGTCTGGCGATTTGGTATCTTGCGTAAACAGGTAATACGCGGACAATACGACCATCAAACTAAGCATCGATACGAGCCAAATTGTTTGTCTTTTCGTGTTCATAGAACACCCTCCTAATATTGGTTTATTATCATTGCTTGCTTGGCGCTACGGAAATGCGGTTGGCCGGGACGTTTACGCCCTTCTCCACCGCGTCTATGATAAGGCGTCTCACGGTCTGGTTCTCGGCGCCTTTAGCGACGATCAGCACACCGCGAATGCTCGGATTAATCGTCTTCGTCACGATCGGCTTCTGATCGCCCGCTACTTCAGCAATAACGACCTGGCCATCTTTGTTGATCGCCGTAATATGCCGCTTGCCTCCGTTGCGGTCGGTCTCATCCGTTATGGACTGCGACTCCTGATCCGTTCTGGCAACTTCAATTTCTTCCGTGGAATCGATCGTCACCAGAACGTCCACCGAGCCGACGCCAACGATTTTCTCCAAAATCTCCTTCAGCCGGTTCTCCAGCGGCCCTTCGATTGCCGCAAACGGCGACGAGTCCGTCGATATCGAATTAGACGATGCGGCCGTATCCTGGGGAGGCGGGTTCGGCCCCTGGGTCAAGGTATCGACCTTGTCGAATTTGAGAAAGGAGTTCAGCAGCATGAGGGCCGCTCCAATACAACCGATAACGAGAAGCAGCCTAAATGTCTTAACCCGCTTCGGACCACCCGGACCGCCGCCCACCATCGATTCCAGACCACTCAGCCATTTGGCCACTGCGCTTCCTCTCCTTTTCCATTAATCGCTATTCCCTGCCCGCTGCCTTATTTGAACGTTCGCTGAACGGATCCCCCAGCCTTCGGCCAGCAAGCTCCTGATCTCCTTGCTTTCGGTAGGGTTAACTTGCACCCAGCCATCACTAGCCTCTGACTTGCCTGCTTCCGCCTGCTGCTTATCGGTTCCGCCTGTTTCCGTCTGTACGTCCACGTCTACCGAAATAGCGGAGACCTCTTTGACGTCCTCCTCATTCGGCTCAGCCGTTCCCGCAGGCCCTGCTTTCTCCGCCGGTAAAGTCACCAGTACCGAAGCAATCGTTGGCGTTAATTTCTGCCCCTGCTTTTCCCAGTTCAAGGAAACGTCCACCGCCTCGACCGCCAGCTTCATTTGCTTGACTACCGCATCCTTCATGGCGGCTTCCAGCGTCTGCTCCATTAATACCGCCGCGTCATTGTTTTGCTGCTTGTTAAGCTCATCCGCTTTTTTCTGAATATCGATCAGAGTGGGCATCTTCACCTCATGCTGCGGTTCAAGCTGGTCCCAGTGAGTGATTCCTTCCTTCAGCTTGGCATTAAAATCTCCTTGCAGCAGCCGAAGGATCGGTGACATGATCGTAAGCAAAATGAGAAGCCCTATGACCAGCCTTGCATAACGAAGCATCGCTTTGTTCGGAAGGAGCAGTTCGACGAATGCCGCCAGCATGATAACCGCGATAATATCCTTCAGCCAGTCGCTGAGCCAAGCAATCACGAATCCTCGCTCCCTTCGGTATGCTGCGCGGTCATCATCGGACCATAAGAGCGGCGTTGCCCGCCGTGAGCACGATGGTAACGGCCAGAAAGAACATGAGACTGACGGCTGCGAGAGCGGCGAATACGTAGATCATCGTTTTGCCTATCGTTTGCAGGCAAGCGACGATGGGAGAATCGCCAAGCGGCTGCATCGCTGCGGCTGAGACATTGTAGATAAGCGCCAGGGTCAGTATTTTGATAGCCGGGAATGCGCAGAGAAACAGCAGAATAATAACGCCGGCAAGGCCGATCGCGTTTTTGGCAAGCAGGGAAGCCGAGATCACCGTATCCGCCGCATCCGTGAACATCCGCCCGACCACCGGAACGAAGTTGCCGGTGACGAACTTGGCTGTCCTCATCGTAATCCCGTCGGTTACCGCCCCTTTTGCCCCCTGCACCGAAAGCACGCCGAGAAACACCGTGACAAGCACCCCCATGATCCCAACTCCGACGTTCCGCAGCAGATTCGCCAGCTGGGTCACTTTGAACTTGTCTGACATGGCGCTAACGATGTGAAGGACGGCCGAGAAGAACAGCAGCGGGAATACAATGGTGTAGATGACGGTTCCAACCGTATGGATCATGAAAATGATCAGCGGATGCAGTATCGAAACCGTCAACACGTTACCCATTGCAGCGAGCAAGGTCAGAAGCAGCGGCATCATGGCAAGCATGAACTGGATCATGGTGCCGATCGCATCCTTGGCATACCCGATCGCGACATGAAAGCTGTTGACGGCAATGATGATAAGCACCATGTAGGTAATCGAGTAAGCCACCTTGCTGACGGCATTGCGTTCGAAAGCGTTCTGCAGCGTTTCCAGCACCATACTGAATACCGTCAGCATAACGATTGTGACAAGCAGCTTGCCGTTATAAAGAACTTCATGAAAGAAGTAACCAAGCAATCCCTTGAATACGGTTGACAGCTTGAGGCCTTCACCGCCGGGCTTCAGCATTTCGAAGAAGCTCGGCATCTTCTCATCGGGAAAGTAACCGCCGTATTGTTCCTTCAGCTGGTTCCAGTAGTTCTCGACTGTTCCGGTGTCCAAGCCTTTCAGCTGGCTTTCCGTCAACTGATTCGTCATCGTCGTTTCGCTTTGCTGCTGCGTTGTTCCGTCTTCCGGCGCGTTTCCGGCAGCCGTAACCGGCGATACCAGAAGCATGCTGACCAGCCAGGCGATGCATACGAACGTGATCAAACGGACGGTATACTTATAGAGTTTGTTCATCCGTTCAACTCCCTGCCGGCAGCAGCCCGATTACAGTCTCGACAATGACGCTTATTATCGGAACCGCCATGACGAGAATAAGCACCTTGCCGGCGAACTCAATTCTTGATGCGATGCTTTCCTGACCGGCATCCCTTACAATCTGTGCGCCAAATTCAACGATGTAGGCGATACCGATTATTTTCAGAATCGTCTTCAAGTAAATGGATGGTATGCCCGAGCGGTTCGCCAGATCCTCAAGAACTTTGATGACCGAATCGATTTTACCGATAAGAAAGATGAAGATAAAAAGCCCGGTAAAAGCCGCAAGCAGAAAGGCGAACAACGGCTTCTGCTCCCGGACAACAATGATGAGAATGGTGGCGATCAGCCCGAGGCCGACGATCTGAATAATCTCCAACTCTATTCACCTACTTGCGGCTTCTCTAGACGTCTCACTGGAACAGGAAGATCGTCTTGATTTCTTGAAACAAATCGTTCAGCAGCCGAATGACCATAAATAGTACAACGACAAAGCCGATCAAGGTTACCCATTGCGCCATATCCTCTTTCCCCATCTGCTTCAGTACCGTATGAATCATGCCAATGATAATTCCGATACCCGCAATTTGGAAAATAGCGCTCACATCCATGTTCATTTGTGCGGCACCCCACTAAACCATCAATATCACGACGAGCACGGCGATCAATACACCTAGGCTTTTCCACATTTTTTCATAGCGCGATTGATCCTCTCTTGCTGTGTCTTCCTCCGCCTTCAACTGGAGCAGCGCCAGGTGGATATGCTTCAGCTGATCCTCCTTATCGCTGATGCCAAGGGTCGAACCAAGCCTCAGCATGACCGATTGCTCCGTCTGCCGAAGCGCCGTTAAGCCCCATCCGCTTGTCATCGCTTGCTCCCAGCTCTCGCGAAAGGTAAGCCCCTCAGGTCCCTGCACCCGGTCCGCGGTATCCCGAAACAGTTCAGCGAGCGGTTCCGGAACAGCTTCCGCGGTCCTCTCCAGCGCTTCCGGAAGCGGAGTATGGCCATAGCCGATCTCCGTCTCGAGCCTTTGCAAGGCATGCGCCAGCTGGCGAAGCTGCCGCGGTCTCGCAGCAAGCCTGGCAGCCTGTTGAAAGCCGATCATCGTACCTGCGAAAAGGATGAGTACAGCGCCCAGCAGCTTGATCAAGGGGCATCTCCCCTTTGCATTCCGGCGTATGTCCGCCCCTGCTCGCCTTTAGAGGTTGCGGCAGTAGGTTCCCTGGCGGCGGGAGGCAGCTTGTCTTTCAGATCGGCTGCAACAACCCTGTGCATGAAACCTTCCCCCGTCCGCTTAAGTTCAACGACGTAAGTAAAAGTACCGTCCTCGAGCAGCTGCTTCAGAACCGGTCTGCCTCTTGCATCCTGAAGATCGTAAGCATGAGCGGTTGCAATGACGCTGATTCCGGCATGGCTGGCTTCGCGGATCGCCTCTCCATCCTCTGGCCGGCCGATCTCGTCGGCGATAACCACTTCAGGTGACATGGACCGGAGAAGCATCATCATGCCTTCCGCTTTGGGACAGGCGTCCATAATGTCCGTCCGCGGTCCAACGTCAAAGGTCGGAATTCCTCTCACGCAAGCCGCGATCTCCGAGCGTTCATCCACAATGCCTACCTTGCGCCCGGACCAGCCTGCCGCATTCTCGAACAGTCCCCAATGTCCGTAGCTGATCGAGCGGGCAATGTCGCGGACAATAGTCGTTTTGCCTTGCTGAGGAGGGGCGAGGATCAACGTCGAATGAACGGTCTTGCGGTTCTTGTCCAGCAGCTTGGGCAGCAGATTTCGCGCCGAACCGACTACTTCCCGGGCGATTCGGATGTTAAATCCGCCGATATCGCGTATCCCTCGTACATTGCCGCCGTCCAGAATCGTCCGGCCGGCAAGCCCGATCCGATGCCCGCCTGCTACAGTAATAAATCCCCTCTTTAACTCCTCTTCCATTGCGTATAGCGAATGATTGGTTATTTTCTCCAGAAGCTTACGGCAAATATCGGCAGTTGGCTTGTACGCTCCGTCACTGCCCGCACGCAGAGTTCCGTCGGATGCGGCGAAACGGGACTGCCCCCGGATACCAAGCTCGAGCGGCCGGCCCTCGCGGATCCGAATTTCCTCTAAATGCTCCATAGCCGATTCGGGCAGCTTTTCCAGCACCGCCTTAAGCTCCGGCGGAAGCAGATGTATGACACGGTCCAGCATGAGTCATCACTCCCGGATGAAAAGTCCTTCGTACGTACTCTTATTTGTATGCTTGACCCTCATAAATATGTCCAACTTCTTGAAGATTGCTAGATTACTATTTTTTTAAGATTCCTATTAGCAAGCAGACGACTCCAGCCGTAACCCAAGCCAGCTTCCCGAAAGACAGCTTGTCTGTCATGCCTATGAGTCCGATCGTGGTTGTGGCGATTAATATAAAAGGTCCTACTAATGCGAGCGAAGAATTGACGACCAGCGCCTTGTCGATCTGGTTTAACCGGAGCATGAGCAGCGCGGCGCAAATTTCGATTGTCCCCGAGGTTATCCGCAGAGACGCCATGGTGAGCACGATTTTATTCAACATAACCGTTCACCTCCTTGTCCGTTCCTAACGAATCAGGCCTTATTCAAGCAGCTATAAACAAACTTCCATCTCTACATCCTATGCAGGCTCGTCTCCTGTTCATGCTTCCGGTTCGGGCACACGCCCAGCAGTTGCTGCATATATTGCTCCATGCCCCGCCCTCATGCGGGTATCAACAAATGTTAGGAGTCAACTCCCATGACAAAAACAAGCTTCTGGCACCGCACGATGCATGATCCAAGCGGATATCGCGATTACAGCCCTGCAAAACATAAAGGCAAAACGATGGTAATCGACAAAGGAATCGGACTAAACGCTTTCGCCGATCTCATTCAAGTAGCTGGCCCTTATATGGATGTCATCAAGCTTGGATTCGGTACGGCCGTTCTATACGAACCGGAGTTCCTGCAGCGCAAAATCGAGCTTGCCCGAAAAAACGGGCTTATCATCATGCCCGGCGGAACGCTATTGGAAACAGCAGTCCAGCAGCGTTTGACCGGATCGTTTTTTGATTCTATCTGCGAGCTTGGCTTTAACGGGATCGAGGTTTCGGACGGCACAATAGAAATGAGCAGAAAACAGCGGACAGAGCTTATAAAAGAGGGCAAGCAAAGGGGGCTTCTGGTTCTTACCGAATACGGCAAAAAAACGGCGGGTTCGCTTATTGATCCCGAGCAATTGGCTGTTACAGCCGATTACGACCTTGCGGCAGGCGCCGCTTGGATTACGGTAGAAGCCAGGGAATCGGGCATCGATGTAGGCTTATTTGATGAAAAGGGCAATTGCCGCGAGCAGACGATTGAGCAAATTCTGACCGAAATGACTAGCCAGGACTGTTTGATGTGGGAAGCTCCGCTGAAGCAGCAGCAGGCTTATTTGCTCCAGCAGTTTGGTCCGAACGTACATCTGGGCAACATTCCGCCTAGCGATGCCTTGGCGCTCGAAGCGATGCGCCGCGGACTCCGTTCCGACACTTTCGAGTTCGGAATGCGGGAGGAGCCCGCTCATTACATGATTTAAGCAACAACAGAAAGGAAGAGCGATTGCTATGCAGGTGCAAGTCATTTCAAGCGTGAATGAAGCCAGCTCCGCGCAATTCGTCCACAAAACGGCTATTATTATCGATGTGCTACGGGCTACTAGCTCCATTATTACCGCGCTGGCTGCCGGTTCTTCCGGCGTTGTCCCCGTGGAGACCGTGATGGAGGCACGAGCTGCGCAGCAGGAAGGCGATCTTTTATGCGGGGAACGCTTCTGCAAAAAAATCGCCGGCTTCGATCTCGGAAATTCGCCTGACGAGTTACTGCTCAATTCGGTTAAAGACCGCCGTGTCATCTTAACGACAACGAACGGCACCCGGGCCATTCACAAATCTACCCGGGCGGATTATGTATTGGTAGCTGCGTTGCTGAATGCCTCCGCATGCGCGAAAGCGGCGGTTGATCTTCGGCGGGATGTTGTTATTTTGTGTGCGGGAAGCCATGATGAATTCGCCATTGAGGATGGTTTATGCGCCGGACTTCTTCTTTCCAGAATGCAAGAACGGGGTTCTGCTCCGCTCGAAATGGATGACTTCGGACTCGCCATGCTATCACTCTATCAAGAACGCGCCAATGATATAAAAGAAACGATTCGGAAAGGCGCAACCGGCAAACGGCTTCTCAAGCTGGGTATGGGGAGAGATATCGATCTTTGTTCGGAGGTTGACACCTTCGCGGGAGTTCCCCGGCTTCAGGCTAACGGAGATACGTTGATCTGTTCGTGCAGCTGACATATTCGCCAGAGTCTGTCCATATAATGAAGCAAGCAGTTTATCCGCTTCATGACTGGGGTACGAACGATGACTGGTGAATTGATATTAGTAGGTTTGATTATTATTGGTCTGATCGGGCGTTCGCCAATTATAGCAACGGCGGCTTGCGTACTTCTGGCCGTCAAGCTTCTTCATCTCAGCCGGTTCCTGCCTTCGATCGAGCGTCGGGGGCTGGAGCTCGGTTTATTATTCCTTACGCTTAGCGTCCTTGTCCCGTTTGCCTCAGGCAAAGTGCAGATGAAGGAACTCATTGCCGCCTTCAATACTTGGCCGGGCTGGCTCGCCCTAATAGGCGGAGCCGTCGCCGCTTATATGAATGCCAAGGGCCTTGATTTGCTTAAGCTTGATCCTCAGATGGTCGTAGGACTTGTTATCGGTTCGATTTTCGGCATTATTTTTCTGCGGGGGATCCCGGTTGGCCCTCTGATGGCAGCGGGAATTACGGCGATTTTGTACAAGTTGTTTAAACTAATCGGCGGCGGATAAACGGCGAACTACGCATTCAAATGTTCTTCCGATCGCCATTGCTCGGGGATTCTTTCGAACAATTCTCAAGCGGTAAGAATCCCCTCACAAAAGCGAACGTTACCACTTCTCCAGAATCATTTGAAATGCTCCGTTTACCGTTTAAATGTGGGGACCAAAAAAAGCCGTGCGGATTTGAATCGCGCACGGCTTTTTTGTATGGAATTAATGGTTATTAGCGGCGGTCTTGAGGTCCGCCGACGAATACTTGCTCCGCCGTGTCCAGGCCGTAAGCCGTATGAAGCGAACGAACAACCTCTTGCAGAGGTTCGGCTGCGATAATGCAAGATACTTTGATTTCGGAAGTGCTGACCATCTTGATGCTGACGCCCAGCGACGAAATCGCCTTAAACATCGTAGCGGCAACTCCAGGGTTGCTGACCATGCCAGCGCCAACGATCGAGACCTTCACTAGGCCCGCTTCGGAAGTCACTTCGCTGAACGGAACTTCCGCGCGAATGCCGTTGATCACGTCAACCGCACGAGCTTCGTCATCGCCGGAAACCGTGAAGGAAAAGTCCGCTTTGCCGCTTTTCACTCCGCTTTGCACGATAACGTCTACGTCGATTCCGCTATTTGCCAGCGAACCGAATACATTAGCGAGTACGCCTGGCTCATCCTCCACGCCGAGGATGCTGATTCTTGCTACATTTTTGTCAAAAGCGATGCCGCGTACGACTACGCCTTGCTCCATGACCGCTTCCTCCTTCACACTGGTACCTTCGTTTTGCGTAAAGCTGGAACGCACGACAAGCTTCACATTGTTATGCTTTGCGTATTCCACCGCGCGAGGGTGAAGAACGGCTGCGCCCAGATGCGCAAGCTCCAGCATTTCGTCATACGAAATTTCATTCAATTTGCGCGCGACTTTCACGACGCGCGGATCCGTCGAATAAACGCCGTCCACGTCCGTGTAGATTTCGCACACATCCGCTTTGACCGCTGCGGCAAGCGCTACGGCTGTCGTATCCGAACCGCCGCGTCCGAGCGTCGTAATGTCTCCGTCTTCCGTCATGCCTTGGAAGCCCGCGACAATAACGACATTGCCCGCATCCAATTCCTTGAACAAACGATCAGGACGAATATCCGTAATCTTCGCCTTACTGTGTACGGCTTCCGTCCGAATGCCAGCCTGCCAGCCTGTAAGCGATACGGCTTGATGGCCCAGCTGATGAATCGTCATCGACAATAAGGCAACCGATATTTGTTCACCCGTCGTCAGCAGCATATCCATCTCCCGCGCCGGCGGGTTCGGGTTAAGCAGCTTCGACTGATCGATTAAATCATCCGTTGTATCTCCCATCGCGGACACGACAACAATGACGCGGTTACCCGCCAACTGGCTGTCTACAATCCGCTTCGCAACACGCTGCATCCGCTCCGGTGTTCCTACCGAGCTTCCGCCAAACTTCATCACAATCAACGACAAAGCTGATTCACTCCCAACCTTGACATATAACATACAAGTCAATAGTATATCACATCCCCGGCTTGTCTGGGTATATCCGCCCACGGATTTTGTCGAAAAAGAAAAAGCCGCCCGAATCGGTGGATTCGAGCGGCTTGTCTTCTATATACTATGCACGGGAGATGTATTTGCCTTCGCGAGTATCGATCAGCAGTACGTCGCCTTCATTGATGAACAATGGAACTTGAACGTTCAGGCCTGTTTCGACTTTAGCATTCTTAGTCGCACCTTGCGCCGTATTGCCTTTAACGGCTGCGTCTGTCTCAACAACTTTCAGCTCAACGCTGTTCGGCATTTGGATACCGATGATTTCGCCTTGGTAGCTGGAGATGTTTACGTTCATGTTCTCTTTCAGGAAGTTCAGTTCCCACTCGAGCTGTTTGTAATCCAGACCGAATTGGTCGTAAGTTTCGTTATCCATGAAAGTGTACTCATCGCCGGAATTGTACAAGTATTGCACTTCGCGGTTCTCGATGATTGCGCGGCCGATTGTTTCGCCTGCACGGAACGTTTTCTCGACAACGTTGCCGTTGCGGAGGTTTTTCAATTTGGAACGGACGAATGCCGCGCCCTTACCTGGTTTTACGTGCTGGAATTCGGTAACCGAGAAAATATCGCCGTCCACTTCGACGGTCAAACCTGTTTTGAAATCGTTAACTGAAACTGTCACTTCAAATTCCCTCCTGAAATAGCTGCTTTAATAGTCCTTAACCCAGAGTAATTAATTGTTTCGGGGATGAGGTTAATATTTTAATACCGGATTCCGTAATGACGATATCATCTTCGATCCGTACTCCGCCAAAGCCGGGGAGATAGATGCCGGGTTCAACCGTCACGGTCATTCCGGGGGTTAAAATCGTATCGCTGTTTCTTGCAAGGCGCGGATACTCGTGAATTTCCATGCCGAGTCCGTGGCCTGTGCTATGGCCGAACTTGTCGCCATAACCGTACTTCGTAATGATATCGCGGGTAAGCGCGTCGGCCTCGTGGCCGGTCATGCCCGGACGAATGTTCTCGAGAGCATGAAGCTGGGCTTCCAGCACGATATCGTAGATTTCGCGATGCTTATCGGTAGGAGTTCCAACGACAACCGTACGGGTGAGGTCGGAACAGTATCCTTTGTAATAAGCGCCGAAATCAAGCTTTACAAACTCATTATTGCCAATAACCCGCTCGCTAGCCACGCCATGCGGCAATGCGGAACGTTCGCCGGACGCTACAATCGTATCGAAGGAGGATGAAGTCGCCCCATGGCTCCTCATATACATCTCCATCTCAAGCGCAATGTCGCTTTCTTTCATGCCGGGTCTGATAATGTTCTGCACGTGGCGGAACGTGGCATCGGCCAGATCGGCCGCTTCCTGCATAATTTGCAGCTCCGCGTCGTCCTTAATCATGCGCAGATTCTCGACAAGACCGGATACCGGCGTCAGCTTGATATCGCCTAAAGCCTCGCTCCAAGCCGCATACTGGCTGTACACGACCTGATCCTGTTCAAACGCCGCGCTTCGGATTCCTTTGCCTGCCAGCAAATCGCGGATATCCCCGATGACTTTCGATCCATGCTCAACTACCTGAAATGAAGGCGCCTGCTGGGGTGCCTGTGTCATATAACGGAAATCCGTAAACAGGAACTGCTCCTGCCCGGTAATAACAACCGTTCCGGATGATCCCGTAAATCCGCTGAGATAACGACGGTTATGCTCGCTTCCGATAATGATCGCTTCAAGGTTTTGTTCGGCCATGACTTGTCTCAGCCGGTTAACTCTTTCGAGTGTCATGTTACTCTCCCCTTTCACGCTGCACCATTTTGAAGCTTTGCAACAAGCGCTGCAAGTCCAAGCTCATAGCTTTGACCGCCAAAGCCTGCGATTTGGCCAATCGCAACGGGCGCAATGACCGATACATGACGGAAGGATTCACGTTTATGTATATTGGACAAATGCACCTCAACCACCGGCAAAGCTACCGTGCTTAACGCGTCTCTCAGCGCGTAGCTGTAATGCGTTAATGCACCCGGATTAATGAGTATACCATCCGCCTGTCCAAATGCGCTATGTATCCGGTCAATAAGAGCACCCTCGTGATTGGATTGGAAAAAATCCAGCTCCACGTCGAGCTGCAAAGCTTGCTCGCGCAATTTCGCTTCGATCTGGGCCAGCGTCTCCGTGCCGTAAACACCTGGCTCTCGTACGCCAAGCATATTTAAGTTAGGCCCGTTTAAAACAACAATTCTAAGCAATTTCGCACCTCCCAATCAGCCGAATCTTGCATTTAGCCAAAGATCATTAGCCATTTTACCACATATGACCGCTTCTTGAGAAGTCGCAACCTGCTTAATGCGCGCCTAACGGTTCCCGCGATGCTTCGTCGGTAAATTCGAAGGCGATGGAATAGCCGATAAAGAGCCCCCATAGGAGGAAAATGCACAACTCGGAGAACAGCGTATTCCAACCTGCAACCGTAATTTGACGGGACATGCCGAGTACCGGACCAAGCAGCAGAAAAATGACCGCCCACCATGCAAGACCGTACAATACGCCCGGCCACGGCCCTCTCAGCCGGCCTAACAGCACCTTGTACAGCAGAGCAGCCAGAACGGAAAATACGATATAGCTTGCAATGCCAACGACGATTCCCCAGCCTGTCTTTAAATAAGTAGATTTAAAGAACGGGTCGGCCAACATGCCCGGAAGCTCGGTCGTAAATTTCAATTCGTAAAAGAGCCAGCGGAGGATTCCCCAGATCAATCCCGCAAAAAAACCGATCATGCTGCTGAACAGCCAGGGGTTCGTATGATGCTGACCACCGTACTCGCTTTTGCGATGATCCTGGCCTTTCTTGCCATTGCTAATGCTTTTTTCGTTCGTTACCGCCATGCGTATGCCTCCATTCATGATCCGCTTAAAGTCTTCTGCTAGTATGCGACTTTAGCGCCGCGGATAACCAAGATGATGGCGTTGGCAAATCCATTAGCGATCAAGTACAATAGACGTATACCTTTCGTCACCTGATCGGGACGATACTATTAAGGAAGGTGACAAGCTCTTGTCTCAAAACACTACAAGCATTTACGGCGGACAAGCTGTGATCGAAGGCGTCATGTTCGCAGGCAAGCATGTAAATGTAACCGCTGTACGCAGAAAAAACGATGAGATCGTTTTTTACGAGGTGCCCCGCACGACGCAGCGGTGGATCCAGGTTCTCAAGAAAATCCCTCTCGTCCGTGGTTTTGTAGGGATTATTGATTCCAGCGCCAAGGGCTCCCAGCATTTGAATTTCTCCATGGAGGCCTATGCGGAGGACGAGACATCGGATATGTCCGAGGCGGATAAAGCCGCAGCCCAGAAAAAAGAAAAATCCGGCTGGAGCCTGGGCATGATTGTAGGCGTTGCCGCCGCAGGCGTTATCTCCTTTATATTCGGCAAGCTGCTTCTGACCGCGGCGCCGGCAGCGATCGAAAGTTTGCTGTTCGAGAATGTATTCGAGAACAAAGTTGGTCATAATCTGTTAGAAGGACTTATTAAACTCATCATGCTTCTTGCGTACCTGTACCTCATGTCGATGACGCCGCTCATCAAACGTTTGTTCCAATACCACGGCGCCGAGCATAAGGTTATCAGCGCATACGAAGCAGGCGAGGAACTAACCGTCGCCAACGTTCAGAAGTACAGCAGGCTTCATTACCGCTGCGGCAGCAGCTTTATCATTTTTACCGTTATCGTAGGGGTGATCATCTACTCCCTGCCAATCTTTGAATGGCATAGCATCTGGGAACGCGTCTATATCCGGATTTTGCTTCTGCCGGTTACCTTGGGTATCTCTTACGAAGTACTCCGCTGGACAAATGCCTTGCGCGATGTGCCGGTACTGCGTTACCTGGGTTATCCTGGGCTATGGCTTCAGCTATTGACCACAAAAGAACCCAAGGATGATCAAGTTGCCGTATCTATCGCCTCCTTCAACCGGATGCGCGAGCTCGATAAGCAAATGAGCATCAAAGCTTAAATCTATTCCAACATAAAGGACAGGTGATATTATGCCGCGGAGATGGAACGCATCGTCAATTATCGTGCTGACGCTACTGGCAATCGGGATTTTGTACGGAATCGGACAGCATCTTACTTCGTTTCTAATTCCCATCATTGTGCTGGGCGGCATTTTCCTGCTGTATAAATATCCGCCTAACACATGGGGTACCCGTGTCCGGGTCAGACAGCAGCCTCATGTGAAACAAACCAGAACGACCCCTCGGCAAAAACCGAAGTCCCGCCGGGCGCCGTTCCGCGTTATCGATGGCGGCAAAGATGACGATGATCTGCCGAAATATCACTGACGGAAGCCTTCAAAAAACTGCGTTGCTGCCTTGAAGCCGGAATGGAACAGCTTTTCCGCCATCCCTTCAGGCAAATGGAACTGAGTAGTCCGGACACCTAGCGTAGGTATTTTCACCGTCCGGTCACGCGCGTATTTCTTGATATAACGCTCGTCATGAGCTTGCATCATCGTCTCGAATATCGCTTCAAGCATTGTCAACGGACCGCGTATTTCATGCGGTTCGTTGTCGTTTTTACCGACCATTTGGAAGCCTACCGTCGGAACCGGATTTGTCCTTCCCGCCTGCTCCTTATCAAACAGCCACAACGGAAAATTACTCAATAAGCCCCCGTCCACAATATAAGCCTGATGCAGCTGCGCTTTCTCTTTCCCTTTATTCGTTAAGGAATGAAGCTTCGAGTAACGGATTACGACCGGGTCGAAGAAATAGGGAATGCTGGCGCTCATCCGGACCGCCCGGGCAACGCTGAGTTTTTTCGGATCCATGCCATAGATCTTTACATCCTCCGGCAGGACAAGCAGTCTCCCGTTCGTAATATCCGAAGCTACGATTCGAAGCTTGCATTCCGGCAAATCCCCAAACGTCTTTATCCCCTTTGCTTCCAGCAAGCATGAAATCCAATATTCAAGCGCTTCGCCGCTATAAAGCCCCTTTTTGATAAGCACCCTTAATGCAGGGCTGATGACCTTTAGGTTAAAAATAAACGACCTTTTCAGAAACGACGAGAACGGCGTATTCTCCACGATCCGCTTGATGTCGAGACCGCTGTAATTTGCCGCTATCAGCGCGGAAATGATGGCCCCGCTTGATGTACCCGCCACCTGATTAAATTGAATTCCCTGCATCTCCGCAGCCCTGACCGCGCCTGCCAGCGATATCCCCTTCACTCCTCCGCCTTCGAACACTGCATTAATCTTCACTTCCGCATCCTCCGGACAACGGAAGCAGTGTCAAATCCGGCTTCCATCAGAAGTATATATGCGAAGAAGAATTGTCTACATGTTAGCGTTGTGAGAAAATATAGCGAAGAACCATTTACTCTGCAAGGCTGACGGGAGTTGCCTGGTCCGATGATTTTTCTGGAAAGTGGAATAAAGAATTGTCCGGGGAAAAGAGAAACTCCATGTTCTGCATTTCGTATGAACATGCCGAACTCGTCTCCATGTTAAAATCCTTTCGGACGGATCTATTGGATTTTTACTAGTATTCCTTTGAGCAGACCTTTCATATGGTTGGGGATAAGCTTAACCGGAAGTTATTCTCTCAATACTGCAAATGGTTTAAGCTAGAAGATACTATATAGACATCGGAGATTAGACAATGGGCTTTCATGATATAAAAGAACAAATTATAAGCTGCCGGGACTGCGCGCAGAAGTTCGGATTCACTCCTCATCCCGTCTTCCACGGAAAAGCGCACTCGAAGATCATGCAGATCGGTCAAGCTCCCTCCAAAAGGGTGCATGAGAGCGGCTTGCCGTTTAATGACCCTTCGGGAGCAAAGCTAAAGTATCAATGGTATCAAATTACGGATGAAATTTTCTACAATGAGGACAACTTCTACATGACCGGGCTCGCGCATTGCTTTCCCGGCAAGCATCCTAAAGGCGGAGACAACCCTCCACCGCTTGCTTGCGCGAATAAATGGCTCGCCCAAGAGATGGATATGGTGGACAACGAGATCTATATCGTCATCGGTGCCAGAGCGGCTAAGTATTTATTTCCGAAAGAAAGTTTTGAAGACTTGGTTCTCAAAAACTATCGGATTAACGGCAAGCCAACCATCGTGCTCCCCCATCCTTCTCCGCTTAATGTGAGGTGGTTCAAAACCCATCCATCGTTCGAAGAGAAAAGGGTGCCGGAGATCAAGAAAATGGTATGGGATGTACTTGGCCTTAAAGAGACCGATATTTAGATTGCATATTATGCAGTCTATTGGTCCTATACACTCTATTCAGCTTGGTTCCATTGCACTTTTTGCAGGATATTCAGTTGAAAGCCGTCCTATTGGGCGAGAAGCTGCGCAATATGCTGCATAACGTACACCATAATTCCGAAAATCTCCTATTAACTGGAAAGACCGTTGCATTTTATGCAGGGTATCCGACTATTGAGCACTACGCCCGCAGTTAAATCGGCGGGCTGTTTCTATATTGCCTTATGGCAGCCAGCTGGGCTTCGGCCGCCTCCCTTTGCCCTTCCCCCAAAAAAGCTCGCCGATTTAGCGGCGGGCTTTTTAATGTTGTCTACAG
>NZ_BILY01000011.1 GCF_004000805.1 Paenibacillus glycanilyticus NBRC 16618
CATCGAATTTACTCAATGATATTCAGCTTTTCGTCCGAACCGCTTGTCTCTCGCGGCCGGAATAAGAATATACCATGGATTCTAATTCAAGTGCAAGCATTTTTATAAAATTTTATTCATTCCAAAATATTGAAGCATGTCCAACACGGCTTCTCCTGGCGAAACACGGAAGGATTGATGATTCGTAAAAAACAAAAAACTGCGTAAAATAACGCCGTTGGCCGTTAACAGCCCACAAAGCATTGCTCGCAGGAGGTGAACCAAATGTCCAAGCAGCAAGGTCATGCGAATAAAAACACGCAAACCAAGTCTTCCGATAAGAAAGGCAATTCCTCCGGCAACAACCACTAATTAAAAAAGCAGAGATCTATGCGCAAAGATCTCTGCTTTTTTTTTACAAGTCGTACTTGCTTCCATTAAGGGCGGACTTCATATACATGGAAATAGTATCATCTTCCGAAATAAACCCTTACATTAATGGAGGTTAAGCCTGAGGATGCCCTTTCCAAGCAGTTCGCAATTCGTTCCCTTGAAACAGAACAATATAAACGTAGTTGATCCTGTCCGTGATGTTAACCCGGATGAAACAGACATTGTTGGAGACTCCCAGTTTCCCGCTGCTTATTATGCGTATGACGGAACCAACGTTTATTTTCGCATACGTCTAAACACGGACCCCAGGTTCAAAACGAGCTTCCGCAATTTCGCTTGGGGCGTATTGTTCGACACCGACAACAACCCGGCTACTTACGAATGGGAACTCGTCGTAAACGGATTAGACAACGAGGTACAGCTGATCGTAAACACCGTCAAGCTGCCAAATCTGATAACCGACCAGGCGGAAGGAACCGACGGCAAAGGTAAGCCAAGCTTCAACGAAGCGATTTGCAATTTCGATATCGCAAGAGCCCAGCCCGCTGATGACGGCTCCCAGCTAGGCAGCGCAACCAATTATTTTATCGATTTCTTTGTTCCCGCACAAACGTTATTCTCCCTCCTTGGCATTTCCGCTCAGACTTCCATTCGGTTCTTGTTTTTTACAGCAACGAACAATAACAACTTCAATAAAGACTTTATTGGAGTCGGCCAAACCTTAAGCACATTATTCTGCGATCCGGTTACCGTTGCCGGTGGAGACGTGCGGGCGAAGCTGACCGTCACGCAAACCGTACTTCCTTCCGTTTCCCCTGTCGTCGCCGGCCAGAGCTCAAACTTCACGGGAACAATAAACGTTGCAAATACGGGAAGAAGCCAGGCAACTACGATTTTTCTCCAGGCGCCATTCTTGTTCGATAAGACCATTTCATTATCCGTCTCGCAAAAAACGCAAGGTACTACAGCATACAATATTACAGCAAATACATTAACCTGGTACATCGGCAACTTGGCCGCAGGAGCGGCAGCTACGCTGACCTATCAAGCTTCCGTCCAATTCAATGCGGCTGGCTCCAGAACGGTTGATTCCAAAACGGTCACCGCAGTCGACAGCTTTACCGGCGGCACTATCAATACGCCAGCATCCTCGGCTGCGGTATCCGTTGTCGCTCTTGGCGGGGTAACCGGTACAATCATCGACAAGTCTACCGGCTTGCCGCTTACCGGGGTAAACGTCCAAGCCACGGCTGTACCCGCAGGCACAAATACCGGTCAGACTACTTCAAATGGCGGAGGCATATACGGCCTTCCCCAGCTTTCTGCCGGAAACTACAATCTTTCCTTCAGCTTGAATGGCTATCAAACCGCTGCGGCAGCAGCAACCGTTGTCGCTGGAGCCGTTCAAACCGTAAACATCACTCTTGTACCGATTCCGGCTGTCGTCCAAGGTACGATAACGGCTTCGGGCACCGGCGGTCCAATTGCCGGCGCGGTTGTGAGTGTTACGGATTCGATTGGCGTGCTGACAACCCAGACTGTTACGAACGCCGCAGGTTCTTACGTCGTAAACGGATTGACTCCCGGGTACTACCGGGTTAGCTTTTCCGCCGATCAATATCAGGCACAAGACTTTCCCGTTACCTTATCGGTTGCTGAAAACCGGCTATTAAATGCCGCGTTAGCGCCGAATCCGGGAACGATCACCGGAGCAGTCACAAACGCACAGACAGGAACACCATTACCCGGCGTGCTGGTTGAAGCTCTCGATAATCGCAACAGCATATTGGCCTCCACTACCACCGATGCCTCGGGCAATTATACGATTGCCTCGCTGTCTCCCGCTACAAATGACAGGCTTCGATTATCCGCAGATACTTTCGTGGCGCAAGTTATCGGTTTTTCTATAGCCGCAGGACAAACCAAAACCGTTAACGCCGCGTTATCGCCCGTCGCTGGAGCACTGTCCGGTACCATTACAGATGCCGTAACGGGGGCACCGCTAGCAGGAACAAGCATCCGGGTCTTTACCTCGGAAGGCATCACGCTTCAAACCACTTCCACGGCTGCAGACGGAAGCTATACGATTCCTTCGCTTGCGCCAGGCTCCTATTCCATAGTCATCGCCGAGGAAGGTTATGCCGGCCAGACGATTGGCGCCATGATAAAAGCCGCTTCTACAACAACGCTTAATGTCGGGCTTGAGCAGCTTGCCGGCGCAATCAGCGGACGGGTTACGGATTCAGTAACGGGGGCATCCGTTCAAGACGCGATTATCCGGGTCTTTTTAAATAATATTATCGTGGTCAGAGTAGCCACTCTGGAAGACGGGTCTTATGATATCGGGAATTTGGCTCCCGGCGTTTATTTTGTCACCATTAGGGCTGACGGGTACGGCGGTCAATCCTTTAGCGTAACGGTCAATCCAGGCCAGACGACCACCGAAAATTTTATTCTATTCCCTATTCAGGGTTCGCTTACAGGTACGGTAACAAACGCTGCGGGCAATCCTATTGCCGGCGCGATCATCTCGCTTAATGTCAACGTTGCTGGAGGCGGCTTGCTTCTTACCCGCTTTGTGACCCAAACGGACGGCACTTATCTGATCGAAAATTTACTGCCATTGCAGTATCTCGTAACTGCGGCTGCCACCCCTTATCAAAGCACTTTCCAAAGCGTTGCCGTTGTGGCGGACACCCGCTCGGTTCTCAACTTCGTGCTTGAGCCAAACCCCGGCTCCGTTATGGGAACCGTTGTTGATTCAAACGGTGTGCCTGTAGCAGGAGCGGCTGTCGCGATCAAGATGCTGTCGGGAACAGGCGTTGTTATCGCTACTATTTTCTCCGATTCGGACGGACATTTCCTGGTCAGCACCCTTACTCCAAGTATTTATACCATTCTGGCATCTGCCGCCGATTTCCAAACGGCATCCGCTACTCTGGGCGTTACGTCGGATCAGACTGCCAATGTCCAGTTGGTTCTTTACCCGGATCCGGGAAGCATCGCCGGACAAATTACGGATGCGGTCACCGGCACAACCATATTAGGCGTAGCCGTAACCCTCACCGACAGCAATAACTTTCTCGTTGCTTCATTAATTGCGGATACAAAAAGCGGATACCAATTCGACGGCCTGCCTCCGGGCAGCTACACGGTAGCCGTTCACGCTCTGAATTACGAGGGAGAAGTGCTGGGAGGCATCGTTCATTCCAACTCCATTTCACCAATCAATTTTACCCTTCAGCCAAATCCCGGCACCTTGGCAGGAGAAGTCTCGCCGGCCATAGGCGGCGCAGTCGTTCAATTGTTCAACAATAATAACATTCTTATATCTTCCGTCTTCACACGGCCAGACGGTACCTTTACTTTTATCGGGGAAAAAATAGGCTCATATTATGTGACGGCGATTGCCATGGGCTACTCCTCTCAAGCTGCAGGAGCTTCCATTCTTAGCGGACAGACGACCCATGTAACGATTAATCTCTCGCCTAACCCCGGTCAAATATCCGGCACTGTCATTGATCCTGCGGGCAATCCGATTCCGACAGCTGTCGTGAAAGTACTAAACAGCAATGAATCCGTACGCGGAATCGGTCCGACGCAAGGAGACGGCAGCTATGTCATTGATGCAATACCTGCTGGGACTAAAACAGTCATTGCATCCGCTCCAAACTTCAGCACCCAGGTACAAGGCGCATTTGTGGACCCCGGCGAAATCGTAAACGGAGTTAACTTCGTGCTTACGCCGGACCCGGGCACACTTAGCGGACAAATCACCGATCAGTCAACAGGGTTAGTAATACCTGGCGCAAGCGTCGAAATCCGGCTTGGCGAGGCTACCGGCCTCTCGATTGCCTCCGCAACCACAACGCCATTCGGCAATTTCCAAATAAGCGGCCTGCAGCCCGGTTCGTATACCGTTATTGCCAAAGCCAATCATTTTGCAACCGGCGTACTCGGAACATCCGTCGAAAGCAACGGATTCTCTTTGGCAAACCTGGCATTAAGTCCATTATTCGGCGTAATTAGCGGTACGGTAACCGATACGGCTGGCCATCCAATCGGAGCAAACGATACAAGAATAAAGCTCTACTCCAAAGACGGCACCTTGATTGAGACTATATTCGTCGAGGTAGACGGAACCTTTCTCATTAACGGCGTATCGGCGGGTGAATATGTCCTTTCGGTATCTTCTCCTTTCTTCGAGACGGAAACCATCGGCCTTACGGTTAGAGCAGGCACTACAACCTCCGTACAGATTCAACTAACACCGCAGACCGCGACAGTAATCGGGACGGTTAAAAATAGCGCCACCTCAGCTCCAATTAGCGGCGGCCTTATCATTCTTACCGATATTGACGGACTTCCCGTTGATACGGTCTTTACCGATGATACGGGCAGCTTCACGATTTCGGGCGTCCCTGCAGGCAACTTTGTCATCTCGGCTGTGGCATCCGGCTTCGGGACCGGAGTATCGGCCGTTGTCACGCGAAGCGGCCAAACTTCCGTTACGGGTCTGCAGCTTACCCCGCTTCCGGGCGCAGTCGCAGGCTTCGTCAGCGATTTGACCAATGGAGCCAACGTAGCGGGAGCTGAAATCCGGATAACCGACGCTTCTACAGGCGCAGTGGTCGGTACCGTTCTTAGCGATAACGGCGGAGAATACGCATTCCCGGCATTAGCTCCGGGCAGCTATAAAGCAATCGCCAATGCACCCGGATACGCTGCCGAGTTTGGCGGATTTACTATAGCTTCAGGCGAGACTACCCGCTACAGCTTTGCCCTGCAACCATTACCTGGACGGTTAATAGGCAGCGCGATAAATAAGCAAACCGGTGCACCGCTAGCCGGCGTTACGGTCCAATTGCTTCAATACAACAACTTCGGGCCGCCTCTTTCTACGTTGTTAACCGACAATAACGGTCAATTCGATCTTGGCGAAGTAGCCGCCAGCAATTACGCCTTAACTGCTTCGCTGCAAGGATTTACGACCCAGCAATCCTCTACCCTTGTTAACCGGGGGGAGACAACGATCGTCACTTTTGCGCTTGCTCAAATAAAAACCGGAGTCGGCGGTACGGTAACTACCGGTCCGGGACGCCAGCCGCTCCCGAACACCTCCGTCACCATCGTCGATAACAACGGCGTAACCGGAGGCAACGGAATAACTGACAGCAACGGCGAATACGTTATGCCTAGCATTCCGGCCGGCGAGCAGACCATTGTGGTAAGCCAGCCATCCGCGGGTACTTCAACAACGGCCATTCCGGAGCAGCTCGGCCAGACACAAACCGCTAACGTTGCCATATCGGCAGTTGGCCAATCTTTCCCTATAACGGGTATCGTCACGAGCAATGTCGATGCCGCTCCAATACCAGGTTCCGTTGTTCATGTATTGGATGCTTCGACGAAAATAGCGGTTCAAACCGCCATTACGGATCTTAATGGTTCTTACACGACAAACCCTGTTCCGCCAGGCACGTACAACGTTACGGGAACTGCGCCTTCGTACGGCTCTGCAGCAACTTCGCTGACGACTAATGCAACCACTATTTCAAGAGCAGACCTTACGCTAAGCGCAGCATTCGGAACGCTTCGCGGCACGATCAGAGATACTTCGGGCAACCCGCTGGATTTGGCGCTCGCCGAGATTAATACGGCCAACCGTGAATTGATCCGGCAAATCATCAGTAACAGCAGCGGTCAATACGCCTTCTCCAATATTGCGGCAGGCATGCCAACAGCGGAATTTTCCTTCCCGGGCAAGCAAACCGCGGTACGCATGCCAACGATCCTCGACGGTCAAACAACAATCTTGGATATCACTCTTATTGACGAAGAAGAGGAATAGCTAGAGAAATTAACCAGCGGTTCCTGCGCATTTGAATGTTCTTCCGATCGCTGTTGCCCCCGAATTTCTTCATTCCAAACCGCTTTAGCGGTTGAAATTCGGGGGCAAAGGCGAACACTACCGTTTCTCCAGAATCATTCAAAATGCTCCCTCACTCGGTTAATGGAGGGGAACAAAAAAGAAGGACCACGGAAGTTAATCCGTGGTCCTTTCTGCTGCACTACCTCATAATAAGCATCCTGCTTCGGTGGGCCGGAAGGAGATACATCTCCTCATGAGATACTCATCCCCTCCCCAACTAGCCTCCGATTATCGATTATCTACTTTCTCCGGATACATATCATGATTAAACAGCCGCTGCTCGGCCATTTGCTCGTATTTGGTACCCGGCTTGCCATAGTTGCAATACGGATCGATCGAAATGCCGCCGCGCGGCGTGAACTTGCCCCATACTTCGATATAACGAGGCTGCATCAGCTCGATCAGGTCGTTCATAATAATGTTCATGCAGTCCTCATGGAAATCGCCATGGTTGCGGAAGCTGAACAGGTACAACTTGAGCGACTTGCTCTCGACCATTTTTACATCGGGAATATAGGAAATATAAATCGTCGCGAAATCCGGCTGGCCCGTCATTGGGCACAGGCTCGTGAATTCCGGACAGTTAAACTTCACGAAATAATCCCGGTAAGGATGTTTATTATCGAAAGCCTCCAGCACCGCGGGCGAATATTCCATCGGATAACGTGTTCCCTGATTGCCCAGCAGGCTGATTCCTTGCAATTCCTCTTCGTTTCTTCCAGACATTGAATTGTCTCCCTTCTTCCTAAACACCGCGTTTGTTGCCCCATACCAGGGCATGTAGCTGCGGAAGCACTCTCACGTTCGTCATATCTTCGCGTTTCATAACTTGGTCAATAAGCCATTCATAGCGTTCAATCAGCTTGGCCGCCAGCTTCCCGTTATCTCCTTCGATCAGATCGTCATTGCCCATCTGCACAAAAAAAGTGACGTTCGGGTAACGGTTATGCACCTTGGCGGCATAAGCCAAATCCTGTTCATCAAAGACAACAACCTTCAAGCTGAAAGGATTACTTCCACCTGAAAGCTTTTCAACGATTTCGTCAAGCACTTCCCAATTCGTCGTCATGCCGGAGCTTGGCGGCTTCGGCGACAGTGTCAGCTCATCAATAGCAAGCAGCCAATCCTGCCAACGGCTGCCTTGCGTCTCAACCGCAACGCGAACGCCGTCGCGATGAAGGGCTTCCACCAGCTCATCCGCATTTTTCAGCAAGGCCGGATTGCCGCCCGACAAGGTCACATGGGAGAAGGTATTCCCTCCGAGCTCCCGGAGCTCGCCTACAATCTCGCCTGCGGTCAGCATGCGGATATCGTCTTTCCCCGTTCCGTCCCATGTAAATGCGGAATCGCACCACGAGCAGGAGTAATCGCAGCCTGCGGTACGGACAAACATCGTCTTTTGCCCGATAACCATTCCTTCGCCCTGCACGGTTGGCCCGAATATTTCCATGACCGGAATACGTTTCTCAGCCATGGCTTGCCGCCTTCTTCGGACGGTAAATGCAGTAGCTGGTCGGCGTCTCTCTCAGGAAAACCTGTACGCAGGTCGCCTTATTCGGCATTTCGTCGAGAAAAGCTTGGACAATCTCGTAAATCGTTCGGGCGACAACCTCAGTGGTTGGAAAACGGTTCGGGTCGTTGTTGTCAAATACGTCTGTATGATCATTCAAATACGTATGGTCAAAGCGGTTATGAATAAGCTTCTTCACCGCTGCGAAATTCACCAGAAATCCGGACGAATCCAGCACATCGCCGGCAATCGTCACGTTAGCGAAATACGTATGCCCGTGCACGCGCGCGCAATGTCCCGCTTCCTCGGCAGGAATGGAATGCGCTGCGGCAAACTGCATGTCTTTGTTTAATTCATATTGAAAGGAATGCTGGACGCTTGGATAAATTTGCTGAATCATTCCGCTTTCCCCTCCTCTTTGGAGGCTAAGTAACGGTTCAGCCCCTGGCTCCGTAGCTTGCAGGCCGGGCATTCTCCGCATCCATCCGCAATTACGCCGTTATAGCAGGTTAATGTCTTGGTCCGTACATATTCAAAAGCGCCAAGCTGGTCAGCCAGCTCCCATGTCTCGGCTTTATCCAGCCACATCAGAGGCGTCTCGATCACAAACGGGTAGTCCATCGACAAATTAAGCGTTACATTAAGCGATTTGATAAAAATATCCCGGCAATCCGGATAACCGCTGAAATCCGTCTCGCATACGCCGGTTACGATCGCTCTTGCTCCGATCTGCTTCGCAAGCACCGCCGCAAAGGACAGGAACAATAAATTCCGGCCGTCTACAAACGTAGTCGGCAAGCCGCCTTCCTGATGCTCGATCTCGATATCCGAGCGGGTAAGAGCGTTAGGTGTCAGCTGACCTAGCAGCGACATGTCAAGCACATGATGCCTTACCCCTAGCTCTTCGGCAATCTGCGCGGCGCATTCCAGCTCGAGCGCATGACGCTGCCCGTAGTTGAAGGTGACCGCTTCTACCTCTTCGTAGCGTTCCAGCGCCCAGAACAGACAGGTTGTGCTGTCTTGCCCGCCGCTGAATACGACTACCGCTTTTCCTTTTTTCATCTTCCTTCTCCTCCCTTAAATGAGGGAGAGACCCTTCGAACAAAACCCTGTACACATGTCTCAAAACGAAAAAAATGGAATCAGAATAGATTCCAGTTCTTAGTTTTTTATAGAGGGAGTTCGCGAACCTCTCCTGAAGCTTCCGCTCCAGCATTTATTCGAATGTACCTACGTACTATACCATATCTCTAGTTATCCGGCTATATGCCAATTAATCGAAATCCTTGTGATGCCATTCGTCTTCCGGCAAGCCAAGATCTTCGCCGGAGAAACGCTGCTCGCGGAACGGATCGGCATAATTATGGAAGCCGTTTCTTTCCCAGAAGCCCGGACGGTCTTCCTTCATGAATTCAATCCCCCTGATCCACTTGGCGCTTTTCCAGAAATACAAATGCGGAACAAGCAGCCGTAGCGGCCAGCCATGCTTGGCGGTCAGCTGTTCACCGTCGAAGCTATGCGCCAGCAGGATGTTGTCGTGCAGCAGATCCTCAAGCGGAAGATTCGTCTCGTAGTCCTGATCGGCGTGGATCATGACGTATTTGGCTTCCGGATTCACTTGAACCAGCTTCATCAGATCCGTGAATCGGACGCCCTCCCATTCGGTATCCAGCTTCGACCAACGGGTAACGCAATGAATATCGTTCATCTGCTTTATCTGAGGAAGAGCCATCAATTGCTCGTATGTAAACACCTTTTCCTCTTCCACTTCGCCAAATACGCGCAAGGTCCATGTGGACATATCGTACTCCGGCACTTCCCCTTCATGCAGGATCGGGAAGCGGTCCGTCGTTGTCTGACCGGGCGGCACGCGATGAGCCAGCTCGGGAGCGACATTCGCCTTGAGTGAAGGAGCTTTCTTCAAACGTTCCGCTTTCTTGCTTGTGTTCATGTTGTTAGCCTCCTGAAAAGAATGATCACCCTAACAGCTGAGAGTAGGCCGTTCGCGATGATACTTGCTTCGTAAGCCTAAGCTTATGTATTTCCATTCTACTATAGCATGCAAACCGTGACTTGCGCCTTTCGGCTATTGACACCAATTTGTAACAATGATAATATTTCCATACAATTCCGAGTGGATTAATCAAATTAATTTATTCTATTTATTTCAATGGAGGTTTTGAATGATGAATGTACGGAACAAATGGATCTTTTCCGGATCGCTGGCATTATCCCTTCTTTTCTCTGCCGCCCTGCCCCTGTCCGCAGCCCAAGCTGCGGCAACGCCAACAGTCTTGCAATCTTCTACTACATCTATAACAGAATACGAGCAGTTCTTGCAAGAGAAATTCGGCATTGCTTTCCAGCAAGGAACGGTTACTAAGGGACAATTCCTTCAACAGATAGCCAAGGTGCTTCATCTCGGGACTGCCAAATCCCAACCGGTCTTCAGCGATCTTGGAGCCGACAGTCCTTATTATTCATCCGCAGCGGCATTATATGAGCAGGGGATTATCACTTCTCTAAAAATCGAGGCCGATAAGCCGCTCCAAGCAACCAGCGCGCTTTATATCGCCGTAAAAGCAGCCGGCCTGGCCGAGCTTGCCCATTCTTACCCGCAAAGCAAAATAACCGACGCGCTGAAGCAAATCGGCTACTCGCCTGCAGGACTTAGCCTGTCCGCCGCGCAAGAGCTTGCGGCTGCCGTGCATAGCGGACTGCTTCCTTCCTCCTTCTATAAAGAAGTGAAAGGAAAAGCCGCATCGGCTGATCTGGCGGAAGCCCTTCTCGTACAGATTCTTTCCATTAAAGGAGAGTATAAGCATTATATCGGTTATACTTCAGATGCCGATATCTACGGCAAGCTGGCGGATGCCTACAACACCTCCGATATCATTCAGTCGCCTGAGCTCCAAACGGTAGTGGATACGGCCCTTAAGCAAAATCTCGTTACCGGCTACAATCTGAAGGATAACCGTTTCGACGCCAACTTCGTCGATTCGCTCACTCTTACATACGGCCACGATAACCTGAAGCATGCGGTTCAGCTGATCGGCTTGCTCCGCAGCGAAGGAATCCGCGCCAAAGTACAATTCGAGCCTAAAACTTCCGCATTCATTTATTTGAAGGAGTGGGGCGAGCCCGTTCAAACGGAGAACTATAAGGTCGTCCAAATCGAGAACGGCAATTACATCGCTTACGCCAAAGAATACGATCTGAAATTCGAATTCGCGAATGCCGCGGACAAAGCCCGCTTCCAGCCGGTTATTCTGCAGTACGCAAAGAAAAACAGCGAGGACCAGACCGGCCTTATCGCCAGCTCATGGTGGCAGCCGCTCTACTATTCCGCAACCAAGCTGGATGACTATATCCAAATCACAAACAACAAAATTACAGGAGCCGGCCACTATTACGCGCAATCCTTCTCGTTAAACGAGCCGTCCGCCGCTATTGCGGAAGGATTCAAAAAACTTGCCACTGGCCTCGACATCCAATCCTATCCGATTTGGGTCGACAAACCATTCTTTAATTATCTGAACGGCGAATCCCTATAATCCGATAGTAAAAAATAAGGACTGTCCCATAGCCATCTGGCTGTGGGACAGTCCTTTTATGATCATTTATTCTTCCGATGCTTCGCTCTTCGGATCCAGATTCGCTGCCATCCGGATGAAGATATCCGTTGCTTTATCAATATCGTCAAGCTCGAAGCCGTCATACAGTTTAAGCATAATACGCTCGCGCATTTCCATGACATGATCCACCAGCTTGCGGCCTTCGTCGGTTACGCTTAGCATAACGATACGACGGTCGTACTCGCTCCGCGAACGCTCCACGTAGCCCAGGTCGATCAGGCGATCCGAAATTCCCGTTACGGCGCCGCTTGTAATACGAAGCCATTCTGCCATGGCAGATGCCTTCTGGGGTCCATGCTGCGCAAGAATAATAACCATCTTGCCTTCCGTCATCCCAAGGCCGTGAACATTAAACCGGTTATATTCCGCGTTAATCAGCCTGCGCAGCTTGCGGAAAACGTCATCCATCTCTCTTAGTTTAAGAAGCTTCTCCTGATCCAGATTCATCCATCCACCCTCGCTAATACATTCATATCTATAAATATACCGTGTTTTGAACGCATAGCCAAGTCCAGCCCTAAGAATTAAGCAAACCAACCGATTCTTTGCTGAGTACGATCTTCCTTGCGCCTTGCCAGAGAAAGCGCATAGCCTCTTGCAGCGGCCATGCCGCGGTAGACGCAGCTGCAGCGACAAGACCGTAACGGTGCGTGTCGGACAGTCCAATCACAACCGGATGCGAGCCGTATTCTGGCAGTTCCTGAATAAGCTCTTTCATGGACGCAATCTGCGAAGCCGTTAATCGATCGGTAAACAGGCAAAAGGTCGCCATATGCGTCATCTCCTCCCAACAGCCGGGAGCCGCAAGCTTATGTTCGCTAGGCACGATCCGTTGCCGCTGGGCGAATATCAGCTCATCCTTGCAATAAACGGACAAGCTGTTCCGAAATTCGCCGTATTGGAACTTCTCTTGGCGCAGCGTACGTCCCGGACAAAGAATATCCGCCTGCATCCACACGGCTCCGGATTCCAAATAGACATTGGTTTCGCTGCGCAGCCTGGCGTCCTTAAACAGCATAACCGGCTCCGGCATATGTTCAATAACCGCTTCTGGACCAAGCCGGAAGGTCTGACAAATCGAGGACCCCACCGCCCCGCCATCAAGCGGACTGGGATGAACCTTCATATAAGACTGGGTCGTGATATAAGCATGCGAGAAGTCATGCGCCTGCCATTCCATTTCGTACCGGTCCCCGGCCAGCAGACCGGGAGAAGAATCCATAACGATTACAGCCAACTGCTCTTGAAGCGGAAAACTCTTGGCGATCTTAATGGGCGAGGTATGATACTTATCCGAGAGCCGTGTCGCGCCTTCCGTAAAATGAAAGGAAGCGCGCAGCACAGAGTTCCGTACCGCGCGCTCTTCCCGTAAATCTGCAGCCATTCCTAATGCTTATGAGGCATGGAGCCGAGCTGCACGATATGGGTGTGCGCTTCACCTCTCGCATGCGCAAGCTCATGCTCCAGCCAGCCAACGATTTCGGCTACCCCATCGCCGCCAAACATGTTGGAAAAGACAAACGGACGATCGCCCCGCATCCGCTTCGAATCCGCATCCATCACTTCCAGGCTTGCACCGACATACGGGGCAAGGTCGATCTTGTTAATCACAAGCAGATCCGAACGCATAATGCCAGGGCCGCCTTTGCGCGGAATTTTTTCCCCTTGGGCAACGTCGATAATATAGATGAAGAGATCCACCAGCTCCGGGCTAAAGGCAGCTGCCAGATTGTCGCCGCCGCTCTCGATAAAGATCAGGTCCAGCTTCTCGAATCTGCTCTGCAGCTCTTCAATGGCTTCGAAGTTCATCGACGCATCCTCCCGGATAGCCGTATGCGGACAGCCGCCCGTCTCTACTCCTAGAATCCGTTCCTCGGGAAGCACTCCCGTATTTACGAGAATCCTCGCGTCTTCCTTGGTGTAAATATCATTCGTAATAACGGCCAAGCTGTATTTCTCGCAAAGCTCCCTCGACAGCCGCTCCACCAGCGCGGTTTTGCCCGAACCAACCGGACCTCCGATTCCGATCCGAACCGGACGCGATCCATCGATAACCGGCTTCTCCCATTCTTTATGCGTATGACCTTGACCTTGGCACATTGCAATTCCCCGCTTTCTCATTATGGTTATGACATAAATAAACGCGAATACAAACCCTCATGCCGGATCATGGCAAGCTCTGCCATCGGCATATTCGAATACGCCTCCTCGGGTTGCATCGACATGGCCAGCTCCGTTGCTTCGTCTATTCCTAACGACAACCTTGCAATAAGCGATTGCCCCTCGGTCTGCCCGATGGACATAAGCCTTAGGGCGCTGTTCACGCATGTAACCACGCAAGTGTACAAATAGCCTTGAATAGCCCGTTCTTCCTCTACGCCAAGCCGCCAGCAGATATAACCGTGTACAAGCGGATGGGTAGCCTGACATTTCTTATGCCGCAAAGCTTCATTGAATAACGACCAATCAAGCTGAGGATGAATGGCAGCGGCAAGCTGCAGCAGACGGCGGCCCATCTTCTCCATGCCAACTCTCGTCTCTACCGCAATCCGCTGCACATGCACAAGCCGCTCGACGGCAAACAACCGGTTCCAATCGTCATGAGGAGCATCCCTGTATACGGCCCGGATGATCATCGCATCCGAGGTTGCCCAGCTTTGCCGCATCATAACCGAAGCATATTCATATAGCTGCGAGCTTTGAACGATCCGCCCTTCCTGCACCATCGTCTCGAGACCAAACGAGTGGGAAAACCCGCCGATTGGCAGGGCAGAGTCCAACAGCTGCTGCATGGCGAGCCAAGCCGCGGAATAACCCATCAGCTAACCGCCCTTCCTTAGAATAAAAAGTAACGCTGAGCCATCGGCAGCGACTTCGCCGGCTCGCAGGTCACAAGCTCCCCATTCACCGTTACCCTGTAGGTCTCGGGATCAACCTCGATCAAAGGCGTTGCGTCGTTATGAATCATATCCTTCTTCGTAACGGACCGGCAGCCCTTTACCGGCTCGATCCGTTTCTGTAGACCAAGCTTCTGTTCAATGCCGTTGTCAAACGCCGCCTGCGAGACAAACGTAATCGAGCTGCCGTATACGGCCTTGCCGAAGGAAGCGAACATCGGACGGCCAAACACAGGCTGAGGGGTTGGAATGGACGCATTGGGATCGCCCATTTGAGCGTAGGCAATACTGCCGCCCTTCAGCACCAAATCCGGCTTCACGCCAAAAAACATTGGCTGCCAGAGCACCAGATCCGCGAATTTGCCGACTTCGACCGAGCCAACCAAATGCGAAATGCCATGCGTGATGGCCGGGTTGATCGTATATTTCGCCACGTAACGCTTGATGCGAAAGTTATCGCTTACGGTATCGGGCGACAGCGGCCCGCGCTGCCGCTTCATTTTATCCGCCGTCTGCCAAGTCCGTATAATCACCTCGCCAACTCTCCCCATAGCCTGGGAATCCGAGCTGATCATGCTGAAGACGCCGATATCATGAAGAATATCTTCCGCCGCTATCGTCTCCGGCCGAATCCGGGAATCCGCGAAAGCCACATCCTCCGGTATACGGCTGTCCAGATGATGGCAGACCATAAGCATATCCAGATGCTCTTCTATGGTATTGATCGTAAAAGGCCTTGTCGGGTTGGTGGAGGAAGGCAGTACGTTCAATTCCCCTGCCGCTACGATAATATCGGGAGCATGACCGCCGCCCGCGCCTTCCGTGTGGTATGTATGAATCGTGCGGCCGCCAATCGCCCTAAGCGTATCCTCCACGAATCCCGCTTCGTTCAGCGTATCCGTATGAATCGCAACCTGAATGTCGTATTGATCGGCTGCCTTGAGGCACGCATCAATGGCCGCCGGAGTGGTCCCCCAGTCTTCATGCAGCTTCAGCCCAATCGCTCCCGCTTCAATCTGCTCGATTAACGGAGCAGTAAACGAAGCATTCCCTTTGCCCGTAAAACCAAGATTCATCGGAAACTGCTCCGCAGCTTCCAGCATTCTGCGCATATGCCAGGCGCCCGGGGTAACGGTTGTTGCGTTTGTTCCCGTCGCCGGTCCCGTACCGCCGCCTATCATCGTAGTGACGCCGGAAGAGAGAGCCGTCTCGATCTGTTGGGGACATATAAAATGAATATGCGCATCTATGCCGCCAGCCGTAATGATCTTCCCTTCGCCTGCAATCACCTCGGTACTTGCGCCAGCTATCATGCCGGGCGTAACCCCGTCCATAATATCCGGATTGCCTGCTTTGCCAATCCCGACAATAAAGCCGTTTTTAATCCCGATATCAGCCTTCACGACTCCCCAATGATCGATAATAACGGCATTCGTAATAAGAGTATCAAGCACGCCTTCATCCCGAAGAGCGCCGCTTGATTGCCCCATGCCGTCACGGATAACCTTACCGCCGCCAAACTTGCACTCATCGCCGTAAACGGTATAATCCTTCTCGATTTCGGCCCATAGCTCGGTATCTGCCAGCCGTACCGCATCCCCTGTCGTTGGTCCAAACATGGCCGCGTATCTATGCCTGTCAATGACGCTCATCCGCCTTCTCCTTCCCATGCGTTGAGACGCGCGCGGACTTCCTCCGGCAGCTTGCCGGCTTCCGCCTTGCCTTGGGATAGTCCGTTTAACCCGTAGGACAGCTTCGAACCGCCAAGCTCAACCAGCGTAACCGGTTTTTCTTCCCCCGGCTCGAACCGGATCGCCGTACCGGCAGGAATATGAAGCCTCATGCCAAAGGCCGCTTCGCGGTCAAACGATAAAGCCCGGTTTACTTCAAAAAAATGAAAATGAGAACCTACCTGAACGGGGCGATCGCCCGTATTCACAACGATCGATTTCACCGTCCGGCGTCCGGCATTCAGAACAATGGAGCCAGGCATAATCCTGTATTCTCCCGGTATCATTTAAGCTTCCTCCTTGGCCGCGCCAGCTTAGCTGGATATGGGGTGGTGAATCGTAACCAGCTTGGTTCCGTCCGGGAAGGTCGCCTCCACTTGGACCTCGTGAATCATTTCCGGAATTCCGGTCATGACGTCTTCACGCTTTAAAACCTTTGTTCCGTATTCCATTAATTCCGCTACGGTCTTCCCGTCACGGGCGCCTTCCATAATCTCCGAGGTTATAAGTGCCACGCTTTCCGGATAATTCAGCTTAACTCCCCGGTTCAAACGTCTCCTGGCCAAATCGGCCGCAATGGTAATTAGAAGCTTCTCCTTCTCGCGTTCAGTTAGCTGCATGCTACCACCTCTCCCAAGTGTATTAGTTTCATTATAGACAGCTGTCAGTTTGAAGTAAATGGAATTATGTTAGGTAATATGACATAAATATGATCATTTCAAATAGATAACCTCATTCATACAGACATAACTCCCCAAAATATGACATGAACTTGTCGAATTAACGGTTAATTTGTAGAAAATAAATAAAACAAAAAACCCGCTGGAAGATTCGCTTTCATCAAGCGCCCTTCCGCGGGTTTTATTTTTGCTTATTTCTTATTTTTTCGCTACATATTTACGGATGTCGAATGCTACGGCTACAACGATGATCGCGCCTTTGATGATCAGCTGCCAGTAAGGGCTCACGCCGATGTAAGTCAGACCGTAGTTGATTACCGTAAAGATCAATACGCCTGCGATAACGCCTTTCACGCGGCCAACGCCGCCTGTTGTGGATACGCCGCCGACTACGCAGGCCGCGATCGCATCAAGCTCGTACATGTTACCGTAGTTGTTTGTCGCGCCGCCGGTACGCGCTGCTTCCAGAACGCCTGCCAGACCGTACAGAGCGCCGGCAATACCATAGATCCACATGAGACATTTCGCTACATTAATACCGGATACGTGAGCGGCTTGGATGTTGCCGCCGATCGCGTACATGTTTTTGCCGAGAGTCGTCTTGTTGAAAACAACCCATACGATAAACGCTACGAAGATCGCGATCAATACGATGTAAGGCAGAGACCAGTCACCGCTGCCGATCGAACCCGTACCAAGCTCGCTGAAATCTTTGCGAAGACCGCCGATTGGCTGCGATTGGTTAGGCGGCATATCGAAATACAGGGAGTTCGCGCCGTATACGGCAACCATTGTACCCAGCGTTGCGATAAATGGCGGAACGTTAAATTTCGATACGATTATACCGTTGATCAAGCCGACAATGAGACCTACAACGACCGCAATCAGGATCGGAAGAATCAAAGGCAGATGCGGCAGGTTCGGGAAAAACTTGTTCGCGTAATCCGCGCTTTGCAGCATCGATGCGGATACAACCGCCGTCAAACCCACTACGCGGCCGGCCGACAAGTCCGTTCCCGCCGTAATCAGGATAAACGCTGCGCCTAAAGCGATGATAAGACGCGTCGACGATTGGACGAGCATATCCCGGAATGTCGTAATGGACAGGAAGTTCGTGTCCATAATCGTAATGGCAGCGATAAGAAGGATCAGAACGATCCAGATCGCGTTTTGTGAAAATATACTTCTAGCTCTTGAACCTTTTGTAGCTTCCATGAGTTGTTAATCCTCCTTCAAATCCTCATCATTAGCCCGTCTGAGCGGCCAGCCTCATAATGCTTTGTTCTGTCGCGTCTTTGCCGTCGAGGATACCCGTTGCGCGGCCCTCCGACATAACCATAATCCGGTCCGACATACCAATAAGCTCAGGCATTTCAGACGAAATCATAATGATGCTCTTTCCTTGCTTCGCAAGCTCGATAATGATCTGGTAAATCTCATATTTGGCGCCGATATCGATACCGCGGGTCGGCTCGTCCAGGAGCAGAATGTCCGGATCCGTCAGCAGCCAGCGTGCGAGAAGCACCTTCTGCTGGTTACCGCCAGACAGGTTGCGGATCAGCTGGTTGACCGACGGCGTCTTGGTTCTGAACTTCTCGACGCCTTTCTTCGCTTCAACGCGCATTTTCGATTCATTCAAGAAGCCAAAAGGTCCTCTGTACAGACCCAGGTTGGCGATCGCCGTATTCTCGGTGATGTTGAGCACCGGGAAAATACCTGTTACGCGGCGTTCCTCCGTCAGAAGCGCGATTTTATGCTTTTTCGCATCGATCGGAGATTTGATCGTAATTGGCTTGCCGTCTTTGTAGATCACACCGGATTTCACGGAACGAAGTCCAAACAAGGCTTCGATCAATTCGGTACGCTGAGCGCCGACAAGGCCGCCAACCCCGAGAATTTCGCCTTTGCGAAGCTCAAAGGATACGTCTTTGAAAGAATGAGGGAGTATGGAAGTGAGGTTCTCCACCTTGAGCATTACCTCTCCCGGCACGTTCGTGCGTTCCGGGAAACGCTCCGACAGATCGCGGCCTACCATGCGCTGGATGATCATGTCGATCGTCAGCTCCTTGGATTCCCAAGTTCCGATGTATTTACCGTCGCGCATGATCGTTACGTCATCGGAAATACGCAAAATCTCTTCCATTTTGTGCGAAATATAAATGATGGCTACGCCGCGTGCACGCAGCTTGTTAATAATCGCGAATAAATGCTCAACCTCGTTGCCCGTCAAGGAAGAAGTAGGCTCGTCCATAACGATAACTCTCGAGTTGAACGACACGGCTTTCGCAATTTCAAGCGATTGAATTTTGGACACCGACAATTCGCCGACAAGCTGGTTCGGATCAATGTCCATGTTCAAATCTTCAAACAATGCGACTGTGTCTTTGTACATCTTTTTATGGTCAATAAACCGTAACGGACGAACGCCCGTCATCGGAAATCTGCCAAGCCAAATGTTCTCCATTACGCTGCGCTGAGGCACCGGATGAAGCTCCTGGTGAATCATGGATACGCCGCTGTTCAAGGCGTCCTTCGAGTTTTTGATATCTGCTTTTTGTCCATTGAGGAAAATCTCGCCCGCGTCCGGATGATAAATCCCGAACAAGCATTTCATCAGCGTTGATTTGCCCGCGCCGTTCTCGCCCATCAAGGCGTGAACCGTACCCGGCCGAACCTTCAGCGTTACGTTGTCAAGCGCTTTAACGCCAGGGAACGTCTTCGTAATATTGTTCATCTCAAGCAAATAAGGATGCTGCTCTGCCATTAATATAGCCTCCTTTAATCCGGCTCCCATCCAAGAAGCAAGGTACAAAAAAACAGGGGGCGACGGAAGTGCGGTTGTCGCTCCCTGTTTTCGTTTCGTTATTTTTATTTTTCTGAAGCTTGTTAGTGTCTATGCAATTACTTAGCGGACTCTTGCGTTACTTTTTGGTAAGGAATCCAAACGTATTTGCCATCAGTGATGTCGTAGCCCGTGTTTTCTTTGGTAGGAGTTTCGCCTGCTGCCAGAACCTTCATCAGCATAACCGTAGCTTTACCTTGGTTGTCGGCATCGTTCAGAACCGTACCAAGCATCGTGCCGTCTTTCAGGGCTTGCATTGCAGGGTCCGTTGCGTCAACGCCTACAACCGGCATTTTCTTGTCGCCTTTGAAGTAGCCTGCCGCTTTCAGAGCTTCGATTGCGCCGAGTGCCATGTCATCATTGTTTGCGATAACCGCTTCGATCTTGTCGCCATGGGAACCAAGGAAGGCTGCCATTTTCTCTTGACCTTTAACGCGGTCCCACATTGCCGTATCTTCAGCCAGCTTTTGAACCTTGATGCCTGCATCTTCGATCGCTTGAACGGAGAACTTCGTGCGAAGCTCAGCGTCTTGGTGACCCGGTTCGCCCTTCAGCATGACGTATTGCAGAACGCCGTCGCCGTTTTTGTCCGCTTCAGGATGCGACTTCCAGTAGTCGGCGATGATTTCGCCTTCCATTGTGCCGGACTCTTCCGCTTTTGCGCCTACGAAGAACGCTTTGTCCCATTTTGCAAGGTCGTCGGCAAGCGGTTCGCGGTTAATGAACACGACTGGAATGTCGGCTTTTTGAGCTTTGTCGATAATAACGCCCGCTGCCGTACGGTCAACCGGGTTAATCGCCATTGCTTTTACTTTTTTCGTGATGAACAAGTCAACTTTATCGTTTTGAGTCGGCTGGGAGTTTTGGCTGTCAACGATATCGACCTTAACGTTACCCTCAGCTGCTTTGCTGATCGAGTTCCGCACGCCGCTCATAAATGTATCGTCAAATTTGTAAATCGCTACGCCCGTTTTAGGAAGGCTTCCGCCGCCGGTGCCGCCGTTATTCGAGTTCGAGCAACCTGCTGCCGTAAGTGCCATTGCTCCCGCTACGAGAGCCACTGTCCATTTTTTCATCTCTGTAATACCCCCCGAGTGAATTAAGTAATGCGAGCTTGCCGTATTGCTTGCTTGCTGCATCCTTATTATGTCGAAATTTGAAATGGATTCGAATCTAATATTCTCATCTTTTTTATTAATATTCTCATCAGTTTCTAATCACTGAACGACAGGGAATAGAAGCTTCTGGTTATCCTTCCAGAACATGTTTTTCTTGTCGATCAGCTTGTTCTGAATTTCGACCCGGGACGGGACTTTATGACCAAGCGCGGCTTCCATTGCATATTTCATTCCGAGGTACCCCATACTGAAAGGGTTTTGCACGATAAGCTTTTGCAGCTGATTCTCCTGCAGCAGCTCCAGCAGCTCCGGCGAGCTGTCAAAGCCGACAAGCTTAACCCGATTCCCCGCCTGCTCGTTCCTCAGCTCCATGGCAGTGCCAATCGAAGCTTCCGTATTTAAAGCGATAATGCCGTCGAGGTGCCGCTTACGCAGCTCCTCTGCTACCGTCTGGCTGCAAATATCTTGTTCGCCGCCGCATGTCACCTGGTCAACGATACGGATATTCGGGTATCTGGAGGCAGCATCAAGAATGCCTTGGGCTCTTAGCCTGCCGTTAATCCCCCCGGCTGCATGGGCGATAATGGCGATATCACCTTGCCTTCCGAGCTGATCCGCCAATTCGCGGAGTGCTTGCCCGCCTGCCTCGTAGTTATCCATGCCGATATACGATCTCGTCTTCCCCGAAGTAAGCACGCTGTCGATGGCAATAACCGGTATATGCCGCTCTGCGGCTTCCTTCAGGAACGGAGCGAAAATCTCGTCATCGCTGGCGGCAAGCACGATCGCATCGGGTTTTGTTGCAAGCGCCTGCCTAGCGGCTTGCATCTGCCCGTCGGCATCCGTTTCATCGTAAGAAGCGGTCGTGTACATCGTAATGCCGAATTCCTTAACCGCCGCCTGGGCGCCAAGCATGACATTTTGCCAGTAATCACCTTCGCTTGAACGCAAAATAACTTGAATCGTTATATCCGAAGGTTTCTGTTTCCGTTCCAGAATTCCAGGGTTGAAAGCGGAAATAAGCAGAACGAGGGCTGTCACGGCGAGTAATATACTAGCAATCATCCGTTGTCTCCGGTTCATTCTCCCTGCTCCCTCCCTTCCGCCTGCTTCAGTTCCATAGCCGGGAATCGAACCGTAACGGTTGTTCCTTCCTCAAGCTCGCTTTCGAAATGCAGGCCGTAAGCCTGACCGTAAAATAACCGAATCCGTTCCTGTACGTTCATCACGCCTACTCCCGAGCCCTTGGAGCTGGTCACATGGCCGGCATTGACCTGCTTCAGCCGCTCCTCGCTCATGCCAAGACCGTTATCACTTACTTCAATAACGATATCCTGGCCATCGAGCTTGGCAGACACCCGTATTTGGCCTTTGTCTACCGAAGGCTCGATGCCGTGGACAAGAGCGTTCTCGATAAGCGGTTGAACGATTAGCTTCAGAGTGGCGTAACGCAAGACGGCGTCTTCGGCCTCAATGGAAAAATCAAATTTGTTCTTAAACCTCATTTGCTGAATAACGAGGTAATTCCGGGCATGCTCAAGCTCATCGGCGATTGCAATGACGCTTTTCCCTTTGCCGAGACTAATCCGGAACAGCTTCGATAAAGAAGTGATCATCGTGGTCACTTCTTCGTTCTTGTTCATCCCTACCATGCGAACAACCGAATTAAGCGTATTGTATAGAAAATGTGGATTAATCTGGGCTTGCAAAGCCTCAAGCTCATAGGTGCGTTTGCTTTCCTGCTCCGTCACGATCTGCCTCATCAGCTTCTTGATCGTGCCAATCATGATGTTAAACCGGTCGGCCAGCTGCCGGACTTCAAGCGGACCTTCGCCAACGGCCGTCTGTTCAAAGTTGCCGTGCTCCACATTTTTCATGGACAGCTCAAGCTGCTTGATGGGCTTGGATATCCGCCGCGAGACGATGCTCGTGAGCAGCACAACAATCAGAATTAATGCAAGAAGGAGCTGAAACATGGATCTGTTCAGCTCCGAAATGGAAGTCATGGCTTCATCCTTGTAGGACACGCCTACAACCTTCCAGCCTACGTTGCCGATTGTCTGAACACTGATGATTTTGGTAGCGCTGGAGGTTTTGTCGATAAAGCTGCCATACGTATGTTTGAGCGCGAGCTCAACGTTCTCGTTTTTCAATCCGGCATAAATAAGCTGCAGCTGGGGGTGATAAACAATATTGCCCGCCGACTCATCCAGAATGTAGACATAACCTTTCTCGCCGAGACTAACTCTGTCGGACAGCTCGTCTATCGTGTTGAAGTTAACGTCAAGCAGCAGAACGCCTTGGATCGGCTTGCCGTTATGAATCATCGTAATACTCTTGCTAAGCGAAACGACCCATCTGAACTGCTCCTTATACAGATTTTGCACATGCGGCAGCGAGATGGACAAATGGTTGGGCGTATCCAGCGCGCTTTGGAACCAGCTTTCCGTTGTGACGTCCAGAGCGCTCTTCATCGTAACGTCGGGCAGGTCCATGACAAGCTGCCCTTTGTCATCGAACAAAGCAAGGGATACCGTATCCGCGCGGGTAGACATCATCGTCGCCAGCTGGCGGTGGAGACTCTGCGAGTCCACGTCGCCGCTTTGCGTAATCGTGTGGTACATCATGTTGAATAGATCAGATGTCGCCTGCACGTTATTTTCCAGGCTGTAGCTGACCTGGTCGACAATCTGCTGGGAATTGCGGAAGGCGTTCTCCTCCGCCGTTGTGGCAAACCGGCTGTACAGCACCGTGCTTACGACAACGATAATAAAGACCGAGAACAGGATGAGGGAGACCGATAAAATGTATTGAATGCTTCTGCTATTCCCGTTTTTCATCTGGACGACTCCGCTAAGCCGCTGCGGTATTCCTTGGCGGATACTCCCGCGTACTTCTTAAAGCAAAGACTGAAATAGTTCGGATCGGCAAAGCCAACCTTCTCCGCGATCTCGAAGGTTTTCAGCTCCGTCGTTCTTAGATATTCCTTCGCCGCTTCCATGCGCAGCTGCAGCAGGTATGCGCCGTAGGTCATCTTCACTTCCTTCTTGAACAAGCTGCTGAAATAGCCCGTGCTAATATGAAGATGCGCGCAGACAACGTTTATCGAGAGCTCACGGTCGTTGAAATGGCTTCTCGTGAATTGAATCGCTTCCTCTACGATATGCTTGTACGAATGCTGCCTCCGGCTCGCAATTCGGCTTCTTACTTTGCCGCAAAGATCGGTGAACCAGGCTTTGGTTTCATTAAGCGTATTCAGCTTCTGATATTGATCCAATATGCCCACCGCAAAGATAGGGTCGTTGTCTTTGCCGTCGTCGATCATTTTGGACAGCTTGATAATAGCCGTTACCATCTCGAGCAAATAATGCTCGAAGTTATGCACCGGTACCGGCGCCTGCACGCGCGAGAGATCGTCAAACAGCTCATCGATGACATCGGCCAGCTCCTGCTCCGTTCCCACCTTGATGGACCGGACCAGGTTCTGTTCTTTCCATTCGTCAAAGATCAGCTTCTCCTGCACGCGCTCTTCCATATCGTCGATGCAAATAATTTGATTAATCCCGAGAATTCTGCGGTAATCAAGCGCCACCTCTGCCGCCTCATACGAATACTTCAGGCTGCGGATATCCCGAGTGAACGTCCCGACTCCAATCATGACGGGGAGCTTCAGAAATCTTTCGATGCTCTGCAAAATTTCCTTCAGTACATCCTGGGTCGCTTCCATCACTTCATCGTCCCGGCCATCCGGACTAACCGTAAACAGGACAACCTGATCCTGGTGGATAAATACTTTGCCCAGCTTATGTCTTGTCCAAATCTCACCCGCAATGTTCGCAATGGAGAATAATTTCAGATCAAGGTCCTTTATGGAGGAGACGGCATGAAGAGGATCAAGCTCCTCCTCCGGCTTGTCCGAATGAAGAACGGAGATCACCGATACGACATAACCTTCTCCGTCCAGCTCCATTCCGTATTTCTCCGCTTTCTCTCGGATGCTTGCTAACGACTGATGGCGGGTAATCAAGGAAGAAAGGAATTTTTCCCGGACAATCGGCAAGGTCATGCGGTAATGCTCCCGCAGAAGCTCGACGTTGTTCCGCATCTCCCTTTCTTCATCCATCCTCTGCTTCACTTGAAGCACCGTTTCAGTCAATTGGCTCCCCGAAAAAGGTTTCAGCAGGTAGTTTTCCACTTGCAAATTAATGGCCTGCTTGGCATATTCGAATTCGTCATGCCCCGTCAGAATGACGACGCGGGTAATCGGATACATTTTTTTCACCCAATCGGCAAGCTCGAGGCCGTTCATATAGGGCATGCTAATATCGGTAATGAGCACATCCGGCTCCATTTTTTCTATAAGCTCTATCGCTTCTTTCCCGTTCCCGGCGGTTCTAACCTCGGAGAAGCCGCAGCTCTCCCAGTCAATCTCCATCATTAGACCTTCCGTTACTTCCGGTTCGTCATCAACGAGCAGCAATTTATACATGATGTCTGTTTCTCCCTTCATCAAACCAGTACTCATTTTGCCACAAATAAAAAGACGATAACATTAAATTTGTCGAAAATTGTAGGCAGTTAGAGCGTAATGACCATAATAAGCCTTATTTGCTCTGTTTTACAAGCATTTACGGCCTTTCGCGGCTTCTGCTCTTGTAGCCAAGGTTTGTCCGATATGATAAACTCAAAGGTATGACATTACATGGGAGGGACTAGCATGGCGCCTAAGAAAATGAGATCAGACATGATTAAAAAAGGATTTGACCGCGCACCTCACCGCAGTCTTCTGCGGGCAGCAGGCGTAAAAGAAGAAGATTTCGGCAAACCGTTTATTGCGGTTTGTAACTCTTATATCGATATTATTCCAGGTCATGTCCATTTGCAGGAGTTCGGCAAACTGGTTAAAGAAGCAATTCGCGAAGCGGGCGGCGTGCCGTTCGAATTCAACACAATCGGCGTAGACGACGGTATCGCGATGGGTCACATCGGGATGCGTTATTCCCTTGCCAGCCGCGAGATTATTGCGGACTCCATAGAAACAGTAGTTAACGCTCACTGGTTCGACGGAATGGTCTGCATTCCTAACTGCGACAAAATTACGCCTGGCATGATGATGGGTGCCCTTCGCGTAAACATCCCAACCATGCTCGTAAGCGGCGGACCAATGAAAGCCGGCAGAACTTCTGACGGCCGTGCAATCTCCCTGACTAGCGTATTTGAAGGCGTTGGCCAATATATCGCTGGTAAGATTGATGAAGTAGGTCTTACTGAACTAGAACAATTCGGTTGTCCGACTTGCGGATCTTGCTCCGGAATGTTCACAGCTAACTCCATGAACTGTCTTGCGGAAGGCCTTGGCCTTGCAATGCCAGGTAACGGTACGATTCTTGCTGTATCGCCTGAGCGTAAAGAGTTCGTTAAAGAATCGGCTCGCCAGCTGATGAAACTGATCGAACTTGGCATTAAACCGCGTGACATTGTTACAAAAGAAACTATCGACAACGCATTTGCTCTTGATATGGCTTTGGGCGGTTCAACTAATACCGTTCTACACACGCTTGCAATTGCGCATGAAGCTGGTATAGAATACCCAATCGAACGCATCAATGAAATTGCAGAACGCGTTCCGCATCTTGCGAAAATTGCTCCAGCATCCGATTACCATATCGAAGATGTTCATGTTGCAGGCGGCGTAAGCGCTGTTCTTAATGAGCTGCTCAAAAAAGATGGCGCATTGGATGGCACGCGTTTAACGGTTACTGGTAAAACACTTCGCGAGAATGTTGAAGGCTGTGAAATTCTAGATACCGATGTTCTCCGTACGATCGATAACCCGCATAGCGAACGCGGCGGCTTGGCTGTATTGTTCGGCAACCTGGCTCCAGGCGGCTCGATCGTTAAAGTCGGCGCTATTGACAAATCGGTTGGCGGCTACCATAAAGGTCCTGCAATCTGCTTTGACTCCCAAGACGATGCACTGGCTGGCATCGCCGGCGGCAAAGTGAAAGAAGGTCATGTTGTCGTAATCCGCTACGAAGGTCCTAAAGGCGGTCCTGGCATGCCAGAGATGCTTGCTCCAACTTCGCAAATCGTTGGTATGGGTCTTGGCACTAAAGTCGGCCTGATCACCGACGGTCGTTTCTCCGGCGCATCCCGCGGCATCAGTATCGGCCACGTTTCTCCTGAAGCGGCGGAAGGCGGCCCGATCGCCTTCGTTCAAGACGGCGACATCATTGAGCTTGATATGAACAATCGTGGAATTAACCTGTTGATCAGCGACGAAGAAATGGAAAAACGCCGCGCCGCATGGCCTGGCTTTGAACCAAAAATCAAACGCGGCTACCTGGCTCGCTACTCGCACCTCGTTACGAATGCAAGTACGGGCGGCGTAATGAAGATGTAGTTCGCAGAATTAGAGTTGAGCAGCTCCTTTGGGGGCTGCTTTTTTTGTTTTATGTGGGATGTACAGCAGCACTCCGCAGACGTATATCTCTTCCAATCGCTGTTGGTTCCGGATTCCTCTGATTCAACTATTAGCAAAGTTGGAATCCGGCAACCAAAGGCGAACGCTTCGCTTCTCCAGAGATATACGTCTGCTCCATTGGAGCAAACGACAGCAGCAGAGGCGACGTCGCTGACTCCATTCTGCTCCTTTTGGGGAGGAATGGAATGCACCTGTGCCTGATGAACCCGGCACAGGTGAAAGTTTGGCTGACAGCTTTTTAAGCTGTCGCGCCTCCCTGTCGGGAGAAGCAACCTAATCCAAACCTAAACCAAACCTAAACCTAAAACCTAAACCTAAACCTAAACCTAAACCTAAACCATACCTAAACCATACCTAAACCAAATACCCCAACCACCCAAACATCCCAACACCTTACTAAGACCAAAGCTATCCACGTTCCAAGCAACATTTGCATCAAATCTTCTAATTTCAAGCTGATTCACTACAATTGCAGATACCGTCCTCCCCCTATCTACAAATTAACCTGTTAAGAGCAGCATCTCCACAACGTTTACATAGGACACATCAACCTACTCGGCTACCTTCTCTCCCATTGCTTAACGATGTGCGGCATCGTTAAGGTGATTCAAATTGGCGTGAATAAGCGGCTTAACGATATGGCATATCGTTAGGAAGGCGGGATGTCGGGGATTTTCGCAGAAACAGCTGATTTCGGGCTGGCCTTACGATGTGCGGCATCGTTAAGGTGGTTCAGTATGGTGGGAATGAATGGCTTAACGATATGGCATATCGTTAAGCTAGAAGAGGGATAAAAAAGCCTGGCAGTCGTTGACCGCCAGGCTTTGTTTAGTTTAGATAACGGATGGGTTGCTGTCCATTTCGGAAGCATCCGTATTTTCGAGGGAAGGTGCCGACTTTGCCGCCGCTACTTCCTGATGAGGCTTGGCGCCTTTGGCCGTGGAAGCATGCGCTCCGTTTACGGCAAACATCAGAAGCTGCTCCAGCGGCATTAACAGCATATGCGGTTTGATGGAATCCCGCTTTGCTTTGCCCCTTGCGTTGCGCTGTTTATTGGTAAGAACGCTGGCAAGGATTTTTAGATATATCCGCGTCGTCCGCGCGAACATGCCGTCCGGCAGAGGCTCCACCTGGAAGCCTAACCGGTCCGCGCCGCGATGGATCATGGTCACGCCATAGATCGCGCGCACCCCATCTACTTCCGGGTCCTTGGCGAGCGTTCTCGCAAGCTGCGGCAAAGCCTGTTCCATTTCCCGGAGCAGCCTAATTCCCGTCGCTAACGGCGAGCCCGATTGCAAGGCAATCGAAGACAGCATCTTATTGTCGAAATGAAGCTCAACGATTTTGTCCCCGTGCCTCAAGAAGCCGTTATCCGCCAGCTTAACCGGCTCCCCATGGTACTTGATGACACGGTAATGGAATGCCGCATTCTCGCCCCCGACCGTTTTCAACCGGAAAACCACGTGGTACAGCTTCTCGTAGAGCAGCCATGCTCCAACCAACGCATTCTTCATTACAGACTGCTTCGGCGTTTTCTCTGTCAATTTCATCATCTCCGCTATGCCGACAAATCGAAAGCCCCGCTTCGTCGCTACTTCCATATAAGCTTCAAGAGCAAGCAGCATATTCGCCGGTGCCGTAGGATCCGCGCCTGGCGTACGGCCGCAATCATGCAGCAGCAATACTTCTCCGGGGCGCATCTTCTTCATCATTTTCCGCTTGAGATTCTCGGCGCCAAGTTTAACGTTCCAATCCCCGAAAATGGCCGACCACAAGATGATTTGCATCTTATTGCGGTTCATGAAATCAAAGACGTTAACAATCCCCCAAGGCGGCCGATAAAAAGCGGAACGAATCCCGACAGCCTCCCGTATTACGTCTGAGGTACGATCGATCTGACTGCGAACCGTCTTTGGCCTCATAAACCAGTTGGTCTTATGAACATAATTATGAATACCGATTATATGTCCTTCCTCATGCATTCTCCGCAGTATTTCCGGATGCTTCTCTGCATGTGAGCCTACTACAAAAAAAGTGGCTTTCGCCTTATAACGGGCAAGCAGATCAAGCAGCTGGGGCGTATATTCAGGATCCGGACCATCATCGAAGGTTAAAGCGATATCGCTTGTGACACGGCCTTTCTTGAATACGCGAAATCCGAAAACACGGCTGATTAGCGCAGGGATAAAGGCATACAAGGACAAGAAGTAAAATGCCCAAAGCAGCAATTGTAACATTTTCTATACCCCACCGTTTATGAAAGTTATAAACACGATACCTTTAATTGTACCATATGAGCATTAATTATAGGCATCGTTTTAAAAATTATAGTACAATCACAACAGGGATTTGATTCCTGTACGAGAGGAGATTATTGTATGCTTCCGTTTTACAAGAAATACTGGCGTACTGCATTCGACATAGCACTTATTGCCCTAACGGTGTATCTGGTTATGTTCGCCTTCAGCTATCTGTACAAGATCGCGACGCCTATTTTCTTTGCCTTTGTCATTTATCTGTTTATCGAACCGCTGGCCAAGCGGCTGAACAAAATCGGGATCAAAAAATCGATCGCTTCCGGCATATCCGTGCTGGTGTTCTCCCTCATTATTATTGGCCTTTTTTCCGGACTAGCCTACATCATTACAAGCCAAGGCGCCGACTTCATCAAGGTGAAATTGCCACAGTACCAAGAGCTCTTCAAGGAGCAGGTGCAGGATGATTCCAGCGTGTTCCAGCAAAAGCTTCAAGCACTGCCTCCCGAATGGGTCAATAAAATCACCGAGTACATTAACGGAGCAACGGAATATTTGCCGAAGCTGGCCAATATTATTTTCACCGGTCTGATCGGATATATTTCGTCCTTCTCTACTTTTCTCTTCAACTTTGTAATCGGGATTATTCTGGCGTACTTCCTCAGCATTGAGATTAAAGTATGGAAAAAAACCGCCAACGACAAAACGCCTAACACGTTCAAAAAAGCTTTCTTCTTCCTTAGAGAAAATGTATTTAAAGGAATTGGAGCTTACGTGAAGGCTCAGGCAAAAATGATGAGTATTACGTTCCTCGTTATTTTCGCTGCGCTGCTTGTTCTTAGAGTCGAAAATGCTTTCGCAATCTCCTTAACGGCCGGAATCTTCGACGTATTGCCGCTTCTTGGCGTCAGTACGCTGTTTATTCCTTGGATCATTTATTTGTTCCTGGTTGGTCAAACGACGCTTGCCGTATGGCTGTCCGTGCTTTTGGTTGCCGTTGTTCTGACGCGTCATATCGTAGAGCCGAAAATTACGGGCGATACGCTGGGCGTATCCGCCTTCACGATGCTATCCTGCATGATCGTATCGCTGCATTTATTTGGCGTAGCAGGCGTCATTTTGTCGCCAATCATCATCATTCTGATCAAAGCGCTGTACGAGCAAGGCTTCTTCCACCGCTGGATCCGTACGCCGCAAGGCGAGTTCGACGTTCATCCGTTCCCGGCTGCCGCCGAGGAGGAAATCGACGGCAAGCAGCCTTCAACGGGAGTATAAGGCGAGAATGTCCATGACGCCGCGAAACAGCTCCGTTGCCTGATTACTGCTATCAGGCGGACGATTCTCCGCCAGCACCGCAACCGCATAACGGGGCTTTTGGGCCGGACCGTATCCCGTGAACCATTGGTTCACGCGGGGCGCTCCGGCCCTTATTATTTCGGCGGTGCCGGATTTGCCGGCTACCGCCCACAGTCCTTGGCGGATCGACCGGCCTGTTCCATGGTCGACAACCGCCTCCATGCCGCGAAGCAGCTTGCGCGCGGTGGCCGGACGAATCCGGCCATCCGCCGCCGAAGCGCTCTTCGCGGGGATGGTCACCATCCGCTGGCCGTTGGCATAGCGGATTTCCCGGACAAGGCGCGGCTCCATCACGCGCCCGTGGTTAAGCAGCGTGAGGACCAGATTCGCCGCCTGCAGCGGCGTCATCAATACATCACGCTGCCCAATGGCGGAATGCGCCATTACGCCGCCATCCGTCTTGACGCCGGCCACAGCCGGGAATAACCGCCCGGCTTCCTCTTCCTGTAGCAGCCGGAGGGGATGATGGAACGGCCCAAAGGCCCGTTCCGAATGCCACCCGGCCTGCTTCCCAATTCCCAAGGCGGTTGCTGTACGCTGCAGCTGCTGCGCGCTTAACCGTTCCGCGATTGTCGCGAATACGATATTGCAGGACTGCGCGAGTCCCTCCTGCAGCGTAAGCGTGCCATGCCCGCCCTCTTTCCAGCAGGACAAGCCGTATTTGCCGTATTCCCCGTTGCAGGTAAAACGCTCCTTCTCGCTTGTCACTCCAGCTTCCAGAGCGGCAGCTTCGGTTACCAGCTTAAAAATAGAGCCGGGCACGGCCGCCTGAATCGCATGATTGGCCCACTCCTTCTCGTCATCCAGCTGCAGCGGCTCCATCTGCGGCCTGGATATCATCGCCACAATATCTCCGTTTTCCGCGTCCAGAACAACAATCGCCCCTTCCTTGAGCGGTTTGGCATCGATATAGGCCTCAAGCCTGTTCTGCAGCTCAAGATCAAGCGTGGTCTGAACCTGTAGCGGATAATACGGATTTCCCGGCCCCGTAACGCGGTAATTAAGCCCCAGCAACGGCCCCTTGTTGCCGTCCGTAAAATAAGAGACCGATGTAGCGCCAGCGCCATGCAGCAAATTATCCAAAGACTTTTCAAGACCCGAACCGCCTATCAGCTCGTTGATTTTCCGTTTGCCTGACTCAAGCTCCTTCGCATACGCCAGCTCTAGATGCTCCGGATGCTGGCTGATATACCCAAGCGCCTGCTTGGCGGCAAATGCCGAAAAATAACGGTTCCGGTATGGCAGAGCTCTTACTCCGTTCAAATGAAGCAAAGCCAGCTTCTGCAGCTGTTTGTCCGATAAGCGATAAGGAAGCTTGTCCTTCCCCTTATGCCAGAAAGACGGCTCCCGCAGCTCCTGCCACCAGCTTACCAGCTGTCCTTCCGTTACATTCAGCATCGCGGCAAGCTGCCGCACATTCTGATGCCACTTTTTCTCCGTTTCGGCATCTTCAAACCTCATATTCACGGGAAATAAGGCAAGCGTATAATACGTCTCGCCCGTGATTGGCTTATTATATCGGTCTACGAAATCTCCCCGGCCTGAATCCAATACAAGATTCCGTTCCCGCTGCATAACCGACATCCGCTTCCAGCTTGTCCGACTCATGGCAGTAGCGGCATTCTTATGCCCGAAACCGGGAGTCAGCTGCAGCCAGGCAAGCCTCGCAATAAACCCGGACAAAATAAATACGAATAATAACCCGATTACAGCAATACGTCTTCTCATGTAAGGCGCCTCCAGTCATTAGACATTATCACCTTACCGGAGCACAAAAAAACCGTCCAAAAGGATCTTTGATCCAATTGGACGGCTTACGATTAATCGATTTTGAAACGGGACAACGAATCCTTGAGACCGCGGGATACGGCATCCAGCTTCTCGGACAGGTTAACCAGCCCGTTGCTAATGCTGAGCTGCTCCGTGCTAAGCGACGCGACTTCTTCGGAAGTCGCCGAGGACTGCTGCGCAACGGCACTTACATTTCCCATCGCTTCCGTTAACACCGCTTGCGATTGATCCAGCATGGTGACCGAATTCGTTACCGAATCCAGCTTCTGCACGAATTGTCCCATCTGGTTCTGTACGGTGAGGAAGAGCTGGTTCGCTTCTTTAACCGAACCAATCTGCTCCTGGAACAACGGATACGCATCGGACAATACCGTAACCGTCTCTTCGATCTGCGTCATGATCGTCTCCGTAATCTGGCCTACGACATCGATCGATTGACGGGATTGATCCGCCAGCTTGCGGATCTCGTCGGCTACGACCATAAAGCCTTTGCCTGCCGCTCCGGCGCGCGCCGCTTCGATGGTTGCGTTCAGCGACAGAATGTTCGTCTGCTTCGTCAAATTGTTTAATACATCCAGAATTTTTACGATCGAACCGGTGCTCAGCTTGAGGCTATCTACCTTCTCTACCATGGAACGAGTCATTTCTTCCGTCATGCCCGTCTTCTGAATAAGAAGCCCCATGTACGCCGTACCTTGCTGGCTTGCTTTTTCCACTTCGCCGGCGGATTCTACCATATGGCCGGTTGCTTCCATAACCGACTTCATTTGATGATTGATATTGCCTGTCAGATCGCTGCCTCTTTCCGCCTCAACAGCAAGGCTGGATGCGCCGCTTGCGATTTCTTCCGTCGCAACGGAAATCTCTCTTGCCGAAATCGCGGTCTTCTTCGACACATCGGTCAGCTCGCCAGCCGTAGACAAAACATCGTCAGCCGACTGGGTTGTTTGCTTCGCAAGCGCCGTAATCTGTGTCATCATTTTGTTGAAGCTGTCGCCAAGCTGACCGATCTCATCCTGGCGTTTCTTCATATTCGAACGAACCGTCAGATTGCCGCGTTCGCCTTCATTCATCAGATTACGCATCGCCATTAACGGCATTGCAATGGTCCGGATAACCAGCATGCCGATAGCAATTGCAATAAACATCGCAACCAATGCAATCAGCCAGGTCATTTTGTTAATAACGCCGGCGTCTTTCACCAGTTCGTTAACCGGGATTGTTCCGACCAGTCTCCAGCCTGTTGTATCCAGCGTCTTGAATACGGACAGAACCTCTTCCCCGTCAGTGGATTTCTCTTTCAGCGATCCTTCCTCATCAATATTCAGTTTAACGACGTTGCCTTTGCCGATAAGACTGTTGTCCGGAGATGAGATGTACTTATTATCGCTGTCCACTAGGTAAATGCTGCTGCCTTTGCCAAGCGATACGTCTTCATATTGGCCGCGGATATCCTCGAGGTTAAGCTCGATCAGCAGGATATACGAGGCCGCATTCGTTGTCGTGTTGTTCATCTGCCTGCTGAGACCAATCGACGGCAGCTTGTCCGATGTGCCAAAGCCCGTTGGCTGCGTTTCAATCCAGTTCACGCCGCCTTTAGAGGTTTTCGTCTTCTCGAACCAATCCGATTTCATCAGATCGGGAGCAACGGCCACGGAGGCCGTTCCGTACGTAATAACCGGTAGTTTATCGTCCAGCGGCAGCAAATAGGCACCGATAATAGCCTTGTTGGCCATCACCGCGTTTTGCAGACGGTCTCCCAAATTCTTCTCCGCCTCAAACAAATCAAAGGCTTCCGTGCTCTCCTCCAGGGTAGAAACAAGCTTATGGAATTCTTTATCGATCATGATCTGCATCGACAGATCCTCGTATGTCTTCAGAATAATATCCAGGTTCGCCGAAGCCTGTACGATAGTCTCGAAGCTTGCGCTTGAAACTTTATCCTCAACGATACCCTTCGCTTTTGAATAGGCCATTTGACCCACTACCAATACGCACGCGATAATGCTGACGAAAATAATCAGGAATAGCTTTGTACCTACCGACTTTAACGGGTTGGAGAAAATGGATGTGAAAGTCTGCGTTACTTGCTTCGTTGTTTGTGCGGTAACCGCCTGCGCTTTTGATTGCGCTTTCATATTTTGCGGCTTCTCTTTAACTTTTTTAGGTTTGTCCGTTTTCTTCATGCAAGACACCGCCTCTTTATCGTTATGTAATTTGTCTGCTGGATCGGTCTAGTTCTATTACCCTATATTGGTATGTACAGTCCTATTATTTTATATCGGTCGGAAAATGTCAATTGATTAGTAGATTCGAACAACTATTTTTTCCCAATAAAAAACAAGGAAGGACAAATGTCCTTCCTTGTCGAGATTTTCCACCCTATTTCGCAGCGGTTTGATTGCTCGTTTCGATATTTTTCAGATGCTCTTTATACGTTTTGGCAAAGAGATGCGTCTGCGAGCCGTCCTTTTTCGTGACGTAATAGAAGTAGTCGTTTTTCTCCGGATACAAAGCCGCTTTAATCGAAGAGAGACTTGGGCTTGCAATCGGACCCGGCGGCAGTCCGTCAATCTTGTACGTATTATAAGGACTGTCGATCTGCAGATCCTTCTCGTATAACCGTTCCTTTGGCTTATCCAGCAAATACTGAACGGTCGCATCGATCTGGAGAGGCATTCCTTTCGCCAGACGGTTATAGATAACGCCGGCCACAACCGGCCGCTCCTCATCGACAACAACCTCTCTCTCGATCAAGGAAGCAATCGTGAGCAGCTGATGGAGCGTCAGCTTGCGCTCTGCAAGAACATCCGTCCAGCCCTCCGGCAAGGTGTTCAGCTTCGTGTCCAGCTCCGCCATCATCCGCTTGAGAATATCCTCTTCCGTACTACCCTTCTTCAGCTCATAAGTCTCCGGGAACAAATACCCTTCCAGCCGGTGATGAAGCTTGTCGTCGGCAGGTATCGATTTTACGGCCTCCGCGCCTTCCCAGCCCGAGGCGGAATCCGCAAGCGCCAGAAATTTAGCCTTGTCGATCAGCTTTTCTTCCGACAGCTTGTCGGCAATCTGAAGCAAAGTAAAGCCTTCCGGAATCGTGAACCGGATCATGGCCTCGGCTACAGTGTCTCCGCTATTCAGCTTAGCGATAATCTCGTCATTCTCCATGCCGGGGCTTAAATCATAGACGCCCGCCTGGAAATGGGAGCCTTCCTTCTTGGCCTTCAAGTAGTATTTAAACAAAAAGGAGTTCTTGATAACGCCATGCTCTTCCAGCGTATCGGATACCGCAAACGCCGAAGCGCCCTTGGCGATTTCAATTCGGACAGGTTCGCCTGGAGCTGTCGGCTTTAACCCGTTCCAAACATACAAAAAGACACTCCCCGCTCCAATAATGAGGAGAGCCAGGAGCGATAAAATGACCCACAGGACAATACGGCCTGCCGAGGGTCCTGATCTTGAATGCTGCTGTCTCGATTGCACCAACCGCGTTCCTCCTAAAAAATATGATCACGCAAACTATATTTCATCAGATTCATCCATTTTCCGACAATAATTTCCTTCGAAAGCCTGAGAAAAAGAGCGGTGGGAGCCGCTCTTCTCAACTTGCGTATGCAATTAAGGCATTTCGTCGTTTGCGAACAGAAGATCATCGTAAGCTTCCGCCGCAAGTTCCCACTCATCATCGTCCTCAATCGTTTCAAGCTGGGGTTCGCCGTTATCGGTCAGGATGACGCGGAACAGCTCAACCTCCTGCTCTTTCTTCATGTCAGGCGACTGCAGAGCGGCATAGACGTACGGGCCAAGCAGGAACTCCGCCTTGATCTCGAATTTGTCGAGACTTCCATGCTCGGAGACCAGCTCGATTACATTCCCGAACACTTCCCGAAGCCGCTCTTGCGGAACCGGAATAATGCGCTCGTCATCTGCCATTAATTTTCCTCCATCTCGCCGAGAAGGGTGTTGAAGGTTTCTTCAACCATATTCCACTCTTCTTCGTCTTCGATCGTATACAGCTTCAGGTCGTCGCCTTCTTCTTCGTAACGGAAAGCGTATACTTCATCTTCCTCGTCATTTTCGCTTGCAAGCGGAACAACCATCATATATTTCGAATCAGAGCCATCCACTTCAAACTTCATGATGACTTCGAATTCTTCTTCGTTGCCGTCTTCATCCGGAATATAAATAATTTCCGGTTCTTCGAACTGCAGGTCATCCTTTGTCATCGCAACCCTCACCTTTTCGTTTTAGAATCGAGATAATTTTGCAAAATAAGCGTTGCCGCCATTTTGTCTATTACTAGCTTTCGCTTCTTCCGGCTAACATCCGCCTCAAGCAAAGTCCGCTCGGCGGATACCGTTGTCAGCCGTTCATCCCAAAGGTGAACAGGCAAGTTTAGTGTTTGCTGAAGCTGCTCTGCGAATGCCATACTTATTTCGCCGCGGGGGCCAATCGTATTGTTCATATTTTTCGGCAGTCCCACAACGATTTCCGTTACTTCATGCTCTTTCACCAGCTCGGCAATCCGATCCATTTCGCCGCCGTCCCTGCGCCTGTGAACGGTTTCCAGTCCCTGCGCAGTCCAGCCGAACGCATCGCTGACCGCAACTCCGATGTTGCGGTCACCGTAATCCAAACCCATTGTCCTCATATCCGGCTCCCAATTCTTATTTCTTGTTGTTCAGATAAAACCGGACAAGCTCTTCAATGAGTTCATCACGTTCTTTCTTGCGAATTAAGCTTCTGGCGTTGTTATGCCGTGGAATGTAGGCGGGATCTCCGGACAGCAAATACCCAACAATCTGATTGATCGGATTGTACTCTTTCTCCAGAAGCGCCTCATGCACCGTAAGCAAAATGTCTTGTGAGGAAGATTCGCCTTCCGCCTTCACATTAAACTTCATCGTGTTGTCCATGGAATTCATCGCCAGCACCTCGCTTTCCAACCGCATTTATTAACTAGTTTATTACATTTACACTGCTATCATATCACATTTGATTGGTTAAGAACCAGTTCTTCGGCAAGTTTCAAAGCTTCGTCCAGCTTCGAAGCGTCTTTGCCGCCGGCTTGTGCCATATCCGGACGTCCGCCGCCGCTGCCGCCGCAATGCGCAGCCGCTTCTTTGACGATCTTGCCGGCATGGAAGCCTTTCTTCACCAGGTCGGCGGATACGGCTGCAACTAGGCTTACTTTGTCCTCTTGCACGGCGCCGAGGATAATAACGGCCGAAGGCAGCTTCGCTTTCAGTTCGTCCGCAATGCCGCGGAGAGCATCCATGGTTGGCGCGCTGACTTTCGCGCTCAATACGGTTACGTCGCCAACCGTCTTCGCGCTTTGCTCAAGGGAGCCTGCTTCGATGCGGCTCAGCTTCGCCTGCAGCGATTCATTCTCGCGGCCCAGCTCTTTCACTTGCGCGAACAGAGCTTCAATCCGTTTTGGAACATCGTTGTTGTTTGCTTTAAGAAGCGCCGAAGCCTGCTTCAAGAGATCAAGCTGACCTTCCATATAGCCGTAAGCATGGCGGCCGGTTACCGCTTCGATGCGGCGTACGCCGGAGCCGATGCCGCTCTCGCTTACCAGCTTGAACATACCGATCTGGGACGTATTCGCGACGTGGCAGCCGCCGCACAGCTCGATGCTGTAAGTGCCGACTTGCACGACGCGCACAATGTCGCCGTACTTCTCGCCGAACAAGGCCATAGCGCCCATTGCTTTTGCTTCCGCAATCGGCTTGCTCTCGATAACAACGGGAGTTCCAATCCAGATTTGCTCGTTGACCTTGCGCTCGATTTCCGTCAGTTCTTCAGGCGTGATGCTGCCGAAATGGGAGAAGTCGAAACGCAGACGGTCTGCTTGCACCAGCGAGCCTGCCTGATTAACATGGTCGCCAAGCACTTCTTTCAGTGCTTTGTGCAGCAAGTGAGTTGCCGTATGGTTCTTGATGACATCCTCGCGTACCGAACGGATTACGACCGCTTCCACGGTCTCTCCCTTACGAACGGTTCCGGAAGCAACCACGGCATGATGCACGCTTTGGCCATGCGGCGCCTTCGTGACGTCTTCAACCTGCAGCGTAAATCCGTTGCCTACGATCGTGCCTTTGTCGCCGATTTGACCGCCGCTTTCCGCATAGAACGGAGTGCGGTCGAGCAGCACAAGCACGCGGCTGCCTTCGCCTACGAGGTCTACCAGCGAATCTTCATGGACGATAGCTGTGATTTGGGCTTCTGTTACCAGTTCATTATAGCCAACAAATTCACTTTTAACCGTAAAGTCGGCCAGCGGACCGCCCTGCACGTTCATGCCGCCCGTATCCTGGCGGGCTGCACGTGCGCGTTCGCGCTGTGCTTCCATCGCGGAGTCAAAGCCTTCGCGGTCAACGGTCATGCCGTTCTCGGAAGCAAAGTCCTCCGTCAGGTCGAACGGGAAGCCGTACGTATCGTACAGGCGGAATGCGTCCTCGCCGCCGATCTCTGTTGTGCCCGCTTTGCGTGCCGCCGCAACCAGATCGGACAGCATTACCAGACCTTCGGACAACGTTTCGTGGAAACGTTCCTCCTCCGTACGGATAACGCGCTCGATAAACTCGCGTTTGTCGACAACCTCCGGATAGTAGACGCCCATAATCTCGCCAACAACCGAAGTCAGTTCATAGAGGAACGGACGGTCGATGCCGATTGTTTTTCCGTAACGCACGGCACGGCGGAGCAAACGGCGGATGATATAGCCGCGGCCTTCATTGGAAGGCATAACGCCGTCGCCCACCGCAAAGGCAACCGTACGGATATGGTCGGCGATTACTTTCAGCGCAACGTCATGCTCATCATTGACATGGTATTTCACGCCCGCGATTTCGCAAGTACGTTCAATGATCGGAATGAACAGATCCGTATCGAAGTTGGAGTCCACATCCTGCAGGATGGAAGCGAAACGCTCGAGACCCGCGCCTGTATCGATGTTTTTGTTCGGAAGCGGCGTGTAGCTGCCGTCTTTGTTATGGTTGAACTGGGAGAATACAAGGTTCCACACTTCGAGGAAGCGCTCGTTCTCGCCGCCAGGCCAGCATTCCGGATCGTTCAGATCGCCGTATTTGTCGCCGCGGTCATAGAAGATTTCGGTACAAGGTCCGCATGGGCCTTCGCCGATATCCCAGAAGTTCTCGTCCAGCTTGTAGATGCGCTCAGCCGGAAGGCCGATTTTCTCGTTCCAGTACTTGTACGCTTCTTCGTCTTCCGGATAGACCGTAACGGAGAGGCGGTCGGGATCGAAGCCGATCCATTCTTTGCTCGTCAGGAACTCCCAAGCCCAAGTGATGACTTCTTCTTTGAAGTAGTCGCCGATGGAGAAGTTGCCCAGCATCTCGAAGAACGTATGGTGACGGCGGGTTTTGCCGACATTCTCGATATCGTTTGTACGAATGCATTTTTGCGAATTCGTGATGCGTGGATTGTCGGGAATGACGCGTCCGTCAAAATAAGGCTTGAGCGGAGCCATGCCCGCATTGATCCAGAGCAGCGACGGATCGTTGTGGGGCACAAGCGATGCGCTTGGCTCGATATGGTGTCTTTTGCTTTCGAAGAAGGAAAGCCATTTGGAACGAATTTCACTTGCTTTCATTGTTTTACGCCTCCGTTTAACATTGAGCTGTACGCACTATGAGAAATTCCGAGCCTTCGGCCGCTGTTGTTTTTGAATTTCTTGAACGATATGTACAAGGTTGAAATTCAAAAACAAAGGCGGGCGCTACCGCTCCAAAAGCTTCGAATTTTCTCTCCGTGCAGAAAGCTCTGATTTTTTAAAAAGTGTCTAAAACATGTTTTTAAACATAAAAAAGTCCCTGTCATAAGACAGGGACGAATTTAATATCGCGGTACCACCCTGGTTATTGCCCGAATGCACGCTTGCCGCCGCATTCAAAAGCAATCTCCTCGTATGGACGATAACGGGTCCTCCCGGTGAAGTTCGTTCACACTCCGAAAGTAGCTTTCGGCCATTCTTCGTCCCAAGAGCTCTTACAGCCGACGCCCGAAGGCGAAGAAGCTCTCTCTCTGATTGACGGGCTATGGCTTACTTCCTTCCATCAACGCTTTGCATGTAATAGTTGCTGCAACTGTCTAAAGTATATCGGCCAACGCGACGTCTGTCAAATGGTCTTTCGCCTGACGTAATAAGCGAAGATATGCTGGACGATCACTTTAAGCGCCGCAAAGATCGGAACCGCCAGAATCATTCCGACAATGCCGGCTATCTCCCCTCCGACCAGCAAGGCGAAGATGATCGCCAGCGGATGAATATGGAGCGTGCGCCCAACCACCTGCGGGGACACGACATTGCCCTCAAGCACCTGGCAAGCCATGTTGACGATGACGACAAACAGCACCATTTTCATCGAAATCGTGGATGCAACGAGAAGGGCCGGAGCCGCGCCAAAGAATGGACCCAAGTACGGAATAATGTTCGTAACCGACACAATGCTGGCGAGCAGCAGCGGATACGGAAGCCCGACAATGATGTAGCCGATATAAGCGAGTATGCCAACGATGATACAGACGATAAATTGCCCCCGAATGTAGCTCCCGAGCGCCGTATCGATATCCTTGAGCAGCCTGACGGTATGCTTGCGGTGCGACTTCGGAACGTAGGTAATAACCGTCCGCTCGAACAAATCGAAATCCTTCAATATATAAAATGCCAGGAACGGGATGATAAAAGCGATAAATACCGCATTTACGACAGACCCGATATTGTTGATGAAATGGGATACGGTATCCGACAGCTTCTTCTCCATCTGATAAATGGACTTGTTCATCCCGTCTCGGATGCTGTCCGGAAGGAAGGAGGTATTGTTCAAGTCGCTCACGAGGCTTTCCGCGCGATAGGTCAGATCGGGAACATGACGGTTCAACTCGTCCATTTGTTCCTTGAACATCGGGATCACATTAACCAATATGACGGCGAGCACCGCGCAAAACACGGCATAAATCAGCAGTACCGCCGCGGTCCGGGGAACCTTCCGCTCATGCAGCATCGTCACAACCGGATTCAACACGTAGGATATGATCATTGCGATAATAAACGGGGCGAGGATCGACCTCAAGAACACGTAAAGATGAATAAAAATAGGCTTTACCAACAGCAGCAGATACAGGGCAAGAAGCCCCATAATGATATAAACCAGCCACACAAACAGACGGCTCTTCGTCAACCGTTCCACCGTCTTCACCCCCGCTTGTTTCATTCCCGTAAGCCATAGATTGACAGAGCAATCTGCTTCAGTATATGTACAAGCGGTCCTTTTCATCCATAAATGCCTAATTCGTATTTATTCCGCCACGATCCACTTCAGCTTCTTATCGATATGCTCCGACCATTCCGCAGGGAGAGGCTCCTCGCAAACAACCGTATCAAGCTGCGCCAGATCCGCAATCTTGTACAGCCGGTTTGCGCCGAACTTGCTGCTATCCGCAAGAATGATGCTTTGCTCGCTCTTTTGCATCATGGTCTGAACGAGAAGCGCCCGGCTGGAGTCAAAGCTTGTTATTCCCTGCTCCGGAGAGATTCCGTCAATGGAAATAAAAGCTTTGTTCACGAAAAAGTTCTCCATGAACTTCTCCGCCAAGGAGCCGGATATCCGGTAATGCCTGGGGTCAATCTTTCCCCCGATAAAAAAGACGTCACCCGAGAACATTTCTTTGTTCTGATAGTCCAGAATCATATTCAAACCGGAAACGGAATTGGTTATGATCGTCAGATTTTTCTTGTACAGAAGATAGGGAATCATCTGCAGCGTTGTGGAACCGTCATCGATAACGATCACGTCATAGTCCTCTACCAGTGCGGCGGCAGCACGGCCAACCCTCTGCTTCTCCTCTACCCTTAATACCTCGCGTTTCAGATGGGAGAGCTCCTCGTAGACAAGGGTCATCTTTACCGCCCCGCCGTATACGCGCTTAAGGCGGTTCTCCGACTCCAGCTCCTCCAGGTAACGCCGGATCGTTTCCGACGAAACGCCAAAGCGTTTCACCAGATCATTCGTCTGAACCTTGCCCGCATCATTAAGGATGTCCAGTATCTCTCTCTTTCGCTCTTCTCCAATTAGCGACATAACGGGCGCCCCCTTCTTCCGATTCTCTTTGCGATACCCATTTCTACTTTTTCCCCGCGGACGGACAAACTCCTTCCATCGCAGGATCGTCTTCTTGTTATTACCAAAACATCTCGTTATTGATCACCTGCAGCAGCTTCACGATATCCTCTTTGTAGATCTCGCCGATATTGCCGATCCTGAATGTGTCGGCCGAGCTGATTTTGCCGGGGTAGACGACAAAGCCGGCAGCTTTCAATTTGTCATACAGCTCTTCGAAGCTGAACCGTTTGCTGGACGGGTAATAGAAGGACGTAATGATCGGAGAATGAAGCTCCTTCGGAAGCAGGGCGCAAAAGCCAAGCTGAGCCATTCCTTCCGCTAGCAGCTGCTGATTCGTCTTATACCGTTGATGGCGCGCTGTTATACCACCCTCTGCCTCCAGCTCGACTAAAGCCTGGTCAAACGCCCGCACCACATGGGTCGGAGAGGTAAAACGCCATTTGCCTCCGCCTTTTTCCATCACCGCCCACTGATCATACAGGTCGAGGGACAATGAACGTGCCTGGCCTTTGCAGGCGAGGAGCGCTTCCGTCCGCGCAATAACAAATCCGAAGCCGGGAACGCCTTGAATGCATTTGTTTGCGCTGCTGATCAGAAAATCAATCGCAAGTTCCGCCACGTCGATCGGAATCCCGCCAAAGCTGCTCATCGCATCCACGATAAAAATTTTGTCGCGAGCTTTAACGATTTTCGATATGTCGGCGATCGGGTTCAGCATGCCCGTTGTTGTCTCGCAATGGACCATGGCAACGTGAGTAATATCCGGCTCGGCCCGAAGGCGTTCCTCAACCGCGGAAGCTTTCACGCATTCCGTCTCGCCGAAGTCCAGAACGGAGGTGGAAATCCCGTACAGGGCGCCCATTTGAGCAATCCGATTGCCATAAGCCCCGTTGGTCAGCACAAGCAGCTTGCCGTCTTGCGGAACAACCGTGCCGATAACGGACTCCACACTGAAGGTGCCGCTGCCCTGCATGAGTACCGAAGTATAAGACTCATGCGAAGAGGTCGCCATCTTCACCAGACGGGTTCGAATGCTCTGCACCAGTCCGTTATAATCCTGGTCCCAAGTGCACCAGTCGCGAAGCATCGCCTCTTTAACCGTGTCCGAAGTCGTAAGCGGTCCTGGAGTCAGCAGCAAATAAGGGCGGTTCATGGACGTTCTCCTCTCTCCATACGAGCGTTGATTTGCGCGATGACGCTATCCAGCTCTCCGATTCGGTCAATGACGTAATGGGCGCCTGCGGCTTGAAGTCTGGCCGCAACGGCGGATTTGCGTTCCGCGAGCTCCGCTTCTGCGCATCCGGCTACTTCCTCCTCTGTCATGCCAAGCTCGCTGCTGCCTACAATTACGCCGACCGTCCAGCAGCCCGCATTTACGCCTTCCAGCATATCGCTTACGGTATCGCCGGCTTTAACAATGTGATGCATCGGATATACGCCAAGCATTTCCGCGTTCCGGTAGATCATCCATGGATAAGGTCTTCCAGCAGAGACTTCCATAGGCGTAACGAGGGTATCCGGCTCATAGCCTTGTTCCTTGGCCCCTTTGCACACCACGTCCATCATCGCTCTTGTATAACCGGTTGTAGAACCAATGGCAATTCCTTGGCTGCGCAATCTATCCGCAAGCTCAACCGCTCCCGGGACTGGCGTCGCATAGTCCTTTAAGGTGCTGAACAACAGCGGTTCAAAGTCCGCGTACAATTCATCGATATCCGCTTCGCCTGGCTTTCTTCCGTAAAGACCTTCCCAAATACCGGCGATCCGCTCCATTTGGCACATAGCCGCGATATGATCCCGCTTCAGCATGCCCATCGGCTGCCTGGCTTCCTCAACCGTTACCTGAACTCCCTTGCGCGCAAAGACCTCCACAAAAACGTTAAGCGGCGCAAAGCAGCCGAAATCAACCATGGTGCCTGCCCAATCCAGCATGACTGCTTTAATCATGATTCATCTCTCCTTATTGGTTTCTCGGTTATTGATTTCTCATTATTGCTCTCTCGTTTGCCAAGCTTGCGTTCTCTTCTTAATCTGATGGGTGACCGCTTCATAGAGCAGCCGTACCCCTATATTCGTCATTACAATCAAGGTCGACATCGCGGCTGCAGGCGCTATATCCCCCGCATCCTCCATATTTACGATGGATACGGAGGCCAGCTTCAGATCTGCCGCATAGAGGAACATTACCGCCGACACGGTTACCATGGAATTGATGAAGAAATACATCGCCATCTCCAGAACGGCCGGCAGACATAAGGGAAGCGTCACTCTCAGCAAGGTTTTGTACCTAGGAACGCCTAAAGAGTCGGAGGCCGTTTCAATCTCGCGGTCCAGCTTCTTCAGTGCGCTTGTTGCCGTAACAAAAGCTACGGAGTAGAAATGTGCAATATTTGCCAGCACCAGAATCCAGATCGTTCCGTAAATGCCGTGCATCGGATTGCTTGCTTTGTTGAAGAAAAAGATATACGACAGGCCAAGCACGATGCCCGGCAGCGCCAGCGGAAGGATCGATAGGAAATAACCCGCCTGCCGGAGTACCGGCAGGGTCTTCGTCTTCTCAATCAGATAAGCGCCTGCGAAAGTAACGGCCGTTCCGATTACCGCAGTCCAGGCGGACATCCGCAAGCTGGTCCAGAACGGCTGCAAGCTGCCTCCGGCTACTTTGCTGAAATCGTAATGCTTCAAGGATAGCGAAAGATTATACGGCCATATCTTGATGACCGAAGCTGCGAAAACCGTCCCGATTAAGAGCAGGATCATCCCCGAGGAAGCGATGCAGAAGGCTAGGAAAAACCCGTCTCTTTTCCGGCTGGGCGATATGCGGTACGGCACCGCTCTTGCGCTGATGGCATGCTGTCTGCTCGTTATAAACCGGTCGACGATAAAAGCAAGGATGGCGGGAAGCGTCAGAATAATGCCGACCGTAGCTCCCATCCCCATATTTTGCTGGCCGATAACCTGCTTATAGATTTCCGTTGCCAGCACATTATAGCTGCCGCCGACAACCTGCGGTGCTCCGAAGTCCGTAAAGGCCAGCGTGAAGCAGACAAAGAACGAAGAAATAAGGCCATATTTCATGTTGGGAAGGGTGATGGTGAAAAAGATTCTCCCTTTTCCGGCCCCCATGGTTTTGGCAGCCTCGTACAGATTGAAATCCGCGAAGCTTAAGGAAACAACAAGGATAAGACAGGCTTGCGGAAAGGTGTACATGACCTCCGCCATAACAATGCCCGTTGGGCCGTACAGACCAATATCCCAATGGAAGGGCAACGCGTCAAAAAAGCCGGTTGTAACCAAACCCTGGTTGCCGAACAAGTAGGTTAATCCGATCCCCAGCATCATCGTTGGAGCGAATAGCATAAGTAGCGATACCGTTTTGAAAAACATTTTCCCGGGAACGTTCGTCCGGGTAAGGGCGAATGCGAACAAAAAGCCCAGTACGACGGACAGGATTGCGGTCAAAGCGGAAACGTATACCGTGTGCTGCAAGGAGCTCAGCAATGCGGGCGTGGAGAAATAATCGATAAAGTTCTCTAATCCGTTATATTCGCCTTGTTTGTCCGTAACCGCTTTGCTGAACAGCGAGAACAAAGGAAGCAGAATCATGACGCATAATCCCGCAAGCATCAGCAGCATTGCAATACGTTCAAACCAGCTGCCATTTCCCCGTTTGAGGAGCATGGCTGTATGCCATTTCGCGAGTCTCATCCAACCACCTCAAGTCGCTCCCGGCGGTTTGCGCCAAAGCCTATCAAATGCTCCTCGGGCAATTGAAAAAAGACGCGGCGGTTCTTTTCAAGTTGATACTGCTTAACGATGGAGCGGTTCACGTCCGCCATCATTCCATTCGGGAAATAACGGCTCATCGGACCTTGCGCCTTCATCGTTACCCGGTAGAAGGAGCCCCGGAATTCCAGGCTTTCCACCACCGCTTCATAGTTTCCCGTCTCCTGCACAAGAACAAGCCTTACATGCTCCGGTCTAATCGCCAGCGCGTCTCCGCCGTCCATAGGTTCAAGAAAGTTGACCGCACCGATAAAATCGGCGACAAACCGGCTGTTTGGCCGTTCGTAAATCTCTTCGGGGGCTCCGGACTGAATAACCTTGGCGTTGTTCATTACAACAACGGTATCCGCCATCGTAAGAGCCTCCTCCTGATCATGGGTAACCATAATCGTCGTCATGCCAAGCTGCTCATGCAGTCTGCGAATCTCGAGGCGAAGCTTCTCTCTCACCTTGGCGTCAAGTGCGGACAACGGCTCGTCGAGCAGCAGGAAATCGGGAGATAACGCAATCGCGCGGGCTAGGGCTACCCGCTGCTGTTGTCCGCCCGACAGTTGGGCGGGATATTTCTTCGCAGAGGACAAAAGATCAACCATGCCGAGCACTTCCTCTACCTTGCTCTGCATTTGCGGCTTGGACATTTTTTTCTCCTTTAATCCGTAAGCAACATTCTGGGCTACCGTTAAATTCGGAAAAAGGGCATATGACTGGAACATAAACCCTACATTGCGTTTAGCGGGAGGCAAGGATGTAATATCCTTGCCCTCTACCGCCATCCGGCCGCTATCCGGCGTTTCGAGTCCCGCAATCATCCGAAGCAAGGTCGTCTTGCCGCAGCCGCTTGGCCCCAGCAAGCATACGAATTCATTTTTTGGAATCTCGATGTGAATCGGCTCAAGCGCTGTAAACGATCCGAATGTCTTGCGGATGCCTTGTATGGATAAATAGCTCTGTGGCATAGAACCGTGTCCTCCTTCGGATCAGCTTTTATTTCTTTTCGCTTTTGGCTTCATAACGTTTCGACCATTCCGCAAGCGTTGCGTCACGGGTCTCCGCGGCTTTGTTCAGATCAAGCTTGACCAGCTGGCTGATTGGATCCTTCGAGTAACCTTCCGGAATAACGGAAGAATCGGTCTTCATCGCAAGAATCGCGTAGTTCTCGTTGTATTTCTTCATAGGCTCCTCGGAGATTGCCCAGTCGAGGAATTCTTTTGCTTCCGGCTTGATGTTGTCTTTCTTCATCAGCGCATTGGCTTCAACATCCCAGCCCGAGCCTTCGGCCGGAAATACCACCTCTACAGGTGCTCCGCCTTTTTTCTCTTGAATCGCGCGGTAACCAAAGGAAATGCCAATCGGGTATTCCCCGGTGCCTGCCATCTTCGCCGGCTTGGAGCCGGATTCGGTGTATACGGCAATATTTTGATCCAGCTTATCCAGGTAGCTCCATGCATCGCTGTCGCCCATTAACTGCTGAAGGCCGTTAACCGTCAGGAAGCCCGTGCCGGAGGAAGCCGGATTCGGCATAACGATCAAACCTTTGTATTCCGGTTTGATCAGATCGGCATACGATTTCGGAATTTCAAGCCCCTTCTTCTTCAGCTCTGCCGTATTGACGGCAAAGGCCGTTTCCCAAGCATCGATGCCCACCCAGTGTGCCGGTTCTTGCTTATCCTTGAATTCCGGCTGAATGTTCTCAATCCCCTTTGGCGAATACCCTTCCAGCATATTGTTCTGGTCGAGGACAAGCAGGCTTGTTGCGGCCGTTCCCCATACCACGTCGGCAACCGGATTATCTTTTTCCGCCAGCAGCTTTGCCGTAATAACCCCCGTCGAATCGCGTACGATATTCACTTTCACATTTGGATGAGCGGCTTTGTACGATTCAAGATAAGTTTGAATCTGGTCATCCTCGAGCGCGGTGTAAACCGTAAGCTCTGCATTTGCTTCTGCTGCCGCTTTGTTGCCATTAGCCCCTTGCTGTGCATTCGTATTGTTTTTGTTACCGCCGCATGCTGTTAACGCAGAGATGATAAGTACTGTCGTAAGTGCTGTTCCTACCCACTTCTTCATAAACTCTTTCTCCTCCACCTCATCGTAATCGCCTTGTTTAAGACAGTTATAGCTTAACGCCCATTTGTAAAATCAGTATTAATTCCATGTTAATAAATTGTTTTTGTTTGATTTTTGTTGTTTTTAGTTGCGTTTCAATATAAGCCTCTATCATGAACCAACTTAACTCTTCACTGTTCGTGCGGTATTATCGCAACGTAAAATAAGCGTCCTTCTTGGCATTCCCTTTGTTTTGGTTGGATTTCAACCTATAAAAACAGCAAAAAGGACGGCCCTAAGCCGTCCTGAAGTCGTCAACCGATCTATGAAACCGCTAATTGATTTGAATTTGCGGCATTTCCTCTTCAAAGAACAAATCGTCGAGCGAACTTAACGTTCCGTCCTCTTCCACTTGATAGACCGACATCTTCTCACCGTTGACCGTCAGCTCTATGAAGCAGCCCCAGCAGTAGAACTGATGGGAACCGATTTTACCAATATCCTTTGAATTGCAATTGGGACATCTCATCATCTTTCATTTCTCCCTATTTATCGAATTGGAAGCTGCGACAGGCTCCAATTCCGCTTCACTGACAGCAGGAACGATAATCGCGTCTTCCCCGAGCAGCACGGCATCCGGATCATCCGGGGCCTTCAGCCATTTGCGCCCTTCCATCAGATCCGATATAAAGCCATCCGTAAGCTCATAGCCTACTATTTGTGTACCCTGAAACGGGTAAAAATAAACATCGGATACTCTTCCTAGCTGTATGCCTTGCACCGTTACGACAGGCAATTCCTTCAGCTTTACCACGCCGGTCTCAAAAGAACGTCCGATTTCGGCCGCTTTAACCGGCTTTATGGCGGATTCCCTTGATATAAATATCGCGTCTTCGCCGCAGGTTAATACTTCTGCCCATTCCACGGTTTTAACCGATGTCGCAAACCATTTTGCGCCTTCCACGATAAGACCGATTAACCGCCAATGTTCATCGAACCAAGCGTCCTTGACAAAGCCGACATGCTTGCCGGAATGAATGACAAGCACCGGCAGCCCGATTAATTGCTGGAGTTTGATCATGGCGTGCTCGGGGCCTCCTACTGATTGGTACGGATCCGCTCCACGATTGTCGCGATTTTGCGTGCAGCGTCTTCCAGTTCCTCCACAGTATTCCCCAAACCAAAGCTGAATCGTACAGCCGAATTCAAACGTTCCTCCGGAAGGTTCATTGCCTTCAGCACATGTGACCTTTCGAGCGAACCCGACGTACAGGCAGAACCGCTAGCCGCGGCAATGCCTTCCATGTCGAGGTTCATAAGCATCGTCTCCGTATCAATCCCGATAAAGCTGATATTTACGATGTTCGGAAGATAATGCTCTGCGTTTCCGTTTATAACGATCTCCGTTTGCCCGGCCAGCGCGGATTTCAGCTTGTCTACCCATTCTGTACGAAGCTTGTCCAGGAAAAGTTTCTTGCTCCCCGGATTGTTCACACAAATTTCAACAGCTTTAGCGAAACCGGTAATGCCGGCGACATTCTCCGTCCCCGGTCTCCGCTTTCGCTCCTGCGATCCACCGTGAGCGATAGGCTCAAACGGCGTGCCGTTTGCCAAATATAAAGCGCCTACGCCCTGCGGACCGTTTATTTTATGCGCGGAAAAGCTCATCAAATCAACCGGCAGCTCGGACAGCCGGTACGCAGCCGTGCCAAAGGATTGAACGGCATCCACATGGAACAATATGCCATGGGCATGGGCAAGCTCGCCAATCTCTTCGATTGGCTGCAAGGTGCCGATTTCGTTGTTCCCGTGCATAATGCTGATAAGCCCCGTAGTTGGCCGAATCGCTGCGGCAATCTCGTCCACCGAGACGCGGCCTGTCTGATCTACCGGCAGGTACGTCACTTCATAACCTGCCTCGGCTAACGCCTCGCAGGTATGCAGGACGGCATGATGCTCCGCGCTTGATGTAATGATATGGGTTTTGCCCTTCTTCCTCATCGCCGCCGCTGCGCCGATAATAGCCGCATTGTCGCTTTCCGTTCCGCCGGAGGTGAAGATCAGCTCGGATGGCTTGCATCCGAGCGCGGCCGCGATCAAATCGCGGGCCCGGTTCACTCTCTGCTTCGCCGCGCGCCCGAAGGCATGCATGCTGGACGGGTTGCCGCCGGCCCCCGTCATCACTTCCAGCATCGCTGCGGCTACATCCGGGTGCATCGGCGTTGTAGCTGCGTGGTCAAAATAATACTTTTGCATACGAATCCCTCATTAAATATAGAACATATAGCTGTCGGCAACGCCGGCATCCTGGTAGTTCACCAGATCGGCCAAGGTTGTCTGATCAAGCACGCTTGCGATACTGTCGCGGATGCGCAGCCACAAATCGCGTTTGGCCGGGTCATCCTCTTCCGTGAAATCTACCGGGGAAATCGGGCCTTCCAATATACGAATCACGTCACCGGCCGTAATCGTCTCCGGTTCCTTGGACAAGATATAACCGCCATAAGCGCCGCGAATACTTTTTACGAGTCCGGCATTGCGAAGCGGTGCAACCAATTGCTCCAGGTAGTGTTCGGAAAGCTGATTGCGCTCGGCAATGCTCTTAAGTGAAATCGGACCTTCGCCGAATTTTCCCGCAAGCTCCATCATAATGGTGAGGCCGTAACGGCCTTTCGTCGATATTTTCATATTCGGGCACCTCTCTTAAGTAGTAGTTGTTCCAATCGATAGCGCGTATGTTAGCGTATTGTTTGTTATAATTACGGGTATTCCCATATCATATCTATGTTAACACAACCTTTTGCGACATGCGAGAAAAGGATTGACTTTTCATGAAAAAGTTTCTCGACTATGTTACAATAGTACGAAGTCCGTTCGCGGAGAGCAACTCTTGCGAGACGGTCTTAGAAGTGTGAAGAACAAGGTGGTGCGCGTGATGGTCAAATCGAAGCAGGAAACACGCGTCGTTGTCGGGATGTCCGGCGGAGTTGACTCCTCCGTAACGGCTCTGCTGCTCAAGCAGCAAGGCTATGACGTGGTTGGCATATTTATGAAAAACTGGGATGACACCGATGAATTCGGGCATTGCACGGCGGAAGAGGACGCTGAGGATGTGCGCCGGGTTTGCGACCAGATCGGGATCCCTTATTATACCGTAAACTTTGAGAAGCAGTATTTCGATAAAGTGTTTACTTATTTCCTCGATGAATACAAGCGCGGCCGGACGCCTAATCCGGATGTGATGTGCAACCGGGAGATCAAGTTCGGGGATTTCCTCAAAAAAGCGAACGAGCTTGGAGCCGATTATCTGGCAACCGGCCATTATGCCCGGGTTGAACGGACCGAAGACGGCGAGACAAGGCTGCTCCGCGGCGTTGACGGCAATAAGGATCAAACTTATTTCCTGAGCGCTTTGAATCAGAAGCAGCTCGAGAAAGCCATGTTCCCGATCGGGCATCTGCCTAAGCCGGAAGTACGCCGCATTGCGGAAGAGGCGGGTCTGTATACCGCGAAGAAAAAAGACAGCACCGGCGTTTGCTTTATCGGAGAGCGCAACTTCAAGGAATTCCTGAGCGGTTATCTGCCTGCACGCCCCGGCGATATGGTTGATATCCGTACCGGCGAGGTAAAAGGACGACATGACGGCCTCATGTATTATACGCTAGGCCAGCGTCAAGGCCTTGGAATCGGCGGATCCGGCAACGGCGAGCCGTGGTTTGTGGCTGACAAGGATCTGGAGCGCAACATTCTTTACGTTGTGCAGGGCGAATCCCATCCAAGCCTGTATTCCACGGGACTTACGGCAAGCGGCATGAACTGGATTGCGCCTCATCGACCGGAAGGCACCTTCCGCTGCACCGCGAAGTTCCGTTACCGCCAGCCCGATCAAGGCGTAAGCGTAACGCTGCAAGCCGACGGCACGGCAGAAGTTGTATTCGACAATCCGCAAAAGGCGATTACGCCTGGGCAAGCCGTTGTTTTGTACGATGGCGATCTCTGCCTTGGCGGCGGCACGATTGATGTCGTTCACAAGATTGATGAAGCCGCGTTTGAAGCGTTGGCCAAATAAAAGAAGCGAACCCCCTTGCCCGAGTGGACAAGGGGGTTTATTTTTTCCTCATGAATGTCCCTCCGCTTTACCTTCCGGACCGGATCTCCCTTTCCATACGCCCTGCTGCGCCTGCATGTTGAGCTTATGCAACAGAACGCGCGAAATCCGCAAGTGATCCGTTTCCTCGATAATAAACGCATATTCCCCGCCATAGTCAATTCGCTGCCCGCTTGTTGGCGGAATTTCGATCTGTGAGTAAATCCAGCCGCCAATCGTATCGTAATTGTCGCTTTCGATATCCATGCCGAAATAGCTGTTCACTTCCTCGATCAGCATCATCCCGCTGATGGAGTAGACCGAATCGTCCCGCTTCTCGATCTCCGCCCGCTCTTCGTCAAATTCATCCTGAATCTCTCCAACTATCTCTTCCATAATGTCTTCCAGCGTTACGAGACCGGATGTTCCTCCGTATTCATCGATGAGCATGGCGATTTGCGCTTTTCTCTTTTGCATCAGGATAAGCAGATTGCTGATTTGCATCGAATCGGGAACCGTCGTAATCGCCCTTGTAATCTGCCGGATATCGGTCAGGCTATGCGTCGTGTCCTTCAGCAAGTCTTTTATATGAACGAAACCGATAATATTGTCCTTGTCATGATCGCAGACGGGATATCTCGTATGCATCTCGTTTAACGCGATAGCCTTGTTGTCTTCCAGAGACAGATGAACATACAGGCAGACCATCTCCGTGCGCGGAATCATAATCTCTCGGGCATTGGTCTCGGCAAATTCAAATATATTATCGACAAGAGTCAGCTCCGTATTGTTGATCAGTCCGCTCTTATGGCTCTCCTGCATGAGAATGCGGATTTCTTCCTCCGTATGGGCGGAATGCTGCTCGGATGCCGGCTCGACGCCAAGCCGCTTCAGGAGCTGGTTCGCCAGACCGTTTAATACCCAGATAAACGGATACATCAGCTTGTGGAACATGACGAGAGGCGTTGCGGTAAGCAGGGTTACGGTTTCCGCCTTGCGGATAGCCAGCGTTTTGGGGGCGAGTTCACCGAGGACGATATGGAGAATGGTAATAAATAAAAAGGCGATGATGAAGGAAATCGAATGAATCCACACCGGATTGCCCCAGCCAAGCGCGAAAAACCACGGCTCGATCAAATCCTTGATCGCCGGTTCCCCTATCCAGCCAAGACCAAGCGAGGCCAGTGTAATCCCCAGCTGGCACGCAGACAAATAGGCATCGAGATTGCCCGTCAAATGCGAGGCAAGCTTCGCCCGCATATGACCCTCGGCCGCCAGCGTTTCGATCCGGGTGCCCCGGACCTTGACCATGGCGAATTCCGCGGCAACAAACAGACCGTTCATAAACACCAGAAAAACGATAAGAACCAGCTGCATAACCATCGGAAGCGGATCACTCAATACAGTCCCCTGCAGCCGTGCGACCTGCACAGCAGCAGGTGCACCTCCTTCGAGAAGGGAATTTGCGATTCTGTAAAGATACGGTAATTTAAGTTTATTCCGCGTAAACCTTGCATTATGACGATTTATTGCCTTCGAATATTGTTCAAAAAGGCAAAGTCGAAACGAATGCCCGATCTGTTATAATGACATCAATTCATCCAATAAAACAAAGGGGAATTTTCTGATGAAACGTATCCTTTTTATCTGCTTGGCCGCCTTATTCTTGGTGCCGGGCATCGCAATGGCTCATTCCAAGATTACCGTATCCACCCCTGCCAATGAGGAGACCGTTACCGTCTCTCCTGCCGAGATTTCCATGACCTTCAACACCAATATCGAAAAGCTGAGCCAATTTAAGCTGCTCGATGAATCCGGCAATCAAGTTCCGACCGGAGATATTTCCGTAAGCAAGGCGACCATGAGCGGTTCGGTGACAGAACCCCTGAAGAATGGGGCCTATACGGTAAAATGGACGATTATCGGCGCTGACGGTCATGCGGTTGACGGCGAATACGCCTTTAAGGTTAATGCCCCGGAAGCAACGCCTTCTAAAGCGCCGGAAGCCGCGGCAACCCCGGCTGATTCGTCTCCGTCTCCAAGTGCCGAAGTTACGGAAGCACCGGATGCAAGCGCATCTGCGGATGATAACGCCTCCGAGGAGCCTTCTCCTTCGGCTCCGGCAGAGGACGCTAAGGCTGAGTCCGGCAATAACAATGGTGTCAATGCCGCGGTTTGGGTAATTGCCGGCGTGATTGTGATTGCAGGGGTAGCTATCGTGATCCGGAGGGGCCGCAAATGAGTTACGTCAGCGAGGCTCTGCTCTATGTCTGCTTCGCCATCCTGACCGGAACGTTAATTCTGCGGGTTGTACCGGAGCAAAGACGCCCGGAGATACATATCCCGAGCTGGCTGCTACTCGTTTGCGCGCTTGCGATTCCGGTACTCGAATACGTGCCTATTCATGATTCCGCGGTGCTATTTGCCAAGGATACGGACGTTACGTATGGCGAGATGGTGAAAAGCATCCTGTTGGACTTGAACAACGGCAAAGCCTGGATCTGGTCGGCTGTGGCTTCCGTCGGCCTTGCTTTCCTGCTTGGCCTGCCTTCCTTCCGCAACGATAAGCATATGCCGAAGGTCAGCTTGTTCATTATGTTCCTGTTAATTCTCTGGCTTGGTTATGCCAGCCATGCGACTTCGCTTTACGGCACCAAGGGGTGGCTTGTGCACTCCGCCCATTTCCTTGCCGTAACCGTGTGGATTGGCGTGCTGATGATTGCCAGCTGGTTCTCCGTGAGCGGTCGCAACTGGGAGGCGTTCCTGACCTGGTTCTCGCCGCTTGCCATCGGCTGCATGCTGATTACTTTTATCGCCGGCATTACGCTTATGACCTTTACTACGCCGCAGTACGTCAATTCGTGGATGCTTCCTTACGGGCAGATGCTTCTGCTGAAGCATTTGCTGCTTGCGCCGCTTCTTTTATTTGCTTATACGAACGGCTTCGGCTACCGGAACAAGCTTAAGGTGAACAGCGGCTTTAACCCCCTCCCGTGGCTCAAAGCGGAGAGCATCATCGCGTTGCTGCTCTTTATCGTCACCGGAGTGCTGGGCCAGCAGACGCCTCCCCATAATGTGAAGGAAACGCTGCAAGGGGTCTCTCCTTCCAAGCTGTTCACGACAGTCTACAACGGACATTTCAGTCCCGATCTGACTCTAAAGCTTTCCATCGGGCTGGACAGCATTCTTATGCTTGCCGCGGCTCTCGTCATGATCTACGGACTCATTCAGATGTACAAGGAAAACAAAATTTTACCGGCTTTTGTTATGGGGCTGCTGACGACGGTATTTGGTTACTTTGCCCTCATGTTCGGTATTGGTTAATGGATAGAAAAAAGCGCCACTTCGTCATGGAAGCGGCGCTTTTTCGTCCTATTATTTTGTAAGCGTAATGCCATAGTTGTCAGCAAGCTGATCAAGCATCAGGTTAGCTGCCTTGATGCCGCCGGCCGTATTCCAGATCGCGTCGTCCACCCGGTAGGCATGGCCTGCTTTTACCGCGCTGAGACCTTTCCAGATCGGATCGTTTGTCCACTCCTGCTCTTGAGCGGAGCCCTTGCCGTCACCCGTATCGTAAGTGAAGTAGAAGATCCGGTCCGCATCCGCTTCCGGCAGGCGTTCCTTCGTTATTTCGTCGGCAAACGTTTCCTTCGAATTCAGCGTCATCTCGTTGCGTGCCAATCCGATCTGAGCCGCGATAACGCCAGAGAAGGTATCCGTATGATAGACGCGCGTTTTTCCGCCCATGAAACGGACGAACGACACGGTTTCCTTCAATTTGTCTCCCGCTTGCGCTTTGAAATCCTCAATTCGGGCGTCAAAGTCGGCAAGCAGCTTGTTGCCCTCTTCGGTTTTGCCAAGCGCTTCAGCGTACAGTTTAAAATTATCCTTCCATGCGCCGCGGAGCGTTTCGGCTTCCACCGTTGGCGCGATAGCCTTCAGCTGTTCATAAATTTCCTCATGTCTCATTTTGTTCGCGATAATAAGATCCGGCTGCAATCCGGCGATAAGCTCCAGATTCGGCTGGCCTTCTTCGCCTACCACTTCCACGCCTTCCATGTCCGCCGCGATATGGTTGTACCACGGGTTGCCCGTAAACGATTTGACGGCGCCAACCGGCTTTACGCCAAGCGCCAATACGGCTTCCGTTCCTTCATTCGTAAGAACCACAACCCGCTTCGGCGTACCTTTAATTTCGGTTTCGCCCATTGCATGCTTCACGATACGGGTCTCGTTCGAAGCGGCCTGCTCCGAATTCCCTGCTTGGTTATTGGATGTATCTGTACCTGCGTTATTGTTGGAATTCGATCCGCAGCCTGCTGCCAGAACAGCGATAATCATTGTACAAAGCATCAGCCAAATCATTTTTTTTCCGTTGAAACGGTTCTTCATGTAAATGAGTGCCCCCCGATGATAATATTTCTCACTTGGACAATATAAAAGAAAACCGCTGCATAGTCAACATAAATTTGATAACGATTCTCATATTCATTGACAGGGCAATAACTCCTCTATTAAAATTCACTAGGTACATAAATATAATAAGTTGCCATCCGAGATAAAGGAGTTCGCAAACAGCCATGAGACTAACAGGATTCATAATATCTCTCCTGCTCCTTGGAGCAGCGATTATATGCAGCATTGCATTCGGCATAACGGATATCCCGCTTGCAACGGTATTTGATGCCATCTTTCATTATCAGCCCTCTAACCAAGAGCATTTGATCATACAGACGGCAAGGGTTCCGCGGGCTCTAATCGCAGCTGCTGCCGGTGCCAGCCTGGCTGTCGCTGGCGCCCTGATGCAGGTCGTTACCCGCAACCCGATTGCTTCGCCAAGCGTATTCGGCGTCAATTCCGGAGCTTCCTTTATGGTTGTTGTGGCATCCGGCTGGCTTGGCATTAACGGCATGCAGCCCCTTACTCTTCTTGCTCTGCTCGGCGCGGCAATCAGCGGTGCAATCGTATTCGTCCTTGGCAGCATTGGGCGGGACGGTATGACGCCCGTCAAAATCACGTTGGCGGGTGCTTCAATCGCCGCATTCTTCGCGTCGCTCACCCAAGGCTTTATGCTCTCCAGCGGCAAAATGTTCGATCAGGTGCTGGTCTGGCTTGTCGGCTCGGTTGCCGGCCGCGACATGCATATGCTTGTCAGCGTGCTGCCTTACATGGCGGTTGGCCTAATCATTGCCATGGCACTTTCCCGTCATTTGAACGTCCTTGGCATGGGCGACGATATTGCCCAGACGTTGGGCCAGCGGACCGCTGTTGTCAAATGGCTCGCTTCCGCAGCGGTTATTCTGCTGGCGGGCGCATCGGTTGCCGTTGCCGGCCCGATTGCTTTCGTGGGTATCATTATTCCGCATATCGTCCGTTATTTCGTTGGCGCGGATTATCGCTGGGTTATCCCTTATTGCGCCGTTCTTGGCGGCGTGTTGCTGGTAGCAGCCGACATCGGCTCCCGCTACATCGCAATGCCGCGAGAGGTGCCGGTGGGCGTTATGACCGCCGTAATCGGAGTACCTTTCTTTGTCTATATCGCCAGGAAAGGAAGACAGACATCATGAGCAAATACAAGACGGTCCGGCTGAGCAGCCCCAAGCTGTCCTATCTTCTCGAACGCAGAGCATTATGGACAACGCTCTTTTTGCTCCTGCTATGCGCTGCGGGCGCCATTATAAGCACCGGAATCGGCAGCCAGTTCATCTCGCCCCTTGACGTGGTCAAATCGATCATCGGCAAAGGGAGCGCCATGCATGACGTTATCGTATTAAAACTTCGGCTGCCTCGCATCGTAATCGCCATGCTTGTTGGAGCGGCCCTGGCTTCGGCTGGCGCCGTGCTGCAGGGACTGATCCGCAATCCGCTGGCTTCGCCCGATGTTACCGGGATAACGGAAGGTGCGTCCCTCGGCACGGTCTTGTTTCTCTTTTTCCTTGGCGGCCATGTCTCCGTCCATTGGATGCCCGTAGCCGCGATTCTCGGCGCTTACGCGGTTACGTTTATTCTCTATATTCTGTCCTGGAAAAACGGCGCTTCGCCGCTCCGGATGGTTCTCATCGGAACCGGATTGTCGGCTGCGTTCAAGTCCATCTCTTACATGTTTATTATTTCCAGCCCTTATTTCCTGGCAAACCGGGCGATGACCTTTATGACGGGCAGCATCTACGGTTCCTCCTGGGCGAAGGATGTTTATACGCTGCTTCCATGGCTGATTGTCCTGCTTCCTGCCACGTGGCTCATGGCCCGTCATATTAATGTACAAGCGCTTGGCGATGAGGTTGCCGGCAGCGCAGGCGCTCACGTGCAGAAGCACCGGTTTATCCTGCTGCTTCTAAGCGTATCGCTGGCAGGGGCTGCCGTTGCGATTGGCGGCGCGATTGCCTTTATCGGACTGATGGCCCCGCATATGGCGCGGAAGCTTGTCGGCTCATCCTTTGGCGGTCTGCTGCCTGTCAGCGCTTTGATTGGCGCTATTTTATTACTTGTATCCGATCTGATTGCCCGAACTGTCTTCGCTCCGCTGGACATACCGGCCGGCGTCTTCACCGCGGCGATCGGCGCGCCGTTCTTCTTATTTATGTTATATCGCCACCGCAACCAATAACGAAGCTGGAGGAAGTCAACCATGAGCATGCTTGAAGCGAAAGGAATCTCCCTTTCTTACGGCGGAGCATCCATATTTGAACAATTAAACCTATCCATCCCCGATGGTAAAATAACAGTCCTGATCGGAAGCAACGGCTGCGGCAAATCCACGTTGCTGCGAGCCCTGTCCAAGCTGCTCAAGCCAACCAAGGGCGAAGTAACGCTTGGTGGCAAGGATCTGTCGTCCATACCGGCCAAGGCTGCCGCCAAGCAGCTTTCCCTGCTCCCGCAAGGCCCTGTTGCTCCGGAAGGACTTACCGTGCTGCAGCTTGTGAAGCAGGGCCGTTATCCTTACCAAACCTGGCTGCAGCAATGGTCAAAGGAAGACGAAGAAGCCGTGCAATCCGCCTTGCGCGCAACAGGCATTGAAGAGCTCGCGGAGCGTTCCGTCTCCTCCCTCTCGGGCGGGCAGCGGCAGCGCGCCTGGATCGCCATGACATTGGCGCAGCAGACAGGCATTATTCTGCTTGACGAGCCTACCACGTATTTGGACCTGACGCATCAGATTGAGGTGCTTGATCTGCTCCAGGAAATGAACGAGCGGGATGGCCGGACCATTGTTATGGTTCTGCATGACATTAACTTGGCCTGCCGGTACGCCGATCATATTGCAGCCGTGAAGAACGGTGCCATCTATTCGCAAGGGGCGCCTTCCGAAATTGTTGATGCTTCGATGATCGAGGAGGTGTTCCACCTGAAATGCGATGTCATTCGGGATCCGCTGTACGACACGCCGATGATTGTGCCCCATGGGCGGAAAAAAGCGAAGTAACGCCGAGGGGTAACATGACGAGGGATAGTGAATTGATCGCCATGGACAGGTATATCTCCTTCCAGCCGCTGTTGTTCTCCCTTTTCCTTATTCAAATGTTTATCGTTGAAAAGGGAGAACAAAGGCGGGCGCTCCGCTCTTCCACGAGATATACCTTTACCCCGGCGCCATTCACTTTTAAAAAAAGAATAAAGAAGGAAAAGGACCACTAATTAGGTCCTTTTTATTTTTCATAAAATAAGGGTTGATGTAGGTATGAATTTGATTAATAATGAAGATTGGACGTTTTTTACAAATACAAAATATGTATATTTATGCATACAATCTATTTTGAAAAGGATTATTACATATGAATTCTCGAAGGCAACTTCTTTTTTTAGTAACTTCCTTTACTATATTGAGTATTTTAACCTGCTCAAAACTCGTTCTGACTTATTACTCCACGGGGAACGCAACTCAAACGACTTTGGCGAAGCAGTATATAACCATTGCGCAAGATATGGCGGCCGGACTGGACAAAACGGCGTACGAACGTTTTCTTCAAACCAAGCAGCCGGATCCCTCCATCATTCAGTATCTCGAGGAGTACCGCTCCCGGATCCATGCTCTGTACGTTTATACGCTGCTCCTGGATGACACGGATGTCGCCAAGGTGATGTTGTCGGCGGTTCCAACCGAGTCCGAGCTGCTGCCAATCGGCTCTCCTTGCACGGTGCCGCCCAAACAGGTCAATCAGGCTAAAGACGGATTGGAGTATTATACCGGCATCATACAGGATAAGACGCATGGCGTCTATTTGTCCATAGGCGTGCCTATTGTCAGCGAGTCCGGGAAGCTGCTTGGCGTTATGGCCATCGATATTGATGCCAGCCAGCTGGAATCCATCAGCCAAGAGGTTATTAACAGCAACAAAGTCGTCTTCACCATCGACATTCTTTTTGCCGTCATTTTGCTGCTCGCCTTTTTTGTCCTTAGAAAATGGCACAAAACACGGCTCAAGCAGGATCTTTACGAATCCGAGCAAATGTATATTTCCGAGATGGGGAAAGTCATCGATTCCATCAAATCCAGCCGTCATGACCGAATGAACCATCTTCAGGTGCTTCACGGTCTACTGACGCTGAAGAAGTACGACAGGGCAACGGAATATTTGAAGCAGCTTGCAGCCGACTCCAGGGCTCTTGATCTGTCGATGAAAATCAATAATCCGGTTATTCTGATTTTGTTCCAGAGCAAATGGGAGCTGGCGCAATCCAAAGGCATAGAGATGCAGTTTGAGACCGGTACCGATGAATACAGCAAAATCGAATCGATGGATCTGGTCAAAATATTCTCGAACCTGCTCGACAACGCCATTGAAGCTACCGAGGTTTACGAGGGCAAGCTGTCGCGGCGTATTGTGGTGACCTCCCGCTCCAAGGGTGTCAAAACCGTCTATACGGTAGAAAATCCGGCCATATTGCATGCGAAGGATCAGAAGAATTTGTTCCACACCGACGGATATACGACCAAAGCGAATCCGAACGCCATGCGCGGCAACGGGCTGTCGATTATAGCAAAGACGGTTCATAAATATAACGGCGATATCCGCTTCCGCTACGAAAACGAAACCGTCAAAATTCAAATTACGCTCTAAGAAAAGAGGACCTTCCGCCGGAAGGTCCTCTTTGCGAATTATTTGCCTCGCTTCTCCGGGTACCTCTCGATAATGTCCCACGTACTGTATTGTCGTATCCGAATATAATTAATAACAACTGTCATTAAAGACACTACTCCGGTAAAAGTATATATCGCCGTGCTCTTATCGTTTTCAGCGGAAGCCCAAGACCCCAAACCGTAAATTAAACAAATAAGAGTTAAGATAGAGCCTGCTAGTATATAGGCGAATCTTCTGAATCTCGACCTTTTCATCTTAGTCATAAAATATTGGTAACAAGTTTCGCATATAACTGTTTTTCTTTTTCCAACCAGCTGTAAACATTCTGGGCAGTAGTCTTTCCCGCAAAAAGGGCAAGTTGTTGCATATTCCTTTTCATCATGCACAAAACAAGTTTTCAAGATGATATCCCCTTATTATAAAAAATCTCCGTTTCGTAATGACAGTATATCTTTGATCCTATTCGTTGTCTGTCGAATAATGTAAAATAACAGGAAAGGACCTTCCGCCGGAAGGTCCTTTCCTGTTATTTTTTCCGCTGCCGGAGCTCCTGGTTCTGGCGAATTTTCCCTTCCATCCCCTGCTCGGTCGCTTTGTAGATCGTTACGCCCTTTAAGTTGTCCGGCAAATATTGCTGATTCACGTAATGGCCGGGGTAATCATGCGGATACTTGTAGCCCTCGTGGCCAAGCTGCTGGGCGCCTTTGTAATGCGTATCCCGCAGATGAAGCGGCACTTCCGCTTGTCCCGCCCCCTCGATAACGGACATCGCTTTGCCGATCGCAACCGCTGCCGCATTCGACTTCGGACTCTCGACGGCAAACAATATGGCCTGAGCAATATTGTACTTCGCCTCCGGCCAGCCGATCTTATGGTACGCATCCATGGCCGTTACCGCCTGCACCATCGCCTGCGGATTGGCAAGACCGATATCTTCGCTGCAAGCCACGATAAGCCGCCGGAGGAAGGTCATCGGATCCATGCCAAGCTTCTCGACCGCATAGAGAAACCAGAACAAAGCGGCATCGCTCGAGCCCCGGATACTCTTATGGAACGCCGACAGAACATCATACTGCGTAGACGTATCCGCCCGGACGGTTGGCTTCCGGATCGATTCCTGCGCAACCTCCATCGTAATCCGGACCGAACCGTCCGGCTCCGAAGGGGTTGTGACCGCTGCGAGCTCCAGCGCATTCAGCGCGCGGCGGATATCGCCGCCCGCCATCTCCGCGATGTGCTGAAGCGCCTCTTCCTCGGCGTGAAGCGTCATAAAGCCAAGTCCGCGGTCCCTGTCCGTCAAAGCCCGCTTCATGGCCTCCAGCGCATGCTTCTCATTAAGCGGCTCCAGCTGGAACAGCGTTGAGCGGGACAAGAGCGCCCCGTTCACATGATGGAACGGATTCTCCGTCGTTGCCCCGATAAATATAATGATCCCCTGCTCAACGGCCGGCAGCAGCGCGTCCTGCCTGGACGTGTTAAACCGGTGAACCTCGTCGAGGAACAAAATCGTTTTTTTGCCGTACATCAGCTTGTTTGTCTTCGCCGTGTCAATGACTTCCCTGACGTCCTTCACCGACGCGTCTACCGCGTTTAGCTTGACGAACTCCCCTGCCGTACGTTTCGAAATAATATTCGCGAGCGTCGTTTTGCCGCAGCCCGGAGGGCCGTACAGCAGGATCGACGATACCTGGTCGCCTTCTATCGCCCTGCGCAGCAGCTTGCCCGCTCCAATGATATGCTCTTGCCCGATATAGTCATCCAGCGTCTCCGGCCGCATTCGGTCGGCAAGCAGTCTTGCCCGCGGCGTCTCCGCCTCCTGATAGGAGAATAAATCCATTATGAAGTCACAACCTTTTTACCTGCATAAATGCGTTACTATGATGATAGCATACTCGCACATACGTTCGCCACCATTCGGAAATGGGACTGTTGCCATATTTTTTTGTTAAAACCTAGTTAATTTGTAGGTATTACTATAATATTTCACTACTAAAGAGCCGATATAAATTGCAGGAATATATTTCCTTTGTCATGCCGCGCAAAGCGGATGGCAAGCCACGAGAGGGAACTTAAAGAGATAAAAAACATTAGACAGAGAGAGAGGATAAGGAGAGTTGTGTTTTGTTCAAATCTGTGAAGAGCGAATGGGAATTAGCGGTGTTCAACAGCATTTGGGTCTCTGTATGGGAGGAAAAGGGCTATGAGCTCGAGCATGCGGCACAGGTCGTCGAACGGTACCTGGCTGTAGCCGAGGACGGACAATGCGTAGGAACGTCCGAAATTAAACCTTACCTGCCCGGCCTTAACGAGATCGATACGGTCGCTCCTTTCCAACAGCATTTCAAAATCACCGAAGATCCCACCCGCGTAGCGGAAATCGATAAAATCGCAGTCTTACAGCATTATAGAGGACAACAGCCGATCTCGGATTTATTATCATCCGCCGTATATTGTGCCGAGAAGTACAATTTCCGCTACTTTATATCGCTGCTGGAGCCCGTATTCTACCGTGCTCTACGAATTACTTTCCGCGTTCCGATGGAAAAGGTTGGCGGCAAAACGTTCTATAAGGGAGATGACGTCATTCCCGTCATTTTCGACATGGAGTCCATCTACCGCAATAAAGAACAATACAACTGGCTGGTCTATCCGGCCGCCTCGCCTGCCAGATCTGCCAGCAGAGCTATGTAAGCCTTATAAAACCACTGTGTAAAGGTAGAGATCACGACTATGACCAAAGATCAGCTTATACTCGACAAACGGAATCGTTTATTTGTAAAAATTTTATGGGGACTGCTTGCTCTAGGCCTTCTTGCCGATCTAGGAGCAGGTCTCGGGACGGATATGATTGTTCTGCTGGCTGTCGTTGGCCTTATCAGCTGCGGGCTGGCAACCTTTATGACTTACAAACGGATTATGGTCCAGTACATCATGTACGTCGTTCCGGTCATTCTAACCGCCTTAACGGTGCTGCTGATCGTATCCGATCCGCATCCGATTATAAGTACATATTTCCTCGTCTACGTTAATATTGCCGTCATGACGCTTTACGCGGATTATAAGCCTATCATCTTCACCGGTGTTCTCGGCATGGGCGTCAGCACGTACATTTTCCTGGATTCCGATTTGCAGCAGCAGTTATTCCCGAATGATTCTCTGCTCTACCTGTTCTTATATCTGATCTTTGCGACGGTCGCGCTCTCCTTCTCCGCGAAATTCAGCCAACGTCTGCAGTCCGATGTTACGAGCGAGCGGCGCGAAGCGCTGGAAGCGAAGGAACTGACCGAGAAGGTCGTCGAGAAGCTGAAATCGATGATTCTTATTCTTGGCGAATTCAGCAACGAGCAGAAAGGCACGGTCGAATCGACCGGCCAGATCTCGCGCGAGGTCACCACTACCTTTGCGGAAATGTCCGCTTCCATTGAGAAGCAGACAAGCATGGTGCTTAGCGTCAGCGATTCCGCCCACACGATTGAGAGCGCCGTCTCCCAGCTTCGCGAAGGCTCAACGCAGCTGCAGCAGTATTCCGCGGATACGGCCGTGCTTACCGTGGAAGGCAATGAGCTGATCCAGACCTTAACAACGGATGTGAACAGCGTCAAGGCGATTATCGCACAGACCGTATCCTTAATGGAGCAGTTGATTGAGCAGAACGAGCAGGTTAGCTCGATCGTTGGCTCGATCCGGGAGATTTCCGAGCAGACGAATCTTCTGTCCCTGAATGCGGCGATCGAAGCTGCCCGTGCCGGCGAGCATGGCCGAGGTTTCGCTGTTGTTGCCGGTGAGGTTCGCAAGCTCGCTGATAACGCGAATATTGCAGCCGGCGAAATTACGAACATTCTGAGTACCATCCATACGTCGGTTACAGCCGTAAGCGAGCAGGTGCATCTCGGTCAGCAGGCTGTGGATACCAGCTACGAAGCATCGCAAAAGGTAGAAGGCATTATCAGGAGGATTAACAGCAATACCGAGCAGGTCAAGCAGCAGTCCGATACCGTTGGCGAATCCTCCAAACAGCTGTATGACCGTTACTCCTCCATCGCAGACGAGATGACGGGCATGGCGGCCATAACCGAGCAGAATATGGCTTCCGTTGAAGAGGTTTGCGCGAGCATGGAAACGCAGGATGTGAAGATCGGCCATCTCGTGGAAGGTTACGCGCAGCTGGATGTCTTGATCTCCGAGCTTAAGCAGTTGGTTGAGCCAACAACTAAATAACGTAAAAGACAAAAACCGCAAGCGGATTCCGCTTGCGGTTTTGTTCTTATTAACAGCCCCGTCCATTTATGACTTCTCATAGTAAATCGACAAAAAAATACAAAGCTTGATATAATGATTCAACATACATAGTTGCAGGTGGGCGGAAAACTGATATGAGTTTATTTAAGCTGGATTTCTTGAAGAAAAATAAGAGACAAGAGGATATCCCGATTCTTTCCGAATGGTTTAATACTTCCTTGTTTGACCATCGGTCAGACATCTTCCTGCTGTTCGATCATAACGGACGTCTGACCGAAGCGAACCAGGCCTTTACGAATACATTAGGATACACCCCGGAAGAATTCAAGCATATGACCTACGGTTCCCTTTTACCGGGCAATCAGCGTCAAAGGGCAAAGGAGCATTTCGAAAGGCTGCTGCAGGGCGAAATTCAAATTTTCGAAATCCGCGTTCTTCATAAAACAGGCCCCTTCATCGATCTGACGGTTACCGCTTTCCCAAGAAAGATAAACGATGAGATCGACGGATTCTACGCCATTGCAAAGGATCTGTCGGATATCAAATTAATGGAGCAGCGTTACATTTCCCTGTTAAAAAATATGTTCAGCGCTGCCTTTATCATCGATTTGCAAGGCAACATCCTTGACGTGAACGATGCGGCCGTTAAATTAACCGGCTACGGCAAAGAGGAGCATATCCACTTTAGCCAATTCATTAAGCCTGAGGACCTTGAGCAAGCGACGGCTTATAATCAGAGGGCTCTTGATGGCGAGACTCTGTCTTTTCAGATCGCCATTCTCCATAAACACGGACATAGCGTTGATGTCATGACGACCCTCTCCCCTATTTTTATGCATGAGCAAATTACGGGCATCATTGGAATAAGCAACGATATCTCGGACGAGACCAGAAACAAGCAATTATTTCAGATTAACAAGCAGCGCTACGAATCCCTTTTTGAACAGAACCCCGATGCGATCTCTTATTTTGATTTGAACGGCAACTTTATGGATTGCAACTCCGCACTCGAAAAAATATTAGGCTACTCCAAAGAGGAATTATTGTATTCCAATTATAGTCGCTTGATTGCCGAGAATGAACGGGATAAAGCCCGCATTTATTTCGATCAGGCGCTGCAGGGTACGGTCCAGAGCTATGAACTGGTATGCCGGCATAAGCAAGGCCATCTGGTCTACATGAAAATGACGAAGCTTCCCATCACGATTGACAACCGTATTGTGGGAATTTACTCCATCGCCAAAGATGTCACAACGAAAAAACAAGCCGAGAATGCCCTTATCGAAGCCGAATCCAAATACCGCAGCCTGGTGGAAAAATCGATTGTTGGCGTCTATATCATTCAAAAAAATATCATCTTGTATGCCAATCCCCATCTGGTAGACATGCTTGGATATAAAGAAGCGATTATTGGAATGAGCATTTGGGACATTGTGTATCCGGACGACTACTCGTTTGTAAAACGAAACATTCAAATCCTGTATAACGAATCCGATGCCATACGTCATCCTCTGCGCGTGTTAACGGCGGAAGGGAAAATCCTTGAAGTAGAGATGTATTCCAACCGGATCATGTATCAAGGCGCCCCCGCCGTCATAGGTACCATCCTTGATGTGACGGAGCGGAAACGAGCCGAGGAATTGAATGCTTTTCTCGCCTATCACGACGCCTTAACCGAGCTTCCCAACCGGAGAAAGTTCGAAGAGATGCTGGAGCATGCCTTGGAGACAGCCAAGATAACCCGCCGTCATTTCGCGGTCATGTATCTCGACATGGACCGATTCAAATATATCAATGACTCATTAGGACATGCCGTTGGAGACCAGCTGTTGATTGCCTTCGCCAAACGCCTGCTGGAGCAGATCAGGGAGAACGACTTTGTCGCTAGAATGGGCGGGGATGAATTTACCGTCATTCTCCCGCACATCAAGGATAATAACAGTGCGATCGAAGTCGCCAGGCGTATTATAGAGAGAATTCGAGAACCCTTTATTATCGGGGATTACGAGCTGTATATTACAACGAGCGTAGGAATCAGCATCTATCCTAACGACGGGGAAGATTGTTCCACTCTGATGAAAAACGCCGACTCCGCTCTTTACCGGGCTAAAGACCTTGGTAAAAACGGCTATCAGATTTTCACCTCTTCGATGAACGTGCAAACCTACAAAATCTTTACGCTGGAGAAGGACCTCCGCAAGGCTATTCAGCGTGAGGAGCTGGAGATGTATTATCAGCCGAAGGTGAATATCCATACGGGCGAAATCGTTGGCGCCGAGGCGTTAATCAGGTGGAATCATCCTGAGTGGGGACTGATAGCTCCGAATGAGTTTATACCGATATCGGAAGAAACCGGATTAATCGTATCGCTTGGCAACTGGGTTAAGCGGACGGTATGCCGTCAAAACAAAGAGTGGCAGCTTGCGGGTCTAAAACCTATTCCGATCTCGATTAACGTAACGGCCAAACGGTTCCTATCCAAAGATATTATGGACTCCATCCAGCAGATTTTAGCCGAGACCGAACTGGAACCCCGGTACTTGGAGATTGAAATTACCGAATCCTCTCTGCTCGAAAATGCGGAAACGGTCATGCATACTCTTGATGCGCTGAACAAGCTTGGCGTTACTATCTCGCTTGACGACTTTGGAACGGGCTACTCTTCCTTATCCTATCTGAAAAGATTCAAGCATACGATCGGCATTCTGAAGATTGACCGGTCGTTTATTCATGACCTGCATCAAGGCAGCGACGATAATGCTATTATCAGCACGATTATTCAACTCGCCCAGCATATGAACATGTCGGTTGTGGCGGAAGGAGTAGAGACTGAGGAGCAGCTTCATATTCTCAAGCTTCTGAAATGCGATTTGGTGCAAGGCTACCTGTTCAGCAGACCCGTGCAAGCCGAAGCGTTTGCCGAATTGCTGAAGCGCGGGATGCTGACTCCCCTTATTAAAGGTGCTGATGCTCCATTCGAGAACAGACGGGCCTATTTCCGGGTTCATCTTCCTCACCCTATCAGCGCTTTAATGACCGTCAAAGAGATCAACGGAAGAAGCATTGACCTTGGCAAAACGGAAATCGTCATCGAAAATATAGGAGCCGGAGGCTTGCGATTTTTGTCCTCCATCCAGCTTGCCGTCCATTCCGGAATTCTGTTAGAGATCGAAGCCCAGCTTCTCTACAAAAGCTTCAAGCTATACGGCAAGGTTGTCTGGCTACAGGAACTGGAACCCGGCATTTATCAATACGGCTTGGAATTCCACATCGATGACCATGAACGAACGCCGTTAACCCGTGTCCTCAACGCCTTATCCGTGCAAATCATGAAGAACCCGATTGTTCCCGGCTGCAGGTTCATAAAAGAAGACAGCATTCAATATCTCCGTGCCTTCTCCGACCATCGCTCCTCCCTCTAATCCCAAAAAGAACCGCAAGCGAATCCCCGCTTGCGGTTCTTTCCGCCCCCTCCCCATGCAGGATCTTTTGGCACTGTCTTTTTCTTTTGATGCTGTGGGATTGGAAGAAAAGTATCGTCTGGAGGAGCGCAGCGCTTGCCTTTGCTTGTGCTTTGCCACCTCTGAATATTGTTCATGCAAAGCACAAGCAACAGCAACCGGAAGAGGATACTTTTCTGTAAATCCCACCCCAGCATCAACAAAAAAGAAAGGCCGCCCCAAAGGACAGCCTTCCTTCTATACTTCAATACCATGCTTCGCCAACAGATCCTGCACCACTACGCTTACCATGATAAGCCCGGCAACCGGAGGCACAAACGCGTTGCTCGCGGGCGGCTGCTTCGCTTTGCGGATCTCCGGAGCATTCTCCGGCACGATGCGCTGCGTCACGTCCTCGCGAGGCTTCTTGGGCAGCTCATCGGAGAAGACTACCTTCACGCCTTTCTTAATGCCGTCCTTGCGCAGCTTCGTGCGTACCACGCGCGCGATAGGATCCGTATGCGTCTTCGAGATGTCCGCAACGGTAAATCTCGTCGGATCCATCTTGTTCGCGGCACCCATGCTGGAGATGATCGGAATTTTCCGCTCCAGGCATTCCTTGATCAGATGGACTTTATACGAGATCGTGTCCGAAGCGTCCACGACATAATCAAGTTCATAAGCAAACAGCTGCTCATACGTCTCTTCCGTATAGAACATCCGCAGCGAGATGACATCGCATTCCGGATTAATCAGCTTAATCCGGTCGCGCATCAGATCAGCCTTCGGTTGTCCAACCGTTGTGGTGAGCGCATGAATCTGGCGGTTCACGTTTGTAATATCCACAACATCCTTATCGATAAGGATGATCCGGCCCACGCCGGTCCGGGCAAGAGCCTCGGCCGCGATGGAGCCTACGCCGCCGATGCCAAGCACGGCGACGGTACTCCCTCTCATCACGTCGAGGCCTTCCGGACCGATCGCAAGCTCGGTGCGAGAAAATTGATGCAGCATAATTCGTTGCCGCCCCCTAAAAAGAATTGTCACCTAAACAGCCTTATGGCTGTTCGTGATGATTCTTACATCGAAAGCATAAGCTTAAGCTTGCTTGTTGCCTGCAGCAGCCGCTTCCGGCTTAGGCTTCAGAACAGTGCGGATATGGAGCTGCTCAAGCTGCGACAGCTCGACCGGAGACGGTGCGTCGCAGAGCAGGTCGGTTGCGCTTGCCGTTTTCGGGAATGCGATGGTCTCGCGCAGGTTCGTGCGGCCTGTCAGCAGCATGACGAGACGGTCGAAACCGAATGCGATACCGCCGTGCGGAGGCGTACCGTAATCGAATGCGTCAAGCAGGAAGCCAAACTTCTCATGCGCTTCTTCCATGTTGAAGCCAAGCGCGCCGAACATTTTCTCCTGAATATCGCGTTTGTAGATACGCATCGAGCCGCCGCCAACTTCGTAGCCGTTCAGAACGATATCGTAGGCTTGCGCGCGGATTTGTCCCGGATCCGTCTCGAACAGGTGCAGGTCTTCTTCCTTCGGACGCGTGAACGGGTGGTGAACCGCTACGAAACGTTTTGCTTCTTCGTCCCACTCGAGCATAGGGAAGTCAACAACCCATACGAACTTGAACTTGGAGTCGTCGATCAGACCCAGCTCACGGCCGACTTTCAGACGCAGGTTGCCCAGAACGTCGGCAACGACTTTCGCTTTGTCGGCGGAGAATGTCAGGAGGTCGCCCTCTTCAACGTTCAGACGCTCAGTCAAAGCTGCGATTTCTTCAGGCTTCAAGAATTTAACGATTGGACCTTTCCACTCGCCGTCTTTAATCGTGATCCATGCCAGGCCTTTACCGCCGTAACGGGCAGCGAACGGCTGCAGATCGTCAAGCTCTTTGCGGCTCCAGTGGCCGCAGCCTTTTGCGTTGAACGCCTTCACGACGCCGCCGCTTGCCGCAACGCTTGCAAATACTTTAACGTCGCTGGTCGCAACGATATCGGTAATATCTTCGATTTCCATGCCGAAACGAAGGTCAGGCTTGTCGGAGCCGTATTTGTTCATTGCATCCGCGTAAGTAATGCGTTGGATCGGAAGCTCAACCTCTACGCAAATCGTTTCGCGGAACAGGCGCGCAATCAGCTGCTCCATCATGCCGAGCAATTGATCTTGCGTCAGGAACGAAGTCTCGATGTCGACTTGCGTGAATTCCGGTTGACGGTCAGCGCGAAGGTCTTCATCACGGAAGCAGCGAGCGATTTGGTAATAACGCTCAATACCGCCGACCATCAGCAATTGCTTGAAGATTTGCGGCGATTGCGGCAACGCGAAGAATTCGCCTTCGTGAACGCGGCTTGGTACCAGGTAATCGCGAGCGCCTTCCGGCGTGCTTTTTGTCAGGATTGGCGTTTCAACGTCGATAAAGCCTTCACCGTCAAGGAAGTCGCGGAATACTTTTGCCGCTTTCGAACGCAGCAAGAGCGTTTTGTGCATTTCCGGACGGCGCAGGTCGAGGTAACGGTATTTCAGGCGAAGCGATTCGTCTACTTCAACGCCGTCTTCGATAGGGAATGGAGGCGTCTTCGCAGCATTGATCACTTCAATCTCCGTCACGCGGATCTCGATTTCGCCTGTTGCCAGGTTTTTGTTAACCGTCTCCGCATCGCGTTCCACAACCGTACCTTTAACAGCCAGTACGAATTCGTTACGCGCACGGTCGGCGATTGCCAAAGCTTCGCCGGAGAAATCAGGGTTAAATACGGTTTGCACAATACCTGTACGGTCGCGCAGGTCGATGAACAAGACACCGCCAAGGTCACGGCGGCGTTGTACCCAGCCGTTTAGTGTTACTTCTTCGCCAATGTTGGCTTTTGTTAAAGTGCCGCACTGATGAGTTTTCAGCATCATAATGGATGTAACTCCCCTTTATAATTAGTTGGATTTCAGTTCCGAAGCCAGACTTGCAAGCGCCACTACGCGCTGCTCGCCTGTTGCCATTTCCTTCAAGGCAATCTCGCCGCGCGTCAGTTCGTCATCGCCGAGAATAGCCGTATACCGGGCTTGCAGACGGTCTGCCGATTTCATCTGCGCCTTCATTTTACGGCCCAGATAATCGCGTTCCGCGCGGATACCGGAGGTGCGCAGCTCGTAGACCAGTCTTGTTACTTCCCGTTCTGCCGCTTCGCCCAGCGCTACCACGTACACGTCAATCTGATGCGCGTTGTCCAGCTCGGCTTGTTGATGCTCAAGCAGCATAATCGTGCGTTCCAAGCCAAGGCCAAGTCCTACGCCTGGTTGATCCGGTCCGCCGATCTCGGCTACAAGTCCGTTATAACGGCCGCCGCCGCCAATCGTATCGATAGCGCCGATCCCTTCCGCCTTGTATTCGAAAGCGGTGTGAGTATAATAATCGAGGCCGCGAACAAGTCTTGGATTGATCGAGAATGGAATGCCCATATCCGTCAGGTACGTTTTTACCTTGTCGAAGTGGGTATTGCATTCCTCGTCCAGGCTGTCGAGAATCGATGGCGCCTCTTCAAAGCGGGCCTGATCGGTCTTGCAGTCGAGTACGCGCAGCGGATTGCGCTCCATGCGGGACTGGCAGTCCTTGCAGAGCTGGTCGCGCATCGGCATAAGGAAAGCAAGCAGCTTCTCCCGGAAGGCTGCGCGAACCGCGGGCGTGCCAACCGAATTGATCTCCACGCGGACGCCCTTTAGTCCTACCTCCTTGTAGAAGGTATACCCCAGCGCGATAACCTCCGCGTCAATCGCCGGATCCACCGATCCAAGCGCTTCGATCCCAAATTGGTGGAATTGGCGGTAACGGCCAGCCTGCTGGCGCTCGTAACGGAACATCGGTCCGATATAATACAGCTTCGAAACATCCGGTTCTCCGAACAATTTGTTCTCGACGTACGAACGGACAACGCCCGCCGTTCCTTCCGGACGAAGCGTAATGCTGCGATCGCCTCGGTCCGTGAAGGTGTACATCTCCTTCTCCACGATATCCGTCGTTTCGCCTACGCCGCGTTGGAACAGCTCCGTAGCTTCGAAGATTGGTGTCCGAATCTCGCGGAAATTAAAACGTCGGCAAATGTCGCGGGCTTTCTGCTCCGCATACTGCCAGCGCTCAACTACTCCAGGCAAAATATCCTGCGTGCCCGGTGACTTTTGAAAAGCCATTGCAAACCCTCCTAAAAAGAATTGTCGCGTCTTTTGCGGTAATTCTTGCTTCGTAAGCATAATCCAAAAGAATTGTCGCGTCTTTTGCGATGATTCTTGCCTCGTAAGCGTAATCTTCATAACAACTCATAATCACGCAAAAAACTCCCGCCCCTAACGACATGCCGTTAAAGGCTAATCGTTAGGGACGAGAGTTGAACTCCCGTGGTGCCACCCATATTCCGGACAATGCAGTCCGCTCATTAACGGTTAACGCCCGTTACACGCAGATTGGCTAATGGCAATGATCCTGCGGATCATTCGTTCACCGTCTGTTCTCCGGAAGGTCGCTTCATCCTGTCACCATAAAGACGCTTGCAGCCTTGGCGCCTCTCTCTGGGTACGTGCACGGGATTACTTTGTTCCATCAACGAATCAAAATTTATATACTGAGTCCTAATTCTAACCGTGTCGACAAAATAAGTCAATAGTCAATCACATTTCATCAGTATGCCTCTTTGCGGACAAAAAAAAACCTGCAGCCATCGTTGCAGGTCCAGAAATTATATTTTTAAAAAGGGGGTCGAGATTTATTATAGGATAGCGATGTTAAAAAACCGTTATAAACTCATTACAGTAATGTTACAAAATAGTAAGCGGTTCATTTACGAACATTCGCTTTTGAAGAAAAAAAGCTGCCCGGCAAGAGCAGCCTTTCCCTTAAGTTCCACTTACATGCGTCCGCCGGGCTCACGCCGGTTCGAAGGGAATGCGAAAAATTCCTCCGCCGTCTCCACCTGCTCCTCCAGCCTCGACATCACGATCGCTTCGCGGCGATCCGTATGAAGAAGTCTGCGGGAGGCCCGCTCCACGCCTTGTTCCTTGCGGGATTGATGCATAAGTTAAGCTCCTTCTGCCAACAGATACTTGAGGCCGATTAAGCCATGCCTGTCTCTATTGTTGCCAGCCGGAGCCTATCTTACCCGCTATTTACTGCTTGCTGTCGATAATTAATGTCACGGGTCCCGAGTTCACGAGAGCGACATCCATCATCGCGCCGAAACGGCCCGTCTCAACGATCAGGCCTGCCGCGCGAAGCTGCTCGTTGAACCGATTGTACAGCGGTTCCGCCAGCTCCGGACGCGCGGCAGCCATAAAGTTCGGACGCCGCCCTTTCCTGCTATCCCCGTACAACGTGAACTGCGAAATCGATAAAATCTGTCCGCCGACGTCAACGACGGAGAAGTTCATTTTCTCATTCTCGTCCTCGAAGATCCGCAGACCCGCTACCTTATCCGCCATCCAGCGGATATCCTCTTCCGTGTCTTCATGCGTGATTCCGACGAGTAGCACGAGACCGTTATCGATTGCCCCAACGACTTCCCCGTCGATGGTTACGCTTGCCTGCTTGCTGCGTTGCACAACTACCTTCACTGCGGGTAAACCTCCAACTAGCTGTTCATAATGCGCTGAACGGAGTAAACATCCTGAACGCGTTTGATTTTCTCTACTACCGAGGACAAATGATCAATATTACGGATAAGCACGGTCATATGAATCATCGCCATTTTGTTCTTCACCGAACGGCCCGTAACGGCCGAAATATTCGTCTTACTCTCGGACACGGCCTGCAGAACTTCGTTGAGAAGTCCCGAACGGTCATGACCGGTTATTTCAATATCTACGCTATAGTTGGATTCAATCGAATCCTCCCACTCCACCTCAATGACGCGGTCCGCCTCTTCACCCTCCGAATTGAACGGAATGTTCTGGCAGTCCATCCGGTGGACCGACACGCCTCTGCCCCGGGTAATATAACCGATAATCGTATCGCCCGGAACCGGGTTGCAGCATCGCGCAAAGCGGACCAGCAAGTTGTCGATTCCTTTTACCGTTACGCCGTTGGTCGGACGGTTCTTGCGGTGGCCCGGAGATTTCATCTCCTTCGGCTCGGAGGTCAGCTCGATCAGATTGGACTTTTCCGCTTCCTTGCGAAGCTTCTCCGTCAGACGCGTACAAATCTGAGCAGCCGTAATGCCGCCAAACCCGATAGCCGACATCATATCTTCGATATCGTTGAAATTAAACTTGTTCGCCACTTCCTGCAGCTTGTCGTCGCTCATCCAGGCAGACGGCTCAACGCCCAGGCGCTTCAGCTCTCGCTCGAGCAGATCGCGGCCTTTGGCCACGTTCTCTTCCCGCTTCTCGCGCTTGAACCATTGGCGGATCTTGCTGCGCGCGTGGGAAGATTGCGCGATCTTCACCCAGTCCTGGCTAGGACCGTAGGAATGCTTCGACGTTAAAATCTCGATAATGTCGCCGGTCTTCAGCTTATGGTCAAGCGGTACAATCCGTCCGTTGACCTTCGCGCCGATCGTCCGGTTGCCGACCTCCGTATGGATCCGGTAGGCAAAGTCCAGCGGTACCGAGCCGGCAGGCAGCTCAATGACTTCGCCGCTTGGTGTAAACACAAATACAAGATCGGCGAAAAAGTCCATCTTGAGCGATTCCATAAATTCCGAGGCGTCGCGCGCTTCGTTCTGAAGCTCCATAATTTCGCGGAGCCAGGACATTTTGTCCTCGAAATTGTTGTTTGGAACAATAGTCCCTTCCTTGTAAGCCCAATGGGCTGCGATACCGTATTCGGAGGTGCGGTGCATATCCCAAGTACGGATCTGCACTTCCGTCGGCTCCCCGTTTGGTCCGATTACCGTCGTATGCAAGGACTGGTACATGTTAGCCTTCGGCATCGCGATATAGTCCTTGAACCGACCCGGCATCGGCTTCCACAACGTATGAATAATGCCAAGCGTGGCATAACAGTCTTTGATATTGTCTACGATAATCCGGATGGCCATCAAATCGTAAATCTCGTTAAACTGTTTGTTTTTGACGGTCATTTTCTTGTAGATGCTGTATATATGCTTCGGACGGCCCGAAATATCCCCATCGATGCCCATCTCTTCGAGCTTCTCTTTAATCCGGCCGATTACATCTGAAATAAACAGCTCGCGCTCCGCCCGCTTCTTCTTCATCAGATTCGCGATCCGGTAGTATTGCTGCGGATTCAAATACCGCAGAGCGATATCTTCCATTTCCCATTTAATCGCGGAAATACCGAGCCGGTGAGCAATCGGGCAAAAGATTTCCAGAGTCTCGTAGGCGATGCGCCGCTGCGCTTCCTCGGACTGGAACTTCAGCGTGCGCATATTATGAAGGCGGTCCGCCAGCTTGATCAGAATAACCCGGATATCCTGCGCCATCGCCAGGAACATCTTCCGGTAATTCTCATTTTGCTGCTCTTCCTTCGAACGGAACTTGATCTTCTCGAGCTTCGTAAGTCCGTCGACCAGCATTGCGCAGGTTTCGCCAAAATTCGCGCGGATGACCTCAAGGTCAACTGTCGTATCTTCTACCACATCATGCAGCAGCGCTGCGATAATCGACAGTACGTCCATTTGCATATCCACGATAATTTCCGCAACGGCAACAGGGTGAAGAATGTAAGGCTCCCCTGACTTGCGCACTTGTCCGTGATGGGCTTGGTCCGCAAATTCATAGGCTTCCCTGATGCGTACAAGATCCTGTTCTTTTATATAGGCCGACGCCTTTTCGATTAACTGCTCTATGCCCATGAATTGTCCTTTCCGAACGCTTGACTCCGATTCGCGCATTTTCCGAGTTTTCTTAATATTATGCTGGAAGTAGGCATCCGCGTCAACCTGCATCCCTCACCAAATTTCGCGCGGGGAAGCTAAACGGAATCGGCCGGAATGCGAATATGAACACGCGTGCCTTCACCTTCCGCACTCTCAATCGCCACGCCAAATTCTTTGCCGTAATAAAGCTGTATCCTCTCATGTACATTACGGATTCCGTAGCCTACGCGTTCCGCTCCTTCTCCGCTAAATATATGGAAAATCGTCTCCTGGGGCATGCCATTGCCGTTGTCCGCAATAATCAAATGGACAACCTCCCCCTCCAGATAGCCGCTCACGTGCATATCAATCTGGTCTCCGCGCCAAGCATGCTCGAGCACATTCTCAACAAAAGGCTGAACGATCAGCTTGACAGTCGTGAGTTCGACAATTTCCGGGGAAATATTATAGTTGATTCGGACCCTGTCGCCGTATTTAATCTGCTGGATGTCCATGTAAGCCCGAACCTGCTCGATTTCCTTGCCGATTGGTATAATGGTCTGACCTTCATTCAAGGACAACCGGTAAAACTTGGCCAGATTCATGACCATCTGATGCTGCTTTTCGACCTGCCCGAATTTGGCCAGCCGGCTGATCGAGGAAAGCGTATTATATAAAAAATGCGGATTGATCTGCGCTTGAAGCGTCTCCAGCTCCGCCTCTTTCTTTTTCAAATTTGTCGTATAGACCTCTTCAATCAGGTTTTGCGTTCGTTTGCCCAGCTCATTAAGCGAAGACGCAATCGTCGTAAATTCATCGTTGCCGCTGTAATGAATCCGCCGCTGAAAGTCTCCTTGACGGAAGGATTGGAGTACGGACATCACCTTTAACACCCGCCGTGAAAACGTTCTCGAGACAAACGTCGCGACCAGCAAAATCAGTACGCAGCTCGCGCTGCAAATAATTAGCGTCAACAGCTTGACCTTTTGCGTATCCTTCTCTAACACCGAGGATGGAACCATTGCCGTGAGACTCCAATTCAGACCGGGAAGCGGCTGCCGGATAACGAGATAATTTTTGCCTCTCCCCTCATCCCACAATTGCTCCGTCGACTGCTCGGTTGCTCCCGATGCATACAAAATATTCCGGTTGCCATCGGTAATAAACAAGGTGCTGCCTGCGCCAATCTTGCGGGAATCCACGCTCTGGAACAAATCGGACAAATAGACGCTGATTCGCATAAAGCCGATCTCTTTCGGCTTGGCCGACTCCAGATCAACTAACCTCCGGAGAAGCGATATCCGGTTATAACGATCGTCATCCTCAATCTGTTTCCACTGTTTCGTCTCTCCGTATTGCTCGGCGGGGAATGATTCATACCAGGGCTTTTGCGTAATCCGATTCAAATGAAGCAGGTCAAAGAACTTGCCCTTCAAGGCAAGAGGATCGATATTTTTGCTGTCGTAGTAAACTTCCGGCAATGTCTCATTGCGCAAATAAACGGTCAGCCACATGCTGCGGTTCGTCGATTCGATGGTCTGCCGGAACTTCGGAAGCAGTAGCTTGGTGGTTGCTTCATAGCTGACCCAGCCTTCCTCGTAGTGCAGCAGCTGCTTCGACAAGGTTGTATCATAATAGAGAAGATCGGATAAGCGGACCGTATCCTCCAATTTATAGACGACGTTATCTTCGATTTGCTTCAACGTTCCTTTAATGGTGTTCGTCGTATTCGAACGGATCGAATCCGTCATGATGTCGCTGGCGAAATAGCCAAGCAGAAAGATTGGTATAATGATCAGCATCATATAAGAGATCAGCAGCTTGATGCCAAACGGAATAAACTTGCGGGGATGATTAGTGCCTGTAAGCGGCGATTGCGTCATATTAACGGTGTCTCCTGAATTCGATTGGCGTCATGCCGAAGGTTTCTTTAAACTGCCGGCTGAAATAAGGCATGTAGCGGTAACCCACCTGGTCAGCGACCTCATATATTTTTACCTTCGGATCCTTCAGCAGTTCTCCCGCCCTCTCCATCCGCATCGTGATGACATATTCGCTGAAGCCTACCCCCATCTCTTCCTTGAACATCAGACCCAAATAATTAGGGGAAAAAGCGAACCGGTCAGCCACTTCCTTGAGCGTAAGGGAACGATTCAGATGCTCCTTCATATAGGCGGTTACTTCCAAAATAAGCTTCGTATGCTTGCCCGGTTCAACGGTATCGGTCTGAGGCAGAGGCTGATATCGGGGAGCCGTACGTTTGGCAGCCTCCCGCCATTGCCTTTCTTCTTCCTGCTTTCTCGATACTTCATCCAGCTCCTTGGTCACGTGAACCAGCGCGTCAACAAGCTCGGAATCGTCCATCGGCTTCAGCACGTAGCTGTATGCCCGAAGGGACAAGGCTTGCTTAACGTAATGGAAATCCTGATACCCGCTGACGAAAATCACTCTAAGCCCCGAGCAGCTTTCGGTCTCCTGCGCCTTGCGCGCAAGCTCCAGTCCGGACATGCTGGGCATATGCACATCCGTAACGAGAATATCGATCTCCCCGTCCTTCAATACCTCGTAAGCGTCAAAGCCGTTGTTGACGGCTGCCACAACCTCAAGCCCAAGCTCGGTCCAGGGAATAAATAAACGCATGCCTTCCAGGTCAAGCACTTCGTCATCCGCAATCAACACTTTATACATGAGGCATCTTCCCCCGTTCCTGCAGAGTGGTTAAGCCGTGAAACGGCAGAACCGCCCCTATGCATAGGGACGGCGCCGACCGCTTGACCAAATTATACTCCAGCATTAGCCTGGATGTTAATTGCCTTTCATGCTTTTTAAGTTTTCCTGCCATTTCGTTGTCTTGTAAGCAAGCAGCTTGTCGTAGCCAATTGCTTCGGCATCCTTCTGCGCTTTATCGAGGATCGCAAGAACCTCTTCATCGCTCTTCGCGTACAGTGCTTTTGCTCTTGCTTCCTTGTACAGCTCTTCGAAGGTTTGTGCGATAATGCCTTCCTCGGAATCAGGAGCCGGCGCAAGGTTGATGAATTCCGTAGCGTTCTTCTGCGTTTTCCACGTAATCGCATTTTGCCAGCGCGCTTCCCATGACTGCTGCTCTTCAGGCAAGGTCAGCTCGAATTTCATTTTGGACGTATCGATAAAGACGGTGTTGCCGTTCCATTGGAAGTTAACCGTTGCATCCATCATTTTCGTGCGGCCTTCCACGTCGGAGGTGTAAGCATCCGTAAAGATTGGGGAACCGTCCGCGTCCGTGCCTTTCCAATAGATGCCTTCAGGACCCCAGAACAAGGTTCGCGTGCCTTCAGGACCAGTCAAATAATCGAGGAAAGCGAAAATTTTCTCCGGATCTTTAGCCGATTTGGTAATGACGCTTACGTTCCAGCCCAGCTGCGTGTAAGTGCCTGCCCAAATTTTATTCTTATCGAGTCCTGCTTTATGAACCGGCCACACCATCATGTAACCGGAATTCGGATCCTTCTTCTTCAGCTCGGCGTCGCCAACCGCGCCGTATTCCGTTGGGCTCGCGCCGGCAAATACCGCGGCCGTTCCGTTATAGGCCTGCTCCTTCACTTGATCCTTCGTTTGCGTCAGGGCATCCGGAGACATCAGCTTTTCGCGGAACAGCTTGCTTGCGAACTGCATCGACTCGCGGAAGACCGGATCAAGGAACAGCGAGGTGAGCTTATCGCCGGTAGGCACGGCACGGTTCGAAACATAAGCCGGCGAGTAATCCTCACCGAAGGCCGAATACAACACGTCAAGGCCTTGGCCGTCAATCGCCAAATCCGGGTTAAACGGCGTTACGTTCGGATATTTCTCTTTGACCATTTTCAAATAGTTGTAGAAATCGTCCGTTGTTTCGAGAGCCGGCTTGCCGAGCTCCTCATAAATCTTTTTATTCAAAAGGTAGCCGGCGTTGCCGTTTGGCTGGGACGTATACCAGTTCGGGAACTGATAAATCTTGCCGTCCTTCGAACGCAGCATGTTGATCGCCTCTTCGCCAACCCACTTCTTGAAATTCGGATATTTATCGAGATAATCGTCAAAAGGAACCAGCATGCCCGCTTCGCGCAGCTTCTCTACATCCGCTCCGCGGTCCATCCAGATGACATCCGGAAGGTCGCCAGAGGCAATCATGGTGTTCAGCTTCTGTGCGGCATTGCCGCCCGATTGAACCGGCGTAATATCGACCTTCATATTGTCCTTAATCCATTTGGTTGCTTCATCCCCGCCCCAGGCTGGCATCGAATACCAGTCGTAATGCCCGTAAAAAGAAAACTTCAGCGGCTCGCTGCCAAGCTTCCATGCTCCCGAATCGCCAGCCGTGTTCGCGGGCGACTCGCTTTCAGCCGGCTTTTGGCTGTTTGTCGCTGCCGGTTCGTTGTTTGTCTTGTTTCCGTTACCGCTGGAGCATCCCGTCATTGCCAAAGTGATCGCCATTACGCTTGCTAGTCCAATCGTTGCCGATTTCCTCCATCTGCTCATCTTCATAAAACCCCTCTCTCCCATGCTTTTAATTATGTTCAGCGGAAGCGGATTTGTCGATCCATGCTGCCGGGCAAGCGTATCCGTTTCACGTTGAAAACGCTGGTTGGACGCAAGCTCCCTATTCCTTCAAAGAGCCTACCAATACCCCTTTTACGAAATACTTCTGCACGAACGGATACACGGCGATAATCGGAATGGTAGCCACCATCATCGTAGCCATCGAAAGCGACTTGCTGGTCACGCTTTTCATCGAGCTGAGCCTGCTCTGGGATGCGGAATCCAGCTGCGAGAACTGCTCGCTCATAATATTGGAATTCAGAATCTGCTGCAGCATCGTCTGAATGGGAATAAGCTTTTCCTTCGTAATGTAGAGACTTGGGTAAAACCAATCGTTCCAGTGCCCCACTGCCGTAAATAAGGCGAGCGTAGCGATAACGGGACCGGATAACGGCAAAATGATGCGAAAGAATGTTGCCCAGTAACCGCAGCCGTCGATTTGCGCCGATTCCTCGAGACCTTTGGGAAGTCCCTGGAAGAAGGTCCGGAATATAATCATGTTCCATACGCTGATCAACCCCGGAATGATAAAGACAAGAAAGTTATCCATAAGGCCGAGACCGCGGATTAACAGGAACGTCGGGATAATGCCCCCGCTGAAGTAGAGCGTAACAATGCAGGCGATCATATAAAACTTGCGGCCGATCAGCTCGCGCTTGGTCATGCCGTAAGCGAATATGGCGGTAAACAGAATAGAGCAGGCTGTGCCAATCACCGTCCGCATGACGGAAATATAAAATCCGTTGATAATCCGTTTGTCCTGGAAAACGATTTCGTAGTTATCGACCGTAAAAGCCCTCGGCCAGAAGGTCACGCCTCCAAGCGCCGTGTCCATCCCCTTGTTAAACGAGATTACCGCGGCGTTCCAGAACGGATAAAAGGTAAAGAAGGCGATAACGGTCAGGCTGATATAAACGAAGATCGATAAGCTTCTATCGCTTAAGCTGGATTTGATTCTCATACGCGGCGGTCCTCCTTGTGCGATTATGTGCTTGCCTTACCATAAGCTGTTGCCGGTTCTTCTTGCCAGCAGATTGGCAAAGGTGAGCAAGCCAACGCTGATTACGGCCTTGAACAATCCAACTGCCGTCGCATAGGAGAAGCGCTGTCCGGTTATCCCCGTTCTGTACACGTACGTATCCAGCACATCCGATACGTCTCTCAGTACCGGATTAACGCCGAGCAGGAGCAGATCCTCAAAGCCTGCGCTAAGCAGGTTGCCGATTGCGAGTATAAGGAAGATGATGACGACGGGCATAATCGTTGGAATCGTAATCATAAAGATTTGCTTGAACCGGCTTGCTCCGTCGATGGAAGCGGCTTCGTACATGTTAGGGTCAATGCCGGCAATCGCGGCCAGGTAGACGATAGAGCTGAAGCCGATCTCCTTCCAGACCCCCGTCGTTACGATAATCGTCCAGAAGTATTCCGGAATGGACAGGAAGCTGATCGGTTCTTTGATGAGATGCACGGACTGGAGCAGAATATTCAGGCTGCCGTTCTCCACCGACAGGATCGACATCGCAAAGCCCGACACGATAACCCACGATAGGAAATGCGGCAAATAGCTCACTGTCTGTACAACGCGCTTAAAGTACATGTTCTTTACTTCGTTCAGCATAAGCGCCAGAACGATTGGCGCCGGGAAGCCGAATAAGAGCTTCAATACGCTGATGATGATCGTATTTCGCATCACCCGTTCAAACTCCGGCGCATGGAAGAACATTTCGAAATGTTTAAGCCCCACCCAAGGGCTGTCCAAAAACCCTTTAAAGATGCTGTAATCCTGGAACGCGGTCAATACGCCGTACATCGGTATGTAACTGAATACGAAAATGAGCAGAAGCGCCGGAATAACCATCAACTGCAAATCCCATTGCTTAACGAAGCGTACCAGCTTGGATTTGCGCTTTAGCGCTTGTTGTTTCTCTGCAACGGCTACGGTGATCTCTGTCATTCGTTGTCCCCCCAAAAAGAATGGCAACACGTTTTTGGTTGCGATTCTTGCTTCGTTAAGCTACAGATGGAAGCAAGTGGTCTTGCTTTTATTTTAGAATTAGAGAAGGTTCGTTTCTATTTGCCAGACCAACGAAAAATGATACATTTCAATTGATTAATGTTATTTTTCATAACACTCCATTCCGATGTATGCGGTTGCATTTTTAGCCCGGAAAATGAATCCGTTTCCACCTCACATCTCTTGAAAGGTGTATGAAAACAAAAAAAAACTGCCCCTTCCGCTCACGCGTCAGGGACAGTTAAGGTAAAGACTTGATTTTAGTATGTTACGAGGGAGAACACTTCCACGCCTTCCAGCTTCTCGCGGCCCGTCAGGTAGGACAGCTCGATCAGGAACGCGGCGCCAACCACTTCGCCGCCCAGCTGGCGGACAAGGTTCATCGACGTCGCGATTGTACCGCCGGTAGCAAGCAGGTCATCCGCAATAAGTACGCGCTGACCGGGAGAAATCGCGTCCTTATGCATCGCTAGGCTGTCATTGCCGTATTCCAGGTCGTAGCTGGCCTGAATCGTCTCGCCGGGCAGCTTGCCGCTTTTGCGGATTGGCGCAAAACCAACGCCAAGCGCCGTAGCAAGCGGAGCGCCAACAACAAAGCCGCGCGCTTCCGGTCCTGCGATAATGTCGATTTTCAGATGCTCAACCGCTTTGCGGATATCCTCGATAGCAGCACGGTATACGTCGCCATCCTTCAGAAGAGTTGTAATATCTTTGAATCTAATGCCTGGTTGCGGAAAATCGGGAATCACCCGGATGTAGTCTTTGAAATTAATATCGCTCATTCTCTTGTTCAATCCTTTCTCTACTTCCCATATCAATTATGCCATTACTTCGTTTGGAACATACGGCGAACGCAGCCTTTCGGCTTCGCGTTTCGCCTCTTGATACCTTTGCGACGTACCAAGATCACGCTTTTGCGGCGCTTCGGCAACAACGAAATGAGTGCCGTCAACCGCAATAAAGCCAAGCTCGAGGAATACCTCCAGCATGACGGTTATCATCTGCTCCGGCCAGCCGCATTGCCCGGAAAGATAGGCTTCGATTCCTTTTGCCGGAATACGCTGTTTTCTTCGGAGCAGCTGGTATACCTGTCCGAAGTGCTCCCGTTCAGGGAATCTCGCAAGCGCTCCCCCGAAATACAGATCATGAATATGAAGTTGGGCTTTGCGCTGGCCGTTCCATTCGTTAATCGACAGCTCGCCGACGAGATCAACGGGCAGACCGGCCTGCAGCTGATTCGACAGCTCTCCCAATCCGAATCCTACCGCATCCAGGGACGCACGCCCGCTTCGGAGCGACAGCTTCAAATGCCTGGCATCCTTGCCCATCGTTCGATAGTCGGACAGCTCGGCGGATTGCAGCAGCAGCCTAGGCGAAGGATTGCCCGCTCCAAACGGCTCAAGCAAAGCAAGCTGGCCGATCGTATGGATGCTTGCGTCCCCAACCGAGCAGACCAGATCAATAGCCGTCTTCGGAATCCAATCCTGCTCCGTCATCCATTCCATCGCCAGCTCGCCTAGCTTCTCCTCGAATGCAGGCAGCTGATCGCGGTGAAGGCTCATGCCGGCCGCCGCCTGATGACCGCCGTAATGGTCCAGCAGCTCGTCGCATTCGGTTAACGCGGCATGAAGATCATAGCCTTCAATGGATCTCGCCGACCCTTTGCACATTCCGTTGTCCGGATCGATGCCAAGGATAATAACCGGCTTGTAATAGCGCTCCAGGATCTTGGAAGCAACAATTCCGATTACGCCAACGTTCCAGCCTTCTCCAGCCAGGACGATGACGGCAGGCTCGGGTCTCGCTGCCGCTTGCGCAGCGTCCCGTTTCCCCTGCCACTGTTGTTCGGCTTCCTTCACGATGCCGTCTACGATTCGCTGTCTTTCCTTGTTGAGCACATCCAGCGAAGATGCTGCCCTTATGGCCTCGTCGTAATCGCCGGTCGTCAGCAGCTCTACCGCGCGCTTCGCATGATCCAACCGGCCCGCGGCGTTAATGCGCGGCGCCATGCCAAAAGCAACGGTCGTGGACGTCACTTGATCCAGCTCTATCCCGCATGCTTCCGATAAGGCGCGGAAGCCCGTATTTCCGGTATTTTGCAGCCGGGCGAGTCCAGCCCGGACCAATACCCGGTTCTCATCGGTGAGCGGCATGATGTCCGCAATCGTGCCAAGGCTGACAATATCCGTCCATTCCATTGGAGGACGCCCCATAAGAGCCGTTGCCAGCTTGAAGGCTACGCCAACGCCGGCCAATCCTTTGAACGGATAAGGGCAATCCTCCCGCTTCGGATTAACAACGGCAACCGCATCCGGAATCCGCTCCGGCGGTTCATGATGGTCGGTTACGACGATATCAATGCCTAGCGACTTCGCATATTCCACCTGCTCGTAAGCGCTGATGCCCGTGTCAACCGTGACGATTAGACGAACGCCGTCAGCAGCAGCCAGATCAATCGCCCCGGTATTCAGGCCGTAACCTTCCAAAGCGCGATGCGGAATATAATAATCAAAGGAATAACCTAATTCGCGGAATACATGAATCAGCAGCGATGTACTGGATACCCCGTCCGCATCGTAATCCCCGTAAATCCGAATGAATTCACTGTTATCCGCCGCCTGCCGAATCCGGTCAACGGCTTCTTTCATGTCCTTCAGCAGATACGGGTCATGCAGCCGGTCTTCCCCTCCCCGCAGGAAGGTTTCCGCCGCTTCCTTATCCTTATAGCCTCTCTGAACAAGAAGCTTGGCAACAAGAGGAGGAATTCCGAGCTGTGCCGACAACCGTTCCGCCTGCTGCTCATCCTCATTATTCCAAGGCGCCAAATTCCAGCGTGTTTTTGCCTGTATCACGCTAAAGTTTCAACCCCTTTCCATTCTATTGCAGAAGCGTTGGCATTTGCTCCTGGTTCGGATCATGATTCGATTTGTAAGGATAACCGGGATCATAAGGCTCTACATGGATCGTCACGTCCGTTACATGGCCGAACCGGGTAAGCAGCAGCTGCTTCGTCCGCTTAGCAATTTCATGGCCTTCCAATACGGAAATACGCGGATTTACACTGATCACGATATCGGCAACAACATAATGCCCTTGTTCCTTAGCTTGAATCGATTCCACGGTAATAACCCCTTCTACCCGCTGAATCAGCTGCATCAATATTTCCGTGTCTTCGCTTTGGATCTCAGCCTTTGCATCTTTTCTTACAAATCCGGCGATCGTGCGATAGCCGCTTAACATGACAATGACTGCAATCACAATTGCAGCCGCAGGATCCAGATAATACAAAGCCGGCAGCGCCGCTGCCTTCCCAAGCATGGCTCCACCTGCTCCAACAAGCGCCGCAAGCGAGCAATACAAGCTTGAGCCGCGCTCCTTCTGGGAAAAGAACATCTCACGAACAAGCAAACTAAGGAGAATGGCGGCAAGCGCGGTCCAGTGCGGCGGTTTATCGACCCCTTCCGCAATGGAGCGAATGGCGGAAATGCCAATCTCCAGGCTTGTAATCAGAAAAAACACGGCCAGGAAAACTTTCGTCAGCGCTTCAGTCCGGAGCATCGCGGCCGTTTTCTTGCTTCCCTCCTGCTTACCGGACAACAAAGCAAAAGCGGCGGCACATTCTGCCGCCGTACGGAAGGCATCGGCGAGCAGCGATTTGCTGCCCGCGAGTCCGCCTACTATGCCTTTAAACAACGCCAGCGCCGCAGTTCCCCATAAGCCCGCCTGTTCAGCCGGCTTTGCCTTCGCATATCGTTGTTCGGTTGACATTTATGCCTCCAGCGTGGAATGGAACGCCGGTAATGGAACAAGCCGGCTTCCATTCCACTTTTTCATAGAGTATTTTTCTATATTTGAAGCTAAAGCTTATACCGCTTTTTTAGCCGCTGCTTTCGTAGACGGCTTTTGCTTGCTCTTCATAACCATCCACAGCGGAGCCGCGATACAGATCGAAGAATAAGCGCCGCTCGCAAGACCAATCATCTTCGCGAGAGCGAACAGCTTAATCGATTCGCTGCCGAAGATGAACAGGCACGTAGCGATAATGAGAACGGCGAGCACCGTGTAAATGTTACGCGCCATCGTTTGCCACAAGCTTTGGTTCACAAGATCGCCGATTTGATCGGCATTTTTTGTTTTGGCAAAACGAAGATTTTCGCGGATCCGGTCGAAGATAACGATTTTATCGTTAATCGAGTAACCGATCGTTGTCAATACGGCCGCGATAAACGGCAGGTCAACCTGAAGACGGAAAATCGAGAACATCGTAATAACGACAAAGGCATCATACAAAATCGCAATGTTGGCCGCAAGCGCCATACGCCATTCGAAGCGGATCATTACGTAGAGCATAATCGCTACGCTCGCGATAATAACCGCGTAAATCGCTTTGACGCCAAGCTCCTGCGCCATATCCGGCGATACGACGTTAACCTCGGAAGATACTTTATCGCCGTATTTTTCTTTGAAAGCATCCTCGATCGCTTTAACCTTCGCCTGTTCGAGGACGTCGTCGAAACGGGCAGATACGCGGTCGCCGTTAGTGCCGCCTACCGTAGGCGTAACATTGGTATAGCCTTGTTGGGACAAAATATCTTTGGCTTCCGCCTGGGTAATCTTCTTGCCTACGAGAATATCCATGTTGGTACCGGCCTTGAAGTCAACCCCGAAGTTCATATGGAAGATGCTGACCATCAAAATGCCGACAATCGTCAAAATAGCCGAGAACAAGAAAAACTTGTTGCGGTGTTTAATAAAGTCGAACCGAACCTTTGCATTATAGAGCACGGATTTCTGCCTCCTTCACGCCGTAGTAGCCAGGTTTAGTAAAGAGGTTACTGCGGATCAGCAATTGAATCAGCAGACGCGCCAAGAAGATGTTGGTCACGATACTTACGAGAATACTGAAGATCATCGTTAGAGCGAAGCCGCGGATTGCGCCGTTACCGATGAAGTAAAGGACCGCACAAGAAATGATATTCGTTACGTTCGCGTCCATTATGGTACGGAACGAGTTTTTCGAACCGGCCTTCAGGGAAGACAGCAGGCTCTTGCCGCTGCGAATCTCTTCCTTGATCCGCTCGTACATAATGATATTGGCGTCAACCGCCATGCCTATACCGAGCACAAACGCCGCGATGCCCGGCAAGGTTAGCGTAGCGTTCATCAGCTCAAACACCACAACGAGCAGCCAAGTATAGGAAATAACCGTAATACCGGCCACAAAGCCAGGAACACGGAACAAGACGACTAGCAAAATCAAAATGATAACTGTGCCGATAACGCCAGCGCCTACTGTATCCTCAAGAGATTTTTGACCAAGCTTTGCGCCTACGCTTTGCGTATATTTCTCCGTCAGCTTCAGCGGCAATGCGCCGAGGTTGATCGTGTCTTTTAGGTTATTAGCCTCGTCAAGGGAATAGTTACCCGAGATTTGTGCCGTACCGCCTGTAATTGGATAGTTGACCGATGGGCTGGACAACAATTTGTCGTCAAGGTAAATCGACAACGTTTTGCCTGTCAGCTTGGTTGTTACATCCTCGAACTTTTTAGCGTCTTTCAGTTTGATGGTAATCATCGGATTGCCCAATTGGTCAAACTCGACTTTGGCGCCATTCTGCACGAAGTCGTTGCCTTGCAGCTCTACCGTGCCGTCCGGACCGCGGAATGTCAGATTAACCGGCTTTTTCAGCATTTCCCTGATTGCTGTTTCGTCCGTAACGCCAGCAATTTTTACGCGGATCCGGTTGCTGCCTTCACGTGTAATTTCAGGCTCGGCAATCCCGTTCGCGTCAATCCTTTGCTCCAGGCTTTTCGCTGTTTCCTTGAGCGATTCAGGCGTTACCTGTTCGCCGCCTTCAAGTGGTGAGGCTTCGTACAATACCTCGAATCCGCCTTTCAAGTCAAGACCGAGCCGGATATCTTTGACAAGAGCCGGGCTCGTCCATGCGATAGCGCCAAACATGATGACAACGACCGCAAGGAAGGCAGTTAATCTCTTCCAGTTCATACGTACATAGTCCCCCTTAAGATCTCAATATTCCTATTATACTTAGGTTGTACTTGCGTGTAAAATTGCACGACAAAAAAAAGAAAACCCTTCCGTTAGAAATGGTTTCCCCGAAAAGCGCTCAGCGTCATAAAGTTCATAAATTTTGTCACCTTTAAGGACAAGATATCGTTTACGATCTGATGAAGCTCCGGCTGACCGGTCTTGCTATACTTCTCGCTTACGCATTCCCAAATCTCTTTCCCCGTTACATGTTCGTATCCGATGAGATGAAATTCTTCCGCCTTGCTGTTGCACAGCTGTTCGATCGCGCTGTTCAGATCCTCATCTCCCACGGCTGTCTCCTCCTTCTGGCCTTGCAAATGCCTATCCCGATAGTGATAACTGTCCTCCTACCTATTCGCTGCCGCTTGTCGATTTTCCTGCTGAATCTTTTGAATTGATAAATTTGGATGATTCATGATTCGGACATGCCGCGCATAAAGATGTACGGATACAATAGGTGGGATTATTGAAGAGATGAGGGCGACGAATGACGAAGCAAACGTTTATAAAAGGGGCTATGATTCTGCTGGCCGCCGGCATCATTAACCGGCTGCTCGGTTTTGTTCCGCGTATTGCTCTCCCGAGAATCATCGGAGCGGAAGGCGTCGGGCTGTACCAGCTCAGCTACCCGTTCTTGACGGTTATGCTGACCGTTATAACAGGCGGCATTCCGCTGGCCATTACCAAATGGACGGCTGAAGCCGTATCTCGCGGCGACTCTACGCGGGTCAAACAAATTTTCCGGACAGCAATGGGCCTTACAATCGTACTAGCTATCGTGATGACGGCTGCGCTGCTCCTCTTCGCGAAATGGATTACGACCCATCTGCTAACCGACTCCAGGGTCTATCAGACGTTTTTGGTTATGACGCCTCTGATGCTTATCATAGGAGTTTCCTCGGTCTACCGGGGCTACTTCCAAGGCATGCAAAATATGATACCGTCCGCTGCCTCGCAAATCATTGAAACCGTCATCCGCATAATCGGCTCCCTAACCTTTGCTTCCCTGCTGCTTCCGCGGGGGATCGAATGGGCTGCTGCCGGCGCCATGCTTGGAGTTGTCGCGGGAGAGATTGGCGCTCTAGCCGTTCTTCTCTGGACATATGCGAAGGAACACGGGAAGTCCAAGTCCGCTCCAAAACATGAATCCGATGATCTGCACGAAGAAAATACCCCGGTGCTTCGCCGCTTGCTTGGCCTGTCCATTCCGGTTACCGGAAGCCGGATGGTTGGCTCCTTGTCTTATTTGCTGGAATCGATTCTAACCGCCCGGAGCCTTGCTGCCGCGGGAATTGCAACCGGTGTAGCCACTGCCCAATACGGCGCGCTGCAAGGGATGATCATTCCGCTGCTGCTCCTGCCAACGGCGCTAACCTTCTCGCTTGCTTCCTCCCTGGTTCCTTCATTATCCGAAGCGGCGGCCAAGGGAGACAAAGCATCCATCCATATCCGCATGCATCAATCGATGCGGCTGGCTCTTGTTGCGGGAGCTCCGTTTGTTGTCGTGATGTGGCTGTTTGCCGAACCGATCTGCCGTCTGCTCTACAATCAGGCAGATATTGCTCCGATGCTCCAGCTGATAGCTCCGATCGGCATATTCATTTATTTGCAAGCTCCCCTGCAGGCTGCTCTTCAAGCTTTGAACAAGCCCGGAACAGCGCTGATGAACACGTTTATCGGGGCGGCCGTCAAACTCGTTCTGATCGTTATGCTTGCCTCAAAGCCCGAGCTTGGCATATACGGCGCGCTTATCGCGATTAACGTCAATATCGTGCTCGTTACGGTCCTCCACGGCATCAGCGTATTGCGCTTTATTGGCTTCCATATGCAGGTTCTCGATTTCGTAAAGGTTGGAGCAGCCATGATCGTTATGGGCGCTGCCGCCAGATGGATGATGAACACCCAGCCATTAACGCTCGAATGGATCAATCTGATGCTGGCCTGCATGATCAGCGGAATCCTGTATCTGCTCTTAATGGTCTGGATGAAAATAATCGACCGCTACGATATCGCCCGCATCCCGGTTCTGGGACAATGGTTCAAATGAGACGCCGCAAGAAAAAGCCGTGCTTTCTTGACCGGAAGCGCCCCCCTGTCCAAATACGTCAGGGGGGCGTTCCGGCTAGGAGCGCGGCTTTTTGTCGCAATCGATAAACAGCTTTCCTTTATGGTCAATCGTGCAGAGAAAGACTTCCTTGAAATCGTGCACGCCCTGTTCCTGCAGCACATTTTTTAGCCAGAATCTGGTTTTGTCGAGCTTGGCCAAATTCTCATCCTGAACTTTGCCGTCCATGATCAGCGGGATCGGCAGCATTTCGAACCGGAAACGGGCAGGCGTCTGGGATTGAGGCTTTAAGATGGGCTCGTCAGCAGCCGTCTTTGCTTGTTGCTCTTTTTGCGGCTCCTCTTGTTCCTTGGTCTCCGCGTTTTCTTTCTCGACAATCGATAATTTGCCCGTCGTCTCGAGAATCGCAAACTCGACATCCGCCACGTTGGTGATCTTATTTTCCCTTAATTGAAGCAACAAATCGTCCAGATTATAGCGCTGCTTGCGCATGACATCCCGGTTAAGCTTGCCTTTCGCAATGATGAAGCTTGGTTTCCCGTCAAACCATAACCTGAGCTTGCGGTTTTTCAAAGCAATAAACGCAATGCCCACCTGAACGATTAACAATACGACCATGGGCAAAATGCCTTCCCACATGGAACGGTCTACATCTTCGATGACGATAACGGCAATCTCGGCGATCATGACGGAGATTACCAGGTCAAACACGGAAAGCTTTCCAATTTCCCTTTTTCCCATAAAACGCATGATCAGAAATACGATGAAGTAAATCAATACGGTTCGGAGCAGCATGCTCCCATATTCCATCCTAACCGCCTCCTCGTTTTTGTCATGCCAGCTTCGGAACAGCACGTAAAGCTATTCTGGCCTTCAGCCTGACACATCATGCGATAAACGGAGTAACGAATTTATGGGTAAATAACCTATGGCAGCACAATAAAATAGATATATATGGTGGATATAACAAGGGCAAGCAGCGTTAACGGCGCTCCGATTTTCAGGAAGTCCATGTAGCTGAAGCCTTTGCCTTCCCGCATGGCGAGACCCGCTACAACTACGTTTGCCGATGCCCCGATAAGGGTTCCGTTGCCGCCTAAACAAGCGCCAAGCGATAGCGACCACCATAAAGGATTAAGATCATCGGGATTGGCAATGTTCATCTGAACTCCCAGATCTTGAATAAGCGGAATCATCGTCGCCACAAACGGGATATTGTCTATCGTCGCGGAAGCGATACCCGACACCCATAAGATCAGCATAGAGGTCTTGGTCATATCGCCGGAAGTAATCTGCAGCGTGACATTGGCCAGATCCGATATGATGTTCGTCTCCACGAGACCGCCAACAAGCATAAACAATCCGATAAAGAAAAAGATCGTCTCCCACTCCACCGTGTCAAAGGCCGCCTCAGCGTCCTCCCTCTTCACCCCGATCAACATAAGAAGCGTGGCACCGCCCAAAGCAATCGCTGCCGCTTCAACGTGAATGACCGAGTGTAGAACAAAGCCGGCAATCGTCAGCAGCAGGATGGTTAAAGACTTTATCATCAACTTACGGTCCGTGATGTAATCCTCCGCTTTTAAGTCCATAAGCTCTTGCTTTGATTCGTCGGTTACAATGAGCTTTTTCCGATAAATCCAGACAAGCAGGGCGATTGTGACAACCAGGATAACAAGAATAACCGGCGCAAGGTTTACAAGAAAATCATTAAACGTTAAATTCTCGTTCCCCGAACCAATCATGATATTAGGCGGATCGCCAATCAAAGTAGCCGTTCCTCCGATATTGCTCGACAAGATTTCAGCCAGCAGGAATGGCACCGGCGTGATTTTCAGTATACGGGTAATCGAGAACGTAATCGGAACGATCAAAAGCACGGTCGTTACATTATCGAGAAAAGCCGAACCGAGACCCGTAAGCAAAGACAGGATAATAAAAATTTTAACCGGGTCGCCTTTCGCGGTCTGCGCCGCTTTTACGGCTGCATACTGGAACACGCCTGTCTTATTCGCAATGCCAACCAGGATCATCATCCCAATCAACAAGAATATGGTTCCCCATTCGATGTGTTCGGTAAAAGCCAGCTTCATATCCAATACGCCAAGCACAATCATGATGACCGCACCAAATAAAGCAATGACGGTACGGTTTATTTTCTCCGTAATGATGATGGCATACGTTATGAGGAAAATAACGACAGCAGCCGTTACCTGCCAGGCAGCAGGATGGTAAATCTGTTCCAAATCAACAACTCCTTGTTTCAGCGATTCAAACAATAAAGCACATTATACAAAAAAGTTGTAAATATCGTCCAGTCAAGCCAAACGACAGGTCTATTCGGGGCAGCTTGACCATAAGGTGTACTAATAGTCTTGTACAAGGGGGGAATAAGATGAATTCGATCAAATCGATCGCCCGGCCGCCGCGTATCGGCTCTCCGCTAATTGCAGGCGTTATATATTCGATTATTTGGCTTGCTATAGGCGCACTGTTGCTTTCGTGTTTGCTTTACTTCAGCAATATGAAGGAAAACAACCTGCCTCAGTACTCGCTTGCCATCCATGGCTTCTCCGCTCTGGCCGGAGGTTTCGTGTCGGGCAAACGCTCCGGCATGAAAGGCTGGTATCATGGCGCCCTGCTTGGCCTTATTTACGGCATTACCGTGTTAACCATCGGTTTCTTGGCAGCCAACAGCGGATTGTCCGGCAAAAGCGCCATTATGCTGCTTGCCGCTATGCTGGCTGGCGCCTTTGGCGGAATGATCGGGGTTAACCTTAAGAAATAACGGTAATGAATAACGAGGCCTCTGCACATACTACATGCATGCAAAAAAAGAAGCTGACCCTAAGGATCAGCTTCTTTTCATTTCGCATTATTCCGTTGCTGCCGGTGCGCTGTTCAATACGGAGCTGATTGCGCTGCGGTCAAACGTCATCTTAGTCGTATCGTTTACGCGAAGTACAACCGTGTCGTCCGTAAGTTCAACGATTGTGCCTTGAAGGCCGCCAATCGTTTGAATTTTATCGCCCTTCTTCAACTGGCTGAGAAGCGAGTTCCGCTGTTTCGTTTTCTTCTGTTGCGGACGGATAAGCAAGAAATAGAACACTGCAAACATCAGAATAAAAGGCCAAATCATTTGGAAAATATTCGTGCTGCCTGCTCCATCTGCTGCTAGATATGTCGTCATGGAAATTCCCCCCTTTCCCTAAAATCTAAGCTTAAAAGCCCTTCTCGTTATCAAACAGTCCATACTTCGTGAAAAACTCGTCGCGGAAATCAAGAAGCCTGTCTTCCATAATCGCCTGACGCACATCACGCATGAGCTGTAATAGGAAATGCAAGTTGTGATAGGTCGTAAGCCGGATGCCAAACGTCTCGTCCGCTTTGAGCAGATGGCGGATATACGCTCTCGAGTAGTTTTGGCAAGTGTAGCAGGAGCATTCCGGATCAAGAGGACCAAAATCCTCAGCGAATTTCGCGTTGCGTACAACAAGACGGCCTTGGCTTGTCATCGTTGTCCCGTTGCGGGCAATACGCGTCGGCAATACGCAGTCGAACATATCGACACCGCGGATCGAACCTTCGATCAATGCGTCCGGCGAACCAACGCCCATCAGATATCTTGGTTTGGTTGTTGGCAGCTCAGGTATCGTGTAATCAAGCACTTCATACATCAAATGCTTAGGCTCGCCTACACTTAGTCCACCAATAGCATACCCCGGGAAATCCATGGAAGTCAAATCCTTCGCACTCTGGATCCGCAGGTCTTTGTACATGCCTCCCTGCACGATTGCAAACAATCCTTGGTCATGCTTGCGGGCATGGGAATTAAGGCAGCGCTCCGCCCAGCGCGTCGTGCGCTCAAGCGATTGCTTCACGTAATCATAATCAGCCGGATACGGCGGGCATTCGTCAAAGGCCATCATAATATCCGAACCAAGCGCGTTCTGGATCTCCATTGCCTTCTCCGGAGAGATGAACAGCTTGTCCCCGTTCAGATGGGAGCGGAATTGAACGCCTTCTTCCGTAATTTTGCGCATGTCGCTTAAGCTGAATACTTGAAAACCGCCGCTGTCGGTCAGAATCGGACGGTCCCAGTTCATGAATTTGTGAAGGCCTCCTGCCCGGCCGACAATGTCATGGCCAGGGCGAAGGAACAAATGGTACGTGTTGCTCAAAATGATTTGAGCGTCCATCGTTTTTAATTCTTCCGGACTCATCGTCTTAACGGTTGCCTGGGTCCCTACCGGCATAAACGTTGGCGTCTCGATAACGCCGTGCGGAGTGTGGACTCGTCCAAGACGCGCGCCGGACTGTTTGCAAACTTTAATTAATTCATATTTTACAGCCACTAGTCATTCTTCCTGTCTATTTGAATTATCGTGCTTGCGCAAGCTGGTGCTAATAGATAAACATGGCGTCGCCGAAGCTGAAGAACCGGTATTCTTCACGGACAGCTTCCCCGTAAGCCTTCATTATCGCATCCCGTCCGGCCAGTGCGCTGACCAGCATAACAAGCGTCGATTTCGGCAAATGGAAGTTTGTCAGCAGGGCATCTACCAGCTTAAAGTCGTATCCCGGGAAAATAAAAATATCCGTCCAGCCGTTGCATGCCTCAATAGATCCGCCTTCAAACCTTGCGGCTACCGTCTCAAGCGTTCTCGAGGAGGTTGTGCCCACAGCTATTATACGGGCTCCCGACGATTTGGCTTCATTTATTATTTCGGCATTTTGTTCATCCAGCTCGTAATACTCCGAATGCATTTCATGCTCTTCAACTTTATCAACGGACATCGGCCGGAAGGTGCCCAAACCGACATGCAGGGTAATGTAGGCAAGCTTAACCCCTTTGTCGACCAGCTGCTGCAGAAACTCCTTCGTGAAATGAAGCCCTGCCGTTGGAGCTGCCGCAGAGCCCTCATGCTTGGCGTATACGGTCTGGTAGCGTTCTCTCTCCTCAAGCCTTTCCTTGATATAAGGAGGCAGAGGCATTTCCCCCAGACGGTCGAGCAGCTCCTGGAAGATGCCCTCGTACTGGAAGCGGATCGTCCGTCCTCCCATATCGCCTTCATCCTCCACTACCGCACGAAGAAGAGGTTCACCGCTTCCGTTGTCGCCGAACCACAACTCGGAGCCTACCTTTATACGCTTGGCCGGCTTGGCCAAAGTCTCCCAGCGGTCGCCCTCCAGCTGTTTCAGAAGCAACAGCTCGATCTTCGCGCCTGTATCGGGCTTTACTCCTGTGAGACGGGCCGGAATAACGCGCGTGTTGTTCAGAACAAGCACATCTCCCGCTTTCATATACTCGGCGAGATCCTTAAAGGTGCGGTGGGCGATTTCGCCCGTCTCTTTGTTAAGCGCCAGAAGTCTGGATGCCGTACGATCCGCAAGAGGCGTTTGGGCAATCAGATGTTCGGGCAATTCAAAATCAAACCAATCTACATTCATGAATCAATCATTCCTTAGCGATGGTTACATCTTTATAGTAGTATTGCAAGATATAAGAGTAGTCATACCCTTGCTGCGCCAGACCTAATGCTCCGTATTGAGATAATCCGATCCCGTGGCCGTTCCCCGATCCGACAAAACGGAAGGAAGGATCCTTGGTTGTCGCGCGGAGCTGGCTGTCTCCGTTCATAACCATAACGTTGCCGTCAGCCTGCGTGACTTTGCCGCCTGCCTGAATCATATAGACAGGCTGCGCGGAAGAAGTCTTCGTGCGGGTCGAGCCGTTAGCCCCAAGCATGGTCACCTTGGCCGTCTCGTCTACCTTAAATAACGTGCTAGGCAAACCGCCAAGCGCCGAACGAAGCGCATCTGGATATTTTACATTGTAAGCCTGTCCATTGACAAGCAATTGGGTAACACGGCCGGATGGTCCAGTTTTTCCGACCTGCAAGGAAGTGATCGGCCCCGTAACGCTCGCCTGCTTCGTCATCGTAGCGAGAAGCTCCGCGGACGTAAACGGACCTTTCACCCAGGACATCGCGTTATTCTCGACCGCTTTGTCCAGAACGGCAACAACCGTTCCTTTATTCACTTGTCCGACTAACGCAACGGAATCTTCCACCTTCGGATTTTTCCGCACTTTGGAGCCGTCCGTATTCACGGTCATCAGCTTAACGCCTGCCGCATTCGTCTGACCCGAATCGGTCAGCAGATCCTCGCGGATATAACCGGTCGCGTTGTTCGGAAGAGCAACGCGGTACCAGGCATACAAGCCTTTCTCCGAAGAGCTGTCCGTCGGGCTGGAAACGCTCTTCAGGTAGGCAACGGAATTGCCCCAAATTTCCGAAGCATCGGCCGTTTTGCCACCGCCGTTCGACGAGAACAAGGCCTCAATAAGCTTGCCGTTGTACAGCATCACTTCGCCGGCCGTCTCGTCCACCGCTTGAATGGTAGCAGGCTTCTCGGTTACAGTGCCTTGATATTCCTGGCTGCTTACGGTATCCACCACATTGGCGATTTGGAAGCCTGAACCCTGGTACAACGCATACGTGCGTGCCGCTACCGCCTGGGCTTTAAGCGCTTCAAGCGGCCATGACGCGATCATCTCTCCGCCTACTACCGAATACAAATATTGCTCGAACGGCAGCTCGTTAACGACGGCCAGCTTGCCGTTAAATTCGCTGACCTCGAATTGCCCCCGGTAAGTCCGGCCGCTGCGTTCCGTCAACTTGATCGCGCTGTCGCCGGCCGGCATGATCCGTACTTTAGCATTATTAACCGGGAACGCGTAAAGCGTAACCGGGTTGTCAGCTTTGCCGCTTAATGTATGGTCGTTGCGTTCCAGAAGATAAGCGGAATCGTCCGCCGTCTTCAGCCCGCTGCCCGCTGCGCCGGCTGCCGTCTTCACGACGTTAAGCTCGGCCGAGCTGGCTGCCGCGCCAACAAACACGGAATAACGCGCATTTGCGCTTCCGTCAGTCTTGCGTACGCCTACGAACGCATCCACTCCCGCTGCGCTAAAGGCATCGGAAGCTTTTACCGCCTCCGCTTCGGAAGCGTAAGTTGTTGCGCTTTCCAGATGGAACGGTCCTTGAATAACCGCTTTAGCGCTTCCGATAAGCTTGCTGATCGTGCTGTCCGCCGACCATTTGGTCATGGCCGCCGCAGCATCTGCCGCATTGCCGTATGTACCTTCCGCTACCTGATAAACCGTCTTTCCTTTTTTCTTCAGGGACGTAATAAAGCCGCTCCCCGACAAGGCTTGCAGCCTCTTATAAACGGCGAGAGCCGTATCAAAGCTTTCCGTCTCGATTACTTTTACCTTGTAGTCGTCCTTCGCAATCCGGGACTGCACATTCGCCCCGGTATTAACCCACGGTACCGTACCCGAAGGATCGCTCATGCCTATCGTTAAACCGCCGGCAGAAGAAAATGTAGCCGCAGCCGTATTTGCCTGATATTTCCCCGGCAATTGCAGATAGATGGCAACACGGATCGTATCAAGCTGCGGAACGGCGCCAAGCGAAGGCTTGGCCCACCAAGTCGATACAAACAAAAGTCCGGCGATCGTAAGCAGGGATAACCGCTTAAACGACCATCGTTGAAATTTCATCAATGATTCCCCTTTCCCTTCTCATGCTGCGAAGGCAAGCTGCACCCATTCACGGAGCAGCTTTGCTCCGTACGTCCAAACCAGTCATAGCGGCGTTTCGCAATGTATCGGTACAACCAATCGCCAATCCGGCTTAAGCCGGGCATGCGGTAAAGCGAGGCAAGCAAGCGGAAGCCTTTTATGGTGCGCAAAATCCGGACAACGCCGTCAGCGCCGGCAAACAGCCGGCCTTTTTCGTCTGCCACATGCATCTTCTCGTATAAGTCCGCTTCGGCAACCTTCTCGATTCCCGGGACACGATTTTCCGCGTCGCCAAGCGATTGAATAGGCACAAAAATCAGATCCGCGTTGGAACGGAGCTCTTGCAGCTTCTTGACCGTTCCCATGCACAAGTTGCAGGTTCCGTCGTATACGACATACAGCTTTTCCCGCTCGCTCCTCATCTTCCTCACCTCTCAGGTATAGGCATGCCGAGATGACGGTAGGCCTGATCCGTCGCGATTCTGCCGCGAGGCGTCCGCTGCAGAAATCCGATCTGCATTAAGTAAGGCTCGTAGACATCCTCAATCGTCTGGCTTTCTTCGCCAATGGACGCGGCAATCGTATCCAGGCCGACCGGACGGCCGGCGAACGTCGTCATCATGGCCAAGAGCATCTTGTGGTCGATACTATCTAGACCCACCGGATCGACTTGCTGCAGCTCCAGCGCGGACTTCGCAATCTCGTGCGTAATAATGCCGTCTCCGCGCACCTGCGCGTAATCGCGTACCCGCTTCAATAGACGGTTCGCGATACGCGGCGTTCCGCGGGAACGCATCGCGATTTCTTCCGATGCTTCTCCGATAATGGCAATGTCAAAAATTTCAGCCGAGCGGGATACGATGTAAGCCAGCTCATCCACCGTATAGAACTCCAATCGGCTGATGACGCCGAACCGGTCGCGCAGCGGCGCCGACAGGAGACCCGCTCTCGTCGTCGCGCCAATCAGCGTAAACGGCGGCAGGTCGAGACGGACGGATCTGGCGCTTGGCCCTTTGCCGATCATAATGTCCAGCGCGAAATCCTCCATCGCCGGATAGAGCACTTCCTCTACCGTCCGGTGAAGGCGATGGATCTCGTCAATGAACAGCACATCGCCCTCCTGCAGATTGGTCAGCAGGGCGGCAAGGTCGCCGGGGCGCTCGATTGCCGGACCCGACGTTGTGCGCAAATTAACGCCAAGCTCGTTGGCGATAATGTTCGACAGCGTTGTTTTCCCGAGCCCGGGAGGCCCGTACAGCAGAACGTGGTCCAGCGCTTCCTTCCGCATCTTGGCTGCGTCTATATAAATCTTTAAATTTTCCTTCGCTTTGGACTGCCCGATATATTCGGCCAGATACCGGGGGCGCAGGCTTAACTCCATGGCCTGCTCATCCATCATCAGGTTAGCGGATATTATCCGATCTTCCACCCTCGCTCAGCTCCTTTATGTTAGCCTTTAAACAGCTGCTGCAAGGCACGTTTCATTAATGAATCCACCGTTTCGTCCACGGTCACCGAAGGGGCCAGGGCGCTCCATGCCTTATCCAGCTCGGCAGCCGTATAACCAAGCGCGGAAAGCCCGTCGCGGGCTTCTTCCCAAGCGGTTCCGGCGCCTTGCTGCGCGCTTGCCGCGGAAACAGGCTGATGAGGCGCAAGCCCCGCTGCGGCGAGCAGCCCGGCATCCGTGGCAAAGCCGGCCAGCTTATCCTTAAGGTCAAGAATCATGCGCTGGGCAGTCTTCTTCCCAATGCCCGGAAGTCTCGTCAGGAATGCGATATTCTCCTGCTGGATCGCCCCGATAACCGCATCCGGACGCCCGCCGGCCAGAATGCCAAGCGCCACTCTCGGACCGATGCCCGACACCTCGAGCAGCTTTCGGAACAAGGTCTGCTCCTCCCTGGACTCAAAGCCGTACAGAAGGATCGCATCCTCGCGGACATGATGGTGAATGTAAATGGTGACGGCATCTTCCTTGCCCGCAAAGGCATACGGATTAGGCGTAAACACCCGGTAGCCGACATCCCTGACATCTAAAACGACATATTCGGATTCTACATGAGAAATAAGTCCGCGTAAAAAATCGATCATCGAAGCACCTCGTTAATTTTTTGCGACAACCCCGAAGAATGGGCATGACAAATCGCTACCGCTAGCGCATCCGCCACATCATCCGGCTTCGGAATGGCCGACAGCTTAAGAAACATTTTGACCATTTCCTGCACCTGGCGCTTCTCTGCTTTCCCGTAACCTACTACGGCCTGCTTCACTTGAAGCGGCGTATACTCCGCTACCGGCAGCCCCCGCTGGGCGGCAGCCAGAATAATAACCCCTCTCGCCTGCCCTACGGAAAATGCCGTGGTTACGTTACGGTTGAAGAACAGCTTCTCCACGGCGACGGTATCCGGCTTATACTTATCCATGAGCGCAACCGCCGACTCATAAATCTGTACAAGCCTCTCCTCCTGAGGCGTATGGGCAGCCGTCTGAATGCAGCCGTATTGGACCGGCTTCAGCTTATGGCCATCCTTATCGATAAAACCAAATCCCGCGATCGCAATGCCGGGGTCTATACCAAGAACGCGCAATCCGCCAACTCCTTTGCGGCAGTCATTACCGCTTCTTATCCGTCCATTATAGCAAAAGATGGACCGTATGAGAACACGCGTTTGAGATCGCCGCCGGGAGGAGCCTATGAAAAAACCTTCCGCTGAAGAACGCGGAAGGTCATGGGCCGATCAATAAGTCGGCTTCATCACTTTTTGGTTGGCGGGTATGGCAAAATCGCTGTAGGTGGACAAAACGCTGTTATATTCGTCCATATCGGTTATCTTAATCCCTTCGGACAAACGGTCTACCTTATCCTGAGGCAGGCTGCTTTCCATATATTTCACGTCCAACTGAAAAAAGGTCTTTACGACCTTCTCTTTTTTGGGAGCTCCCTCAAAGAGAGAAAGGTAGCCTTGTTTATCCAGCCCGATATAGATATTGCCTTTGCAGGATTGCGAGAAATCTTCAATCACCTGCTCAAGCAGGACGGTCTGACCGTCCTGCGACAGCATCGCCGTCCATTCCGGATGAGACACCAGCATGCGTATCACTTCAGCGGAGGTCAATTGGCCAAGCGGCTGCGTTTCCTCTCCGCAAATGTATTGGCGGTGCAGCTGAACGGCGAGCGGCTCCTCACGCTCCTGTAAAATACGGATGAGACCGGGATTACCTTCTCCCGGTTCCTTAACGGCTGCCCCTGCCGCAGCGGCAGCCGGCGTGACGCAAGCAGCTTGTATGAGCACTGTCGCTCCGATTAAGAATGATCCTAAAGTCCACATCGGACGCCGCCCCCGTCGCAGTCTTTTTTTCAATTGCTTCCATAAGCTGAACCTCATCATCATAATAATAGCCCCTTGTATTTCTTTTTGACCTAGTTTAACTCAAAGCTTCCAATAATATGTACGCATAAAGCGAAACGGCTATAGACGTAGTTTTTTAGTAACAGCAAACAGCCTCCTGCCTTTAAAAAGGCAAGAGGCTGTTCTAGATTATGCATTAGCGATTAATCCAAGGCCTGCTGTTGCGATCTGTTTTTTTTGACGATTTTGGAGTAACCGCACGAATTTTAGCCACTTTGCGCGGCTTGGTTTTTTTGATTACCGCTTCGGTTACCGCTTCAATCAATTCTTCTTCCGTACGTTTGCCTCCGCATCCGCATGGATCGTTCTGCGCGCCTGCCGTTTGGCCAGGCCAGTAGGAATACGGACTAAAGCCTTGAGCGCCGGCTACTTGATTGCCGTAATAGCCGTAGCCTGCTGGTGATACGTTAGAGCCGAGTGCAGCCGGGGCGGCATTTGGTCCAAGCGCAAGCGGCGATACATTAGATCCAAGCGCGGCTGGGGATACGTTGGAACCAAACGCTTCTGGCGATACGTTAGATCCAAGCGCGGATGGGGATACGTTCGAGCCTAACGCTTCTGGCGAGAAATTAGATCCAAGCGCGGATGGAGATACGTTCGAGCCTAGCGCTGCAGGCGAGAAATTAGATCCAAGCGCAGCTGGAGAAACGTTCGAGCCTAGCGCTGCAGGTGATACATTTGGTCCCATTTCCGCCGGCGATACCATGCCTGGATGACCGTAGCCGTAGCCGTAATCCGGGCCAACGTTAACCGGGGATACCATTCCGCCGTAACCATAGCCATATTCCGGCCCCATATTTGCCGGAGAAACGGCTCCCGGCCAACCATAACCATACCCGCCTACAGGACCCGTCATTTCAGGACTGACGGCTGTTGGAGCACTATTTTCCCCGAGAGCGGCCGGCGATACATTCTCTGGACCAAAGCTTGCCGGAGATACCGCACCAGGCCAGCCGTAACCAGGTCCCATCTCTGCCGGAGACACCGCCCCTGGCCAGCCGTAGCCGTAACCATGACCCATCTCTGCCGGGGATACTCCCGTCGGGCCATAGCCGTAACCAGGTCCCATCTCTGCCGGGGACACCGCCGTTGGGCCATAGCCGTAACCAGGTCCCATCTCTGCCGGGGACACTGCCCCTGGACCATAGCCGTAACCAGGTCCCATCTCTGCCGGGGACACTGCCCCTGGCCAGCCGTAACCAGGTCCCATCTCTGCTGGGGACACTGCCGTTGGGCCGTAGCCGTAACCATGCTCTGGGCCGACATTTGCCGGAGATACAAAGCCGTAGCCTTGCGTTGGGCTGACTGCAGCAGGGCTTACATTAGTCGGAGCGGCATTGCTGCCCAGAGCCGCCGGTGCAGCATTATTCCCGGCTGCCGCTGGACTTACATTTTCCGCGCCAAGTACCGGAGACGCATTTTCGGAACCAAATACAGCCGGGGATACGTTACCCATGCCGTAACCGTAGCCAGGACCAGCCGCGATAGGCATAGTTCCGGGAGGGCACCATGGCCCTTCGCTTGCAGGGCTGACATTGGATCCTGGCCAACCGCCATGACCGTAACCAAAGCCGGGGCCAACTTGCAACGGAGATACCATTGGCGCCATATTGCCGTAGCCATGATGGGGCTGGGAAGCCGCTTCTACCGCAGGAATCCCGAATTGCTTGAACAGGTCCACGCTTGGCTGAAGCTTAGGCTCCGGCTTGGATTGCATGATTGGCGACACGTTTGGCTTCATATTAGGTTGAACGTTAGCTTCCATGGCAGGCTTCATATTCGGTTTCATGTTCGGCTTCACGTTTGCCGCTTCTTCAGTATGCTTCGCTTTTTTACCCGGCGATTTCTGAATAGGCAGAGCTTTCTTTGCAGGCTGCTCTTTCGCTACCGGGGCTACTGGAGTAACAATTGGCGCCGTTGGCGTTTTCTCGATCGGAGCTACCGGGGCTATTGGAGCGGTTGGCGTTTTTTGAACCGGAGCTTGAGCTGCCGGCATCTGGCCTGTTGGCTTCTTGCCAACCCAATTCTGTACGCCATGCATCAGCGACATCGGATGAAGCGGATGATGCGCATTTCCAGTTCCTTGCGCGGTTACGCCGCCGCCGTTACCCTGTACTTCTGTTGGAGTAGCTGTTTTAGGTATGTTGACAATCTCGCCTGTCAGAAGCACATTCGGGTTCTTAAGCTGCGGATTCGCTTTAATCATGTCTGCCAGGGGCACTCCCCAAGCTTTCGACAGCTTCCAAAGCGTATCCCCTTGTTTCACTACATGCTGATGCATAATGTCCAGTCCTCCTGTCCCGCCGCCAACCTCGTTTGCCGATGGAACCTTCAGCTTCATTCCGACATCCAGCAAATCCGGGTTCGTAATGGAAGGGTTCAGCTTTAAAATGTCTTCAATCGATACATTATGTTTCTGGGCAATGAAATACAATGTATCGCCTTTCTTTACAACATGGATTTTCACTAGCGAAAAACCTCCTGTCACGTTCTTTGTATAACGGCACGGCGAATGCCTGCTATCAATCATTACATCCTATGCAGAACGTAGGCTGGTGTCTCCACCTTCACGCAAAAAAAATAGCGCTGCCCGCAAAAGGGCAACGCTATGGCACGTCATTTCATTACAAAAGCTGCTCGTAAGTAAAGCTTGGATAGCTGCCGAGAATCCGCACCTGGCATCCAAGCGCTTCGATTTCTTCGAGCGCCGAAGGCAAAAGCACCGTATCCAGCGCCATGTCGATATCGATATAAAAATAATAATTGCCCAGCTTTTTCTTCGTCGGGCGGGACTCGATCTTCGACAGGTTGATCTTCCGCCACGCAAACGCGGCAAGCACTTGATGCAAGGCACCGGGATAATCCTCGGGCAGCGTAATCAGGATACTCGTCTTCTGCTTATCGGATTGCCGTGCCGTAAACGGCTCGTTCCCAACCAACAGGAAACGGGTATAGTTATTGTCGTGGTCCGTGATTCCCTGGCTTAGCACATCAAGCCCGTTGTTGACGGCAGCGGTCATCGTGCCAATCGCCGCCCAGCCTTGGCCGGGATTTTCCTTCACGATTTTGACACCCTCCGACGTGCTGCCCGCGGTCTCAATCTCCGCATGCGGGAGCTCGCTCCGCAAAAACTGGAGGCATTGCGCAATCGCAACCGGGTGGCTGATTACTTTCTTGATCTTGCTGAAGTCAATCGCGCCTTCTTCTCCGGCTGCTTCGAAGCCGCGTCCGATCAAATTCTGGATTGAAGGATACACCCATTCCGCCTGGATGGGCAGATCCACCTCATGAACCAGCCAGTCCACATGCAGATTAACGGAGCCTTCAATCGTATTCTCGATGGGAACAACGCTATAATCGCTTACACCGTTTACGGTCGACATGAACACGTCCGCAATCAGGCGGTGATGCTTCCAATTCATGGATTCTCCGGCAAACAGCCGCTTCACTGCTTCATCCGATACAGAGCCGGCCGGAAGTACTGCAATCGTCTTCATCGGACAACCTCTCCCTTGATCCGTTCCATAAGACCTGGAGCAGGGGCTGCCGCATCCTCGACCGTAATAATCGGGCCTTCTTCGCCTGGCTTCAGCCACATGGTCTCTGCTTCGATCCCCTCTTGCTTCAATGTGGCAAGCAGGAATTGCTCCAGCTCGGATTTGCTCTTGCTGTCAGCATCAACAAACGCGATAAGAGTTGGCCCCGCTCCGCTAAGCGCAGCTCCAAGCGCGCCGTATTCGCAGGCCTGCTCCAGAATGGCCGACATGCCGGGAATAAGAGGTGCCCGATAAGGCTGGTGCAGCCGGTCGCGCATCGCATGCCGGATCAGGCCAAGCTCGCCGCTAGCCAGCGCAGCAACAAGAAGGGAGCTGCGTCCGACATTAAATACGGCGTCAGCCATGCTGATTTGCGAAGGCAGGGCGTGACGGGCTTTTTCCGTTGCCAGCTGGAAAGCCGGGATCGCAACAAGCGTCTCCAGCTTTTCATGCGGCGCAAGTCTTACGTAATCCGCACGTTCCCCGTCCCAGGCGGATACAACGATGCCGCCAAACAAGGATGCTCCGACATTGTCCGGATGTCCCTCCAGCTTGGTCGCAAGCTGGAACAGCTTATGATCCGTCAGAGGACTGCCGATCAGCGCATTTGCCGCAGCCAGCGCGCCAACGATAGCGGAAGCGCTGCTTCCGAGGCCTCTCGCAAGCGGAATGTCGCTGTACATCGCAACATCCAGCTCCGGAACGCTCACGCCCGCTTCATCAAATACGAGCTGGGCTACTTTATATAACAGATTCGATTTATCGGTTGGGATGCCTTGCATTTGATCGCCGTACAGCCGGAAGGTTGTAGTCTCCGCTGCCGACATCTCGATCCACGCATAGAGTGAAAGCGCCATGCCAAGCGTATCAAAGCCAGGACCCAGATTCGCCGTGCTGGCCGGCACTTTCACGATTACTCGACGATTATTCATGACGGATAAAGCTCCTTTGTTTGCTTTTGCAATAAATCCTGCTTAAAGTACGGACGGCTTAGCCTTCAACACGGTAAACGCTCTTCACCTTGCGAATAACGTCCAGAGACTCAAACTTCTGCAGAACTTTTTGGATGGCAGCTTTATTCGCATCATGCGTAATCACGATAATTTCGGCATCCGGATTATTCGGATTTGGCTGCTGGAGCACCGATTCGAGGCTTACTTCATACTCGGCGAAAATTTGCGTAATTTGCGCCAGTACGCCCGCGCGGTCATCCACATGCAGGAGCAGGAAATATTTCGAAGAGATCTGCTCGTCGGATTTGAGCTTCTTCTCCTTGTAAGTAAGTATGCCTTGCTTGCCGTTAACGCCAAGCTTCAGGTTTTTCACAACCGCCACAAGGTCGGAAACGATCGAAGTTGCTGTCGGCAGTTCGCCGGCGCCAGGGCCGTAGAACATGGTCTCGCCTACCGCTTCGCCATATACGTAAACCGCGTTGTATACGCCGTTAACCGATGCGATCGGATGCGATTTCTTCACCATTGTCGGCTGTACGCTGATGCTGAACTGGTCATCCTGACGCTCGGCGATGCCAAGCAGCTTCACTTCGTAGCCAAGACGCTTCGCGTACAGGATGTCCTCTTTCGATACTTTCGACATGCCTTGCACGGACACATCGTCAAGCGCTACCTTCGCTCGGAAGCCAAGCGTTGCGAGAATCGTCATTTTGCGTGCCGCATCCAGGCCCTCTACGTCGGAAGTTGGATCCGCTTCGGCATAACCTAGCTCTTGGGCTTCTTTCAGCACATCGCCATAGGATGCGCCTTCAAGGCTCATCTTGGACAAAATGTAGTTCGTCGTACCGTTCACGATACCCATAATCTTCGTAATCCGGTCGGAAGAGAAGCCCTCCACCAGCGTACGGATAATCGGGATACCGCCGGCAACGCTTGCTTCGTACAGGACGTCGCAGCCATGCTCCTGCGCTTTCGCCAGAATTTCAGGGCCGTGCAGCGCCATCAGATCCTTATTTGCGGTTACGACATGCTTGCCGCGGGAAAGAGCTTCCATGATGTATTCTTTCGTGGAACCAATGCCGCCCATTACTTCAACGATAACGTCGATGTCCGGATTGCCGATAATTACCCAAGGATCTTCCGTCAGCTTGTTTGCGTCGATCGAAATGCTGCGGGCTTTGCTTTTATTTTGCACGAGAATTTTCTCGATCACGATCGGGGAGCCGACCTGGCTTTGCAAATCTTCCTGATGTCCTTCAACAATACGCACTACGCCAGTCCCGACTGTACCGAGACCAAGCAAACCTATCTTCACTGGCTTCATACATTTCCCTCCATCTAATCAACCTTGTCCGATAACGGCAGCTTTACGCACGCCTTCCTGGCTGCGAATGACTTCAATCAGCGTTGTTAGTTCCTCATTCAGCTGTGAAATATCTACGGATATAACGACATTGGCCAAACCCTGCAGCGGTATGCTCTGGTTCATCGTCAGCACATTCCCTTCAAGGCTTGCCACAAGAGCCAATACCTTAGATAATACACCGGATCGATGCTCCAAATCCATCGCTATCGTCACGATCCGTTCTCTTTCCAGCTCCTGAAGAGCATAGACGCCGTCTTTATACTTATAAAAGGCGCTTCGGCTAAGTCCTACCTTTTCTACCGCCTCATGCACCGTGGACGCCTCGCCCCGGCCAAGCATCTCTTTGACCTGGATCGTCTTCACGATCGCTTCCGGGAGCATATCCTCACGAACGACATAATAACGTTGCGTCACTATTTCGTCCTCCCTACAAAGACAGATGTTCTTCTATAATGGACATTATATCGGAATATAAGAAATGCGGCAATAGGTAACTGCGATGCTTTTCAATGAAAAAAGACGGCCATTGGCCGTCTCTCCTCTTTTTTTGCTATATTTCATTAACCGTTATAGTCGCTGCCCTCGAAGAATTCGAACGTAAAGTCGGCAATCTGAACCGTATCCCCGTCTCTTGCGCCTTCGCGGCGAAGAGCCGCGTCAACGCCCATTTTGCGCATCATTTGCGCAAAACGCATAATCGCGTCGTACGAGTTCATGTTCATGCGCTTCAGATAATTCTCGATTCTTGCGCCCTGCACGACAAAAATCTCGTCTTCGCGGTGAATCGTAAAGCTGTCGTCCTCGCGCTTCTCGAACGTGAACACTTTGCGTTCCGCGACATCCTTCACTTCTTCTACCGATACTTCTTCCGGAACCGAATCCAGCGTATCCGCCGCTTTGTACAGAAGCTCCTGCACGCCTTGCTTAGTCAGCGAGGAGATCGGCACGATAAGGTATTCCCGGTCGCCGCGAACCTCGTCCAGCTGCTGCTTAAACAGCTCCAGATTGTCGGCCGCCTCCGGCATATCCATCTTGTTCGCCGCAATGATCTGCGGGCGTTCCGACAGCTTTTCGTTGTATTTCACGAGCTCTTCGTTAATTTTGACCCAATCCTCGAATGGATCGCGTCCTTCCGTGCCCGCCATGTCCACGACATGCACGATAACTCTCGTGCGTTCAACATGCCGCAGGAATTCATGGCCAAGCCCTACGCCTTCATGAGCGCCTTCGATCAAGCCCGGAAGATCAGCCATAACAAAGCTGCGTCCGTCGCCAACGTCTACGACGCCAAGATTAGGCGTAATCGTTGTGAAATGGTACGCGCCAATCTTGGGCTTGGCACCGGACACAACCGAGAGAAGCGTCGATTTTCCTACGCTCGGAAAGCCCACAAGACCAACGTCCGCCATCACTTTAAGCTCCAGCGTTACCCAGCGCTCTTGTCCTTCTTCGCCGTTCTCGCAAATATCCGGTGCAGGATTGTTAATCGTTGCGAACCGGATGTTGCCGCGTCCGCCGCGTCCGCCGCGCGCAACGACAACCTCTTGCCCGTGGCGCGTCATGTCGGCGATAATTTCCTGCGTATCGTCATCCACAATGACAGTTCCCGGAGGGATGCGGATGATCATGTCGTCCGCGCTGGCGCCATGCATCGATTTTACTTTGCCGCGCTCTCCTGCCGGTCCTTTGAAATGCTTCTGGTAACGGAAGTCCATCAGCGTTCTGAGGCCCTCGTCCACCCGGAAAATAACGTCGCCGCCATTTCCGCCGTCGCCGCCCGCAGGTCCGCCTTCAGGCACGTATTTCTCGCGGCGGTAAGACACGATCCCGTTGCCCCCGTTGCCGCCTTTTACAAATATCTTCGCTTTATCGACAAACATGTTTTGCCCCCGTTCAAGCGCGCCATTCCGCTTTTAATACCAATTTCCGCTGCGGATGCTCCACATCGACCGGCAATAAAGACGCGCCTTCCAACTGCTGTTTTATTTTATCCGCAAGCTGTTGCTCGCTGGTTAAGTCGCCCTCGTAATAAAAAGCTGCAATCAGCATCTCCTCTTCGCGGGAGAGCTGCATAGTAAGCACTGCCGGATCGCCGTATCCTGTCTTCACCGAAAAACGGTAGGCGTTGATCAGATTGATCAAGGCTTCCGCAATAGGCTTTCCCCCATCTTCCAGCTCGTTCAGGTAAATGCCTTCGTCCAGCTTCACCTGAAGCTGCATGGCATTGGTGAGGGTACGGAAGGATTGTATATAGCTGATCAGCGACGGAACGCCAAGCTTTGCGATTTGGCTCTCTTCCGTCATTCTAGCCCTTATTTTCTCCACGTATTCCACGGTTTTATCCAGCTTGTTCATCCGTATGTAACCAAACAATACTTGGAGATCGTTCATCCAATCGTGCCGGTGGTGATTCAGCGTCTTTACGCTGGCCGTTTGCAGCATATAGACGGTCCGTGCCAGCCTTTGTTCCTGTTCCTTGCGTTCTGTCCTGATCCAAAATACCGCAGCTGCTATTGTCCATAAGAGAAAAAGTGCAACCAGCCATACCGAAGAAGGCCAAATGAGCGCAGCCGCACCGGGCAGCACAACGGAAGCCGCTGCCGACTGTCTCGCCATTCTAATGCGATCCATCCTGATCGTTCCCACTTTCTGCTTGATTCCTAGCTAAACCAGTATAGCATGCGAATTCGGTAGCCGAAAGATCTAAAACCAAGGTGAAACATCTTCGCTATCATAATACTCTTTAAATTAAACAAAAACCCCGGCCTGTTCATCAGGCCGGGGCACTTGGTGCTATTAAGCTTCTACTGCTGCGGCTACCGGAGCCAGATCAACAGGGTACACGCTCACTTTTTTGCGATCGCGTCCCAGACGTTCGAACTTCACTACGCCTTCAACCAGTGCGAACAGCGTGTCGTCTTTACCGATACCCACGTTAGTACCTGGGTGAATCTTCGTACCGCGTTGGCGGAACAAGATGCTGCCAGCGGATACGACTTGACCGTCAGCGCGTTTAGCGCCAAGACGTTTCGAATGGCTGTCGCGGCCGTTCTTAGTAGAACCTACACCTTTCTTCGATGCGAAAAGCTGAAGATCTAATTTCAACATGGTGTTTCCCTCCTTCTTTAAAGAAGTTGATCATGAATTACGACGTATTTGCCGTAAGTTTTTGCGATTGTGCCGAGCATAACGACCATCGATTCGAGCAACAGCTGCACTTTGTCGTCAATTTCCTTATCCGGCTGCTCCGGAATGTCCGACGATAGCCAGCCATCCTTCATCTTAGCGGGTAATTCCACTGTCGCCAAAGCCTCGATAGCGTTGACGGTTCCGACCGAAACGGCCGACACCCCGGCGCAGATAATATCCTTGCCGCGGTCTGCATATTTAGCGTGTCCGGAGATCGCGAAAGATACAATCCGTCTGTCAGCGGCTCTACGTTTCACTGTAACGGAAATCATAAGAAAGTCCTCTTACGCTTGGATTTTCTCGATTGTTACTTTAGTGAACGGTTGACGATGACCTTGCTTGCGGCGGTAGTTCTTTTTGGCTTTGTATTTGTAAACGATGATCTTTTGGCCTTTACCTTGTTTCTCGACTTTGCCGGAAACCGTAGCGCCGGAAACAACTGGAGTACCAGTTACGAGACCTTCGCCGTTAGATACTGCCAATACACGATCAAACGTTACGCTTTCGCCTTCAGTTACGTTCAGTTTTTCGATGTAGATTACATCGCCCTCTTGAACTTTGTATTGCTTGCCGCCAGTTTCGATAATTGCGAACATGAGTTGCACCTCCTTATTGTCGAAGACTCGCCTAATCCAGGTGGCTGCAGCAAAAAGCCGCGGCGCTTATACCCGATTGGAGCGGTTCATGCATGTCCACACAGTTATAGGATGAGACATACTAGAACATTCTATCACACTATGCCTAACCAATCAACTATTACCTAGGAATGAATTGAAGATTTCTTTCCCGTTCCGCCGCATGCCGGGCATCGCTCGGTTAACTGCCGCGCGGCATTGTCCCGGGCTTTCCTTCTCGTTAATTCAAGAAGTCCAAGTCTTGTCCAGCCGAACACCGTGCATTTGGTCCGGTCCTTTTTCGCCCATTCCGACAGTCTGGCCATAACCTTCTCCCGGTTGGACTCATTCTCCATATCAATAAAATCGATAACGATAATGCCGCCTACGTCACGAATCCGAAGCAGCCTTGCGATCTCGTCCGCCGCTTCCATGTTTGTCTTGAAAACCGTGTCCTCAAGTCCTGTAGCTCCAATGTACTTTGCCGTATTTACGTCAATTACGGTTAAGGCCTCCGTCTCATCCCAGACGAGGGAGCCGCCGCTTTCAAGACGGATGCGGGACGAAAAAGCCGCCTCAATCTGATCGGTTACCCCAAATCGGTCGAATAAAGAAACCTTTTCCTTCCGGGCTTCAAACAGCTTCAACCGTCCGGCAAGATGCGGAGTCATCTCTTTCAGAAGCGAGACCGCTTCGCTGTAACGGGAAGGATCGTCCAGCCACACCTCATCCATATCGTCCGTCAGCGTATCTCTTACCGCCCGACGGAGCAGCCCCGCTTCGCGGTGCAGCTCCGCAGGCGCCTTCGCATGTTCGGAGCGCTGCAGCACGCTTGTCCACAGCTGACGCAGCTGATCAACGTCGGCTCCAAGCGATTCCTCGCATTCGCCTTCCGCCGCGGTACGCATAATTATGCCTTCTTCGCCTTGCCTCAGCCGCTCGCCAATCATCCGGATCCGCGATCGTTCGCTTTCGGCCATAATTTTCTTCGATACTCCGACATAACCGGCAATCGGCATATAGACCAGCCAACGGCCAGGCAGCGTAAAATGCGTCGTTACGCGGGCGCCCTTGCTGCCCATCGGTTCCTTCATCACTTGCACAACAAGCTCTTGACCGGGCTTTACCAGCTCCGTAATGGAGGGTTTGTGCTCCGGCTGTTTCTCCAAATGCGGATGCAACAGATCATCTATGTATAGAAACGCGTTTTTTCCCAGACCAATATCTACGAAAGCGGCCTGCATGCCTGGCAGAACATTGACTACTCGTCCCTTGTATACATTACCGACTAATCCGCTGCTCTCCGACTGTTCCATAAAAAAATCGATAAGCCGACCGTCCATCAGCACGGCGGTCTGCAGCAGCTCGCCGTGTCCGTGCATTAACATCCGCTTCATTCCCGAATATCAACCGCCTTACTTTTTGTCATCTACTCTATTCTACACCAAGGCTCCTAAGCGAAAAAGTGGTCTATTTTACCTCTATCGAAAAAGTTCGATAACAGCCCGGTTCGGATCCGGCTCGGTCAAATAGCGGTCAACGATTTCTTTCTCGGGGACAACCTTGACGACTCGGCCTTCCAGTTCCATCAAATAATAGAGATGGTACTGTTCCCGCCATAATAGACGAACAACGCCAATAATTGGTTGCTTTAAATTTACAATTATTGGTCGAGCCAGCGCGCCACGCGAGATAGCACGCACGGCAACCTTGTCGCGGTGCATCAGGAAACGGACGAACAAATACGGCATGTTGCGGTAGTACGTCCAATTCGTCATCAGCAGGAACAAGCCAACGACAAGCAGATTAAGCTGAATGCCGGTATCCGGCCGGAATGCGGTAGACAATGCATAGCCAATCATCAGTATGCTGAGGCCAATGCTGATCCGGGAGGTCCATTTCATCATGGAATAGTAAGTAAAGCCATAGCTGAAGGCAGCCTGCATCAACTTGCCTCCATCCAGGGGATAAATAGGCAGCAGGTTAAATAAGCCGATCATGAGATTTGCTTGCCACACGTAGGAAGCCCATTCCGGATCCCACAAGCCCAGCTGGCCGCAGCCCCAGGCGGCTAGTCCCATCCATACGTTTTGAAGAGGACCCGCGATGGCGATCAACGCATCCTGCTTGGCCGGAATGCTGCCCGCATCTTCGATCTCCGCAACGCCGCCAAAGGGAAGCAGCTTCACTTCCCGCACCGTCAAATCAAAGCCTCTTGCAACCACGACATGTCCAATCTCATGGACTAGCACGATCAGAAATAAAGTGAAGAGCTCGGCGAAATAGCCGGTCACAACAGAACCAATCATGACAAGCACAAACAGCGGATGAACGGACCAGCGGATGCCCTTCCATTTAATCAATCGGAATCACGCCCACGGGATCGACGTATTGGTTATTTTGCCGCACGGCAAAATAAAGAAGACTTGGCTCCTCGCTTGTCGTTTCTTTCAGCGTCCCTATTCCGTCGCCCGCTTCGACCCAATCATTTTGTTTAACGGTTGCCGCCCCCAGCTTGCCATACACCGAATCACGGCCGTTTGCATGCTCGATTACAACCGTAACGCCGCTGCCGTTCTCCGCTTCGGATACGACCAGGACTCTGCCCGTCTCGATGGCCGATACCTGCTCCTTGGACGTGCCCGCCAGCTCAACCCCGTTCAGGAGCTCGGCAAAGGTGCGGACGATGGCACCGTCCGGAAGAGGAGACACAACGGGCAATTCCACTGAACCGTTCGCGGATTCCGCTTCTTTCGCATTATGGTTGAATATCGGAATAAAAGACGGCGCGCCGGCAAAAGTCTCTTTATACCACGTAGCGACAGCCGTAAAATCCATTTCATCCGTTAAAGCATTTTTGACGATGGCTTGCCCCTTCTGCGCAAGCGGCGATTCATTGTGAAAAACGCCCCAGATCCCTGCAAACAGAAGGGCCGCTACAATGACCTTCCATTTCAGTTCGCTGCGGAAAAAGGGCCTCTTGCCGCCTCCGTCACCCGACTCGTAGATCGAAGCGAAATCGCCTCCATAACGGCCGCCTTTTCCTTTTCCGTCTCCGGACTCCCATCCAAGCCACGGATGCGGATTTGTTTTCCACAGCTTCTCCGGGTCAAGCTCATCCCCGCCGCCCGTATCCATGTGATAAGGTACAGGTAAAAAAGACTCCTCCTCGTACCTTGCGTTCTGCTTCTCCCGGACCGGTCTATTTTTGGCCGGCATCACCTGATGCTTCTGCTCTTGCATACGCTCCTGCTGCTGCCACAGCTTGGCCTGCTTTTCCTGCTGCTCCAGCAGCTGTCTGATTTTCTCCTGTCGCCGCTCTCTTATACCGTCTTTTTTACTCATCGAATAGCCTCCCTCTCGCAAGACAAGCCGGCTGGCATTGGCGCAGCCCACATTTCCTTTCTACATAAATATGTGGCCAAGCTGACAAGTATGCTGCGCCAGAAACTGCGCAGTTGAATGTTCTTCGATCGCTGTTGTTCCCGGATTCCTTGAATTTACTGGTCAATGGTTGGAATCCGGAGAACAAAGGCGAACGCTGCAGCTTCTTCAGAATCATTCAACTGCTCCGTTTTGGCTTTAGGGCGAAAAAAAAGACCGAGCAGGTTTATATATCTGCTCGGACATGGCGGTTTCTTCACGAGCTGGGCGAAAGGCTTCAGCTCTTTTTGAGTTGCAGGTTAAAGGCAAGGGCGGAGCATCAAATGATTCTGGAGAAACGTAGTGGTCGCTTTTGTGAGGGGATTCCAATCCTATTGGAATGGTTCAAGGAATCCCCGAGCAATGGCGATCGGAAGAACATTTGAGGCGCAGCGCGCGATCAATTAACCTACCCACCGCATACGAAAAAAAGCTGGCCTACTCGGCCAGCTCGTACTTCTCTTGGTGCGCGTTAATACTAAACAAAATACCGATACACAGCATGTTAAGCAGCAGCGAAGTACCGCCGTAGCTGATGAATGGCAGCGTAATACCGGTGATCGGCATAAGCCCAATCATCATGCCGATATTTTGGAAGATCTGAAAGACGTACATGGAGGCGATCCCGATTACGATAAACGCAGCCCGATTATCGTAACATCGGAAAGCGATTAGTATCATCCTATATATCAATAGGAAGTACAGTAATAGCAGGATCGCAGAGCCCTGGAAGCCAAACTCCTCCCCGATTACGACAAAAATCGAATCGGAATAAGGATAAGGAATGAACTTCCCGTTAATCATATCGCCCTTCAAATACCCGTCGCCGCTGAGGCCGCCGGAACCGATCGCTATCTTGGCATTTTCCGATTGATGCTTATCATCGGATGACGCCTGGCTTGGGTCCAGGAACGTATTGATCCGTTTGTACCAGTGCTCCTTGTGATGGTCCTTCAGATAAGATTCAATCTCGGAGTTAAACATCGTAAACAAGGAGATAGACAATACGACCGCCGCAACAACCGCGGTCAAACCAACCAGCACGTGGGTATATTTGACGTTGCCAATCCAAAGCATCCCCAAGACGATAACGATATAAATAATCGCGTTGCCAAGGTCAGGCTGGATCATGACGAGCAGGAACGGCAAAAACGCAAAAGCAGCGATGGGAAGCAAGTCCTCGATAAAGGTTAATCGATCCCCCTGCCGGCGGCCCATTATATAGGCAATACCGATAATAATAATAATCTTCATAATCTCGGCAGGCTGAAACAAGAAGCCGCCCGGCAGTTTGAACCAACCGGACGCGCCGTTAATGTTTGCCCCGAAGAAGAAGACCGCGATAAGCAGTGCGACTCCGATACCGTATAAAACGTACCAGCTTTTCAGTAATATGCGATAATCAAAGACGGTAGCCGTTATAGCTACTAAAAAACCGGCTATATAAAAAGCGACTGTTTTCACATCATAGTTGTGATAAAGCGGGTTGTTATGCGTAGCGCTTCTAACCAGAACGGTACTAATGCCCATCAGGCAGACCAAAATGGCTACGATGCCCCAGTCTATCTTTTTCAGCTTGTTTAGCACAAGGCAATCATCCTATTCCAAGAAACTTGCGGAAGCGTTTGAAGGCACCGGCCTTCTCATCGAGCAGCATAAGCGGAACCATATCCCCCAGTATGCGGCGAGCGATATTGCGGTAAGCGATAGCGGCACGCGAAGAAGGATCCATCACCGTTGGTTCTCCGGAATTGGCAGCCTTGATAACCTTCTCGTCATCAGGGACAATCCCAAGCAGATCAACGGCGAGCACTTGGCAAATTTCATCAATATCAAGCATTTCGCCGTTCTTCACCATGTTCTGGCGAATCCGGTTAATAATTATTTTGGATGGAATCTGCTCTTTCTCGAGCAGTCCGATAACACGGTCAGCATCCCGTACCGCGGCATTCTCCGGCGTTGTTACAACAATCGCGCGATCCGCGCCTGCAATCGCATTGCGGAAGCCATGCTCAATGCCTGCCGGACAATCAATGATCACGTAATCGAAATCCTTCTTGAGCTCGAGTACCATATCCCGGACTTGATCCGGCGATACGTCCTGCTTATCCTTGGTTTGGGCAGCAGGCAGCATGTACAGCTCTTCAAAGCGCTTGTCTTTAATCAAAGCCTGATTAAGCCGGCAGCGTCCTTCGGCTACATCAATCAGGTCATAAATAATTCGATTCTCAAGTCCCATTACAACATCCAAATTACGCAATCCGATGTCGGTATCGACCATACAAACCTTTTTGCCAAGCAAAGCAAGTGCCGTACCTAAATTAGCCGAGGTCGTCGTTTTACCGACTCCACCTTTGCCTGATGTTACAACAATCGCCTCTCCCATGCATGAACACCCCTTATACCTTAATCGGATTATTGCGTAAACGGAATAATTGCGTCATTTTGTCAATCTGCATGTTTCCCTCATACAAATAAGCGAATTCCATGGCTGCATCCCCGGACATCCATTCCTCCGGAGGACGGCTGATGACATCGGCAATTCGAAGCTGGGTTGGACGCATAAGCGAAGCGGCGATAATGACATCCGTTCTGCCGTTTACGCCTGCATGGGCGACACCTCTCAGTGCGCCCATTACGTATATATCTCCGCTGCACAAGATTGTACCGCCCGGATTGACATCCCCAGCTAGCAGCAGGTCACCGTCATGCTCTATCGTTTGGCCGGAACGGATAATTCCCGTTATAACATGAGGGCCGGCGGGAGCCGTATTAGCTCCATCCTGCATCGCAGAGGACGATTCAATCGACTGAACCATTAAATTGCCCTGCGAGCGAATGACCGATTTGATCCGTTCCTTCTCATCCTCGCCAATCTGCCTTGTCCCAAGTTTCACATGCACGTGCACGAGCGGGCCGGTCAGCAGCTGCTGATGCGTTTTCTCAAGCTTATACTGCAGCTCGTCAAGCAAAACCGCAAATTCGCACTTATCGTCGAGAAGGAACACGAGACCTTCCTTGACACCTTTTATCATAATATGCTGCTTCTCGGTCACGTCTGTCCCTCCCCAACGTAATCCATTCTTTTCACGGAGTGCAAATTCCTGCTTCCTGCCTATAAATTATTCTTCCTCCGAATCCGGATTCAGCTTCAAATGGCTCTCGAAAAGACGCCTTGCCGGTACGTAGACCGCCAGCGCAAAGACCAGCTGAAGGAACAGGCTTGGCAAAATATGATCCATCAGCGCCCAGGCATACGTTTCTTTCGTAATCCGGAAAACCATATTTACGAAATACACGATCGTGTCGTACAGAATAGAGCCGAGGCCAACCACGGACAACGCCGTGAGCAGCGTGCTGCGCCGGCGCTCCAGCAGTACGCCGGTATAGTATCCGATAAGTCCCATGGAAAAGGCGTTAACACCCATTAAATGTCCGAAGTAGACGACATCCTGCAGAAAGCCAAAGCTTATTCCGAAAAATAAAGCCCGGTGCCGACCGCTGTATAAGGCTGCGAAAACAACAAAAACGAACATAAAATGAGGAACGATTCTTCCCGTCAGCTCAATCGGAATAAGCCAAGGCATGATAGCGCCCTCTATGATAAATAGGAGCAGCATGACAAGAATAAGCCGGTTGATGCCTTTGTCGCCCATCTTATTCATCTCCCGATTCCGTCGGCTGAACGACGAACACTTCGGTCAGATGATCGAACTTGGCTGCCATTTTAATCGTAGCGGTATGGGTAAGGCCAAAATCGCCGACCTGCCTTGTTTCTACCGTACCGATCACGAGACCGCGAGGGTAAACATTGCCGAGTCCGGATGTAATAACCGTATCGTCAACAATCATTTTATCGTTTTCGGCAATTTTGGTCATAATGAGGCGATCTGTTTCCTTATCATAGCTGCCGACAATGCCAAACGACTCGTTCTCCCTGCCGAGAACCGTTGCCGCAATGGCGTTTGACGTTGGAGAGGTGTCATCCAGTTCCGTAAGCGGAGTTACCGTTGCCGTGTACGGGCGGACATTGCTGACAAGTCCAACAAGCCCGTCAATTGTCGTTACGGCCATATTGGGCTTGATTCCGTTCTTGGAACCAAGGTTTATAACCATCGTATGATTGTATGGATCGTTATCAATTGCAATAACTTGGGCAATCAAATAATTGTATTTGTACATGTTCTTCTGTCGTTCCGTAAAGTGCAGCTCTTTCTGCAGCCGCTCGTTCTCCTTCTGGACAAAATTATAATTAATTTTGTCCCGCGCGTAAGCAGCAGCCGTCAGCTTCAGCTGTTCGTTCTCCTCATGCAGCGTCTTGAGCTCGCGAATGTCCTCAAAGAAGCCCGCTACTAATCCAGCGGGCTTGTAGAACCATTGCTGCGCGAATCCAACAGAATCGCCGAGAAATTTCTCGGGCCAAGTCAGCTCCTTGCGGTCGCTTAGCGAGAAACCGATAACCGCAATGAACAGGATTAATCCGATCATAAGCATAAACAACCGCTTATTTCTTAGCAGCTTAAACAGTTTTAATCACCTGCCCGTTCCATATCCTAACCGCTCTGGTTCTCTTATCGTTTCGAGCGGGAAGATCCGCCTTTTTTGAACAAGTGAATGTGGTCAAGCGAACGGCCTGTACCAATAGCTACGCAATCAAGCGGATTATCCGCTACAATGACAGGCATTCCTGTCTCGCGTGCCAGCAGCTTGTCCAGGTTGCGAAGCAACGCTCCGCCGCCAGTAAGCACAATACCGCGGTCCATAATGTCGGCAGACAATTCAGGCGGGCATTTTTCCAGCGTGATTTTCACCGCGTCTACAATCGAATTCACCGTGTCCATCAGCGCTTCCGTAACTTCTTCCGATGTAATAGGCAGCGTTTTAGGCAGACCGGTTACGAGGTCGCGGCCGCGGATTTCGATCGATTCGGAAACATCGAACGGAAGCGCCGTACCAATCTCCATCTTCAGCTGCTCGGCTGTTCTTTCGCCAATCATCAGATTATAGAAACGTTTGATATATTGGATAATCGCTTCATCCATTTCGTCGCCCGCTACGCGGATCGAACGGCTAGTAACGATACCGCCTAGCGAAATAACGGCAACTTCCGTTGTACCTCCGCCGATATCGACAACCATGCTGCCTGTTGGCTCCCAAACAGGAAGATCAGCGCCGATTGCGGCTGCAAACGGCTCTTCGATCGTATACGCTTCGCGAGCGCCCGCTTGCTTGGCCGCATCTTCGACAGCGCGTTTCTCTACCGCGGTAATGCCGGACGGTACGCAAACCATAACGTTAGGATGCTTAGGAAACAGCGATTTTTGCTTTTGCGCGGAACGAATAAAATATTTGATCATTGTTGCGGTTGTTTCGAAATCGGCGATAACGCCGTCTTTCATCGGACGAACGGCACGAATGTTGCCCGGTGTTCTGCCGATCATTTTTTTCGCTTGTTCGCCAACCGCTTCAATCGTTTTTGTGTCAGTACGCAGAGCTACAACAGACGGCTCTCTTACAACAATACCTTTTCCTTTTACAAATACGAGCGTGTTTGCAGTACCCAAATCAATTCCCAAATCTTTCGAAAAACCACCAAACATGTTAATGCTCCCTTCTAATTGCGACAATCCTACTTATTATATTACATGTAACCATGTTCCTTCAAACTGATAAACCTTCCATCCCCGATGACCAAATGGTCCAGCACTTCAATCCCCATCAGTTCACCAGCCTCCACAAGGCGCTTCGTTAATGTGACGTCCTCCGGGCTTGGCATAGGGTCTCCGCTCGGATGATTATGAACACAAATAATTGAAGCACTGCCGGCTTTCACGGCCGCTCGAAAAACCTCTCTTGGATGAACAAGAGACGCATTAAGCGTACCAACCGATAGCGTTTCCCGGGCAATAATATGGTTCTTCGTATTCAGAAACAGGCAGACGAAGTGCTCCTTTTTCAGGTAGCGCATCTCTTCCATCACATAGTTCGCAGCATCCTGCGGTTTACGTACCGTCACAATCTCGCCTTGTCCGCTCCGTACAATACGGCGTCCAAGCTCGATTCCGGCCCGCAGCTGGACCGCTTTTGCCGGTCCGATCCCTTTTATAGCCGTCAGCTCGCTCATGCTCATATCGAGCAAATTGCGCAAGCTTCCGCATTCTTTCAATATTTTACCAGCCAAATGCACAGCCGATTCTTGCTTTGTACCCGTACGCAGCAGAATCGCAAGCAATTCGGTATGGCTAAGCGCTTCGGCCCCATATTGCATCATGCGTTCTCTTGGTCGCTCTTCATGGGGGACATTTCGTAACAGATTGCCTTGCTCCATGTCCGTCCCTGCCTCTTCCAGCTAAAATGATATGGCATTACTTGGTGTTATGTCCAAATCAAGGTCACTTCATGAAAAGTTAATCTAGAAAACCTGAATTTCGTATTGAGCAAGCATGTCCGACAACAGAGACACCGGCAGGCCAACGACATTAAAATAACAGCCGTCAATCTTCTCGACCAGCGTTGCGCCAAGTCCCTGAATCCCGTATGCACCTGCTTTATCATCGGGTTCGCCCGTTGCGATATACCGCTTCAGTACTTCATCTCGCATCGGCTTCATATAAACCTTCGTCATCCGATGCGCGGAAGTCTCGGCACCGGTCTCCGCAACCACGCAAGCCACTCCCGTATAAACTTCATGCTCTCGTCCTTGAAGGCTCTGCAGCATGGACAATGCATCTTCATGGTCCTTCGGCTTGCCAAGCACCCGGCCGTCTACAACAACAATCGTGTCTGCTCCAACCACGAGAGAACAATTCTCTTCCCGGCGTTCCTTCAGAATAGCTGCGGTCGCGTGCGCCTTGCGGAGAGCCAGCTGCTCGACAATATGCGCAGGCGCCCAATCGGAAGGTACCGACTCGTCGGCATCAGAGGACAAAATATAAACCGGCAAGGAAAGGCCCAGGGATGCGACCAGTTCCTTCCGGCGCGGTGACGACGATGCCAGCACAAGCTGGCTGATCGGTTTAGTCGATTCATACTTGCTCAAAAGTCCCACTTGCTCCTTCATTTCCGGCCGTGTGTGGCCGGTTTACATTTTACGATATAACCAAATAGCGGCTAGAGCGCCAATAATACTGAACAAACTAATTTGAACATGTACATTCAGATCCAGGCTGAGCACATACAGATCAACGGCAGGAGACCAGGTTGTATCGATTGTTTTGGTCAAAAAAGAGATTCCGGATACCGGCTCAAGCCATCGCGCAACGAGTGCGCCGGCCACTAAGCCCAGCACGAGGAAAAGCAATAAAATCCAGCCGTTTTTCTTCATTATTCAACGCCTCTCGCCATTTATTGACACCTGCTCCCTATTATACTTAGGTTCGATTTCGTTTACAATGCGTTGATCGATTCATACCATTGTTTTTGCGTTGCGACCGCGTCCATCAGCGCGTCCTGGACAGCCCACAAATGCGATTGCGACGGCTTTTTATCGTATTCCTCTAGCGATTTGGCCGCTGTATTCATAGATTGAATTAATTTTATGAGAAATGCTTTTCCGGACTCATCCGTTACGCCTGCCTGCATCGCTTTTACGCTTCCCGTCCACTTCTGATACTCGGTTTTCCAGGATTCGGCAGCGGCGGAGCTAAGCGGCGACAAGCTTGGCTGCTCCAGCTGCGTTAAGGCCAGTTCATCTAGCATGCCGATCAGACCGATTGTATTGTTCATAAATGCCGCTGCCGCTTTGGCGTCTCCCGCAAACGGGAACTGCTCGGGCACTTGAATGTCGATCTGCTTGATATAGACGGGAACATCTTCGCCAAGATCATTGCTGAGGGCAAGCGCCCGATCACGGTCTATCGCCATTCCGGCATATACCCGGTAGTCGTTAGCCGTTTGCAGACCGGCAGCAGCCAGCCCTTTATCCGACAGTTCCTTAATGGCAGCGTCTCTGCCTTCCGTGTTGCTGAATACCCCGTATTGAAGCAGCTGATACGACTGAAGCGGTATGTCCAGCTTCACCCGGCCTGCCGCCTGACCAGTCGAAGGACTGGACGTGCTTCCATTCGTATTCGTTTTACCCCCGCTTGGCGACGCGCTAGGATTCGTTACGGATCCGTTAACGGGATTGGCCAGCTTATTATTGGAATCGGATTGATCCGGCGTATTCGTAAACAGGGAGAGCAGCAAGTAGCCGAACAACGCACCCGTTGCCAGCGCTCCGGCTACGGATAGAAACACTTTGATCCAGGATGGAGGTGCGGAATAATTATGAACGGGACCGGACCAGCGATTTGCCTTCTGTCCATTGTTATTCAGGTTCAGGTTCAGGTCCAGCTCCGGATAATGCTGAAGCTCGCCCCAAGGATCGGATTCCTGTTGCATAGGCACGGCATGCATCTCAGGCTGTACGGACTTTGGTGGTGCGGACTTTGAAGCGGACTTTGGTTCGGACTGCGGGATCGACTCTGCCGCGGGTTGCGCCTTTTGACGGGGATGCCACTGCGCGGGTCGCTGCGGCTGCTTGGCTGTCTGTCCAGGCTTCGGCTGAGAGTCAAGAACGGCCGAGTCTTGAACAAGCTTTGGCTTTGTTACCGGTAGAGCGGCGGGAGCTGCCTGCCTCTTCTCCGCTGCTGGAGCCGGTTTTGGATCCGTCTCGCGAATCAGATCCTCAAGCGCGCTGACATCCTCTTGGAACGGACTCATCCAGGGACTAAACGGGCTTTCCGCAGTCTCATATTCGGTTTTGGCATAGAGAGGCACAATATTCGAAGGCTTGCCCTGCTCCCGTTCCGGGGCTTGCTGAGGCTTAGCGCTGATTTCCTTGCGGCCTTTGTCTTCAACACTCTGGCCGGTACGGTCAAATCGGTAAGTGATCCGGTTATTCTTGTTCATGTCATTCTCTCCTTGTCCCGTTCTTCTACTGCTACTCTATGAGATTCGATAGAGAATTATGATAGATTTGCCTGACTCGCTCACTAAAAAAACGCCCTGAAAAACCTCGTTCGAGGCTTTCAGGGCGTTCTTCGCCATGCTTGATTTATGGTTTATGCTTTTGCTTTCAGCGTCTTCGCAAGCGCATCCGCCGTTTTCCAAATGTCGCCTGCACCCATCGTAATAACAAGATCGCCTGGAGCAACCTTGGCGGTCAAATGCTCCAGCACCTCTTCTTTCGTCGGGATATAAGACGTGTTCGCATTGCTGTTTGTCTTGATCATCTCAACCAGCTTCCGGGAATGAACCCCTTCAATCTGCTGCTCGCCAGCCGGCGAATAGATATCCGTAATGATTACCTCATCCGCCTCCGGGAATGCCCGGCTGAACTGCTCCAGCAGGAAGAAGGTGCGCGTGTAGCGCTGAGGCTGGAATACCGCAATAATACGCTTACCCGTTGCTTTTGCTGCGCTTATCGTTGCCTGAATCTCCGTCGGATGATGCGCGTAATCGTCAATGACCAGAATGTCATTCACTTCGCCAAGCACCTGGAACCGGCGTTTCGCTCCGATAAATTCGTGAATGGCTTCCGCAACCTTATCAAAGGACAGCCCTGCTTCCAGGCAGGTAATAACCGTTGCCAGCGCGTTGTACACATTGTGGCGGCCCGGAACGGACAATTCGATGGTGCCAAGCGTCGAACCGCGATGCGTCATTTCAAACGATACCTTGCGGTCGCCAAGGCTGATATTTTCCGCTTTATACTCGGCATCGCCGTCGATGCCGTAAGTAATCAGCTTCGAGGCTGTGTCCGCATCAAGCTTCGGAAGCAGCTCGGTGATCGTCTCGTCGTCCGCGCATACAATCGCCTTGCCGTCTGTCTTCACCTGGGACAGGAATTTGACGTACGCCGCTTTCAGCTTGCCGAAATCACCGTCGTAGTTCTCCAGATGGTCAGGCTCAATATTCGTTACAATAGCAATGCTTGGGTGATACTGCAAGAATGAACCGTCGCTTTCATCCGCTTCCGCAACGACGTATTCGCCTTTGCCGGCTTTTGCGTTCGTTCCCACATTGACGATCTCGCCGCCGATAATATAAGTTGGATCCGCATCGCATTTTTCCATAACAAGCGCGATCATGGAGGAAGTAGTCGTCTTCCCATGCGCTCCGGCTACGGCTACGCCTTTGCCGGCATTCATGAGCCGCGCAAGCATTTGCGCACGGTGCAGCACCGGAATATTCAGCTCTTCCGCTGCCACCCGCTCGACATTGTCTTTCGAGAGCGCCGTCGAATAAACGACAAGATCGGCGCCTTTGACATGCTCCGCCTCATGGCCGATATAGATTTGCGCGCCTTTCGCCGCAAGCTTCTCCGTCAATTCCTGACGGGCTACATCGGAACCGGTAATTTTATATCCCATTTCTAGCATAACGCGGGCGATTGCGCTCATGCCGTAACCGCCGATTCCGATGAAATGAACATGTTCTGCCGTATTCAAAGACGGTTCACCAACCTTTTTCAGAATCCGAGTTGTACAATATGCGGGAGCGAACGTCACCTATCAAATAAAGCGTACCAGTCACAACCCCAAGGTCTGTTTCCCCGGTCAATTGTTGCAATTTGCGGAGGCCTTCGCGCCAATCCTTCTCCACGATAAGCTCAAAGGAAGACTCCGCGGGCTTCACATCGCGGACAAGATCGGCTAGAAGCTCCGCATCAAACTTGCTGCGGAAATCAGGCTCGGTCACGATAAGCGTATCCACTATTGGTAGTATATGCTTTAGAACATCCCGATGATTCTTATTCTCTACCATCGCCATCATGACGTGAAGACGGTCATACCGGTAAGTCGAGCGAAGCGCCTGCACAAGCGATTCAGCGCCTTCCGGATTATGCGCTCCGTCAATCAGAATGCGGGGCGAACGGGATACCATTTCGAGACGTCCCGGCCATTTCGCCTCGCGCAGCCCGTCTGCGAGAGCGTCGTCTTCTACGATCAATGCGTAATATTGACGAAGCACTTCAAGCGTCATGACAGCAACGGCGGCATTCGTCCGCTGATGCGCGCCATTAAGCGTAATCGTGAGCGGTTCAATCGAACGGAACATGCCTTCGAAACGGAAGGTTTGCTCATCCTCTTCGCTGGACAGCTCCTTGATGTTGAACTGCTCGCCTAACAGATACAGCGTACTCTTCTTCTCCGCTGCCGTCCGCTTCACAACCTCAACGACTTCAGGCTGATCCACTGCGCTAACTACCGGAACGCCGGCTTTAATAATGCCGGCCTTTTCGGAGGCTACAGCCTCAAGCGTGTTGCCAAGCCGGTCCATATGGTCATGGCCGACATTCGTAATGACGGAGATGATAGGCGTAACGATGTTCGTCACGTCCATTCTTCCGCCGAGCCCTGTTTCCCAAACGACGTAATCCGGATAAGTAACGGTCGCATAGAACAGAATGGCAAGAGCCGTAGATACTTCGAACATCGTAGGCGAGCCGAACTCCGTCTCCGCTAATTCCTCTACATGAGGCTTAAGCACATTGGCTAGACGAAGGAGAGTCTCTTCTTCGATGTCCTTGCCGTTATATTGGAACCGGTTTGTGAATTTCGTAATGTAAGGCGAAGTAAACGTCCCTACGTCATATCCGCATTTCATCAATACGCTTGTTAAGTACGCGCAGGTTGAACCTTTGCCGTTCGTACCGGCAATATGAATAAATTTGAGCCTGCGGTGAGGGTTATTCAGTCTCTCCAGCAGCTGCTCGATACGGTCAAGACCCGGGCGGATTCCGAACGGAATAAGCCCGTTGATCCAATCGACCGCTTCCTTATAGGAACGAAGCATGTCGCTTCGTTCCGTTTCTGTTCCGTTTTCGATCATCGTAAACGTCCTTCTTCCATCAGATCATTAGCTGCGCAGCTCTTCGATGCGCGCAAGAACCTTATCGCGTTTGCTTGCGTAGTCTGCCATTTTGGCGCGTTCTTCATCAATGACTTTAGCCGGTGCCTTCGCAACGAAACCTTCGTTACTAAGCTTTTTCTCCACGCGCTCTACTTCGGAGCTCAGCGTTGCCAGCTCTTTCTCGAGACGGGCGATCTCCTGCGAAATATCGATCAGTCCCGCAAGAGGCAGGTAAAGCTCCGCACCGGTTACGATTGCCGTCATTGCTTTATCCGGAGCGGCCAGGCCAAGACCGGTCTCAAACGACGAAGTGCCGCAGAAACGTCTGATAAATTCCTCGTTGCGGCTGACAATCGCAGCCTCGGCTTCACCGGAAGGCTTGATCATCAGTTCAACTTTCTTGCTCATCGGTACATTCACTTCCGCGCGAACGTTACGAACCGCGCGGATGATATCCATGAGAAGCTCCATCTCTTTTACCGCTTCAGGCGCTTCAAGAGCCTCGTCGTATACCGGCCAAGCGGCAACGGTAATCGATTCGCCTTCATGCGGCAGATGCTGCCAGATTTCTTCGCTGATATAAGGCATAAACGGATGAATCAGACGCTGCGTACGGTCAAGCACATAAGCCAGAACCGACTGCGTCGCGCGTTTTGCCTGCTCATCCGTGCCGTACAGGTTAAGCTTGGCAAATTCGATATACCAGTCGCACAGATCATCCCAGATGAAGTTGTACAAAATGCGGCCGGTTTCGCCGAACTCGTAGCTGTCGATCAAACGGGTCGCTTCGCGCACCGTTTCGTTCAGGCGATGCAGAATCCAGCGCTCAGCCGTACCGAGATTGCTCTTGATATCGATGTCGGAAGCCGTAAAGCCTTCAAGGTTCATCAGAGCGAAACGGGAGGCGTTCCAAATCTTGTTCGCAAAGTTGCGGGCCTGCTCGACCTTCTCGATCCGGAAGCGCAGATCCTGACCCGGCGTGCTGCCCGTCGAGATCATGTAACGCATCGCATCGGCACCGTAGTTCTCGATGACGTCAAGCGGGTCAACGCCGTTGCCAAGCGATTTGGACATTTTGCGTCCTTCCGCGTCGCGAACGAGACCATGCATCAGTACGTCCTTGAACGGGATTTGATCCGTGAACTCAAGCGCCGTAAAGATCATGCGCGCAACCCAGAAATAAACGATGTCGTAGCCCGTTACAAGAACATCCGTCGGGTAGTAACGTTTGAAGTCTTCCGTTTCTTCCGGCCAGCCGAGCGTGGAGAACGGCCAGAGCCCGGAGCTGAACCAGGTATCCAGAACGTCTTCGTCCTGACGAAGCGATGTGCTGCCGCAAGCCGCGCAGGCCGTTACGTCCTCGCGGGCAACATGCATCTCGCCGCAAGATTCGCAGTACCATGCCGGAATACGGTGGCCCCACCACAGTTGGCGGGAAATACACCAGTCGCGGACATTTTCAATCCAGTTCAAATAAATTTTCTCGAAGCGATCCGGTACGAAGTTAACGCCATTGCCGGATTTTTGCGCTTCGATCGCGCGTTCAGCCAGCGGCTTCATCGCAACGAACCATTGCGTCGACAAATACGGCTCAACAACCGCGCCGCTGCGCTCGCTGTGGCCAACCTGATGCACGTGGTCCTCGATGCGGATGCAAACGCCTTGCTCCTGCAGATCCTTCACCAGCTTCTTGCGGCATTCCGCACGGTCGAGACCTTGATAAGGACCCGCATGCTCGTTCATCGTGCCTGTCTCATCCATGACGATGATTTGCGGCAGGTCATGGCGCAGGCCAACCTCGAAGTCGTTCGGGTCATGCGCAGGCGTAATTTTTACAGCGCCGGATCCAAAATCCTTCTCCACGTAATCATCGGCAATAATCGGAATCTCGCGGCCAACTACCGGCAGTACGAGCATCTGGCCAATCAGATGCTTGTAACGCTCGTCTTCCGGATGGACCGCTACGGCCGTATCGCCAAGCATCGTCTCCGGACGCGTTGTTGCAACGGTAACATAACCGCTGCCGTTCTTGAGCGGATATTGGAGATGGTACAGATGTCCGTTCAGCTCTTTGTACTCTACTTCAATATCGGACAAAGCCGTACGCGCGGCCGGGTCCCAGTTAATAATCTTTTTGCCGCGGTAGATAAGGCCCTTCTCATGCAAACGGACGAATACTTCGCGTACCGCTTTGGACAAACCCTCGTCCAATGTAAAACGTTCGCGGGAGTAGTCCAGAGACAGTCCCATTTTGCCCCATTGCTCGCGAATGGTGTTCGCGTATAGCTCTTTCCAGTCCCACACCTGCTCCAGGAACTTCTCGCGGCCTAGGTCGTAACGGCTCAACCCCTGTTCGCGCAGCTTCTGTTCTACCTTGGTTTGGGTAGCAATGCCCGCATGGTCGGTGCCAGGCAGCCACAGCGTGTCAAAGCCCTGCATCCGTTTGGTGCGGATAATGATATCTTGAAGGGTGAAATCGAGCGCATGCCCGATATGAAGCATCCCCGTAACGTTTGGCGGCGGGATTACGATCGTAAAAGGCTTTGCTTCCGGGCGCTGGCCCGCCTTGAAAAATTGACCCTGCTGCCAGAAGTCGTACCACTTCTGCTCGGCTGCCTTCGGATCGTAAGTCGTCGGCATTGTTGTCTTGTCTGACATCTTTACATCCTCCTAAAATGAATTGCCAAACTAGGTTGTTTATCAACCGTTTGTGGTGATTCATGCTTCGAAAGCATAAACCAAATGAATTGCCAAACTAGGTTGTTTATCAACCGTTTGTGGTGATTCATGCTTCGAAAGCATAAACCAAAATTTTACTTTGCAAGCATTGCCATTCCTGTCATTGCATGGATAGAAATACAAAAAAACCTTCCGCCCTTATAGCAAAGGACGAAAGGTTATCTTCCGTGGTACCACCTTTGTTCCGCACCTCAGACAAGCAAGCGCGGCACTCAAACAGATAACGGCTGCGGCCGGCTTGAAATAACGGATGAACCCGCTTCATTCAAGCAACTCCGGGGCGACAAGCGAAGCAGTAAATTCCTGCGGTACCTTTCAGCGTTACAGTCCCGCTCTCTGAAGGCTTGGCTGCTTACTCTTCCCCTTCAACGTCAATATATGTTGAAAAAAATCAGATATAGCATATTTTATCCAAGATGTCCCCGAAAGTCAACTTGCGTCTACGCCTAATTAGTGGCCCATCATCATTGGCATATCGGCTTTTTCCGTGCTTGCGCCTTCCGCGCGCTTCGGCTTCGAGAGCAGGAACCCGATCAGCGTGCCAACGACGCCGATAATCGTCAGAATTAGGAATGTATCTCCGTAAGAGGAAGCCGCCACATGGGAAGCAATCACTGGCGTGATATCGGCAGGATTCGTAATTCCCCCAGCCGCCATTTCGGAAGTCATGTAATGCTCGGTGCGTCTTGCCAGAATCGTTGCAAGTCCAGCTACCGCAAAGGATGTCATAACCTGCTGGGCTGCGTTTGTCAGGGAAGTTACGCGGCTGACCAGCTCGGGAGGAGCCGATTGAATAATATGCGTATTCAGCGGCATCATCGAAAGCCCCATACCCGCTCCAAGCAGAATAAGCGGCAAGATATACGAGCCTACCGTTGCGTCGGACGAGATGTTCGACAAGAGGAACGCGCCGATCGTTACGATTGCCAGACCGCTCATGACTAGCGGACGGGCGCCAATCTTGTCAAACAGCTTGCCGCCAATCGGCATAAAGACCGCTGCGGCCAAAGCCTGCGGAAGCAGGATCAAGCCGGTATCGAGCGCAGAGTAGCCTTTGGCCGTCTGCAGGAACAGCGGGAACAGGAACAAGGTGCCAAAGAGGGCGATCTGGGATACCCATTGAACGACAATCCCTTTGGAGAAATCCGCCGATTTGAACACGCGAAGCTCAAGAAGCGGCTGTTTGCGGTTCAATTCCACGATAATAAAGATGATAAGCGAGACGCCGCCTACGATAAGACCGGTCAACGTTTTCGCGGAGCCCCAGTCCGTACCGCCCTCGCTAACGCCGTAAGCAAGACCGGCAAAAGCCAGCGGAGCAAAAATCATGCCAAGCACGTCAAGCTGAGGTACCGTTTGGCGGGCCAAAGCCGGCAAGGTGCGAAGACCAAGGAAAACCGCCACAACGCCTACAGGGATATTAATAATAAAGATCCAGTGCCAGGTTACGTAGTCGACCAGCCAGCCTGCAAGCACAGGTCCAAGTGCAGGCGCGAGAAGCATCGGAATACCGATCATGCCCATCACGGCGCCTTGTTTGCCCGGAGGGCTTAAACGGTAAGTAAAGGCCATCGCAATCGGGGCAACCATGCCGCCGCCTAGACCTTGAATAATACGGAAAATAATCAATTGTTCAGCCGTTGTCGCAAATGCGCAAAGCGCGGAGCCAATCGTAAACAGAACGATCGAAGTCAAATAGATTTGCTTCGCGCCGAAACGGTCGGATAACCATCCGGCAAGCGGAATAACGGCAGCCTGCGCCAGCGCATACCCCGTTACCGTCCATTGAATAAGCGACAGGCTTGCTCCCCCGAAATCTTCGCGAAGCTTAGGGATCGCTACGTTCATCGCCGTGCCGTCGAGAATGACCATGAACATCCCCACAATGATCGCAAGTAGCGGTACCATTATGGATTTGATAGACATGGAGCTGTTGTTTGTTGCTTCAGTCATAAATTCCTCTCTCCTCCTAAAACATATTGAAGTAATTCTTGCTCGGCGGCAAGTTACTTTCTCTCTATTGCAAATCCGCTGACGCCTTGACCTCTTTACTATCCAGCAGTAAAATGAGTTAGGCGCAAGACGACTGCGGACAATTGTCCGCTAACGTATGATAACGGACAATTGTCCGCTTTGTCAATACAATCATGCTTTATTTATTTTTCATGAAATGGAGGGTGCGCGCATGACCGATAAAAAGAAGGACTCGCAAGAGGTTAGCAAGATGATTCTGCAAGCCGCAAGGTCCCTTTTTGCCGAACACGGCGTTGAAGCCGTCAGCATGCACCAGATTGCTAAATCCATTCAAATTGGACAAGGCACGCTGTACAGGCGTTATGCGAATAAATCCGACTTATGCATGGACCTGATGAATGACACCTTCGAGGATCTGATGGAGGAATTCCGCCGGCTGCTCGAGCCATTGGCGGATAAGCCTGTACTGGACAGATTGACAGTCGTTCTCCGGCGTCTAATCGTATTCTCGAACGACCAGCTGGAATGGCTGAATGTTATTAAGGTGAGCAAAACCTGCAAGCCGGATGACCTGGACTTCTATGAAAGTCCAAACTACCGGAAGCTAAATAATCTGTTTCTATCTCTCCTTCAAGAAGCGCAGCGCAAAGACGAAATTATAGCACTTGTTCCCGAATTTACGGCCCATATGCTGATCAGTGCCATGGCTCCCGAATCTCTTATCTATTATTCGAAGGTACTGGGTTATTCGATCGAACAGATTGCGGACAACTTCTGCATGACCATGTTGAACCCGCTGTTCAAGACGATGTAATAAAAGCTCCTCCGTCAGCCCAGAGAAAGGCTGACGGAGGAGCTTTTTTAGTTAGGGAATATAGAGAAGCTGGCCTTCCGCGACGGAAGATTCGTTCAAGCCGTTATACAGCAAAATCTCGCGAGGATTGAGGCTGTATCTGACCGCAATCGACTCCAGCGTCTCGTCTCTTTGGACGATGCAGACACGGATTTTGCGGAATTCGTTCTCCTCCGACTGTTTGCCGAGGAATAAGGTCTTCCACTCGATATCGTCGCCGGATGAGCGGGTTTTAGCCTGCTCGGCTTGCTTGGCTGCAACCTCTTCGGCCGCCTGTCGCGCAGCCTGCTCGCGCTTGCTCGTTTGCAGCAGCGTCATCAGACCAACATTGGGCGCTTGCTCCGGATTGTTTTCCGGCTGCTTACTGCCGACGCCTATCCGAATCTCCTGCTTCTCGTTGTCCGGCACGCGGGGAGCCTCCGGCTGCGCCTGCCATTCCGCTTCGCCTGCCGAGTCTCCGCCGAAGGAAGCAAATGCCTCCTCGTTAGGCTCATCCGCTTGTTCGGCAAAGGACTCCTCCTGCCATTCTTCTTCGCTTTCCTGTTCGAACTCGTAAGTATTCTCCCTCTGCGAAGGCGGAGGCGCCTGTGGAGGAACGGTTGGCTGATAGAACGAAGCAGCATTTTGTTGATTCGCAGGTTGATAGGACTGCGCTTCGGGCTGGGTTCCAGGCTGATTGGCCGGCTGGCTCGATTGGAACCACTGCGAAGCAGACCAGCCGCTGTCCCTCGGCGAAGCCGAAATCGTGACGGAAGCATCCGCTTCTTCGACTTCGTCTATCCCTTCTTCCTGCTCCTCTTCCTCGAATGCCTCGAAGCTTTCTTCTTCCTCTTCTTCCTCGAACTCTTCTTCCTGAGCTCTTTGCGTTCCAGGAAGCTGGCCTGCATAGCCCGTAAAATAAGGCTGCTGCGTCACCGACTGCCACGTTTCCTGAGGCTGGGCCTCAATGTCCGATTGCGCCTCTGCCTCGAAATCGGATTCCTCATTCGAAGCCTCGCGCTCATGAACGACCGTTATCGGCTCCTCCCGCCATGCCTCTTCCGCATCGGGAAGCGGTTCAACGAGTATACCTCTAAGCGATAACACGCCGGTCACGTTAAGCGTCCGCGCGGACAATAAATCTACGTCAAAATTATCGATTTCTACCGAAATGTCGTCGAGCCGAGATACCCGGTTGAGCGGCAGCGTAATTTCGACCGGAATCCAGTGCTCCAGCGTCTGCAGGCTTCCTCCGTCCGATTGGCCGCGATACACGCCGTTTAAGAGCAGCTGCCCTTTCAGCACCGCATGATCACCCTGCTCAATCACCTGAATACGCGGGGTTAGTTCAATTTCCTCCAGTTCGTCAATCGCCGCTACCTCATCCGGCAAATGAATACGCTCATACAAATCAAATCGCAAGCCTTTGGATTGATCTGTCACGCGATATCCTCCCTCCCAATACCATAAATGAAAAGCAAATGCCTAAAGCTTGGGCTAAAGTTACATTCACTACTATCTATATGGCGCGGAAATAAGGCGCATGACTATCAATTTGTCCGTCTGCCCAGCTTGTCAAGAAGATTCGCAAGCCATTCGGGCTCCGCTGCGGCCGCTTCTACGAAATCACCCGTCCATGGATGAGGAAAAAGCAGCCGTTCGCCATGGAGCGCCTGATGCTGCAGCAGTCTCGTATCCCCGCCGTACAGCTTGTCGCCAAGCAAGGGATGGCCAAGATGGCTCATATGCACGCGAATTTGATGGGTTCTGCCGGTTTCCAGACGCAAACGGACAAGAGTAGCATCCGAAAAAGCGCGAATGGTTTCATAGTGGGTAATAGCCGGATCGCCGCCGGGCGTTACGCGTCGCCTTGAAGAATGATGACGGTCTTTACCGATTGGAGCGTTTATCGTGCCGGACGGCTTTTTCACCTTTCCTTGGACGACGGCAAGATAACGCCGATCAATCCGTTTCTCGCGCATGGCTTCATCCAGCACCCATTGGGCAAGATCATTCTTCGAATACAGCACCGGACCGGATGTATCGTCATCCAGACGATGATTATGCCGGACGGGAAGCGGATCCCCTTGCTCCAGCAGCCATCGCAACGCCGCTTCATCCAGTGTACCGGTCTGACCGGCATGGGATTCGTGAACCGGCATACCCGCTGGCTTGTTAAGGACAAGGCAGAAGTCATCCTCGTAGAGGACCTCCGGTGCCTGTGCTAGAGAGGAATAGCCGCTGCTCTTTACTTTGCGGTATAACGGATCCGAGACGGGGTCTACCGGCGGGAAAGCTAGGAGGCGAATCCTCTCTCCCTCCCAACCGATACCGCCAACCGAGAACAGACGGTTAATCCATTTTGCCGGAAATAAAGAACAGGCCAGCAGCCATTGCCGCACAAGATGCGGATGACTGCCGGCCTCCGGAATGGAAAGCTGCTCCGTTAGCTGCCCGGAAGCCGAATCCTTGCCTGTCGTCTGCCCGGCCAAATCCGCCGGCAGAAGCGACAGCCATTGCCCCTCGCGTCGATAAGGACGTTTATGCATGGATATCGAACCTTCCTGTTCTACATTTATTTATAAGCTTGCAAGCGCCTGGTCATGGACGGCAATCGTTGCGTCGATATCCTCGTCCGAATGGACGGCGGATACAAACATGCCTTCAAACTGCGAAGGAGCAATACTTACGCCCAGATCAAGCATTGCAGAGAAGTATGCTTTGAATTGTTCAAGATTAGACGTCTTGGCCGTCTCGAAGTTAATGACATGCGTATCGGTGAAGAACGGACATACCATCGAACCAACCCGGTTAATCGTTGTTGCAATGCCATGCTTGGCGGCATTTTTCTCAAAGCCGAGCTGCAGACGGACGGCTTGACGCTCGAGCAGCTCGTAAGTTTCTTTCGTTAACAGCTTCAACGTTGTATAGCCGGCTGCCATTGCAAGCGGGTTGCCGGACAAGGTGCCGGCTTGATAGATCGGACCGCTTGGCGCGATCATTTCCATGATCTCGCGTTTGCCGCCGTAAGCGCCGACTGGCAGACCGCCGCCGATCACTTTGCCGAAGCAGGTCAAGTCCGGCGTAACGCCGTACAGACCTTGCGCGCAGCTGTAATTGACGCGGAAGCCGGTCATAACTTCGTCAAAGATGAGCAGGCTGCCGTATTGCTCCGTCAACTCGCGGAGCCCCTGCAGGAAGCCCGGCAGCGGCGGGACAACTCCCATATTGCCCGCTACGGGCTCGACGATAATGCAGGCGATCTCTTCGCCGAATTTTTCGAAGGCTAGCTTAGCCGATTCCAGATCGTTATACGGAACGGTTATCGTTTGGGAGGCCACGCCTTCGGGAACACCGGGGCTGTCCGGAAGGCCAAGCGTGGCTACGCCTGAGCCGGCTTTGATAAGCAGGCTGTCGGCATGCCCGTGATAGGAGCCTTCAAATTTCAAAATTTTGCTGCGCTTCGTATAACCGCGCGCAAGACGCAGCGCACTCATCGTCGCTTCCGTACCGGAGTTAACCATACGGACGATATCAACGGACGGAACGCGTTCAACGACCAGCTCGGCCATCAGAGTTTCCAGCTCGGTTGGCGCGCCAAAGCTTGTTCCTTTTTCCGCTGTTTTCTTAATCGCTTCGATCACTTCGGGATGGGCATGCCCCATGATGAGCGGTCCCCAGGATCCCACATAATCAATGTAGCTGTTGCCATCGATATCATATACGCGGCTGCCTTTTCCGTGATCCATATAAACCGGGTTAAGACCTACGGATTTGAATGCGCGCACCGGGCTGTTCACGCCGCCGGGAAGCACCTGCTTCGCACGGGCGAAAGCCTCTCTCGAACGGTCATCGCGTCTGTTGCCAATCGATCTGCTCATCCTTCGTTATTCTCCTCTCAGCCAGCGCGAAGCATCCTTCGCATGGTAAGTAATGATCAGATCCGCGCCGGCGCGCTTCATGCTGATCAGCTTCTCAAGCACAATCGCCTTTTCGTCAATCCAACCGTTTGCCGCAGCGGCTTTCACCATGGCATACTCACCGCTTACGTTGTAAGCAACGATCGGCAGATCAAAGCTGTCGCGAAGCTGGCGAACGATATCGAGGTAAGAAAGGGCAGGCTTGACCATGAGCATATCCGCGCCTTCGAATACGTCGGAATCCGCTTCGCGCAAAGCTTCGCGGGCATTGGCCGGGTCCATCTGATACGTCTTGCGGTCGCCGAACTGCGGCGCGGACTTCGCTGCATCCCGGAAAGGACCGTAGAAGGCGGAAGCATATTTAACCGAATACGACAAAATCGGAACATGGCTGAAGCCCGCTTCATCCAGTCCTTCGCGGATAGCCGATACAAAACCGTCCATCATGTTCGATGGAGCAATCACGTCCGCACCCGCTTCCGCCTGGGAAACGGCCGTGCGAACGAGCAGCGACAACGAAGGATCGTTATCCACAACCGCCGTTCCCGTAGCTTCATCCAAATGCACCATGCCGCAATGTCCGTGATCGGTAAACTGGCAGAGACAAGTATCCGCCATAACGATCAGCTCAGGCGCCCATTTCTTGATCAGGCGCGTAGCTTCCTGAACGATTCCGTTCGGATCATAGGCCGAAGTACCTTCGGCATCCTTATGGTCAGGCAGACCAAAGAGCATAATCGTTTGAATGCCAAGGGAAGTAATCTCGCGAATCTCCGCTTCCAGAAGATCAAGGGAGAAGCGGTATACGCCGGGCATCGAGCTAATCTCTTCTTTGATTTTCGTCCCGTATTTCACGTAGATCGGATATATAAAATCATTCGCCGTCAGTACGGTTTCGCGTACGATATTGCGCATAGCGGCCGATTGACGCAATCTGCGGTGTCTCACAATGGGAAATGCCATTTCAAATTCCTCCTCTAATCCTGCTAGCGATGGGTATGCGATAATTGCCGGTAATTAAGACGGATCAGCCTTCAAACGTTTGGTGATTTGATGCTGAACCAATGCTTCAACCAGTGCTTCGATTGTAGCATCCTCCGGTTCAATGGTAACGGAAAGTCCGGCTTCGGAGGCCGTCTTCGAAGTCACGGGGCCAATGCTGGCCACATCGATGCCGGTCAGCTGCGCGACCGGATCCTCGAATCCGTTCCTGCGAAGCACCTCAAGCAGATTCGTTACCGTCGAGGAGCTTGTGAACGTAATCGCGTGAATTTCCCGGTTGCGGATCCATTCAAACGCCTGTTCATCCTGCGAATCCGCAATCACCGTCTCGTAAACATCCAACTCAATTGGGACAAGACCCTTAGCCTTCAACTCAAGCGGCAAAATCTCGCGCGCGAGATCGCCACGCGGGAGAAGAACCTTCTCTCCCGGCTTCAGCTGGCCTTCCAGCTGTTCGAGCAATCCTTCCGCCTGAAACTTGGCCGGCAGCTGATCCGCAATCAAGCCACGCTTGCGCAGAGCTTCCGCGGTCCGTGGACCAACCGCCGCAATACGGGCGGCATGGAAGCGCCGGATATCCATGTTAAAGCGATCCAGCCAGTTGAAGAAGTACTCTACCCCGTTCACGCTCGTAAACATGATCCAATTATACGACTCCGCATCCGCAAGAGCGGTACGGATCGCTTCGGCAGCAGCCTCCTCCCGGGGCTCGCGCGTCTCAATTACCGGCAGTTCGCAAGGCTCGCCGCCAAGCTCTTCAATCCGGTCGGCCAAGTCGCTGGCTTGTGCCCTGGCCCGCGTGACAAGCACACGCACCCCAAAGAGCGGCTTTTGCTCGTACCATTTCAGCTTGTCCCGCTGGAGAACCACATCGCCGACAACAATAACCGCCGGCGGCTGGAAGTTCGCCTCTTTCACGATCCGTTCAATCGACTCCAGCGTGCCGACAATCGTCTGCTGCTCCACGCGGGTCCCCCAGCGTATAAGGGCAACCGGCGTTGTTCCCGGCTTGCCGTGGCGGATAAGCTGCTCGGCGATATAACCGATCTTGGCTACACCCATCAAGAAAATAAGGGTGCCCGTCGCATTGGTCACCTTGTCCCAATGGATGGAGCGGTCGAGTTTCTCCGGACTCTCATGCCCCGTAACAATAGATAAGGAAGAAGCCAGGTCCCGGTGAGTCACCGGAATACCGGCATAAGCGGGCACCGCGATTGCCGACGTAATGCCCGGAACAATCTCGAACGATACGCCATTCTCCTGCAGCAATTCCGCTTCCTCGCCGACACGGCCGAAGATCGTGGGATCCCCGCCTTTCAGCCTTGTGACCGTATGCCCTTCCAAAGCCAGATCGACAAGCAGCTGGTTAATCTCTTCCTGCTTCATCGTATGGCGGTCAGGAAGCTTGCCGACGTAAATTTTACGGGCACCTTCCTTCATATATCTAAGCAGCCTTGGGCTCGCCAGGCGGTCATAAACAACAACGTCGCTTCGTTTCAGACATTCCAGTCCGCGGACCGTAATAAGCTTTGGATCTCCCGGTCCGGCGCCAACGAGATAGACAACTCCTTTATTCATCGCGTTATCCCCCGAATTCCGCCAAAATGCGATCCGCGCCTCTTGCCTTCAATGCCGCCGCAACATCGCGGCCCAGCTGCTCCGGATCGGTTCCCTTCCGGATTTCCTTCAGCATCACTTCTCCGTCAGGAGAGCCAACCATGCCGGTCAGCTCAAGCTCGGCGTTGTCGAAGCTCTCTTCCCCGGACTTCTTGTGCACCACGGCAAAAGCGCCGATCGGAACCTGGCAGCCGCCGTTTAGCGCGCCCAGGAAGCTTCTCTCCGCGCGGACGGACAGCGAGGTTTCGGTATCATTCAGCAAATCGAGCAGCTCGCGCACCCCGGGATCCGCCGTACGGCACTCGATGCCAAGCGCTCCTTGTCCAACCGCCGGGATCGACAGATCAACGGGGATAAACGCCGAGATTCGGTCCTCCCAGCCCATGCGGGTAAGACCGGCAGCGGCCAGTACAACCGCGTCAAAGCCTTCCGTCTCCAGCTTCCGGATCCTCGAATCGATATTGCCGCGGATGGAATCAAGCTCAAGATCCGGGCGTATATTTTTAAGCTGGCTGGAGCGGCGCAGACTGCTTGTTCCGACACGCGCGCCGGCGGGCAGATCATCAAGCGAGCTCCCCTGCTTCATAATCAGGCAATCGCGGGGATCAACCCGTCTCGGAGTTGCGCCGTTCATCAGTCCTTCCGGCAGCTCATAAGGCATATCCTTCATGCTGTGGACAGCCATGTCGATCTCGCCGTCAAGAAGGGCCTGCTCGATCTCTTTTACAAACAAGCCTTTTCCGCCAACCTTGGACAACGTGACATCCAGAATGCGGTCACCCTTCGTCACAATTTTCCGAATTTCAAAATGGTAATCAAACCCGTGTTTCTCGCTGATTCGCTTCAACTCGTCAATGACTTGACCCGTCTGCGTCAACGCAAGCGCGCTCTGGCGTGTCCCTACCACGATTGTACGCGGTCCATTCTCATGAGCTCCCATTATTGTCTTCCTCCCGTCGTCAATCCAAGGGCCTCTTTGCCCGAAGTCGTTCTACCCAAGCTTTCGGCTCCATGTCCGCATGATCCCGGAGCGGCACCTCTTCGGCGGCAAGCCTTAGAAGCATTTCCCTCTCGCCAGGCTCAGAGACATCAGCCTTTACGTAATCGCGCAGCCGCCTGAGCTGCTCCACGCTATATCCGTATTCTTCGCCGTATTGCCGTTCCAGCTCCCGCTTAATCCTTGCAGAGAGAGCCGGGCTTGCGCCAGTTGCGGAGACGGCAATCAACAGATCCCCGCGGCGTACTACCGAAGGATTCAGAAATCCTCTTCCTGCGTCCCCATCAACCGTGTTAACCAAAGCTCCGGCCCGCCTGCCATCGTCCGCGATCCGTCGGTTAAGTCCGGAATCATCCGTAGCGGCAAACAGCAGGCGTGCATCAGTCGCATCTTCCGGCTCATAGGTCCGGCAATTCCACTGAAGAGATCCGCAAGCGACAAGCTCCTGCAGCCGGGCGGTAATCCGCGGACTGACAAGAATGACGGTATCCGCTCCCGCCTCCATGAGGCCTATCGCCTTGCGCTCGGCAATCCGTCCGCCGCCTATGATGACGCAGCGTTCGCCGCGAAGCTGAAGCATTACCGGGTAATAGCCGTTCATGCGCATCCCCTCTTCTAGTGAAACGTCGACAAATAACTGGATAACAAATTAATAATCAACATAACGAATGCAATCAGATGAAGTCTTGCAAGCTGCGTCCCTGGACGTCTCAGCATCGCCCTTTGAATAATATAATTGACGTAAAAGATCAAAGTCGCAAACGAGGTTAGAACCTTCCAGTCAAGCAGCAGCTGCGGGCGTCCTTCCGCAAGCAGCACGGTAACGGCAACCGATAAGGACATCGCAAGCAGCGGTACCCCGATTATAATCGCCCTGTCCGAGAAACGTTCAATCCTATCGAGACTTGGCAGCCTCCGCGTGAACGGAGTCCATCGTTTCCCTTTCAGCTGCTTGTGCAGGAACAGGTACATCCCTGCGAAGATGGATCCTATCGTCAGCGATGCGTATGCGCATAGCACCAAACTAATATGTACAAGGAGCAAGTCGCGCATCGCCTGCGAAACTCCAAACTGCTCATCCATTCCAGGCCGGCTGTACAAGTTAAGCGCCAGCACGGAGAAGCTGATGATGTTAACCAGAAAGACGAGAAACTCGATTTTGAAAAACTGGCTGATGACCAGGGATATCGTAACTAGCAGCCACGAAAAGCCTAGCCAATATTCAAAGGACGAAATTGCCGTTATCTCGAAATGGGTCACGAGCCGGCTCACCAGAATGACGGTTTGCAATATCCATACAAAAATAAGGAGCCCTGTTCCAATCCGCTTCGCTCTCCGGTTCGCATCCATGAAATCGGAGAAGTAAAACAGAAGGCTCAGGGCGTAAATATAAAGTATCGCGTCGTAAAGCCACTTTTGCGTAAAAAACATAAGCTTCCACCTTGCCGCCCTTCGCGATTATTCGGGTAGCGCGCTGTTATCGAAGGATGGACGCCAGTGCCGAAGCTGCCGGACGTGCAGGCATCGTTTTCTTTTTCGCCGCAGACGCCGTGTCTGCTTCAGCTTGTTTCGACTGGGCCAGCTCATCTTCAAGCGCAAACAACTTAACGAACATATCCATTGCTTCCTCGGAATGTTTCTCTCCGGCCATTTCTTTAATCCGCAGGATCGGATCTTGCATCATCTGGTTCACAATGCTCTTCGTCAGCTTGCGGATTACCTTCAGTTCATGCTCGTCCAGATCCGGCAGCTTGTTCGTCAGGCTGTTAAGCGTCTCTTCATGAATGTGGGCAGCCTTTGTCTGGAGCGCACGGATTAAAGGAACAACGCCAAGCGTCTTGTACCATTGCTCGAACTGCTCCGATTCTTGTTCAATCATCGTTTCGATCTTCTCCGCTTCCTTCCGGCGCTGCTCGATATTGCTTGCTACAATACCTTCCAAATCGTCAATGTCGTACAGGAACACGTTCTCGACCGCGGCAATCGCCGGATCGAGATCGCGCGGAACGGCGATATCAATCATGAACAAAGGCTTCGACTTTCGGCGCTTCATCGCTTCGGCTACCGCTTGGCGTTCCAGCACATATCCATCCGCTCCCGTGGAGCTGATCACAATGTCCGCTTCATGAAGCTTGCTTGCCGCGTCTTCCATCGAGCAGGCAACCCCGTTAAACTTCTCCGCCAGTTGAGCCGCTCTTTCATACGTACGGTTCACCACAATAACGCGGTCAGCGCCGTTCGCATACAAATGCTTCGCCGTAAGCTCGCCAGTCTCGCCGGCGCCGATGACCATAACCGTCTTCTTGCTGAACTGGCCAAAAATCCGCTTGCCAAGCTCAACGGCCGCATAGCTGACCGATACCGCCGATTCTCCAATCGTTGTCTCCGAATGAGCACGCTTGGCCATCGTAACCGCTTGTTTAAACAGCATGTTGAACAGGGTTCCTGTCATCTTCTGCTGCTGCGCAAGCGCAAAAGCATCTTTTACTTGTCCCAGAATTTGCGTCTCGCCGATCACCATCGAATCAAGCCCGCTTGTTACCCGGAATAGATGCTCGATAGCCTTGTCATCCTCATGCATATATAAATGGTTAGTGAACTGCTCTCTAGGCAGCTTGAACCACTGCTCCATAAAGCTGCGGATATAATGCCCGCACAGATGGTGCCTGTCCACTACCGCATACAGCTCGGTACGATTGCAGGTCGCAACAATGACACATTCCATAATGCTGCTCGTGTTCATCAGCTGTTTCAATGCTTCCGGCAATTCTTTCTCGGCAATCGCAAACCGTTCTCTTACTTCAACCGGAGCGGTCCGGTAGTTCAAGCCGACTACGATAATGTGCATGCGCGTTCACCTGCCTTTCTTCAAAATTAACTTTAGAATGATTATAACATAGTTCGACAAGCCGTACGGCTTCATATTGGCTTCATTTATGAATAATGTTTGAAAACCCTCATTGCCATTATTCCCTGTTTATACAAAGAAAATAACCATGGACCGAGGTCTATGGTTATCTCTATATCTTTTCAATTTAAAAGCTTAAACAAGCTCAACTTGTTGCATTTTTGGTTCTTCTACTTTCAACTCGCCCATGCCGCGAACAAGCTTCTTAGCATGAGTAGTCGTTGGCTTCAGTACAGCGATCATGTAGTCAATCGCAAGCTGTGGATCCACAGTTTCACCGCATGTGTAGCAGTCGAGAGCGGCGAATCCTTTCTCAGGATACGTATGAATCGAGAGATGACTCTCCGACAGCAATACAAGTACTGTTGCTCCTTGAGGCTCAAATTGTTTCGATTGCACCGATAATACGGTAGCGCCGCATGCTTCAGCAGCCTCCACCATTTGGGCTTGCAAAAATTCAGCGTTGTTCAGCAGATCAAAGTCTACTCCCCAAGTATCAACAGCAACGTGTCTTCCGAAAGTTGAATATTCCATCTTCCGGTTCCCCCTTCCTAGGAATAAAATGTTTAAAAAAATTTCATCCGCTAGGACCTACGTCATTCACTTCCCGAGGGAATAATCTCTCGCAACATAACCATGTCCTGAGTGAATCCTGGTTCCTATTTTGTTTAGACCAATGTTTTCAACGAGATTAAAAATAACATCTATTGGGCAGAATTGCAACCCTTTTTTTCGGGAAGAAACGAAAACTTTTTTCCGCTTTAATCCCGTATACACAGTATGTAGGTGAGGCGGTTTCCGTACCTTGCGATGCGTCCATTCCGATATCATTTTTTTGTGAACAAAAGCAAAAAAAAGAAGCCGCATTCGGCGGCTCCCAGGTTCAAGGCTTATCGGTTAAGCTTCAAATACAAACAACTTCTTGGTCAGCATCGCTAGTCTTTCGTCGATGCCGGCAATCTGCAGGCGATCCTTCGTTTGATTGCGCAGGTCAAGCAACTCGTTAATCGCGTTGTTGACCAGCTCGATTTCACGTTCGATCAAGCGGCTCCGGAACACACGCTCCAACTGGCCGACCGTATCCTTGTATTCGAATACGACCCGTGTGCCCGACGATGTGCTTTCAACGATTTTGCGGACGCTGCCATTTGTATAATGGTAGATCATCGTATAATGGCTGTAGATACGATTAACAACTGCGTCTCCACGGAAAGCCGTTACGGCTTTGCGCATGGCGTTGGTCAGCTTGGGTTGAATCAGGCGGCAAGAGAGTTCACATACATAGTGGTCTTGCTGACGTTCAAACGTCAGTGTGACTTCTTCCTTCCCTGCTACGTCTTCGAGAACCAGCTCCTGGTTTCCGTTATCGAGGACCTTTACGTTCATGCATACCTGCTGGTCATCGAAAAACCGAATAAATTGCTTCATCTCATCGCTCGTCAATTGCAGTTTGGCACTTACATACTCTGTGGCTAGCCGCTGAGCCATAAAAATCTCCTCAATTCTTTAAACTTGCGCTTTTGTTCTTAATGCCTAAGTATATTATACGTGATCAGAGCTTTTTATTCCTGCCGTTCAGCCTCGATATTCTCGCATATTTCTGAAAAATCCCGTAGATTTCACGAGGAAAGCTGTATTTCTTGCTGTATCCTCTGCATTATAGAGGAAGTTATTGATCTATCTCCGTTATATGCCCAATCGCTCCGTTAATGACCTCCCACAGCTTCTCGCGGCCAAGCCCCGTCTCCGAAGAAAACATGACCAGCGAGTCGCGCGGATCCGCTTCAAGCGTCTCTTTGATAACCTTTACATGCTTGTCCCATTTGCCTTTGGGGATTTTGTCCGCTTTCGTGCAGACGATGCAGGTTGGCACGTTGTAATGCTTAAGCCAATGATACATGAGCACATCGTCCTTTGACGGAGCATGGCGCATATCGATAACGAGAAGCTGCAGCTTCAGTTCCTTGCGGTCTCGTATATAAGTCTCGATCATTTGCCCGAACAGCTCTCGCTGCGTTTTTGATACTTTTGCATAGCCATAGCCGGGAAAATCGACGAAATAGACCATGTCATTCACGCGATAATAGTTAAGCTGCTGCGTCTTGCCGGGCTGCGAGCTTGTTCTCGCCAGGTTTTTACGCAAGATCAATTTGTTAATGAGCGACGATTTGCCGACATTGGAACGCCCTGCCAGAGCAATCTCTGGCAAGGCGTCGACTGGATATTGCGAAGGTCTTACTGCACTTATGATAAATTCTGATTGGGTAATTTTCATCCGATTACTGTTCCTGCTTTCTCTTCGGTGTTAACCGGCAGCAGCGCATGCTGCAGAACTTCGTCCATATGGCTGACAGGAACAAAAGTCATTTCACTGCGTATGCTGTCCGGAATATCGCTTAAATCGCGTTCATTATCCTTCGGCAGAAGCACCTTTCGGATGCCTGCCCGGTGAGCGGCGAGCGATTTTTCCTTCAAGCCGCCAATCGGAAGCACGCGGCCGCGCAGCGTAATCTCGCCGGTCATTGCGACTTCCTTCGATACATACCGGTTCGTCAGGGCGGAGATCAAAGCGGTTGCCATCGTTATGCCGGCAGATGGTCCGTCTTTGGGAATTGCGCCTTCCGGAATATGAATATGGATATCCTTGTTCACATGGAATTCGGGATCGATACCAAGCTCAATGGCTTTGGAGCGCGTATAACTGAATGCGGCCTGCGCCGATTCTTTCATCACGTCGCCAAGCTTGCCGGTCAAGGTAAGCTTGCCGCTGCCCGGCATAACCGTTACCTCGATCACCAACGTATCTCCGCCAACCTCGGTCCAAGCGAGGCCTGTTACGGCACCAATCTGGTTCTCGACCTCGGCCGTGCCATGGCGGAACTTCGCAGGTCCAAGCCATTCCTTCAGCAGCTCCGGCGTTACCGTCAATGTCACTGCCGAAACCTCCGCTTGGTCTTGCTTAGCCTCGGCTTCTTCCGCAGCATCGTCTGCGCCGAAAGCCGCCTCCAGCGTATTCAGCTCGGGAGCTTCATAAGGCTGACCGGCCAAATCGCCTTCGCCCCGTTCCTTGCTGCCTGCCTGTGACTTGGAGCCCTCCGATACAATATGCTTCGCGGCCTTCCGGCTCAAAGCGGCGATCTGCTGCTCCAAATTCCGTACGCCGGATTCGCGCGTATATTCGCGGATCAGTTGCAGGACAACTTCATCCTCGACGACCAGCTGATCTTCCGACAGTCCATGCTCCCTGCGCTGCTTCGGCAGCAGATAGCGTTCCGCAATCTGCTGCTTCTCCAGCTCCGTATAGCCTGGAATGTAGAGCACTTCCATCCGGTCGAGCAGCGGACGCGGAATATTGTGGAGCGAATTGGCCGTCGTGACAAACATCACGTTAGACAAATCAAACGGCACTTCGATGAAGTGGTCGCTGAACGTATTGTTCTGCTCCGGATCAAGCACCTCAAGCAGCGCGGACGAAGGATCTCCGCGGAAATCGCTTGCCATCTTGTCGATCTCGTCAAGCAGAAAGACCGGATTATAGGATCCCGCCGTCTTCATTCCTTGAATGATCCGTCCAGGCATAGCGCCTACATACGTACGACGGTGACCGCGGATCTCCGCTTCGTCGCGAACGCCGCCCAGCGAGATTCGAACGAATTTGCGGTCAAGCGATTTGGCGATCGAACGGGCAAGAGAGGTTTTGCCGACACCCGGAGGCCCTACGAGGCAAAGGATCGGCCCTTTCATCTTCTTCACCAGCTGCTGGACCGCCAAATATTCAAGCACGCGCTCCTTCGGCTTCTCCAGGCCGTAGTGATCGTTGTTCAGGATCTCTTCGGCCTTGCTTAGGGATAAGTCGTCTTCCGTATGCTTGCTCCAAGGCAATGCTAATAACCAATCGATATAATTGCGGATAACGCCGCCCTCGGCGGACGTTGCGGGCATTTTTTCCAGACGATCGATTTCCTTCTCGACTTTCTCCCGTACGTTGCCCGGAACTCCCGCTTCATTCAGCTGATTGCGAAGCTCCTCGACCTCGCCGGCGCGCCCTTCCTTCTCGCCAAGCTCCTTCTGGATCGCTTTCATCTGCTCGCGCAAATAATATTCCTTCTGCGTCTTCTCCATCTGCTTTTTGACGCGCTGGTTGATTTTGCGTTCGAGCTCAAGCACCTCGCGCTCGTTGTTCAGGATATCAAGCAGACGCTCAAGACGCTCCCGAACATCGATGGTCTCGAGAATATCCTGCTTATCCTTGATTTTCAGCGACAAATGGCTTGTAATGACATCGGCCAACCTGCCCGGCTCATCGATATCCGATACCGCCGCAAGCGTCTCCGGCGTAACCTTCTTCGATAGCGAAATATAATGCTCGAACTGGCTGAGTACCGACCGCATAAGCGCATCCACTTCGGGATCGTCAGTCTCCGGCTCAGGAAGCTCGAGCACCGTTACTTCGTAAAACTGTTCATTTGGCACGTAATCCACTACCTCGGCTCTTACAACGCCTTCAACAAGCACGCGGATTGTACCGTTGGGCAGCTTCAGCATCTGTCTGACCTTCGCAATGGTGCCGACGCGGTAAATATCGTCTTCTGTAGGCTCTTCGATATTGACTTCGGATTGCGAGCACAGAAGAATCATATGATCGTCGATCATGCATTTCTCCAGCGCCCGCACCGATTTGTCCCTTCCCACATCAAGGTGGAGCACCATGCTGGGATATACAAGCAGCCCCCTTAAAGGAAGCAGGGGAAGCCGACGGCCTTTTGTTTTTCCGGATCCCACACCAGCACCTCCAATTGTTTCGAATACCCTATTTTATCATTCCACGGAATCCGCCTGCAAATAGGGAACCCCCGAAGCGATAAAAAGATCGGAACCGACATGGTTTTCAACCTCTGCGACAACGGTTTCGCCAATTGGGAAGACATATCTGAACACCTCGTCAACCCGGTCTACCGGAATGACCTTCAGCCCTTCCAAACCTGCGAAAATCGCCTGCCAGTTCTCGCGCGGAATAATAACCGTCTCCGCCCCAGCCTGGAACGCCGCTTCTACCTTCGCCAGCACGCCGCCTACCGGCTTCACGTTGCCGTGTATGCCAACCTCGCCGGTCATCGCCAGCTTGTTGTCAATCGGCACCTCTTTGATCGCCGAGGCAATTGCCGTTGCCATGGCAACACCGGCGGATGGCCCGTCGATTGGCGTGCCGCCAGGGAAGTTGATATGCAGGTCAAAGTCCTGCGGGTTCAGTCCGTAACGGCGGAGCATCGTCAGCACGTTCTCAACCGAGCCCTTAGCCATGCTTTTCCGTCTAAGCGTCCGGGAACCGCCTCCCAATTCTTCCTCGTCGACAACGCCGGTAATCGTATATTGACCTTTGCCGGCAGCCGCAGGAATAGCGCTGACTTCGATTTCAAGCAATGTCCCCATATTAGGACCATACACCGCTAAGCCGTTAACGAAACCGATCTGAGGCGCTTCCGGCACTTTTCGGTCCGGACGAGGCGGAATTTGGCTGCTGTTCACAACCCATTCCACATCCGCTGCCGTGATGGCATCCCGTTTCTCGGATAAGGCAATACCGGCTGCAAGCTGAATGACGTTAACCGCTTCGCGTCCGTTCGTCGCATATTTCTTCACGACGTCCACGGCATCCGGGCATGGACCAAAGCCGATTTTTTTAACGGCATTTTCGGCAATCGATGCAATCTCGCTTGCGAGCAGCGGACGGAAATAAATCTCCATGCAGCGCGAGCGGATAGCCGGAGGCAGATCCTGCGGCGAACGCGTTGTCGCGCCTACAAGACGGAAGTCGGCCGGCAGACCGTTCTGGAAAATATCGTGGATATAAACCGGAATATTCGCATCCTCCGAATTGTAATAAGCACTCTCCAGGAACACCTTGCGGTCTTCCAGTACTTTTAACAGCTTATTCATTTGAATGGGATGCAATTCACCGATTTCGTCGATAAACAGGATGCCGCCATGCGCCTTCGTCACCGCACCCGGCTTCGGCTGCGGAATGCCGGCCACGCCCATCGCCCCGGCTCCTTGATAAATCGGGTCATGAACGGAGCCGATCAGCGGATCGGCAATACCGCGCTCATCGAACCGGGCCGTTGTGGCGTCAATCTCGGTAAACTTCGCTTCATTCAGAAACGGCGAGGAAGGATTCTTTTTCGCTTCCTCCAGTACAACGCGGGCAGCCGCCGTCTTTCCGACTCCCGGCGGTCCGTAAATAATGACATGCTGCGGATTGGCGCTGCAAAGCGCCGCCTTAAGCGCGCGCAGACCGTCTGTCTGCCCGACGATATCCTGCATCGCCTGCGGACGTGTTTTCTCCGCAAGCGGCTTGGTCAGCGAGATGGAGCGCAGCTTGCGCAGCTTATCCATCTCCTTGCGCGACTCCCGATCGACCGCGGAGCGGTTCGTCTTCTGATTGCGCAGCAAATTCCAGAAATATAAACCAATAACCACAGCAAAAAAAACTTGGATCAGCATCAAAACCATACTTAAACTCATTAACATCTTCTCCTCTCAAAGCGAACTATTCCGGCAAAAGAGTACGTAATTGGTAGTATTGCCCCTTGCTGCAGGGAATAATCGCTTCCGGAAGAAAAAAGAGGCATTCCTCCGCAACCGCCGATTGGGGTTGCTTCCGAATGCCTCTTTTATCAGATGGCAGAGAGTTCGTTATGCATGCGCATGATTTTTGCGTCCCGGAATTTCGCCAGTCGCTTCGAATACGCGTACGATCTCGTCGATTTCTTTCTTAAGCTCGTTAAGAAGCTCTGCTTCCGGCACTTTGCGGATCATCTCTCCGTAACGGAACAACATGCCTTCGCCTCGTGCACCGGCAATGCCGATATCCGCCTCGCGAGCTTCGCCCGGGCCGTTAACCGCGCAACCAAGAACGGATACCTTGATTGGCACCTTCACCTTGGAGATATACTCTTCCACTTCGTTGGCGATCGAGAAGAGATCGATATCCAGGCGTCCGCAAGTCGGACAGGAAATAAGGGTTGCCGCGTTCGTAATCAGACCGAAGGTCTTAAGCAGCTCGCGGGCAACTTTCACCTCTTCCACCGGATCCGCGCTCAAGCTGATGCGAACCGTATTGCCGATCCCCATCGCGAGCAATGCGCCGATGCCAGCGGAGCTCTTGATGGTACCGGAATGAAGCGTACCGGCTTCGGTAATGCCAAGATGCAGCGGATACTTGATTTTCTCCGCAGCCATGCTGTAAGCCGCAATCGCCATCGGTACGTCGGACGCCTTCAGCGATACGATAATATCATGGAAATCCAACTCCTCCAGAATGCCGATATGGAAGAGCGCGCTCTCCACCATCGCTTCCGGCGTAGGGTAGCCGTATTTCTCCAACAGATGGTTCTCAAGCGAGCCGGCATTAACGCCGATCCGGATCGGAATGCCCCGTTCCTTGCAGGCCTTCACGACAGCTTCAATCTTCTCGCGACGGCCGATGTTGCCCGGGTTGATCCGGACCTTATCAATGCCGTTCTCGATCGCCTGAAGGGCAAGACGGTAGTCGAAATGAATATCGGCAACAAGAGGAATATGAATCCGTTTTTTAATTTCCTTAATCGCATCGGCTGCTTCCTTATTGTTGACGGTAACCCGCACAATCTGGCAGCCCGCTTCTTCCAGACGCAAAATCTCGGCTACTGTAGCCTCTACATCAGCCGTTTTTGTTGTACACATACTCTGAATGATGACTTCATTGCTGCCGCCAATCGTCAGGTTGCCGACTTTGACCGGCACAGTATCCTTGCGCAAATACATAAAATGATCTCTCCCATGAACGTCAAAAGTCCACCCTTTGACGAGCGAAAAAATCCGCAGCCAAAGGGTGGAGGCAATGACGGTAATGAACTTAGGCGCTTTCTTCCTTCTTCTTGCCCTTCTTAGCAGTCAGCTCCGGCATGATTTTGTCTTTTACGTTTTTCTCCGTAATGAGACAAGTGCTCACGTCGTCGCGCGAAGGGACTTCGTACATCACTTCAAGCATAATGCCCTCGATAATGGCACGCAAGCCGCGGGCACCCGTGTTCCGTTTGATCGCTTCTTTAGCGATTGCTTCCAGAGCGGCAGGTTCAAAGTCCAGCTTTACGTTATCCATCTCGAGCAGCTTCTGGTATTGCTTCACCAAAGCATTCTTCGGCTCGGACAAAATACGCATCAGGGCTGCTTCATCAAGCGGCTCCAAAGTCGAAATAACCGGCAGACGGCCTACGAACTCTGGGATCAAGCCAAATTTAAGCAAGTCTTCCGGCAGAACCATGGACAGGTATTCGCCCGGCTTCAGGTCCTTTTGAACCTCGCCGGTCGAGCTGAAACCGATCACTTTTTTGCCGATCCGGCGTTTGATCAACGATTCCAGACCGTCAAATGCGCCGCCGCAAATAAACAGGATGTTCGTTGTATCGATTTGAATAAACTCTTGGTGCGGGTGCTTGCGTCCGCCTTGCGGTGGAACGGATGCAACCGTGCCTTCGAGGATTTTGAGCAATGCTTGCTGCACGCCTTCACCGGAAACGTCGCGAGTAATCGACGGATTCTCGGATTTGCGCGCTACTTTATCAATCTCATCGATATAGATAATGCCGCGTTCGGCCTTCTCTACATCGTAATCCGCAGCTTGAATGAGCTTCAGCAAAATGTTCTCTACGTCTTCGCCGACATAGCCGGCTTCCGTGAGCGAAGTTGCATCCGCAATCGCGAACGGTACGTTCAGAATTTTTGCCATCGTTTGGGCAAGCAGCGTTTTACCCGAACCTGTAGGACCTACAAGCAGGATGTTGGATTTTTGAAGCTCAACGTCTTCAATCTTGCTTTGCGAGTTGATCCGTTTGTAGTGGTTGTAAACCGCAACGGAAAGGGATTTCTTCGCAAATTCCTGACCGATTACGTACGAATCAAGAATAGCGCGGATATCCTTTGGTTTCGGAATGTCCTTCAGATCAAGCTCTTCCTCATGCCCAAGCTCCTCTTCCACGATTTCCGTGCAGAGCTCGATGCATTCGTCGCATATATAAACGCCGGGACCGGCAACCAGTTTACGTACTTGCTCCTGGGATTTTCCGCAGAACGAGCATTTCAGCTGGCCCTTCTCATCATTGAATTTAAACATGCCATTTTCACCCCTTCGATTAAATCCTTAGGATACCGGAGTCGTTATTACTTTGTCAATCAAACCGTAATTCAGAGCGTCTTCCGCGCTCATGAAATTATCGCGGTCCGTATCGCGGTCGATCTTCTCGTAAGGCTGACCGGTACGCTCCACATAGATTTGATTCAGCTTTTGCTTCGTCTTCAGGATCCAGTCCGCATGGATTTTAATATCCGATGCCTGGCCGCGTACGCCGCCAAGCGGCTGATGAATCATAACTTCCGCATTCGGAAGGGCGAAACGTTTGCCTTTCGCGCCGGCAGTAAGGAGGAGCGAGCCCATGCTTGCCGCCATGCCCATGCAAATCGTGGATACGTCAGGCTTAATATATTGCATTGTATCATAGATCGCCATACCGGCCGTTACCGAACCGCCAGGCGAATTAATGTACAAGTGGATGTCTTTCTCCGGGTCGTCGGCCGCCAGAAAAAGCAGCTGTGCGATAACAGAGTTTGCTACATCATCATCGATAGCGCTCCCGAGAAAAATGATTCTGTCCTTGAGCAAGCGCGAGTAAATATCGTAAGACCGTTCTCCGCGATTCGTTTGTTCTACTACGATAGGTACCAGATTCATGCGACCAACCTCTTTTCTATTATGGCTTTTTGGTTCATGTTTTCTATTGTATCACGTCAAATGATCAATGTCATTTTTCCATAATACAGTATACGGTGAGCATCGCTCGATATGTACTGAAGATCATTCTTCAGGTAAGGCTCTTGCATTATGTAGGGTGAAAAGAAGGCACGTATCTGACGATGACGTGCCTTTTTTCCTATTTATTCAATTGATCTATTACGCTCCAGCAACTTCGGCTGTTTTGCTGTTTTCAACGAGGAATTCAATCGTTTTGCGAAGCTCGATGTCTTCTTTCAAGCTGTCGATTTGACCGTTTTTCTCGAAGATGTCGCGAAGCTCAGCCGCAGGACGGTTGTAAGCTTTCGACAGGGATTCGAGCTCTTCGTTTACGTCTTCTTCCGAAACCTGAATGTTTTCCGCTTTAGCGATTGCATTCAGAACCAGATTGTTGCGAACGCGTTTTTCTGCGTCTTCTTTCATTTGGTCGCGCAGAACTTGCTCGCTTTGGCCGGAGAACTGGTAGTACAGGTCGATATTCATGCCTTGCATGCGAAGACGGTTCTCGAAATCGCGGAGCATAAAGTCAACTTCCGTGTTGATCATTGGTTGCGGTACTTCTACTTCGGCAGCTTCAGCCGCTTTTTCGATTACAGCGTTTTGAAGGTTGCGTTCCGCTTCGCCTTCTTTGTTTTCTTTCAGCTTGGAGACAAGATCCTGCTTGTACTCTTCAAGAGTGTCGAATTCGCTGATGTCTTTTGCGAACTCATCGTCGAGAGCCGGCAGGTTTTTGCGTTTGATTTCATGCAGTTTTACTTTGAACACAGCTGGTTTGCCAGCCAGGTTCTCAGCATGGTAGCTTTCAGGGAATGTTACTTCAACATCCTTGAAGTCGCCTGTTTGCATGCCAACAACTTGATCTTCGAAGCCCGGGATGAACGAGTTGGAACCCAGTTCAAGGGAGTAGTTTTCCGCTTTGCCGCCGTCGAATGCTTCGCCGTCTACATAACCGTCGAAGTCGATTACAGCGATGTCGCCGTTTTGAGCAGCACCTTCTTCAACAACAGTCAGCTCAGCGTGGCGTTGTTGCAGGCGCTCCAGTTCAGCGTTAACTTCTTCGTCGCTAACCGTCGCTTCAAAGGATGGAACTTCCAGACCTTTGTACTCGCCGAGAGTAACTTCAGGGCGAACGATAACTTTAGCTTTGAATTTGAACGATTGGCCTTTGGCGAATTGTTCAACGTCGATTTCCGGACGGTCAACAGGACGTTGTTCCGTCACTTTCACTGCTTCTTCGTAAGCTTGCGGCAGCAGGATGTCGATTGCATCCTGGTACAGGCTTTCCACGCCGAAACGGGATTCGAACATTCCACGAGGCACTTTACCTTTGCGGAAGCCAGGTACGTTTACCTTTTGAACGACTTTCTTAAATGCTTGATCAAGTGCTGCAGCGACTTTCTCAGCATCAACCTCAACGTCGATCGACACGAGGTTCTTGTCTATTTTTTCCCAAGTTGCTTTCATTTTATGCTTTCCCCTCCAAAATTACGCATCACGCCAATTAGTATTCGCTTCATAAACCACTCTATTATAATCAACCTTGGCCATCATTTCAAGGCTGATGATCATCTTCGGTAGATTGCTGCATGGCAGCTACCTGCCGAAGAGTCCTGCATGCCTGCTCGTAACGGAACCTCAATGGTTCGGTTATGCCGTAAGCCTCGCGGATATCGTCATCGTTCGCGGAGCCGTAAACCGTGAGCAGCAAGGTTAAATGGAGCGCGGCCGCATAGCTGTCGACCGTCTCGTCGTCCTCTCTCTGCATCCACTGGTAGGCCGAAGTTCCATACAGAAATTGGAGACTTTCCTTCCACAGTTCCCTGGCAAAATGAGGAAGAGTCGGATCGTCCGCTTCCGTCACGGCTTCCACCCGCTCCAGAATCCGGATGACGGGCTGCGGAAAATCATCGAGCGCCAGCGGCGTCGCCTCTATGTCAAGCTCCACCTTCTCGCCCATCCGGTCAAGCATGACAATTCCCGATATCTCCCGCTTCTTCAAGCATTGCAAAGCCTTGAATTGCACAACCGGGTGAATGGTCTTGCCGTCCGAGCCCGTAAGCCAGTCCAGCATAACCTGGTCCACTTCCGGCGAGTGTATGTATGCCGCGCGTTCCAGCGCCAGGATCTGCTGGTCGATCATCGGATGATGCTCCATAATATAGAGCACTTGCTTAATATAAGCCTCATCCTGCTCCGGCGGGTTCAGGAGCTGCTCCCGGAAACTCTCTTCGCTCTCGCCCACTTCCTCGTCCGCGCCACTTGGCGTGCCGGCACCTTCGGAGCCCGGAAAGGCCATTTCCAGCCAGGTAAGGAGGCTGCCCCATTCCTCGTAATGCCGTTCATCCTCACCGCGGCACTGCAGCAGGAAGCGGAGCAGGTTTTTGGCTTCGCCGTATTGCTCGGATTCCAGCATGCGGGTGAGCTGAATTTGATAATGATCCAGCATCTTCGGAAATAAATATACGTTGTCTGGTGTAGTTATGGTATCACCGCCTTATCGGTCAAACCGCATCATTCGTCTGCCTATTGCTTGCGTTAGATTATATCACGGAACCTATAAATATAAAAACTTACTTCCCTTTAGTCTTGATTTTCTATTCGCGCCTATGCTATATTTACCAAGCGAATTTGATTCACGGGTACGGTTCAAGACTTTTAAAAAAATACCGCTTGCCAAGTTTATCAATTACATGCTATACTCACTCTTACGTGTCCCAGTAGCTCAGCCGGATAGAGCACACGCCTTCTAAGCGTGCGGTCGGGGGTTCGAATCCCTCCTGGGACGCCATTTTTATGCCTGTTAATAACCCGCAATTCCTTGTCCATCAAGGGATTGCGGGTTTTTTGCGTTGTTTCCGGACACATCCCAAGGAATTCCCCGCAAGCCGTACTTCCGTTACGCTTCAACCCCGCAGCTGCTAATGGACTCGCTATTCCTGGTCATTACGTTGTTGGTTTCACGATTGGTCAGAACGGTTTTCTCATGGGTCACGCCCCAGTCCCTCATCAGTATGATAAGCGGCCTTAACGATTCGCCAAACTCGGTTAGCGAGTACTCCACCCGTGGCGGGATCTCCTTGTAAATTTCCCTGTGGATGACGCCGTCGCTTTCCAATTCCCTCAATTGCAGCGTAAGCATGCGCTGCGTGATCCGGGGAAACAGTCTGCGCAGCTCGTTAAAGCGTTTAGGCCCTTCCGTCAAATGGTACAGAATAACGCCTTTCCACTTGCCGCCGATGACGTCTACCGTGACGGTAACCGGGCAACCGAAATTAATGATATCCGTTTTATTGTCCATGATTAAACTCCTTCGCTTTGAAACTATAAGCTGTTTTTTCCTTGCCAATCCTTTAGTATCTTTTTTAATACTATCACACAATATTGATATTATCCTACAAAAATGTGCGTACTTGTTGCCATGCATACGGGAATGTAAGATCTAATTTATCAACGCGTTGATCAATAACCGGATACATGGAAGGAAGGCACTAATAATGAATAACGTACAAATCGTGAATACCGCGCAAAAAAAGAAAGAAATTTTGGATGCATACGCATTCCGGCATGCCACCAAGCAATTTGATCCCGACCGGAAAATCTCCGACGAGGATTTTCGGTTTATATTGGAAACGGGAAGACTATCTCCGAGTTCCGTCGGGTTTGAGGGATGGAAATTCCTCGTCGTTCAGAACGAAGAGCTCCGGATGAAGATCCGCGAAGTTTCTTTCGGCGGACAAGGACAGCTCCCTACCGCAAGCCACTTTGTCATTCTTCTTGCCCGCAAGGATGTAAGATACGATTCCAAATACGTCGAGTACATTTACAAGAATATCAAGGGCTTGTCGGATGAGGCATTCAAGCAGATTCCATCGGCGTACAAGAACTTCCAAGAGAATGATATTCGCATCCTTGATAACGAAAGAACGTTGATTGACTGGGCATCCAAGCAAACGTATATTCCGCTTGCCAACATGATGACGGCCGCTGCGCAAATCGGCATCGATTCATGCCCGATGGAAGGGTATAACAAAGAAAAGGTTACAGCTATTTTGAAGGATGCGGGCATCCTGGACGAGGAAGTTTACGACCTATCGGTCATGGTAACTTTCGGATACCGCGCTGCTGAGCCGAAACATCCGCAAACCCGGCGTCCTTTAGATGAAGTTGTCGAGTGGGTGCATTGAGAAAGAGACCCGCAGCGCCTTATTCTGCAAGGCGCCTGCGGGTCTCTGGTTGATTTATACGGTAGCTGCGGATTTGCTCGCAACAAATTGATAAAGCGTCTCTACATGCTCGTCCGTCATTTCGCAGCTGTTGTCGTAAACAAGAATGGAAGATTGCGGGATATCCCAATGAATATCCGGCACAAAGGCTACGCGTTTCTCGAAATGCGACCAGTTGTCCAGCTTCCATTGGTCACGTTCGGTCTGGCGCCCGATAATGCGGTTCTTCTGAAGCTCAATGTTCTCCAGCGTAACCACGATTACTTTTACGTCCACTTGCTCTCTCGTCAGGCCCGCACCCGAGATGACTTCCTCGATCCAAGCATTATTTTTAAGCTCTGCCGTAAAGGGAGAGATCATAAACACGTTTTGTCCGGCAGCCAAATTCTCGATGCAAATATCTTTGGTTGTGTCGTATTCCAAATCGCGAAGGTTTTGTTTGTAGAAATCCGAATCCCGGTCGTTCTTGTCGAGCCCGTTGCGTTCCAGCATCGCCTCAACGAAACGTCCCCCTACCGTATCGCGGTCCAGAAAAGCAGCCGGAATGCGCTCCGAAATTTTTCTGGCTACGGTTGTCTTGCCTGTGCCTGCCACACCTACGAAAAACACTAACTTTTGCAATGCTTGATGCCTCCACCTTAATACTAGTTTTATCCTTCCATTGTACCACTCCTTGCCCAATAAAGGTATCACAAAGGTAACAAAATCCGTCAGTTTCGGACATTCCCCTTACAAAAAAAAGGATAATGTTCTCCTGAGAGCGTCATTATCCCTTGTTGGTCTATTTTATAGACGGCCCGGATCCAAAATTCCCATCGCCTCTACGTGCTTCCTGGTCGTCTCGGTTCCATGCTCGTGTATAAACAGATAAATATCGCGGAGAATGGCGTCGTACCCCGCATTCATCCGTTTATCGCTTGGAAGGTCCTGCAGCGTTCCCACCGCGTAATTGTAATGCCCGGTTATCGCCTCATCCATGCTGGATAAATCCTCGAACATCACCTGCAGCTGATTAAATTCCTCATCGTTTGCCAAAACCTCCAGCTCGTAGGAGGCCGCTCCCTGATCCCGCAAAATTTGCCCGGCCTGGACCGAGACATAATATTTTTTACGCTCATCGCCTGACATAGGTGAATACTCAGCTCCTTTTTACAAACATGCTCTTTTAGCATCCCCCGGCGGACAGACATTTTATCCCTTTTTTCCGCATATAACGGATATTATCGCTACAGGAGTCCAGCAGAAGAGAGGAATGAGATTATGTGTGGAATAACCGGCTGGATCGATTGGACCCGGGATTTAACCCAGGACAGCAGCAGCCTGATCAAGATGACCGAGACATTAGCGCTGCGCGGACCTGATGCGTCGGGTACATGGATTTCATCCCACTGCGCGCTTGGCCACCGAAGGCTTAGCGTTATTGATCCCGAGAATGGCGCTCAGCCGATGATTCGGCGCTCGGGCGATGACACATATGTCGTTGTCTATAACGGCGAGCTTTACAACGCGCTTGAGCTGAGGAAAGAGCTGGAGGACCGCGGCAGAACCTTTACGACCCACTGCGATACGGAAGTTCTTCTGGTGTCTTACATGGAATGGGGCAAGGCCTGCGTCGAACGGTTCAACGGCATTTTTGCCTTTGCGATTTGGGATGTTACCGAACAGGAGATGTTCCTGGCCCGCGACAGACTAGGCGTCAAACCGTTGTTCATCAGCTTTGCGGATGGACTTTTTATTTTTGGTTCCGAGCCAAAAGCCATTCTGGCCCATCCGGCTGTCAAAGCCGAAGTAGGGGCCGAAGGGTTGGCGGAAATCTTTATCATCGGTCCTGCCCGCACGCCGGGCCAAGGGATCTACAAAGACATTACGGAGCTGCTGCCGGGGCAATGCATGACGGTTACCCGCTCCGGCGTCCGCAAGACGAAATATTGGAGTCTTGAGACTATCCCACACGAAGAAGATGTGGAAGCGACCGCCGAGCATGTAGGCGAGCTCTTGAAGGATACTACCGAACGCCAGCTGGTATCGGACGTGCCGGTTGGGACGCTGCTCTCCGGAGGTCTCGACTCCAGCGCCTTAACCGCGTTAGCCGTGCGTTATTACGAGCAGACCGGCCAAGGCAATGTAAACACGTATTCCGTAGATTACCGGGATAACGACAAGCATTTCAAGGCGCATGCCTTCCAGCCGAACAGCGACGCTCCTTGGATAGAACGCATGGTTTCCCATCTGGATACGATCCATCATCCGATCCAGTTCGATACGCCGGAGCTGGTTGGAGCGCTGCGCGATGCAACGCTGGCACGCGATTTGCCTGGCATGGCAGACGTCGACGCCTCCCTCCTGCTGTTCTGCCGCGAGATTAAAAAGGGTGCCACCGTTGCGATTTCCGGTGAAGCGGCGGACGAAATCTTTGGCGGTTATCCGTGGTTCCACCGCGAAGAAGCGCTAAGCGCCAATACGTTCCCTTGGTCCCTTGCTTCTTCGATGCGGGCTGATCTTCTTGCGCCGGACGTTGCGGCATGGATCAAGCCGATTGATTATATCAACGACCGTTATGCGCAGGCGATTGCCGAGGTGCCTCATCTGGACGGGGAGTCCGAGACGGTACGAAAAATGCGCAAAATGTCGTACCTGAACATTACCCGCTTCATGCCTACTCTTCTCGATCGTAAGGACCGGATGAGCATGGCCGCCGGGCTGGAGGTGCGGGTGCCGTTCTGCGATCACCGGCTCGTGCAGTATGTCTGGAATATCCCTTGGGAAATCAAAACGGCAGGCGACCGCGAGAAGGGTATCCTTCGCCGGGCGTTACGCGGCGTGCTGCCCGAAGACGTGCTGACGCGCAAGAAAAGCCCGTATCCGAAAACGCATAATCCGAATTATCTCGCGGCCGTAAAAGGCCTTGTATTGGATATATTAAACGATCCTTCCTCTCCGCTGCTCCCGCTCATTAATGCAAGCAAGATCAGAGAGCTCGCTGAGTCGGATTCGGCAAAATCGAATATACCTTGGTTTGGTCAGCTGATGTCCGGACCGCAGCTGTTTGCTTATTTGTATCAGGTGAATACTTGGCTGAAGGAGTATGGCGTTAGCGTGAAGTGAGTGTGGAGTGATAATCGCTGCGCATTCGAATGTTCTTCCGGTCGCTGTTGTTTCCCGATTCCTTGAACGTATAGGAGAAGGTTGGAATCGGGAGAACAAAGGCGAACGTTACACTCCTCCAGAATCATTCGATCGCTCCGCTCACCAAACCTTAAAAGAGAGAGAAAAAACGTCACCGGATTAAACCGGTGACGTTTTTTTGCATGTTTACTTATTGGAAAGCTTTTCGATCAGCTTAGCGAGAGCATTGCCGCGATGGCTGATCCCCTGCTTCTCTTCCTTGGACAGCTCCGCCATCGAGCGGTTAAGCTGAGGAAGCCAGAATAACGGATCGTAACCGAATCCGCCTTCGCCGCGAGGCCGCTCGGCAATATAGCCGTCAACCGTGCCTTCCGTCTCGACAAACTCGCCGGTTGCCGGATCGTATAAGGCAAGCACGCAAACGAATTGAGCGGGGCTTAACAGCCGCGTGCCGTCCGCAAGAGGTTCGGCCACATCCGGCGCATTCAGGCGCTTCAGCTCTTCCAGCAGCTTGGCGTTATTCGAAGCATCCGTAGCGCCTTCTCCTGAGTACCGAGCCGAATAAACTCCCGGCGCTCCATCAAGCGCCTTTACCCGCAAGCCGGAATCATCGGCGAGCACGGGGACGTGAAACGCGTCTCCTGCCGCTTTCGCTTTAATCCGGGCATTGGCGGAGAACGTATCGCCATCCTCCACGATATTCGGGAAATCCGGATATTCGTTCAGGCTGACAACCGTCCGGCCAAGCTTCGCGAAAGCATGGGCGAATTCCCTAACCTTGCCTTCGTTTTTCGTTGCGATTAATATAGGCTGTGCCATTTCGTTACCCTCCGATCCGGTCCGCGATCTCTCCCAATACCAAACGCTGCTTCTCGATCAATTCCTCGATCCCGCCTTCCGCCAGCTCGAGCAGCTTGTTCAGCTCTTCTCGCGAGAACGGCGAGTCTTCGCCCGTGCCCTGCAGCTCGACGAATTTGCCTTCTCCGGTCATGACCACATTCATGTCGACCTTCGCTTTGGAATCCTCGTCGTAGTTCAGATCCAGCAGCTCGCGCTCCTGTATAACGCCAACGCTAACCGAGGCGAGGAAAGCCGTAATCGGATATTTGGCAAACTGCGTTGTTTTCGACAGCTTGTTAACGGCGAGACATAGCGCTACGAAAGCGCCCGTAATCGACGTTGTGCGCGTACCGCCATCCGCCTGGATAACATCGCAGTCCAGGGTAATCGTCCGTTCGCCCAGCGCCTGCAAATCCACGACAGAGCGCAACGCTCGTCCGATCAGACGCTGAATTTCCATCGTACGGCCCGACAGCTTCCCTTTTGCCGACTCCCGATGATTACGGGTATGGGTAGCTCGCGGCAGCATCGAATATTCGGCCGTAATCCAGCCCTTGCCTTGTCCCTTCATGAAAGGCGGAACCCGCTCTTCAACGCTGGCGGTACAAATGACCTTTGTCTCGCCTACCTCAATCAGAACGGAGCCTTCCGCATATTTGTTAACTCCTGTCGTTATCGTAACGGGCCGAAGCTGGTTCGGTTGCCGACCGTCTGTCCGCATTCTTATGTTCCTCCTGAATCATTCGCTTTTGCTTATGTACTGACTATGCAATCTTTCCTATTTTACCAAAGCAGCCTGCGAAAAGCATCTTTTCCGACAAAAAACAGTCCCGACCGGTCTGAGCGACCAGTACGGGACTGCTTTTAAAGTAGATGGTTTCTTAGCTTTTTATCGCATTGACATGATGAGGACGGGATACCGGCTTGCTGTAATCTACGTTATTCTCGTCGGTTACCGTCTGGCCGTTCATCGTAATTTGAACTTGCGCGGCACCGGTGTTCTCCGTAATCGACAGGACGATCGCTTCGAGCATCTCGGCCGGAGCAGGGAGACCCGTCTCAAAAGCCTGATCCTTCAGATCTACCGTCACCGTATCATCCTTCTGTTTGATGCTGTTCACTTCAACATCGTTAGTAAGAACCGCCGTCAGATTCTTGGCGTTCAGCGGGCCGGTAATAAGCTGCTCCATAGCCGCTTGCGCGGAGGACTCGTCGGTACGGTTAATCAAACGCGTAACTGGGACATAATACTGTTCGTCATTGGCGGTTTGCGACGAGAAGTAGAGAGTTACCGGCGTGGAGTTCAAATAGTTGACTCCGTCTGCAGCCTCAAGGTTGATCCCTACGGAACGCGTAAGCGGCTCGTCAAGCGGGAAGCCGCCCTGCGGCATTTCCGGCAGCTTCGCGCCGTCATACCACACTTCAACGCCTTTTGCTCCCATTGCCGTCAGTGTCCAAGTAATGGCTTCAACGATTGTACGCTCGTCCGTTGCAGGGTAATCCGTAAACGTTCCGCCGAATTCAACCGTAGCGATTTGCGTTTTTTGATCGATGTGAAGCGACTTCACTTCCGTGCCTTTTGGCAGTACCGCACGGAAATCTTCCGGTAGCTGGCTTGCGAAGCTTCCGCCGTCCACCATAATTTCGAGAGCTTTCTTGCCGGCTTCCTCTACCGCATTCTGCGTAAGCGGAGCTTTCAGCGACACCGGAGCGAGGTAACCGTTGCGGTCTTCCAGATACACGGTCAGGTTGGAGTCTTCATCTTGTCCAGGCATAACAGCCTGTCCCGTATTTGTGCCGTCTACGTTACCTGTTGATGCGGTTTGCTGTGGCGGGTCGATTTCCCCTTTCGTATCCTGCGAAATCAAGCCGCATCCTGTTGCAAGAATGGGAAAAACCAGCACACCGCAAATTGCTGCACGGCGAATCCATCTTGTTTGAGTCATTGAAATTTCCTCCCAAATAGTGTATTGCCTGTTCGGCGACTTTGTACATTTGTTGATTTGTAGTACTATGTATACGAGCCCTTCCCTTTTTTAGACCAGTTTTGTCCACAAAATCTGAGGGGGTTAACGAAATTGTTCAAACAAGTCACTTACAGCTTAAACAGCCGCGAAGTCGCGGAAGCCACCAATGAATGGCTCGACAAACGCGGGGTATCCAAAACATCTATTGCACAGCTCGTGCATTTTCTTCAGAAGGATTATTATCCCGAACTGACGCTGGACGAGTGCATCGCTAACGTGGAAGCCGTTCTGTCCAAAAGAGAAGTGCAGAATGCCGTATTAACCGGCATCCAGCTCGATCTTCTGGCGGAAGAAGGCAAGCTGATGGCTCCGCTGCAAGAGATGGTCCGAAATGACGAAGGCCTGTACGGATGCGATGAAATATTGGCTCTTTCCATCGTTAACGTATACGGCAGCATCGGGTTTACTAACTTTGGCTATATCGACAAGCTGAAGCCGGGTATTCTGAAAAAGCTTAATGACAAGAACGACGGTCAAATCCATACTTTCCTGGATGATATCGTTGGAGCAATTGCCGCTGCAGCCGCAAGCCGTCTGGCTCACCGCAAGCAAGCCGGTCGCGAAGAAGAAGCGGAAAGATTAAAGGAATAGAAACTGGCGAAAAAAGCTGTCCTGCATTGCAGGACAGCTTTTTCTATGATGCAGCTCCTCTCCGAACCTTTTCTATAATCTGGAATAGTTTGGTAGTAAAAGAAAATTGCGAGAGGAGTGGCCAGCAAGAATGAAAGAGAGGAATGAGAGACATATCAAATGGCATACCTCCTGTATAACCCGAGAAGACAGAGAACGACTGAATGGTCACCGAAGTTGTATCCTTTGGCTGACCGGCCTGTCCGGTTCCGGCAAATCCACTCTAGCTGCGGCTATAGAGAATGAACTGCATAAACAGCACTGCCGCACCTACATTTTGGACGGCGACAATCTCCGGCACGGAATAAACCGGGATCTGGGCTTTAGTCCGGAGGATCGGTCGGAGAATATCCGCAGGATTGGCGAAATAGCGAAGCTGCTTGCCGATGCCGGCATGATAACGATAGTAGCCGCGATCTCCCCTTACAGACAAGACCGGGACAAAGTGAGGGCACTGTGTAAACCGGGCGATTTTATCGAGGTGTACGTGCAATGCACGGTTGAGGAATGCGAGCGCAGAGATCCAAAAGGATTGTACAAAAAAGCAAGATCCGGGGAAATCATGCATTTTACCGGCCTTTCTGCCCCTTATGAACCGCCCCTTCGGGCAGAGCTTGTACTTAAGACGGATGAACGCTCCGTAGCCGATTCGGTTATCGAAGCGATGGCCTACATTCGGAGCCGGCTGCTTGCCCCCTCAAGCCTCGAAACAGAGATGGAACCATGACGAACAAGCTGCTATTTTATTTGCATATTCCAAAAACGGCTGGCTCCTCGTTTACCCAGACGATCACCGATAATTGTCCGAACACCGTTCATTTCCATACGCTGACGGACGGCATTCAATTAAGTGAGGAGCTTATCGACGCGGATGCCTTATGCGGACATTTCATTTACGGCATTCATCATTTTACGAAGCGGCCTTACCGGTATATTACGATGCTTCGCCATCCTCTCGAACGGACCCTCTCCCATTTTTACTTCAAGTATAAAAATCCTGCATACGAAGTCTCTTACGATAAAGAGCTTACCTTCGAGGAGTATGTTCTTAACCCTTACTACGATGCCGAGTACTGCAATCTTCAAGCCAGGATGATAACGGGCGAAATCAATAACCCGTATCCAAGTTTCAAAAAAGCCCGCTCTCATCTAGACAAACATTTCGCTTTTGTCGGCCTTGCGGAGCAATATGACATTTCGTTATTTCTGCTTGCGCAAATCATGAACTGGAAACCGCAGTATTACCCTAAAGTCAATGTAACGCCTAACCGCCCGGCATACAGCACGTTATCCGGCGATGCCATCAAAAACGTCATTCTAAAAAACGAGATTGACCGGAAGCTGTATGAGCATGCCTGCAACCGATTTAACGAAAGCGTATTGGACTTGTCATCCGAACAAACGAATCAGCTCAAATCCTATTTAAGAGCGGCCAGAAGTTAAATAAAAAAGGCCTCACAACCGTGAAGCCTTCTTCCTATTCCTTTATTCGGCAGTCCGGAACATGACCGTATCCGGCGTACCTGTCCGAATCACTTTCCCCCGCTTCTCCAAATAATGGAGATGGGCAATCGTCTCCGACATGGCAAAGCGCAAATTATGGGGATTCGTCCTCAGATGACCGCCAAATTGATGCTCGCATACTTCAAAAGCACTGCTTGGCTCTCGAAGCATATCCCACATTTTACTCAGCCGACGTTTATGATGCTCTTTTATTTCAAAGATCCGGTTGATAAAATCGTCAAACGGCTCCCGATGGCCGGGGAAAGCCAGCTTCACCTTGTAGCCTAACAACTCGTCCAGGCTGTTTAGGAAACAGCCAAGCGGATCCTCTTCCTCACCCGGATTAAAAGCAATATTCGGCGTGATATGGGGCAATACCTGATCCCCGCATATCATGATTTCCTTATTGGGCTCGTAGAAGCACAGCTGCCCGAAAGCATGTCCCGGGGCATCAATCATTTGCCATTCCGTTCCGCCAAGCCGTATCGTTCCGCCAGCTTTCAGGTAGGTCACTTCAGGCTGCGGCGATACTTGGCGGACAAATCCGTCCAGGTTGTTCTTAATGTCGAGCGTCAGCTCATCCGGCATCCCGTGGATGGCGAAATGCGCGCGGAGCTCCTCCGAGTACGTGCTGCTCTCTCCCCACAAACGACGCGTATAACCGTGGGAACGTTCCGATATATACACGGGCGCGCCCGTCCGCTCTTGGAAATACCCGGCAAGACCGTAATGGTCCGGATGCTGGTGCGTAAGCACAATGCGTTTGATTTGCTCCATACTTAAACCATGGTTAAGGAATACCTCCTCCCAAGCCGCAAGCGCGTCATCCGTATGCAGACCGGGATCAATAACGGTATATGCCCCGCCGTCCTCTGGAATCAAATAGCTGTTAACCCATTTTAATGAAAAAGGAAGCGGAATTTTCGCTTGAATCCATCCGCCGTCCCACACCTTTGTCTCCACCGTCATGGATGCTGTGCCCTCCCTATACGCCATTCAACCATCGTGTACCCAACCGACAGTCTAGTATTCGCCTAACTTCCCGTACTTAATTGCTTACCGCGCTGGAATAAGCCGGGTTGTATGCTGAAGATCGGAAATCGACGCGGCGCCGATTCCGAACATGGCTGCGCGCAGCTCAAATTCAATACGCTCGAACTGCTCAATGAGCTGCTCGACCGATACCCTTGTCTCTCCGTTTGCCGCTCGCGGAAGAAGAGCCCGTCCAAAGCCTGCAATATCGGCGCCAAGCGCAATCGACTTCGCCGCGTCAACGCCATGCTGAAGACCGCCGCTCGCAATGACCGTCGTATTTGGAAGGCGGCTTTTCACTTCCTTTATGCTCTCGGCGGTCGGAATCCCCCAGCCGGCGAAAGCTTCGGCCGCGAGCCTTCGCATCGGATCATTCTGGCGGTATTTTTCCACCTGGCTCCAGGATGTTCCGCCCGCTCCCGCTACATCTATAAAGGCTGCGCCTGCCGAAGCAAGAGCCGCAGCCGTACCGGCGTCAATTCCCCAGCCTACTTCCTTAACTCCCACAGGCACGGACAAAGCGCGGCACACCTCCTCAATCCGGGGCAGCAACGAGCGGAAGTTCGTATCCCCCTCAGGCTGAAACACTTCCTGCATGCTGTTCAGATGAAGAACAAGCGCATCGGCCTCCGCGATTTCCACCGCCCTGCGGCAGGCATCGACCCCATAACCGTAATTGAGCTGAACGGCGCCTAGATTTGCGATCACGGGTACGGATGGCGCGATATCTCTTATATAAAAGGAAGCCGCCAGCTCCTCTTGTTCGATTGCGGCCCTCATTGATCCCAGGCCAATCGCCCAGCCCCTTGTTTCCGCCGCTTCGGCCAGGCGCCGGTTAATCGCTCCTGCTTCGTTTGTGCCTCCAGTCATCGAACTGACCAGCAAGGGCGTTCGCATGCGGCGCCCCAGCCATTCCGTATCCAGCCTGATATCGTCAAACGCGATTTCGGGAAGGGCATTATGACGGAAACGAAATTGATCAAATCCCGTCTCAATTCCTTCCCCCGTTACGTTCTCCTGCAGGCAAATGCGGATATGCTCGCTTTTGCGTTTCGATGTGGAAGCGCTTGCCCCCGATATTTGCTCTACTGTCATATAGGGCAATCCTCCTATTTGTATAGCCAACCTCCGCCGTATGCTAAATGGCCACAGGCATTTAAGCATAAGCTTTAAGCTTTGCGAGAATACTTTTGTTCATCATAACCCAGCGATCGGGAGCGGAGCAAGGATAGGACAAGACCTGACTGTATTTTTGACGTTTATAATCATTAAAATGAAATTTACAATCAATTTTGTTGTTAAAATGAATAATATAATTTAGAATAGAGTCAAATGAGATTGAGGGGGCATCTTCCATGGACGTACGGATTTTTGACACGCAATTAGAGCTGGACGCCTTTGCGGCCGAGCTATTCATCGATATCGTTAAATCGAAGCCAAACGCGGTACTAGGACTTGCAACAGGATCGACACCCGTAGGCATTTATGCCAAAATGGTAGAGAAATACCGCAAAGGCGACGTATCCTTTGCCGATGTTACGACGTTTAACCTTGACGAATATGTCGGGCTGAAGCCTTATAACGATCAAAGCTACGCTTATTATATGAACAAGCATTTATTCGCTCATATCGATATTCCGGATACGCAGACTTTTCTTCCAAACGGCATGGCGGAGGATCTTGATGCGGAATGCGCGCAGTATGACCGCATGCTGCTGGAACGGCAGATTGATGTCCAGCTTCTCGGAATCGGCCATAACGGCCATATCGGCTTTAATGAGCCGGATCATGCTTTATCGGGCGAAACTCACGTCGTGAAGCTGAAGGATGAGACGCGGGAAGCGAATGCGAGATTTTTCGCCAGCATGGACGAAGTGCCGGAATACGCGATTACGATGGGCGTTGGCTCCATTCTGAAGGCAAATTCGATTGTTCTCGTGGTACGCGGCGCGGATAAAGCGGATATCGTCAAACAAGCGTTGACCGGCCCCATTACGACGGAGGTACCGGCATCCTTGCTCCAGACGCATCCGCGCGTAACCGTGCTTCTTGACCGCGAGGCGGGAAGGATGTTGGGATAATGACACAACCAGGCGGCAATTCGCTGCTCATTCATAACGTAAAGATCGTTCTGGAAGACCGCGTGACGGAAGGCAGCGTAAGCATCAAGGACGGTATTATTGCTGGCGTTAATGAAGCCAAGCTAGAGACAACGGGCTATGATCAAGTTCTGGACGGACAAGGCGCTTGGCTGCTTCCGGGCTTTATCGATGTCCACGTACACGGCGGATTCGGCGGAGATTTCATGGATGCCAATGAAGAAAGCTACGACACGATTACGAAGTTCCATGCTTCCCAAGGCACGACCGGGATGCTGGCTACAACCGTAACGGCCTCGCAAGAAGCGATTGAAGCGGTATTCCAAGCAACCAGCGCTTATATGAAAAAAGATATGCCGTACGCTCCGCTGCTTGGCGTCCACTTGGAGGGACCTTTTATCAGCCTCAAGTGGATTGGAGCCCAAAATCCGGCCTTCCTGTCGCCGCCGCGTATCGACTGGCTGGAGGATTGGACGGCGCGTTATCCGGGCATTCTCAAGCTGCTGACGCTCGCTCCCGAGAATGAAGGCGCCATCGACGCAATCAAATGGCTGTCCGACCATAACGTCGTTGTCGCATGCGGCCATACCGATGCAACCTTTGAAGTGATGACGCAAGCGGCGGAAGCTGGACTTACGCATGCCGTTCATACTTATAACGCCATGCGCCCGCTTCATCACCGCGAGCCGGGCACCGTAGGCGCCGTGCTGACCGATGACCGGATTTACGCCGAGCTTATCGCTGACGGCCATCACGTGCATCCGGGAGCGATCAAGCTGCTCGCTTCCTCCAAGCCGGAGGATAAGCTTATTCTTATTACCGATGCGATCTCCGCGGCCGGAAGACCGGATGGCTTGTATGACCTTGGCGGACTTCCCGTTATCGTGAAGGATGGCGTAGCAAGGCTGCAGGAAGGCAATCTGGCCGGCAGCAGCTTGACGATGATTAACGCTTTCCGTTACATGCTGGAGAATTCCGGGTTATCCGTCCATGAGATCAGCCGTTATGCCAGCGCCAACCCGGCAAGACAGCTCGGCTTGTTCGAGCGGACCGGCTCCATCGCGGTTGGCAAACAAGCGGACCTCGTGCTTGCCGAATCTGATTTCGGGAAAGTACGGTCGACTTGGGTAAACGGCAGACAAGTCTACTCGGTCGAGTAAAACAAAGAGCGGTTGAAGGGGATGATCTCCCTTTCAACCGCTCTTTCTATTTTTCGGCTAGGCCGCGCGAAAGTCATCCTTACGACTTTCACGCAGCCCTTATTCTATTGGGCCAGCTATTCCTGCTCCGCTGCCACATGGACAACGATCTGATGCTGCCCGGCTTTGTCCGCCAGATCTCCCGTTAACGGCACATCGGTAATAAAAGCCTGCAGCTCGGGAAGCGCAGCGATCGAGAATAACGAGGTTTTGCCTACCTTTGTCTGGTCAAACACCGCATACGTGGTATGAGATCGTTTGATAAGCGCCTTGGCAATCTGGGCTTCCTGCTCGGAATAGGTCGTAATGCCGCCGGCAGCGGATATGCCGTCCACTCCGATGAACATTTTGCCGATATTCAGATGCGCGACCATTCCCTCGCCAAGCGGCCCGCACAGCTCAAAGCTGTTATGCCGCATAATGCCGCCGGTTACGACAACCTGGACGCTGCTGCCCGCAAGCTCCATCGCGATATTGACGGCGTTGGTAACAACGGTAATCCCGCTTCTCAGCTTAAGCAGCTTGGCAATCAGATAGTTCGTTGTTCCGCCCGACAAGCCAATCACATCGCCTTCTTCAATAAGCGATGCCGCTTTGGCGGCGATACGCTCCTTCTCCAGATACGACAGCCCTTCCCGTTCCGCAAACGCCGTGTCGCGGACCGTATTCATGCCGTCATACATCGCACCGCCGATGGTTCGAATAATCGGATAAGTCGCTTCCATTTGCTCAAGATCGCGTCTAGCCGTCGCCTCCGAGCAATCAAAGCGTTCCACCAGCTCTTGAATCGTAATGCGTCCTTGCTGCTTGAGCAGCTGCAAAATCGCTTCGCGGCGGCGCTGCCCCTTGGATCCAGAAACGTTCGAATCAGCCATTGTTATCGCTCCACCCACGCTTTAGAGGACATTCGCTGTTCAACGGCGCTCCACTCCGGAAGAGCCTCCCAGTCACCGCGCATTTGCACGACAAGCGAGCCGTTGATGCTGGCCAGGCCAACCGCTTCCACTGGCGTCATGCCTTTCATCACGCCAGCGAGGAAGCCCGCGCAGAAGCCGTCGCCTGCTCCAACCGTATCGACTACCTTCTCGGCCGGATAGAACGGGACGCTTACTTCTTCGCCGTTATCAAGCACAACCGTCGTGTCGCCAAGTCCTTTAATAACCGTAACCGCTTTGAGCTGCTTCAGCTTTGCCTTCACTTCCTCGAAATCATCCGTCTGGTACAAAAGCTTCAGCTCGTCCCAACCCGGCAGGAAGTAATCCGCTTCTTCTGCAAGAGGGAGCAGCACTTCTCGCGCTTCCTCAATCGACCATAGCTTAAGGCGCAGATTCGGGTCAAAACAAATCTTTATGCCAGCCTCTTTTGCAATCTGCACGGCCCGAAGCACCGTTTGCTTCGCGCTTTCGCTAAGAGCCGTCGTAATGCCCGTAATATGGAGCAGCTTGGCTCCGCGGATATAATCCGCATCCAGCTCTTCCGGTGTCATCCGGCTTGCCGCGGAATGCTTGCGGTAGTAATGAACGGCAAGGCGGCCCGCTACCTGCTCGCGGAACATCATGCCTGTCGGGGCTTCGTCGCTGAATTTCACGCGCGATACGTCAACGCCTTCCCCGCGAAGCGTTTTCACAATCATGCGGGCGAATGGATCGTTGCCAAGCGCGCCGAACCAGCCTACGGAGCATCCGAGTCTTGCAAGTCCGATTGCCACGTTGCTTTCCGCGCCGCCAAAGCCTTGCTCCAGCGTTGCTGCCCGTTCCAAAGCCTTATGCTCCTGCGGCATAAACAATGCCATCGATTCCCCAAAGGTTACTACGTCTGGTGATGACTGATGCACGATTTCCCCTCCTAAAAAGAATTACTACAC
>NZ_BILY01000012.1 GCF_004000805.1 Paenibacillus glycanilyticus NBRC 16618
GCAGCTGCAACAGCGATTGCGGCTCCGGCAGCGGCTTCGCAAGCCGTTCAGCATGCTGAGGCAGCAAGCGAAACGGTCAAAGCGAAAGAGGACGTTCATAAAATCGTCTTCTCCTGCGACGCCGGCATGGGCTCCAGCGCAATGGGCGCATCGATTCTTCGCAAGAAGATGAAAGCCGCAGGCTCGGACGTGACCGTCATTAATACGGCAATCAGCGATATTCCCGGCGACGCCGACATCGTCATTACGCACAAAACGCTGACGGACCGCGCTAAAATTCAGGCGCCGAAAGCCGAGCATATTTCAATCGATAATTTCTTGAAAAGTCCGGAGTATGACAAACTCGTAGACCGGCTTTCGTAAGAATCCTTTCTCATCAAGGCTGCCAGCGCTGGAGATTATTTTCCGGCGCTGGGGCCATTCTATCGTTATAGGAAGGGTTGTGTGAATGCGTATATCCAGCCGGTCCCGCCGAATTCTAGAGCTGCTGCTGCGGAATGATCACGATCTGACGGCGGCGCAAATCGCGGAAGAAATTCAGGTGAGTTCCAGAACCGTACACCGGGAATTGGCAGCGGTGGAGGAGATCCTGCGTGCCGAAGGTGCAAGGCTGCTTAAAAAATCAGGCTCCGGCATAAGGCTTCAAGGCAATCAAGCGGCGCTTGACCGATTAGCCCAGCTCGTTAGCGTATCGGAAGAGATTGAATACTCGCCGGAGGAGAGACAGATCTATTTGCTTTGCCTCCTTCTCGAGAGCGAGGAGCCAGTTAAGCTGTTCGCTCTGGCGCATGAGTTCAAGGTGACGATTCCTACCGTAGCCAATGATCTGGACGATCTTGACCAATGGGTGCAGAGGTTCGAGGCAACCTTGACCCGAAGAAGGGGCTACGGGATTGAGCTTACCGGCCAGGAAGAGCATATGCGCGAGATGATTCGCCAGATCATAAGGGACCGGTTCGAAGATACGGAGCTGATCTCCAGCCGCAACGAGCTCCCGGCACATCCCCTTGACCGGCGGCTGCTTGCGATTGTTGGTCAATCGGAGATGGAAGCCGTCGAGAAAATCTTATGGAGCTGGGAAGAATACGGAGGCAGCCGGTTAAGCGAGGGCGCTTATACCGATCTGTTGATCAGGCTGTCCATTGCGCTGAGGCGAATCAAAGCGGGCAAGACGGTTGAGGCTTCTTCCGTTGCGGCGTTACGTCAGGAATCCGATGCGGTATATCTGACGGAAAGGTTAGCCGCGCTGACGGAACGAGCATTTCCGCCAGCAGAGACGGCTTATATCGGCAGGCTTCTGCGTTCCGTCCAGAGCGACGATCTATCCGTGCTGCCTGCGGATGATTTGATTTTAACCGATACGGTTCGTTCCCTGATCGAGCATGTGCAGCAGGCCATGAATGCCGAATACAACAAAGACCGCTCTCTGCGCGACGGGCTATTCCTCCACTTGAAGGACGCCTTGCAGAGGCTGCACGAAGGCACGAATATCCGTAATCCGCTTCTCGATCAGATCAAGAAGGATTATTCGTCTTTATTTCATATCGTTCGCAAAGCGGCAAACCGCGTCTTTACCGATGTGGCTGTGCCGGATGAGGAAATCGGATTCCTCGTCATGCATTTCGGAGCATCGCTCGAGCGGCTGAAGCAGCTGCGGCAAAATGTCCGGGCTATCCTGGTCTGCTCAAGCGGAATCGGCTCCTCCAAGCTGCTGCAGATCAGGCTCCAGAAGGAACTGCCGGAAATTCATATCGTTGACCGGGTATCGTGGTACGAAGCCTCGAGGACGGAGAAGGACAAATACGATCTGATCATATCCACGGTAGATCTGCCTCTTAACGGCGAGCAATATATTAAGGTTAGTCCTCTCTTAACGCAAGCAGAGACGGACCGATTGAGGGTTTTCGTCCAGACGGGCTTAATCCAGAAACGGGACGGCACTTTGACCAAGGAAGAGAAGACGGGAAGCGAAGCCTCTACCTTCGAGCAGCTGGTAAGCCTTAAGACGACGCTCGACGAGATGGTGAGCCTGATCCGGCGCTTTGAGGTTGTGTTGATCAAGGAAGAGAGCCGAGACTTGCCGGTTATTCTGGAAGAAGCCTGCGCGCGGGAAGCAGCCAAAGGCGTGCTGACGGATGCCGGTCTTGCAGCGCAGCGGCTGCTGCAGCGTGAACAAAGCGGCAGTCAGATGATACCGGGCACCGCGGTAGCTTTATTTCATACCCGCGGCGAAGAAATAACGAGGCCGTCGCTATCGTTATACCGGTTGGAAGCTCCCATTACTTTGGAGACGGCATCGCCGTCCCGTTTAAGCCACTTTTTATTAATGCTGGCGCCTCGGATCTTAACGAAGGAAGCGCTCGAGGTATTAAGCGAAATAAGCGCCATGCTGCTCGATACGGTCATGATTGATCTGCTCGAGGCTGGCGATGAAGAGGCAATTCGAGATTACTTAACCATACATCTTAGAATGTTTTTCAATATAAAAGCGGAAGCGAGTGACGTACAGTGAGTATTTTGTCTACGGATAAAGTGAAATTGAATGCAGCGGTAAAGGATAAATTCGAAGCGGTTCGCATGGCGGGCCAATTGCTGGTTAACGCAGGTCACGCTGATCCCAGCTATGTGGAAAGCATGGTTGAACGCGAGCAGTCCCTATCCACCTACATGGGCGGCGGCCTTGCTATCCCTCACGGAACAAACGAATCGAAAGGCTCCATCAAGTCGACGGGCCTGTCCATCGTTCAAATTCCGGCTGGCGTGGATTTCGGCGAAGGAAATATCGCGCATCTGGTTATCGGCATTGCGGCGGTTGGCGACGATCATCTGGACATTCTGACGAATGTAGCGATGGTTTGCTCCGATGACGACAATCTGGAACGGATCTTGAAGGCCTCCACGGCCGAAGAGATGATCGAGATCTTCGAAAGCGGGATGGAATAATGAAGGCTTTGCATTTTGGAGCAGGCAACATCGGACGAGGATTTATCGGACTCCTACTTTCGCAATCGGGTTATGAAGTTATTTTTTCCGACGTCAACCAGGCGCTTGTTACGGAGCTTCAGAAGCGCCGTGCCTACACGGTAACGCTGGCGAACGAAGCCAAGGACCAGCTGCAGGTAACAGGCGTGACCGCCATTGACGGAACAAAAATAGACGATGTTGCGGCGGCAGTAGCGGAAGCCGACCTGGTGACCACAGCCGTAGGCGTCAACATCTTGAAGCATATTGCGGCGGGTATCGCCCGCGGTATCGAGAAGCGGATCGAATCCGGAGGGGGGCCGCTGCATATCATCGCCTGCGAGAACGCTATCGGCGGCAGCACCCAGCTGAAAGAGCATGTATTCGGGCATCTCGATGAAGAGACAAAGACGAAGGCAACCAAGCTGGTTGCATTTCCGGATGCGGCCGTTGACCGGATTGTTCCGATTCAGCACAATGAGGATCCTCTAGAGGTGACGGTTGAGCCATTCTATGAGTGGGTCGTGGACGAATCCGCGATGCTCGAAGGGTACAAACCGGTTGCCGGCGTCCATTACGTAAGCAATCTGATGCCTTATATCGAGCGTAAATTGTTCACGGTTAACACCGGACATTGCGCCGCCGCCTACCTGGGAAGCCTTCGCGGTTACGAGACGATCCAGCAGGCGATGGCCGACGAGACCATCGTTGGCGAAGTGAAGGCGACCTTGAAGGAGACGGGGGCCGTACTTGTTGCGCAATATGGCTTTGACCAAGATGCACATGATCAATATATCGAGAAGATTATCGGACGGTTCCGCAACGACCAGCTGACCGATGAGGTTACCCGCGTTGGACGGTCGCCGATCCGCAAGCTGTCGCCCAATGACCGTCTCGTGAAGCCGGCTTTGCAAGCCCATGAGCAAGGGATGAGGCCCGTTCAGCTGGCAAAAGTAATGGCGGCGGCGCTTCACTTCGTTAACGCCGATGATCCGGAAGCCGCTGAGCTGCAGCAATCGATTAAAGACAAGGGTATCGGACAGACCGTGTCGCATTATACTTCGATTCCGGAAGGACATCCGGTATACGGGCTGATCCTTGAAAGCTACGAAGCTGTCGCAAATCAGCGTTAAGAACCAGGCTTGAGAAAAACAAACATTAGTGAGGTACGCAGTATGGCTAATATAATTACCGGTGTTGCCGCATCTCCCGGAGTTGCTATCGCAAAGGTTTTTCGGTTTAACCATTCATCCTATATCCCGCAGCAGGAGACGATTACGGATGCTGAGGCGGAAGCCGGCCGTTTCCGGCAGGCCATCGAGAAATCCAAAGGCGAGATCGAAGAGATCCGCGTAAAAACCGAGGAAAGACTAGGCGCGCAAAAAGCAGAAATTTTCGAAGCGCATCTTTTTTTGCTGGAGGATCCGGACCTAGTGGATTCGGTGCTCGACAAAATCGCAGACGAGAAGCTTAATGCGGAATACGCTTTGCACGAAGTAACGACAGCCGTTGTCGGAATGCTGCTGGAGCTGGACAATGAGATGGTCCGCGAGCGCGCAGCCGATGTCAAAGACGTCTCCGGTCGGGTGATGAGCCACCTGATCGGCAAGCCGTATGCTTCGCTCTCCGGCATTTCCGAGGAGACCATCATCCTGGCAGAGGATCTGACGCCGTCGGATACCGCGCAGCTGGACCTGAATTATATCCGCGGCTTTGTAACGGAGATCGGAAGCCGTACTTCGCATTCCGCTATTATGGCGCGTTCGCTTGAGATTCCTGCGATAGTAGGCGCGGGCCCTTCGGCAGCAGCCGTTGCGGACGGCGCACTGGTCATTATGGATGCGACGGAGGGCAAAGTGATTGTGGATCCTTCGGAAGAAGTGCTGGCCGAGTATCAGGCGAAAAAGAAGCAATACGATGAACGCAGAGTACAGCTGAAGCGTCTGGCCGAGCAGCCGTCGGTAACGGCCGATGGCCAGCATCTCGAGCTTGCGGCCAACATTGGCAGCATCGAAGACCTGGACAAAGTGCTGGAGAACGGCGCCGACGGCGTTGGGCTGTTCCGCACGGAGTTTCTCTATATGGGACGCAATTCATTCCCGACGGAAGAAGAGCAGTTCCAAATTTACAAGCATGTGCTTGAGAAATTAGACGGCAAACGCGTCGTTATTCGCACGCTGGATATCGGCGGGGATAAGGAGCTCCCTTATCTGGAACTGCCGAAGGAAAGCAACCCGTTCCTGGGATTACGCGCGCTTCGGTTATGCCTCAAACGGGAGGACTTGTTCCGTACCCAGCTCCGGGCCTTGCTACGGGCAAGCGTGCATGGCAAGCTGAACATCATGTTTCCAATGATTGCGGTGCTGAGCGAGCTTCGCGAAGCGAAGCGTATTCTCGAGGAAGAACGAGCGAAGCTGGAGCAGGAAGGGGTTCAGGTGTCGGGCTCGATTGAAGTGGGCATGATGATCGAAATTCCGGCTGCCGCGATTGGGGCCGATATTTTCGCAAAGGAAGTCGATTTCTTCAGTATCGGTACAAACGATCTGATTCAATATACAATGGCAGCCGACCGGATGAACGAATCGGTGGCTTATCTGTATCAGCCGTATCATCCTTCGATCCTGAGACTCGTGAACATGGTCATTAAGGCGGCTGAACGGGCTGGCATTTGGGCCGGCATGTGCGGCGAAATGGCGGGCGACCAGACGGCTATTCCTCTCCTTCTCGGAATGGGGTTAGACGAGTTCAGCATGAGCGCGGGTTCCATATTGCCCGCCCGCGAGCTGGTGGGGCAGTTGTCCAAGCCGGAATGGGCGGCTCTGGCGGAAGAAGCCCTTGCCATGAGCACGCAGGAAGAAGTCCAACAATTCGTTAAGCAAAGGAGACCACAATAATGCTATCGCAAACCTATACCGTTATCCATCCATCCGGGTTCCATGCCCGTCCATCTAAGCTTTTTGTTCAAGCGGCATCGGAGTTCCCTTGCAGTGTGAAGCTGATCAAAGGAACAAAAAAAGTAAACGGCAAAAGCTCGCTTGGCCTGTTAACCCTTGGTCTGGCAAAAGGCGACGAAGTAACGCTGGAAGTGGACGGCGAGCGCGAGGAAGAGGCGCTTAACGCTCTTGGCGCTATGTTGACTAAGATCTACGAAGAATAGAGAAAATGCTATGAAGGTCCGCTGCAATTACTGTAGCGGGCTTTGTCTTTTAATTCAAAAACCCTTACTTGTTTCAGGAAACGGCGTTTCGGAACATGGTGAAGCGTCCGACAGCTTCTTGCATTCACGGAATGCGAAATGTTTACAGCCTATGCACTTATTGTGATCCAGGTGGATTAAAGCATAATCAATCGCTTCGCCTGTATGGTTAAAAAAACAGTTCTCTCCTACGAGCATATACAATCCTGTTTTCTCGAATACTTCCATTGATTGTGGTTGAATGCCCGAAATAAGGACGGTCCCGCCTGATTTCTTGAAGTCTTTCACCAATCGGGCAAGCCTGAACTCACCTGTCGTATCCACATAGGGTACTTTTGACATGCGAAGCAGCAAAATTTTTGGTTTTAAATGAGTAGAGTCCATGATGCTTTTTTCCAGAATATTGGCGGTACCGAAGAATAGCGGACCATCGAGGGTATAAATATTGATTTGAGGACAATCATGGCCTTCGCTAACCATGTACGCTTTAACTTTATTGTTTTTGACGGATGAATCGGGCAGAACTTTGGTCACCTTCAACAATCCACTCATTCGTTTTACAAACAAAATAACGGAAATGATTAACCCTGCTTCGACAGCCGTCGTTAAATTTGTGAATACGGTTAGTAAAAAGGTAATCAGCAAAATAAAAGAATCGCTTGTTTTCGTTTTTAGGACAGATGCAAATTCTTTTCGCTCACTCATATTCCACGCAACGAGCATCAGAATGGGAGCCATGCTTGCAAGAGGGATATTAGAAGCGTAAGGAGCAAACAAAATGAGTATAAGAAAAACAACAATTCCATGTATGATACCGGAAATCGGAGATACAGCCCCATTTTTAATGTTGGCTGCTGTCCGCGCAATGGCTCCGGTCGCCGGGATTCCTCCAAAAAGCGGAGTTACCATATTCGCGATGCCCTGTCCAATTAACTCACGATTGCTGTTATGACGAGTGCCGGTCATTCCATCAGCTACAACAGCCGATAATAAGGACTCTATACCGCCCAGCATAGCAATAGTAAGCGCGGGATAAATCATCGTATTTATTCGATCCCATGTTATATGCGGGAAATGGAAATGAGGCAGTGTGCTCGGAATTGCTCCGAATGAAGATCCAATGGTTGCTAAATGGCCATTAAAGAACAAGGAAGCCACAACGCTTGATAAGACAAGCCCTACTAATGAACCGGGAATCTTGGGCAAGTATTTCGTCGACAGCAGGATAGCCATCAAACAAATGGCTGCGGTAGTGACACTATAGAGATTAATGGTTGTCAGGTGCAGCACAATTTCTTTCATGTTTGGAAGGAAATTTTCATGTTTTTCGAGGCTGGTAAGACCCAATAAATTCCCGATTTGACCACTGAAGATAATTACGGCGATCCCTGCAGTGAATCCGATGGTAACAGGACGAGGGATAAATTTAATCAATGCGCCAAGCCTGAATAAACCCATGCAAACAAGAATAATTCCAGCCAGAAAACCGGCAATCAATAAATTCTCGTACCCGTATTGCAAGACAATCGCGAAAAGAACGGGGATAAAAGCGCCGGTCGGACCTCCAATTTGATATTTGGAGCCTCCGAATAAAGCGATGAGAATTCCGGCGAAGATGGTTGTATAAATTCCGTACTCCGGTTTTGTCCCGGAGGCTATGGCAAACGCCATCCCTAACGGAATGGCAATAATCCCAACAATCAAACCTGAAATGAGATCTTTGCGAAAATCAGGTAGATGATATCCTTTATATCTCCCCGTCCATTTCATTTCCACGCCTCTATTCCTATATATTTGATTATTTGAATATATAGGAATATTACTCTTGCGGAATGCCTTATGTCAAACTGTAAAATCGGCGCTAATTCTTCGAATAGGCACTTGAAAAAAGGAAAAAACAAGGTGCTTCTTGATGTTTCTCATGAAAGCCCTTGTTTTTTTGATTATTGTTCATTTCGAATGACCTCAAGCAATGAAATGGCATCTACAAGATGATTATCAAATATGCGCTTTGCGACAACCAGTAATTCTTTAATCAGCGGGTCTCTTAACGAATAGATCACCGATGTCCCATCCTTTATGCCACTAACCACATTTTTATTTCGCAAAACGGACAATTGCTGAGAAACGGCAGAACCTTCCGAACCTAAGATGCTCTGCAATTCGTTAACGTTCCGATCGCCTTCGCTAAGAACCTCGAGTATTCGAATTCTCATGGGATGGGCTAACGCTTTAAAAAAATCAGCTTTAAATTGTTGAATATTCTGATTCTGGTTCATGGAATTTACTCCTTAATAGCTTACTTTTGAATATATGAATATAATATCACATTTCAAATCATGCTTAATGGAGAAAGGTACAAGGGAGCATCAATTGTTATTTGGACCTAACTGCATTATAATTACTATATTCAAATTTTTGAATATTTGATTTTAATAAAGGGAGAAGGGCGAATGCCAAGCTTTAATGCTAATGAAAAGAAAATGAGTAGACAGACAGTCATCAAGATTGGCGTTAATGCTTTGTATGAAACCGGCTCCGATTTGATTTGCAAGGTCTGTATAACAAATGGGGGCTCCTGCTGTAATGGCTGTCGGCACCTTGCAAATGGAATTGGATGTACACAGCGTAATACAAGTTGTACGGCATGGTTATGCGGGTTTTTAAAATACCTGTTGTACGCAACAGGGCTTTTAAGGGAATGGAATGATTTTTGGAGACAAGTACCCGGGCAAGACTTTCGCGAGGATTTTACTCCAGAAGTTTTTTTCGTGAAAAAGTCGTTACACATCGAGGGTATTCGGAATCTAGGACAAGCTTTGGCAATCGATCTGGAGGAGCTGGCAGCAGCACATATTGCAATTGGATTCATTATAACGCTCAGGGAGAAAATAGATAAGAACATTGACCGATTGAATCAATGCAAGAATGATCCCAAAAAGCAAATCAAAATTGAAAGAAATATTAAAGTTTTATCAAGTCACTTTCATCGTTTCCAAAAGGAACTGCGTGATTATTATCTCAATAACCCAAGCATCGAAAAAGGAGAGAGTAAATGATGGCGGATTTTCCAAATTGTCCTCAATGTAATTCGGAGTATACGTACGAAGACGGTGGATTATTTATTTGTCCGGAGTGCAGCCATGAGTGGTCGAAAGAATCTGAAGCTGAAATGAGTGAAGATCATAAGATGATCAAAGATTCTAACGGAAATGTACTAAACGATGGCGATACTGTTACTGTCATTAAAGACCTGAAAGTGAAAGGAAGTTCATCGGTTATAAAAATAGGCACAAAAGTAAAAAATATTCGCCTCGTTGAAGGTGATCATGATATTGATTGCAAAATTGATGGGTTTGGCGCGATGAAGTTAAAATCGGAATTTGTAAAAAAAGTTTAAATTTTATAGCAATTATTCCAACCTATTTATCTTAAACTGCGAAAGGCATCCCAACGGGATGCCTTTCGCAGTTTAAAACCACTTCATGTTGTGGGCAGCCTCACTCCATGACTAGACCGCCGGTAACGGGCGTGTAGGTGCCTGTCAGGAACCCCGCGCCATCTCCGGCGAGAAAAGCAATCACACCCGCTATATCCTCTGGCTCGGCGATCCGGCCAAGCGGGGTAAAGCTGCCTATGACGCGGCTCTCCTCTTCCGATATCATGAAGGTCTCATCCGATCGGACCAATCCGGGTGCCACAACATTGGCGGTGATTCCATAGGAGCCATACTCTTGCGCGATATACCGGGCGAAGGTATCAAGACCCCCCTTTGCCGTACCGAAAGCGATATAATGCGGGGTAGGATCCTTCCCTTCCGTGCTGGACAGATAGATGATTCGGCCGGATTGCTGCTCCATCATTGCTTTTATAACAGCCTTTGTTGGCTCAAAGACGGCTTTCAATTCACCGGTCAATTGCCTTTCGAAGGATGCCCAGGAGAGCTCGGCAAAGCTGGCCGCCTCGGCTGATTGACATGTGCCGCATACGAGTACATCGATTTGTCCAAAGGTATGAATGACGGTCCGGGCAAGCTGTTCCATTTGCTCCTTGCTGCGTGCATCGGCCGGAATGGCAATGGCCTCGCCGCCGTTTGCCCTGATCTCGGAGACCACCGCGGTTAAATCTCTTTCGAAATCACTTACTGCAATCTTCGCCCCTTCTTTGGCGAGCCGCAAGCAAGCCGCTCTCCCGATCCCCTGGGCACCGCATGTAACAATCGCTACTTTTCCTTGCAAGGTCATGATGGGCAAGCCTCCTTAAGAGTGACTTATTCCTGTTCCAGCCCGCCGTACTGACGCGCGATTTCCAGAGCGGTCTGTTTGATCTTTGCCGCGATCGAGGCGGGCTCGAGCACCATAACATCGGTCATATAATGAAGCACGTTACGGATCAGCCAGTGCTCACTCGAGTACGTCATTCGCACGATAAGCTGTCCGTCCGGCAGCCGTTCGATATTTTTTTCGTCGAAATGGTCCATGACGGATAGGGCGGCCGCCGCTTTAAACTGCAGGACGGCAGGAATTCCCTCGCTTGCGCCTCTTCTCTCGGGTGTATTCCACCTGTCGTTCAGCTGTTTCAGCGAATCTGTCCGTCTAGTAAAGGTGCCGGCCTGAATACTCAGTTGCCGGATACGCGTCAGCTTGAAGATGCGGTAATCCTCGCGCAAGCGGCAATAGCCGTGAAGATACCAGGAGTAGTTCTTCAGAACAAGGGCCATAGGCTCGATCTCGCGCTCCTGCTCGCCGCCGGTTCTGCTCGTATAGTGGAATCGGATCAGCTTATGGTCATTAACTGCCTGACGGAGCTGGTCGTACCGGGCTTGATCCTCTTCGCTGTTCTTCCAAGGGGTGAAATCCACCTGAATACGGTTTCCTTCACCTGTCCGGCCTTGCTCCGCCTGCGCCACCATGGCGCCAACCTTGCTAAGGAGGAGATCCATATTCGAGCGGTCGTAAGCGTTTGTTGATTCCAGACCGCGAAGCGCCGTGAAGAGAGCGGTCAGCTCATCGAAGGACAGGAGCTGCCGGTCCAGCCGAAAGCTGTCCATGATCTCATAGCCGCCCTCCATGCCGGTGTAGGAGACAATGGGAATGCCAGCCTGACCAAGCGAATCGAGATCGCGATAGATAGTGCGCAAGGAAACCTCCAGCTGCTCCGCCAGCTCCTGCGCCTGTACCCGCTTTCGATTAAGCAGCAAAATCGTAATGGCCATTAACCGTTCCAGCTTCATCGTTATCTCTCCTAAACCGGCATGCTACAGCCTGCCGTAATATGATTAGTGTGCGGCCGCGTATTCTTCGCCTTCGGCGGGGGCCTCCATTTTGTCCTTCGACATTAGAAATGCCGCAACTAAGGCTAATGCCGCAGGAATCAGGCTCCAGGCAAAGGTCACGCCAATAGAGCTCGACAGCCCCGCCGTTATCGTATCCAGAAGCTGAGGATCGACGGTCTGCCGGAATGCCGGATTCAGCAAGGAATGCGGATCGTTTAAATTCAAGCCCGGGGGAACCGTGCCGTTGCCAAGCGATTCGGTAAGCTTCGAGAGCATGCTGTGGCTTTGAATAATACCGAAGACCGTAATGCCAAGCGACATGCCAAGCGAACGGTTAAAGTTCAAGGTCGAGCTTGCCGCGCCGCGCTGCGCGGCAGGGAACGAATGAAGCACGGAGCTGCTTAATACCGAGAAGGAAGCGCCGATCCCGAGACCAATCAGAATCATAATTCCCGTGATGAAAAGTCGAGAAGATTCTACCGTAATTTGCGAAAGAAGAGCAAGGCCTATGAGCAGAATGGCAAGCGTTCCAATCATAATCGTCCGGTATTGCAGCTTCGTCATGAGGAAGCCGCCTAGCGTTGCGGTGATAACCGAACCAACCATCATGGGCAATAGGGTCAGACCGGAGTTAGAGGCGGATCCGCCAATGACGCCCTGCACATAGATCGGAATAAAAATCGCTGCCGTCATATAAGCCGCGCCGCTAAGCATAGCGACCAGATTGCTTGTGGTGTACAGTCTGCTGCGGAATAAGCCAAACGAGATGATAGGTTCGGCCGCTTTTCTCTCGACCAGGACAAGCAGGAAGGCAAGAACGGCAAATCCGGCAAACAGACCGATAATTTGCGGAGAATCCCAGGCATAGGTTTTGCCGCCGAGCTCCAGCGCGAAGATAAAGCAGACAACAGCTCCTACGAGAAGAATGGAGCCCGCCCAGTCGATACGCTGCTTCGAATGGGCCGCCGATTCCTTGTAGAACAGAGCAATAATCAGCAGGGCAATGAAGCCAAGCGGGAGGTTCATGTAGAAGATCCACGACCAGTTGAGGTGATCCGTAATATAGCCGCCAAGCAAAGGACCAACTACGCTGGAGAGGCCAAATACCGCACCGAACGCTCCCATCATTTTGCCGCGGTCCTTCGGGGACACCACGTCGAACAAAATCGTAAACGCAATGGATACCATCGCACCGGCTCCAACCCCCTGAACAGCCCGGTAAATGCTTAACTCGATAATCGAGTGGGCCATTCCGCAGAGCGCCGAGCCGATCATAAACACGATAATCCCAAAGATAAAAAACCGCTTGCGGCCGTACATATCGGAGAGCTTGCCGAAGATCGGCATACACGCCATTTCCGCGACCATATAAGCGGTGGTGACCCAGACGAACTTATCGAGTCCCCCCATCTCTCCCACGATTGTGCCAATCGCCGTGGACACAACCGTGTTGTCCATGGATGCCATTAGAATGGCCAGCAGCAGTCCTCCAATGATGGCACCTAATTTATTCTTCATTCCATACCATTCCCTTCTTCTTCCCGAATTGATTGCTGAACAATCATCTGAGATCATCATAAGCTACCCTTGTTGACAACAGTGTGTCAGGGAAGATTGATCCGTTGGGAAATTATTTAAAAAGTTTAAACGCTTCTTTTTATATAAACTTGTGGTTATATAACCTTAAGGTTATAATAAACGCATGTAGAGGAGGTTGAAGGTTGTGTTAAGCACATTCGCAATAGTCGCCGAGCCCTCGCGCCGACGCATCATGGATATGCTGCTTCGGGGAGACGCAAGCGTCTCTCAGCTAGTAGAGGCTTTGGATATGTCGCAGCCCCTCGTCTCCAAGCATTTGCGGGCGCTCCGGGAAACCGGACTGGTGAGAGTAAGAATCGTAGCCCAGCAGCGCATTTACTCGCTTGAACCGGGACCGCTTGCGGAGATCGACATGTGGCTCAATGCTTATCGGTCCAAATGGAACCGCCATGTTGACGCCATGGATGAATATCTCAAGAAAAAGAAACAATTACGCAAGGAGGAGGAAGAGTCATGATCATTACGGATAAAGAATATCCAAGGCTGAATAGAGACGGAGACAAATGGGTGCTCGTGCTTGTACGCACATTGGAGCATCCGATTGATGAGGTATGGGCAACGCTTACCGAGGCGGAGCAGCTTGCTTCATGGGGTCCGTTTAAACCGGAAAGAGATCTTGTTTCCGTCGGAGCCGTGCAGCTGGAGCATATCGATATGCCTGAGGCAGAGACCATGCAGGGTACGGTCCTGGAGGTAACAGCGCCGGAGCTTCTTGTATTGCAATGGGGCGATGATATTCTGCGTTGGGAGTTAAGCGGCGATAAGGAGCGGACAATTCTTGTCCTCAAGCATAGATTCATGGAGCATAAGCAAGCTCCGTCTTATGCGGCAGGCTGGCATTTATGCTTAGCCGGACTTGCGGGACGGTTGGAAGGAAAGGACATGCCATCCATGGTTGGGCATAAGGCTTATAACTTTGGTTACAAAGAGTTGTACTCCCAGTATGCGAAGCTATTGGGCATGGAGCAGGAAATAAGCGAATGAAGACCGAAAAGGCGCTACGTCAGTAGCGCCTTGTGAATTTTAACGACGGCTTTTTTAATCATCGATCCATCGCCCATGCCCGGCCGGTGAACGTCATCGGGGAAAAAGACGGCATACATGCCCGGCTTCATTGCCAACAATTGCTCTTCGGCTTGAGGAGCGTATAACGCATAGTCGTCCTCTTCGTCATAAGGCTGGGATGGAATCATACCCTCTCGCAGCGGCGACCAACCGATCTGCTCGGAGCCTTCGATTAAATAATGAATGTCGAGGTATTGCTCATGCTTCTCTGCAATCTGCTCCTCTTGGCTCTTTGTTTCGAAGGACATGAAGTTGATATAAAGCTGGTCACCTCGCAGCTCCAGCCTGCCCTCCGGCCATTCCTTCTTCTCGCTCCATTGACGCAAAGCCTGCAGGGCTTCGTCAATGACGGCATAGCCGCCGGAATGAGGATTATTCGCCCCGGATAATAAACCAAGTATCATACTAGCCTGCTCCCCTTTCTCCTTATCAGAACAGCTTGACGGCAACCGCCGCCGACGTGTTCTCCTTGTTTACGATGGATGCTTCATACGTGCGTTTAAAATATTCCACGTACAGCACGTCAAGCAAATAGAGCTGCGCGATCTTGGCCGATAAGGACCCACCTTGCAGCGGACCTTCGTTGGCTCCGCACAACAAAGTAATGTCCGAATAGGAGGTCAACGGCGATTTGACGAAGCGGGTAATGACGATAATCGCGGCTCCCCGCTCTTTGGCTTTTTTCGCAACCTCAATAGAATCCTTGGTTGAACCGGAGTAGGAAATAATAATCGCGACATCCTTCTCGCTCATTAGAGCAGCCGACATCGCCTGCTGATGCGAATCAACGGAGCAGCCGGTCTTGTTCGTAATGCGCATGAACTTGTTGTTCGCTTCCATTGCGGTCATCAAGGACGAGCCCACTCCGTAGAAAATAAACCGGTCGGACCGGATAAGCAGATCAATCGCCCGGTTGATGCTGTCCAGCTGAATAAGCTTGAACGTTTCATTTAAAGCATTAATGTTGCTCTGAAGCGTCTTGGAGACGGCGTCCTCCAGCGTATCCTGTATTCTTACCTGGCCGGAGAGCTGCGGAATTTCATTATCCGCGGAGATGCTGTGGGCAAGCGCAATTTTAAATTGCTGATAGCCTTTAAAGCCCAAGGCTTTGCAAAACCGAAAGATGCTGGCCTCCCCTACGCCGCAGCCCTCGGCCAGATCTGTAATCGACATATAGACGACGGCATCCGCATGCTCCAAAATATAATCGGCTGTTTTTTTCTCCGTGGCCGTAAACCGGTTATAGTGAGAATGAATCGTTGAGGTAATGCTGATCTCCCGCAAATGGTCCCCCCTAGCTTAGAAACAAGGATGCCGCCCCAAGCAGGCCGGCTTTATTGCCCAGCGCAGCCGGACGGATGGCAACGCCCGCGAAGCTGCTCATAATCAACGTTTTGGTTCTTGCTTCTACGCGTTCTACTAAAGGAAGCTGCTCCATTACGCCGCCGCCAACAACGATAGCCGCCGGATTGAAGATATGAATCAAGGAAGCGAGGCCAAGACTGACCTCGTCAATCCATCTATTCAAGATTCCGTCCAGCTGCTCATTGCCCTGTTGAATGAACTCGAATAACATTCTGCCGTTGACGCAGGCTGGGTCGGCCTGCCGCGCCTTGTTTACCAGAGCGGTTGTGGAAGCGAAGCTTTCATAGTAGGACGACGGATGCGTGAACATATGGCCGAACTCCGCCGCGACTCCATTCGCTCCTTTATAAAGCCGGTTGTTGATGACAATAGCGCCGCCTATGCCGGTTCCAAAGGTAAGACATAAAAAATTTGCAAGGTCTTTGCCCGCGCCGTAGCGGGCTTCGCCAAGCGCCGCCGCGTTTACGTCGTTCTCCACCTTCACCGGCACTTCAAACCGCTCGCCAACGATCTTGCTTAGCTGCATGCCGGTATAGTCCGGAATGTTGGCGTTGGCGTACACGATAGAGCCTTCCTCGGCGTTTACTTGTCCGGCCGTACTGATTGCGATGCGGTCATAACCCGTATAGGAAGACAACTGCTCCATCAGCCGCTTGATGACATGCGGCCCGCCTTTTTTGCTTTCCGTTGGATACTCCGTAAACTGCTCTACATTTCCAAACTCATCGCAAAGACCAAGCTTTGTATGGGTGCCGCCGATATCCGCCGCTAGAATCCGCATGGGATCTACTCCAGCGCTTTCAGAAAACGTTTCGTAATGTCCATCGGCCTTGTAATAGCCGAGCCAACAACAGCGGAATACGCGCCAAGGTCAAACATCCTGCGCAGCTCCTCCGGCGATGAAATGCCGCCTTCGGCAATAACGGGCACATCCAAGGCTTGCACCAGCTTGGTAATCAGTCCGAAGTCAGGGAGCACTTGGCCTTTTGTTGCTTCCGTGTAACCGCTTAACGTTGTGCCCACGCAATCGAAGCCAAGCTCGGCGGCCTGCAGCGCTTCCTCGTAGGTCGAGCAGTCCGCCATAAACAGTTGGTTCGGATACTTCGCGCGGATTTGCGGGAACAGCTCGGCGATCGTCGAGCGATCCGGTCTTACGCGGTCCGTAGCGTCCATGGCGATAAGCTCAACGCCCTCCTCGCAAAGCGCATCCACCTCTGTCATCGTTGGCGTAATGAATACGGGGCAATCCCCGTATACCTGCTTAATAATGCCGATAATCGGCAGGTTAACGCGCGTCTTAATCTCTCGGATGTCCTCCACGCTGTTCGCCCGGATGCCGGCCGCTCCGCCAAGCGAAGCGGCATAGGCCATTTTCCCCATAATAAACGGGCTGTGCAGCGGCTCTTCGGGAAGCGCTTGGCAGGAGACGACCAGCTTTCCATGTATTCGCTCAAACAAGTTATTCATGCCAATGACCTCTCTTCTCTCAATGTGTGAAGCTATTCCTTAATGGCACCGGCCGTAGCCCCGGAAGTGAAATAGCGCTGGAACAAAATAAAGATAATCAGCATGGGAACCGCGGCAACGGTAGCTCCCGCCATTTTGTAGGCAAAGTTCGGATTGAGGTCCTGCATCAGGGTCGCGGTGCCAACCATCAGAGTCTTCATGGTCTTCTCCTGACCGATCACAAGCTGCCACAGGTAATCGTTCCAAATCTGCACGAAGTTTAAAATAAACAGAGCTCCGATGCCCGGCTTGACGATAGGCAGCATGATTTGCAGGAATACCCGCCACTCCCCGGCGCCGTCGATTTTCGCTGCTTCCCTAAGCGCATCCGGCGTACTGTCGAAAAAGCCCTTCAGAAGGAACACGCCAAATGCACCGGCTACGTTAGGCCAGATCATGCCGTGGAAGCTGTTGACCATGCCGAAATCCTGCACAATGCGGAATAAAGGGACAATCATAATTTCTTTTGGAATCATCAGGCTCGAAATAAACACGATAAAGATGATCTGCCGGCCTTTGAAGTGGATCTTCGAGAACGCGTAAGCCGCCATCGAGCCAACGGCAATGACGAGAATCGTCGTAGCTCCGGCGACAAAGATACTGTTGAACGTCCATCTTAAAGCGGGCTGGTTCCGGAAAATATCGACGTAGTTGGCGAAGGTAATGGAAGCGGGCCACCAGTCCGGCGGCATTTTCACCACATCGGAGCTATTTTTCAAGGAGCTGGTGAACAGCCAATACAGAGGGAACAAGCTGATTACCGCAAAGAAGGTAACCAGAATATTCGACACCAGATCAAAGGGCTGCAGTTTATTTGCTTTCTTCGGTTGCGACATCGTGATTTCAACTCCTCGCTTCTACTTCTGTTTGAGCATGGCCTTTAATTGAGGGATCGACAGCAGCAAGGTGATGGCGAACATGATAACGCCAACTGCGGAAGCTATGCCAAGCTGGTTGTATTTGAACGCGTTATTGTACAAGTAATACATAAGGGTGACGGAGCCGTTGTTAGGCCCGCCGCCTGTGAGAAGCTGAATAACCACAAAAATCTTCAGCACGGCAATAATGTTGATGATCGTAATGTAGATCGTGGTCGGCTGAACCGAAGGGATCAGGATTTTCGTAATGACCTGCCATCTGCTGGCCCCGTCCACCTCGGCGGCTTCGAAGAGGTCCTTCGATACCCCGATCATGGAAGCGATATAAAGAATAATCGACTGACCGACGTTGCCGGCGAACGTCACGAAGATAATAACGGGCATGACCGTTTGCGTATTGCCGAGCAGATTAACCGTGCCCAGCCCTGCTTCTCTAGCGAAGTAGGAGATAAGGCCGTTAGCCGGATTAAGCAGGAAACTCCACACCATACTCATGACGACCATGGAGACCATGACCGGTATATAGTAACTTCCCCGGATGAAGGAAACGTACTTGGCATTTTTATCGAAGATGGCGGATGCCACAAACAAGGCAAAGCCTACGGTTAACAGAACGATAAATACAACAAACACGACCGTATTCACGAGCGCTTTGAAAAAGACGGGATCATGAAACAAAGCTGCGTAATTGTCGAAGCCTACAAAGGTTTCATTCTGGTAATTGATTTTATAAAAGCTGAGCCGGATGCCTTCCAGTATCGGATACACGAGAAAAGCAAGGAATATGAGCATTTGCGGTAAAATAAACAAATAGCCGGTAAGGTTCTCTTTCAAAAAACTGTTCCGAATGCGCATGGTGGCTGCCTTTCCGATCAGCGGCTCTTCCTGCTTCCCCGAAGACGAAGAGCCGCTGATCCTGTTTATTTGTCTAACCTAGCTATTTCTTATAGATGACCGAGTTTTCTTTGTTGGATTGAATAACCTTATTGCCGCTCGCTACATAGTCTTTAATGGCTTGCTCAGGCGTTTTTGCTCCCATGTACAAAGCCTGCAGCTCCGGATAAAGCGCCTCGCGCAGTTGGCTGTAGCCCGGAACGTTGCCGCTGAAGTTGAAAATGTATTTGGAGTTCGCATCGTAGGCCGCAAAGAACGGATTCTCGCCGCTCAGCTCTTTAATGACCGATGCGCGCACCGGAATGCCGTTTTTCGACGATTTCACGAGCTCCGGATCGCTGGAGAAGAACTTCACGAAGTCTTTAGCCACTTCGGTTTTCTTCGGATCCTTGGATTGGAATACGCTTGCGCCAACGACGTAAGTGAAGGTCAGCGGGTCGCCGCTTTCCGAAGGGATATTCGCCAGTCTGATATCGAACTTCGGAGAAGTGCCGCTTGCCATATTGGCTTTAATGCCGTTGAACAGAACCGGATTCGTAAAGCTGATGGCGAGCTGCTGGTTTTGGAACATGGCGTTTGCGTCATTGGAGGAGACGGATTCCGCGCCCGGATTCGTATATTTGGCGTCGTAGATTTTCTTCAGCCATGCCGCCGATTTAACGCCGTTCTCGCCTAGCACGATATTGCCGTCTTTATCGAAGAAGTCCAAGCCAAACATTCTCAGGTAAGACAGGTTCCAGGTATCCCCCTGGTTGTTGACGGCAAACAGTGCCATCGGGTAAGCGTTGGAGTATTTGTCTTTTGGAAGCTTGGTTTTGAGACCCTCAAGAATTTGCTCGTATTCGGCAAGCGTCCAGGTCTTGATCTCGTTCTCTCCGCCGACGTACTGCTCGAGTCCGGCTGCCTTGAACATATCCGCGTTGTAGACGAGCGTTCCCGGGTTGTTCTGGAACGGGTAGAAGTAAATATCGTCGCCAAACGTCACCATGTCCCAGTAGTTCTGGGCGATATCGCTCTTCGCATTGTCGTCGATGATGTCGGTAAGGGGCTCAAGCGCGCCGCGGTGCACGTAGTCGCCCATGGCAAAGGTGCTTTCGAAGAAGACGTTTGGAGCAGTTCCGCCGTTCAGGTTGACATTCAGCAGCTGGTCCCGCTGATCGCCGGCGACGACTTCCACTTTAATGTCAGCGTCATATTTGTCGTATTGCTCGGTAAATTTCTTGGCCGCGTATTTCAGGAAGCTGTCGTAATCGGCGCCTTGCTCGGTTGCATCCAGCACGCCTTTCCATTGCGGGGTCAGCCATACGTTAATCGCGACCTTTTCTTTGCCTTTCGAATTACCTCCGCCGTTTGCGCTTGAACCCTCGTTATTGGCATTGCCGGAGCATCCGGCGAGCAAAGCCATAATCGTTACTGCGGTAATGCCCATGGACCATTTCTTCATCTTTAACCGCTCCCTTTTCGTGTTAGGATCTGATCTGGCAGTGGACTTTTCTAGCGAACAAAATCGGCAATGGCCTTATCGATACTCGCGACAATCAGCTGGATCTTCTCTCCGTCATTGCCGCTGAGGTTCTCGAGCGGGGCACGAACGCCGCCAATGTCTACCCCTCTTGCGCGAAGCACTTCCTTGATGCCGGCATACATCGAGCCGTTTAAGGAACAAAGCGCAATGATGATGTCGTTGATCGCGCTTTGAAGACGTGTTGCTTCTTCCAGCTTGCCTTCCTGCAGCAGAACGTTGGCTTCCAGGAACAGCTCCGGCATTGCGGCATAAGTGCCGCCGATTCCGCCTTGCGCTCCCATGATGCGGCCAGCCACGAATTGCTCGTCCGGACCGTTAAAGACGATGACGCGGTCGCCGCCGGCGGATTTGAACCGCTCGATGTCGAGGGCCGGCATAGACGAGTTCTTTACTCCAATAACCTTGTCGCTTGCAAGCAGCTTGCGGAATACCGCAGGCGTTAACTGGTAGCCGGTCGTCTGCGGAATGTTATAAATGATGAACGGAAGCGGGGTCGCATCGATAATGTCGTTCCAATAACGAATGACCGCGCTGTCCGGCAGTTTGAAATAAATCGGCGGTATAGCGGAAAGAGCGTCGTAACCCAGCTCCGCGGCATGCTTCGCCAGCTCGATGCTGTCTCTGGTCGACGGAGCTCCAACGTGAGCGATAAGCGTCATCTTGCCGTTCAGGCTTTCCGCTGCATAGGAGAGTACCGCTTTTCTCTCTTCGATACTTTGGTAAATGCACTCGCCCGAGCTTCCCCCTACGTACACGCCTTGTACCTTCTTGGCTGACAGATAGGAAGCAAGTTGTCCGGTACGGTCTTTCGAGATGTTTCCGTCATTGTCATAGCAGGCGTAAAAAGCCGGAATGATCCCATGAAATTTTTGCAGGCTCACGGTTAGTCCCCCTATTGTTCTAGAAGTAATTGGAGGATTATTTTCTCGCCCGGTGGAGGACTGAAAATAATTTTCTCCCTTTTGGAACACAGCGTTCCGATCGTTGGTTTGAACTGCGGTAAGGACTGCCGGCTGTCCTTAGCTAACGTTTTAACACAAAAAAACGGCTTTGCCTGCGGTTTCGGGCGATGAGGTAAAAAATGAACCTTGGGGTGTAAAAAGAGAGGTATCTCTGTGGGAAGCGCTTCCAAAATGGCTAAAAAGAAAAAAGCCCCGCCGTTTGGACGAGACTTTCAGAGGTTGTCAGTTAACGCGGGGAGTCGGAAATCGCTTTGGCGGCAGGGAACCGAAGGATTACCTTTGTGCCTTCTCCGGGCTGGCTTTCAATCGCGATTCCGTATCCGTCGCCGTAATAATAGCGGATGCGGTCCTGCACGTTTTTAACGCCGATATGCGTGCTGCCAAGCGTGTCCTCGGCGGCTTCGTTCAAGCGTTGACGGAGCTTTGCGAAATCCTCCTCCGTCATGCCGGCACCGTTATCCGTGACTTCGATATGCAGGGCTTGCCCGGAGACAAAAGCGGCTATTTCAAGGCTGCCCTGGCCGCTTTTGCGCTCCAAGCCGTGAACGATGGCGTTCTCCACAATCGGCTGCAGCGAGAAATGCAGAACCGGAAGCATTTCGGCGCCGGGCTCGATTTTTTCCGAGTAGCTGATTTTATCGCCAAAGCGCATTTGCTGCACCTTCACGTACAGCCGGGTATGCTCCAGCTCCTCCCGCAGGCTTACGATATCCTTGCCGGTCTGAATATGAATGCGGAACAGCCGGCCAAGGAGGCCCACCATATCCGCAATATCCCGTTGTCCCGCAATAATCGCCTTCATCTGGATCGACTCAAGCGCATTGGCCAGGAAATGCGGGTTAATCTGGCTTTTTAGCGCTCCGTATTGCGCAACCTTCTGCTGGGCCAGCGTCATGGAAGACCGTTCGATATGCTCCTGCAGATCCTCGACCATTTTGCGAATACCTTTATAGAGCACGCCGAACTCATCCTGCCGCTGCGTGCTGAGATCGACGTCGAACTTGCCAAGGCCAACCGCCCTGACCTGCTTGCTGAGCTGAATAATCGGCTTGGTGACGCGCTTCGAGAGCATAATCATGAACAGCAGCGCGGTAACGAGGGAGCATAAAGCGCCCCACAGCAAGATTTTGCGGAACATGGCCGCATCCTTCGTCATGTTATGCTCATCCATGTACTGAATAACCTTCCAGCCGGAGAAAGGCGAGGTAATAAAGTTCAGGTAGGAAGGGACGCCGTTCATGGTGGAGTAATAGTTCCCCGTGTGCGCCTGCAGCTTCGCTTGACTGCCCGGCTGCCCAAGATCCTTCAGCAGCTGCTCCTGATTAGGGTCCGAGGAATAGACGATGCCGCCCTCGTCATCGAGAATAAGAAAATTACGGTTCGTATTCTCGGACAAGCTTAAGATCTCGCGAAGGGAATCAAGCCGGATATCGACAAGGATGACGGCAAGATTGGTTCGGGTTCCCGTCTTGTTGATGACCCGGGCGATCGAAATGACCGATTCGGAGGAATTCGTCCGCAGAAAAGGGGTATGCGCGCCAAATAAAACCGCCTTGCCTTGCGAATGGAGCGTTTTCTTATACCAGTCCTGGTTGAAGACATCATCCGTGTTATAGTCGGATTGATTAAAGTCCGCCGAATAGAAGATCCGGCCGCCGGCAAATACCTGCACGCTGTCGACGTTCTTAACCGTAAGCTCAATCCGGCTAATAAATTGTTCGATGACGCCGCCGTATTTGATGCTGATATCGCTTGGATCCGTATTCTTGTTCTCCGACCAATGGACAAGCGAGCTTTGCAGCTGGCTGTCGAGCTGGGCGGTAAGCGTGCCGGTCTCGATGCTTTGCAGGTACTGGTCGATATTGAAGGACAGATTGTTCAGGATAAGGTTGGCGCTGTTCTGGTATTCGTTTTTTACCGTTTGAAGCGAGAACAGGTACACGATGCCCGACATGATCGTCAGCGGAAGGGTAATAATGCAAATCATAAGGATGAAAATTTGATGATTGACGCGCAATTGTCTGAACCTGCCCAAGCTTCTCACCGCCTTTACGACCTAAATATAGCACTGTTTATAAGATTTGCTACTGCAATGATAATATAGACGAGATGACGTAAAAAAAGGGGAATGTCATGTAAAAACCGGGGGATTCTCCCCCTTTTTCAAATAAATTATGCTTAAACGGCAGGAGACGAGCAAGCTGCAGCTGCTTGTCTTCAATCAGGAGCAGGGGGAATAGAAATGGCAGCACGGACCAAGAAGGCAGCAATGCTGATGACCATCTTGTTAGTTATGCTTACGGCAGCCTGCAGTTCCAACAACAATGCGCCAGGCAACAAGACAACCAGCGAACCGCAGAATACCGCATCGGGCGGCAGTGAAGCAACACCGGCCGCAAAGCCCGTTGAGATTACATGGTGGAACTTTCCCAACTTCCAGGCTTTAGACGGTGAGGTTGGCAAGTACGAGAAAGAAATGATTGCCGCATTCAACCAGAAACACCCGGAAATTAAAGTGAATCTCGAGATGATTACATTCGACGGAGGGCCGGAGAAGCTGAACGTGGCGATTGCCTCCAACTCCGCTCCCGATGTCATCTATGACGCTCCCGGACGTATCATCGACTGGGGCAAAAAAGGACTGCTCGCACCGCTCGACGACATGATCCCGCAGGATGTGCGCAGCGATATTCCGGATGCGTTCTGGAAGCAGTCCATGGTAGGCGACAAAACGGTTATGTACCCGATTAACACGGCTCCGTTCATGATGGCCGTAAACAAAACGGTATTCGAGAAAATAGGCGCCCTCGATCTGCTTCCGCTGGACCGCAAGGACCGCGTATGGAGCTTTGACGAGTATAAGGCTGCGCTGCAAGCGGTGAAAGAGAAGGCACTGGACGTTATTCCATCCGTCTTCTTCGCCAAGAGCCAAGCGGGCGACCAAGGCACGCGGGCGTATATTGCGAATCTTGGGTTGTCGTCTTTCCTGAAGGATGATCTCTCCGCCATTGCGATTAATACCGATCAAGCCGGCGCGGCGCTGGACTGGATTGCCCAAGCCCAGAAGGATAAGCTGGTCATTTCGGGCTCGGCTGCTCTCGCGGCCTCCGATGTCAACGATTTGTTCCTGCAAGGTAAAGTGGCCTTCTCCATCAACTACTCGGCCGTATTGAAAGCGCAGAACTCGACGCTCAAAAAAGCGGAGTTTGAAGAAGCGCTGCTGCCGTTCCCGACGCTGGACGGATCAGCGCCTAAGCTGGAGCCCTATTTGGGAGGCATGGCGATCTTCAACAACGGCGACGATGCGAAGATTGCGGCCGCAAAAACGTTTATCGATTTTGTAGCCAATGACGAAGTATACGGCAAGAAAAATCTGATCCAGACCGGCGGCTTGTCCGTTCGCAATTCGGTTACGGGCCTGTACGACGACGAGGAATATGCTTACTCGGAGCTTGCGCGCCAGTTCATTACGGCACCTCCGACCATCGCGGACGGCTATGCGGAAATCCGCACGTACTGGTTCCCGGCGCTGCAAAGCGTTCTGCTAGGCCAGCAGACCGGCAAAGAGGCATTGGACAGCTTTGCGAAAAGCGCCGACGAAGCGATTGCGAAGGCCAAAGCCCAGCTGAAATAGGAAAGCGTACTACACTGAGCAGCGCATAGGCTGAACGACATAGAAGCCAAGCTTGCACCGGCTTATATGCGCCTCTGCGCTGCTCTTTTTTTCAGAAAGAAAGGAGAGACGCATTATGCTTCTGACGGCTCTAAAATCCAAACGCTTATTATGGCGCGAATGGCTGGCCAGTTATTTATTCTTGCTTCCCGCTCTTGCCTTCTTCCTGCTGTTCGTCGCTTATCCGATGCTCAGAGGCGCTTATATCAGCTTGTTCGACTACAGTCTGAACCGATTCGAATTCATTGGCCTCCGCAATTATGCCGATCTGTTCCGGGATAAGACGTTTCTGAAATCGATGAAGAACACGATATTGATCGTTCTTATTACCGTCCCGGCCGTTATTGCCTTTTCGATTTTTGTATCCAACACGATATACCGGAAAAGCGAGCTCGCGAGATCCTTCTTCCGGGGCGTATTTTACTTGCCGGCGGTATCCTCGGTAGTCAGCATCACCGTGGTATGGGCCTCTATCTATGACCCGAATTACGGCATTCTGAACTATGTAACCAGCCTGTTTGGCGCGGAGCCCATTGCCTGGCTGGGCGATCTCCGGACGGCGTTATTCGCGATTATCGCGGTGCTTGTGACGACCTCCGTCGGCCAGCCGATTATTCTGTACGTAGCCGCTTTGGGGAATATCCCAACCTCTTATATCGAAGCCGCTCAAATTGACCGGGCTACCCCGGGACAAATTTTCCGGAAGATCATATGGCCGATGCTGATGCCAACCAATCTGTACATTATCGTTATCACGACGATTAATACGTTCCAGACCTTTGCGATTGTCCAGCTCCTTACCGCTGGGGGGCCGCTTAACGCTACTTCGACCGTCATGTACGGCGTGTACGAGAAAGCGTTTATGCTGGGGTCGTTTGGCGTAGCAGCCGCGATGGGCATGCTTCTGGCGGTTGTCATTGGCATCATTTCGCTCATTCAGTTCAAATTTCTGGGCAGCGACGTCGAGTACTAGGAGGAGAACTCATGCATGCATCCATGCCGTTTCGAAAAAAACCAAAAAAGCTGATCTCGAATATCGTGCTTCTTGCGGTGGCCTTGTTTTTTGTCTTTCCCTTTTATTGGATCGTAACCGGCGCCTTCAAGGTGCAAAATGTGGCAGTGGCTATTCCGCCGGAATGGTTCCCGCACGCTCCAACGCTCGATAATTTCACGGTTCTGTTCAAAAATCCCGTCTGGCGCTGGACCTTCAACAGCTTCTTTGTTGCCGCGGCAGAGATGGCGGGCGTATGCCTCGTAGCCTCCATGGCGGGTTACGTGCTGGCAAAAAAGCAGTTTCCCGGACGAAAAATCATTTTTACGTTGTTTGTCGCAGCTATGGCTTTGCCCAAGCAGGTTATTCTGGTCCCGCTATTCACGATGATTGCCGACTTCGGCTGGATCGACCATTATAAAGCGTTAATTCTTCCCGCGATCGGCTGGCCCTTTGGCATCTTTCTCGTTAAACAGTTCGCGCAGACCTTGCCCGGGGAGCTGCTCGAGGCGGCCAAGGTGGACGGCTGCTCCGAGCTGAGGCTCTATTACAGCATCGTGCTTCCGCTGCTCAAGCCTGCGCTGGGGGCGCTTGCGATCTTTACCTTCATCAATGCCTGGAATGATTATTTCAGCCAGCTCATTATGATCCGCTCTACCCCTATGATGACGCTGCCGCTTGGCGTCGCAACGCTGAAGGGAGAATATACGACGCCGTACGGCGTGTTGATGGCTGGCGCGGCCTTCGCTTCGCTTCCGATGATTGTGATCTTCCTATTGTTCCAGAAAGCCTTCACGCAAGGCATTACGATGGGGGCCGTGAAAGGGTAAGAGTAACTATGAACAAGATTTGATGCAGCAATCCTCCATACATTGGATTCCCTCCAGTAAAACAGGACTTGAGAAAGTAGTTCGACAGCTACGTTGGATTCGCTCCAGTAAAAGAGGGAGGATGGAGCCGAAATCAGCAAATTGAGCCCATTATACTGTAGTCAATCCAACGTAGTGCAATCAGCCGGCCAAAAATGCCGTATTATACTGCGTGAAATCCAATGTAGTTAGCCGTTATAGGCAATCTGATTGCAAGTGGGCTATTCCTTTGTCGCTTAGTGACGAATGGAATAGCCCACTTTCTTTTTAATGCATAATGCCCAGCTGCCTGCGATAGTCGGTTGGCGTTGCGCCAGCCACAAGCCGGAACATTTTCACGAAATGCTTGTAGCTCTTGTAACCGCACATCGCGCATACGTCGGTCACAAGCCGGTTAGGGTCGCGCAGCAGCTTTTTGGCGTAGTCAATGCGAATCTCGGTGACAAAGCTCAAATAGTTCTGATTCAGCTTCGACTTGAACAGCCGGCTTAAATACGAGGGGTTATAGAAGAAATGATCGGCTACCATCTGCAGGCTAAGCTCCTGATCAATATTTTTCTCGATAAACCCTTTAATCTGGCTGAACACCGCATTCTCCTGGGAAGCGGAATGAGTCTGCTTGGAATAGACATCATTCAGGTGCACGACCCATAACGCCAAATAATCAAATAAGCTCCTAAGGGTTCCGTAGTCATGGACAAAAGACAAATCAAGCAGCTTCTCGCTGGATACTCCCTGAGTCGGTATGCCCTCCTTGTGGGCAAAGCGCAGGGTGACGTTAATGATCTCCTGCAGGAATACGAGCCATTGTTCCGCTTCAATATGGGGCAGAGCTTTCTCCGATTGCTCGCGCAACCTGTCCATCAGCTCGCCGGCAGCAGCGGAATCCCCTTGCTCCAGGCAGGCTTGCAGCTTCTTGCGGTCATCCGGGTGAAGCGAGACGAAGCGGTCGCCGCCTGCGGGGGATTCGTCAACCGGCCCTTGATCCGCCGATATCAACCATTGTTCGGGTGAAGCAAAACGTTGAAGCAGGCTTTGTCCGGCGGACTTGAGTGCAACGCCGGCTTGTGCCGGATCGGACGTTGCTGCCCCTACGGAGAGATAAAGCCGAGTATCGGGATGCAAAGGATTTAAAGAAGAGGCTAGCCGCTTGCTCAGAAGCTGGCCTGCCTCTGCCGGATCGGATAGTCCTGCCAGTACCAACAGAACGTAAAGCCTGCCTCTGCTCGTATAGCCCATAAGCCGATGCACCGGGGAAATGTCGGCAGCCGCTTTGCCGATAAGCTGCTCCGCCGTCTGACGCCATTTGCGCTCCTGCTGCAGTCCGCCTCGGCCAAAGCAGCTTGCCGCTAACGCCACGTAAGTCGGCTCTGACTGCTCGTTAAGTCCAAGCAGCTGTCTCCAGCCCGGCAGATCGGATAAGCTTCCGTCCATGAGCTGCTTCACAGCCTGGCCATATTGCCATTTCGTCAGCTCTGCGGCTTTTGCCTCGAAGTCCTGCTTCTTCCGCCGTTCTTCCCGCTTTTGCTCCAGCCGGTTGATGCAGGCCGTTATCGCCTCCATGCTGACGTCATACTCCAGCGGCTTAAGCAAATACTCCTGAACAACGCCGAGACGAATAGCCTCCTGCGCATATTTGAATTCGTTGTAGCCGGTAAGAATGATAAAGCTGGCATTCGGAAGCAGCGGCTTTAACTGCTCGATCATTTCGAGCCCGTTCATCTCGGGCATGCGTATATCGGTCACGATTAAATCCGGTTTTTCCCGCAGAGCCACGTCAACGCCGGCCTTGCCATTCTCGGCCTCCACAATTCCGCCAACGCCGAGCTGCTCCCACGGGAAATAATGCTTTAAGCCAGCGCGAATAAGCGGTTCGTCCTCGACAATCATTACTTTTAGCATAGCGCTCACCCGGATTCGAATTTTTACGAAATATTAAAATAATTATACCGGAAAGGCGGATTGGCTTGAATCGGGCTGCGGGATAAGCGTAAAGAATGGACCTGTTATGTCAATTTTGAGGGATATCCGCTTAGCTGCCGTAGTCCTGAACAATAACATCGATAACGCGCTTGCCCCAATCCGAAGCTTCCGAGCCCGGCTCATTCCAGGCGTAAGTAATAAGCGCCTTCCATAGGGCCCAGCCTCGGGCGCGATCTATGGTACCCTGATCGACATTCATGGCATTCAAAAATACTTTGCGGCTGGCCTCGTCTAAAAAGTTCCATGCCATGACCAGATCGCTGGAGGGGTCGCCGACACCCATGGTTCCGAAGTCGATGACGCCGGATAGCCGGCCATTCCGCGCAAGCAGATTGCCTACGGCAACGTCGCCGTGAAGCCATAGCGGAGACGCTTCATATTTCGTCGCCAGGGCCAGCTCCCAAATCTCGGTTAGAAGCTTCCGGTCGTACTCGCCCTCCAGCTTCTCGATGACCGTTCTGGAGTCGGAATCGTATACGGCTAAGTTTCCCCCGCGATGGAAGTTTTGTATGCCTGCAGGGATGCCATCCTTCGCATCGATCGCCTCCAGTTCCTTCAGAAAGCCGGCAAGGTCTTCGGCAAATTCGTTGAGATCGCGGATGTTGGCATATGTAACGGTGTCGCCTTCGAGCCAGCGGTTAACGGACCAAGGAAGAGGATACTCCGCGGCAGGCTTGCCCTGAGCAACGGGAGCGGGTATCGGCAGAGATAGGAGAGGCTTAAACACGGGAAGCCAGAGCAGCTCCTTCGCAACGGCGGAGGCGTAACGTTCATGGCTCGGCAGGCGTACGGTCATTTCGTTGCCTAACCGGTAGGTACGGTTATCGTGCCCGCTTTTTTCCACGGGCTTGATCTCTAAGTCCTTCCATTCCGGAAATTGACTGCTAATTAATCCATGCACCAGCTCAGTCGTAATTTCAATCATAAACTCGCCCCTTTTCTTAAATTAGTCGCTGCATCGCAAATCGTAACTAGATCATAGCAACCTGTCTTCGGCATATCAAAGGAGAAAACGGCTATAACACAAAAAACGCCTAATGAATGTCGCGAAGCGCAGGCAGGCATTCATCGGGCGTTTATTTATTTGGCTTGGAGCAGCAGCTCAACCGCTTTGACGACGGATTCCCGCAGAGTATCGTATAGGAAATAAAAAGTTACCTAGCGCAGCATAAGGGGTGGAGAGGTCATGAAGCAATATTGCAAATTCGAATCGGCGCTCGATATATTGATTGGCAAGTGGAAGCCCGTTATCCTGCTACAGCTTATCGCCAACGGGACGATGCGATTCAGCGAGCTTCTTAAAGCCATACCGGACATTAACAAAAGAATGCTTACCCAGCAATTAAGAGAGCTTGAGTATAATGATATCGTTCACCGCGAGGTGTATAATCAGGTTCCTCCGAAGGTGGAATATTCGATATCGGAGTACGGCCAAGGATTAAGCAAGGTGCTGCAGGTGATGAACGATTGGGGCGAGGAGCATATCGAGCATATGGAATCGCTGCATGGGGCAGATCGTTTAGAGAAAAAGTCCGATTGATCCGCATGCAACTGCAACTTATCTGTCGATGCCATAACGCAGCTGAACGACACCGCCGCCTAGCGGCTTGCAGTCCAACAGTTCTACATGTTTGAATTGGTACCGATCTTTCTCTGTGACAAGATTTAACCCTTTACCCTCTAATACAGGCGCCACGTTAAAGATCAATTCGTCTACCAGACCCGAAGCCAGAAACGAATTATGGATATCCGCTCCACCGCTAATGAGAGCAGTCTGATGCCCTCGCTCCTGCAGGTATTCCAAGGCATCTTGCGGCGATTTCGCAACCTTTACCCCGGGGATTTCCGCTGTATTCCTGGAGATAACCACGATGTCGATTCCGCCGAATGGGTCGGGATTGCCGCTGCCCCGCATTCCTTCGAAGGTCCGGCGTCCTACAATAAAGTTCCCTGCTGCTCCAGCCTGCGCTGCGAAGTCTTGCAAGGCTTCCTTGGTTGGCGGGTTTTCGGGACCCGATTGCGCGTAATTACCGTTGGCGCTTAATGTTGCCCATAAAATCGTTTTCATCGTAATACTCCTCCTCTGGTTCTGTTCATAAGTTCCCGAATGGATGCCGCTACCCGGTCCGGCCGGTCCTCCTGTACATAATGCGAGGCATCCTCCAGTATTTCGGTTTCATTAAAAGGCAAATAGCGCTGCCATTTGACCATTTGCCCAAGCGGGAAGCCCGCGCTGTCCTTTGTTCCCCATAGAATATGGGCGGGCAGATCGGCCAAGTTCGACAGTTTCGATTCGATACCGGCGAGCCACTCCCGCGCCTTGCGGATTTGTCCCGGAAAGACCCAGGTAGGTATTCTGGATTTCGGGGTAGGGAACGGGTCCGTGTAAGCCTTTCGCAAGCTGTCCGTCACTTTGCCGGTCTGGTAAATCCCGTGTGGCACAATCGCTTTGGCGAAAAAATTGCGGCGTGTCTGAAGCCAATACCCGATTGGCCATCCCCCCATAACGAGCGAGAACAGTTTCATCGGTAAAATGGTCGCCGGCCAGGCCCATGTATTCATCACGAGAATCCCGCGAAGGTTCTCGCGGTGCTGTACGGCGTAGTTCAACCCGATCGGACCTCCCCAATCCTGAACGACAAGAACAAAGTCCCGTAGTTCCAAATGACGAATGAGATATTGAATGGCTTCCGATTGCTCTTGCGGCGTAAACCGATAGCCTTCGGGAGCCGTTGACATGCCAAACCCCGGGTAATCCGGAGCAACGAGACGACATTCCCCGCGAAGCTCTTTGATCACATTCCTGTACAGGTATGACCAAGTCGGATTGCCGTGCAGCAGAAGAACCGTTGGTCCTTGCCCTTCATCCAGGTAATGAATGCGACCGTCACGGTAGGGCAGCCAATGATCGGTAAACGGATACTCTGCAGGATCTAAATTAAAAGGTCTATTCAACGTTCAGCCTCCTCTTCAAATCCATTTATTAACTTTTTCTTTCTTGCTTGATTCACATCATAAGGGAGATATGGTACATTTGAAAAGTAGTTACATTAATGTGCAATAGTTTCAAAAAATGAACTATGGGAGGGAAGCAGGATGATGGACCAATCCTGTCCGGGCACGGTAGAACCGATTCTGGAGATTTTAGATGGCAAATGGATGCTTCTTCTTTTATTCGAACTGTTTAACGGGACCCGGCGATTTGGAGAATTGCGCCGCAAACTGGAGCCGATCAGCCCCAAAACCTTAACGGACCGCCTGCGGTTGTTAGAGGAGAAGGGAATTGTCACCCGCACGATTTATCCGGGCGTACCCCTGCATGTCGAATATGAACTGACGGAGAGCGGCCAGGGCCTGAAGCCGATTTTTGAAGCAATGTGGACGTGGACCCAGCAGTATGGCGCCTATCTGGCACAAGAGAAGAAGGAGAGTAGGCAGGCTTAAAAAAAGGCTTGCCTTTCCATTTCAAATGTCTTAAAGTTAAGATAATTAAATTAAAGATAATACACGCATTCAAATTATACATAGAGGAGGCGGGCGAAATGAACGATTTCGTATCCGTAGTAACAGAGAGAAGATCCGCAAACAAATTCATTAAAGGGGTTTCCATCGAAGATAAAGAGCTGAACGAGATTTTTGATCTTGTGAAATACGCGCCGTCGTCCTTCAATCTGCAGCATGCCCATTATGTTGTCGTTAGGGACGAGGAGATGAAGCAGAAAGTATATGAAGCGGCAAACAAGCAGTATAAAGTAAAAACCGCTTCGGCTGTTATTCTTGTACTCGGCCACCTGGATGCGCATCAGAACACGGCTGAGCTTAATGAAGGGCTGCTGCATCTCGGCGTTATTAATAAACAAGAGTTTGATCATACCGTCGAGTCCGTGCAGCAATTTTACGAAGAGCGCGGCGAAACTTTCAAGCGGGACGAGGCTATCCGCAACGCGAATCTATCCGCCATGCTGTTCATGCTCGCCGCCAAAGAGAAAGGCTGGGACACGAGCCCGATGATCGGCTTTGATCCGGAGGCGATGATGAAGACGCTGGACGTGCCGGACCGTTATGTTCCCGCTCTGCTCATTGGCATCGGGAAAGAAGATACATCGAACCGCCGGGTACGCGGCTACCGCAAGCCGGTTGGCGAGTTCGTCAGCTTTGAGCGTTTCTAAATAAAAGGGAAGGGCGTCCATCGTATGGACGCCCTTTATTTTTGCTTCGGAATGGTACTCCTGTTAGAGGTAAAATGATAAAGTTGAGCATAGGAGGCGATTCCAGGTTATGCAAAATGAAGAGAAAATTTTCAATACCGCGGTCGAAGCCACTCTCGAAGCGATCGGAGGCAAGTGGAAGCCGGTCCTATTGTTCCATCTTACATTCGGCAAGAAGCGTAATGGCGAATTCCTGCGCCTAATCCCCGAGATCTCGCAAAAAGTACTGACGCAGCAACTAAATGAACTCATGAGGGATGGAATCATCAACCGCATTTCCTATAATCAGATACCTCCGAAGGTCGAATATGAGTTAACGGATTACGGGTGGAGTCTGAAGGATATCCTGCATGCGATGTGCCGGTGGGGCGATGGGTATATCGACAAAAAGTACGGCGGCAAAGGAAAGGTGCTGTTCCAGCCTCCGGTATCCGATAATGAAATCAAGGAATGACCTTCCGCCGGCGGAAGTCCTCGAAGATGTCCATAAACATTTTCTCCGTGTCGATATAGTCATGGAACCCGAAGCGGCGGGCTTTTGAGCCGTCGGCAAAGAAGTCGTAATCCCAGGAAAACACGAAATCTCCGAACCGCCAGGAGGAGACTTCTTTATAGTTGATTCTCTGCAAATCATATTTATCGACCAGAGCATTCCAGAGAGGTTCTTTGTCCGCCATAACGACCTCAAGCGACATCGGTAACGGAGGGGCGGTTTCGAGTCCGAAATAGGCAGCGATCTTCGGCCAGAGCTCGTTCCACCTGAAGAGGTCGCCGTTGGTAATGTTAAAAGCCTGATTGGCGCAGCGATCGTCGGTAGCCGCCCATACGGTTGCGCGGGCAAGCAGATTCGCATCGGTCATCTCCAGCAGGCTGTGATAAGCCCCGGGTTTTCCCGGGAATCGAAGCGGCAGCCCAAGCTCCTTGGACATGGAAGCGTAGACGGCGATAACCATCGCCAGGTTCATTGGGTTTCCTAGCCCAAAACCGGCAACAACCGATGGACGGAGGGCCGACCATGTCCAGCTGCTTTCCGGTTGCCGACGCTCAAGAAATTGCTGTTGATCGATATTAAATTCAGGCGGCATATGATAGGCATCCGTCTCGCGCGCCGGCGTCTTGAAGGGACCAAGATGCGCCCCGTATACTTTATAGCCTTGCATGAGGCTGATATGCCGCAGATCCCGCGCAATCGGTTCAATGGCATTGACTACATTGACGAGCATGGCAAGGTTGGGGGCCACAAGCTCAGCCCACGTCGGCCGATCCTGATAGGCAGCGTAAAAGATATGCGTAACGGCGGTCAGGCCGCTTAACTTCTCCCGGGTATCCGCTTCGTCCAGAAGATCAACCGCGATATACCGCACCCGATCGGAAGCCTCTCCGCCGCGGCGCGACACGCCGATAATATCCCATTCGGGAAGCGTCCTCAAATAATCAATCAGATTCCGTCCGATTACGCCGTTTGCACCTACGACCAGGGCTGTTTTGGATGTGTCTGTTGTTCTCATCTAACATTCCTCCTCTGCTTCTGATGACTATTGTGAAACAGAAAAGGGAAGCCGTGAAGTACGCACTTTCAACTCCTATACGAACCTTCAGGTAACCATGGCAAGGCCGGGATCGCCCTGTTTCATGCCCTCTGCTATAATGGAGGTCAAGAAAGGGGCTGCTTTGTTTTATGTCGCCTAGAAACGTAGAAAAGGATCTCATGCAAAGGGAGAAAAGAATTAACCACATCCTAGATTCCGCTCTCGAGACCATTGCCGTAAAAGGGATCGGTTCGGTAAGCATCAACGATATTGCTGCGGCAGCAGGCATGAGCATAGGCAACATGTATCATTACTTTAAATCGAAAACCGAGATTATAAGCGAGATTCTGAGAAGGGGTCAGACGGGTTACGGAGACCACGTCACCCGAATTGCAGAACAGGAATGTCCGGCCTTGGAGAAGCTGTTTATGCTAGCTGAGTCTTGGCTTGCTCTTGAGAATAGCTGGGCTTATACCATTCTTATTCATACGTCGCGCTTGTCCGATGCTTCCTCCGAAGAGATCCGCAAGGCGGTTACGGAGCGCTTTACGAACAACCTTGGACCGGTCGCGGCCATGATGAAGCAGGGCCAGCAGGAGGGGCTTGTTGTCGGCGGCGATCCGCTTGAGCTTGCCTATTATTTCGTAAGCTTGATTCAAGGCTTAACCCTGCAGAAGGTTCCCGGCGCGGAGGTGCCGATCCATGCGCAAGCGAGCTCGATTGTCGCTCTATTCGCGACACGAACCAAGCAGTAGGAAAAGCGGGTTGCGCGGCTGCGCAGAACTCGCTTTTTTTTGTGATTGACAACGAATGGGGGCCACTGCTACAATTTAGCCAATAACAAACCGAGCGATTATTCGGTTTGTGGAAAAGTACGCCGAAATATCGACTGGACATCCAGAGATTGGCGAGGGTACAAACGACGAGGGCAGATGCCCCATTTTTTATAACTATAATCCCAAGTAAATCGGTGTGAAAAATTTAGATTAAGCTGGAGGCGGTATTCATGCTAACGATTGAGCGATTAAACAAGACTTTTGCGGCTCCTGCAGGACCTGTGGTAGCGCTAAGCAATATTCGGCTGCAGGTAGAGCGGGGACAATTCGTTACCTTCATCGGACCAAGCGGCTGCGGCAAGAGTACTTTGCTCAAGATCGTAGCAGGGCTGGATACGGCTTACGAAGGAACGGTCGAGTTAAACGGCAAGGCCATTACGGGACCGGGCGTGGATAAAGGTTTTATTTTTCAAGAGCCCAGGTTGTTCCCATGGCTGACCGTCGAGAAGAACATTGCCGCCAACCTGTCGCTTGGCAACGCGCAAGTTCGCCGCCAGGTCGACGAGCTGATTGAGCTGGTACGCCTGAAGGGGTTCGAGAAGGCTTATCCGAAGGAGTTATCCGGCGGGATGGCCCAGCGGGTCGCGATTGCGAGAGCGCTGCTCCGCAAGCCGGAGGTTCTGCTGCTCGACGAGCCGTTCGGCGCGCTGGATGCCTTTACCCGGACGCACATGCAGGAGGCGCTGCTCGACATCTGGCGAAGCAGCAAGACGACGATGCTGTTCGTGACGCATGATTTGGACGAAGCGGTATTCCTCGGGGAGAAGGTCGTTATTATGAACCCGCGACCCGGCCATATCCGCAATGTCATTAACGTGGATCTTCCCTACCCGCGCAAGCGGACGGGAGCAGCCTTCCAGGAGCTTCGCTCGAAGGTGCTTGGCGAGTTTGAAAAGGTAGAACAGCCGCCCCTGCTTGATCAGGGTGCAGGCATTTAATCGGAAACTTAAGGGAGATGCGTATATATGAGAAAAAAATACGGTTTGATAACGGCAATCATCGCTTTGGTTCTTATCGTAGCGGGCTGCGGCAATTCCAATAACAATGCCGGCGGCAACAACAAGCCTGCCGAATCGGCTGGTGCTTCGGCGAATGCGGAAGGCAATGCCTCGACGGCTCCGGCTTCCTATGACGGCGTAACCGTTAAGATCGGCGTGCAGGGCAAGGGCGGCCTGTTCGGCAAAGCGCAAGAGGAGAAATGGTTTGAAACTGCCTTTGAAGCGCTGGGCGCCAAGGTGGAATGGGTAGAGTTCCAAAGCGGTCCTCCGATGATTGAAGCGATGGCTTCCAATCATCTCGATTTTGCCGGCATGGGCAATATGCCTCCGATCGCGGCGCAGGCGGCAGGCGTTGATTTCACGATCATCTCGCAGCTGCTCGACGGCAAGAACAACGTGGCGATCATTGTTCCGGCAGACAGCGACATTAAGAGCATTGCCGATCTGAAAGGCAAGAAGGTAGCGGTAACGAAGGGCAGCAACGCTTACAACTTCCTCTACCGGGTACTGGATAAGGCCGGTCTGAAGCAATCCGATATTCAAGAGATTCAGTTGCAGCCGGATGAGACGCAGCCTTCCTTCGAGGGCGGCAAGGTAGACGCATGGGCGGTATGGGATCCGTACATTTCCCTGAATACGCTGAGCGGCAAAGCCCGCGTGCTGGCAGACGGCGAGAGCGAAGGCGTATTGTCCCCGTCGTTCCAGCTGGTTCGTTCGGAATTTGCGAAGAAGTATCCGGACCTTGTGACGCTGTATCTGAAGACATTCGAAGAGGCTCGCAAATGGGAAGCGGACAATCAAGACGAGGCTTTCAAGCGTTACGCCGACGAGCGCAGCATTCCGCTTGAACTGGTGAAGGGCATTCAGGACCGTTCGACCATGATTAATATTCCGGTAAGCGACGAGACAATCGCCGAGCAGCAAAAAACGGCCGATTTCCAATACGAATTAGGCACTATCCGCAAACAGATTAAGGTCGCTGACGTGTTCGACAACCAATACATCGAAAAAGCTCTTAAGTAAAGAAGAGGTGTAATCATGCAGATAACGAGGAATAAGCTTGCGTTTCGCGCGGTTCACGTGCTGATCGGAATGATGGTTCCGCTGGCCGTGCTGGTCATCTGGCAGATCGCGTCCTCAAACGGATGGGTGAATGCCGTGCTGATCCCTCCTCCGAAGGACATTGTGGACGAATTCGGACGCATGCTCTCCTCGGGCGAGCTGCTGAGCAACCTGCGCGTTTCGGCGGGCAGGGCAGCGCTTGGGTTCCTTATCGGCGGTGGGCTGGGCTTAGCGGCCGGATTATGGGTAGGCTTCTCGCTCAAAGCCGAGCGGCTGCTCGATCCGTCGCTGCAGCTGCTCCGGACGCTGCCTCACCTTGCCGTGGCCCCGCTTTTTATTTTGTGGTTCGGCTTTGGCGAGACGTCCAAAATCCTTCTCATCGCAAAGGGGGCCTTCTTCCCCCTCTACGTGAACGCCTTCCTTGGCGTCCGTTCCGTAGACCGCAATTTGTTTGACGTAGCGCGCGTGCTGGAATTTACGAGATGGCAGACGATTACGAAGCTTATTCTTCCTGCCTCTCTTCCTTCTCTCTTTCTCGGCATTCGGCTTTCCATCGCGGTAAGCTGGCTTGGCTTGGTCGTAGCCGAGATGATGGGCTCCAGCTCCGGCATCGGTTATATCATTAACGACGCGCGATCGTTCTCGCTGACGTCCGTTATTTTCGTAGGCATTATTGTGTTCGCGGTAGTTGGCAAGGTTACCGATTCGCTGGTAAGGCTGGCGGAGAAGAGACTTTTGCGCTGGCGGGATTCCTTAGGCGGGGAGGGATAATGGGATGAGTGCAAACGAGGTGACATTAGGCTCTAAAGCCGGCGGAAGGCAAGCGGCGATTGGCCGGAAGCGCCGGGCGGGAATGCCGAAGTGGCTGTACGGCTGGGTACTGCCCGTTATCGTGCTGGCCTTGTGGGAATCGGCATCGGCGCTTGGACTTATATCCGAATCGGCATTGCCGGCGCCATCCCGGATTGCGGAGGCGTTCTGGAAGCTTTGCGTGGACGGGGATATGGCGAAGCATGTATCGACAAGCGCGATTCGGGCAGGCGGAGGTTTCTTGCTTGGCGGCGCGACGGGCCTATTGCTTGGCGTATTTACCGGTCTTGGCAAATGGGCAGAGCGCACGCTTGATCCAAGCATTCAAATGCTGCGGACGGTTCCGCTGCTTGCGGTAATTCCGCTCTTCATTCTTTGGTTCGGAGTAGGCGAATTCTCGAAGGTTCTGCTCATTGCGCTAGGTTCTTTCTTCCCGCTTTACTTCCATACGCATCTTGGCGTTCGCAGCGCGGACCGCAAGCTGTACGAGGTGACGCGCATTCTGCAATATTCCAAGCTACAGCTGCTGACGAAGCTCATTATTCCGGCGGCGCTTCCGAATATTCTGCTTGGCGTCCGGTTGTCCGTCGGGACCTCCTGGCTGCTGCTTGCCGTAGCGGAGATGATGGGCGCAAGCGCCGGTGTCGGCTATATGATTCAGGATGCCCGCGTGTATGGGCAGACGGATATCGTGTTCGTTGGCATTATTTTGTTCGCTCTGGTCGGCAAGCTGTCGGATTCGGTCGTGCGGCTGGTGGAGAGAAGATGCCTTCGCTGGAACAACAGCTATAAAGGTTAAGGATAGATCGAAACTTACTTGGAAAGTGGGGAATAGGCATGAGTCGACAACGACAAGGGCAGCTTCATCTAGGCGCGTTTATTTATTTCACGGGGCATCATCATGCCGGCTGGCGTCATCCGGAATCCGGCGTGGAGCGGATGTTCGATATCGAATGGTATAAGCGGATCGCAAAGTCGGCGGAGAAGGGCAAGTTCGATATGATCTTTTTTGCGGATCTGCTGCACTTGATCTATCCAAGCCGCGCGGCGGCAGGCATGCTCGACCCGGTGGCGCTGCTGTCCGCTTTGTCTACGGTAACGGAGAAAATCGGCCTGACGGCCACGCTGTCGACGACTTATAACGAGCCTTATAATGCGGCACGCCGTTTTGCTACGCTTGACCATTTGAGCGGCGGCCGGGCCGGCTGGAACATTGTAACGTCCCAGGTCGATACGGAGGCCCGCAACTTCGGCAGGGAGAAACATCCGGTGCATGCGACGCGCTATGAGATGGCGAAGGAGTTTGTAGACGTTGTAACGGCGCTGTGGGACAGCTGGCCGCAGGAGTCGCTCGTGATGGACCGGGCATCGGGAACGTTCGCGGATGAGTCGAAGTTCCGCGCCGCCGATTACGGCGGGCAATTCTATTCCGCGCATGGGCTGCTGAATGTGCCGCGTCCGCCGCAAGGCTACCCGGTGCTTATTCAGGCGGGTTCGTCGGGACCTGGGCAGGACTTTGCCGCTAGCATTGGCGAGGTGATCTTCACGGCGCAGACCTCGCTGGCTTCCGCTCAGGGCTTCTACCGGAGCGTAAATGAGAAGCTGATCGCGGCAGGACGGGAGCGGGGAAGCCTGCTCATTATGCCGGGACTGTCGCCTATCCTTGGCTCGACGGTAGAGGAAGCCCGCCGCAAGGAGCGGGAGCTTCTTGACCTGATCGATCCGCAGGAAGCGGTCATGATGGTATCCGGTATGCTTCAGACGGACCTCAGCAAATTCCCGGCAGACGGTCCGCTGCCGGACATTCCGGATCCGGTGGAAGCAAGCAACGGCATGAAAAGCCGCGTCCAGCTTATTATGGACCTTGCCCGCAAAGACAACTTGTCCATTATCGAGCTTGGCCGCAGACTTCTAGGCGCCCGGGGGCATATGCAATTCGTCGGCACGCCGGAGCAGCTTGCTGATCTAATGGAAGAATGGTATGACGGTTACGGCTGCGACGGCTTTAACATCATGCCGCCGGTATTGCCGGGCGATCTGGACGATTTCGTGGAGCAAGTCGTTCCGGTGCTTCAGCGCCGCGGGCTCTACCGCGAGGAGTACGAGGGCTCCACGCTGCGCGAGCATCTGGGGCTGCCGGTGCCGTCGGTCGATCATTTCAAGAGACTAGCCGGTTTACAGCAGGCATAACTCATTTTTATATCCATGGACTTATCTGGCAACAGGTTAAAGGCACCCGAAGGGGTGTCTTTTTTTGTCCTAGTGAGAGGGTGGGCGTTTATATGGTATATTCAAGGAAGAAGGCGATAGCCCTGACAACAATCCATTCCGAAGGATGTGCGAACAATGATTCTAGAAGAGGTCATGCAGGAGCTTAAAGGGCTTGGCAAGGAAAGAACCAAGAAGATTTATATGGGCAATGGCGCGCACGAACCGCTGTTTGGCGTGGCGACAGGCGAGATGAAGCCTATTTTCCGCAAAATCAAACATAATCAGCCGCTGGCCGATCAGCTGTATGCAACAGGCAATTACGATGCCATGTATTTCGCCGGGATCATTGCCGAACCAAAGGCGATGACCGAGGCGGATTTCGAGCGTTGGATCGACAGCGCGTATTTCTATATGATCTCCGACTATGTGGTGGCGGTCACCTTATCCGAGACGGACATCGCCCAAGAGGTGTCGGATAAATGGATTGCAAGCGGCGAAGAGCTGAAGATGTCGGCGGGCTGGAGCTGCTACTGCTGGCTGCTTGGCAATCGCAAGGACAGCGAGTTCTCCGAGGAGAAAATCGCCGGCATGCTGGAGCTGGTGAAAAATACGATCCACGATGCTCCCGAGCGGACCAAATATTCGATGAACAACTTCTTGTACACGGTGGCCATATCGTACAAGCCGCTTCATGATAAGGCGGTTGAGATCGCGAAGGAAGTAGGTCCGGTTGAGGTCGGTCAAGACACGAAGAAAAGCAAGCACATCAACGCTGCCGTTAATATCGAGAAGTTTTTAGGCAGAGGGCAGGTTGGCTTCAAACGCAAGTATGTAAGATGTTAGGCTCAAAAAAGGCGCCCGGATTCCGGGCGCCTTTTTGATTGGTTTTATTTCCTCCGGCTTGCGGATACTAGTTCACGGAACGTAAGTACCTAGAGGAGGATGAATATGAAACAGCTTTGGCTTTTCAGCATGTTGTGCATACTTATTCTGCTTCAAGCGGACCTGGCTGAAGCTATGCCTGCGGATCCCTCTTTGCTAAGGTCTCTTCAACAAGGAGGCTACATCCTGTATGTCAGGCATGGAGACGCAACGGTTGGCACCGACTCGCCAAGAATCAACTTCAATGACTGCTCAACCCAAAGAAATCTTTCGGAGACCGGCAGGAGCCAGGCTGTAAGCTATGGAAATGCGCTTCGCCAATTGCATATCCCCGTTCAGATGCCGGTTGTTGCAAGCCCGTTCTGCAGGACCAAGGAGTCCGCCGAGCTAGCATTCGGAGCAGGTAACGTCCGTACGGATCCGTTCTGGGTGCGGATCTATCAATTAGGCGGATCCGTTCCTCCTGCCCAGCAAGAAGCTGTTCTAAAAGCTTTATCGGCCCAGTTGGAAATCCCGCCGTCTCCAGGGACCAACAAGGTTATCATTGCCCATAGCTTCCCACCGGGCGTTGGATTAGGGGAGATCCAATCATTGGGAACGGTTGTTATTAAGCCCAAAGGTCAAGGAAATGGTTATGAGATTGCAGGGCACTTTGATTTGGATGAGCTGAACTCGCCTTAGCCCTGTTCAGTCGGTTTGGTTTCCTGTACGGTACCAAAAGGATGATGGGGCGGAGCATAGATGACATAAACCTTAAGCGGCTCGTTACCTGTGTTTATGACATTGTGCCATGTTCCGGCAGGGACAAGAATGGCGAAGCCCTCGTAAGCCATGGTTTGAAAGTCCAGATGCTCCTTGCTGTCACCCATTTGTACCAATCCCTGTCCCTGTTCGATTCTAATAAATTGATCGGTTGTCGGATGGACCTCCAGCCCAATATCTTCGCCAACATTAATACTCATTAATGTCATTTGAAGGTATTTTCCTGTCCATAATGCGGTACGGTAGTTCCTGTTTTGCTTGGTTGCATCCTCCAGGTTCACAACCAGCGGGCCTGTTCCGTAATCCTTTAGCGCAATCTCTCTGTAGTACGCATTCGGAGCATTATAGCTCCAATTGTAATACCGGGGATTCCAATAATAACCCCAATAGTGGTTAGGCCATTGATCATAGTGGTAAGGATAAAGATACATCGATGTTCTCCTCTCGGCAAAACGATATATTCATCGCTTTATCCTATGCATGCGCCTACCGAAAGGGGAAGAAGCTTCATAACGTCTCTCCGGATACGTTTTTTATCCAATTCGTTTCCAGTTCCTTCTTATTGAGAAAAAAGTGAACTCCTTTGAGCATTTCTTACGTATATGCATTAACGGACAAGAGAAAATTACTCATACCGATTATGTTCGAAGAGAGGGGAATCCACGTTGGAATCGATCTGGCTGGAGTATGCGTGGGCATTGCTGATCCTGATAGGATTGGAGGGCTTGTTATCCGCCGATAATGCGCTGGTGCTTGCGGTAATAGCCAAGAATTTACCGGACGATCAGAAGAAAAGAGCGATTAACTACGGTATTATTATGGCGTTTGTTTTTCGTTTTGGCGCTCTATTCGCAATCTCTTTCATTGCGAATGTCTGGCAGGTACAGGCGATTGGCGCAGCGTATCTGCTATACCTGGGTTTAAAGCACATTATTCAGGCGCGTTTTGGCAAAAAGAACGAGGATGTTCACAAAGATGAGAAACAAAAAGCGGGTTCGGGCTTCTGGCCTACAGTAAGCAAAATCGCTATCGCGGATCTCGCGTTTGCAATTGATTCCATTCTGGCTGCGGTAGCTCTTGCGCTTGGTTTGCCAGATTCTCCGCTTGGCGAGTTTGGCGGTATGGATGGAGGCAAATTCGCGGTCGTATTGCTTGGCGGCATTGCGGGCCTAGTCCTAATTAAATTCGCGGCAACCTGGTTTGTGAAGCTGCTTGCCGATCGCCCGGCACTGGAGACTACGGCGTATGCCATCGTCGCTTGGGTTGGGGTAAAGCTAGCCGTCATTACGCTGGCGCATGAGGATATCGGCGTTCTGGATCATGATTTCCCTCATAGCACGGGCTGGACGCTCGTATTCTATGGCGTGTTGGTTGCGATTGCGCTTCTCGGCTGGTTTGCTCCGGGCAAGAAAACGCAGAAGGTTGAGGCCTCTTAAGAGAAATTTAGCCCTAAATTTCGTAAAATGCCTTCTATTAAGGTAATATAGGAGGTATTGTTCGAAGCATAGAAAGCAGGGTTAAGAATAGATGACGATTTCAAATACGCAGCGCTACCGCTTTAGCGAAGCGCCAATATGGGAAATAAACAGGCAATATTACGAAGAAGAAGGCTTGAGGGCCTGGAATAACGACCAGGTTCCTCAATATATTACGAGTAATCCGATGATTGCGGCGGCTTATGCCGAGATGCTGTTCGGATTTCTTCAGGACAGAGCGAATCAAGGACAAAACCTGGAGCCTGTTCAGATTGTGGAGCTTGGAGCAGGGGCTGGCCGGTTCGCTTTCCATGTGCTGCATGAGTTAAGCCGGTTAATAGACTTTGCGGGAATCGCGGTACCGCCGTTCCGGTATATCATGACCGACCTTGCTGTAAACAATGTGGAGGCTTGGCGGAAGCATCCTGCCCTTCAGTCTTTTATCGAGCGGGGAATGCTTGATTTTGCCCGGTTTGATGCTGTCCAAGATTCGGAATTAGCACTGGCCGCATCGGGAGAAACGATCCGCAGGGGAGACTTGCGGCAGCCTCTCGTCATTGTGGCGAACTACTTTTTTGACAGTATTCCGCAGGAGCTGCTCTATATAGGCGAAGGTCAGGTATATGAGGCCGATGTGTTGGTAAAGTACCCTGAAGACAAGGATTCGCTTAAACCATCGGAGCTGCTGTCGCAAATCGCTTTGAGCTACGAGCTCCGGCGCGCGCCGCAGTACGAGGATGCGTCTTATCCTTACCGCGACGTTATTGCCGTCTATCAGGAGCAGCTGGAGGACTCGCATATTTTATTCCCGGAGGCCTCTCTGGCTTGCCTGGACCGGCTGAATCAGTTATCTCAGGCGGGAATCGTGCTGCTGACGGCGGATAAAGGGGATCACCTGCTCGAGCACTGGAGGTTCGCGGAGCCGCCCGAGCTTGTTTTTCATGGCAGCTTTTCTCTGACGGCGAACTATCATGCGATGGGGGAAGTGTTGGAACGCAGCGGCGCTCTGGTCATGTTCCCTTCGCATCACTATGACAATATCAATATCGGCTGTATGATCAGCGTGAATTCGCCGCAGGACTATTACCAGACCAGGCTGGCGTACCGCCGCTCCGTGGAGCGTTTTGGACCGGATGATTTTTACAGTTTGAAGTGGTGGTTAGACCGCTATATCGACGATATGGGGCTTCGGCAAATCCTGAGCTTCTGGCGTCTTGGCGGCTACGACGCGGAATTCTTTATCCAGAGCACAAAGCGGATTTCGAGTCTGATGGCGGAAGCCCTCGATGAGGAGAAGGAAGATATTCTGCTCGGTATCGAGCGGATGTGGTCGTCGTATTACGTGATGGAGCAGAAGTACGATCTGGCGCTTGAAGCGGGCCTGCTGCTGTTCGAAATGGACATGTACGGCGAGTCCAAGCGGTTCCTGGAGATTTCCGTTGAGGAAGACGAAGAGGAGATTGTATCTACCGTCTTTTATTGTCTGGCCATATGCTGTTTCGAGCTGGAGCTGGAAGAACAGGCTTTGCATTACTTAGGGGAGCTGCTGAGGCTTGAACCTGACCACGAGGAAGCAAGGGCATTGATGAAAAATTTTGAGCTCGCCTAAAAAAACGCTTGAACCTTACGTAACGTCATCTATTATGCTTAGGCTACCGGTAAACAGTTAGCGCTAATCTCTAATAAATGAATACACGGAAGGTGGAGTGGATTAATTATGGCTGCTATTCTTGGTGAGAATGAGATTGTTTCGACGCGCGAGTTCGAATTTTCACGTGAACGGGTGTTTGAAGCATGGGTAAATCCGGAGCTGCTTAAGCGCTGGTGGGGACCTAACGGCTTCACGAATACCTTCCATGAGTTCGAGATCAAGCCGGGCGGTAATTGGCGGTTTACGATGCATGGCCCAAACGGCGTGGATTATGAGAATCATAATGTCTTCGAGGAGATTGTACCCTTGGAGCGGATTGTCCTTAAGCATATGTCCAATCCCGAGTTCCGGGTGACGGCTATATTCGAGGATTTGGACGGCCGCGCGAGATTAACGTTCCGTCAGCTGTTCATGGACAAGAAGACCTTTGAGGCGGTTAAGGCTTATGCGGCCGACGGCAATGAGCAGAACTTTGATCGGTTAAACCTTGTTTTGCAGGAAGGCTAGTTAGGAAACCCGTTGCTTCGAGCGAAGCGCGGGTTTCTTTACGTTCGTTGCGCCTTGCCATCCGGGCATTACAACGTATAATGAGAGACAAGTAGATTTCAGATGAAACGTGAGAGGATGGTTATCATGTCAGTCGGAATTTTAGCTCATTTGCTTGGAACTTTGCCTTATAAGGAATTGGCGGCCAAGATAGCCGCTAACGGATTTCCATATGTTCAATTAGCGCTGGGGAAAGCGTTCTCCGATGTAGACTCGCGGCTGGGCAAGCTAAGCCCCGGTCTAGCCCAGGAGGTCGGCGGCGTATTTGCGGAGAACGGCGTCCGTATTGCGGTGCTGGGCTGTTATGCGAGTCTGGTCGATCTCGATGACGAGGTTTACCGCCATAATGTAGACCGCTTCAAAGAGCATCTTCGGAATGCACGGCATTTCGGCGCGCCGATTGTGGCGACAGAGGTTGGCGGAGTAACGGATCCCGAGCGCCGCGGGGAGCACATAGACCGGTTAAACCGAGCGCTTGATGAGCTTGTTGAAGAGGCTGAGCGCTGGGGCGTAACGATTGGGCTGGAGGCGGCCCAGGGACATATGATCGATACGGCTGAAACCTTGGCCGAGACGATTGAACGGTTTCCATCCTCTTGCGTGGGCGTCGTGATGGACCCTTGCAATTTAATGAATCCGGCCCGGTTCGAGAATCAGGATCATACGGTCCGCGAAGCTTTCCGTTTGCTTGGCCCGCGCATCGTAAGCGCACACGTGAAGGATTTGAACCGCGCGGCAGACGGTACCTTAATAGAAACGGCAGCCGGTCTTGGCGAGCTGAACTATCCGTTATTCTTCGAGCTGCTTGAGCAGCATAAGCCATACGGCTTTGCGACAATGGAGGCCGTAAGCGAATTGCAGATGGCGGAAGCCGCAAGGTTCGTGCGGGAAGGCCGGCTGGCTGCCAGAGGCAAGTAGCGAAATTTGAATATGTAAAAGCCGCGAGCAAGTCTCGCGGCTTTTTATTGCAGCAAATGGGTATATACGACAAGCCGCTTTTCGTGCTCCTTTTTCTGGCGATTGTATTTTCCGGTACAGGTAATCATATTTAACCTTTTGCCGTTCGTATCGCCAAAAATTTTATCTAGCGGCGCTTGAGCCGTGGGATAGGTTTCAACGGCATCAACCGCGTATACGAGATATTTGCCGGACGAGTCGGAAAGGACGACGGGATCGCCCGGTTTCAGCTTTTTTAGGGGATAGAAAATAGCTGGCCCTGTATAATTATCAACATGCCCCGCAATAATAGCATTGCCCTTTTCTCCCGGAAGAACTCCATCTATAAATAACCCGGCGATATCGCTGGATGCAGGCACGTCTAACTGTCCGTTATCCAGCAATCCAACGGGCTCCACGGGAGCCTTTATCCCGACAGACGGTATCCAGATCCGATTAGGTACAATAACGGGAGTTTTGGCAGTTATGTCTTTAGGCTTTGACGAAGCTTTTGTCTCCGCTGCACGCAACGGTACCATAGTGTGAGAAGGGACGGGCAGCGTGATTTCTCTGTTTGGTTTACTTTGCTGCTTGGTTTGTCCCGACGTGCAGCCTGTTAGCAATATAAATAGTGCCAAAATTAAAATACCATAACGATTGCTCATATTATTCATCCTCTAAAGGGAAAGGAATAGAGAGCAACTGTCTCTATTCCTCCGCTGTTAGTGTTTCGATCGGCGTCTTATTCGCTTACTCCGCCGTAGCCTGTTTTAGGGAGAGCCTTTGCACGCAGCTTTTGTTCCTTAGTTGATTTGGCATGCAGCTTATGCACTTTAGATTCGGATTTAGCGCGAAGCTCATGCGCTTTTGCTTTGTGCTGCTTCGCATGCATCTTATGTTCCTTTGCTTTTACTTTGTGTTCTTTAACATGCATTTTGTGCTCAACTTTTTTAGTCGCTGTTGGTTCCACAGCCGATGCGGAAGCTGTTGCTGCGGACACGGACAGGAATAGGCATGTAGTTACTGCGATCATAGCTGCTTTTTTCATTTGTAATTCTCTCCTTAAGTTAGGTATGTTTTTTCCCTCACTTAAGGTTCGCTGTAGAAATAAAAATATGAGTGGATTTTGTTTCCGTAAAAAAGCACATTCCTCAACCTGCCCGGCAGGCAGGGGAATGTGCCTTTTTGGCGTTTGGGCTATTTTACTAGCCGAATCTTTGCAGTCATTTCCGCCTCTCATTACGTCTACTAAAAAAAATAACGCATGAATGAAAAATAATGGGGCACTCAGTTGTATTACAAGTGAAAGGAGGTGCTGAGGTGTACAATTCATATGAGCTCAATGAATCTGTGCGACGGGCCTTGGATCTATATTCGCAAAGCATGATCAAGATTGCTTTCGCTTATTTGAAAAATATAGCTGATGCGGAAGAAGTGACGCAGGAGGTTTTCCTGACGTATCTGCAGAAGCGTCCTGTCTTCGAGAACAGCGAACACGAAAAAGCTTGGTTGATTCGAACAACCATCAATAAAAGCAAAAATATGCTGAAGACCGGCTGGTTCAAAAGCAGAAACCCTGTTCCCGAAGACCTGAGCTACCTCCCCAAGGAAGAAAACGACGTTCTGCAGGCGGTGCTCTCCTTGGACAAGAAGTATCGGATTCCGATCCATCTTCATTATTACGAAGGATATTCGATCCAGGAGATTGCCGTTATTATGCAGGCGAAGGCCGCAACGGTAGGAACCTGGCTGGCCAGAGGACGCGCACTCTTAAAAGATAAGATTGGAGGCCTGGAGAATGAAGAAATCTGTCTATAAGTCCGCGATGTCTCAATTGCGAACCAGCGACGACTTCAAAGAGGCAACCTATCAGAAGTTAATGCTGGAATTAGAGAAGACTTCACATAATCCTACAAATCAAAAGGAGCCGATTAAAATGGAAAAAAGCAAAAAGAAATTGACAGGTTGGACGGTAGGCATCGCAGCAGCAGCAATTTTGGCGGTTGGCGTAATTAGCGTAAACCAGAATCAAAACAGCCCGGCTTCCACGCCAACGAATCAAGGGCAAACAGCTGAAGCGACAACTAAGCCTCCTATCATGGGCAAAGTTGCGGTTAACATCGATGGCGTTATTTCCGAAGTAAGCGCGGACGGCAAAAGCTTCAAAGTAGGCGATCTGTGGGTGGAAGTAACGGATAAAACGCAGCTGGGAAGCAGCGAGCCAACAGCGGCAGCGCCGTCCCAAGAGCTTCTTAATAAAGAGTTTAAAGTGGGCGACATCGTATCTGGTTATACTTCCCAGGATGTAAGCACGGGCAAAGTTACGGCTGATGTGATCTACAACCTGATCGCGCCTGAGAAAGAAGACGCAGGAAAGCCTGCTACGACGGGTAAAATGGCCGTTAACATCGATGGCTTTATCTCCGAAGTAAGTGCCGACGGCAAAAGCTTCAAAGTCAACGACGTATGGGTAACGGTTACTCCGGACACGATCATGGGAATCACGGAGCCAACCGCTGGCGAACAATCCGACGAGCTGCTGCAAAAAGAATTCAAAGTGGGCAACGCGGTATCCGGCTTTACAACGGATGACCTGAGCTCCGGCAAGGTAAACGCAACACGTATCTACAATAACTTCGCTCCGCAAAAATAATAGCCATACCCGGGAGAGGCGCCTGACTGCAGGCGCTTTTCTTTTTGTCGCAACGGTTCAGCATTCGGAGAAAATGTACAATCTGGACATGGTTCGGACGGTAAATGTCCATATCCGACATTGCCTAAAGAATAGCTGCTCTCTATAATAATTGATAATGAATATCATTATTATATTAAAGGGGAAGTCGGTTATGCTCATTCAGTCTGTCCGAAGCCGTTCAGCGCTTCTTGGTGCTTTTATTCTAATGATGGTTTTACTAGCCGCATGCGGCAACTCGAACTCCAATTCAAATTCGAATGGGGCACCTCCTTCCGCCAATTCGGCCGCTGCGGAAACGCCGTCGGCCACGCCTGCTGCAAGCGAGGAACCGGCAACCTATACCTATAAGGACGCGCTTGGCCGTGAGGTCGTCATTCCGACTCATCCGCAGCGGATCATCGCGACGCAATACCTGCCGGAGATGATTGCGGTAGGGGTGAAGCCGGTTGGCGCAGCTTCGCACTTGCTGACGAACTTTGTTGCTATCAAGGATCAGATCGACGGAATCGAAGATATTGGCGCAGCAAATAATCCCAGCTTGGAGAAAATCCTCACGCTGAAGCCCGATCTTATTATCGTTGCCGAATGGAACAAGGATCAGCTTGAGAACTTGAGCAAGATCGCGCCAACGATCGTCATTCAATGGGCGGATCACGATGCCTTTGAGCATTTTAAAGAGACTGCCGCGGTTCTGGGGCTGAGCGACAAGGCGGATGCCTGGATAACGGCTTATAACCAGAAAGCCGAAGACGCACGCGCTAAGCTTGCTTCCACCGTGAAGCCGGGCGAGACGTTTGGCGTTGTGGCGATCGGCGGTTATGAAATGAACCAGCTGCGCGTGTACGGCGATTCAAACGTAGGCTTCACCTTGTTCAATTCTTTGCAATTCCCGATGACCGATACGGTAAAGACGGAGTGGGCGAAGGGCAATAACGAGAATGGTCTTACTATCTCGCTCGAAAAGCTGTCAGACTTTGCTTCCGCGGACCGGCTGTTCCTCGTAACCTTCGACAATGATCCCGATTTCGCGAAGCAAGTGAATGAAAGCAGCTTGTGGAAAAACCTCCCGGCCGTAAAAAACGGCAAGGTCTATACCGTAAATCCGGATCTGTGGTTCTCTTACGACGTTATGTCCTTTCATGCCCAACTGGATGACGCCGTTCAAATTTTGAGTCAATAATATTCGATGGTTCGCTGGTACATCCCGATGGGGCTCCCGGCGGACCTCTTTGTCTCTATAAAGGAGGTTGAAGGACATGCTGCCGCTCATTTATGCATGGTCGGATTCGAGGCGGATGGTATGCGAGGGAGCAAGCTTCCAAAGCAGCTGGATGTCGGCCGGATACACGCTTTTTGTCGTGTCCGAAGGAAAGGGGAAGTTATGGGCGAATGGCAGAGAATACGCTCTGTCGCGCGGAAAATGTCTGGTGTTCGGGCCTGGCATTACGCTTAGGCTGGCCCATTTGCCATCATCGGTTCTAGTTATACAGGAACTGTTATTTGACTGCGTCTCTCTCACGAAAGCTGTTGCGGAGAGTGAAGCGGCCTGGGAGCTGCCTGCAGGAGAGCTGTCACCCAAATCCTTTATTCGTATCGAAGAGCTGTCCGTTATGCTATACGACAACCGCGGGAACAAGCAGGGATTAGCCGCTTACGGCAATCATGCCTGGTTCCAGGAGCTGATCTATCTTGTCCTGTCGGAGGGCCAAGCGGGCGAGGAGCGGGCATCCCTCGCAGCGGTGGAGCGGACGATTGAACTCATGCAGCGGCAGAAGGCGGCAGGCTTCACCCTTCAAGAGCTGGCTGAGGAGACGGGACTGTCCGCAAGGCAATATTCGCGGATATTCAGACAGTTGACCGGACAAAGCCCGATTGATTATCAAATCGAACGCCGAATGGAGCATGCCAAATCGCTGCTCACCGGATCCGGGAAGTCTATTCATCAGGTTGCCCATGAAGCGGGTTTCCGCGATCCGTTCCATTTCAGCCGCAGCTTCAAGCGGCATACCGGCATCTCACCGCGGCTATATACGCAGCTGAGCAAACAGACGGTGCGGCTGGTCTCGCATCAATTTCTGGGCGAAATGCTGGCCCTTGATATTCGTCCGGTAGGGGCGCCGAAGCAGCTGTTGGACTGCCGCTTCTATGACGGCTACACCGAGGGCATACAAGCCGTGGGCGACAGCGTGGTCACTCCGTATATGGACATGTTGTCGGAGCTGCGGCCGGATCTGATCATTACCTTTGACGGCCACCATTTGCAGCGGTATTCCAAAATCGCGCACACACTGGATGTCGCATGGAGGATGCCGTTCTTCGATCGGTTCCGCCATATCGCCAATCAGATAGGCAGATTGGAATTGGCGGAGCGGTGGATGGAGCAATACGGGAGGGCGGTTATCAGAGCGCAGGAAAAGCTGGCTCCCGTTCTGGCGAAAGGACAGACGGTATCCCAGTTTTGGATGAGGGAGCTTCCCGTCCAGTTCGATGCTTATCTGGACGTTGGCGTGCTTTACCGGGATCTTGGGTTAAAAGGACCTCCGGCCATTGAGGAGGCGCGGCGATTGCCGGGGCATCCGTTTAAGGTACAAGTCCCGCTTGATCAGTTGTCCTCTTATGCGGGAGATCATCTGTTTGTTGTCCTAACCTCTGATGCGGACGCAAAGAGGGAGTTTCTTAAGCTGACCGAAAGCCCGCAGTGGAAACGGCTGGAAGCCGTCCGGCAAGGCCGCGTCTATCTAATGGACGTCGACTGGGTACGCGAGGACCCCTTGTCCAGCATGCGCATTCTGGAGGACGCCGTAAGTCTGATGAGGGCTAATGCGTGAACTGTGTTTTTCACGTGAAACATTTCATCGTGTAAATAGACCGAAGCCCGGCAGTTCTGCTGCCGGGCTTCGCTTGTATGGACGTGCTTACTCCTCTTCTTCCTTCACTTCGATTTCAACGGGATTGGACGGCACCTGGAAGGTAGGACCTGCGACTTCGACGCGGAAGATGGCGACCGCCTGGTTCGTGATCTTCTCGTCCGCGCTGACCTGATTGGCAACCGCGCGGAAGGTTGCTTCTATCTCGGCTCCCGGGGGCAAAGTGCCAAGCGCAATCTGATCCGGCTGAACGCCGGGGCGCTGCTGGCCGTTTACCCTGACGCTGCCAGGCACAAACTCCAGAGGCTCCTGGAGTATATCCGACAGGCGCAAATCGACCAAAGGGGTCTGGCCGCGGTTTACAATCGTAACCGAGTAGGTAATATGTTCCCCTACTGTCACCTCGTCTGGTGAAGCGGATTTGGTCAAATCGACGGGAGGGGGAACAACCGTTGTCTCTTCCTGATCGGTTACGGGAGGAGTCTCGACGGATACGACCGTTACCGCATTCGCAATAATGCTGCCGTTCGCGGCGTTTAGCGGTACAACGAAAGACCGCTGAATCGTAATGGATTGACCCGGTTCCAGAATGCCGGTCGTTTCCACAAGGCCAAGCAGCGGATCCGAAACTTGAACATTCGTTAACGGAATATTGCCCGTATTCGTTACCTTAATGGAGTAGATGATTGTATCGCCTGGCGCCGCGGTTGAACGGTTTGCGGTTTTGTCCACGGCAAGACCCGGCAGGGCGGGAATAAGTACCGTTGCCGATCCCAGGACGGGGCCGGTCTGATCGGAGACGGCAGAGGCGATATTGACAATTGCGGTGTTGCCTCTTGTCTCCGCAGGAACAACATATGCGACTGGAAAGCTCCGAGATTCGCCGGCCGGAAGAATCGGGATCGTCTGATCCAGCGACAGAGTAGGATCGGTCACACGGACATTCGTCAGCGGAGCGTTCGACAGGTTCGTTACCGTTATCGTATACTGGACCGTTTCGCCCGGCAGCGCAATCTCACGGTCGACGGATTTGACAAGGGCTAGCTCGTAGTCGGGAGGGATAATCGTCGTAATGACTTCGTTGGATGGAATATCGCCTGCTAGAATCGGACCGCCGATTATACTCTCGTATTGGAATTCCACAAGGGCCTGATTGCGAATAAGACCGTCCTCCGGGTAAGAACCGACTACCGCCTGAAAAGTGACGGTAATGGTTCCGCCCGGCTCCAGAATGCCCAGGCTGATTCCGGTCAGCGGATTGCCTTCCGTCTGCGCTCCGTCAACGGTAACGCTGCCGGGCACAAACGAGGTGTCGTTCGGCAAGGTGTCGAGCAGGAATACGGCGTCTGCCGCTGCCGTGCCCGAGTTGCTAACGATCACTGTATAGGTAAGCGTTTGGCCTAACTCCGCCGTTTCGGCATTAACGCTCTTCTGAACCGTAATCCGTGGGGAATTGATGTCGATATAGATTCCCGCGGCGATGACGGAGTAGCCGTCATTGGACGTCCGGAGCTGGAAGGCGGCCGTTGTTTGATTATTCGTTAACGTTTCGGAAATATCGACGTTTGTAATATCCCAGCTTTGCCGGCCGCCGACGATTTGGGTTCCGGGCTCGCCGCTAATCTGGTTCCGGTCGCCAAAGGTGCCGGAGGTGTCCAACTGACCGCTGTCATCGTTAATCTGCGAGGCAAAAAAGTTGTTCGGGAAGTTGTTGGGACCGGACAAGACGGTCAGGCTGGCTTCATTGGGGCCGAATAATACCTGATCGCCAACCTTGTTGGCATCGCCGTCCTGGGCGCAAAGCGCCATGCGGCCGCTCACCGGCCCCGAGACGGGTGTTGCGAATCCGGTCAGGACCGTCGTTACGGAGGGATCGCTGCCGGCGGCAATCTCTACGATGCCGACATTTAGGCTCAGGTTACGGAACGGCATATTCGTATCTTCGTAAACGACGCAGAGCGTCCAGCCGCAGCTGTTGGCCGTGCTGTTGCCGAAATCGATATTGCCGACAACGCCACCCACGATATAGGGGCCGGCACCTCCGGCCTGTACGATAGAGGTCACATTGGCAGAGCGAAAATAGTTGTAGGTCGCGTTGCGGTAAGATACCTGCGCCGTAGCGGGATCGGGCGCCACGGACAAGGTCGTGCCCTGCGGCGTTGTAATGGAAACGGATTTATCGATGAATGGCAAATAATTGTTTGTCCCGCCGCTAACCCGGTAAGTACCTGCCCACACCAGCTCTGCGTAAAGAACCGTACTGTCTTCCGGCAATCGAAGCATTGCCATGGAACTGTCCAGATTAAAGTCAGAGGTTGATCCGGGCGGGTAGCTTCCGAACTGCAGGGCTGTATTTACAGTAATAAAATCTCCGATATAATCGCGGGTGCCGGGAACCCCTTCGGTCGAGGATCTGCTTAATCCCAGCGTATTGCCTGTAAAGGTAATCGCTCCGGTATCGTTGCCGCTGAAGCGAAGAATAAATGGCATGTCATCACCGCCTATCCCATAAATAGATAAGCCAATATATGCTCTCCGGCCGCCTATAGTGTCATATTTCGGAGGACCGGCAGGCCGCGGAAAAATCGGCATATCCTCCTGCATGACCACTCCTTTAAGCCTAGTTACACGGCGCAATTAGGTACTTTAGCCCCGCATATAAACTTGGAAAATTAATCTATAATGAAGGAAACATTTTTCGATATTAATCGACATATTTTCTCAGAAAAGGTGAGTTGATCTATGTTTTCTCCTTTCCAAAAGAAGAAAGAGCAGCAGCAATCGCGAGAGGATCTTGGGATTAGGAGGGACGTGGAGGAGCCTCAGGAGGAAGTGTCGGCTAGTTCGGCCAAAGCTGAACAGAGCGATGAGTCTTCAGGCTCGGTTCTGATTAATAAGGGCCACTTGGACAAGCGGTCGCTTGATCTCGTATTCGCCGTTGAGCAGATGATTAAAGCCAAGCAGCATGTCGAAATGAGCCATAACGACCTGCAGGACCGGCTTGGGCATGCGAATGGTCAGATTGACCGGCTGAACAGGGATTTGAAGAACCTCGGCAAGGTTATCGAGGAACGGGAAAAAAGCATTTTGGATCTGGAAAAGCGGCTTAGCGACAAGAATCTGAAGGTTGATCAGATGATGGATGACTACCGCGAGCTTCACGCCACTTTATCCGGGGAGATAGAGGAGCTTAAGAGCGTGATCGAGCTCGAGCGCCAGAACTATGCGGGCCTGCTGCAGAAGCACAATGAAACAACCGCGGAAAAGAACAAGAAGATTAACGAGCTCGAGGAGAAGAATACACGGCTGGAAGCCGAGCTCTCCCAGATGAAGCAGAAATTTGATGCCCTCCGTCAGGAGAAGACGCATCTTCTTAACATTGTAAACGACTTTACGAACCGGCTGACGTCTCCGTTTGCGCCAAACACAAGCTCTATTGATGGTGGTTCATCCGATTAAAGTCATGCCGGGAACGGGAGAAGAACGATATGGGGATGGAGACATACAGCACGCAGGTGTTGGAGCTGCTGTCTCTTGGGAGGACCTCAAGCGGTATTAGCCAGATGAAGATCGGCGTCACCCAAGATGACAATTACGCAACCTACGTAATCGAAGTTGACGAGTTTACGTTTCTTGAACTTGAAGCGCTGGGGCCATTGCATGGAGACAGGATTCGAATCTCTCCTTACTCCAAGTGGGATCCTTACCGCAATTCGTATTATAGTTCTTTTATCCGAACGACGGGCAGTACCCGCGTTCCGTTATATTTTGCTTGCAGCGAAGCCTATATGGCGTTGATTAAACAAATCCGCCAAGGGGAGCTTCCGCCTGTATCGCCGGCAAAAGAAGAGCAAGTGGTTCAAGCGATCTTGATGCCTGTTCCCAACCGGCCGGATTCAAGAAGCGGCTTCTCTTCGCGGCTGCCGAAGGTTGCGGTTGCTATTCTTATAATGATTGGCTTGCTGGCCATCCTTTCGATCGCTACCGGAGGCAAGGTGGACTCCGCGCGTTTGCTTGGCGGTCAAGTGGCGAAGGCCGAGGTGACAAAAGGTAATTCCGGCCTGCCGGTTGTCTATGCTTCATCCACAGAAAGCGACACGGCAGTCACTCAGGACGCTGCCGCTGTAGTAACGGCTGAACAGCCTGTCACTGCCGCTGCTCAGAATACGGTACTGTCCGAGTCAAAGGAAGAGAAGCCGGCTTTCAAAATCATTGATATCGATAAAGACAAGAAGTTTTTCGGTTTGCCGAAGCAGTATGTGGCTTTAACCTTCGACGATGGCCCCTCCAAGCTGACAAAGGATATCGTTGATATCCTGACGGAGCAGAACGTACCGGCGACCTTCCTGTTTATCGGGCAAAATGTGGCCCGCCATAAAGAAGCCGTCACTTACGCAGCCGGGCATGGCATGTCCATCGGCAATCATTCCTGGGATCATAGCGTGCTCACCAAATCGACCGTGCAAGAACAAAGCGAGAACTTGTCCAAAGCAAGCAAAGCGATTGAAGAGCTGACCGATAAGCCGGTTACGTTATTCCGCCCGCCGTATGGCGCGGTTAATGACGAGCTCGTCTCCGCGGCCGATCAGCATAATATGAAGACTTTACTGTGGAACCGGGACCCGGAGGACTGGAATGCTAAGACGCCGGAGGATATCACCGCGTACTTCCATCATGTCGAATCCGCTGGCGGCATCTATGTTCTGCATGAAGACAAATACACGGTACAAGCGCTTCCCGCTATTATAAAATATTTAAAAGGCAAGGATTTAACGTTTGTTGCCTTCAAGTAATCATAACTTTACTTATATGTTTCGCAGCGAAGCACCCGTTTTGGGTGCTTTTTTTATCCTTTTTGCAAAAAATATTTCGGCTGAATCGAAGCAGCAGGTTTCAGCCCTTGGAGCGCAGAAAAATTTAATCTTAAGCATCGGTCGATTTAGCGGTCTGCCGTTCGTTGATCCTATAAGGCCCAGTACCAGCGGCTAACCATAATCTATGGGTAAAGGAGAATATCGCCATGAAATTCCTTTGTTTAGGTTATTTGAATGCGGAAAGAATGGATGCGCTACCTAAGGAGACGATCGCCGAGATCATGAGTCAATGCACGCCTCATCTTGAGGAGCTCTATGGCACGAATCAGGTTCTTATCGATGCGGGTCTCGGGACGGAAGCCAGAAGCCTGCGGCGGGCAGGCGGGAAGGTGAAGGTGCTGGACGGTCCTTTTACCGAGACGAAAGAGATGATTGGCAGCGTGTTTATTATAGAAGCGGAAAATATGGAAGAAGCGGTACGGGTTGCGTCCCTGCATCCGGCCGTGCAGGTGAATGACGGTGAGCCGTTCGAATGGGGAATCGAGATCCGGCCGATTCATTATTTCAAAGGGGAAGGCTAATCGAATGATTATAAAAGCTTGTACAATGGATGAGATCAAACCGCTCGTAGCCGAATATTTACAAGGCTTATCCTCGCCGTTTGATTCTTTTTTGGAGGATCATATCGTTACATCCGCCTTTTATCGGATTCAAGATGGTCAGGAGGACATTGGTTATTATGCCTTGCATAACGGAGAGCTGCTAACGCAGTTTTACATCCGGAAGTCTTTTTTGAAGAAAGCGCAAGCCTTGTTTCTCGAAGCGCTGGAACGGCATGCGGTAAAAAATTTATTCGTACCCACCTGCGATGAGCTGTTTGTAAGCCTCTCTATTGATCAGGATTTTAAGATCAACAAGCAGGCTTACTTTTTTCAGGACAGCGGGGTAGAGATTCCGATCAACATGGAGAGCGATGAAGTATTCCGTCCTGCTGTACCGCAAGATCTTCCTGTAGTTCAGCAGGTGTGCGGAGATTTTTTAAATAATTATGATCAGTGGCTGCATGCTGGAGGGCTGTTCGTTTATTACAAAGGCAAGAACTTGCTGGGCATTGGAGTTGTGGAGTGCTCCAAGCTGCTTGACGGATTTGCCAGTATCGGAATGTTTACGAATGAAGCTTACAGGAAGCAGGGCTATGGGACAGCGCTAATCGTCCAGATGCGCAATTGGTGCAAGACTCGCGGCATAACCGCGATCTGCGGCTGTTGGTATTATAACGAGGCGTCCAAGCGCACCTTGGAGAGAGCAGGCATGGTGACGATGACCAGGCTGTTAAATATAGAAGTATCTTTAAAAGCTGAAAATGAAGCCTACAGGACAGAGAAGTAACTCATGGATTCCTCGAACAGGATGGAGGAGTCAGGTGTTTCCTCTTCTCTGGCAGCCGCCGCCGAATGGTCCAAATTTGATAAAGCCATAAGCACAAGCTCAGTCTTGGCATCGCCCCATACCTCGCGGTTCAGGAGAGCCATGTTCCGGGCGTCGGCAAGAGACTGCCGGTTTAGCTTGCACAGAAAATCGCCCCAGGCAATGATGTCAAAGTGCGGGGCATCGGTTGTTATGACGCATTCGCCCCAGCCGGTTTCCGAACCGCAGGACATGCTGAGCAGCCCGTAATGGCTGTTGTCTCTGCATAGATGATAAAGCTGAATGCCCGAAATGATGTCTGTGTTCATGGGTAACTATCCTTTCTTTACTTGCGCGTGTGAAATTAATAGAATCTTACTCCTAATAGGTCGCGCTGTAAAATAAGACAGGGATAGATTCGCGTCAAATCCGGTCAATTAGCCGAATCTGGCAGGATTAGAGCAAGTAAACCGAAATGGCTAATCATTTTATAGCGAGGATTCTTGCTAAAATAACGCTTTTCACTTTTTGAAGGAAAGAAGGAGAGTTCGAGAATTTTCGTTCAATCGGGTTTGCAGCTAGAAAAAAGACTCCCTGCTGCAGGGAGTCTTCCTCGCTTATTCTTATTCCGCTTCGCCAACAAGCGTAAACCGCTCGTTCGCATGCTGCGGATTCTCGATTTCGTCCAGCACGGCGATGGCATAATCGGCATAACTCACGTAGCTTTGGCCTTGGCTGTTGACGATGACATGATCGAGACCTTTCGTATACGCGCCGGTTCTTTTTCCTTTTGGATCAAAGAAAGCTGCAGGGCTGATGTATGTCCAGGTAATGGAGCTGGTGTTCTTAAGCTCATCCAGCTGTTTGCCGGCGTTGGATGCTGTCGGATAGACGAAAGCCGGGAATTCGGGAGTGTCCATCAGCTTGGTTGTCTTTTGCTCGTCGACATAGAGGCTTCCTGCGCCGCCAACGACGATAAGCTTCGTTCCGGGAGCATCCTGCAGCGCAGCGGTCAGCGCTCTTCCGGCATCCACATAAAGATGCTCTTCGCCTTCAGGGGCTTTAAACGTATTCACTACCACGTCAAAAGGCTTCAAATCCGCACCGGTCAGGTGAAAAATATCCTTCTCCAGAATGCTGACATTCGAATCACTGACTTTGGATGCGTTTCTAACGATAGCCGTTACCTCGTGGCCTCTCTCTTGGGCTTCCTTCATAATCAGGCTGCCTACCTGTCCGTTAGCGCCGATAATACCGATTTTCATCATTTATTCCCTCCGGATTTGATGGATTTGTTTGGTGATTTCGTATAAACTAATCTTATTTCTTTGGTTCGATTTTTTAAAGTAGTCACTATTTTATTACATAGTCATAAAAACAATACCATGAGGGAAACGAGGGATTGGAATGGCTCGCAGCTCGTTTGAAGGCGAAATTCCGGAAGAGCAGATTGAAGTCTGTCCCGTTACGGAAACACAAAATGTAATAGCCGGCAAATGGAAGATCATTATTTTGTGGCATTTGCGGGAGACGCGGCGGTTCGGAGAGCTCCAGCGCTTGGTGCCCGGCATCTCGAAGGCGATACTAACCAGCCAGCTTAGAGAGCTGGAGAAGGATCAGATGGTAAACAGAGTGGTGTATCAGGAGGTTCCGCCCAAAGTCGAATACTCCCTTACGGAAGCGGGGGAGCAGTTTATTCCGATTCTCGAGAGTATGGGCGTATGGGGCAAAAAGTATGCAGCGAGGCGCAAATCCTGAAACCTGCCAGCCTTACTATTCGTCTGAATAGGTATAAGCGGGACGGAAGGAGCTCTGGACATGCGGTTCATGCGGTTAGGGAAAATAGCTTTGGTCAGCGGAGGTTTGCTTGCTGCCATGTTGATCGGATTTATTGTCTTGCGGTTTGGCGGCGCGTTGTCGCAGGAAGGTAACCCGGCGCCCATCCTGTCTGCTATAGCAAAGCTGGAGTATTCGGAAGAGAGTCATATGCGGTTTGGCGCTACGGATAACGGCAGCAGATATGTATCCGCCAATTCCGGACAGGACCGGTATGAACCGGTTAAAGCCTATATGAAGCAGTATGGCTGGTCGTTCAAGGAGCAAATGGGCTCCGGATTGATGTTCGAACGAAACGGACAATCTTCCGTCATAGAGACAAGACTCTATTCGAAGCATTACTATCTCTGGGATATTCCAAATGAAGTGATAAGCTGAAGTTATAAGAAACCACGCCAAAGTTTGGGGTGGTTTTGTTATTTTTCGGGCGGTCCCGGATCGGGAAAGTGGAGAATAGTTCAGGGAATGGTTAAAAAATCATGTGGAAATAGCGTCGATTATAGCTTCAAACTGTCGTATAATAGAACTAGTCATTTTATCTATTTATCAACCTGTAGCATAGAAGCAGTTCATTTTTTTGATCAGAAATGATGTGTGAGAAATTTCACGAGCGTGAAACATCCTTTCTGCAAATCGAAAGGTTAAGGACGGTTAACATGAGCAAACAAACGAAAACAGACGTAATTTTGATTGGTGCCGGCATTATGAGCGCGACTTTGGGTTCTTTGCTGAAGGAACTGAAGCCGGAGTGGGAAATTACCGTGTTCGAGCGGCGCGCAACGGCCGGCGAAGAAAGCTCCAACGAATGGAACAATGCGGGGACAGGACACTCCTCCCTCTGCGAGCTGAACTACACTACGGAGAAGGCTGACGGTTCCATCGATATTAGCAAAGCGGTCAAAGTCAACGAAGAGTTCCAAGTGTCGAAGCAGTTCTGGTCTTATCTCGTAAACAGCAATCTGATCCGTAATCCGCGGGACTTTGTTGTACCCGTTCCTCATATGAGCTTTGTGCAAGGGGAAAAAGACGTTACGTTCCTGAAGAAGCGTTTTGCGGCATTGTCCGGCAATCCATTGTTTGAAGGCATGGAATTCTCCGAAGATCCGGCGAAGCTGGCAGAATGGATTCCGCTTATGATGAAGGACCGCAAGGTAAATACGCCAATTGCAGCAACCAGAATTGAGTCCGGGACGGACGTCAACTTTGGTTCTTTGACACGTATTTTGTTCAATCAATTGAAGCAGCAAAACGTGGACATAAACTACAACCATAATGTAGATGATATTAAACGTGCGAACGACGGCTCTTGGGAGCTGAAAGTGCGCAACCTGAACAGCGGCAGCTCGGAGCGCATTAATGCGAAGTTCGTCTTTATCGGCGGCGGCGGCGGAAGCCTGCACCTGCTGCAGAAATCCGGCATTAAGGAAGGCAAAGGCATCGGCGGCTTCCCGGTAAGCGGGCTGTTCATGGTCTGCAAGAAGCCGGAAGTGGTGGCTCAGCACCGTGCGAAGGTATACGGCCAAGCGCCGGTAGGCGCTCCTCCAATGTCCGTACCGCATCTGGATACGCGCGTTATCGACAACAAAGAGTCGTTGTTCTTCGGTCCGTTTGCGGGCTTTACGCCAAAGTTCCTGAAATTCGGTTCCAACATGGACCTGATTACATCCGTCAAACCGCATAACTTAACGAACATGCTCGCGGCAGGCGCGAAAAATATGTCCCTGACCACGTACCTGATCAAACAGCTGATGCTGTCCAAAGAACAGCGCATGGAAGCCTTGCGCGAGTTTATCCCGAATGCAAAGAGCGAAGATTGGGAGCTGCTCGTGGCTGGCCAACGCGTACAGATTATTAAAGAAACAAATGCAGGCAAAGGCACTCTGCAATTCGGTACGGAGGTTATCAGCGCGGCTGACGGCTCGATCGCTGCCCTTCTTGGCGCTTCGCCGGGCGCATCGACAGCCGTTTCGGTTATGCTCGAAGTAATCGGCAAATGCTTCCCGCAGCATATCAAAGAGTGGGAGCCTAAGATCAAGGAAATGATTCCGTCCTACGGAACGAAGCTTCTGCAAAACCCTGAGCTGATCCAGCAGATCAATGCAACAACGAATGCGGCTCTTGGACTCGCAGGCAAAAAACAAACGAGCTCGGCGTTGGCATAACGCATGTTTAGATCGCCCTTTAACTGGCTTCCCAAAGCCAGTTAAAGGGCGATTGTTTATTTCAAGGGCAGTTCTCAAATGACGACGGCTTGTTGTTCATTTTATGAAAATAGTATATTATTTCATTCAATGAAATAATTGAACAAATATATAGGGTGAGAGGGAGATATTGTGATTGTAACGAAGACAAAGCGAGGGACTAACCTTGAAGATGTACAGGAGATGAATCGTTCATTGGTCATTCGCCTCATGCGAAGAAGGGAGGTATGCTCCAGGGCGGAATTAACCCAAGATTCTGGACTTAATCAGTCGACGATTACGAATATCATTAATGAGTTAATCAGTTGGGGGATTGTGGTAGAGACGGGTGTGATAGAAGGTAAGAAAGGGCGGCGTTCCATCGGTATCAAGCTGAATTGCGAGCCTTACAAGATTATTGGAATCCGGCTCGCAAGGAAGTCGATAACGGTTGCGTTGTATGATCTGGGGGGCAGCGAATACAAGAGACAGCAAATTCCCATCAACATGGCTGACGGTTCAACCAATGCCTTCAATCGCATGAAGGAACTGATTCGGGATATGATGCAATCAAATGCTGTCGGGAATGTGATAGCGATTGGCGTGGTTACCCCTGGTCCGCTGCTTCGGGACGAGGGCCGGATCGGTCTGATGACGTATTTTCCGGGGTGGGAGAAAATAAACATTCAGGAGGAGCTAATGCAAGAGTTCGAGCTCCCCGTCTATATGGAGCATGACGCCAAGGCGGGGGCGCTTGCGCATTGGTGGTTCGGAACCCCCCTTCAGGAACAGGGCGTTATGATCTACGTGGCTGCAGGCCAAGGCGTGGGAGCAGGAATCGTCATCGAAGGAAAAGTATTCCGGGGATCGCTTGGTATGGCGGGTGAGATCGGCCATATGAGTATCGATTACAAGGGCCAGCAATGCGAATGCGGCAATAGAGGCTGTCTTGAGCTATATTGCTCGACCTCGGCTTTGCTGCAAACCTTAAAAAAAGAACATGCCTCGTTGAAATCGATATGGCAAGAGCTGAAGGAGGTCAAGAGCGGCGAGACGAGAGAAGCGGTTAGACAAGCTGCGTGGTATCTTGGCTTTGGTCTTGTTAACATCATAAACACCTTTAATCCGGATCGGATTATTCTGGGCGACGAAATGGCTGAAGCCGGGGATTTGCTTCTTGATACGGTGAAATCGGTCATTAAGGGGCATGTACTGCCCGATGTCTATAGTCAATTGACGATAGAGCTTGCTTCAGACGACATGGATACGATGCTTGTCGGCTCGGCAATCGTAGCGATTGAGAGTATATTGGATAATCCCTCTAGTTATTTGAAGCAAAGCTAAAATATATATCCGTATGGGAAGCCCGGTCAGAGAAATCTGACCGGGCTTTTTTGGATCCCTCCTTTACCTCCGCATAAAGCAGTTCAAGTAGATCGTTGGAAAACGAGAAAAAGGATGGAAAAATTATTACTTGATTAAATCAATAAATGCATTTATAGTAATAATGTAAACGGTAAAAATAAACAATGTTTCATTAATTGGAGGCCGCAGCATGTCGTTACTGATGGGGATTGATATCGGAACCTCAAGCGTGAAATCCATGATCATGGATCCTTCAGGCAAGGTACTCGGATTTGCGCAGATGGAGTATGACATCAATATTCCTGTCTCAGGGTACGCCGAACAGAATCCGGATGAATGGTGGGAGTTGGTTAAGAAGACAAGCGCTCAAGCAATGGCGGGAGCTGGCATAGACGGAGGGGCGTTAGCGGGAATTGGGTTTTCCGGTCAAATGCACGGGTTGGTGGCGCTAGATAAAGATGGTCAGGTGCTTCGGCCATCCATTATATGGTGCGATCAGCGGTCAATCCCTCAGAAGGCCATATTGGAATCCGGACTTACGACGGAACAGCTAGGACATATGATTCAGAACTCCGTGTCGACCGGATTTCTTATCCTCTCGTTGATGTGGATCAAAGAAAATGAACCCCAAATCTATAGCCGTATAGACCGGGTTATGCTGCCTAAGGATTATGTCCGTTACCGGTTGACCGGTGAAATCGGCACGGACACGACGGATGCCTCCGGCACGTCGGCTTATGATACGGCATCCCTTCGATGGTCGGATCCATTGATCGCATTAGCGGGACTGGATAGCAGTATGTTTCCGAAGATCGGTAATCCATGGGAGATAGCGGGATACGTTACAAGAGCGGCCGAATCCGAAAGCGATTTCATTGCGGGGACTCCCGTTGTATACGGTGGGGCGGATCAAGCCATGCAAGCGGTTGGAAACGGTATTATTAAACCTGGCAACCTTTCCGTTACGATCGGAACCGGAGGGCAGCTGTTTACGGCTATTGATCAGCCGGCCTATGATAGGAAGCTTAGGACGCATACTTATGTTCACGCGGTTCCAAACCGGTGGTATCTGATGGGGGCGACGATGAGCGCGGGATTGTCGTTGAAGTGGCTGGCTTCCCAGGTTTTGAACAAGCAGGATTACAAGGCACTTGACCGGATGGCTAAAGAAGTTCCCGCGGGAAGCGAGGGGCTGCTGTTCCTGCCCTATCTGACTGGTGATCGAACTCCCCATATGGATCCGCAAGCAAGCGGGATGTTCTTCGGGCTCAAATTGGAACACAAGGACGCGCATCTGATAAGAGCGGTGCTTGAAGGGGTATGTTATTCGCTTCGCGACGGCGTGGAGATTATTCGTTCGCTCGGGGTTGAGCTTGAGAGAATCATCATCTCCGGGGGCGGTGCGAAGAGCCTGTTATGGAGCCAGATTCTTGCCGATATTTTGCATCAGGATGTTTATGTAAGCATGACAGAGGAACAGGCATGCGTGGGTGCGGCAATCATGGCCGGAGTTGGCGCGAAGCTGTATGATTCCGTTGAGCAGGCTTGCCAAACCGTCGTTAAGCTGCACGAAAGTCCCGTGCGCCCAGACCCTATGAACCAGGCGATTTATGACCGATACTATACCGTCTATAGCAAGCTTTACGAGATTAACCGGGAGCTCTTTCCCATGCTGAATAACAATACTAATGTGAATGGAGTGTCAAAATGATGATGAACGCTACTGGTGGCGGCAACTTTATCGAGCTTAAGAATAAACAGGCTGAGCAATCCTTGAGCCTGGGAAATCTCAAAGCACTGACAATTGGAGCATCTGTGAGGGGAGGAGACAAAAGCGAGGAGCTGCTCCGCATTCAAGGCGATGCACAAGCCGCCGCGATTCGCTTCTATTCCGAAGAACAGGCGGAAGGCAAAGGGTTATTCCTGGTTGTTGACTTCCATACGGATGCCAAAGACAAACCGCTGACGTTATCCGTTCCATGGCAAGCGATTGGCGCGGGCGAGCATGATCTCCTGCTGCGCTATGGCGGACACATCGTCGAGTTGTTCGTAGACGGCGTTCTGATTGACGAGGACTGGCCGATGGGCTCCGTTCAATTGGAGAATGCAGCAGCACAGTGCTTTGATGGGACGCTTAAGGCGACAATCTGGGCTTACGCCTTGACGGAAGAAGAGCGCGGCAGCCTTATTCAAGATAAGCCAGGTCTGGAAAGCCGGGAGACGCTGTACCTGGGAACGGAGCCGGAATCCATCCAGTACTGGAAGCCAAGGGGATTCAATACCGGGGTTGGCGATTGCATGCCTTATTTCGACGGGGAAACGTTCCATGTCTACTACCTGTTCGATCGTCGGGGTCATGCGAGCAAATGGAGCTTGGGCGCGCATCAATGGGCGCATATGTCGACCAAGGATCTGAAAGACTGGACGCATCACCCTATGGCTGTTGCCGTGACAGAGGAATGGGAAGGGTCCATTTGCACAGGTTCCGTTCTGAAGGAGAACGACGTTTATTATGCCTTTTACGCCGTTCGGGCAGTGGACGGCTCACCGGCCCAATTGACCTATGCGGTTAGTAACGACGGCATTTCCTTTACCAAGACCGAGGCTTACATAAACATCTCTAACCGGTATTTGCTATCCTCCGTCCGTGATCCTCATGTATTCAAGGACGAACAGGGCGTGTATCACATGCTGGTTACGACAAGCTTAGTAGACGGCGTCAAGCATGAGGGATGCCTCGCCCATCTTGTATCAAGCGATCTGCGGAATTGGCAGGAGGAAGAACCGTTTATCGTGCCGGGTTACCACGGTGAGCCGGAGTGCTCGGATTATTTTGAATGGAACGGCTTATATTACCTGATCTTCAGCAATGACGGTCTCGCCCGCTACCGGTATTCCAAAGAGCCGTTTGGACCTTGGCTGCGTCCGGCGATGGATACGATTGACAGCGTTCAATTGCGTGTACCGAAGACGGCCGCCTTCCCTGGAGGAAGAAGAATGGTTACGGGCTTCTTGTCCGGACCGGGACGATACGGCGGCGAGTTGATCATCCGGGAGCTTGTTCAGGAAGAGGATGGATCGCTTGGACTGAAGCTGCCTGCCGAGTTTGCCGGTTTAACAAGCCAGGTTGTGACACGGCAAGAAGAACTCGTTTCCTTATCCAACTTAAACGGGTTTTCCGAGCAGCTGCTCGGAAAGGTGGAGGGCGACTATGAGCTGACCTTCGAGGCCGTTCCCGAGCACCCTACGATGTTCTACGGGTTTTCCGTAGCGGGGGATTCCCATTTCAAACAAGGCAGCGATATCCGGTTTGAGCCTTCCAATCGCAAGCTTGGCGTTCATGATACGGTCTGCGTAGGCTTCCAGGAGGATGAGGTTTCGTCCATCTATCACGTGAAGGAATTAGAAGGCCGCGTCCATGTTGAGGCGACCGTAAAGGAAGGTTTCATCGACATTTGCGTAAACGGTAAACGAACCTTCATCAGCCGTATTAACAGAGAACATGCTTATCTGCGATTCTTTGCCCAATTCGGAACGGTAAGCTTCCATAACATCACGATTCGATCGGTTTAGAGCAGGTAACAAGGAGGAATGCACCATGCACAGCAATGGGATGCTGGCTAATATGCGGAGGAGATGGCAGCTTTACGTGCTGCTCCTTCCGTCCGTCTTGTACATCTTGTTGTTCCATTACGTCCCCATGTACGGCATTATCATCGCTTTTAAAGATTTTAAATCCAGCATGGGCATTATCGGGAGCCCTTGGGTTGGGATGAAGCACTTCGAAGCCTTTTTTGATTCTTTTGTCTTCGAGCAGATCGTAACGAACACGGTTAAGCTAAGCGCGTTTTCGCTGTTAATCGGATTTCCCATTCCCATCCTGTTCGCCCTGCTGCTGAATCAGATTCGAAACCGGCTTGCGCAGCGATTTGTGCAAACGGTTACTTATGCACCGTATTTTATCTCTACCGTCGTCCTCGTGTCCATGCTGAACGTATTCTTAGCTCCCAGCACGGGGATTATCAACAATTTCATAACGTTGTTTGGCGGCGAAGCCGTCAACTTCATGGCGAGGGAAGAATGGTTCCGCACGGTCTATATCTCCTCGGGCATCTGGCAGACAATGGGCTTCAGCGCCATTATTTATCTTGCGGCGTTAAGCGGCGTCAACCCGGAGCTGCATGAAGCGGCCACGGTTGACGGCGCAATGAAGCTGAGGCGGATCTGGAATGTCGATCTGCCGTCCATTCTTCCGACGATCACGATTCTCTTCATTCTCGGCATCGGCAGCATCATGTCCGTAGGCTGGGAGAAGGCTTTCCTGATGCAGCAAGGCATGAACCTGCCGGTGTCGGAGATCATTTCCACTTATGTATACAAGGTTGGCTTGCTTAATGCGCAGTACAGCTTTGCTACGGCGATTGGCCTATTTAATTCGGTAATTAACTTTACGCTTCTTATCTTTACAAATTACGCATCCAGAAAAATGTCCGGAAACAGCTTATGGTAGCTGAATGGAGGAATCAAGACAAATGAAATCCTTGTCCCTGGGCGACAAAATTTTCACCGTATTCAACTACACGCTTATGGCAGCGATTACGCTGTGTATCCTTTATCCGCTCTACTTCATCGTTGTTGCGTCATTCTCGGATCCCAACATCGTCAATCGCGGAGGAATTCTGTTCCTGCCGGAACGTTTGTATACGGAAGGTTACGCGAAGATTTTCGACTACAAGCCGCTTTGGACCGGTTATCTAAATTCCATTATTTATACCTTGTGCGGCACCCTGGTTAATTTGGTCTTCACCCTTACCGGCGCTTATGCGCTCTCGAGAAAAGATTTGGTTGGTCGGAAGCCAATCATGCTGCTGTTCATCTTTACGATGTTCTTTAGCGGAGGACTCATTCCGAGCTACCTTCTCATAAATAAGCTTGGGATTATGGACACCATGTGGGCATTGATTCTGCCTGCTGCCGCGTCCGTGTGGAACATTATCATTACGCGCACCTTCTTCCAGAGCACCATTCCGGATGAACTGCTGGAAGCTGCCGTTATGGATGGCTGCTCGGATTTCAAGTTCTTCTTGTCCATTGTTCTGCCTTTATCAAAAGTCATCGTGGCGGTCATGGCTCTATTCTATGGCATCGGGCATTGGAACTCGTTCTTCGAGCCGCTGATCTACATCACAAGCGATGATAAATTCCCGCTGCAGGTTATTTTGCGGAACCTACTGATTACGAACGAGGTTGGAAACGAGATGCTGTCGGACGCAATGTCCATGGCCGAACGCCAGCGTATTGCAGAGCAGCTGAAGTATGGCGTTATCGTAGCATCATGTCTTCCTTTGCTTACCGTATATCCGTTCCTGCAAAAGTATTTCACGCAAGGGGTCATGATCGGTTCCATTAAAGGCTAATGGCGTGTTTGTCCCTATTCCATACTCGGGCAAGGAGGTGAATGCGCGCTTTTAAGTCTTGGTCATCCATTGCAATCGGGGAGTCAACTTAATTCAAGTGAAGGGGAGAAGAGAAACAATGAAGAAGATAGTCGCTATTCTATGCACGGCCATTATGCTGCCGGGGATTATGGCGGGTTGTTCGTCAGGCAGCAACAATGAATCTTCGGCTAATAACAAGGCAGCGGAATCTGCGAATGCAAAGGGCAATTCTGAAGCTCCCATCCGCATCGTTCGTCCTAAAAGCCCGCAAAATCTTCCTGCAAAAGATATGATCTGGTACAAAAACTACACAAAAGTATCGGGCATCGATATTGATTGGCAGGAAATACCGCAAGAGTCCTCCTCAGAGAAAATAAACTTAATGCTGTCCACCGGAGATCTGCCTGAGGCGTTCATGCAATCGCTGAACACCAGCATGATCATGAAGAATGTGGATCAGGGCATCTTCCTGCCGATCGAGGATTACATTAAAGATATGCCGAATTTTTCCAAGGTATTGGAGAAGCGGCCGGAATACAAGTCGTTAATAACCGCGCCGGACGGCCACATATATGGACTGCCTTACATTGAGGAGATGTTCGGCCTAATTAGCAACCAGGGCATCCTGCATATTTACAAGCCTTGGCTGGATAAGCTCGGGCTGCCGATTCCCAAGACAATCGACGAATACCGCGATACGCTTAAGAAGTTCGTGGAATCGGACATGAACGGCAACGGCAAGAAGGATGAAATCGGACTGGCGCTGGCCAACAAGGATGTAACCTCAGGCATTGGACATTGGCGCAACGCCAACGACTTCGGCCAGTTCTTTGGGCTATGGGGCCAAGCAGACCGCAACGACAGCCTTGGCGTGGATGAGAACGGTAAAGTGTTCAGTACCTCCACTACGGAGGCCTACAAGACCGGTATTAAATACTTGCACGACATGTACAAGGACGGCTTGATTGACGAGGAGTATCTGATTACGGACAGTCCGAAGCTGCAAGCCAAATTGCGTAATCCGGATGTCATCGTCGGCAGTGTATTGACCTTCTCGATCAGCGATATGGTAGATAAGGAACGTGCCAAGGATTATGTAGCCGTACCTTATCTGACAGGTCCGGGCGGAGAATTCGGAACGCGCGAGAACCTTGTCGAGATGCATAATCCGGTAGCCTTCGTTCTGACCAAGGCAGCGAAAAATCCGGAGAGAATTCTCAAATGGGCGGACGGCCTGTACGATCCGAGCTGGTCGGTTCAGACCAACTGGGGTCCGCTTGGCTATCAGTACAAGAAGAATGACGCGGGAGTTATGGTGTTTGACGATTTAAAGGACGGATTGAAGACGTATAGCGAAATGCGCAGCCGGAATACGATTGGCGGGGGTTCGCCTGTCGCCGTATTGACGGATTACTATGATACCGTGGTGGAATATCCGCAGGACGCCAAGCGTCTATTGGATGACATGAAGGCCGTTGGTTTCATAGACAAGCATCTGAACGATCCTTATATTCCGCACACCATTTTCTACGAGCCGGAAGTAGCGGATAAAATGGCGCTGCTCTCCGCTCAAGTCTATCAACTGATGGACAATAATCGTCGCAAGTGGATAACGGACGGCGGCATTGACCAGGAATGGGATAAATATCTGAAGGATCTCGATAAAGCAGGCTGGTATGAATTAATCGGTTATGTGCAAGAAGCCTACACCCGATATCTTAAGAATCAATAAGGCAGACATCTAAATTCGACAGCCATTATTCCAAGGAAAAAGGAACCATCTGCGGCGATGCCGTCAGCTGGTTCCTTTTTTTTTCGCACGCTACTTCAAATGGAATAAAAGCCGGATGAGCCCATTCAGCTTTTTGATGCGGCAGTTATGGAAGGCAGCGATCTTCCATTCACCGTTTTGTCTTACCAGCACGTTGGTGTTAATGGAGTCGCGGCTCGCCGGCGCTTTCTTCTGCCACCTCATCATAACGGCTCCGGTTGCATGGGCAATAGCCATATCCGGAGAAATGAAACGCAGCTTCATTTCCCGCAAATCCGCAATCATCTTCGATCCGCGCAGCGGACCGTCCCATAAAGCCTGATGAGCGCTGTCAATCTCGCTGCGTCCCTTCAGATGCTCACCGAAGAAGGTGACATAGTCGGCATCCGGCGTGAAAAACTCGCTATAGGCTTTCCCGTCGCCCTGATCCCATGCCCGGTACAGAGCCCGAAATACATTATGAATGGCTTGAATATCCTCTTGTTGACCCGGCATCTTGCATCCATCCTTCCCTTCCAGACCTTTCTCTTTGCACTGATTATAAAATAATCCTGCAGCCAGATAATCGCCCATGGGAAGGAAGCCGCCTCAGACTTTGGTCGTAACAGGAGCTGGCCTGATTAGCTGCGCTCTGCGCGCAGACGGTATTCCGTCGGGGAGCAGCTGGCTTCCTTGCGGAATGCTTTGGCGAAATGGTTCGTATCGGGGAAGCCGACAAGCTCGGCAATTTCCTTAATCGCAAGGTCCGTTGTGCCGAGCAGGGATTTAGCCTTCTGCATCCGTTTGCGGTTCAAGTATTTGAGCGGCGAGACCGCGAAATGCTTGTTGAAATAGCGGACGAGATAGTTGGGGTGAAGATGGACATGCTTAGCAAGCTGCTCCAGCGTCAGAGCCTCGGATAGATGGGATTCGATAAAAGCTTCTATCTGCTTCAGCCTCTCGATTTCGCCAAGCCGGCCCGGCACGAATTTCAGATGCGTATCGGACTGCGAGAGAAACAAGGCGATAATTTCGAGCAGAATGGCTTTTTCCCGTATTCTCGCCAGGTAAGAGCGATTCTGATACAGCTCTACCAGCTCCCGGAACAGCTTCATTAAGCTATCCATACAGTTGGGAGAGATGTCGAGGATAGGAGGAATCTCCAGCCACTGAAACAGATCCATTTCGCCCATCGTCGCGGTGAAGTGGCACCAATATTTTGAATAAGGACGGTCACTGACGGCGGAGTAGGATTGCAGAACGTGTGCGGGCATATGGACGAGCTGTCCGGGAACGGGGCGGTATTCCTCGTCGCCGATCCTCAGCCAGCCTTCGCCTTCGCAGATCAGATAAAATTTATTGTAGGACGGGATATAATCGAGCTCGCGCCATTGCGGCGAGCATTGCGTGTAATAAGCTTCCTCGAGATGAACCTGCAGCTGCTGAAGCATTTCATTAAGAAACTCGTGGTTAGGATTGAGCGACATGAAGCGACACCTCGAATTAGGTTAATCTAATCCCCATACAAGCTAATTTGCTGCCTATATCATATCACAAATGACCGCTAGACTAAGGGTATAACCTAAGCTTTTGGAGGCGATCAGTGGTATGAGTCAATCCATTATTGAGCAGCGTACGAAACGGACCAAGTGGTTCCTGCAGGACCGGTTCGGCATGTTTATTCATTGGGGATTATATGCGATCCCTGCGCGCGGGGAGTGGATAAGGAACGGGGAACGGATCAGCGTCGAGGATTATCAAGTCTACTTCGACGAGTTTAATCCCGAGCGTTACGATCCGAAAGAGTGGGCCAAAGCGGCCAAAGCGGCGGGGATGAAATACGCGGTACTGACGGCCAAGCATCATGACGGCTTCTGCCTGTTCGACAGCCAGCTGACCGAGTATAAGTCTACCAATACGGCATGCGGAAGAGATCTGGTCAGAGAGTTCCTGGACGCTTTCCGCGCGGAAGGGCTTAAGGTAGGACTATACTACTCGCTGCTGGACTGGCATCATCCGGATTATCCGGCATATGGCGACCGTCATCATCCGATGCGCGACAATGAGGAATATAAGCGTGATCCGGAACGGTTCGCGAGCTATCTCGACTATATGCACGGCCAGGTGCGCGAGCTGCTTACCGGTTATGGCAAGCTGGATATTATGTGGTTCGATTTCTCCTATGACGAGATGAAGGGTGAAGCTTGGCGCGCAACCGAGCTGATGGAGATGATCCGTTCCATTCAGCCGCATATCATTGTCGACAACCGTCTGGATGCGGGAGGAGAAGGGGGCGGATCGATCTATACGAATAATCCGAACCTGTATGCGGGAGACTTTGCCTCTCCGGAGCAGATCATTCCGCCAAGCGGCGTTACCGATAACGAAGGCAACTCCATTCCGTGGGAAGCCTGCATTACTTTGAATAATAACTGGGGCTACAGCGCGGCCGACCATACGTACAAGTCAGCCAAGACGGTTATCCGCAAGCTGGTTGAGTGCGTCAGCAAGAACGGCAACCTGCTTCTCAATGTAGGGCCTAATGCCAAGGGCGAGATTCCACGCGAGTCATTGGACATTTTGGAGGAAGTAGGCGAATGGCTCGGCAAAAACGGCGACAGCATTTACGGCTGCGTGGAAGCCGGTCTTCCTAAGCCGGAGTGGGGCAGGTACACGCGCAAGGGAGATAAGCTATACGCGCATTTGCTCGAGGAAAGTATCGGACCAATCGGCCTCGTGGGTCTGGCCGGTCGCGTGAAGCAGGCAAGACTGCTGTCCGACGGCTCCGAAGTATTTGTCACTCGTCCTTGGAATGTCCATCTGTTCGAGAAAGATGCCTTCTTCAACTTCGCAAGACCGGAGACAGCTACTTATCCGCTTCCGGATGAGCGGAATACCGTTGTGGAGCTTACGCTGATCGACGAAGAATAGAACAAAGGAGCGGCTGTTCGCACAGCTGCTCCTATTTCCTTTCCATCCTTATTGACAGCCCTTTCAAACCTCTACCGTAACCGGCGCTTCCTCCTGATAGCAGATATCGGCGAATAACAGGCCAAGATCGCTTACGGTAAGCTGCAATTGCTGAAGGAGGAGCAATACTTCTTCCGTAATGTTCTCGCCGTGGCGCTGCCTGCCCGCCCGGATGCTCGACAACACGTCGCTGGTCTGAATGGACAAATTCTTTATCGAATGATGCAGCAGCGGATTTCTCTCAATATAGCTGGCAAGCGAATTAATGCCGAACCGGATCGAACGGGGGAATTCGGCATTGAGCAGAAGAAACTCGGTTACCTCCGTCAATCGTACATGATGGGCATGAAACTTGCGGAAGGCATCGTAACCGCCGCATGATTTCAGCAGAACCAGGAAGCGGTTATAGAGGAGCTCTTCATCCAGCAGTTTCTCGTCCTGCTTCATATTCCGGTAGGTGGCCTGAATGATCCGGACCGTGCCGTTCATCCGCTCCACAAATTTGCCGGTCTGAATGAAGTTCCAATGCTGTCCCCGGACCATCGCGGCATCGGCAGTGCCGTTAAATAGAGCCAGCTGTTCGCTAATATGTTTATAAAACAGATAAGGAGATTGCAGCATCAGCTTGCTGACGTCCTGCTCCTTCAGCCATAAGTAGAAGGTGTTTATGATATCCCACAGCTCCCCCGGAAGCAAAGGGCGGAGAGTGCGGATATGGTTTCGAACCTGCTGTATGCTGGAGAAGATGCTGTCCGGATTCGTCCGGTCAAAAGTCAGATCATGAAGGACAGCCCACTCATTGGCCGGAGTGCTCAGCTCATGGGTATGGCCGACGGCGGAAGCAAGCCGTTCCCAGGCGTAACCCTCGTCGGTTTCCATCAGCTCATGGCGCATGCTGTAGTAAATATTGATGATCCGGGCATAATTGTCGGCCCGTTCCAGGCAGCGTCCGATCAGGAACAATAATTCCGCATAGCGGTTTATCATCTCAAATCACCTCATCATTAGTTGGTGTTATTATCCAAGCACCCATGTATCCTTCGTTCCGCCGCCCTGCGAGGAATTCACGACAAGAGAGCCTTCCTGAAGGGCAACGCGGGTCAAGCCTCCGGGCACCACATAAGACGAATCGGAGCCCATAAACGTAAAGGCACGCAAATCGATGTGCCGGGGAGCAACGCGGCCGTCAGTCAGCGAAGGGCAGCAGGACAGCTTTATCGTAGGCTGAGCGATATAGCGCTCCGGATGCCGGGCGATTTTCTCCGCGAAGGCTTTAATCTCTTCTTCCGTAGCCGTAGGGCCGATCAGCATGCCGTACCCGCCCGACAAAGACCGCTCTTTGACAACCATATCGGAGAGGCGGGAAAGGACATATTCTCTTTCATGGGGCCGTGTCAGGATATAGGTTGGCACGTTATTCAGTATGGGCTCTTCCTTCAGGTAATAGCGGATCATATCCGGCACGAAGGCATATACCGCTTTATCGTCGGCAATTCCGGTTCCCGGAGCATTGGCCAGCGCGACATTGCCGGCAAGGTACGCGTCCATTAGGCCCGGTACGCCAAGCAAGGAGTCTTTGCGGAATACTTGCGGATCGAGAAATTCGTCATCGATACGCCGGTAAATGACATCTACTTGCCGCAGTCCCTGGCGGCTTTTCATATATACGATTCGGTCCTTCACGATCAGGTCATTGCCTTGAACCAGCCCGATCCCCATTTCCTGCGCCAGGAAGCAGTGATCATAATAGGCGGAGTTATAAATACCGGGGGTCAGCAGGACAACAAGAGGGTCTGGCTTGGAATGGGGAGCCAGGCTGCGGAGACTGCCAAGCAGGGCATTCATGCCGCGATCAATGCTGCGGACCCGATAATCGAAAAATAATTCCGGGAACAAGCTTGTCATTAAAGCCCGGTTCTTATAGACATAAGACAGGCCGGACGGTGTTCTCAGGTTATCTTCGAGTACGTAATACTCGCCGGATTTACCGCGGATAATATCGATGCCGGATAAAGGAATGTACACGCCGCCCGGAACATCGACGCCAACCATCTCGGGCACATAATAAGGGTTGTTCAGAATCATGTCGCTTGGAATGAGCCCGTCTGACAGGATGCTCTGCTCATGATAGATATCCCATATAAAAAGGTTTAACGCTTTAACCCTCTGCTGGATTCCTTGGCTTAGATGAGCCCAATCCTCGGAAGTAATCATTCTCGGCAGCAGGTCGAAAGGAATCGTTCTTTCCCGGGAGGAATCCTCGGGATTGTTGCTATATAAAGTAAAGGTAATTCCTTGCGTAACCATTTCCTCCTGCATCAAAGCGTCGCGGGACTTTAACTCTTCCAGCCCCATTTTGGCCAGCCGTTGCAGCATTGTCCCATAGTGAATCCTGCCTTTTCCCCGCCCCTCGAACATCTCATCGTAAAAAGCCGGATGCTCGTAATCAGCGAAGAGCTGGTTCATGTTATCCTTCATCATTAGCATGGCCATGATTCATATCCCTCCATTGTTTTTATTCCTTGGTCCATCTATTAGAGTGTCACTTTAACTAACATTTGGATAACACAGCAAGTATAGAGCAGAGGGTCACTGGATGTATGTCGAAACCCCTTGCTTAAATGTGTCTATTTTGTGACAATTTGATTTTGCATGTTTACTTCTAATTTTTGCTATATTCACTTCTTTGCTGGGATAGTAAGATATAGGAAATAAAAAGTGAGGTGCATGCATGAGGTTTACGATTCGAAGCAAGCTGCTGATCAGCTTCTTATCCGTTGCTTTTTTTGTGGCTGCGGTGAACATAACCGCGTACATTTACAACGACAAACTGAATCATTCCTTCGATAATCTCATAGACCAGCGGGTAGCCGTCCTGAATAAGGCAACGGAGATTCAGTACTTGGCCGTGCAGCAGACCAACAGTTTAAGAGGTTATCTGCTGACGCAGGACCCCGAGTTTATGGAGGAGCTGCGGACGTCGAATACCGCAATGACCGGACTTATCCGCGAGGTGGAGGATCTAATCGTCCGGCCGGAGGGGAAGGAATCCTTTCAGGAGCTGGCGAATAACGATGCTTCTTTTGTAAGAAGCTCTGAAGAGCTGCTGGCCAACCTGGAGAAGAATCATGATAAGGCGGCCGCCTTGGCTTATTTCAAAACAACCACTCTCCCGTTAGGCGAGCAGTTAGGGCCGCTCTCCCAAAAGTTTGTGAAATACCAGCAGCAGCTGCTGGAAGAGGACCGGACAAAGAACGCCTCCATGGTTGATTTCGTTAACACCTTGACGGCTATTCTTACGGTTATTACCTTTCTGTTAACTCTGCTTATCGGACTCCTGTTATCACACCGCATCACGAGAAATCTCTTCAAAATTACGAGCGTTATTACCGGATTTAATCATGATTCCAAAACATCCTCAAATATCCCACATATCGAAGTTCGCTCCCAAGACGAGATCGGAGATATCGCCCGGTCCTTTAATGAAATGGCGATTACGCTGAATAAGTACTCCATTCTGGAGCAGGAGCAGCGCTGGCTTGAGACGAATGTTGCCGATATGGCGACCCGGTTCCAAGGCGTTAATAATCTGGAGTCTCTGGCTCAGCTGTTTATTACGGCGATTACCCCGCTGGTTGATGCCAGCTATGGCGTGTTTTATCTGAAAGACGGCACGGGCCGGCGCCACCAGCTGAATAGATTGGCATCTTATGCGTACCAGCATTCGGCTATCGGTGTAGATTTCTTCCGGAACGGAGAAGGGCTTGTCGGACAAGCTGCCTTGGAGAGCCGCACCATTCTGCTGACCAATGTACCCGACAATTACATTCAAATCACATCCGGATTAGGGAAGGCGTCGCCTGCAAGCCTGCTCATTATGCCAATTCAGTTCGAAGGGCAGGTTATCGCCGTCATGGAACTGGCGTCGTTCGGCACCTTTACTCCAATCCAGCAATCGCTGCTGCAGCAGGTATCCACTCACTTGGGAAGCGTGCTTAGCAGTCTGCAGGGACGCATGCAGGTCGAGCAGCTGCTGGCGGAATCGCAGGTGCTGACGGAAGAACTGCAGACCCAGTCGGAAGAGCTGAGAGGCATTAACGAGAAGCTGGAGGAACAGAACAAGAATTCCGAGCAGAAGACAAAAGAGCTGGAGAAGACGAAGACCCAGCTGGAGGAGAAGGCCAGGCAGCTGTCGCTCAGCTCGCAGTACAAATCCGAGTTTCTGGCCAATATGTCTCATGAGCTTCGGACTCCGCTGAACAGTTTATTGATCTTGTCCAACATTCTGGCGACCAATACCGAAGGCAACCTAAACGATCATCAAGTGAAGTACGCCCATACCATTCATCAATCAGGCAATGACCTGCTGCAGCTGATTAACGACATTCTCGATCTGGCGAAGGTGGAAGCTGGCAAAATCGATCTCGTGCACAGCAAAGTTTGTCTTCATGAGATTAGCGAGTTCGCCGAGCAGCAATTCCTTCCCGTAGCCCATCAGAAGGGACTTTCGTTTAAGACGGTAGTCGATGCTGATCTGCCGCAGTCGCTATACACGGATGAGCAGCGGTTAATGCAAATTATTAAAAACCTGCTCTCGAACGCTTTTAAATTTACCGAACGGGGCGAGGTAAAGCTGCATATTCACTATGCGCAGTTGGAATCGCGTGCAAAAGGAAGCATCGGCTTCTCTATCATCGATACCGGTATCGGCATCCCGAGGGAGAAGCAAGAGCTGATCTTTCAGGCTTTCCAGCAGGCGGACGGAACGACCAACCGGAAATACGGCGGCACGGGGCTTGGTCTCTCGATCAGCATCAATATGGCGCAGCTGCTGGGCGGCACCATTCATGTAACCAGCGTGCCGGGTAAAGGAAGTGTATTCACGTTGACTCTTCCGAGTGAAGAGGCGTCCGAGAGCGTGGGCGGCCCATCCGTCGTTCATCAGGAATCCGCCGCGGCCGTCGCCGAGCTCATGGAGCCGGAAAGAGCTAGAGGGCCGGAAAGCGATGACGCCGGCTTGGACGATGCGGTCTGGATAGGCAAAAAAGTATTGATTGTGGACGACGATATGAGGAACATTTATGCCACTACCATCGCCCTTGAGAGCAAGCAAGTAGAAGTGCTTTTTGCCGAGAATGGACTTTCGTGCTTAAAAGTGTTGAAGGAACATCCGGACGTGGATCTTATCCTGATGGATATTATGCTGCCTGAAATGGATGGCTACGAGACTATGCGCACGCTGCGGCAAATGCCGGGCTTTGGCGATCTTCCGATTATTTCCTTAACGGCCAAAGCGATGAAGGACGATAAGGATAAATGCCTGGAAGCAGGCGCATCCGATTACATGAGCAAGCCAGTCAAGCTGGAGCAGCTGTTTGCCCGCATCCATTCTTGGCTGAGCAGATAGGTGGTAAGGCGTCATGTGTACGAATGAGAAGGAACCAATGGATGAACTTGAGCAGCTCGAGATTGAACTGCTGCTGGAGGCGTTGTATCGGTATTACGGGGTCGATTTCCGGAACTATGTGATGCCGACGATCCGCCGAAGAGTATGGAATCGGATTCGGACGGAACGTCTGAGGACGATTTCCGGCCTGCAGGAAAAGGTGCTGCATGACCGGCAGTCGTTCAATCGGCTGGCGAATGACTTTTCCATCAATGTTACCGAGCTGTTCCGCGATCCCAGCTTCTTCAAGGCATTCCGGGACAAGGTAGTTCCGCAGCTGAAGGATTATCCCCGCATCCGCATCTGGCATGCCGGCTGTTCGACCGGAGAAGAAGCCTACTCCATGGCGATGCTGCTGCATGAGGAAGGACTGCTGGAGAAGACAAGAATTTACGCGACCGATATGAACGAATCGGTTATTGAGGAAGCCAAGCTGGGGTCCTTTCCTCTCGACCGCTTGGCCTCGTATTCCCATAATTACGCGCAGTCAGGCGGCAGGAAATCGATCAAGGAATACGTATCGGTTACGAGCGGCCGCGCGGAATTCCGTCCTTTTCTAGGGGAGAAGATTACGTTCGCCCAGCATAATCTGGCGGTAGACGAGTCCTTTAACGAATTCCATGTCATTATTTGCCGCAATGTCATGATTTACTTTAACTCTTATTTGCAGAACCGAGTGCATGAATTGTTTTACGAGAGCTTGTCCCCTTCCGGTTTCCTTGGTCTGGGGCATAAGGAGAGCATAACCTTTACCAGCTTCACAGACTGTTACAAGGAGATGGAAGCAAATGAGAAACTTTACCGCAAAGTTAAATAGCGCCGTATCCAAGGTGAATATTCTGATGGTCGACGACCGTCCGGAAAATTTGATTGCTCTTGAAGCGATTCTGGCTTCCCCGAACTATAGGCTGTACTCCGCACATTCCGGCGAGGAAGCGCTTCGGCATGTGCTGACGACCGACTTCGCCGTTATTTTGCTTGATGTCCAGATGCCAGGGATGAACGGCTTCGAAACAGCCAGCCTGATCAAGATGAGGGAACGCTCGAAGCATGTGCCCATTATCTTTATTACGGCGATTAGTCAGGCGGCCGAGCATGTTAAGCATGGCTATTCGGTGGGGGCGATCGATTATATTTTCAAGCCTTACCATGCCGAAACGTTAAAAATGAAAATCGAAGCCTTCGTTCAGCTGTATCAATACCAGGAGCATATCAAGCTGCAGAATGAACTGTTGAAGGTCATTGGCGAAACCTCGAACGATACCATTGTCACCGTTGATGAAGCCGGCATTATGCAAACCTTGAATCCCACGGCAGCCAGAATGTTTGGTTATGCTCCGGACAAGCTGACGGGCCGTCCAATCGACGATATCGTCCCGGCTCTGTCCTCCTTCCTTCATGCCGAGACGAACCATGGCGCAAGATTAATCGAGACAACGGCGCTGCGCAAAGATACGATCCCTTTCCCCGTGGATGTTCAGATCGGAAAGACAAGTATTGTGGGGAAGCAGCTTTTCGTCTGCTCGATCCGCGATGTGACCGACCGCAAGATGATGGAGGAGGAGCGGTTCCGCAAAATTTTTGACACGACTCCTTGCTTAATCGCCTTGAGATCATTAAAGGATAAGCGTTATATCAATGTGAACGAGAGCCTGCTGCAAGCGATGGGCTATGAAGGGAATGAAGTCATTAATCAATCGGCGGACATGCTTCAATATATTGTAGACTCGGACGATAAGGGGGCTGAACGTCATGATCCATGGCAGCCGGCGCGTAATATTCGGATTCGGTACATGACGAAGACGGGGGACCTGCGGGATGGATTGCTTTCGAGCGAAGTCATGCAGGTTCATGGCGAGGACTGCCTGCTCAGCGTGGTAACGGATATTTCGGAACGCGTGTTTTTGGAAAAGGAGATTACCCGACTCGACCGGCTTAATATTACAGGGGAGATGGCTGCGGGTATCGTGCATGAAATCCGCAACCCGATGACGACCGTCCGGGGCTTCCTTCAGCTGTCGAGAAACAATCCGTCGAAGGAATACACCGACATTATGATTGAAGAGCTGGACCGGGTGCATAATATTGTGACGGAGTTTCTATCCGTGGGCGCACAGGCTCCAACCAGACGCAGCTCGAAGCACATTAATACGGTAATCGAGACGCTGTACCCGCTCATTCAGTCGAAAGCGTTAACCGGCAATCATGATATTTCCCTCGATCTGGGAGAATGCCCGCCGATTCAGCTCGATGAGAAGGAGATTCGCCAGCTGGTGCTTAATCTCGTATTAAACGGTCTGGATGCGATGCCTTTGGGCGGTCGTTTGAAAATCAGGACTTACTCGGACAGCAAGCAGGTCGTTATGGAGGTCAAGGACCAAGGCGGCGGCATTAAGGAAGAGTTTCTTGCGAAGCTGGGAACGCCGTTCTTCAGCACCAAAGCGAGCGGCACTGGCCTTGGCTTATCTGTCTGCTATGGCATTGCCGCCCGGCATGACGCCGTCATTAAGGTGCAGACCGGCGAGCAGGGCACGACGTTTTTTGTGCATTTTAACTTGTAAGCTTATGGGGAAAAGACCATACCTCCTGCGTGGCAGAGGGGTATGGTCTTTTTGCGCTTGTGCGGCAGCACGCCGCCTGCGTTATCGTCAACGGTTATCCTCGGGGAACGCTATATGACTAGTTGCTTGAAGTGAAGCAATTCGCCAACGTTGTACAAAGTGCAGCATAATAGGGTGAATTAGCCCGGTAAAAAGAAATATCCTGCACGGAGTGCAGGATATTAGAGAAAGTTAGCCTGGCTAGGCTCAAATCGGCGAAATATCATGCATTCCGTACAGCATAATTTAGTCGCTCAAAGCAAAACAGGCAAATATCAGCAGCCAACAGCCAACAGCCAACAGCCTGCTTGACCTCCCCCTACAGCTGAAGCTTCTTCATCCCGTTCATGTACTTGCGCAATGCCTCCGGAATACGGATCGAGCCATCCTCCTCCTGATGAGTCTCCAGCAGAGGAATGAGGATCCGCGGCGAAGCGACGGCCGTGTTATTAAGGGTATGGCAAAATCTTAGCTTGCCTTGGTCATCCCGGTAGCGGATGTTCGAGCGGCGCGCTTGGAAGTCGAGCAGGTTCGACGACGAATGGGTCTCGCCGTAAGCTTGGCGGCTTGGCATCCAGGTCTCGATGTCGAATTGCTTATAGGTTTTTTGCGACATATCTCCCGTGCATACCGCCATAACGCGATAAGGAAGCTCAAGCTGCTGCAGAAGATCCTCCGCATTTTGCGTAATCTCTTGCAGCATCCGCTCCGATGCCTCTTTGCTGTCCTCGCAAATAATGACTTGCTCGACCTTCGAGAACTGATGAACCCGGTATAAACCATGCACATCCTTGCCCGCCGAGCCTACCTCGCTGCGGAAGCAGGTCGAGGCGGCTGCCAGTCGAATCGGCTTGCTGACATCCACGATTTCATTATCGTAGAACGAGATAAGGGGAACCTCCGATGTGCCAACCAGGTATTTGTCGCCGTCATCGATCCGGTAGGTCTGCTCCTCTCCAAGCGGGAAGAAGCCGGTATTAAACAGGGCTTCCTTGCGCACCATCAGCGGTACCTCCAGCAAGGTGAAGCCTCTGGCCATAAGCAAATCGAGCGCAAGCTGCTGTACGGCACGGTGCAGGGCAGCTCCGGCTCCGGTTAAATAATAGTTGCGGCTCCCGGCCGTTTTGACCCCGCGGGGGATGTTAATCATTTGGTGAAGCTCGCCAAGCTTTACGTGATCCTTGATTTCAAAGCCAAAGCCCGGCGGCTCGCCAACTCTTCTTACCTCCACATTATCCTGATCCGACTTTCCGATCGGCGTGTCCGGCGATACGATATTCGGAACAACCTGCATAAGGTCCGCGTACTCGGCTTGAACGGCTCTCTGCTCTGTCTCCAGGCTGGCGATGCGTTGGTTAATTTCTTTCATGTGAAGCTTTTTCTGCTCCACATCCTTCTCTTCGCTGCTATAAATGGATAGGTTAATCTCTTGAATGGTCTGATTCCGTTCCTGACGCAGCTCCTCAATGTCCTGCTGCAGTCTCCGCCGCGCATCATCCACTTCCACAAGCTGCGAAATGGAGATTGCGATCCCTTTCCGGTCTGCGACCGTTTGAACCTCTTCCTGGTTGTTTCTAATCCACTTGATGTCTAGCATGGCAACTCGCTCCTCTTCAATAAGAATACAAAAAAGCGCTCTAACCGTCCGATTGGGACGAAGAGCGCTTGTATTCTCGCGGTGCCACCCAAATTGATTAAACAGCTTTACCACTGTTTAATCCACTTAGTTCCGCGGTAACGGGCGGGTCCGGTTAACTTAGGGAGAACGGTAATTCCCCTTGACGAGAACGCCTCCGAGTTGGATTCTCTTCATCGGCCTAATTTCGTTTGAATTTTTACTAGTATAGCTTATGCTGCTATTTTTATTCAAGTGCGAATTTAAAAAACCTGCGGGTTAATGCTGCTGAACAGGGGCAAGAGAGTAGAAGCGCTCGGTTTTATCCAACGTTTCTCGTACCTTCTCATCCCACACGTAGCTCAGTTCAAACGTCCCCTCCTGGAAGAAAAGCGGGAACCGGCGGGCAAACCAGCTTTGCATCGGAAGCTTTAAGGCTTCATCCTTGTTCACCCAGAGCAGCTCGCCTTCGGGAGGGCTCTCGAGCAGCGTGCCTTCAAACGAAGTCGCCAGGTAGTTGAAGACCATATATCTCAGGTTCGTGGTGGGATCGCAAAATTCCTCGAGGCCTTTATAGATGATGTCTTTTACGATTAAGCCGGTTTCTTCCCGTACTTCGCGGATGGCGCCATTCACGAGGCTTTCCGGGAAATCCACTTTGCCGCCGGGGGCGATATAGCCGGGAAAACCCTTTTGGTCTGGCCTATTGATTAAAAGTACCTTATCCTTATCTTGAACCATACACATCGTATACATTTTATAGGTAATGGACATGCTGTGCCGCCGCCTATTCTATCTAGGATTGATAGATTTATTGTACCACAGAGGTTTTCTCGCCACTATTACTGAAGGAGGATGCATCATGATGCAGGGCTATAATGTTCTCATGGTATATAGCAGGGATATGGACAAGCTCTTAATGTGCAGGCGTCTGAAGGATCCCTACAAAGGATTAAGCAATCTGGTTGGCGGTAAAATCGAGCCAGGCGAGACTGGGTTAGACGCTGCATACCGGGAACTAGCCGAAGAAACCGGTATTACGAAAGGGGATATCTCCCTTGTTCCCGTTATGGATTTTAAGTATTACTTGCAGAACTGTTACGTGGAAGTATACGCCGGACGGTTGAAGCGGGACGACGTTGCCGTTGCCGGCGACGAGAATGAGCTGTACTGGTCGAACCTCGATTGCAACTTCTTCGATATGACCCTCTACGCAGGTGAAGGGAATATCGGGCACATGATCGAGCAGGTCAGTATGTACAGGGATAAAATATTTGGGGGTGTTACAAGCCAATGAGCGAACACGACATTATAAAACAAACGCGGCTGCCGGTAACGGTAAGCGGCATGGTGCGTAATCTGCGTAAGCTAGGCATACGGGAGGGGGACCATCTTCTCGTTCATTCCTCCATGTCCAGCTTAGGCTGGGTATGCGGCGGCCCGCAGGCGGTTGTGCAGGCTCTGCTGCAAGCCGTTGGGGCTGAAGGCACGCTGGTCATGCCGGCGCAGTGCGGAGACTGGAGCGATCCTGCCGAGTGGGGGAATCCCCCTGTTCCGCAGGAATGGCTAGAGATGATTTACAACGAAATGCCTGCTTTTGATCCGGCTGTAACGCCAACCCGGGGGATGGGGCGTATTGCCGAGCTGTTCCGGACTTATCCGGGCACGTTAAGGTCGGAGCACCCTCAGGTATCCTTTTGCGCGAATGGCAAGTATGCCGAATATATCGTGTCCGGCCATCCGCTAACGCCCCAGTTCGGGGAGGCGTCCCCGCTTGGCAAGCTGTATGCGGCAGGGGCAAAAGTGCTGCTGCTTGGGGCAGGCTTCGACTCCTGTACAAGCCTGCATCTTGCCGAGACAAGGATTGACCGCATGCCAACGAAAAAGATGGGAACGACCATGCTGGTCAATGGGGAACGTTCTTGGCAGTGGTTCACGGATTACGCGTATGACTCGGGTGATTTCGACGAGTTTGGCGCGCAATTCCATAGCGAAGTTCAGCATGGCAAGGTAGGCCAAGCCGACTGCAAGCTGTTTGAGATGACGACAGCGGTTGATGCCGCGGTTCAGTGGCTGCCTAAGCATCGGCATTTCATTTAAAGGGAGAACGGGGCTGGCGATATGATCGAAAGATTGATGTTCAGGGCAGCATGGAAGGAAGGACTTCAGGAGGAAGGCATAGCGGCCCTGCAGCAGGATGAGCAGGTTATCCGCCTCGTGAAGCAGGGGCGTTTGATGACGGCAGCGGCTTTTTATTGGAATCATAATCTCTTTCTTTACTATGAATGCATGGACGGCAAGCTGGCCCCAGAGGAAGTTGCCGGTGCGGCGGAGCCTTATTTGAAGGATTGGCCGGGACTGGTTGAGCCCCGCAAATGGATTCGGATGATGGATGTCTTTCACTTTAACGAACCTGCCGATCGGGAGCATTGGCTTCGCAAGAATCCGGTGGAGAAGAGAGTGGGGCGCGTTGCCCATCTGAAGCCGGAGATGATTGGCAGCTACGTGTATTACCATTACCAGCTTCAGGAGGAGCGGGCTTTCTGTGGTCCCAAGTACGAGATGATCGGAATCCACGAGAATCTCCTGTTCGGCTATCAGGAATTCCCGAATGTGACGGAGGTGCCTGTTGTGCCCGGCCGTCTCCAGACAAAGGGAACGCCGGAGAATTGGAGCGACTCGAGAATGGACCTGCATTTCCAACCGTGGGAAGACGGACATCTGTATTTCAAACCGATTGAACGGATTTATGCGTATTACATAGGCGATATTATCTTATAGAAAATAATGTAAAAAAGGCCGTTCAGCCCTGTTGATCGGCCTTTTTTAAATATACAGATTTTATAATCCAAATCTTGTAAAATGAGAGGGTAACTCTATTGTGGAGGTTGATGGAATGGATCAGGTCTTTGAAGCTATCCTGGTTAGCAAGCCCTCTTTCCAAGCGGTTGGAATCAGGTGGGAAGGAACGTTTGAGGAAGCGGGAGAGGGAGGCATCCGTGCCGTTCAGACGGAAGTGATTCGAAGGTTAGCGGAAATCAGGCATGTTGTTCACCCGGACATTTTACTCGGCTTATCCTATCATCATGAAGGCGACAGCTTTATTCATTATGCGGCTCTCGAAGTCGAACGGGTGGAGGATGTTCCTGAAGGTATGGACAGCGTAACCGTTCCGGCTCTGACTTATGCCATGACCGAGCACAAGAAGGAAGACAATATCGACTCCTCTTATACGAACATTTTCGCCTGGATTGAGAAGCAGGGTTATTCGATGCATAAAGGGGATGTTACTCATTTTGAGAAATACCCGATGGCACAGGATCCTTACGCCAAAAACCCGGAGTTCACGATTATGATACCGGTTGATCCAGAAGCATAACGCTATGGTTACGGAGCCTCCGCAGATCTTGTCTGCGGAGGCTTTTTAATTTTATCCCCTGGCAGTGGCGGATACTATCGTTAACGGCAGGCCGGATTTGCGATATGATGCTGCTTCATACTCATCCAGACGGCTGTCGGTAATAATCTCGTCAAACTCATCGAGGGATGCAAAAATCGCAAGCGAATTGTAGCTGAACTTGGTGGAATCGGACAGCAGAATCGTTTTGCCCGCAGTTTCCATGGTGGTCTGCCGGACGCCCACAAGGTTCGGAGACCAAGCCATGGCGCCTTTCGTCAAAGAGACGGCCTCGCAAGTCAGGAATGCGGCATCGACAGTCAGCGACTGCAGCATTTTCTCCGCATAAAAGCCGTCCAGGCTATACGCCCATTTGCTTATTCTTCCTCCCGTGCAATACACGTCGAAGCTGCCGAATCTCTCCTCATTGGACAGCATCAGAGCCGTATGCAGATCACGGGTAATGATCTTAAGCCCTTTAAACCTCTCCAGTTCATCCACCATGGAAGCCACGGTTGTCCCTGCATCCAGAATAATGCTCATGCCATCCTGAATATGCTTGGCGGCTTCCTTGGCAATAGCCAGCTTCTCCGCCTTATGCTCGTTTGCCCGCTGCTCGTATTTGGCGCCCATGAACCGTTTTACCTTGACGGCGCCTCCATGGAAGCGCTGAATTTTACCTTCCGATTGCAGAAGATCGAGGTCGCGGCGAATCGTCATCTTGGAGACGTTAAACTGCTCGGCAAGCTCGAGGATCGTTAACTGCGGCTTTGAATCCAATAGCATCATAATTTCGTGACGGCGTGTTCCGATTAGCATAATTGATCTCCTCCTATTAGCTGCCTCAACTCTAACTAAACATGTTATGTATTTGTTCAATTGTGTGAAAATTCTGTATACAAACTTTCGTTTGTGTGATATAAGGTGAATATGAGGTTATTTCGTGTTACTTAAGTGTGACTTTAGTTTACTCAAAATTCAGAAAATTTGCTAGACCCTCATGAAATTCGTTGCTGCCCGTCGTATGCATGTTATTTAATCTTACATTTATTTTATGAAGAGGTGAGCGTTTCATGTTCTTTCGTTATCAGGGAGAAGCCTATGACCGCAAGTTCCTGCCAAGATTGACGACCAAAGAGATTGCATCCATGAATAAAGACGATGTGCTGCTTGTGCTGCCCGTTGGCGCAGTGGAGCAGCATGGTCCGCATATGCCGGTGTTTACGGATACGCTGCTTGGCGAAGCGATGCTGGCTAAGGCTTTCGAGCATTTGCCCGAAGATTCGTCCATCTGGCTGCTGCCATCCGTGAGTTACGGAAAAAGCACCGAGCATGCCGGTCATCCGGGGACCATTACCCTGTCAGCCAAGACATTAATGGCGGTACTGGAGGATATCTCTTCTTCCCTTGCCCGAAGCGGCTTCCGCAAGCTGCTGCTCTTTAATACGCATGGCGGCAATGCGGATCTGCTAGGAATGATGGCGAGGGAAATCCGGATAGCGACAGGACTTGAGGTCTACCGGCTGGATCCCGGCGCAGTCGGTTACAGCGATTCCTTTACGGATGAAGCGGAAAAAGCATGCGGCATTCATGCCGGCGACGTGGAGACGTCTCTTGTTATGGCGACATGTCCGGGTTGGGTTCACGCGGAGCTTGCGCCCCGCGAGATGCCGAGGTTCCCGGATTCCCGCTATTTCTCGTTCCGTTCGCGGTCCTTTGCTTGGGTAATGGACGATATTTCGGGCAGCGGAGTGGCGGGAGACGCCACCAAAGCTACGCCGGATAGAGGGGCAGCGATGCTGGAGACGGCCGGGCCGCTCCTGGCGGAGGCACTGCTGCATATTGCATCGTTTGGTATGGCATCACTGAAGAACGAATAGGGGGGATTACCATGACAACAATGACGGGAGCCAAGGAATGGGTAAGGATGGAGCGGTTGTCCAAGGTATATCCGAACGGAACGGTAGCGGTCAAAGAGGTTGATCTGACGATCCACGAGGGAGAATTCCTTTGTTTCGTCGGTCCGTCCGGCTGCGGGAAATCGACGATCTTCAAGATGATTACCGGGTTATCCAATCCAAGCAGCGGAACCCTGCAGGTCATGGGAGCATCGGCAAGTGTTGCCCGCAAGCGGTCCGATACGGCTTTTGTTTTTCAGGATCATACGCTTCTGCCCTGGAACTCGGTCATTGATAACGTGACGCTGCCGCTGGCGCTTCGCGGAGTACCGCGCAAGGAAAGACAGCGTGAGGCGGAACGCGTGCTCGAGATGGTTGGCCTGAAGGACCATATGCGCTCCATGCCGCGCGAGCTGTCCGGCGGGATGAAGATGCGGGCTTCGATTGCCCGTGCCTTGGTGGCGAGACCCAAGCTGCTGCTGATGGATGAACCCTTTGGCGCGCTTGATGAAATTACGCGCCAGACGCTGCAGATCGAGCTGCTCGAGCTATGGCGGCAGGATCCGGAAATGACCGTACTCTTTGTTACCCATAACGTATTTGAAGCTGTATTTCTGTCGACTCGCATCGCGGTTATGACCCCTCGTCCGGGCAAGGTATCCGATCTAATCGACGTGCCGGTACCGTTCCCGCGCGACGAGTCATTCCGTACAACGCCGGAATTCGGGCAGATTGTCCGTTCCGTGTCGCAAGCCCTTAAGCATTAGAGAGGAGGAGAAACCATGTTGAAGGATTGGATGGTTGAAATGCGGGAAGCGGTCGGGGAGGAGAGGCTGCTGTCGGAACCGGGGCAGGTAGAGAAATTATCCAAGGATTATTACTGGTATTCCCCGGTGCTGGTCCCGCTGCTTCAGGATAAAAGGGCGGAGGCGATTGCCGTCCCGCATTCCGTGGAAGAGACGGCGAGCGTGCTCGCTTACGCTTGGAAGCACCGGGTTCCGGTGACAACCCGCGGCGCGGGTACCGGCAACTACGGTCAGGCGGTTCCGCTCGAAGGCGGCATTGTTCTTGATCTGAGCAAGCTCGACAAGGTCATTGAAGTAACCGATACTTATGCGCGCGTGCAGGCCGGAGTTCGGCTTGGCGGACTCGAGAAGCTTCTCCGTTCCGAGGGGAAAGAGCTCCGGATTTACCCGAGCACCTACGTGAAAGCAACGGTTGGCGGCTTCGTAAGCGGCGGCTCGGGCGGGATTGGATCGATAACCTGGGGCAACCTTTGGGACGGCAACGTGCTGGAGGCAGTCATCCTGACGGTGGAAGAAACGCCGCGCAGGCTGACCGTCAAGGGAGACGATCTGATCGCTTATATCCATAATTACGGAACGACGGGCGTGCTTGTCGAGGTCGTTATTCCGATTGCGGCAAAGGTGGAATGGACGCAAACGGTTGTCCAGTTCGATGATTTCCAATCGGCGGCACGGTTCTCTCATGCGGTTGCGCTGGATGATTCCATTCGCAAACGGCTGGTTGCTCCGGTCGAATGGCCAATCCCAACCTTTTTCAAGCCAATCGCTTCAAAACTCGAAGCCGGCTGCAGCGCTTGTCTGCTGGAGACCGCGCATGGCAGCGAAGAGCGGCTTGCTGCGCATGCCAGAGAGTTTGGAGGCCGAATCGGCTACACCATTCCGCCGGAGCAGTACCGCAAGGTGATCGGGCTGTCCGATTTTACATGGAACCATACGACGTTATGGGCGCTTAAAACGGACCCGACGCTGACTTATTTGCAGGCAGGCTTCGATAAGGAGCGGTTCCTTGACCAGATAACGCTTATTAAAGAGCAGTTCGGCGAAGAAGTGCTGATGCATCTCGAATTTATCCGAACGGCTGGCGTTGTTGTCCCCGCGGCGCTGCCGATTGTCCGTTATACGACGCATGAACGTCTGTATGAGATTATTGCCTTCTTCCGGTCCATTGGCGTCCGGATTAATGACCCCCATACCTGGATTCTGGAGATGGGAGGACGCGGGGAGTGGGATGCGATGGTAAACGCCAAGCGTGCCAACGACCCCCGCGGACTGTTGAATCCGGGCAAGCTGCAAACGCCGGTTGAGAGTATTTCGAATCAGGAGGGATAAGCGATGCGAGAGGAGACAATGACTACCCCGGAATTATCGTTCGGGACGTCGGCAGGCACGAGTACAACAAAGCTGCGTACCTCGTCACTAAAAAAAGTATGGAAAAGAATAGGCCCGCCGTCGATCGCCTTTATTCTATTTATCGGCGCATGGGAGCTGTTCTGCCGGTTATCCGGCCTGAAGCCGTATTTGCTTCCCAAGCCTTCAGATATTGTGCTGGCCGCCTCCGAGAACGCCTCGAATTTGTGGGTATCCGTATATACAACCATTACCGAAGCGGTGCTCGGATTCCTGCTCAGTATTGTTCTGGGCGTTGGTTTTGCCATTCTGCTCGCCAGCTCCAAGCTGATTGAACGAAGCATCTACCCTTACGCCATCATTATGCAGACGATTCCGATCGTCGCTATTGCCCCTATTATCGTCATCTGGTTTGGAGCCGGCATGAACGCCATCATTATTATCGCTTTTCTCATCGGATTTTTCCCGATGCTGTCCAACACCCTTATCGGTCTGAACTCAACCGACCACAACATGAAGAACCTCTTCTATCTCTATAACGCTTCTCCCTTGCAGACCATGATCCGGCTTCGCATTCCCGCGGCGCTTCCCTATATCGTGGCGGGCCTCAAAATCTCTTGTACGCTTGCCGTTATCGGCGCGATTGTCGGCGAATACATTGCCGGCATCGGCGGGGGCAATGGCGGGCTTGGTTACGCCATTACCGTTGCGTCATCCCGCCTGCAGACGGCTTATCTGTTCGCCTGCGGCTTATCCGCATCCTTGCTCGGCATTGCGTTCTTCCTGCTCGTGAACGCCTTCTCCAAGTGGATGCTGAGCTCCTGGCATGAATCCGAGATGAAATCTTCCGAAGGTTAGGGGTGAATTCTCTTGCGCACAGAAACGCTGGAAGCCATTAACGTCAAGCTGCCGCTGCAGCAAAGCGAAGAACTGTACACGGTTAAAGCGCGGGGAGGCCGGTGGACGGCGGTCGAACGCCAGGAGGGAGTGATCGTCTCCTCGGAGCATTTGCCGATCCAAGGGCTCTCCTTCGACGAATTGAAGACAACGGCCTTGCTCGATCTGGAGGGAAAAGTGATGCTGCCGGGCTTTGTAGACGCCCATATGCATCTCGACAAAGCGTACTCCCTGCCGTGGGTGCGCAACCGGTCCGGCACGCTGCTCGAGGCCATCGAGAATTACCGGGCGGCTGCGCCGGCCTTCACGAAAGAGATGATCCGCGACCGCATTGTGAAAGCGGCGCTGAGCTCGGCTTCCTTCGGCTCGGCCGTGCTTCGCAGCCATCTCGACGTGCCGGTGCATATGGGCCGCGAGATGGCGATGCGGACGATTGAGGCGGCGCTGGAGGCCCGGGAAAAGGTTAGCGGAATCGTTGACATTCAGTATTTTCCGATGTTCTTCTATGACCCTGCCTATGAACGGGAGCTGACGGAGTTTGCTTCAGAGACGCTCCGCATGGGCATAGACGGAATCGGCGGCGCCCCGCATCTATCGCCTAATCCGGAGACCAATGTGGGCTGGGCATTCCGGCTGGCTCAGTTGTTCGATAAGCCAATCGACCTTCATACCGATGAATCGGATAATCCCGACATGAAAACGATCGATATTTACTGCGATTACGTGAAAGCAGGCGGTTACGGCGGCCGGGCAACGGCAGGCCATCTCTGCTCCTTGTCAGCGATGGAGCATAACGAAGCGGAACGGCTGATTGCGAAAATGGCGGATGCGGGCATAGCGGCGGTTACCTTGCCCGCGGTTAATCTCTACCTGCAGGGACGCGGCGACCGGGGCAACGTGCGGCGCGGCGTCACCCGCGTCAGGGAGCTTGAGGAAGCGGGAGTGACCATTGCGGCAGCCTCGGACAATATTCAGGACCCGTTCCATCCGTTTGGCAGAGGGGATCTGCTGCAGATTGGCTTAATGACCGCCTATGCGGCCCATTTGGCCAAGGAGGAAGATATCGTCACTGTGCTCCGCATGCTGACGACCAACCCCGCCAAGCTTGCCGGCCTTACCCAATACGGAATTGCCCCGGGCAATCCGGCCAGCTTTGTCGTGCTGGGCGCCTGCTCGGAGGAAGAGCTGTTCCAAGAGCTTCCGTCATCGCGGTGGGTGTACAACAAGTCGAAGTGGACGTTTGCTTCCATGCTGAGCCGGTTCGGCCTGGAGCCTAGTGTCTCCGGCTCACTCGTTTAACTCTTGATTTTTCCATAAAGTCCGGTGTTTATCCGCTGCCAGAGGGATGCACATATAGAGAAGAAGAGGATAGGTTTATGCTTTTGAAGTAAAAAACAATTTATTTTAGGGGGAAGAGAAACATGCTGACAAAGACGGGATCAAAGAAAACACTGGGTGGAATGACGGTGCTTCTTGCCGCGGCGCTTACGTTGTCCGCTTGCGGGGACAGCAAATCATCGGGGGATTCGAAGGAGCTGACCAAGGTTAGCCAGGTGACCAACTGGTTCGCGGAGCCGGAGCATGGCGGGCAGTATGCCGCTCTGGACAAAGGCTTTTACAAGGATGCCGGTCTTGACATGACCATTCAATCCGGCGGCCCCGGCATCTCTTCCACCCAGATTGTAGCCGGCGGCAAAGCGGAGTTCGGCATGGGTCAGGCGGACGAAATCCTGCTGGCGCGTCAGAACGGCATTCCGCTTGTGGCGATCGCGGCGACCTTCCAGAAGAATCCGCAGGGCATCATGTTTCATAAGGGCCAATTCAAGGACATTAAGGAGCTGAACGGCAACAAAATTTTCGTCGGCAGCGGCGTGGTGTTCTGGGAGTACTTAAAGAAAGCCTATAATCTCGATAAGGTGACGGAGATGAAGTATACCGGCTCGCTGGCTAACTTTGTAGCGGATCCGAAGGCGGCCACGCAAATTTATATTACCTCCGAGCCTTTCTCCATGCAGCAGGAGGGCGTCGACGTCGACTACTTCCTGAACTATGACCTTGGCTATAAGCAGTACGGCAACGTTCTTTATACAACCGAGGATTTCCTGAAGAAGCATCCGGATACGGTAAAAGCTTACGTAGAAGCATCCATTAAAGGCTGGGACTACTACAAGGATCATTCCGAAGAGATCAACAAAGTGATGCAGGAGAAGAACCCGGATCTGAAGCTTGAAGCGATGGCATATGGCGCTAAAGCGCAGGAGCCGCTTGTGTACGGCGGAGATGCGGAGACCAACGGCGTTGGCTACATGAGCAAGGACATCTGGTCCGGCTTGCAGGCGCAGCTGGTGGAGATGGGACTCCTCAAGGATGCGGAGCCGATTGAAGACGTGTTTACGAACGAATATTTGCCGGGCAAGGGCAAGTAACAAATGAAGCAACGGAGCCGCTGCATGCGGGCATGCGCGGCTCCGGCTTTTCTAGGGAGAGATCGCAATGGCTAACGTGCTTGTCATCTACTTCAGCGCATACGGACATATTCACCGGATGGCGGAAGCCGCCGCGCAAGGCGCTGAAAGCGAAGGGCATACGGCAAGGCTGGTTCGTATCCCGGAGTTCCGCCATCCGGACAATGTAACCGCGCTGCTCGATCATCCGGACCGAAGACGGCCAGCGGCAGACAGCCCCAGGTTGGAGCCCGCTGGGAGAAATACGAAGCCGCCCAAGCTCTTCAGCAGTCGGTGCCGGAAGCGGCGGCGGACGATCTTCGCTGGGCGGACGGCATTGTCTGGGGCTTCCCAACCTATTACGGCTCCATGCCGGCGCAGGTCAAATCCTTCCTCGATCTGTCGGGCAGCCTGTGCGCAAGCGGGGAGTTGGAAGGGAAGCCGACCGGCGTGATGACAAGCGCCGGATCCATCCATACCGGCCACGAAGCGACAATCTTGACTTCTATCATTCCGCTGCTGCATTTCGGGATGGTATACGTCGGATTGCCGTATTCGCAAAATCCGGAATATTTGACCGCGGACGCCATTGGCGGTTCCCCTTACGGCCCCTCGACGCTGGCAGGCCCGGACAGCTCGAGAACGCCGGACGAGCGCGAGCTCCGGATGGCCGGGAGGCTTGGCGCGAGAGTGGCTAGATTCGCAGCAGCAACCAAAGGCATAAAATGAATGGCGGGGATACGATGACAATACCATTGGATTTGCTTGTTTCCGAGGTTAGGCTGCCCGGCAGCGGAGAATTAACGGATCTGGGCATCAAAGGCGGTAAAATAACGGCGGTCGGCAAGCTGGCCGGGGCAGCCGCCAGGAATGTCTTTCAGGCGCGGGGCAGACTGCTGCTGCCTCCCTTTGTTGAACCGCATGTGCATCTGGATACGACCTTAACGGCAGGCGATCCGGTATGGAATGAGAGCGGAACGCTGGCGGAAGGCATCTCGGTATGGGCTTCCCGCAAAAAGCAGCTGACCCGCGAAGATGTCCTTGCGAGGGCGGAGCGTACGTTAGAGCTGTTTATCGGCTACGGCGTGCTGTATCTTCGCGCGATGGTTGATATAGGCGACCCCAAGCTGACGGCGCTGCGAGCGGTGCTGGAGCTGAAGGACAAATACAGGGATCGCATGCATATGCAAGTGATCGCTTTTCCGCAGGACGGCCTTGTTGCCTGCCCGGAAAATGTAGCTAGGCTGGAGGAAGCGCTGCGGCTTGGGGCCGACGGTGTTTCGGCGGTTCCTCATCTGGAACGGACCCGCGAGGACGGGATATTAAGCCTCCGCAAGGCTTTTTCCCTTGCCGAGCGGTACGGTGCCTTGGTACACGTCTTCTGCGACGAGACGGACGATGAAGCCTCGCGGTACCTTGAAGTATGCGCCGCGCTTGCAATAGAGACCGGTCTCGGCAGCAAGGTGACGGCAGCCCATGCCAATGCCGCGGCTTATTACAATGAGCCGTATTTTCAGAAGCTGCTTGGGCTGGTGAAGCAGTCCGGACTTTCCATTGTGGCCTGCCCGCTGATTAACAGCGTTATGCAAGGCCGCTATGATACGTCTCCGAAGGGGCGCGGCATTACGCGGATTCAAGATTTTCACCGGGCCGGAGTTAATGTCGCTTTGGCGCATGACGATATCCGCACCCCCTTTTATCCACTTGGAACGGGAAATCCGCTCGATGCGGCGCATATGGCAGCTCATCTTGCCCATATGTGCGGCCGTCGGGATCTTAACGATATAGCCGGCATGATTACGTACGGCGGGGCAAAAGCAATGGGGATCGCAGGCTATGGCTTTGAGCAGGGGGGACCGAAAGTTGGCGATCCGGCTTCCTTCCTGCTGTTTGATGCCCCTGATTCCGCTGAGTTAATCCGTACCCGGTCTGCTCCGCGATATGTATTTCATCAAGGCCTTCTGGTTGCGGAAACGGCGCCTGCTATTACAAAGCTGCTGCACGCGGCGAGTGGCGAAATGGCATACTCAAGAATTGAAACGGGAGTAAGATTATAAAATTTTAACCAAATTTTAGGTCAACGCGACTATTCAAAACGATGTTTATCTCCTTGATAATCGGGTGTAATCGTTATTGAGGAGGGATTCAAATGATTCGCAATCAGAGGCTTAGTCTTGTAAACAGGCCATTTAAAATGGTTATTTCCGTTTTTCTTGCCTTGCTTCTGTTCGGCACAACCGTTGTGCCGGCCTTTGCAGCCAGTCCGGGGAAAACCGTCAACGCGTCCGCTACTCTGGCCTATAGCCTGAAAGGGCTTAGGCACAACCTGGCTGTCCAGAAGGCCTACATCGCATCCAAGTATCTTTACGTCACCCAGCGCTCGGGAGGGACAGTGTATCTGTCGAGACTGCTCATGAAGGGCAGCACCGCCACCTACGTGGACGAAATGACCATTACCAATTCCGGTCATGGCCAGACGCTGGATATGTATACCTACAAGGATGTCGATTACTTCTACTTTAGTTCAAAAGCGGACCCGTCCACCTCGTACGACTGGTCGCTTCAGGTTGCGCGGCTGAAATACTCGGCGGGCAAGAAGTACGATTATACGGGTCTTCGCCGGTTCACCTACTTGAACTATGCGAATAAGACCGGCAAGCGTTTAGGCGATACCTATCGCGTGGACGGCGGCGGGAACAGCGACTATACGATTTTCCGCGTACAGACGTCCCAAGGCTCGGTTACATGGTCCATCTATAATACGGCAGCCTTAAACAAGCTGTTGGACGGCAGCGAACAAGTTCGGATGGACAGCGCTGCAGCTAAAAAAGCCTGCGTAGCCAGCTTCACCCAATCGGGAAGCCGTATCGTCAGGCCAAACGGATCGTTCCAAGGCATGGATATGCTAGGAAGCACGAAGATCTTTACGTCGGGCGGGGCGGAAGGGCAGACGCCGAGCATCGCCTTGATGTCCAACACGGGCGCATACAAGTCCCTCGTTAAGATCACGAATGTGGGGAAACATGAGATTGAAGGCGTGCAAACGAAAAACGGCAGGGTTTACTTCACGATTGTAACGGATCCAAAAAACAAGAAAAACACGCAGAAGGTCTACTACGTGCCTGAAAGCAAATTTAATTAAGTTATGCAAACAGGGCTGCCCCGCAAGCAATCTGCTGCGGTGGCGGCCCTGTTTGCATAACTGGAGGACACGCCGCATAAGACGTAAGGTAGCTTTACTTCGGCAATAGGGAGGGAACAAGCGGTGAGCAAAAGGTTCCTGAATTCTCCGACCGCCTATGCGCTTGGGATGTTTGCGATGATGGTCCCAAGCCAGGCCTTTGCGTCTTTCTTCAACTACTACTACGTGGAAAAGCTGGGGCTTAGCCTTGGGCTGGCTACGATAGCACGCACGATTTATCTGATCTGGGATGCGGTCAATAACCCGATGGCGGGCTATCTCTCCGACCGGACCCGCACGAAATACGGCAGGCGCAGGCCTTGGATCTTTTTCTCCACGCCTGCGTTTATGCTTGTCTTCATCATGGTCTTCTCCGTCCCGGAGGGACTTGGCAATACGGAGCTGTTCGCGTGGCTGCTTACGTCGCTGATCCTGTTTGAAGGAATTGCCACACTGCTGTGGGTGAACTACGGAGCGCTATTTCCGGAGCTGTTCGAAGGAGACCGGCTTCGGGCGAAGGCGTCCGCCGTCCAGCAAGGCTTTCAGATTGTGGCTATTCTGATCGGAACGGCATTGACGCCGATTCTATACGGATGGATCGGCTTTGGATGGATGTCGGTTGTTTATTCGCTTGTATTCGGTATCTTCATGACCTGGTTCGCTTTGTCCGTCCGGGAGAAGGAGAGCACTCATCAGGAAGCGCCTCTGCCGCTGATAGCCGCCTTCCGGGAGACGCTGACGAATAAGCCGTTCTGGATCTTTAATATAGCGGGCTCCTTCGCCCAGACGGTGAACGGCCTGCTTGCCGCCCTGCTTCCTTTCTATGCGAAATACAACCTGCATATCTCGGAGGGCGAGGTGTCCATCCTGATGGGCGCCGTCTTTGTCTCCATTATCCCGCTTGTCGCGGTCTGGTATCTGATCTCCCGCAGGCTTGGCGGCCTGCTCAGCTGGCGGCTGGCGCTCGCCGTTTACGGGCTTTCCGTCATTCCGCTATGGTTCGCGGGCAATCTTGGCAGCGGTATTCTCGCCGGCATTCTGGTCGGCTTCGGGATGGCGGGGTTCCTAGTTACGCCGGCAATGCTAAGCGGCCGGATTATCGATCTCGACGCGGAGCGGACCGGAAGACGCAGGGAAGGAATTTATACGGCGGTAGCCGGTTTTATTACGCGGTCCAGCGGCTTGATCGCGGCGGTGGCTTTCTGGATTGTTGGCCTTATGTACGGCTACCAGAGCGGCGACGAGCCGGGGTCGCAGCCGGAGACGGTATTCCGGGTGCTGATCTGCGTGGTTCCCCTAATTCTGCTTGCGGTATCCTTTGTCATTTCCTTGTTCATGAAGAATTTAGAGGAGCCGGGTCAATCGAAACGTCCGGTGTGATATGATAATGGCAAAATCAAACCAAGGGGAATCGCATGAAGCAAGTAACGATTGGCATGTTCGCGCATGTGGATGCGGGCAAGACCACGCTGGCGGAACAGCTTCTTTATCATACGAACAGCATACGGGAGCGGGGCCGGGTCGATCATAAGGATGCCTACCTCGACAGCCACGATATTGAACGGGCGAGAGGGATAACGGTGTTTGCGGATCAGGCCGTTATGACCTATAACGGAGCGACTTATTACTTGATCGATACGCCGGGACACGTCGATTTCTCGCCGGAGATGGAGCGCGCGGTCCAGGTGATGGATTATGCCGTCCTGGTGGTGAGCGCCGTGGAGGGCGTGCAGGGACATACGGAAACGGTCTGGCAGCTGCTTTCGAAGCACCGCGTGCCGACGTTCTTTTTTATCAACAAAATTGACCGGACCGGGGCGGACGTTAATCGAGTAATGGAGGACATTCAGCAGCATCTAACGCCGGATGCTTGTCTGATCACGGACAGCTTTGCCGGCGGCGTTGCGGGAGAGGCGTTAGTGGAGAATCTAGCGGAGAGGGATGAGCGGCTGCTCGATGCGTTCCTCGCGGGCGAAGGCGATCAAGCCTTCTGGCTGCAAGCTTTGCGGGACATGGTAAAGAGCGGCAGGCTGTACCCCTGCGTTAGCGGTTCGGCCCTGCAGGATACCGGCGTAAAGGAGTTTCTGGAGCAGCTTCATCTGCTTACGACGGTCGATTATAACGGACAAGCTCCTTTTGGAGGAAGAGTCTATAAAATCCGTCATGACAAGAGCGGTACCCGGTTAACCTATATCAAGGCATTAAGCGGTACCCTCAAGGTGCGAGAGGAGCTCTGCTACAGCGGCGGGGCCGGGCAAATCTGCGAGAAGGCAACCAGGCTTATGCTTGTGAACGGCAGTAAAATGCAGGCGGTTGATCAGGTATCGGCCGGGGATCTGTTTGCCGTTATCGGGCTGTCCGAAGCGGATGCGGGACAAGGCGTAGGCCTTTATTCGGACAAGCTGTCCTATGATCTGGTACCGGCGCTGACATCGAAAGTCATTTTCTCCGAAGGCCTCCCCGTGAAGGATGTGCTGAAGGCGTTCCGCATTCTGAATGCGGAGGACCCGTCTTTAAACGTCGTCTGGGAGGAGAGCCTGCAAGAGATTCATATTCACGTGATGGGCGTTATTCAGCTCGAAGTGCTGCAGCAGCTGGTGAAGGAACGTTTCGGCTTTGACGTGGTCTTTGGCAGCCCGGAAATTCTGTACAAGGAGACCATCTCGAGTCCGGTAAAAGGTTACGGTCATTTCGAGCCGCTCCGGCATTACGCCGAAGTGCATCTGCTCTTGGAGCCGGGCGAAAGGGGGAGCGGCATCACGTTCAACAATGCGGCCCATGTGCATGACCTGAGCATAGGCAATCAGAATCTGATCGAGACGCATCTGTTCGAACGCGAGCATCATGGGCTATTGACGGGCAGTCCGCTAACGGATGTGCGGATTACTTTGCTTACGGGCGCCGCCCATAACGAGCATACGCATGGCGGCGATTTTCGCGAGGCGACCTTCCGGGCGCTCCGGCAGGGGCTTGAGAAGGCGGATAATCTGCTGCTTGAACCGTTTTACGAGTATAAAATCAAGGTTGAGCTGGACCATCTGGGCAAGGTGTTGTCGGATTTGCAGCGCGCTTCCGGCCAGTTTGATCCGCCTCAGACCACGCAATCCCATGCGGTGGTTGCGGGCCGGGTGCCTGTGGCGACTTTTATGGATTACAGCACGGAGCTGGCCGCTTTCACGCATGGCCGGGGCAGCATTCAGCTGATCTTCGCCGGTTACGACCGCTGTCATAACGAGCAGGAGGTCATTGAGCGGAAAGGCTACCGGATGGATGCGGATCCTTTATATACGTCTTCGTCTATCTTTTGTGCGAAAGGGGCCGGTTATGCGGTGCCTTGGGATGAGGCGGAGGCAAAAATGCATTTGCTCTAGCTGCTGCAATTGAATGGTTAAACGAAAGGAAAAGCCGTTTTCCCTTAGTGAGGGTAAACGGCTTTTATAGCTTCGAGCATCGCTGCTGCCTTCTCGGGATTGTGCATTAACGCCTTCCTGTATTCGATCATCCAGTCGAGCGTTTCGAGGATCTGATCGTATTCGGCTTTTTTGCGCTCAATATCGTCTTTCTTTTGTTCCATCCATTCAATGATCTGCTGATGCGTCTTCGTATTCGTATCCTGATCCTGAAAGACCTCCTTTAATTCAGCGAGCGAACAGCCAAGGCCTTGAAATTTTTTGATCATCCGCAGACGATCGATCGCTTCTCCGGTATAGCTGCGATAGTTGTTTTTCTCCCGCTGGACGTGGCGGTTGTCGAGCAGGCCTTCCTTTTCGTAAAATCGGATCGCGTGGACGGATAAGCCCATTCTCTCCGCTAACTCTTGAATTTTCATGCTTCTCTCTCCTAAAAAGAAATACCATTATCGGGGTCTTGCCTTAGAGTTCACTCTATAGTTTATGCTGTAGTTGTTCGATTCATCAACTACTTTTCTATCTATAAGGAGTGATCCACTATGCGTATATTCGTAACAGGGGCGACCGGCTATATTGGCATGGAAGTTGTTCGAGAGCTGATCGAAGGCGGTCATGAGGTTGTAGGGCTTACCCGTTCCGATAAAGGCGTTGCCTTATTGGAAGCGGCCGGTGCGGAGGCGCATCTTGGCACCCTTGAAGATCTCGACAGCCTTCAGCGCGGCGCGGCTGCCGCGGATGGCGTCATTCATTTGGCATTCCGTCATGACTTTTCGGATTTTGACGGCTCGCTTGCGATGGATCTTCGCGCCGTTGAGGCGATGGGGGCCGTGCTTGAAGGCTCCGGCAAACCCTTTGTCATTACGGCTCACGCGAACGGTATGGCATCGGAGGAAGCGGTATTGGGACTAGCCGAGCGCGGGGCGCGGACCTCTATTGTGTCGCTTGCGCCTTCGGTGCATGGGGAGCGGGATAAAGGCTTTGTGCCGCAGCTCATTCAGACGGCCCGTGCGCAAGGGTTCTCCGCTTACATTGGCGACGGGGCAAACCGCTGGCCGGCCGTGCATCGCATCGATGCGGCATCCTTGTTCCGGCTTGCCGTGGAGGCTGCGCCTGCAGGCTCAAGGCTGGATGGCGTTGGCGACGAAGGGATCGCGTTCCGCGACATTGCCGCTGTTATCGGACGGCATCTGAACGTGCCGGTGCGCAGCATTTCCCGTGAGGAGGCTGCCGGCCACTTCGGTTTCCTGGGCATGCTCGCAGGCCTTGATATTCCTCGTTCAAGCGCGCAGACGCAGGAGCTGCTCGGCTGGAAGCCAACTCATCCGGGACTGCTTGAGGATCTGGAGCAAGGACACTATTTCAACAAGTAATCAACGCTTAGCGAGACCTTTCCTGTTTTTGAGCAGGAGGGGTCTTTTTTATGGGTTTTGTACCCATAAACGCTTGTATATTGCTTGGCATATACGAAGCTTGATACACTAATAAGTGATTCATCAATAAATAAAATACAATTAACAGGAGCTTAAGACGATGGCGAAAAAGGATACAGCGTCCGTAAACCGGAGGACGGAAATTATTTCGGCGGCAATCGACGTATTCGCGGAGTGCGGCTATTACCGGACAACTACAGCGCAGGTGGCACAGCGGGCGGGAATTTCGCAGCCCTACGTATTCAAGTTTTTTGCAACGAAGGAAGCATTAATGCTGGCAGCGCTTGAGGTGTCCTGGGAAAGAATCGCGGAAGCGTTCAACCGGGTGGTAGATACGGCGGCACCGGATCAGCTGGAGCGGGAGCTTATTGAAACATACGAAGAAATTTTGGCCGCCCACCGGCAGGAGACGCTGCTGCAGATGCAGGCCCAGACGATGCAGGAGGAGCCTATTCGCGCCGCTATGCAGACGGGATTGAGGGAAGTGCGCCGCATTGTGCTGGAGGCGTTTACTGCCAGCAAGCTTGCGAATCCGGAGGAAAGAACGATGCTGTTCCTCGCGCGCGGCATGCTGTGCAATATATCGATGGCACTTGGCGTTCCGGAGTTAATGGACAAATAAAGGGGCTGCCAAGCCTTGAAAAATAGTGATTGATCAATCACTAACTAAATGATATAGTGAATTCATCGATAAATAGTGATTGATCAATCACTAAATAAAAAGGAGTGGCTGAAATGAAAAAAGCGGTTGTTATTGGAGCGACGGGCGGCACGGGTGCTGCGATTACGGAGGAATTGGTGAGCCGGGGAATTCCGGTTGTGGCGTTTGGACGATCGCGGTCGAAGCTGGAGAGTTTCGCGGCAAGATTAGGGCATCCGGCAAATCTGGCGCTGGCCGTGGGAGATGCTTTCAAAGCGGATGATGTCGAGAAGGCATCGCGCGGCGCCGAAGTGATGTTCCATTGCGCGAATGTTCCTTACCACGAGATGAAGGAGCGGCTTATTCCCCTTGGGGAAGCGGTTATGGAGGCGGCAGACCGGCTTGGCCTCAAAGTCGTTGTCATCGACGGTATTTATCCGTACGGAAAAAGGCAGATGGAGCGGGTGACCGAGGAGCATCCGAAGCAGCCGCATACCCGTAAAGGGCAGACGCGTCTAAAATTTGCCGAAATGGTGTTTGACGCCAGGTGGCGTCAGGCCCGCCCTCTTATTGTCCGGCTGCCGGACTATTACGGACCAACCGCCAATGAAGCTTCTTATCTCGGTTCCACGCTGGAGGCTATTGCGGCCGGCAAGATGGCCTTCTTCATCGGGAACATGAATGTACGGCGCGAATATGTCTATTTGCCGGATGCGGCGAGAATGATTGTTGAAATTTCGCTGCGCGATCAAGCTTACGGCCAGGAGTGGAACATTCCCGGAGGCGATACGATATCCGGCCATGAGATTGTCCGTCTCGCCCGCGAAGCGAGCGGCAGCAAGAAGGCTGTTCTGCCGCTCGGAAAAGCCGGCTTGTCCTTGCTCGGGTTATTCGTTCCCGTTATGAAGGAGGTCGTGGAGATGCTGTATCTGACAACGGAACCGCTCCGCCTTAGCGGAGAGAAGTATGAACGCTTTATCGGGCCAATCCCGGCAACCGGCTTCAAGCAAGGGATTTATGAGACTATCAGCCAGTTGAAGAAGTAACACGGCAGCGGTGACGGGAGTCACCGCTGAGCTCGTTATCGGTATAAAAGAAGGCTGTACCAGTTGTCCCATTCCGAAGGACCGGATGGACATACGAGCGGAGCAAGAGCCGTGCTGCAGCCCTGAAAGCCGTTGCCGCCGGCAATAATGGTGAGCGACGGATTGGCTAGACGGTAATCGCTTATCCACTTCTCGACGGAAGCTGCAAGCAGGGGGTTATTTAACGAGATGGCAACAATCTCAATATTTTTAGCCCGGATCAGGCTTGTAATATCGTTTAGCGGAGTGTCCGGTCCCAAGTAGATGACGTCATGGCCTTTGTTCCGCAGAAACAAAGTGAAGAGCATAAGACCCATCTGATGATGCTCTCCCTCCGGACATAAGGCGACAGCCCTTGGAAGATTCCGATTCAGCGGTAAAATTCTCATGAACTGGGTGCATCTCTGAATGATGATTTGGGAGGCGAAATGCTCCTGGGCAACCGAAATAACACCATTTTCCCACGCCGTGCCGATTTGTCTCATCACGGGAGTAAGAATATGATGGAAGACCTCTTCATGATGGAACAAGGAAAAGCATAAATCGATGACCTCATTGGCCTGCACGGTATTCAGGTCAACAAGTTCCCGGTAGAGCTGATCCGTCAGACGGTTAAACCGGTTTGGCTGGCTTAACGCCTCAGCAGGTTCATTCCCCTGCTTGTCCCGGTACAGGGAGACGGCTTCGCTTATTTTCAAGTGACAGCTCTCCATCTGCTGCTTGATCCAGCGCAGGGTTTCGATATCGGCGTCCCGGTATAGACGGTGACCGCCAGTGCTTCGGACGGGCGCGGTAAGCTGATATCGGTTCTCCCATGCCCGAATGGTTACAGCGGGAATCCCAACTAACTGGGATACTTTACGAATACTATACATACGCTTACACCTCAGGTTTTATTATACATAAGTTGTACAAAAAAAATAGAGGATTCTATTCCATTCCCTATGATCTTCCTTGCGATGGAAATATGAATTATGTATAATTTTAACGAAAATACTATACATAAACTATACATTGGAAGTAGAAGGTGATCCGATGCTCACGGTATCCCAAGATCGGCATTCCAGTTCTCAAGTATTGGATATGCATTTCGTTCTGGCGGCAATGGAGAAGTCGCTGGCTATGATTGAACTAAGTACGGACGGGAAAGTTTTGTGGGCAAACGATAATTTTGCCCGGGCGATGGGGTACGAAGCGGACGAAATGCAGGGCCTCATGCACAGGCAGTTTTGTACGCCCGAGTTCGCGAACAGTCCCGATTACCGGGAGCTCTGGAATAATCTCCAAAGCGGACGGATTTTCCAGGAAAAAATCTCGCGCGTATCCAAGGATGGCCGGTTATTATGGTTCGAGGCTACTTATATGCCGGTGTTTAACGCCGAAGGACGCGTAGAAGGAATTCTTAAGGTTGCGACGGATATTACCGAGAGGGAAAACGCTGCGGCAAAGCTTACGGATGAACTGCAGCGGATGGCGCAGGATTTGCTGGAACGGACGGAGGAAGGGATTGCCGGAAGCAGACAGATCGAGCAGACCATAGAAAGCGTGGCCTTGGAATCAAGCGGGAACATGAAGGTGCTTGGCGCGCTGGAGCATGAGACGGAGTCCGTGCGAAGCACGATTCATATTATCCGGGAAGTGGCCAAGCATACGAATCTGCTGGCCTTGAATGCGGCGATTGAAGCCGCGCATGCCGGCGAGCATGGCCGGGGCTTCAGCGTGGTTGCTGCAGAGGTTCGCAAGCTGGCTAAGCAGGCGGATGAGGCGGCCAAGGCCGTCCAGGCCAATCTGGCCGGGATTGCGGCCGAGGTTGGAAATATCGCGAAGGGAATGCACCGGTCGCAGTCGATGATCCTGGAAAGCCAGCAGCGCGCCCGGAGGGCGGTGGGCGAGTTTGCCCGGATTGGAGAATCCGCTTATCAGCTGGAGGAAAAGGCTCAGGATTATAAAAATACGATTTAGGATGGAAAAGCGGTTGTGCAGGGGGGAACCCCGGACACAACCGCTTTTTTGTCATTGTCACAGCGTACAAACGATCTTGTAGCTGCCCGGCTCCGCGCGGAAGCCCATCAGATCTCGGTTTACGCGCAGCATGGGAATATTGGCCGAGTCGTTATGCGTCCGGAGATAAGGAGCGCCGGCTGCTCTGGCTGATTGCAGGCCAAGCAGCTTCAGGGCAAGCGCTATCCGGCGGCCGCGGTATTGCGGCAGCACCCCCGTGTATTCGTGGTACATGGCCCCGGTCTGTTCGTTATGCTGCAGGCTTACCACGCCAACGTAGCGTTCGCCGTCCTTGGCGATATGAACCCATTCCGGACGAACGCCGGGCAGTTCGAGGGTCCATTTTTTCCATTCCTCAAACCAAGGGTAATCACCCGTATAGCCGGGAATATCGTGGTGCGTTATTTTATAAAGCTCATGCAGCTTGCGTTCATTGTCCTCTCCCGGTTCATCCGCCAACGTAACGAAGCGTATGCCGGCTCGCTCCGCATCCCCAATGGAAGCAACCAGCTGTTCACCCGCGGTATACTCCCGTAAATCTAGCACGGACTCAAAGGACAGCCGTTCCTTGAAATAACCATGCTTTTCCGCGAAAGCAAGAGACCTCTCGTCCGTCTCCTTCATGTTGTAGTTTATCAGGCGTGAAGCTTTAACCTCCTGCGCCCAGGCATGAAGGGCGCCGTATATGGCAGTGCCAACGCCTTTGCCGCGGAATTCCGGGTGGACGATTAACGTATGGATGAGCGCGCCGGGCTCCGTCCAAGGCGCACGCCAGGCTATGGCGTAAGCGATGATATGTCCGTTCTCGTCTTCGGCTACCCACTTGGGACGGTCCCAGCCCATCAGCTCGCCTTGCTCGTTATAATGCAGCTGGCCCGGAGGGATTTTGTCCTCGTCCTCCTGCAGCCGTTCTGCCGTTGTTGGTTCCGACCACACCAGATTGACGAGAGGCGCTACGGCCTGAAAGTCTTCCGGCTGTTTTAATTTGCGGATTGTAAAGTTCATATTGACCACCACCGTTATTGGGATAATCCCAGTATGGCATACCTTTTATTCCAATGGTTGGAAATAATTGATTATAATGAAACTTGCTCGCGCTTCGGCTGGCGGATGAACCACTCTACGATAACGAAGTTTAGAATAAGGGCAGTCCAGATGTTATTGTCCAGCACCTCTTCAATCATTCCCATACGGCCGCCCGGCAAAGCGAACCGGTGCAGAAGCAGGTACAGAAGAATTAAGAGAGGCACCAAGGCTCTAGCGCTGACGGCCGTTAAAGTCATGGCAAAGCTGCGGATCATCCATTGCTTATGCGACTGCCAGTCCCTTTTCCTTGCAGAACGGTAACCCATTGCCGTCGTGATCAGCCACAGCAGATCGAGGAAGAGGAAGGATAACGTACGGCCGAAGTCGGGTTCATAGCAGGACACGATAAGGGCAAGCCCGCCGCTTAGGAATACCGAGCCTGCGTATACTTTGCCAAGAAGGAGATGCAGGGACGGCTTGTTCCGCCGCAGCGTGCGGTGAAACTGCAGAAATCCCGCTAGCATGGCTATAAAGGCTAGAATGATATGGCTAACCAGAGCAGGATATTGAATTGTCCTTGAGGAAACTTCAATACGGCTGCTTGCGGGATTTAAAGTAACGTACGGGATAACAAACGGCAGCATTATGGCGACAGACAGCAACAGCAGAACCCACCAGCTTTTTTTCATCGGAACTCTCCTTAGGGGTTGATGACCCCAGTATAGCCGGAGGATGTTTAGGGGCTCTAAAAACTTTCTAAAAAAACGATAAAACAGAACAAGAGGGAGCTGCCCGCGCGGCAGCTCCCTTATTTATAATCTAAAAGCGTGCAGCGCTGTTCCGGTTGCCGCTATTTGGACGCGAACCGGAAAGAAGCACCTTGCGCAGCGCAGCCACGCCGGCCGCGATCGAAAGAATAAAGCAGGTGCTTGCGGCTATTGGCAGAAGCGACCACTCCATTAGGGCGTGACCGTTCAACGTCTGCCATCCGATCGCGATTAAGCCAAGCAGATAAGTAATGCCGGTCATATGAATCAGGCTAGAGGCTTTGGCGCGGGAACGCTCGACTAGCCAAGCGACAATCGGCATTGCCTGAAGCGCATGAAAGCCAAGCCCATGCAGCCATATAATATTGCCGTCCGCACCGATAAACCTGCCCTGGTTCATGGAGATCCAGATGCCGGCGGCAAACGATACGGTGACGGCAATCATGGCATAACGCACGCCCAGCGCCATCCCGGGCCGAAGCTTATAAGCCTTCGAACGGAAGAATTGAACGCCAAGGTACAAATAAAACAAAACGAGAAACAGGGCAACAAACGTGAAGACATTGCCGACCGTTTGGTCGAAAAACGAATCGCTGTCAACGAATCTCGGATTAACGCCGCGAAAGTTTTGAATCGTCTCCGCCCCATAGGAATAAAGAGCAAGCCCGATGTACACCCTCCGGAACAACGCCTGGCTTCGTGCCTTCAATCCCGATAATGGCGCAATTGCGGCGGTTGATAGAATAAAAGCGCCAAGGGCCGCATCAAAGGAAAAAGCTTTTGAAACATCGCCTCCGGGCGAGACCTCACCCCCGTTCGCAAGCACCCATACCCCGCAAATTGCCGCTAGAAGAAATCCGAGAAGACCAGTCAGAACAAGCCATTTTTCCCCCTCGAACAGCCTCGGCTTCTGCGTCGTTGCTTGATTTACATAGCTTTGCATTTTATCCTCGTCCCTTCCCGTAAATGTATACCTTTAATTTACTGGAAAGGACTTACAGGCGTTAATGGACCCGCGGCTAGATTTCGCGAGGCCTGAAGAAGGTTCTTTTCTCGGGCGGAGGTCTTAGAGTATTCGTCTATTCGTATGCATAAAGGATAATAGGGATGAGGTGGAGCATGAGAAAGGCAGGTTTATGCGCTGCAATTCTTCTCCTGGCCGGTTTGATGCTGGGGGCTTGTTCTTCTAAGGAGCAAGGAAGGGGTACGTTCGCCGTAAACGTAAAGGTCATCGATAAAGGCGAGGGGGAGAATGGGCAATACTGGATTATGATCGCTTACCCCGACAAGAAAAGGTTAAAAAGCGTGGATAAAATTATTTTGGAGGAGAGCGTGTGGAATACCGTTCAAATCGATCACAAATATACGGTTCGTTATATCAGGCGGGAAGACGGAACCTACTCGTTCTCCGCGATAACTCCTTTAAAAGATTAGGAGAGTCAGCTGCGGGCTGACTCTCCATTTATTTTTAACCGATGGTGTTGGCGGGCTGCATGGCAAGCTCGGCCAGCTGTTTGCCGAGTGTGCTGACATCCTGCAGGATATTGCTGAGCACGATGACAGAAGTCTGCTGTTCAATAAAACGGAGCAGGACGGAGGAGAAGCCGGGAATGCCGCCGCTATGGCAAACAAGCTTTCCAAAAGGCGTATCTTGAATGATCCAGCCGCAGCCGTATTGAAAATCCCGTTCTCCCTTGAACGGAGTAAACATGAGATCGAGAGAAGGCTTGGTCAGAAGCTGCTCCGTATAGAGCGCCTGATCCCATAAATGCAAGTCCCTGATTGTTGAACTAATAGCTCCTGCCGCATAAGCATTGGAAGGATCGAAGGTGGGTGCATTAGTTAATTGCCCCTCTTCGTCCGAATGATAACCCGCAGCACGGTTGAGTAGAATCTGGCTTGGCTGATCTATCTGCGTTTGGTTCATGCCAAGCGGAAGGAAGATGTGCTCCTGCAAATAGTCCGCGTAAGATTGCCCGGTTATTTGCTCTAGGATGGCTCCAAGCAGGACGTAACCGGAGTTGGAGTATTTGTACTGCTCGCCTGGAGCAGCCTCTGGCTCTTTATGGGCGAATCGCCCGATAAGAATTTCTGGTGTCGAAGGGTTCGCAGCCCAGTCGAACATAGAAGGATCATCCGTATAATTGGGAATACCAGATGTATGCGTCAGTAGATGTTGGATGGTTATGGAATTGCTGCCCGTCTGCTGCGGAAAGAAACGGCTGACCGGATCCTCCAGCCGGAGCATGCCTTTTTCCACCAGCTGGAGGATGGATACCCCCGTAAAGGTTTTGGTTATCGAACCGATCCGGAACTTGGTTTTAGTCGTATTATCCACCGCAAGCTCCATATTTGCTTGTCCCCATGCCTCCGAATACAGGATGCTGCCGCGTTGCGAGACGAGTACGGCTCCGTTAAACTTCCGCTCGGGGACAAGGGGTTCCAGCAAAGCATGAATCTGCTCTTTTACATTAGCCACAATCATCTCTCCCTCTGATCTTCATCACCTCTCCATATTAAGTATAAAATTGGGAATAAACAATGTTTTTTCCTGTTCTCAGGCAGGCTTTGATTGCTGTTTTGCCTCCGAGCCTGCGCCCGTTACAAGACCGCCGAGTCGGAACGTGACAAGAGAGAGAACGATGCATACGGCGGAAAAAATACCGATGGACGCATAACCGGCAAAATGAACGTACAATAGTCCGGCCAGCCAGGCGCCAAGCGTATTCGCACCGTTCATGGTCGAGTTGGCGAGGCTGGAAATGGTTCCCCGGATGGATGCGTTCAGGGCAGTAAGCAGGCCCATAACAAGAGGGAAAATAATGCCGAGAACGGTAAAGATAACGAAATAGATCATCACCGCAGGCGATAGGCCGGCATGCGGGCCAACAATATACAACAGGGCTAGCAAGAGCATGCCCGCGGTTACGGTCCGCGTGCTGCCAAGCCTGCGAATAACCACGGAGCTGATGACGCTTCCGAGCAAGGTGCCGCATCCAAGTCCCATCATGACGTTGCCGATTCCGCCTATGGACAGCTCGAAATGATCAGCCATCCATTTGCCGATAAAAGCCATCGCCGTACCGCTGCCCAGATGGAGCAGCAGGTAAGCGAGGAAGCCGCCTCTTGCTCTTCCGTTCGTTATTAACGGCATATACCGGCTGAAAATGGAAGCGCGCGACTGGCCGCTAGGCTTCATATCCGGGAGGAGCAGGAAGGCGGCAACCGCAAGAAGCAGGGAAAACGTGCCGATGCTCCAGAACGGGACAGGCCAATCGGCCGCGGCCAGCCAGCTGCCGATCGGAACGCCAAGCGCTTGGGCTGCAGCCAGTCCGCCAAAGGCGATGCCCATCGTCTTCGCAATCCGCTGCGGAGGCATAACGGCGGGAATGGAGGCCCATACCTGCGGAGCGGTGAAGGCAGCGCTGACTCCTGCGAGGAAACGGAACAGAAGCATCATCCAGTAGCTGTCCGCGAAACCGCATAAGGCGGTTGAAACGGAGAAGGCGGCCAGCCCGCAGATCATGACCGTTCTGCGGTTCCAGCCGTCGGACAAAGGGCCGGAGACTAGCGCGAACAAAGCCGAGCCCAAGGTGTAGGCGCCAATCATCCAGCCAGCAATGCCGGTGGATACGCCGTATTCCGCCTGGAGCGTAGGGAGCAGCGGAGAAATAAGAAACGTGTCGGTGCCAATCATAAACATAACAAGGAAAAACAGAATGGAGTATTTAAGCATTTTTTTCGCTCCTTTAGCGGTGGTATTGCCTGATGCCCTTATCGTAACGGATAATAGTGACACATTCTGTCATGGATATGAAATGAGGAGGAAAAAAGGATGCCCAAATCCAAACGGCTCATGGAGCTGATGATGACGGTCAACCGCAAGCGCCGGTTCAAGGTACAGGAGCTCGCCGATGAATTTGGCGTCTCGAAGCGGACGATTCTAAGGGATCTGCAGGAGCTCAGCGAGCTGGGCGTGCCTTTATATTCGGAGGTTGGGCCGCATGGAGGTTACCAGGTATTAAGGGAGCGGGTGCTGCCGCCCATCGCCTTTACGGAAGAGGAAGCCGTGGCCATGTTCTTTGCCGTGCATGCGCTTAGGCATTACTCCTCGCTGCCGTTTGAGGCAGAATCCGTCTCGGCGCTGAACAAATTTTATCTTCATATGCCCGGCGATGTTCGGGATCGAATCGACAGCATGAAGCACCGGGTAGATTTCATTACGCCAACCAGGCGCGGCGATGCGCCTTGCTTGTCCATGCTGCTGGATGCGGCGGTACACCAGAAGGTGCTCGATATCGAATACGAGACGAAGGACAGCGAGGCGGGCTGCCGCAAAATCCAGCCGGTATGCATCTACGCTCATAACGGCCTCTGGTACTGCACGGCGTATTGCTACCTGCGCGAGGGCTTCCGCGTCTTCCGCTGCGATCGGATCCGCACCGCTTCGGAGGATACCTCCGGTACGGAAAAGCGCGACCTTGGCGACATTCCGCTAAGCCGCAAAGAAGCCGTTATGCCCGAGGACCCGGTCCGTCTGCAAGTAGAGCTAAGCCGGGCCGGAGTTCAGCGCTGCGAAGCTGAGCTATGGCTGGCCCCGATGCTGCAGGTTCGGGAAGACGGGAGCGGCAGCATTGATGCGGATGTATCCCGCGGGGACATGCCTTTCTATACCGAATTTCTGATTGGACTTGGATATGAAGCAGCACTGAAAGGCCCCGAAGAATTGCGGGAAGCAGTCCGGGACCGGTTAGCCGGGCTGCTGGACCGCTATCGGTAACCTACAAAAGCAATGAAACAAGGTCCCTCTGCCTTCCGGCAAGAGGGATCTTTGACATGGGCACGCGAATCAAAATGGGATGACTGACGCATGAAGAGCGGAGCCAACAGATGAGCTGGGACTATTGTATAGTCGCATTTTATTTTCCTTAAATATCCATTAATGGTTGGCTATCGCGAAATCGATTGGAAAGGTGAGACTCTTGGCGTATTCACCCTCTGTCAGGAGCATTCCAACCTGCGGCTAGCAGAGAATAATCCTCCGGGTCTTTGGAATCTGGCTGATAATTAGACAATTGTTTATTATTGGAACCGATTATTTCATTCCATGAAACGAGGAGAATCGACATGACGATAACGAGACAATCGGTAGGGGGCAGGCTGGCCATTCTGTTCAGCTTTGTACTGCTCGGGCTGCTCTGCATGCTGGCCATCGCGGACAAAGCATCGGCCCACGGCTACATTTCTTCGCCTGCCAGCCGGACGCTGCTCTGCAGCCAAGGCACCAACAAGGATTGCGGAGCGATTCAGTATGAGCCGCAAAGCGTAGAGGGCATTGGCGGATTCCCCGCAGAAGGCCCGGCTGACGGCAAGGTTGCCGGAGCGGGCAAATATACCGAGCTGGATGCCCAGTCGGCCGACCGCTGGAAGAAGGTCGACATGAAGGGTGGCGATAATACGTTTACCTGGAATTTCACGGCCAATCATATGACGGAGAAATGGGACTATTACATTACGAAGATCGGCTGGGATCCGAACAAGCCGCTCACGCGCGACCAGTTGGAAGCAAAGCCCTTCTGTACGGTAGACGGCGGAATGAAGAAGCCGGAGATGACGGTTACGCATAAATGCAAGGTACCGACGGACCGGACAGGCTACTACATTATTCTTGGCGTATGGGAAATCGGCGACACTGTTAATGCCTTCTATCAGGCGATTGACGTCAATCTGACGCAAGGCGGCGGAACAACGACTCCGGATCCGGACCCGGTTGTGCTGCCTAACTTCCCGGACAGCGTATGGTGTTCCGGCCATACCGACAGCAGCATTACGATGTCCTGGTCAGCTTCGACAGCCTCTGCGGGAATTAAAAATTACGAAATAAGCCGTGACGGTAAAGTGGTAGGCACCTCCGCAGGAACCAGCTATACGGATAGCGGATTGCAGGCGGATTCGTCTTATTCGTATACGATTGCGGCAGTAGACAACAAAGGTAACCGCTCGGCGGCCAGCGTGCCGGTATCGGCAAGTACGCTGCCTGCCGCAACGCCGGCGCCGGACACGCAGGCTCCAACCAGACCGGCGGGACTTACAGCTGGCAATGTAACGGACACTACAGCGGCCTTCAGCTGGACGGCGGCCACCGACAATACCGGTGTTGTGAAATACGAGGTGTACAGAGGCGGTCTGTTGATCGGAACGACGGCATCCACCTCCTATTCGGACAGCGGATTAAAGGCATCCACCGCATACGCGTATACGGTTATTGCAGTGGACGCGGCGGGTAACCGCTCGGCAGCAAGCGCGGCCTTGACGATTGCGACCAAGGCGGCCGTCGTTACGCCGCCGACGGGAACCGGCACATGGGACAGCGCGAAAGTTTATGTGGCCGGCGATATCGTGACCTACAACGGCATTGAATATAAAGCGGGCTGGTGGACGCAAGGCGAGCTGCCGGACAGCTCGGATGTATGGAAGCCGGTATCGGCAGCTGCCGTGCAGGCTTGGAATAGCGCTAAGGCTTATAACGGCGGCGAACAGGTGGTCTACGAAGGACATACGTACAAGGCGAAATGGTGGACCAAAGGCGAGATTCCCGGTCAGGCCGGGGTATGGGTATTGGTTAAATAGCAGAAGGGGCTGTCCGTCGAGGACAGCCTTTTTCATTAGAAGACCATCGCTAGAGGTTTTTCCCATTATTTGTCGAATTAAAGGGCGAAATGACCATATTCGCAGGTATAGGGAGCTGACCGAATGAGCAATACGATTAGTATGGAGAAGCTGATAGACTGGGGGCATTTTGTTAAGGTTGCTTACGAGATGTACGCGCAGAATCATCTGTCGCCGGTAAAGCCTGCGGACTTTCCGGCGGGCTGGGAGCTGGTGGCCAATCTGACGATGACGCCGCATCTCGAAAAGATGCAGGAAAGGGAATTCGGAGGCTTTATTGCGAGATCCGCGGACAATCCGCTGCAGCAGGCGGTGGTGATTCGCGGAACGGAAAGTCCGCTGGACTGGCTGTCGGACTTCGAGTTCATACTCGAGACGTTCCATGAGGTGCCGGATGGCGGCAAGACGGAGCAAGGATTTACGAATCTATACCGCAGCATGATGGTGGAATACGCGGACGCGAGTATTCCTTCCGAGACGCTGATGGCGTCCATCGATGCGCTGCCGCAAGGTACAAGGCTTCTTGTAACCGGACATAGTCTAGGCAGCTCGCTAGCTACGCTCCATGCCTTTCTCGCCGGAAGCAAAAACGTGGATGTCGAGCTCATAACCTTCGCTTCCCCTCGCGTTGGCGACAAGAGCTTTGTTGAAGCCTTCCAGCGGATGAACATTCCGAATACCCGCATTTTCAATACGCCGGATATCGTGCCGCAGGTACCGGTGGAGATCGCCGGTTACCGTCATCTTGAGCCGGGACTCGAGATTAACTCCGCCTTATACCCAATTAAGCATTCCATCCCTTGTTATCATGCGTTAAGCACCTACCTGTACGTAATGGGAGATACGGAAGCTAATATTTCGAAATGCAAAACCACTCCGTAAGGAGAAGAAGAGAAGGAACACCTTACTTTAAGAGGTGTCCCTTTTTTGTTTATAATAAATTGAACAACAGGAGCAGGGGAGAATAGTCGTCATGAAGGAACAGGAATTTCAACAGTGGATTCAAGACTTTTACAAAGAGCGCGGCTGGTCGGGTTACGGTCCGTTTGAGCGGATGGCTTTCCTGACGGAGGAAGTTGGAGAGACGGCCAGAGTGGTAAGGACGATCGAGATTGGACGGGACCGCCCGGATGAAGCTGCCCAGCCCGCCGAAGTGCTGAAGCAGGAATTGATCGAGGAGCTTGGGGACGTATTGGCGAATGTCTATATTCTTGCGGGGATCTACGATCTTTCCATAGAGGAAGTTCTGAGAGCACATAAAGACAAGCTAAGCAAGCGCTACAGCAAAGAATAGCAGGGGGATTATCATGAACAAAATTTGCGTATTTGCCGGCTCCAATGCCGGAGTAAGTCCGGAGTACGGACAAGCGGCAACTCAATTGGGGCAACTGATGGCTGCAAAAGGAATGGAATTGGTCTATGGCGGCTCCCGAATCGGCCTGATGGGGCTTGTAGCCGATGCGGTGCTGGCTAACGGCGGCCGTGTAACCGGAGTGATGCCGCGCGGCCTGTTCATCGGCGAGATGGCGCATAAAGGTCTGACGGAGTTTATTGAAGTAGGGAACATGCATGAGCGAAAAGCCCTGATGTCCGAGCTGTCCGACGGCTATATCGCGCTGCCTGGCGGGCTTGGAACCTTCGAGGAATTGTTCGAGGTGGCGAGCTGGGCGCAGCTTGGCATTCACAAGAAGCCGGTTGGCATTCTGAACGTGAAGGGCTTCTATCAGCCGATCGCCGACATGCTGAAGCAGACGGTCTCGGCGGGTTTTATGCGGGATACAAATCTGGGGCTTATGCTTTTTGAAGAAAATCCGTCCGTTCTGCTGGACCTCATGGCCGCGTACACGGCTCCGGAACAGGCGAATAAATGGGCGGAGCTTCCTAAATAAACGAGATTTGCCGTTTGTAGACAGGCCTCGGCCCCAGCAAGGAGCCGGTACCCCGAAGGGGCGAGGAGCTTCTATTCCTATCAAGTAGAGCTATATTGGATATCGTCCAGCATAATAAGGCGTTTGTGGCCGGGAGTTTAAAGTATAATCAGTCGAATTTGGGCGATTGTTGCTCATTCCTGTTACTTTTAGTGGAGTAAATCCAACGTAAGGGCGATTCCTTAAAAAAAGGGCTGTCTCACCGATGTGAGACAGCCCTTTTTTTCGCTAACAAATTTACACCTTGGTGTACTGCTTGATCAGGTCCGCAAGCTCGCTCCAATGCTCGCAGTTCTCCCAATGGAAGGAGGCCGGCAGCTCGGCCATCTCTTCCCACGAACGCTTCGCTAGGTAAGGCTTCAGCATTTGCTCAACGCAGATGGCCTGCATGATCGTTCTCATCCGGAATTGAAGCGGGTAACGCTCCTCCGCCGAGATTGGCTTGAAATAGGTGGCCGCCATGTAGTCGACAAGCGCCTCGCCTTTTTCCTGCTCCTTATGCTGGTTCCACACCTGCTTGATTTCGTCGGTTAGTTCTCTCCAAGGCGTGCCTGCCTTTGGATACACAATGCCCATCGTTGCCGCATCCTTATAAGTCCAGAGCGCCCACGATACATCATGCTCTTCGCATAGATCGAGCATATCTTCGATAATCGTCATCTGGAAGTCGATCTGCTCCTGCTCGAATACCAAGCCCAGCTCGCCGCACCAGACCGGACGCTTGTATTTTTCGCGGATGCTGACCAGCTTGCCGAAGGCTTCGGCGAAAATCTCTTTCCGGCGCGTACGGTCCATCTCCGGCGTAAGAACAGCCGGCTCGTCCACAAACGGATAGAAGTGGAACTCATACGCCACCTGCGGATCGTCGATCGGATCAATCATCGTAAAGTCGGTTGTGAACTTGTTGCCTTCGATAAAGATGATATGATGCTCGTCGTATTGGCGGATCTCCGCGATAATCTTCTCATAGAACTCGTTAAACACCTTTGCGTTAGTCACTTGCGACGGCTCGTTGACGATGTCGTAAGCAGCAATCCAAGGCTGATCCTTGTAATATTGGGCGATATGGCCCCATAGCTTGATTACCGTATCGCGCAGCGCGGCGTATTCCCAGAACAGCGGCAGACCGGAGTTCGTATCGCAATGCCAGTCCGGGTTTTGTCCGCCCGGTACGGAGTGGAGGTCAAGAATCGCGTAGATCTCGTATTTCTCGCAGAGGTTGACGATATGATCGAGATAGGCAAAACCTTCTTTTTTATAGACGCCAGGGTTCTGGTCATCGATGAAATATTTATAGTTGAACGGGATGCGCAGATGGTTCACGCCAATGCTTTTCAGGAACTCAAAGTCCTTCTCGTCCACAAACTCCAGCAGGAAGCGGTCGAAAAATTTGGCTGCGCGTTCCTCGCCGTACACCTCGTCGAATGCTTTCTTGATCATCGTATCGGTGCCGGGAAGGCCAATCATGAAATGCTCAAGATTCATCCAGGAGCCAAGTCCAAAGCCCCGGAAAAAGATTTTTTCCCCGTTCACGACAAAATCCTCGCCGCGCACTTGCACAAAGTTGTTCAGGTTTGTTGTCATCTATATAACCTCGTCTCTTAGATTAGTTTTTCATGCCGGTAGTGGCCACGCTTTGAATAAAGAACCGTTCCCCGATCAGGAACACGATCACCATCGGAATCGTTGCGAACACCGTTCCGGCCATCAGCAGGCCGTAATCCATCGTATGCTCGGTCTGGAATGCCTTCAGGCCAAGCTGAAGCGTCTTCAGCATATCGTCGTTCAAGTAAATAAGCGGTGCCAGATAGTCGTTCCACATAAAAGTGAAGGTGAAGATGGCGAAGGTAGACAAGCTTGGTGCGGATAGCGGCATAACGATTTTCCAGAAAATCTTCCACTCATTTAAGCCATCTACCCGGGCTGCTTCGTTTAGTTCGTTCGGCAGGCTGAGGAAAAATTGACGCATCAGGAAAATGCCGAAGCCGCTGAATAATTGAATAAGAACGTAACCGGTATGCGTGTTGTACAAGCCTAGCTTGCTGATAATCGTGAACTGCGGAACCATGATCGAATGCCAAGGCATCATCAGGTTCGTCATGAACAGGATAAAGATCGTCTGCTTGAACGGCACCTTCAGCTTCGCGAAGGCGTAAGCCGCCATCGAACAGATCACAACCTGCAGGATCGTAATCAGGACCGATAATTTAAGAGTGTTCAGGAAGTAGCGGCCGAACGGGATCGCCGTCCATACCTCCTGATAGTTGTTCAGATACAGCTTGCTGGGGATCCAATTCATCGGGTTGTTGAACAGATCCACGTCCGTTCGAAGGGACGTCGAAATCATCCATAAGAACGGAAACAGCGTAGCGATCGAAAAGGCGGTTAACACGATGAGTAAGAAATAACTGCCGAACTTACCCCATTTCGATGCAGGGACATCCATTATGAGCACCTCGCTTCCATCTTAGTAAGTCACCCATTTTTTCTCGAGCCGGAATTGAATGAGGGAAATAATCATGATAATCAGGAACAGAACGGTCGACATTGCCGCGGAATAGCCCATCCGGTAGTTGACGAACGCTTCCTGGTAAATGCGGAATACAAGCACGTTCGTGGAACGGCCCGGTCCGCCGTCCGTCATGACCGATACCAGGTCAAACACCTGGAAGGAGTTAATAATCGTTAGAATGAGAACCATAAATAGGGTTGGCGAAAGCGACGGCAGCGTAATGTACAGAAACTGCTTGAAGCGGTTCGCCCCGTCCAGTCTGGCCGATTCGTACAGATGGGTCGGAATGCCCTGAATGCCAGCCAGCAAAATAATCATGTAGTAGCCGAAGCTTTTCCATACGGCTACCACGACAATGGCGATGAGCGCCCACTTCGAGGCCATCAGCCACTGAGGCGGATTGGCGATGCCAATCGCTTCAAGCATATGGTTGATTGGTCCGGACATCGGGTTGAACAGCAGCGCCCAGACGATAGCGATCGATACCATCGACGTGATTTGCGGAAAATAAAAAGCCATACGCAAATATTTGCGCAGATACAGGACCGAATTCAGGGCGATAGCCGCAAGCAAAGCGAGCAGCATCGTTAACGGAACGAACAGGACGGTGTAGAGAAGATTATTTTTGAGGGATACGATAAAATAATCGTCCTTGAACAGCTTTGCATAGTTGTCAAAGCCAATATAGTTGGCCTTTACGTTGAAGCCGCCGTAATCGGTAAAGCTCATGACAAAGCCGTAAACGAGCGGGATTAAAATAAAGACGGCAAACAGCGCAAAAGCCGGTAGGATAAACAGCGTCCCTGTCAGATACGGCTTGAACTGAGGCAGTCGTCTGCTGGTCATGGAAGAACCTCCTTGCTGGTTATTAAAGCCAATTTCGTGCCTTGAAATAAGATCGGCTTCCGTCACGAAGAAGCGGAAGCCGATGATTGCTTAGCTAGATAACGTGCTGCGCATTACTTGTTGAGAACGGACTTGCGGGCATCCATGTAGTTCTGGATCGCTTTCTTCGAATCGATCTCCTGGAACAGGAACAGGTCGCGCTGCTCGTTGTATACCCGGTTGATCTCGTCGATTTGAGCGACAGGCTGATTCTCGATGACGGTATTGGCTTCGAAGAAGTAGCCGCTGCCTTGAATGCCGGTAGCGCCAAGGAAAGCGTCCTTGGTTTTGTCGCTGGAGTAAGCCGGCAGTACGCTCGACTGCGCGATAATGGATTCGCCTTGCTCGCCGGTCAGAAACTTCACGAACTCGAACGCAGCGTCGGCATTTTTGCTTGCCGGGTTAATGCCGATGAAGGTGCTCACGCCGCCAACGGTAACCGGATCGGTTGTACCTTCCGGAAGAGGCAGGGGCGCCATGTCAAAGTTGATGTTCGTCTTGCCGCTTTCGATATCGGCCTTCAGCATGTTGACGGTCCATTCGCCGTTGACCAGCATCGCGACGTTGCCGCTCTCGAACTGCTTGATCCAGTCGACGCTCTCGCCGTTCATTTGCTTATAGCTCATATGGGATTGATCCTTGTAATACAAGCGGTCAAGGTAGTCCAGCCAGCTGCCCACGTCGTCCAGGCTGTCATCGAGAATGGTTGTCCCTTTCTGGAGAGCGCCAAGCGGTGCCGTAAGCCAATCCGCGAAATAACCGCCCCATTGCTTGCCGGTCCCGTCTCCTTTGGTCAGCTGCTTCGCCAGATCCGCGTACTCGTCCCAAGTCATTTGGGTCGGATAAGGAATGCCTTCCTTATCAAAGATGGCTTTGTTGTAGAATAGGGCGTATTCGGAAGTCCGGTAAGGAAGAGCGTAATATTTGCCGTCTGTCAGCAGCTCGACAATGTCCTGGTAGCTGGGGCCGTAAGCGCCAACGTCGAGGTTTGCCGATTTGATGCGGTCGGTGAGGTCGATCAGCTGGTTTTTGGAAGAGTAAAGACCAAGGCTGGACGTGCCGTTAATGCTGTACAGGTCCATTTTGGAGCCGCCGGTCAGGTTGTTCATGATCTTTGTGTTGTACTCATCCGCATTGTTGCTGATCGTGTTCATCTTCACTTGAATGCTGCTGTTCTGCGCGTTGAAGGTATCGACAACCTTCTGCATGTAGTCGGCTTCGTCCGTCCAAGTGTAATATTCCAAAACCGTCTTGCCGCCCCCGGCAGCATTGTTTTGCGTATTTGTATCGTTCGAGCCGCATCCGGCAGCGGATACGCCAAGAGCGGCAATAAGGGCCAAGCTGAAGTAGCTGCGAGTTTTCATCGTGATGTTCCCTCCTAAGCTTTGTAGTCCTTTTATAGTAAATCCGCCCGGCCAATCCGGTAAGGTTGAAGTTTTATCATCGCCTGAAACAGGAGGAAAGGGCTGAATTCGCATGAATTGCCGGGGATGGGCGGTAGGATAGAGAGGGGTGGTTGTATAAAACTTCAACCTCTACAGCTGCGCAAAGATCAAATAAAATAGATTTTATTTGGTTGATTTGGTTCGAAAGGATGGCGTCCATGTTTATCTTCTTTGTGTTTCTCTTGTTTATTGCCATCGCGGTATTCTGCCTGACCCAGCAAAAATATACGAAAGCCACGTTGTTCATGCTGCTGATGGGCTTGTCCTATCTGATTGTCGTAACCTGCATCATTACGTACATGAGCAAAGACGCTTATTATTACAACAGCATGGATAAGTATTTCGGCATCAAAAAAGGGCTGCAAAACCAGCTGCTGTTCCTGCCGATTTCCCGGCTGGCCCTTATCCGGATTTTTCACCTGTTTACGCTGCTGTTCCTGTACGCCGGCCTGCTCTCGGCATTGTATTTCGCCTATGATCTGAGCGCCAAACGCAGCCGCTGGCTGCTTGCTCTCGCCGCGCTGCCTTGCGTCCTGCAGGCGGTTATCTATGATCCGGTCTTTTACGAGCATCTGTACTACAAGCTTTATCCGGACTATATGTCCGCGCAACGGATTCAATCGCTCTATGAAACGATGCATAAGGTAACTCTGACGGTGAATACCTCGTATATTGCGGCGGGTATTCTTCTGCTGCTGTATGCTTTGTATAATGCCCCGAAAGTCCGCCTCATACGAAGCAATATCCTGATGATTATCATCTCGTACGTATCGGTTCATATTACGTACTTATACATGAACTATTGGGCTCCGAATATTCTGGTGCAGGTGTCGAAAGCGGCGCATTTTGTCCGGTACAAACCGATTAATCTGGTAGGCAACCCGTCCATCTACTCGCTGCTGCCGTATGTCTCGGGGTTATGCTTGTTTGTCAGCCTATACAGCATCTACATGTACGCGCGGATCCAGAACAAGATTAATAACCAGGAGACGATTATCTCGCGCAATATCGATTCCGCCCTGCTAACCTCCCGCGTTTTCAGCCACTATATGAAGAACGAGCTGTTAGCGATTAAGGCGCAGACGGAATACCTGGAGAGCTTATGCGAGGAGCAGCCGGAACTGGTGGAGGAGCTGCAGGTCATTGAACAGCGGTGCAATAAGGTCTATACTCGCCTTGATGCCATTCATCAGAAAAATCTGAAGGCCAGAATCGAGCTGGAGCCGGTCTCTTTGTTCGATCTGCTTGATAAGCTGCTGGACGAGATGAGCGCGGAGCTGAAGTCGGTAGGGGTTCAATACGCACGATCCCAGCGGAAGCTGATGATTATGGCGGATCCTTATTATTTCTCCCAAGCGGTAGAGAATATCGTAACCAACGCGGCGGAAGCGCTGGAGTTCGTCCCGGAGAAATCCCGGCAGATCGACTTTCGGGTAAACGTGAAAAACAAATGGGTCGAGCTGGTCATCCAAGATAACGGACCCGGCATTTCGGAAGAAAATCTGGCGAATATTTTTCAGCCGTTCTATTCGTCCAAGCCTACGGCCACCAACTGGGGAATGGGGCTGTCGATCTGCCATACGATTATTGCGGCCCATGGGGGCAAGATCAGCGTCGACAGCAAGGCCGGAACCGGCACGGCGTTTCATATTGTCATTCCTTTACTTTCATTGGACAAGCAGGAGAGGAGATGAAGCAGCGTGAGCACGCCCATTAAAGTATTGATTGTGGAAGACGATCCCTTGATTTGTAAGCGATATCAGATGATCCTTTCGAAGGACGAAGAGATTGAATTCGTTGGCAGGGCGGCCAGCGGATACGAAGGCACGATGCTGGCTGCGCTCAATAAGCCGGATGTGATCCTGATGGATATCGAGCTGGAGGATAAACAGGCGGGGCTTCGGGCAACGTCCGAAATCCTGAATTATATGCCGGATATCAAGATTGTGATGCTGACCGTGTGCGAGACGGACGAGACGGTATTTCGAGCTTTCGAGCTAGGGGCAACCAACTATTTGCTCAAAAATATGCCGGCGGAGTCGATTATCGAGGCGGTGAAGGATGCTTATCACGACCGGCCGTCCTTGCATTCGAATATTGCAGGCAAGATAACGAAGGAATTCAAGCGGATCAAGACGACGGAAGACAGTCTGCTGCATAACTTTTATATTTTTACCCAGCTGACGCCAACCGAGCTAGAGGTGCTGGAGCTTCTAATGAAGGACTACACCCGCCAGGAAATATGCAAGCTGCGCCATGTGGAGCCTTCAACCTTGAAGTCGCAGATCAACAGCATTTTGAAAAAGTTCAACAAGAGCAGCGTGCTGGAAATCGTGGAGCTTTTGCGGGAGCTTCATATTCCTGAGATTTTATCGCAGCGCAAGGCGAAGAACTAGAAAAAGGCTGTCCCAAGTTTTGGGACGGCCTTTTTATTTTTCACCGTACGTTGGATTGCCTGCAGTAAAAACCGGATAAAAGGAAAGGATTCCTGATCTACGTTGGATTTATTCCAGCAAAAAGGCCCAGAATAAGCCGCTATTACATCAATTGGATTCATTATGCTGCAGAGAATCCAATGTAGATTGGGAATCGGTCAAAAATGTTGGGTTTCGCTGTAGGAATTCCAATGTAGTTCCAATGCAGTTCAATAAACGAACTTCCTTTGGACCAGATAACTGAAGGCGAACAAGAAGACCTCCGTCATCAGCTTGGCAATAAACAGCGGGATTCCTATGCTCTCGTGGAACAGATACAGGAGGGCGTAGTTGGCTACCAGTATGACGACCACAAGAGAGAAATACCGGGGAAGCGACTTTTGCACCGATATCCCTTGTCCATCGTTAAACACATAGCGGCGGTTCATCGTAAAGTTGAAGATTGAGCTGATCACCCTTGCTCCGATAACCGATGCGAGCAGGCTTCCCGTCATCCACTGCAGGAGGAACAGCAGCACGAAATCGACAACCGCCGAGAAGCCCGATGAGGTGACGAACTTCAGGAACGGGAAATAGATTTTGGCCGAATCCGCAAGCGGGCGGAAGTGGGAGGACTTGTTGTTCTCCTGATAAACCGTCTCGATGGGCACCTCTACAAAATCATAGCCGGCTTTAGGCGCCTCCAGCAGCATGTTCATCTCGTATTCGAACCGTTCGCCCGGCACCTGGCACAGCCAGTCGAGCATCTCGGAGGAGTAGCCGCGCAGGCCGGTCTGCGTATCTTGTATCGGCTTCCCCGTTGCTAGAGCATAGACCATCCGGGTCGCCGAATTGCCAAAGCGGCTGCGCAGCGGCACTTTGCCGGTAAACTGCCGGCTTCCGAGTACGATGTGATTGCGGTTTTTGCGCACGGCATCCGTAATTCGAAGAATATCCTCCGGCAAATGCTGCCCGTCGCTGTCGGCGCAGATTACGCCGTCCGTGCCGCCGTGCTGGCGGACATAATCGAAGCCGGTCTTGAGCGCGCAGCCTTTGCCCTGGTTAACGGGGTGCCGGAGTACCGTGCAGCCTGCCTCGGCAGCTGAATCAAAGATCGGCTTGTATTGCTCGCCGCTCCCGTCATCGACAATCAGGATGGATGCCCCTTCGGTCTCCTCTTTCAGATGATGAATAAGCGTGAGCAGTCTTTCGTTCGGCTCGTATGAGGGGATCAGTATAGTCATTGGTTATGGCCTCCATTCTTAAGATTGCGGAATATAGATAATGTCGCTTACGCCGCGTTCATTGCCTTTGCCAAGCGGGTTGTTCACGACGCGTCCCATGAAATACATCGTGGACGAGCCGCCGCCGTCGAGGTTGTAGGCTTCCGTCGCCCCGAGCTCCTTGAATAGATCGGCGAATTCCGTCAGCGTCATGCCGCGGCTGTAGCCGGCGCTTCGGCCGTCAACGACAACAAATACGTAATGGTTCGCGGAGATCATTCCGATGCCGGTCCGCGGGTTCGAGTTCTGAATCGAGCGGTTGCCGAAGTTTTTATCGATCTCCACATGGCTGAAGTCGCCGGCGATTTCGCCGTCCGTAACGAGGGCCGGGCCAAAGGAAAAGGCGTTTGTCACTCCTTGCGCGAGCAGATCGTCGGTTGAGGTTTCTTCCTCGTCGTAAGACTTCATCGTGCCGTCGTTAAACATGGCCAGGCCAATACGAGCCGCTTCGTCCCGGTAAACGGTGCCGTTGCGGATAACAACCCCGTCGCTGCGGAAGCCGTAGTAATCGCCGTTAATGGCGAACACCGCATTGTTGTTTGCAGCAATGGTCGAGGTGTTCTGGGTGATGTTGGTGCCGAAGGAATCCTTGGCAAAAGCTGCAAGCAGGTTCGTTTTGCTGTTAAACGTGACGTCGGCGACATAGTATGTGATCATGTCCGAGCCGGAGCCGGTTTCCACCTTCTTGATGCTGATCGTCTCGTTGTCATCCTTGTAATTCCAGTCGTCGTATTCGGCATCCGAGGATGTCGTTGCGGAGGTAGTGGTGTCGCTGCTTGTGCCGGAGTCCGGGGTCGAGTTAGAGCTGGTTCCGGAGCCAGAGCTGATGCCGGTGTCGGTCCCCTGCGTGATGGATGTGTTAGGCGTTACCTTCACCTCGACATGCTCGATTAAGTACCGGTCGGCAAGCTTGTACAGAATGGCTGCTACGATAAGCAGAATAACCGTTATAGTGGTAAGAATTTTGGATTTGCGCGTGCGGAAAATAGTAACCAACTCCTTAGCAGGCATCTGCCTGAACGTTATGGAGTTATCTTAGAGCGGCAACCTTTAGTCAAACTTAAATAAGGAGGAGGGGGATATGAGGGAGGACTTTTTGGATGGCCGAGGGGGAGGAAACGGTAAAGAGTAGGCGGAGAGGGAGCAGGGGTATCCCCTTCGGTCGCTGTTGCCGGCAGGAAATTTGGATTGGAATCCGCTTTAGCTGATATTTCCCGCCGGCAAAGGCAAACGCTGCGCTCCTCAGGGGATACCCCTGCCCCTTTACTCCACCTGCTGCCCAAGGATCCTCCCTCATATTTGGGAGGGGGGAACAGGAGGGACAGGAGATATTCTAACGAAACGTCGTATCGCTATTTGATCAAAAACGAGAGTTTTGCGGATCTAACGAAACGTCATATCTCTATTTGACAGATTAGGGGCACAGAAATGGGTCGAAGCAGGGAATAGTGATACGTAGTTTCATTAGAAATTCTGGGTAGCCCATTTGGGGCAAATAAGAATATGTAGTTTCGTTAGCGGCACGGACCTGCTCGGAGTAATTGCGGAGTACGGCGATAATGAGGGCAGGGACGGGAAGTGGAGGTTAGTTTGAAAAATAAGCTGCAAATGTGCAGGTTATTGAGGGGGAAGTGGCACCGCACGGTCATTCTGATGCAAAAGTATGCAAAAGTGCAGGTAAATAACCTCGTATAAGCCGAATGGGTGGGAACATAGTAAATTTACCTGTACTTTCGCAGTACGTTGATCGTTAGGCCGGACTAGCAGGGAGTTGTCATGTACTTTTGCATTTTGGAGTGACTGGAGAGTGGCTGCGAGTATATTGGCGGCAGAACGATCATGCTGATGCGGAGTTTCTAAGTAGATCTAAGGGGGAGTGAATCCATGGTGACGTCACTGGCGGGCAGCCGAGGTTACTGGGGGGCTGCGGAGAGAAGACAGACTGGTGGAACCGGTGAAAGAATGGTTAAGGGGAACAGGTGGAGGACTAGGTTAATGGAGAGAGGTTGGTAAGTTTGCCTGCCAAGGGTAACTCGAGTGATAGTGAGTGTCCGCTCGTCAGGCCTCCAAACGCCAAAAACAGCCGCGCAGGCTGAACCCTGCACGGCCGCTTCAATCTAGTGACGTTCAACGGGGAGCTGAACGGAGAACGAGGTGGTCTCGCCTGGCACGCTTCTCGCGTGAATTTTGCCTTTGTGCTGCTCGACGATCGCTTTGGCGATGGCGAGGCCAAGGCCGTAGCCCCCGTGTTTGCGGGAGCGGGAGGCGTCGGCACGGTAAAAGCGGTCGAAGATTTTGCCCAGATGCTCGGGCGGGATCCCTTCACCGGAGTTGGTGACGTTAAGCACCACTTCGCTGCCGTGTTTTTTCAGCGTAAGGTCGATCTTGCCCTTTGCATTGGTATACTTGATGGCGTTATCCAGCAGAATCAGCGTTACCTGCTTCATTTGCTCCACGTTGCCGTTAATGGACAGCTCCGGCGAGATATCGTAGCTGAGCGCAATGTCCTTCTCGAAGATGACCGCTTCGAGCGTCAGAATAACGCTTTCCACCGCCTCGCTTAAGTTGAACGGAGCGAAAATCACATTTTCGCGCGCATCATCCATCTGGGTCAGGTACAACAGATCGCTTGTCAGCGTCCGCATGCGCTCCGTCTCCGACTTGATATGATGCAGCCACTTCTCCTGATTGCGGATGAGGTCATCGTTGTTGGACAGCAGCACATCCGCATTCGTATTAATAACGGCGAGCGGCGTCCGCAGCTCATGGGAGGCGTCCGCGATGAAGCGCTTCTGCTTATCAAAGGCTTCCTTGACGGGAGCAATCGAACGGTTCGCGAAGTAACGGCTCGTGAAATAGATAACGATAAGCATTATGAAGCCTACGGCAAGGAACGTGTACAGAAGCGTCATCAAGAACTGATGCTGATTCGTGACGTCCAGGAAAACGACCGAATACCCCCCCATAACCTGCTGCACGTCATAAGCCCAGCGGTTGCCGTCGAGATTAAACTCGCCGCGGCCCGAATCGCCCGATGAGGCAGCTTTGACGGCAAGCGTGTAGAAATCGCTGTCCATATCGAAGCGGGAATCCGTATTCGTAATGTTCCAGTCGGCATCCGTCGTTAGCGCAAAAGATACCGAACGCTCCGGCGGCGGACCGGCCTTCATTTTGCCGTCGGGAACCATTATATCCCCGCGTCCATGGCCGTCACGGCCACCGCCGCCGCTGAACTTGCCCCCCTCGGGACCTTCCTGCTTGCGGTAAAACTCCGATATTTGAATAAGATCCTCGTTCATCGTCTTGCGGTTATTCTGATAGGTAATTGTATAAATGGAAGAAAAGGCCAGGATCATAATGAAGCTGATGATCACCATATTAACGATCAGAAACCGGTTGCGCAGCCGATTAAACATCAGGAGGTCGCCTCCAGTACGTAACCAACGCCCCGTAAAGTGTTAATTTTTACGGCGGATTGCAGGAAGACAAGCTTCTTCCTTAAGAAAGAAATATAGACCTCCACGTTGTTGTGCTCCACGTCCGAATCGAAGCCCCATAGCTTCTCGATAATCTGCTCTTTGGAAGTAACCGCGGACTTCCTTACGATAAGAAGCTCCATCAATTCGCTTTCCTTCAGAATCAGCTTCAGCTCCTTCCCTTTGCACATCAGCTTCAGGTTGGAGGTATTGAGCACGATATCTCCGTACTTCAAGCCGTCCTCCGGAACAACCTCGCCCCTTCTTCGTAGTGCGGCCCTGATCCGCGCCAGCAGTTCTTCGGTCGAGAATGGCTTGGCTACGTAATCGTCCGCTCCGTAATCCAGCCCGGTAATCTTATCGTTTATTTCTCCCTTGGCGGTAAGCATGATCACCGGGGCTGCGATTCCTTCCTCCCGAAGCTTCTTCAGCACCGTAATCCCGTCCATTTCCGGAAGCATGATATCCAGGAGCAGCAGATCATAGATGCCGCATAAAGCGTTATCCAATCCCGATTGACCGTCATGCGCGACGTCCACGGAGTAATTGTTCTTTTTCAAAATCTGAGATAAAGCGTCGGCCAGGTTGACCTCGTCTTCCACAATCAGTATTCGCATGAAGCATTCCTCTTTTCGTTGGCGCTATCTTTGTAAACTTATTATAAGTAGGCAACCTTTAATCAATCTTAACTTTGCCAAAGCCCCGATTCCAGCCGAATTTACATTTACAAACATTTAAGATTCATTAAAGGTTGCCCTTCTAAGATACAGACATGAACAGGCGGCATGCCAAAACGGAAAGGAGCCTGAACCTATGGCTATTGAGGTGTTTAACCGTTACGAAAGCAAGTATTTAATGGACAGCCAGTCCTTTCACGAGATTTATAACCGGCTGCTTGATTATATGGAGCTCGACGAATACAACAAGAACGATCAATTCTACTCCATAAGCAATCTGTATTTCGATACCGACCAGCATTCCATTATCCGCAACAGCCTGGCGAAGCCGAAATACAGGGAAAAGCTCAGACTGAGGGCTTACGGGGTTCCGAAGCCGGATGCAAGGGTGTACTTAGAGCTGAAGAAAAAAGTGTGCGGCCTGGTGAACAAGCGTAGAACGGGATTGACGCTGGATGAGGCGTATGAATTCGTCCGTACGGGAATTGAGCCTGAACCGAAGCCTTATATGAACAAGCAGGTGATTCAGGAGATCAAATATTTTCTCGGGCGGTATGAGCTGCAGCCCAAGGTGTATCTGGCTTACGACCGGATTGCGATGTTTTGCAAAAACAACCGGGATCTGCGGATCACCTTCGATACGAATATCCGCTCTAGACGTTACGATCTGAAGCTGGAAGCCGGCGACCACGGGGAATTGCTGATGGCCAAGGGTCAATGGCTGATGGAAGTAAAAGCCGAGAAAACCGTACCGGTCTGGCTCGCACAGCTGCTGTCCGAGCTTGGCATGTTCCGGACGGGCTTTTCGAAATACGGCAACGAATACCGCATGAATATCCGACACGAAGAACGAATAAAGGAGCGCCTTTTATTATGATCGATTCCCTCTTCTCCACAACGGCATCCGTGACCGAGCTAACCTTCGGCCAAGCGATGTTGACGCTGTTATTATCCTTTGCGCTTGGCGCGATGATCAGCATTACCTATATGAAAACACAGTCCGTTTATACCCAGAACTTTGCCCTAACGATGATCGTCCTGCCGACGATTGTCGCGATTATTATCCTGCTGATCGGCAGCAATATCGCCCGCGCGTTCAGCTTGGCCGGCGCATTCTCCATTATCCGGTTCCGAAGCGCGCCCGGCGATCCGAAGGATATCGCTTTTGTCCTGTTCACGATGGCTTCCGGCCTTGCCTGCGGCGTTGGGGCTTACGGCTACGCGGTGCTGTTCACGATTTTGCTGTGTCTCCTGATGTTCCTGCTGAAAGCCGTGAAGTTCGGCTCGAAGTCTTCCGCGCAGAAGCTGCTTAAGGTAACGATTCCGGAAAATCTGAGCTATGAAGAAGCTTTTGCCGAAGTCTTCAACATCTATAACGTGCAATATGAGCTGAAAAAAGTAAGAACAACCGAGCTTGGCAGCTTGTACGAGCTTGTCTATGCCGTCACGCTGGAGCCTTCCCTGAATCAGAAGGAGCTGCTGGACGCCATCCGCTGCCGGAACGGCAATCTCGATATTTCATTAACGATGGCTCCAACGGGAGCAGAAGCTTAGACCCATCCATTTACGTAGAGAGGAAGAGAAACGATGAACAATAAAAAGAGATTAAGCAAATTGGCTTTTATTTTATTATGCGCGGCGGCCTTGTCTGCATGCAATAGCCAGACGAACGCGGGAGCCAATACGACGGGCAGCACGGGTTCAGCCAATACTAGCGAAGCGGCGGCAGCCGTCCAGACGGCAACCTATCAATTAGATGACACCGTTGAATATGACGAGGATGATGCGTATACCGATTGGAGTACATCCGATGTGACGAGCATTGCCTTAAACGGAACAAGCGCTACCATTGATGGCTCCGGCGCGGAAGCGAAGGATGGCATCCTTACGATTACGGCTGCAGGAACCTATGTAGCCAGCGGCAAGCTGGACGAAGGCCAGATAGTCGTGAATGTAGCGGATAAAGGCATAGTTCGTCTTGTTCTGAACGGAGCGGAGATCCATTACAGCAAGAGCGCCCCGATTTATGTGGAGGAAGCGGGCAAGCTGATCCTGTCCCTGCCGGAAGGCACCAATAATGTCGTATCCGACGGAACGGACTATGTCTTCCCGGATTCGGAAACGGATGAGCCTAATGCGGCTATCTTCAGCAAGGACGATATGACGATTAACGGCACGGGCAAGCTGACCGTGCAAGGCAACTACAACAACGGGATTGCGAGCAAGGATAAGCTGAAAATTACCGGAGGAACGTTTGACATTCAAGCGGCGGACGATGCCGTAATGGGACGCGACCTTGTAGCGGTGAAGGACGGAGATTTCACGCTGGATGCAGCCGGCCACGGTATCAAGACAACGAATGATACGGAAGGCGAAGAAGGAATCATTGTCCTGCAGGGAGGCACGTATAACATCCAGTCGGGCAAGGATGGCTTGCACAGCACGGGCGGTTTGTCCATCTCCGAAGGAGATCTGACCATAGCAGCCGGTGATGACGGCATCCATGCCGAGACGGCTTTAGAGATTGCGGGCGGCAATATCGATATTACGAAGAGCTACGAGGGTCTCGAAGCAACCGATATTACCATTGCAGGCGGCGACATCAAGCTGGCGGCGAGCGACGATGGCGTGAATGCGGCAACGGGCGCGGACAGCTCCGGCGGAGAAGGTGCAGCTCCAGGCGGCGGTCAACAGGCAAGCGGGGCTTCGGAAGGCCTTCTCACCATCAGCGGCGGCAGCCTGTATGTGGACGCGGACGGCGATGGTCTAGACGCAAATGGTTCGATTGTCATGACGGGCGGCACCGTTATGGTGAATGGGCCGACCGAGAACAACAACGGCGCACTGGACTATGACAGCACCTTCAACATGACAGGCGGCACGCTTGTTGCGGCGGGCAGCTCCGGCATGGTGCAGGCGGCATCGGACAGCTCGACGCAAGCCGGCATTCTGATGATGTTCCCCGAGACTCAGCAAGCGGGCACGCTGGTTCACCTCGAAGACGAGTCCGGAAAAGCGATTGCAACTTATGCACCAACGAAAAACTATCAGGCGGTCTACATCAGTACGCCGGATCTGGCTAAAGATGCTTCCTACACCATCTACTCGGGCGGCAAGTCTACGGGTACGCCAACCAATGGTCTTTACGCGGACGGTGAATACAGCGGCGGAACCAAAGTGGTATCCTTCACGGCTTCCTCCCTCATCACGTGGGTCAATGAATCAGGCGTTACGGAGGCTCAAAGCGGATTTGGCGGCGGTATGGGCGGCGGACGCGGCGGTCATGGAGGCATGGGCGGCGGCGGAGGCCGGGGCATGGGCGGTCAAATGCCGCAGGACGGCGCCGCTCCACCGGACGGCACAGCACCGGGCGGCACAGCCCCTCAGAATGCTCCCGCAGCAACAACAACCGCACAATAACGATTATAAGGGGTGCCCATCGGGCGCCTCTTCGTTTTTGACCGAAATCTGCCGTGTTTCCTTTGATTTGGGCCCGTTCATATGCTTCGGACCAGGTTTTAGAGGCGGAATTATTAACATATATTTAACCGATTATAAGACGCGGATATTGGGGTGCAAATATGCAAGAACGAAAAAGCTTTTATTTGCTGGCGCCATGCCTGACGGATTCGTTGCTGACGAAGGATATCGGCATCCTTCCTTACCTGATGCAGAAATACAGAGGCTATAAGGCGGTCTATGTCACCTACCTTCCAAGCGGTGAGGAGCCTTTATGGCCGTCATTGTCCAGCTTCGAGGAGGAGATAGAGCTCGAATACATCGAGCCGTCGTTTTCTTACCATCCGGACCGGGCAATGGATACGATTTTCGGGGCGAACTTGCGTGATTGCCGCGATGACCTGGTTCGGTATATAGGGTGTAATGCGACAAAAATCGACGTTTTATACCTTTTTGGTTTTTATCCGTTTTACTACGATGCGGCGGCGAAATATAAGGAATTAAACCCTTCCGGCACGATTTATTTGAAGCTGGACGCCAATATCATTTGGGTGAACAAAACGCCAATGACGAATGATTTCCGACGTTTTCTGAGTCATTGCGACGTAATCAGCAGCGAGACGCTTGCTCCTTACATTTCGGATAGATGGTCGGTGCCGGTGCATCACATCCCTAACGGCTATTACTTCTTCGGCAAGGAGCCGAAGCTGCCCGTGGCGTTCGAGGAGAAGTCGGATTATATCCTGACCGTCGGACGGCTTGGCATACCGGAGAAGGCCACGCATGTGCTGCTTGAAGCCTTCCGGCTGGCGGAGCCTTATATTCCGGCGAGCTGGAAGCTTGTGCTGGTAGGCAGAGTCGAGGATTCCTTCCAGCCGTATCTCTATTCGTATATGGCGAATTATCCGTGGCTTGCGGACCGGATGATTCTGACGGGTTTTGTACAGGATAAGGAGACTTTGCATCAATGGTACCGGAAATCCAAAATTTTCGCCCTGCCTTCAAATGTTGAAGCTTACGCTCATGTGCTTGCGGAAGCCAAAATACACGGCTGTTATTTGCTCGCTTCGGATATTGCATGCTGCCGGGACGCCGCCACGAAGCAGGAGGACCGAAGCATCCACTTGGATGATTGGAACAAGCAGGTAAATTTGCATCTGTCATATGGCTCGCTGCATGCGGCTGGGTATAGCGCCGGCCTTGCCCAGCGGATGATCGAAATATGTCATGCGAAGGACCGGCTGCGGGAGGCATCGGCGGGTACGCAGAGGGACGCGGCTGAGCATTTCGACTGGGTGAAAATATGCGGCCGGCTGGATGATCTGCTGCGGAGCAGCAGGACGGAGCGAACGGCATATTGATTTTGCCCGCTTAATTTGGGATAACTAAGAGAGGAGCTTTATTAGACAGACGGGGAGATATCCATTATGTTCAATTTTTACGAAGTATCGGATTCGCAGTTCGGGGAGTCCTTGCCGCAGCAGATCTATAGACATATCTTGAAAAAAATTATCGGCAAAGAGCTGAATGCCGGAGATAAAATCGTCGAAGAGGAAATCGCCAAGGAGCTTAATACCAGCCGGGCGCCTGTCCGGGAGGCGTTATATTTGCTTCAAGTTGAAGGAATCGTGGAGCGCCTTCCGCGGCGCGGGACGATCGTGAAGCCTTTTACCCAGGCCGAGATTGAAGACTACAATACGTTAATGGCGGAGCTTCTTCGCGTTGCCGTTATGTACGGGCAGCAGAAATGGACGCCTGAATACAAGGAAATGCTGAAGCAATACGCCGCGGATGCGGATGCTGCCTGCGAGCAGGGCAACGTGCGGGAATACGGAATGAAGGCGGAGCGGGTGCTGCGGCATGTGGTGCTGGTGGCGGGCAACGTTGCGCTGTCGAAGTTTTACGAGAAAGCGAGCCTGATTCTGAACATCTTCGTAGAAGTGAAATGGAGCGAGCAAAAGATCAAGGAATTCCACGCTCCGTTTAAGCGGTTTGCCGCGTCCATTCTGGCATCGGAATACGAACAAGCGCAGACGTCGATTTACGAATTCCTGCAGGCAGGAATTAAATAAAAAAAGGGAATTGGAGTTAATGGAAGAGCTTTTTAGGTTAAATTGTCGACAATCGACAAAACTATCTGTTAAGATAGATTTGTAAGCAAATTGCTTTTCTTAAGGAGTGATTGATGATGCAAAAGTTTGATTTTACGGATAAAGTGGCGATCGTGACGGGTGCAGGCGGAGGTATTGGCCGCGCAGCATCGCTTGCTCTTGCCGGGAACGGCGCAAAGGTTGTTGTCGTTGACCTGTCGGAGGAAGCCGGGAACGAGACGGTTAAGCAAGTCCAGGCAAACGGCGGAGAAGCCGTATTTATAAAAGCAGACGTAACCAAGGAAGAAGATATTCAAGGTTATGTGGCTCAAACGGTCGAGAAGTTCGGGAAAATCGATATTTTCCTCAACAACGCCGGCTGGGAAGGCAAAATTGTTCCTTTGGTCGAGTATCCAACTGAAGCGTTTGACCGCCTGATGGCGATTAACGTCCGCGGCGTATTCCTTGGACTCAAGCATGTGCTTCCGCAAATGATCGCCCAGAAGAGCGGCGCAATCGTTAATACCGCATCCGGAGCAGGGCTCTTGGCAACGCCTAACATGGTGGCCTACGGCGCGAGCAAGCATGCGGTGCTTGGCATGACCAAGACGGCCGGCGTTGAAGCGGCTCCTTACGGCGTGCGCGTGAACGCGGTATGCCCGGGTGTTGTGAATACGCAAATGATGCGTTCGATCGAAAGCGGCTTTGGCAAGGGCAATCAGGAAGCGGCTGAAGCGGCAAGACAGCAAATGGCGAATACAACGCCGGACGGCCGTTATGCCGAAGCGGAAGAGATCGCCAATCTGATGATGTATCTCGTATCCGACCTCTCCACGCATATTGTTGGACAAGAATTCGTGATCGACGGCGGATCGATTTTGATCTAATCGCGGCTGTTACCATTCATACAACTAATTCATAGCAAAGGGGATATTTATCATGGCAGAACTAGACGGCAAAGTTATTATTATCACTGGCGGAGCAAGCGGGATCGGCAAGCAAGCGGCTTTGCAGCTGTCGGCTAAAGGCGCATCGCTTGTCATTGCGGACTATAACCTGGATGGCGCGAATGCGGTTGTCGCAGAGCTTGAAGCGGCTGGCGGCAAAGCGGCGGCCTTTAAGGTTGACGTATCGAAAGGCGAAGAAGTGAAAGCACTCGTTGATTTCGCGGTAGAGAAATTCGGCACGTTGAACGGGATCTTCAACAATGCGGGCATTGGCCTTGTGAAGCCTTTCCTCGAAATGGATCCGGAATCGTATCACCGCGTTATTGATGTCGACCAGCATAGCGTTTACTACGGCATGTACTACGGGGCGAAAAAAATGGTTGAGCTGGGCGCAACCGGTACAATCGTGAACACCGCATCGATCTACGGCACAGCGGCCGCAATGGGCAGCTTCAACTATAACGCGGCTAAAGCCGCTGTTGTGATGATGTCCAAATCCGGCGCGCTCGAGCTCGCCGAATACGGCATCCGCGTTGTAGGCGTTGCCCCAGGCTTTATCAACACGCCGATTCTCGGCAACGACGAGGCGATGAAATCGGCGCTTGGCGCTCAGCATATGCGCGGTCAGCTGATCCAGCCAGAGAAAGTGGCAAGCGTGGTAACGTTCTTGTTCTCTGACGGAGCAAGCGCGATTAACGGTCAAACCATTCCGGTGGACGATGGCTTCCTCAGCTTCAAAACAAAATAATCGACTCCAATGGTTGCTGCCCTTCAAGGGCAGCAACCATTTTTTATTTCGGCGCCTTCCGGAAGTACAAGCTGAACCTTTCAATAATGTAAGGAAACGTAAGGTTAATCGATAGCAGCCTGATTCCCTCCTTTGTTACGATGAGATCAAATCAACAGGGAGGGCTTATTTATGAGCTTGCGACGGTTCGCTTTCAATAACGTAATCCGCAACCGGAGAATTTACGCGGGGTATTTTCTAAGCAGCGCGTTTTCGGTTATGGTGTTTTTCGTCTATTCGATATTTGCTTTTCATCCGGGACTCGCCGATGGCGCGATTCACATTAACGTGTCTACTGCCATGCATTTCGCGGAATCGGTCATTTACGTATTCTCGTTTTTCTTCGTGCTCTACTCGATGGGATCATTCCTGAAGACGCGCAAAAAGGAGTTCGGCATCCTCATCATGCACGGGATGACGAGTATGCAGCTGCGCAGCCTTGTGTTTATGGAAAATATCGTGATCGGCTTTGGCGCGACGGTGGCGGGTATTTTAATCGGTTTTGGCTTCGCCCAACTCATCCTTATGTCAGCCAAGCAGCTGCTTAGCCTAGATGCAGCACTGCCGTTTTATTTTCCAACGAAGGCGATTGTGCTGACCGGAGCGGCTTTTATGGCGCTGTTCCTGCTTATCTCGTTATTTACGGTGACCGTGCTTCGGAACAACTCGCTTATTGATCTGCTGAAGGGTTCGAACAAGCCGAAGCCGGAGCCGAAGGCATCCGCGCTGCTGTCCTGGATTGCGCTGCTCTTGATTGTTGGCGGTTATGCCGCAGCACTGGTGGCCAAGGGGATGGTCGTCTTTTACGCAATGATACCGGTGACGGTTGTCGTTATTATCGGTACGTATTTCCTGTTCACGCAGCTTAGCGTGTATGCTGTTCATAAAGGCCGCAAGAGCCGTTCGATTTTCTGGCGGAAAACAAACATCGTCCTGTTATCGGATCTTGCTTACCGGATGAAGGACAACGCCAGAACGTTCTTTATGGTGGCGATTCTGTCGACGGTGGCATTCTCCGCGATTGGCTCGTTGTTCGGCTTCAAATCGATGTATACAGATGTGATTCGCAGCGATAATCCGTTCGCCATGAAGTACACCTCGTACGACAAGCCTTCCGAGCAGGACGTTGCGATGATTGAACAGACGTTGAAGGATGCGGGGCTGTCCCATCAATCCTATGCGCTCACCATTAAAAATGTGGAGACAAAGGACGGCAAGCGAATTTCCGTCGTGCCGCAATCCGCCTTTAACGCGCTCGTAACGGCAGCCAAGGGGACGAAGGCGGATGTACAAGGCGATGAAGCGGCTATTGTCCACTACAACGGCACGATGATGGGAGCACCGCAGCCGGAGTTGACGCCGGTTACGCTGAAGGAAACGGGGCTTACGCTAAAGCCCGTGCAGACGATTGATACGCCGGCTATTCAGGCAGGACCCGACTATTACGTGGTGCCCGACGAACGGTTTGAGCAGATGAAAAAGTCGGAGAGCGTCATTTACCAATACGCCTTTGACGTATCGGGCTCGCATGAAGCGCTGAAAAAGGCGGGAGAAGAGATTGACGGCAAGCTTGGAAAAACCGATAACTGGTTTATGGGCGTGGATTACGCGCTGTACCAGCAGGACCAGATTTTTGGCGTTGTCCTGTTCGTCGGATTTTTTATCGGCATCGTATTTTTCGTAGGAGCGGGCAGCTTCTTGTATTTCCGCCTGTATACCGACCTTGGCGAAGATAAACGGAAGTTCCAGGCGATCCACAAGATTGGGCTTACGGACCGCGAGCTGTCCGCGATTCTGACGAAGCAGCTGATGATCCTGTTCTTCGCCCCGATCTTGGTGGCCGTCATTCACGGAGCGGTTGCCCTTGCGGCGATGCAAAATATGTTCGAGTACAATATGATGAAGCCGTCGCTGACGGTGCTTGGATCATTCGTTGTTATTCAGCTTGTCTATTTCCTCATTATCCGAACCAAATATATTTCTAATGTAAAATCGGCTTGGGGGTTGCACCTTACGTAACGTTATGTTTTACAATAGAGCTACCGGTATGAAGCTAGCGTCCACGAAAGGACTGAGCATGAACAATCTTTGGAAAGTTGGAGACCTCGCCAGAATGACGGGGTTAACGGTCAGAACCTTGCGCTTCTACGATCAGATCGGATTATTCTCGCCTTCTGGACAGACCGATTCCGGTCACCGGCTGTACGACGAATCCGATCTGTCCCGCCTGCATCAGATTCTGACGCTCAAGGAGCTGGGCTTATCGCTGGAGGAAATTAAGGAGACCTTATCCGCCAAGCAGATCAGTCCGCTGGAGATGGTGACGCTGCAGAAGCAGCGGATCAAAGAGCAGATAAGGCGGCAGCAGAAGCTGCTTGAACAGCTGGAGCATGCCTCCAAGCTGCTCATCGGCAAGAAGGGCTTGACCGTGGATGACTTTACGGGTCTTCTGCAGGCGATGAAGATGGAATTCGAGAAGCCCGTGCTTGAGCGGCGAGCCAGCTGGGAGCAGCACTTGGACAGGCTGGGCAGCCTGCTTGAGCAGGGGGAAGACGAGCCGTAATCGAAGGGACTATGCTTACGAAGTATGAATTGCTTCGCAATTCATTAGGTTTACGCTTACGAAGCATGAATTGCTTCACAATTCATTTGAGGAGGATCATTCACAATGAGCGAAAGATTTGTTAAACATGCAACCTTTGTTGTTGAACGTACTTACAAGACTGGCGCGGAGCGGGTATTCGAGGCTTTTGCCGATCCGGAGGTAAAGGGCAAGTGGTTCTCGAAGCCGGATCAGTTCGAATTCCGGGTAGGCGGGCGCGAGTACAGCAGCGGCGGGCCGCCGGAGGGACCGGTCTTTACCTTTGACGCGGTTTATCAGGAGATTGTGCCGGCCGAACGTATCGTCTATACGTATACGTTGGATATGAACGACACGCGGATGTCCGTCTCGACGACCACAATCGAATTGTTCCCTGTGGACGGCGAAACCAAGCTGGTATTCACCGAGCAAGGCGCCTTTTTCGACGGGCATGACACGCCGGAAATTCGCGAGCATGGCACGGGCGAAATGCTGGATGCTCTGGGCAAGCTATTTGCATAAAACATGGAGGAAGAGTCTCTTTAGCAGAGGCTCTTTTTTGCGTCTAATCGCCGATTGCATTGGGATGGCCGTTCACGGTATTTTAGTTATACAAGGGAAAGAGATGGCGCGCAGGAGGCAGACATGACGAATATAACGATAGAAGTTGTAAAGGACGGCAACATTGAGCCTTGCCGGGAGCTGTGCAACGAGCTGATGGCTTTTCAGCAGTCCCGGGCTGTTATGGCCCCGGAAGTGTTCGACCGGATGAACTTTGATACAAGGATGCGAAGAAGCTATGACGGTGCGCTTCGTACCCATGTCCTTATCGCGAGGGATGAAGGCGTGCCGGTTGGCTACGCGTTCTCGACGGTAGAGGATCTTGAACCCGGGGATGACAAGCTCCCCGCCTGGGCTCCTAATCGGGACTCGGCTGACAGCAAGGGCTTTTACCCGGATTGGGTAGAGCTTCCGAAGAAGATTGGCTTCCTCAGCAATTTGTATTTGCGTGACGGCTACCGGAGCATGGGACTTGGCAAGAAGCTGTTCGAGTCGTCGATGGAATGGCTGGAAAGCTTTCCGGACGTGGATCTGCTGTTCATTTACGTATCGAATGGGAACGAGGATGCGCTTCGTTATTACCTGAAGCAAGGCTTTACCTACAGCCACGAGGTGTTCGGCGGGTTTATAAAGGCCGTATATAAGAAGCTAAGCAAGCCGGAGTAGACAGAGCAGGTTTAGCAGGTTCACTGCCGGCCAATATAGAAATAAGGAAGTAGTAAACGACATGGGGAGGTTTGACGGTGACAGCAACAATAGCAGCTAAAGCGGAAATGATGATCAGGCGTCCGGTGAGCGATGTGTACGAGGCTTTTATCGATCCGGCTATTACAACGAAGTTCTGGTTTACGAGAGGCAGCGGAAAGCTGGAAGCGGGCAGTCAGGTGGAGTGGTTCTGGGAGATGTACGGAGCGTCGGCACCTGTCCGCGTACTGGAGCTTGAGACGAATAAACGCATTGTTATCGACTGGGGAACCAGAGCCGAATGGACGTTTGACGCCTTATCCGAAACGGAAACCTTCGTGACCGTGACCGACTCCGGCTTCCAGGGAGAGGCAGAGGAAATCGCGCAGCGGGCGATTGGCTCGACGGAAGGCTTCACGATTGTATTATGCGGAGCCAAGGCTTATCTGGAGCATGGCATTCAACTCGGCCTCGTACGCGACAAAGCGCCTTATGCGCATGTAAAAGAATCGGAGGTCACCCATGAGCAAGACGATCGTGGAGAAGTTGAATTTACATAAGTATAAAAATACGGCGATTTTGCATCAGCCGGAGGGCAGCGATGCTCTGGCCGGCTTGGAGCGGTACGAAACAGAGCTGCAGGCGGGCAGACGTTACGACCTGATCTTTGCCTTTGTCCTGGATATGCCCTCTTTGCAGAAGCTGATGAGTGAAATTACAGAGAATAACTACCTGGAGGAAGGCGGTTATTTGTATGCCGCCTATCCGAAGAAGGGCAATAAAGTATATCCGACCTATATCCACCGGGACAGTCTGTTTGAAGGGCTAAGTGCGAGCGAGGAGGATGGCTATATCGGAACCAGCGACGTCAAATTTGCCCGTATGGTGGGATTGGATGACGTCTTTACGGTTGTAGGCTTCAAGTCCGAAGCGCGCAAGAAGGGTTCGGCGGCCCCCAAGAAACCGAGTCAAAGTGTAGCCGACTATGAAGCTCTAGTGTCCCAGGTGGAACAGGAGCTTCAGGATCATCCGGAGATATTGGCATTCTTCCGGTCGCTTACCCCGGGGTACCGCAAGGACTGGGCCCGTTATGTTTATAGCGCGGTGCAAGAGGAGACCAGAACCAAACGGAAAGCCGAGATGAAGGTTATTCTTGGAGAAGGCTATAAGAGTATCGATCTGTACAGGAGAAGAGAGGGATAGGGATGAAGACGGAGCTTGGGAAAGCAATGCTGGAGCGGGTGCAGGGCATTTGCTCCGCATTGCCGGAGGTAGACCAGATCGTTGACGGGTTTGGGCATGACGTGATGAAAGTAAGGGGCAAAACCTTCATTATGATGGGGGAAGGGCATAACAGTGCCTTGCCGAGCCTGTCGATTAAGGCGACGAAGGAGCAGCAGTACCTGCTGCTTGAGCAGGGCGGCTATGTTAAGACGCCGTATATCGGCCATCATGGCTGGGTATCCGTGGATATGGAAGCCGGTCCGAATTGGGACGAGCTGAACGTGCTTATTCAGGAAGCCTATCTGCTGGCGGCGCCGAAGCGGCTGGTGAAGCAGGTGCTGGATAGCGTCGCAAAATAACCGCAAGAGGCATGTAAAGCGTATGGGCTACCAGCCCATACGCTTTTTTAACGAGTTGATTTGGGCAAGATGATGCCGGCCATGCCATTCGAAGCGTTGTATCGCCGTGTCCAGCGTCATGAGTCCGTTTGTCGGGCTCGTAAAGGTTCTTGCGAAGTCCAAAGCCTGCATCCCTTCAAGCAGCACGGAAAACCGGCTGCGCAGCGCTTCGATTAGAACAAGCGAAGCCTCGATAGGCGCTTCGTAATCGTTAAGCTCTGCCCACATATTTTGCCGGTACGTGGAAGCGGCCGGATTCTCCTCCGTCATTGCTTTCTTGAACCGGATATAGGAGTTCATATCGTTATCCGCCAGATGGTGAACGACCTGCCGGATCGTCCAGCCGCCGGGGCGGTAAGGAACAGCCAGCTGATCCTCGGAGAGATCTTCCACCGCTTTCCGGAGCCGCGACGGCATCCGCCCAATCTCTTTCATCCAGTTGCCGCGTTGCTCGGCCGATGGGTCGCATATTTCTTCGAAAGGTCCGATGGGGTACCGCAAATTGTCCGTGCTCATGTAAAAACAACCTCCGCTTTCGCAACTTAAAATTATTTTGCGCTCATTGACAGACTTTAAATAACCATTTATAGTTAATCATTGTGATATTGAGAATCATTATCGTATGTTAATGCCATTCAAAATAAAAGGAGCCCAACCATGAAAAAGTTTATTCCTGCAATCATGCTGCTTGTACTTGTTGTTGTTCTTAGTGCATGCGGCAGCAACAAAACCAATAACGCGAACAATGCGAATAACGGTTCCGCAGCATCTGCGGTAACACCTGTGGCAACAGAATCCGCGGCGGAACAACCGGCATCCGGAACGGTAACCTATCAGTCCGAGAGCGGCCCGGTTGAAATTCCTGCTAATCCGAAACGCATCGTAGCGCTGGCTTACGCGCCGAATATGATTTCCATGGGCGCCAACATCGTAGGCGTAGACCAATGGACTAACATGAGCCCGCTCTTCACCGAAAAGCTGAAAGGCGTGGAAGTCGTATCCGATGAAGATCTGGAGAAAATCATTGAGCTGGATCCGGATCTGATCGTGGTTGGCACGGAGAGCAAGAACGTTGCCAAGCTGAGCGAAATCGCTCCGACGGTTGCTTTCACTTGGGGTAAGCTGGATTACCTGAATCAGCAGATCGAAATCGGCAAGATACTCGGCAAAGAAAAAGAAGCGCAAACTTGGGTTGACGACTTCAAATCCCGCGCTGCCGCAATCGGCGACGAGATTAAAGCGAAGATCGGCGAGAATGCAACCGTATCCGTTATCGAGACGGACGCAAAGAGCTTCTACGTATTCGGCGACCATTGGGCGCGCGGTACGGAAGTATTGTACCAAGCCATGGGTCTGAAAATGCCGGAGAAAGTAACGAAGGACGCTCAAGGACCTGGTTATTTCACCCTGTCGCAAGAAACGCTGTCTGATTATGCCGGCGATTATATCGTTCTCAGCCGAAGCACGGCCAATGACAATGCCTTTATGAAAACAGATACGTGGAAGAACATCCCTGCGGTTAAAAATAACCACGTTATCGAAATCGACACGGAAGCTTCGACCTACAGTGACCCGACTACCCTGGAAAGTCTGCTTTCGATCTTCAAAGAAGGCTTCCTGAAATAAGCCTCAAACAGCAAGCGCCCTTCAGAATCTTCTGGAGGGCGCTTTGCTTTTGTTGATTAATGGCTCATGCTTACTTGCTTCTCGCCTTCCGCTGGCTGATCGCCTTCCGGCGGCTTGGTGCGTTTCACGAACAAGCCGATAACGATCGCAGCGATGGCGACAATAAGGCCAATCCAAAAGGCGTCATGAATGCCTGCGACCATGCCGTGAGCTTGCTCAGTAGGCGAGCCTGGATCGGAGGAGGTCTTCAAATAGTCTTTGGTGCCATTACTCATAATACTGATGAACAGCGCCGTACCGATTGCACCCGATACTTGCTGCAGAGTGTTCAGGATCGCCGTGCCATGCGGATACAGGTGACGCGGCAGCTGGTTCAGACCGGAGGTTTGCGCAGGCATCATCACGAGGGAAATACCAACCATCATAATAATGTGAATCATGATGATATGACCGTTGCTTGCCGCGGCATCAATGCCGGTAAACATCCACAGCGAGATGGCCACAAGGATAAGGCCAGGCGTAACAAGAACGCGGGGACCGAATTTATCGAACAATACGCCGGAAATCGGAGCCATGATGCCGTTCACGATACTGCCCGGAAGCATAATGAGACCGGAAGTGAATGCCGTCATGAGCAATGCTCCTTGCAGGAACATCGGCAGCAGCGTCATCGTCGAGAACAATGTCATCATAAGAACGAAGAGCAGAATCGTTACGATGGAGAACATCGGCGATTTGAAAGCCCGCAGGTCCAGAATCGGAGCCTCCAGTCGCAACTGGCGCAAAATAAAGATAATGAGCGCTACCGCGCCAACGGCGATCGTCCAGATAACGACCGGATCCGACCAGCCTTTCTCTCCCGTCGAGCTGAAGCCGTACACAAGTCCGCCGAAGCCGATCGTGGAGAGCAGGATCGAGAGGATATCCACCTTAGGCTTCGTGATATCCGATACGTTCTTCAGGAACATAAAGGAGAAGATAATCGACAAAGCCGCAAGAGGAATAACGAGAATAAACAGCCAGCGCCAGTTGAGCGAGTCCATGATAACGCCGGACAAGGTTGGGCCGATGGCCGGTGCCGCCATAATGACAAGCCCGATCAGACCCATGGCGCCCCCGCGTTTTTCTGGCGGGAAGATGACCATAATGGTGTTCATCAATACGGGAAGCATCAAGCCGGTTCCGATAGCTTGAACAATCCGTCCTACAAGCAGAACGCCGAATTCGGGCGCAACGGCCGAAATAACCGTGCCTGCGAAAAACAAGGTCATAGCGCCTATAAACATCTGCCTGGTTGTAAACCATTGTTGAAGCAATGCCGTTACCGGAACGAGTACGCCTACAACAAGCATATAAGCCGTTGTGAGCCATTGAATGGTTGAAGGGCCAACTTCAAAGGCTTTCATTAACTCCGGAAGCGCGTTGCCTAGCAGCGTTTCATTCAGAATGGCGATAAAAGCGCCAATAATAATCGTAGCGATAATGGGCCCGCGCTTAATATTCGTTAAGTCGGGGGCAGAGCTGGATCCACCAGCTTGAGAAGCATTCATGGATAAGTGCCTTCCTTTCCTTCGCTTTTCAACGAAAAGGTATGTATATTAGTTTGTTTAGGCTCGCCGGACGGTATGCGTCCATCATTTCCCCTCCGAGGATCTTTATTTGGCCCAATTTCCACTTTATCACAGGGGGCTAGGCCGAGAAAAGGGCGTTAAGCGGGAACAAATGTGTATAATTTATTTTGTTAGGAAGGAAGAAAGGGCGCCCGTTGGACGCCCTTTCGTTCGATTACTGAAATGCCTTCGAAGGATCGGATTCGGTGTAGACCGATATCATGACGATTGCGGTATCCGCCCCGATATTTTTCACCGTATGCGGGGTGCAGGCATTCCAGCTGAAGGAGTCCCCGGCGTTTAATTCGGCGGCGTCCTCGCCTTGCTCGATATAGATCGTTCCCTGGATAACGACATGGACTTCTTCGCCTTCGTGGGCATGGTTCTCTCCGGTTGACGCACCGGGCGGTAGCTCAACGATCATCATATGGACGTTCTTAGTCGAGCTGAGGTGAGAGACCTTCAGGTTGTCTGGTCCGCTTGTCGTTATCCGGCGCTCATCCTTGCGGACGAGCTGCAGCTTTTCCTTTTTGTCCAGCAGTAAGTAGGCCAGCGGAACTTTAAGCGCATTCGAAATGCTCTCCAGCGTTGCGATCGAAGGGGATGTTTTATTCGTTTCGACCTGGCTCATAAAGCCTTGAGACAAACCGGTTTCATCGCATATCTGAGCAATCGTGATGTTCTTCCGTTTGCGGATAGCCCGAATGGCGGAGCCGATATCCATGAAGCTCACTCCTCCAAAATATTAGTCATACGTAACTTATATTTATATTAACAATTTTCCGATTGACAGGCTAGACCTTGCAGCGTTATATTTCTTATATAAAATAAATATTCACATTACTAATATATCTGATGCAAAATGGAGGGGTTTACCGATGAATTCGGTCTATGAGTTTGCTGTTCATCTGCCGTCCAATTTGGAGCCGGGCAGAACGTATCCCGCGATTTTTACGCTTCACGGCAAAGGCTCGAACGAGCGGAATATGTACGGGCTTGTTGAATCTCTTTCGGATGACTTCATTATTATCGGCATCCGGGGCAATCTTCGACTCGGAGCAGGTTATCAATATTATGAGCTCAAAAGCCTCGGCAATCCGGTCCGCGACTTATTCGATCAAGCAGCCGTGCAGCTGGAAGCCTTTATTAAGGAAGCAACGACTCAATATCCGATAGATCCGCAGCGCCGTTATCTGCTTGGCTTCAGCCAAGGGGCGATTCTGGCGATGACGCTGGCGCTTACGATGGGGAATGGGCTGAGAGGAGTCGTAGCCCTGAACGGTTACGTGCCCGGTTTCGTGAAGGACGAATACGCGCTGCAGAGCGTGGAGCAGGTAGCCTTCTTTATTTCGCACGGCGAATACGATTCGGTATTTCCAGTCAGCATCGGATACGAGAATGAAGCCTATTTCCGGGAGCTAACGCCTAAGCTTACGTTCAAAACGTATAAGTCCGATCATGGCGTGACGGAAGAGAATCAGCGGGATTTCCTGCAATGGATCAAGGAAGACGCAAGAGGATCATCCAAATAAAAAGGAGTGAAGAGTTATGCTTCCATCTTATTTCTTCGCGCATGGCGCGCCATCCATCGTATTGGAGGATAACAGCTATACGGATTTATTGAAGACCTTCGCGGCTAATCATCCAAAGCCGAAGGCTATTGTTCTTTTCTCAGCGCATTGGGAGGAGAACGTGCAAGCCGTCAGCGCATCTAAGACGTACAGCACGATTTACGATTTCGGCGGATTCCAGGATGAGCTGTACCAGATGACTTATCCGGCGAAAGGGGACCGGTCCTTGGCGGACCGCATCGTATCCTTGTTTGAAGCGCGGGGCATACAGGCGGTAACGGACGATGAACGCGGCCTGGATCACGGGGCATGGGCGGTGCTGAAGCTCTTGTATCCGGATGCGGATATTCCGGTTATTGCTTTATCGGTAAACCGGTACCTGACGAACGAGCAGCAGTACCAGATCGGCAAAGCGCTTGCCGAGCTTCGGGAGCAGGATGTTCTCATCATCGGAAGCGGGGGAACCGTTCATAATCTGCGGGCCTTGAACTGGCGTTCGGATGGCGTAGACGATTGGGCAGCTAGCTTTGATCAATGGCTCCAGGAGCATCTGGAGGCATGGGATCTGGACGCGTTGTTCCAATATCGCACATTAGCCCCCAATGCGGCGCAAGCCGTACCGACAAGCGAGCATTTTATTCCGCTCCTGCTGGCCATGGGCGCAGGGGACGGCACCCGCCAGGCGAAGCTGCTTCACCGCAGCTACCAATACGGCAATCTAAGTCTTAGCTGCTGGGAATTTGCTTAATAAACAGAAGACAGCCCAAGACCCCTCTCAAGCAGGGGTCTTGGGCTTTTTTGGCCTACGCGTTATTCCTCTTCTTCCTCCACGATAATCCTTACCGTGTTCGTAAGCAGACCCGCACGGAAGCAGGATGAGCCGAATCGGAATTCGAAAAATACGGCTGCTTGGTTGATCATGATGCCGCCTATCGGCTCGGCCAGGACGCTTACCTGGAAGGTAAGTCTCCGCGTGACTCCCGGCGCGATTGTGCCAAGCGGAATGCCGGCTTGCGGATCGGGCTGCGGAATGCCGTCAACGGTCAGACTTCCCGAAACGTAGGAAAGCTGATTGTCGAGCGGGTCATAGAAAATAACATGGGTTGCCGTAATATCCGACGACAGATTCGTGAGCGTAATATTGTAATGATAGCTTTCCCCGACCTTGACGATTTGCGCGTCGGCGGTTTTAAGGAAAGAGGCAAAATCCGATGCCCGAATCATGGACACGGGATTCGATATGGTATTGGAGGAGAAGGTCTGCGATAGAATCTGGTTATTCGGCAGCAGGAAATCGGCTTTTACAACGGCCGTATTCGTTAATGCGCCGCTTCCTCTTACGAGCACATCAAACCGGACGAAGATGCTTTGGTTAGGAGCTACCGGCCCCAGATTAATCCCTTCACTCGGATTATCATCCAACCGAAGCACGTTGTTCACCCGGATCGTTCCCGGTATAAAGGCCGCATTGGACGGAAGGAAATCCGTTAGAGTCGTTCGGCCGGATACGGCATTGCCGTTATTAATGACGAATATCGTATAGGTGATACGCTGCCCCACGAATAAGGATATATCGAGGAAGGCCTTAGAGATGAGAAGGTTAGGCGCATTCGGGACAGAAGTCCAAGGGACGGAAACAAAGCTTGTCGAGATGATGGGCTGGACCGTTCCCGTAATAACCGGTATGGTCAAGCCAATAAGCGGTGTAAGGGTAATGCCCGGAACCGATACCTGCTGGTTCAGCAGCACGCTGCCGTCCGGCCCGGTTATCGGCCCCAAATTCGGGACCTGACCTGGCGCTGGCGTTACGCCGGGCTTAAAGACCGGGAGAACGGGGAGCATGAGCCCCGGAATCGGAGTTACACCCGGTATGCCATTAAAGGAAATATCCCCTGGCGTGCAGGCTGCCGGTACGGTTCCTGGCGGAACCGTGACGATAAAGCCGGTATTCGTAATTTGTCCGTTGGGCGGATAGCCCGTAACAAACGCCTGGAATTGGATCGTCACCACTTGGCCCACGTTAACGATACCGATGGCCACCTGCTGGGTAATGTCTACCCCGCTGAAGCGACCGCCGTCAATAAAGAGGCTGGATGGAATAAACTGAACGCCCGGAGGAAAGATTTCGACAAGCAAAGCTTCTCCTGGCGCAGTACCTACATTGGTAACGGTAATCGTATAAGTAATCGTGTCCCCGATCTGCGCGGTTGAGACATTTGGCGTTTTGGTCGCCGTAATAATCGGACCCGTTACAACCGCTGGCGTTGTAGTCGTTGTTGAAGTAGTAGGAACGGGCGTTGTTGTCGTTGTCGTCGTTGAAGTGGTGGGAACAGCCGTTGTCGTACTGGACGTGCTTGATGTAGAAGACGTGCTCGACGTTGATGTTGTGCTTGTTGTCGATGTCGTTGAAGTTGTTGAGGTAGACGTTGTAGAAGTCGTCGTAGTCGTAGTCGATGTCGTGGACGTTGTCGGCCCGACCGTACCCGGCAAGCAGCCCATAAACGGTATTATATGCGCTTCCAGCGTGCCGCCTACATTCGTGAGCGATTGGGCGACCATCGTGCCGTTAATATTGCCGAAGCCAATGGCTTCCCAGTTCGCATAGGGGGCCAGCACCGAGCCGAGAATCGACAAGTTCTGATTAAAAGCGGTAGTAGCCTGATAGAAGTTCCAGAGAATGAATTGTCCTTCGCTAGGGTCAGGCGTAACGCCGTTGCGGAAGATTTGATAGCTTCCGAATCCGACGGAATCATCTCCAATGTTAACAAGAATGGTTGAGCCTGCCGGAGCGATAATGTTAATTCCGCTCGCGGTATCCAGCCTCAGCCCGTTGCCGTCCACGTTGTTTCCGTTAAACATAAATATGTTAAGAGCCGGATCCGTCCCAACGAGGAATATGGTTCCAAAGTTATTAACGATGGTTCCGTTGACCGGCAACGCGGCAAGGTTAAGGGATAGCTGCGCCAGCGATTGTTCGGCCCCGTCAAAATCAATGGGCGTACCTACCAGGGGTTGGCCGGGTACACCATTATTATTGGTCATCGTATATTTAATGACCGTGCCGGTAGGGAATATGACGGTATTCCCCGCGAAGTTGGTTCCCCCCGTAATATCAATATTTCCCCGAACGATGAGATCCGCTCTGGTTGTAGATACGGGCAGCTTATCGCCTATCCCATAGCTGTTGTATGTCGCATTGCCGCCAACGGCTACTCTCCCCTCCGAATCAACGAAGGATTGCGTATGATCGCCAAACAAAAACAAATTGAAGCCATTGGCTATCCCCAGATTGACACAGGCCATTTTCGTTATCGCCTCCTAAGTACGTTATCAGCCCTCGGTATGCACACCTTAGATACCTATGCATAATCCCTTTCATTCAGGCATACAAGACAGTATTTAAGCGAAAAAAAGGGGGGCGGGCGTTGAAAGTAGCGATTCTGACCATGTTCAACGGGTTATCGAAGACCTATTCCTTAGTCAGCGTTGTGGAGGAGCATCTGCATATGCTGCTTGGCGGCGGAGCCGACGTCAAGGTGCTCGTCAGTCAAGACTGCCCGGACTCCGAGCGGTACGGCATCTATAGCGACGAACGGATCGAGTGGGTGAAAATAACGAACCGGCTGCATGGCAAGCAGATTCATTGGGTGGATTATACGCAGCCTGCGGGAAGGGTTCATTCCAGCTTTTTCGAGGAGGCCGAAGTCATCGCCGACAGCCTATGCGAGGCCCTATCCGATGCGGAGGTTGTGTTTCTTCACGACATCCTGTACCAGGGCTGGCACCTCGTTCATAATATTGCGGTCCGCCAGGTGCAGGCCCGGCTGCCCCGGCTTCGGTTCCTGGCCATGACGCATTCTTATCCGGCCGTCAGGCCGCAGCGGATGGACTGGCCCCTCTCGGCAAGATTTATGCCGATGCCGAATACCACCTATCTGTACCCGGCGGAATCGGGATTACCCGCGCTAGCAGAGCAGTACAAGGTTCCGCTTGAGCGATGCAGGGCGATCCCGAACAGCCTGAATCTGTTCGGCGAGATGGGGGAAGAGGTGCAGCGGCTTGGATCGCGGACCGATCTGCTGTCCCCGGATATTCTGGCGATTTATCCAGGCCGGCTCACGACAGGCAAGCAGATGGAGAAAGCCGCTGCGCTGCTGGGGGCAATAGGATCGGTGTCGGGTAAACGGGTGAAGATGATCTTTTGCGATTTTCCGTCCCTCGATATCGAGCCGGCTGCTTATAAACGGATAATCAGAAGCGAAGGAGAGAAATACGGTCTTGGAGGGGAGGAACTTGTATTCACCTCGGACCTGGGCTGGCCGGACGGCTTTCCGCATTCGGGGGTCATGGATTTGTTTACCTTGAGCAATCTGTTCCTATGCACCTCCTATTCGGAATCGTTTGGACTTATTGTGCTGGAGGCGGCCAGCCGGGGCAATCTGCTTGTCCTGAATCAGGCGGTACCGGCATTGGAAGAGCTGGGCAGCCGTCTCCAGGCGTATTTTATGAGGTGGAATGCAAAGGGGTTCGGCATGGATACGAGAGAGACCTACCTTCCCTCGGAGGAGGCGTATTTGCGCGAGCATGCGGATCGGATCGCCAGTCTGATAGGGAATAACCCGGTTATTCAGGCCAAGACCATGATCCGCCGGCAATACAATCCGACGTGGATATGGGAGAACCGGCTAAAGCCGTTAATCGAACAGCGCCCCATAGAGGGGCATTAAAGAAAGGCTCTCCATCTCCGGAGAGCCCTTCTTCTTGTCTCCATGAATAATTTGGCATCCCTATTGGGAATCAATAACATATCTTTTTCCCTGTGCGAAGGGGATACCAGGAACGGAATGATCTGCTTATGAGTGGAACGACCAAGAAAATCAATATCGCCCAATTGCTAATGATTTTTGCTTTGACGAACGGCCTTGTCAATCATGTCATTGTTAATCCGATGCTGCTTGACGCTTCCGGGCGGGATGCTTGGATTACGGTTATCGTGACAGGGGCTGTTTATATGGTATGGTGCCTGGTTCTTGCCTGGATGATGAAAAAGTCCGGCCAACAGAAGTGGCAAAAGTGGATTTCGGATAAGACTCATCCCATTGTGTCATGGATTCTGATTCTTCCGGTCTGCGTCATTCTCTATTTCATCGGGGCAACAACCGTTCTCCATACCGTGAAGTGGAATACAACCAACTACCTGCCGGCCTCCCCGGCTCTGGCGCTTGCTCTTACTCTGGTTATTATCTGCTTTTTTATAACGGTATGGGGTCTCCGCTCGATTGCGATAACCGCGGGCGTATTGTTTCCATTTGTCTGCGTATTGGGGGTATTCGTCGCCGTCTTTAACCACTCGGAAAAAGACTATAGATTGCTAACCCCGATTCTGGAGCACGGATGGACGCCTGTTGCCGACGGCATTTTGTACGCGTCAAGCGGTTATATCGAGGTTGTTTTCCTGCTTCTGCTGCAGCATAGGCTTAGCGAAAAGATCAAGACGTGGCAGGTTCTCGTCTACGGCCTGTTTATCGTAGGAATTATGCTGGGGCCAATCGTTGGGGGGATTACCGAATTCGGTCCTAAGGAAGCAGCCAATCAGATGACTTCCCCTTACGAACAGTGGCGTCTCGTGAAGGTGGGGCAATATATCGAGCATGTTGATTTCTTCTCGATCTTTCAGTGGATGTCGGGGGCTTGCATTCGCATTTGCATAGCGGTGTACCTCTTGACCGATGTTCTGAAAATGAAGGGGAAGATCCGCAAATGGACGACGGCTATTATTATGTCCAGCTATATCTTTATTGGCATCATGCGCACGAATGATTATTCCTATTACCAGTGGATGTACAAAGTGTTTTTGCCTATATCGCTTGTTATTCTGCTGGTTATAACACTGACTTGGATGGTCATCACTTTGTTCTCCAAACCATACCGGAAGGATGAACCTCAATGACGGCAGCCGCAGGCAGCGCAAGCTGGACCGAAGAACGATTGAAACAGCTATATCAGGGGTCGGCCGACGTATTCGTCAAGCCATGCCGGTTCGGGGCTAGCGACAAGCCTTCCGTTGTACTGGTATACGCGAATGCTCTTTGCGATACGGGGCAAATTCACGAGTTTGTCCTTCCTGTTCTTACCGAGTATTACGAAGCAACCGGAAAGGCTTCGACAGAAGATATCCATCAGATGATTTCCCGGCTGTCTCTGTTCGCTTATAAAGGAATCCCTACCGTGGAAGAAATAGATGAAATTATTTTCGAAGGGGGATTATTTCTTTATTTTGTTCAGGAGAAGCGTTATTTCAATATGGGGATCAGCGACCGCCCGCAGCGGATGCCAAGCGAATCCAGCACGGAAATTTCCATTAAAGGCCCCAAGGACGGCTTTATCGAGGATATGTCCGTCAATGTAGCGCTCATTCGCAAACGGCTGCGCAGCCATTCCTTGCATGTAAAGGAATATACGATCGGCAAGCGGACGAAGACAAGGCTGTCCCTGCTCTATTTCGAGGATATCATTAATCCGAAAATATTAAATGCGGTACATAAAAGCCTGCAATCCATCGATACGGACGGTCTCTACAGCATTAACCAGCTGGAGGAGATGTTAACCGGCTCGAAATACAAGCTTCTCCCGCTGCTGGATTATACGGGGAGACCGGATTATTGCGTCAACTCCCTGCTTTCCGGGAGGTTTCTTATTGTTATGGACGGCAATCCGCTTGTGATCGTAGGGCCTGCAGGATTAAGCCTGCTGCTTAAATCGCCGGAGGATATCCATTTCAACTACACCTACGTTTCCTTTGCCCGGCTAATTCGGATCATCAGTCTATTCCTTACCGTCTTCCTGCCTGGAATTTGGGTAGCGCTTATGGCCTTTCATCAGGATCAGCTGCCGTTCCGGATTATGGCGACCATCTCAGTCTCCCGGCTCGGACTGCCTTTCTCCGCCCAGATGGAGATGTTTATTCTGCTCATGCTGCTGGAGATCTTCCGCGAGGCCGGCGTCCGGCTGCCAACCTCCATCGGACAGACCTTAACGTCGATAGGCGGTCTCATCATTGGCGACGCCGCGATCCGCGCGGGGCTAGTGTCGCCGTCGGTCGTTGTAATCGGCGCGATTACCGCGGTCTCGGGGGTAACGCTGGTCAACCAGTCGTTAAGCACGGTCGTGAGCATTATCCGGCTGTTCTTTTTCCTGCTGTCTTCCTTCCTCGGCATGTATGGGGTCATTCTCGGGATTGTCATCTTTATTGCGCTTATGGGAAGCCAGCAGTCGTTTGGGGTAAGTTATCTAGCTCCTCTATCGCCGCTAAAAATTAAGGATGTCGTAGCCTCGTTTCTCAGGCTACCTTGGTTCTTAATGAAACGGCGTCCGGGTCTCCTGCAAAATCAGGATGACGAGCGGTAAAGGAATGGAATAGGATGCGGCTGCTTATCGGAAAACTATTAGTTTGCTTGCTGGGTATTTGCCTTCTTCCAAGCTGCACAAACTCGAGGGATATTCAGAATATGGCCTATGTGACCGCGCTTGGCGTGGATTACGAGAATGGCGAATACAAGACGTATGTACAGGTGCTTAACTTCTCCAATATCGCGAGATCCGAGAATACGTCACTGGGCAAGCAGGTACCGATCTGGATCGGAAAGGGGCACGGAGAAACGCTTGCCCTGTCGCTTGCCGATACGAACGAAACCTCGCAGCTTCCTTTATTCTGGGGACATCTGAAGGCTGTTATCCTGAGCGAGAATCTGATGAAGAGAGGAGGAAAGGAAACCTATGCAACGTTAAACCGGCATTACGAGATCCGGTATAATGTGCTTGTATTCGGCACGAAGGAGAAGATGGAGGACATTTTGACGCAAAAGTCGCTCTTTAATTTGTCCCCGCTGGATACCATCATGTTCACAGGTGTGCAGAATCGCACCCAGAGCCCATACGTCATTGCCTCTTACGGCAACCGGCTGATTGCCAATATGAATGAGCCCGGCAACTCGCTTTATATCCCTTCCATTTCGATTAACAGGCACACATGGCTGGAGGAAAAGGCCGGACGCGGGATGTTTGAGATGAATGGAGCGTATTTCTTCGATAAAGGCAGGGTGGTGGACTGGATGTCCTTGGACGAGCTCAAGGGGCTGAGATGGGCTACGGAGAAGATCAGCAAGACAACCCTTCAAGTGCCTTTGGAGGACGGTCATAAAGGAGCTATTCAGTTCGAGCATCCCGGTATGAGAGTCATTCCGAAAGTACAGAGCAATGGGGACGTCAAGTTCGATCTCAAGGTTACGGCAAAAGGAACGGTCAGAGATTCCGACAATGCAACAATCGGGGTGATGGAAAAGAAGGCTGCGGAGGCGATAGAAGCAGAGATTAGAGAAACGTATCGCGCTGCTCTAGCTAAGCATTGCGATCCGTTCCAACTGGAAGAGACGCTGTACCGGGAGCACTCGCGTCAGTTCCACCAGCTGACCAAGGGAGGCTTTTTCTTCCTGAATGAGCATTCCCTTGGCCGCGTGTTGGTTACCGTCAAGATTACAAGCACAGGGAAGTACAAGGAGATCGTGAAATAGGGTTACAACGTTTGGCCGCTGTCGACGGTAATTATCTGGCCGGTCATGGCTTCCTGCTCCAGCGAAGCGCAGATCAGCTGCGCGATATCCTCCGGAGTCGAGATCTGCCGCAGAAGCAGATTCGGTGCGAGCTGCGACATTTGTTCCTCCCGGCCGGCCCACCATCTTGTTGCGACGGCACCAGGAACCACGCAATTGACTCTGATATGAGGAGCCAAAGCCCGCGCGAGGGATTTGGTTAGGCCGTGGACGGCGGCTTTGGATACGGCATAAGGCAAGGACGAGCCTAAGCCGGTTGCACCGGCGATACTGCCGACGTTAACGACGGCGCCTCGTCCTTGCTTTTTCATATGGGGGGCAGCTGCCCTTGCGCAATGAAACATGCCTTTAACGTTGACGTCAAACAGTTCGTCCCACACTTCGCCGGTTGCGGCGTCCAGGTCGGGGAACGGAATATGGCGGGTGATGCTGGCATTGTTCACTAGCAAATCCAAGGTGCCAAAGCGTTGGACGATAGTCTCGACCATGTCTTTGACCTCCTGATCCTTCGATACATCCGCCCTAATCGCGATCGCCTTCCCGCCTAAGCTCTGAATAAGCTGTACGGTTTCTTCTGCTTCCCGCGCGGAGCGCGAATAGTTAACGGCAACAGCCGCCCCCTTGCTGGCTAATGCCAGACTGGTTGCCCGTCCGATTCCCGTTCCTCCTCCGGTTACAAGCGCTGTTTGATGCTTCAATTCCATCTTACGGCCTCCTTGATCTTCGTTTAATGTCATTGTATAAGTCGCTGTTTGATTTGTATAATTGAATTAAATGAAGGAATCGTTCAAAAATTTTGAATAAATCCGGGGGCTGGGAGACGAATGGATTTGAAGACTTTAAAGACGCTGCATGCCATTGTCCGGCATGGCAGCTTCCATCAAGCGGCGGAGGAGCTGAGCTATGCACAGTCCACCGTGACGATGCAAATTCAGAGGCTGGAAGCGGATCTTGGCGTCCGGTTGTTTGAGCGGGGAAAGAAGGTTAGTCTGACGGAAGCGGGAAGGCTCTTCTATGAGCAGAGCCTGGATATTGTCCACCGGATGGAACGGCTGCAGAGCAATCTGGTCGAGCTGCAAAACGGCGAATCCGGAAAGGTGAGGCTTGGCGTAACGGAGCCAACGGCCAGCACTAGGCTGCCGCAGCTGCTTATGGCTTTTATGAACGGGCATCCGAAGGTTGACGTAGCTCTGGAGATCGCCAGCACGCCTCTGCTGGTGAACGGGCTAAAACAAGGCGAATTGGATTTCGCGTTCTGTTCTACGCCGGAATCCGGCGAGGAATTGTATTTTCACCCTTTGTTTCAAGAAAAGTTTGTCTTGCTGCTTCCGGCGAACCATCGGCTGGCCGACTTGGAGCGCATCAGGCTTAGCGATCTGGAAGGGCACCGGCTGCTTATTACGGCGGCGAACTGCCCCTACCGGAAGAAGCTCGAGAGGGTTCTGCAGGATAACGGGCCTTTGTCGATTGAGACGATGGAGATCGGCAGCATGACGGCGCTAAGGCATTATGTGGCAAGCGGCTTTGGCCTTGCCTTTGTTCCGCTAACCGCCCTGGAGCCATTGCCCGAGGGTACGCGAATAAGGGAGCTTCAGGATGTATCGATTGACATGCTGATGGGGCTGGTCAGCCGTACCGCGCCTTTATCTCCGGCAGCCGCAAAACTTTACGAGAATTTAAGGCAGTGTTTGGAAAGGATTTAGACCCCTGCATAGAGAAGGAATGATATGGAAACGATAGTGCAAGATTCAAATCGTTCAACTAACTCTTAGAAAGAAGGTCTATCATGTCAAAGCTGAATATCGGGATTATTTTGGGAAGCACGCGCCAGGGGCGCGTATGTCCGCAAGTAGGCGAATGGGTGAAGGGTGTTGCCGATAAACGCGGCGATGCCAACTACGAGATCGTAGACGTTGCCGACTACAAGCTGCCGCTGTTTGGCGAAGTGGATGCTTCGGAGCAAGCAGGCGCTTGGAATGCGAAGCTGGCGGGCCTCGACGGTTTTGTGTTTATCGTAGCGGAATACAATCACAGCATCACGGGTTCCTTGAAAAACGCGCTCGATTTCGCGCGTGAAGCTTGGAACAACAAAGCAGCCGGCATCGTGAGCTACGGCTCGGTGGGCGGCGCTCGCGCGGCAGAGCATCTTCGCGGCATTCTTGGCGAGCTGTCGATCGCGGACGTACGCGTTCACCCGGCGCTGTCGCTGTTCACGGATTTTGAGAACGGTTCGGTATTCAAGCCAGCCGATCTTCATCTGACGAACGTAAACGGCATGCTGGACCAGGTTCTTGCCTGGAGCGGCGCGCTTAAGACGCTTAGACAATAGAATGATGGCTTTGCGAAGAGCATCCTCCTTAAGAGGATGCTCTTTTTTTTTGCTGTTATTTTGCGGCAAATTGTAACCTTCTTGTCCGAATCCGCGTCAGTAGCACTGTTATGTATGCGATATCATTACCTACATCGAGGAGAGTGCTGGACGTGAAATTATGGAAAGCTCCATTGAAACCTGCCGCCTGGGGCGGATTGTGGACAGTGAATTAACCGGCTATGGTATTTAGCAGCCTGTTATTCCTGTTTATTTTTTTGCCGGCGGTATTCCTGCTCTACTGGCTGTCGCCGCGACGAGGAAAGAATCTGATTCTGTTCCTGGCCAGCCTTGCCTTCTATGCCTGGGGCGAGCCGGTCTATATCGTCATTATGCTGATCTCGACGGTGACCGACTACAGCTTTGGTCTCCTGTTAAGCCGGCCGGAATGGGGAGCGAAGCGGCGAAAAGCGATTGTCGTCGCCTCGGTTATCGTGAACCTGGCGCTGCTGTCGTATTTCAAGTACGCCGACTTTGCGATCCGCAACGTGAACGCCCTGCTGGGCACGGATATTCCGCTCACGGAACTGGCACTGCCGATCGGCATCTCGTTCTATACGTTCCAATCGATGTCCTACATTATCGACGTGTATCGGGGAACGGCGAAAGCCCAGCGGAACTGGATAGACTTCGGTACGTTTGTAGCCTTGTTCCCGCAGCTTGTTGCGGGGCCAATCGTGCAGTACAACACGCTGGCGGAGCAACTGAAGGAACGCCGCGTGACGATGGAGATGTTTGCGGAAGGAGTCAGGCGCTTTATTATCGGCCTGGCCAAAAAAGTGCTTCTGGCCAATAACATCGGCCTGCTCTGGCATGCGGTTTCGGACGCCGATGCGGGCATGCTGCCGGTGCTGACCGCATGGCTGGGCATTATCGCTTTCGCGTTCCAGATCTATTTCGATTTCAGCGGCTATTCGGATATGGCAATCGGGCTGGGACTTATGTTCGGGTTCCGGTTCAACGAGAACTTCAATAAGCCTTATACGGCGCAGAGCATTACGGACTTCTGGCGCAGATGGCATATATCGCTGAGCACCTGGTTCCGGGATTACGTCTATATTCCGCTTGGCGGCAATCGGAAGGGTCTGCCGAAGCAGCTCCGCAACATCCTGATTGTCTGGCTTCTGACCGGGATCTGGCATGGGGCGGCATGGAACTTCATGCTGTGGGGCTTGTATTTCGGCGTTATTCTTATTTTCGAAAAATGGGCCGGTCTACGCCTGCTCGCCCGCGCGCCGCGCTGGATCCGGCATGTCTACGCCAGTCTGCTTATCCTGATCGGGTGGGTGCTCTTCGCCTTTGACGAGCTGCCGAAGGTGGGCGGTTATCTGAAAGCGATGTTTGGCCTTAATGGCCAGCCGGTCTGGAATGACGGGACGGTGTATTTCCTGTATACCAACTTGGGGTTGCTCGCGGTGCTTGTGCTGGCCTCAATCGCCTGGAGGAAGCGGACGGAGCCAGCGCGGGAGAACGGCGGCTTATCGGCCATCCGCTCGTTGGCCGGCTCTGCCTCACTGCTTGTCCTGTTCTTCCTCTCCGTCTCTTATCTCGTCGACGCGACCTTTAATCCGTTCCTGTATTTCCGTTTCTGACAGCAAGGGGGACCTCCATGATGAAAAAACAAACCGACCGTCTGCTCGCCATCTGGTTTATCGCGACGCTCTTTGTTCTCGCTCTGATCTTTCTATTCTCGCCGGCAAGGAAGTTCTCCGAGCTCGAGAACCGCTATTTGCAGGCGGAGCCAAAACTGACCTGGGACCATCTGATCTCAAAGCAGTTCGCGGAGGAAGCGGAATCGTTCGTCACGGACCATTTTCCGCTTCGCGGGCAGTGGGTGTGGGTGAAGTCGCTCTCCGAGCAGCTGCGGCTTCAGCAGGAGAACAACGGGATTTACAAAGGGAAGGACGGTTATCTATTCGAGAAGTTTGCGAAGCCGGATCCGGCCTTGCTCGCCCAATATACGGATGCCGTGAAGGGCTTCGCCGCTTCTAGTCCGGATTCCGAATTGACGTTGCTGCTTGCTCCGACCTCCATCGGTCTTTATCCGGACAAGCTTCCTTGGAAAGCGCCGCATGACCGGCAGGATCAGGTGAACGCAGCGGTAGGGGAAGAGCTGCGGGGCTCTGCCAATCTGACGTATATCAACGGGTTCGACGTTCTGAAGCCGCATGTCTCCGACCCGATCTATTACCGGACTGACCATCACTGGACGACACTGGGCGCTTACTACGCTTATGAGGCTTATGCGAAGCAGATGGGATGGACCCCGCATCCGATGTCGGATTTTACGGTCAAGACCGTAAGCGATTCCTTCCTCGGGAGCTACCATACGCGCGGACAATTCAGCCTGGCGAAGCCGGACCTGCTGCAGGTATTTATGCCGAAGAAACCGGTGCCCACGTCGGTATACGTAGCGGATACCGATACAACCACGGACAGCTTGTATGACGAGAGCTTCCTCGCCAAAAAAGATAAATACTCGTATTTCCTCGGCGGCGTTCATGCGCTTATGACGCTGACAAGCGATATTCCGGAGGGCGAAGAGGATCTGGACAAGCTGCTTGTGGTCAAGGATTCGTATGCCCACAGCGTCCTGCCTTTCCTGACGCAGCATGTCAAAGAAATTCATGTCATTGACATGCGCTACTACAACGGCAGCATTAGCGAATACAGGAAAGCGAACGGCATCGGCCACACGCTGATGCTGTTTAATACGGCAACCTTCTCGGAGAACAACGAGATTCTTAAGCTTAATAAATAATCGATATAACAAGGGAGAGTTCTTACATGAAAAAACGCGCCATCATTCTGCTTCTCACGACTATGATTATGGGCGGCGTGCTCAGCGCCTGCGGCGGCAATAACAATAACAGCAGCAATAATACGGCAGCTTCGCCAACTCCTGCGGCTACGGCTCCCGCGGAAGAAAGCCCGTCCGCAAGCCCGGATGCGCAGCCAAGCGAAGGGGCATCGGAGACTCCGGCCGAAAGTCCGGCGGCGAGCGCAAGCCCGACTCCTTCGCCAAGCGCTTCAGCCGAGCCAAGCCAGACGCCGGCGCCGTCAAAGGAGCCGGTTCCAAGCGCGAAGCCATCCGAGCCGGCAAAAAAACCGGCGGCAACGCCTTCGCCAAGCGCGAAGCCGTCCGCTACGCCAAAGCCGACGCCGAAGCCAACACCGAAGCCAACCGTCAAGCCAAGCCCGAGCCCGTCAGCGGATGCTGCGGCAAGTAATATCATCGATGCGATGCTGAAGGCGGTCGAGCAGCCTGCCCTGATCGCGATGACCGCCGATGACGTGAAGAACATGTATGGCATCGATACCTCGACGCTTGCCGATTACTCCGGCCGCATGCCGCTTATGAACGTAAAGACAAACGAAATTGCCCTGTTTAAGGTGAAGAAGGAAAAGGATATCGATGCCGTGAAGAAGGGCATGGTCAGCCGCGCCGAAGCGGTTCAGAAGCAGTTCGAATCGTATTTGCAGGATCAGTACGAGAATGCGAAAAACTACAAAATTATCGTGCAGGGCAACTACGTCCTCTTCGTCATCTCGGAGAGCGCGGATGATCTGGTGAAAGCATTCAAGGCAGCGGTGAAGAAATGACAAACAAGGCAACCGTATAATTTGGCCCGTTAGATTCATCCTATTTGGGTAAGAGCTGGCGTTTAAGGAGGTTACCCAAATGAATGAATCCCTGTTCCATCTGTCTTATATCGTGCTGCTTGGCGTACTGCTCGCGCTGGGGCTCGGTTGGATGGGGTGGTTGATCTACCATCGGAGGAAGAGGAAAGCTCGATAAACCAAAAGCCATGAATTC
>NZ_BILY01000013.1 GCF_004000805.1 Paenibacillus glycanilyticus NBRC 16618
ATCCATAAGACCCTCTCAGGGTCTTATTCCGTATTTCGCCTGCTTCCGCGGGCCCTTTTCGGCTACCCGCAAATGCGATAAGCCCCCATGAGGGTCTTATCATCACCATTTAGCTCCTTGAGCTTATCCATAAGACCCTCTCAGGGTCTTATTCCGAGTTTGGCCTGCTTCCGCGGGCCCTTTTCGGCTACCCGCAAATGCGATAAGACCCCATGAGGGTCTTAGTCCTATCCATGCTCAGCAATCGGCCCTCTTACGCAAAATGACTTAGTACAAACACCGCAGGCGAATTCCAGTAGATCGTCACTTCGTTTGTCGAGTAGCTTTCCATCACATCGGCGAAGGAAGCGGCAGGTGCTCTGCCTGCCAGATGCTCGCGGGCATAGTCGTCCTGAATGCCAAGGTTGGGCCCGCCGGATACTAGCCCCGGAACCGGATCGTCCACGCCATCGCCTTCGGATGGGCGATGATGCGGATGTTTAACCGGCCGGCTGCCGAATCCCGTTACATAACTGATGCCCATTACGTTCATCCCGAACAGATAATGAACGTGATCCAGCGCCAACTCCGCATACGCAACGGTTCCCGCCACGCGATCCGCGATTAGCAGCAGCATCGCACGGTTAAGCACCAGCATGTTGCTGCCCCATATGTACTCCTCCGGCTGTAAAGATACGCCGTAGCCGTCCTTCCGGCTTACAGCGGCCAGCCGCTCGGCTCGTTCCAACAGACCGGCCCGCAGCTGTTCTATAACAGCCGGATCTCCCTTCCGTTCCGACAACAGATACGAGATTGTCCCGTAACCGCCCATATCGGCCCAGCCCAGCTCATACTTGTCGAATTCCCGCTCCGCCAACTGAAGAAAAGCCTCGTGATACCGTTCTTCTCCCGTTGTACGATATAGCTCGGCCGCCGCCCAATACCGCTCATCGGTGTCCACCTCATCACCATATTCACCGGTTACGATCTCCGGCGGATTACGGAAGCCCGGCACCTCCGGATGCTTCTGAAGCCAATCCCATGCCCGTTCGGAGGCTGCTTTGCATTCGGCAGCAAACGCTGCATCAAAACCTCCGTACACGCGCGCCGACATCGCCATAATAGCAGCAAAGCAGCCCGTTGCCGTGGCCGATACCGGTGAAACGTACAGCTCGTCCGTATCGTCTTCCGGCATTGTATCCGAAGCAGGGAAGCGCAGCGTTGTCAGCTTGTGGAATACGCCGCCGGACTCCGCATCCTGCATGCGGTGCATCCATTCCAGCTCATACCGGCATTCATGGAGCACATCCGGCATCACGCCGTCTGTTTCAGGCAAAGGCACCGCGACAGAGAAAGCTCCCGGATAATATTCATAAGCCAGCAGCAAATCCGCAACGGCTTTTGCACCCGGTCCCACGTATTTGCCATAGTCGCCGGCATCATGCCATCCGCCCCAAGCATCCACTTGCCTCGTTTCATCTCCGTATACGATCGCAGGCGTCAGATGGCAGGCATCATGCTTCCATACTCCCGCATACGGCTCTTCCAGCTCGATTCCGCAGCGGAAATAATAAAACGCTTTCAATAATGCTTGATGAGCAGCCTTATAACCCTCGTCTCCAATGACAAACCAATCCGAGACTCGCCCTTCCTCCGTCTCCAGCTTATAGATCCCCGCTTGCTGCACACTCGAAAAATCCGCCCGGCAAACCTTCCTGCCGCTGGATCTGTCCTCTACGGCAGTCCCGGTTTCCCCCGCCAACACCACTTCGCCCGTTTCCTGGCTAATCAATCTGAACGTTCCGCCTTCACCCTCTATAACAGCCGTTTTCCGGTCCAACCGCCGGAACCCAAGCTGATTAACCGCAATTTTATTCCGTTTCTCCCGTTGCATAAGCAATCCCTCTTCTCTCAGGAAATCATTGATGCCGCTACAGTATAGCTCATCCTCTCGCGAATGGAACTACCGAAACTATAGAACATCCTGCAGGATCTTCACATCTCTCCATTCCAACAACGTTCCCAACGAAAAAAAGGCCCTCATAGCTGAGCAGCCTTTGCATCCAATCGCTTCTATTTCCTAGCGGAACAACACCTTGTCCACATTGTATTTCGCCCGGAATTGATTGATCAGGTAAGTCTCGTAAATTTCCCGCTCCACCGGATCTTCATTCACGTAAATCTCGATCTTGGTCACTTCGTCGCGGTGATTCTTCATTGGGGATACGCTGTCTTCGAAATGCTTCTTAATGCGCGGTCTCAGCTTTCTCGCTTTGCCCACAAAGAGCACGTCTCCTTTGAAATTGTAGAAAATAAAGAAGCCGCCCTTTTCACGCGTAATCAGATGGAAATCCGTAAAGTTGTAAATATGGCTAAGCTGCGGGTTCGTCTGCTTGTAAATCGTAACGTCCGGTTCCGGAATCGTAATCGTAATCAAAAAAATTCACTTCTCTTTCCTTAGTTAGGTCTCCATCGTATTGTATCACATCTTAGGGGAACCAAGCCTTACGCAACCCAATAATTCCTTCACGGATTTTTTGCTCGTTTAGTCCGCCAAATCCAAGCATGATGTACGAGGGCGGACATGCCTCCGGGTGCAGCCAATGCTTCCTTGGCGTATAAGCAATAACCCCATATTCCAATGCCTTCTCCACAAGCTCATCGCCGGAGCGCCCATAGACGTCAAGCAGCAGATGCATGCCCGACCGCTCTCCGATAATGCCGACTTGGCTGCCGAGCTGTTCCTGAATCGTACGAAGTAGCATCCGGTGACGGGCCTGATACAGCTTTTTCATCTTGCGGATATGGCTTTCGAAATACCCTTCCTTCATGAACCGGTACATGGCGGCTTGAATAAGCGGCGATACCGACTGGCTGTACGCTTGCAGCTTGCTTCTGAAATCTTGCGCAGCCCGTTCCGGCATCACCATATAGCTGAGCCGTATTCCCGGCAGGAACGACTTCGAGAAGGTCCCCAAATAAATAACCTTGTCCCCGGTGTCCAGCGCCTTAAGCGCCGGAATAGGCTGCCCTTGATAACGCAGCTCGCTGTCGAAATCATCCTCAATGATATAGCCGTCCCGCTCATATGCCCATTGAAGCAGCTTGATCCGGTTGTGAACCGGCATGATCATCCCTAGCGGAAATTGATGGGAAGGCGTCACGTATACCATACTCGCTGCGCTTTCCCTCAGATGCTCGACCGAGATTCCGTCATGCTCGAGAGGCATAGGAATGATCCTTCGCCCCATGTTCATCAGAACCGTCCTAACCCCGTTATACCCCGGCTCTTCCATCGCAATCGCCTCAGGCAGAGGCAAAAGCTGGGCCAGCAGGCTGACCATCGTTTGCGTCCCGGCGCTCAAAAAAATTTGATCCGGCGCGCAGACCACCCCGCGTGACTGGTACAAATAACGGGCAATCTCCGACCGGAGTCCCTTATGCCCCTGACGGTCGCCGTAGCCGTATACCTCCGTCGTACATTCCTCCAGCGCATCCACCAGGCACTTCTTCCACAGCCGCACCGGAAAATGCTCCAGCTCTACATCGCCGTATTCAAAGTTGATCGCGTTAGGAGGCAGCCTCACCGCGCCGGACTTTACCTCTGGTCTGGCCGGCTTTGACTTCTTAACTCCCTCAAGCTGATCAAGAGGCATGACGTATAAGCCGCTGCGAAGCCGGCTCTGTATATAGCCTTCCGCCAAAAGCTGCTGATAGGCGGTTTCGATGGTATTTTTGCTGACGGACAAATAAACGGAGAGCTGCCGGATCGAAGGCAGCCGGTCATTTTCGCGCAGCATGCCCAATTCGATCTGTCCTTTTAAATAGGCAAATAGCTGCTGATAAAGCGGAATCCCACTCTGTTTATCCAATTCCGGCGTTAAGCTGATCATCCTGTCACCTCAATCTGTACCCCTTATTCCGAACAAAACTGTACCTTTTGACAGGGACAGTTTCCTTCTACAATGATAACACAATGAACAATAAAGAAAGGCAGTGAAGTAAAATGTTTCCCATCCGCTTGCAAAAAAGAGCCTGCACCGATGCTGGCAAAATCGAACGCTTCCTGGGGCAGGCCCGGACCGGATTTCTTGGCCTTGCCTCGGATAATGTTCCTTACGTCGTGCCTTTAAACTTCGTCTGGAAGGATAACGCCATCTACTTCCATGGTGCATCCGAAGGACGAAAAATCGAAATGATTGCCGAAAACCCGGCGGCCTGCTTTACGGTCAGCGAAGAGTACGGCACGATCGCGGATCCCACGCCAGCCCATGTGGATACCGCTTATATGAGCGCCATTATTTACGGGACCATCGAGAAAGTCGTTGATTGGGAGGAAGCAACCGCGGCGATGCAGGTCATGCTGGACAAATACGTTCCCGGTTATTTCGACCGGCCGCTTGCAAGAACCCATCTGGAACGGTACGTCTCTTCAATGGGCAGCAAAACCTCCGTATTCAAGCTGGTATCCAGCTCCATCTCCGCGAAGGAAAGCGAAGTGAATCCGGCAAAAATGTACTTCGAGGGCCGGAAAAGCCACGAAGACCGGCATTAACACCGATCGGAGTCTACAACAAAAAAGAGGCTGTTCCCTCTCAGGGACAGCCTCTTTCGCTTTTAGTTTTTCAATTCCGGAATGACGTATTGAGGCTCTCTGCCGTATAAAGCATCCACAAGGTTGCGGGCCGCAACCATAGCCATGTCGTTCCTCGTCTTCTTCGTTGCCGAGCCGATATGCGGCAGCGTCACCACATTATCGAGCTGAAGCAGCGGATTGTCCGGGCTGACCGGCTCCTTCTCGTACACATCGAGGCCTGCCGCATAAATGCGTTTCGTGCGCAAAGCCTCAATCAGAGCTGCTTCGTCAACCGTCTCGCCGCGCGATACGTTAATAAAGATCGCGGTCCGTTTCATCCGGTTAAACTGCTCTTCGCCGATCATATGCTTGGTCTCCGGCGTAAGCGGAGTCATCAGCACGATAAAATCCGACTGCTCCAGCAGCTCGTTCAGCGCCAGGTAATTTACGCCGAGACGCTCCTCCGTCTCCGGCTTGCGGCTGCGGTTATAATAGGAAACCTCCATATCGAATCCGAATTTGGCGCGCTTGGCAATCTGCTCGCCAATGCGTCCCATCCCGATAATGCCAAGCTTGGCATGATGCACGTCAAGTCCAAACAGCTGCTCGCCAACACCGCGCTGCCATTCTCCTGCACGGACGAGATTATGCAGCTCCGTTACTCTGCGAGCTGCTGCCAGCATAAGGGCAAGCGTCAAATCCGCCACCGTCTCATCCAGCACGTAAGGCGTATGAGTGCCGATAATGCCGCGTTTATTCATCGCGTCCAGATCGTTATGGTTGTAGCCAACCGAAATATTGCTGACTGCACGCAGCTTCGGCGCTGCGCTTAACAGCCGCTCGCTGATTGCATTTCCGGCTGCAAGCAATCCTTCCACGTCGCCGATCTGTTCGGCAAGCTCCTGCCCGGTAATCGCTCTCTCCGGGTTTTGCCACATTTCGCATTCACAATATTGGTCGAGGTATGCTTTTACCTCATCGGATACTTTGGATGATATGTACACTTTTGGCCGCATGCCGTCATCTCCTCTCGCGTTCTGACTCTATTATACCTATCTCCCCGGCGATTTGGCGAATGGTTGCCTTTAACGCCCAAGCCCACTACAATGAAGAAGGCAACCTGTCGCCTGCTGGCGGCAAGTGCGGAATTAAACTTCAACGTAAGGTGGGACCAGCAAAGGTGGAGCCGTTTAACGAGAAAGTTGTCTATGAAAACCCTTTGTTATCCTTGCGTGTCTGGCAGCCGATCCGGAAGGATGACGATTTCACCAACTGGCATTATCACCGGCAGCTTGAGCTGCTCTATATCATAAAAGGCAGGCTGGATGTGGATGTCGAGGAAGAGAGCTACCATCTGCAGCCCGGCGACATCATTATGATCGGCGCTTCCCAGCTGCACCGCGACAAGAGTGTCGGGCATCTCGACTACATCGTCCTGCAGTTCGAGCTGGAGCCGTTTTTCGATCAGAGCACGATTGCTTATATGCGTTATTTCTCCGAGACCGAGAATCCGCTCAGCATGGCCAATTATATTTTCCAAGAGAACGGCAAAGTGAAGAAGCAGATCGGAGATTACATCCGCCAGCTGCATCATGAGGCGGAACGCAAGGAGACCGGCTATGAAATCGCGGTTAGCGTGCTGATCAAGCAGATTCTGCTGACGCTGCTTCGCAACGATAACCGGAAGATGCTCGCCGAGCAGGACGATTTCGACCGACTGCGGCTGAAGCCTGTCCTGGACTATGTCGAGAACCGGCTGACCGACCGGATTCAGGTAGAAGAAGTATGCCGGATCGCCAACATGAGCTATTACTACTTCGTCAAGTTTTTCAAGAAAACAATAGGGATGTCCTTCACGGAATTCGTCAATTACCGGAAGATCAAATGGGCGGAACGTATTCTTCTTACGAAGGATCTAAGCATTACCGAGGTCGGGGAACGGATCGGAATGCCTAACATGGCCCACTTCTATAAGATGTTCAAGAAGTACAATGACTGCTCCCCCAAGCAATTCCAGCGCAAGATGCTGGATTGGAACCGGCAATAGCGCAAACAAAAAACTCGTCCACCTTATCCCTTTGGTGTGACGAGTTTTTTTGACATGACTAATTTATAACCGACGCCGCGAATCGATTCGATCTGTACGGATTGGCCAAGCTCCAGCTTCTTGCGCAGCGAACTGACATGGACGTCAACCGTACGCTGGCCGCCGATATAATCAAAGCCCCAGACTACGTTCATCAAATCATCGCGCGTAATAACCATCCCAGGACGCTGTACGAGATACAGCAGCACTTCGAATTCCTTCGGACGAAGCGGAACGGTCTCCCCGTTCAGAATCACTTCGTACTTCTCCGGATAAATCGACAAATCTCCCACGGTAATGACCTTCTCCGACGTCTCGATCGGCACGCTGTCATCCTGCTGCGTCCGGCGCAATACCGCCGATACCCTCGCGAGGAGCTCCGCAACGCCAAACGGCTTCGTAATGTAGTCATCAGCGCCATGCTTCAGCCCTTGAACGACCTCTTCCTCCGCATTGCGGGCGGTCAAAATAATAATAGGCGTCTTAACCCCGTTCTGGCGAAGCCTTGTCAATATTTCAAAGCCGTTCAAGCCTGGCAGCATGATGTCCAAAATAATGAGATCAAAGGTGCGCTGCAAAGCAGTTTGAAGCCCGGTTGCACCATGATCAATAACAGTCGTATCGTAACCCTCTTGCGTCAGATTATACGATAATAGTCGCGCGAGTGTCGGTTCATCCTCAATAACGAGCACTTTATGTGACATGAGTACCTCCAGCTTGTCCAGCCTGGACACAAATTTTCTACCTTAGTTTAGCACGATTTCATGAAGAATGGGTAAATTTTTCGGCTGGCTGTTATTGCTGGAGAACGGGCAGCTCAATGACAAATGTGGAACCAACGCCTACGGCGCTTGTCACCGCTATTGTGCCTTTGTGCAGCTCAACCAGATGCTTGACGATCGACAGACCAAGCCCGGTGCCTCCTGAACTGCGGGATCTTGCTTTATCCACCCGGTAGAACCGCTCGAAAATCCTCGGCAAATCCTTCTTCGGAATGCCGATGCCGGTATCGCTGATCTGAATCCGGATATGATCCTCATCGATGCTTTCGATATGAACCGACACTTTACCGCCTTCTGGTGTATAGTTTACGCCATTTGCAATGACATTCATCATAATTTGTCGTAAACGGTCCTCATCGGCTTCCACGTACAAGCCATGCTCCATCTCCAGCTGCAGCTTGATCGATTTCTTGGCTGCCTCCGGCTCCATCATCGTAACGGTCTTCGTCATGAACGAATCCATCTCCACCGGCGAGAAATACAGCGGAACACGCTTCGATTCGATTTTCGACAACGCCAATATGTCCCCGATGAGACGGTTCAGCCTGTCGCTCTCGTCATAAATGATTTGCAGGAAGGAACGGGCGGTCTCCTCATCGTTAACCGCGCCGCCAAGAAGCGTCTCGGCAAAGCCTTTTACCGCCGCGATTGGCGTCTTCAGCTCATGCGATACGTTTGCCACGAATTCGCTGCGCATCCGCTCAAGCCGGCGGATCGCCGTCACGTCCGCAAGCACGAGCAGAACCCCGCCGAATTCCTGGTTCTCCTGAAGAATCGGCACCAGGTTAAGCTCCAGCAAGCGTTCCTCCGGGAAGTAGAACGTAATCTCCTCGCGGATATGCTCGCGGCCCTCCAACGCCTCCTGAATCAGCTGGGACAGCTCGTATTGCTGCTTGGCTTCCGCGTAATTCCTGCCGACAAGCTCGCCGGTCGAAATACCGAGGAGTTCTCCGGCGCGGCGGCTCATGAGCAGAATCTTGCCGGCCGGGTCGATCATCATAACGCCGTTAATCATGTTTTCAAGCACGCTCTCCAGCTGGCTTTCGTTTTGCCGGATCCGCGTCATCTGTACCTCGAGGCTTTCGGCCATGGCATTAATAGCATGACCTAGCTCGCCAACTTCATCCTGCTTCCTGACCTTCACCCTTGCTTTATAATCCATTTGCTTGATACGCTGGGCAACCTTCGTAATTTGCTCAAGCGGACGTGTTAAGCTTAAGGCGATCCGGTAACTGATAAAAGCGGCAACGATAAACAAAATCAGCAGCCCGATAATCAATACGGTCCATAGCTGATCGATACTCTTGTCGACTTCCTTCAGACTCATTGCAAGACGGATAACGTTAGAGTGAGGATCGGAAGGATTCACCGCCAAGGCAACGTATAATAAATTCTCCTTCAATGTGTCGCTGTAGCGTATAGCCCGTCCAATGCCGTCCTTATGAGCCTTCACAACCTCAACCCGGCTGCTGTGGTTATCCATCGTTTCCGGAGCATGGTCCGAATCGCCAAGGACGGTTCCGTCTCCTGCTATGAAGGTAACCCTGGTATCCGCATAGGTCTTAAGATTCTCGGCTTCCTCCGTGAAATAAGGGAACAACGACGCGTTATCTCCCTGCTTCCATTCGGTCTTGGCCAGAATGATATGCATCTCCCGGATCATATTGTCCTCAAGCGCATTAATATGGTTATCCTTAAACGTTTTTGCCATGAAGAGGCCGGCTGCGGTTACGGATAACGCAAGGATAATGATCATGGTTAACGTTAATCGGTTGCGAAAGCTGTTCATGGCCTTTCATCTCCAATATGCCTATTTGTCACTCGTTTTATCGTACATGCCGTCATGCGGCTTCGCTAGTCTTGTTTTTGTTAAGTTTTTGTAAAACAAAATGATGCACCGTCGCAAGCGGCTGCTGCACAAGGATAGAGAGCACAACCGGTACGGCAGCCAGCGGGCTGAAATAGCCCAGCGCCAGCACGATGCCAAGCGAAATATTTCGCATGCCGGTGGCATAGGAGACGGTTACCTGCACCTCTTTGCCTCCGAATTTGGCCGTTCCCAGGAAGCCTACTGCATAACATACCCCCACAAGCACGATAACAAGCGGGATCAGCTTCAGCATGTCATGCTTTAACTGGTCGACATACGGCGCAATAGCCGAAGCGTTTAAAGCGACCACCGCAACAAAGCAAAGCTTCGAGATTGGCATGGCAACCGGCTTGACCTTCTCCTGAATACGTCCCTTGCTGAGCTCGTACAGAGCTACGCCAATGATAGTCGGCAGAACAACGATAACAAACAAGTCGAACATAATCGGGCCAATCGCAATATCAACCGAGGTATTAAAAAATAAATGAATGCCGTAAGGCACAACAAGCGGGCTTAACGCGGAGTCCAGCACGACCATCGCAAGCACAAGCGGCACGCTTCCGCCTGACATCCCGACCCACAGAACGGTGGATACGCCAAGCGGAATGATCGTAAAGAGTACAAGCCCAACCACATAAGGAGAGGACGCTCCAAAACATAACGAGCCAAGCCCGTAGGCGACCAGCGGAGACAATAGATGAGCCAATATCAGCGTCCATACCAGGATGCCTGGCTTTTTGACCACCTCGTATAAATGCCGGAGTCCGCAGCCAATGGCCATCGTCAAGGTCACGTAAGCGAACAAATACGGTACGGCTTCCACCATCGGAGCAAGCGTATCGGCAAAAAGAAAACCCAGGACAAGCGATCCCGGGATCAGCAGAAACATCCATCGTTCGAAAAAGTGATTAAACGCAAGTCCAAACTCCCTCGTAAGCCATCCCTCGTTTCTATATGATGTCGATCAACATTATAGCCTTTATAATAGCATACTACTTGAGAGATAACTGTCCGAAAACAAAGAAAGACACCTGCACATTCCGGATGCCTCTCTGATATCTTCCTTCATTTACCGTCACCCGTTTCATCTTGATTCTGTACGTTTGCGGCGGGCAAACAAATATGGATCGTAGTCCCTTCGCCTTCCGTGCTTGTTATATCAAGCGTTCCGCCATGCGAATGTATGATTTGCTGGGTGGCCATCATGCCAAGGCCCGTCCCGTTCTCTTTGGTTGTATAGAAGGGAGAGCCAATCTTTGCGATAAGCTCCTGCGGGATGCCTTTTCCCGTATCGGACACCTGAATCATTAGCGTTTCCGGGCTTGGGCTGGAGGCATGGATATGTATGACCCCGCCGCTAGGCATAGCTTCCATGGCGTTTTTAATCAGATTGATAAATACTTGCTTCAGCTGCGCCGCCACGCAACGAATTTCCGGCAGACCATCCAGGCCCGTTATTCGGAGCTCCACGTTATTCATTAAAGCCTGTGAGCTCATGAGCATGTTAACATCCTGGATGATTTGGCAGATTCGTTCATCCTTGAATTCCTGAGCCTGCGGCTTAGCCAGGTATAACAGCTCGCTCGTAATCAGCTCGATTCTGCGCAGCTCGTCCTTCATAATCGTAAAATAATTAGCGCTAACGCCCGATACAGTCTGTTCGATGAGTTGAACAAAACCTTTCAGCGAAGTGAGTGGGTTCCTGATTTCGTGAGCAATGGAAGCTGCCAGCTGGCCAACCGCCGTCAATTTTTCCGCTTCCAGCAGCTTTGTTTTGTTTTGATTTTCCTGCATAATGCTTTTGGCAACGCCAAAGACTCCCACGGATTCATTATTGACGATAATCGGCATGTTCGTTACTTTCACGTCAATAACTTTGCCGCTCTTGTGAATTGCCTTTGTTTCATAATGCTGCGTAATCCCCTTTGCTGCCAGCTTGAAGAGACTTTTTGTTTTCTCCAGCTCCTCCGCGGGAATAAGCGGAATATAGGACATCTTCAAGAATTCATCCGCCTCATAGCCTAACAGCTGCTCCATCGCCGGATTTACGCTAAGATAATTCCCCTCCAGATCGAAGGCAAATACCGCATCCGGATTATATTTGAAAAGCGAGGCGTAGTGCTGCTCCTTAAGCAAAGACAAGCCTTTTTTCTTCGTAATATCATGCAGGTATACGGAAAGACCGCTCTCGGAAGGATAAGCTTTTACCTCCAGCCACATCGAGATGGGCGGACAGTAAGCTTCAAATTCGACCCGAACCTGCTCCTGCATCGCTTTAAGATAATGCTCGTAGAAAATGCTATAAATCTCTTTTGGATACGCACTCCATATGCATTTGCCAATCGCTTCTTCCGGCGTGCAAGAAAACAATTTGGCTGCTTCTTTATTCATATAAGTAAATTCCCAGGAGTTATTGAGAGCAAAGACGGCATCTGTTATTCGATTAAGAACCTCGCTTCGTTCAACATAATGGCTCATATTTCCTACTCCTTGTCCGAAAATAATTTACCCATAATAAAAAACCTAAATACGAGCCGCATATTGCAGCTTTTATTTAGGCTGATGTCCAGCGATCTATCTGGTTCATTACCGCCAATCATTGATTCGGATTTAAAATGAACACCATGACGCTTTTATCCAGATGGAAATCCCAGTCAACAAACAGATCTATAACCTTTGCGTTTAAAAACTCCTGAAAATGACCATTGTTATGCAGATGCCCTTTTTCAAGATTGCGCTTGGCCAGTCTCAAGCTTTCTTCATGTCCGATCCGGATCAATTCTTTCTCGATGCTGATCAGAATTCCCACCCGAATAACGAGTAGAGTTCTATCATTGATGAGGCAAGAATACAACTCGTCCGGGCGCTTCTGGACCTGCTGGCTGATTAGACTGATTTCGTGCTGGAGCTCATCTTTCCCCGTATATTCGCAACCGAGCAAGGGTTGGCCTTGGGCATCCCGGCCCTCAACGCCAACCATAACGCCCGAATGATTGTGCAGGCCCCAGTCATAATAAAATTCCTGAATATCCATGCCTGCCAGCAGCAGCAGGTAGGCTTTGATCTCGGGAATCAACGACTTCATTAATAGGTCTCTGGTCGATTGAATCGAGTGGATTTGATCTTGCTCAAGAAGAATCTTCTCCGTCGGCGACAGGAAGTTTCTTAGATATAATACGACAAACGGCCGATTGATGCTGACATAAATGGATTGCGGTCCTCTCCCGAAAGCCTCTCTCAGCAATCTGCCAACATAGCTCGCTATTTCGGCTTGAGCCTCTTTTTCCAAGATCATTCATCCTTAATTTAGGCAAAAGCATTATTTCTTTCGCCCCAGATTTATTGTAGTAATATATTCGGAATAACTCAACCGAAACTTTACCTATTATTTTCCTTTGTCCGCATCTTATCCGTTTCTTCATTTAGGATTCGGATTTAGAATAAATACGATAACGCTTTTATCCTCATGGAAATCCCAATCTACAAACACGTCTAAAATCTGCGATTTGATGATCTCCTGGAAGCGGCTGCTGTTAATCAAATAGCTTTTTTCCAGGTTACGTTCCGCAAGCTTCAGGCTTTCTTCGAATCCAAGGCGGATCAACTCCTTGCCGATGCTGATCAGGATTCCCCTTCTGACGACCAGGAGTGTCCGATCATTGATCATGTAGGAATAAGTTTCATCCGGCTTCTTTTGGATTTGGTGACTAATGCGATCGATTTCATCGTGCAGCTCCTCTTTCCCCGTATACCGTTCCTGCGGTCTGAACCCGAGGGAATCATCCTCCGCTTCAATGCCAACAAGCATGCCGGAATGATTATGAAATCCCCAGTCATAATAAAACTCCCTGATGTTCATACCCGCAAGCAGGTGGAGGTAGGCTTTTATTTCCGGCATCAGCGATTTCATGACCAGGTCACGGGTATGCTGCACGGAATTCACCTGATCCTGCTGAAGAAGAATCTTTTCGGTTGGCGATAAGAAATTCCTCAAGTAGATCACGATAAACGGGCGGCTGATATTAACAAAAATCGATTGCGGGCCTTTTCCAAAAGCTTCTCGCAGTAGTCTTCCAATGTGACTCGCAACTTCTTTTTGAATTTGCTTTTCATTTTTTTCCAAAAAATCCATCCTTAGTTTTAGGTAAACCTGATCTTTACCTTCAATATAAAATTCTAATAGAGACAAAAAAAGCCTAAATAAAAGTTGTAAAAAACCAACTCTTATTTAGGCTTATGTCCAGCTCCATCTCTGGTTCATTAATGCCGAATTAGTCGTTAACCGTTAAAAAGCAATTTAAAAAGGCAAAAGCTTTATTTCCTTTACCCAAGGATTATTTTAATGATTTTTTTAAATTAAAACAAGATAAATATTTAAATAAGTTAAGTTAACAAGGCTATTTGGCTATTGTTCTCCGTTTATAATCTTAGTTACCTCTTCGGTGATCGAATCGCCGCCAAGCTCCTTCCACTTCAGGAGGAAATGATCAAACGCATCGACCGGTTTGTCTCCAACAATGATCTGCAAATACATGCTGCCCCTTCCCGTATGGCCGTAAACCATCCGCCTCCTCTTACCGCGAGGCTAACGAAACTACGTATCGTTATTTCGCCTAATTTGCTGTTTCCCATTTCTAACGAAACGTAGTATCGCTATTGGGCTGCATTTGCTCATCTGGCGGGCTTTTTCCAGCTGATAGCGTGTCTGCGTTTCGTTAGAATTCCGAATGCCCTCTTTTCGGGCAAATAAGGATACGTCGTTTCGTTAGAATTTACCGCATGTATGCGGGAGTCCGCGGAATTATGGTAGGATATTGTAAAACAAGTACTGATGCACGAGGGATTAGAGAGGAGTTTGCGTAACGGATGGAAAGTCATTTTTTCGCCTATATGTACCGCCTGAAATATATTGAACGCTGGAGTCTGATGCGAAATACGACCAAGGAGACCGTTGCGGAGCATTCCTTCCACGTAGCGCTGCTTGCCCATATGCTATGCGAGATCGGCAACAGCTTTTTCGGACGCAGCTATAACGCGGACCGCGCCGTAACGCTGTCCTTGTTCCATGATGCGACCGAGGTCTTTACCGGCGATATCCCGACTCCCGTGAAGCATCACAATCCGAAAATGCTCGCAAGCTTCCGCGAGATAGAAGCAATGGCAGCAGAGCGGCTACTCGGCATGGTGCCGGAACAGCTGCAATCCTCGTATGCCCCGCTTCTCGGCAAGCCGGGAAGCACGTTATCCGAAGAAGATCAGCTGCTCCACAAAATCGTAAAAGCCGCAGACCTGCTGGACGCTTACTTGAAATGCCTGACCGAGGTATCCACCGGCAACCGGGAATTTCTCGTGGCCAAGGGGCAGACGGAAGCCGCAATGAAGCAGCTCGGGCTTCCGGAAACGGAGTGGTTCCTCGCCCATATGGCGCCAAGCCTCGGCATGACGCTGGATGAATTATCGTAAAGAGCAGAGTCCTGCTCTTTACGTTTCAGTAGAAAACAGCAATGTTTTTGGGGGGAGTAATCATGACGTTCAGAATAACCAGAGGGCATGTCCTTTTCTTACTCGGAGTTATTTTCCTATTACTCCTTCTCGGGTGGAATTATTTCAGCGGCTTATACTGGCTCGCTGCTGCCGTATCTCTATTCCTTGGTTTCTATCTTACCGTAAGCTGCAAGATTCAAGATGGGATACTTACGAAATCGACGCTATTCTTTTTCAAGAAAAGCCTCGTAATCAAGGACATTAAGTTAATAGAAGCCGTTACCAAAAAGAAACTGGGTTACATCTATATCAATCTCACAAAAAATCCGACGGAAGATTACTACCTTTTACTCTTTAAAGATTTGACGACCTGCAAACTCGATTCTCACTTGTACTATAAGGGTCAATCAATAGGCAGATTCCTGGCCAAGGAGTATAAAATCAAGCTAAAAGAAAAAGAGGTCATGCAGTATCTGTACGGAAATTGATTAACCAAGGCTGGTGAGTCTTATGTCCATTCAAAACACGATGGAGCGGATTAATAGTGAGTTAAATCAGATATTAGGTGAATACGAGTATTGGTTTGCTGCTCCGGAAGCTTTGCAAATGTACCAGCCTCTCGAAGGATGGAGCATCGCTCAAATTCTGGAGCACGTTACTCTTACGAACCATTTTCTGCTGATCCTCATTCGAAAAGGAAAAAACAAGGCCCTTATGCTCGCAGCCAAATTGAATTTGGAAGATTCGCTCAATCATTATCAAGATAATCTGGGAGAGCTGGATCAGATCGCGGAACACAAATCTTTCAAATGGATCAGGCCGGAGCATATGGAGCCAAGGAGAGAAATGCCGCTTGATCAGGTTCGCAAGTTGCTAGAAAGTCAGGTTGGGGAATGCCTGGACATTTTGCAACAATTAAGCAATGGCGAAGGAATCTTGCATAAAACGATGATGAGCGTAAATAACCTAGGCAAAATCGATGTGTACCAGTACATCTATTTCTTGGCTCTTCACGCCAAGCGGCATATTGCTCAGATGCAGAGGGTAAAAACGGAATACGAGCAACAATGAAAAATCGGTCTCCGTGGGAGACCGATTTTTCATTACCGCAATAGAGCAGCCGCGATAGTGGTTTTTCTTAGATTTCCTGCCATAGCCGCTTTACGTTATCCATGGCAATGCGGGAGGCCATGCGGCACTCCTCCATCCCTTCGAATTCGACAGTCAGATAGCCATCGTAGCCGGATTGCTTGATCTGACGGAAGATTCGCCGGAGGTCGAGATCGCCGTGGCCGGCAATCGCGCCGCGCAAATAGGTGCCATGGGCGGACTTGAACCAATCGCCGCCTCCCGGAGACTCGTCGCTAGGACGAATATAAAAGTCTTTAATATGGATCAGCGATGCATAGGGCAAGTTGCGGCTCACGCCAACGAGCGGATTCTCGTCGACGCACAGAAAGTTGCCAACATCGAGCGTCGTCTTGAAGTTCGGACGGTTCACCTCATGCAGCACGCGTTGCACGCGGTCGCTTGCCTGCACGCTGAAGCCATGGTTCTCGATGGTTGTCGTAATGCCGTACGCCGCAGCGTAATCGGCGATCAGCCGGCTTCCCCTCACCATGTGGTGCAAATTCTCCTCGAACCATTGAATCGTCATGCTCTCGGGAGGAAGCGTAAACGCCGTCACGTCATGACGTATGTGCTTCATGCCGAGCCTATTTACCAGATCGACATGATCTTTAACCCGCGCGACTTCAGCCTGGAACGCGTCTTCGCCGTCTTGCACGAAGTTGGCCGGCATCGAATAGTTGGACAGCTCGACTCCAGCTTCCTTGGCCTTCTCCCGCACGGCATCCGCAAGCTCCGGCTGATCGACAAGCGTAAAGCCGTAAGGAACGATTTCCATATGCTCGCCGCCGTTCCCGGCAATCCACTCCACAACGTCAAGCACCGACATGTCCCCCGCCTTAAGCGCGGGGAGCAGACTGTATGTACTTAATCCAACCTTCATAACGTCTCCCCATCTCCCCGAAATGCGTCTTGTATGGCATTCAGCAGCCGGCGGGTCCGGTCGCAGCCGAATTCCCAGAACATCAGACCGCCTAATCCGCTAGCTTTCACGTAATCGCACTTGCGCCGGATCGATTCCTCATCGTCGTAAGAGATAAAGCTTGAACCGTTAAACAAATAAGGCGCGCGAGCTTCCTCGTCCCAATAACGAACAAAGCCGTTTTTGCCAATGTATTCTTCAGTTAAAGCCGTGAAGTCCGGCCCGTACCCGCCAACGCTGCCGGCCATCTGGTGAAGCCCGTTGTTCCGGTCCGGCACCTGATTCCACATCCGCGAATAGAAGGCAGCACCGATTACAATCTTCTCCTTCGGCACCCCGGCACGAACAAACAAATTGACGGAGGCATCCGTACTGATCCGGAACAAGTCTCCCGTCGGTGTATAAAGGTTGGTATGATGACCGGTCAGCACCTGAAACCCGCCGCGCATATCGTAGGTCATAAGCTGAATCAGATCCAGATATTTCTGTGCCTGATCCATCTGGGTTCCGTCAATGTAATACTGATCGGCTCCCGCCGCGATCGTAAGCAGATAATGCCTGCCGTCCAGCTCCCCTAGCTTATCCAGCGCTTCCCGGATGGCAGCGAGCAGCAGCGTAAAATTCGTGCGGTCCTCCGGGCTGGCCCCGATTCCGGCTTCCCCATAGCAAGGATACTCCCAATCCAGGTCAATTCCGTCAAAAGGATGCTCGATCACCACGCGAACCGCCGATTCCGCCATGCGGTTTCTTCCTTCTTCCGTCGACGCCGCTTCCGAGAAACCTCCGGCGCTCCATCCTCCGACGGAGAGCAGGATATTCAACTGCGGACGTTCCTTCTTAATCCGCGCGAGCTCGTCCAGATGGCGCAAATGATCGATTGAAATAGCATCGCTCTTGACATGGCCAAACGCGACATTCAGATGCGTAAGCTTCGCCAAGTCTTCTACAGTCAGCTCGGCAAGATGGTTATCGCTCGCATAGCCGGCGACCACGTAGTTCTGCTTTGTCATTTAAGATTCACTCCCTTTCGCTTGCGATGATTCGTTGGTCTGCCTTACGGCAGCCAGCGCTTGCCATGCCTCTTTCCCCATTCCGATCTTATAGCCCGACGCGGCATAACGGATGCGATCCTTGCCATCCAGCACAAACAGATGCGGGTAGCCCGCCTCGCTGACCGCCGCCTGCGGCAGGGAGACCTGTGAGCGATCTCTCGCGAATCGTACCTCTGTCGGCAATAGCTCGTATTTCGAAGGATCAAACGACGAGGTCCATTCCGCATCGCCGATAATGAGCAGGATCACTCCTCCGAGCTGGTTCAAGGAAACGGCTAGCTCCCCCAACTCGCGAAGCAAATGCTTCGTTGGCTCGCGCTCCGGCTCGATCCAAGCAACGACCGCGCCATCCTCCATGATCTGTTCGCCTATCGTCAGCTCCGAGCCGTCCAGCCCTTCGAGCGGTCTCGCCCGGTCCATAACGCCAAGCACGGGAAGATCGCGGGTGGCCTTGCGATAGGTGAGCCATACATCCGTATTCTCGCCTGCGCGTACGAGGAAATAGGTAAACCGCGCCAATACCGTGCCGTCCCGAAGTCGCATGCCCGTCGTAAGCCGGTACGAACCCGGCTCTGCCTCAAGCAGCTTGCCGTACACATCGCCAAATTTGTCCGGATAGACTAACGTTTTGTAGAATCCGTTCTCCTCAAGACGTGCAACCGAGAAATTCTCGGCATACGACGGCTCTGGCGCATCATCCGATGCTTCGGGATCGCGTTGCAGACGAATGCTGCCCTTGCTCCCGATCGAAGACTGAAGCGCATTCGCGCCTTGCATCGCGTCCCGCCATTCGCCGTCAGCCATGTACTGCGAGGTTAGCTCATGCGGATGCAGCCGCGCCGGTATGCCTAAACTTCGGCAGACGGCTACGAAGAGAATGTTCAGCGAATCCGGGTCGCCCCATTGCAGCTTAAACGTGCCGACCGGATTGCCTTTCCCCTTCAGATTCGGAAGGTCCTCCCATTCGCCATGCCTTTCGCTCAGCCAGCGCATTAGCGCAGTTGGGTCCAACCGAAAGGCTTCCCGCTCCGGCTTCGTAAAAGCCGCTTGGAAAAACTGCCGGTACGGCACGATCAGCTCGTTCAGCACGCGCGGACAAAGCACGTAAGAAACGAAATCCCCGTCCGGCAGGCTTCCGCAAGCGGCAAGTGAGCCGATCAGATGATCGTCCAGCGTGTCCTTTCTCGTATCGATCCAATCTTTCTCGCGGAGGCTCTCCAAAAGCAGCAGCGGCCACTGCCCGTATTCGGCCGTCCGCTCCCGCAGGAAAGACTCGATTTCGCGGAAGTTCCCGCGCGAGCGGCTCAGAACATTCCACACCCGTTCTCCCGGAAGCCCAAGCGAAGCAGCCAATGCCTCGGCATCCTGCTTGCTTGCGAACGTGCTCTCATAGACGGCGCGAAGCTTCGCCCCTTCTTCAAGCCGGCGAGCATGCTCGCTCTCCCGCTCGCCGGACAAGGGTTCTGCAGGTTCGCCTTCGCCTTCCGGCGGAGGAACCATATCCAGATCAAAGATGCCTTCCGGCTGCCCCGTTCGATCCATAACCAACTCATGGAGGTAATCCCCATAAGCAGCCAGCTTAACCTCGCCCCATCGGCCGTTCCAAGCACCGCGGACCAGCAGATCGCCATACCCCGTCTTAAAGCTGACTTCTCCCCGTTCGTCCGCCAAGAGCGTCGCGATCGGATAAAATTCAGCCATGTTGTAAAGCTCGAAGCGCACTTCGGCGCCCGGGACAGGATTTCCGGCACTGTCTTTGACCGATAGATTAACGGTACGCGTTGGGGCGTAGTTTTCGAGCAAATTAATCTCCGTAAACCAATCGCTTGCTACCGTAATATCCTCCGGACCCGGATAGTCGGCCAGGATGCGCGTATTCAGAAGCATCGCCCGTCGGGCCGGCGGGCCGAACCACCCTTGGTCGAGCCGCGCTTCCGGCTCGCAGGCGCCGAGGTAATGCCATTTTCCGTCGGCCCAAGCCTCTACCCAGGCATGATTATCGTCGCAATGCGCCCACCTGGGCGTATAAACCTGGCGGGCGGGAATGCCGATGCTGCGCAGCGCCGCAACCGCCAGCGTCGACTCCTCGCCGCAGCGGCCCCTTGCGCTCTTGATCATCGTAAGGGGCGACATCGTTCTCAAATCGCTGCCGGTATAGGCAGCCTTCTCGTGACACCAATAATTCGTCTCCAGAATGGCCTCTTCCATCGTCAGCGACTTTATGCGATAGGCTAGCTCGTTGAACAAAATGCCGCGGTGATCCTCGATATTTTCCGTATTGACCCGGTAGGGGAGAACATAATGCAAGAACAGGGAGTCGGGCACCCGATCGCCCCAAGGGACAAGCCGGCGAATCGCCAGCGTCCTGCGCACATGGCTCAAGAACAAAGCGCCGTCATAATCCGCGAGATCGTTCACCGGCATATAGGCAAACAAATATTTGAGCGCCCAGCACTCTTCCTCCGTCAGTTCCTCCCGAAATACATCGAATAACTCGTGTTCCCTGGCCTGCGCCAGCTGGCGTTTTCTATTGAATTTGCTCTCGATCAGATCCCGCTCCGCCCGATTCAGCGAAAACGGCGAAGTCCAAGTCGTCATGGTCCCACTCTCTCCTTCCACAGCTTCCCGTCCTCGCGAATGCACCACAGCGACGTTCCATCCTCCGACAAGGCCGAGATTTGAAACAGGCTGCGCGTCGTCTCGACGGCTGCTTCGATGGACCACCCATCGCCTTCCATCAATCGCTTCGCATCCGCTTCATACCTGCCTTCAGCCGCGTAATGGTTGCGCTGGCGGTAATACAGCTTCCGCAGCTCCCACTTGATGCGCTCGTCCTCCGGCATCGCAAAAGAATGCGGACCGTCTTCGCCGGAAAACACCACATAGCCCCACAGCTCCGGGTAATGCATGTTCACTATGCCCATCGGCGACCACACCCAGTTGTCCTCCGGATAGGGCTTGCCGATCTTCGGATTGATCACCTTGCGGTAGCCGCCTTCCGCCGGCTCCGCCTGCCATTCCACCCTGGAAAAGTTAATGCGCCAGAACTCACCGATAAGCGGCGGCCTGCTCTCCGCCGCGCACTCCCGCAAGCTGGCCCAAGGAATAGCGATTTCGACGCTCCACATGCGGTTGTCCGCCGCTGGATTGTTCAGCTCGCCTTCGATATAAACGGCGCTCCGGAGTCCGGCTATATCCCAGCCGTTCACCGGCGGTCCGCCGTCGCGGTACGGCTTGACGAGAAGCAGATCCCATACCGTATTCAGCGCATTGATCTCGATCTCGTAATAACCATGCGTGTCCCCGTCAGGATCGATAAAAATTTCAAAATCGTTATCGTAAAAAATAACCGAGTCCCGCTCAGTAAGCGTTGCCCAGATCTGATCCTCAAACAGCTCCGCTCCGACATACAAATATTCGTCGTCCCACAGCATTTTGACGCGAGTCCGCTTCGCCGGCTTAGGTCGAACATCCCCTTCGATATCCGTAAAATCCTCGGTCCAGTCGGCCGCTTCCCAGAACGGCTTGTTTAAGCATCCGTCAAGCGCGAGCGGCCCTGTGGCACGCCGGCAAATATAATGCCTTGGCCCGTAATCGATCACCGGCTCCGGCACTCCGCTAAGCATCATGTCCTGTCCCCCGATCGCATTGTTCTGGCTAGTTATGGGTCACTACGGCTCCTGCGCCTCCGTAAAACTTTACTTCCTCGTCAAATTCCAGCTTCAACACCGTTACGTGCTCATGCGTGTCTTCCGCCGTTAGACCGATCCAGGTCGTTCCCGGAATATCGAACCAAGGAACGCCTCCATGAATGTGATGCGACAGTTCTTTCCCCGAATGCAGCACGGTAATCCGCTTAATCGGATTGCATAACCCTTTCAGGCATACATGTTCCTTCGGATCGTCATAGACGAACAGGTAGAGTGTCTTCTTATCGGGGGTCAACGTGCTTCCGCCCAAATAATAACGCGTCATGATGCCTTCTCTCGTTCCGTAAACCGCCTCCGCATGCTGACGGATCCATTCGCCGAGGCCAAGCAAAATATCTTCCTGACGCTTGTCGATTGTACCGTCCTCCCGCGGCCCGATGTCCAGCAGCATGTTTCCGCCCATGGAAATGCAGTCGCAGAACATCCGGATAATCATGCCAAGCGATTTATAACGGTTGTCGGTCGGCACATAACCCCATGAGCCGTTAATCGTCGTGCAAAATTCCCAAGGCCCTTCCGGTCTCGTAATGGGAAGTCCTTGCTCCGGCGTCTTGTAATCGCCATGTCCCTGCAGCCGCGAGTTAACGATCACATCGGGATTAAACGACTTCAGATACTGCTTGAACGCCGGCAAATTCCATTGGTCAGCGCTTCGCTCCCAATCCCCGTCGAACCACAGCAGATCTACCCGGCCGTAATTCGTCAGCAGCTCCCGAAGTTGGCCTTCATTGAATCTTAGGAACCGCTGCCATTTGTCCCCGTCCTCGATACCGTCCGCCGGACTGGAAAACCGGTTGACCTGGCTCAGATCCTCGGGAATCCTGCCGTCCTGATAGACGCTTGGATAATCCGGGTGCGACCAATCAATCAGCGAGTAGTACAGGCCAAGCCGAATATCCCGCTTCGCTATCGCGTCCGCGAACGGCTTGACCAAATCCCGTTCTGCCGGCGTCTTCTTCACGACATTCAGGTCGCTAAGCTGCGTATCCCACAATGCTACGCCATCGTGATGCTTGGTCGTCAGAACGGCATACCTCGCACCCGACTTCTCGATCAGATCGGCCCACCTTTCCGCATCGAAGCTTGAAGCCGTAAACCCGCCAAGCTGCTTCATATATTGCTCATAGGTCATGTTCCCGTTGTAGAAGGACCATGATTCCGCCACGCCGTCAACCGCGTAAATTCCGTAATGAATGAATATGCCCAGCTTGGCGTCTTCGAACCAACTCTGCATTCCGAATCATCCCTTCTAGCGATAGTTATGCATGAATCCGGAAGACATGCGCGATTGGCGCTTCCTTCGCGGAGCGCTCCGTTTCCGGCAGACGAATGGCAATCCCGCTTTCGGTACGGCGATAGGCAAGCCGCTCCTCTCCGCCGACCAGATCGATGCTTCCGGCCTCTCCGTTCCAAGGAATAACAGTCTCCTCCGGTACTTGCTCGTTTGCGTCCTTGTACAGGTAAAACGCATAGACGACGCCGTTTTTCTGAGTAAAGCATGTATTCCCCTCCGAATACGGCTCGCAGACCCGAGTGCCATAGATCGCTTCACCGTAAACGTTCAGCCATTTTCCCATTCCTTTCATGCGGGCGATCGCTGTCTCGGGCAATCTGCCATCCGGCTGAGGGCCGATGTTAAGCGCCAGGTTGCCGCCTTTTGCCACAATTTCGATGAGCAGCTGGATAAGCTGACGCACCGATTTGTAACGGTCCTCGTAACGGAAAGAAAACGACGTCCCCATCGTAATGCAGCTCTCCCACGGCACATGCAGCGCCCGTTCCGGCAGCGTCTGCTCCGGCGTGATCAGGTTCTCGTAAGGTCCTCCGACGGTCCGGTCCGCCGAGAGCAGCCAAGGCTGGATTTCTCGCGCCTTCTCGACCACTTCTCCCAGCCGGATATTTTGTTTGCGGTAATCGTTCACCCAGCCGGCGTCCAGCCACAGCACGTCTATCCGGCCGTAATTCGTCATCAGCTCCATAATCTGCTCATGCGTAAATTGAACGAATTTCTCCCACAGCCACGGGTATTCCGTAGGATCGTAACTCGGTCCTCTGGATGTCTTCGTATCCGGCCGTATTCCCGGCGTCCAATAATAGGGAGAATGCCAATCCGCTTTGGAGAAATAGGCGGAGATGCCAAGCCCCTTGTCCCGGAACGAGTTGAACAGGTGCTTCACGATATCCGCGTGCTTATGGGTATGGAACGGACATTCTTGTCCCGTAATGCGATATTCGGTCGTGCGCGTATCCCACATGCAGAACCCGTCATGATGCTTGGTGGTGAAATTCAAATATTTGAAGCCGTTCTCCGCCGCAAGCTCGGCCCACAGCTCGGGCTGGAAACGAAGCGGATTAAACGTCTTGTTCAAGGCAAAATATTGCCGCTTCAGCTCTTCCGAATCGATATCCCAGTCGATACCGTCCCGGGACCAATCCCCGTCCTCGTCGCTCAAAGCCCATGATTCAACCAGGCCCAGCTGGGAGTAAGGCCCCCAGTGCATCATCAAGCCAAGCTTCTGATCCTTGAACCACTCGAGCCGCTCGAGCAGCAGGGGATCCTCCGGCTTCACCCAGCTCTCCTCGCTGCTGTAGTTATGTACCCCTTGCTCGACTGCTTCTTCCGATTCCGCAATTGCCTGTTCCTTCTCACTCATCCTAATTCCTCCTAAAAAACCATTCTTTCAATCCGATTAACGTTGTATAATAGATTTAATTTTCAGATATTTAAGATTTGTAAAAGAGATAGATAACCGTTGTCAGGGGGCGTACCATTTGAACCGGAACTATTTCAAGTCCAAGCTTTTTCTGAAATACACTTGGTCCTATTTATTCATCTTGTTGATTCCTTTGATTTTTACGTCGATCTTTATTTATGAAAACGCATCGCACCGCCTTCGTTCCGAAATCGAACGCTCCCATCTCGACCAGCTGACGCAAGCCGAAACGATCATCGACGGTCGAATGAAGGAACTAAGCGAGATTGCGGTCCGCATCTCGTACGACCACAGGCTTGCCTCTTACCTCGTGCACGATCCGATTCATAGCGGAGAAGCCATTGAAGCCCTTGACCAATACAAAGCGACAAGCTCGATCATCGGGGAGCTGTACTTGTATTTCCACAAGGACGACCGCATTTATTCCAGTGAAGGGATGAACCATTTCGACGTATTCACGAGCAATCTTCTGTTCCAGAATTGGAATAAAGACGCGGTATACCAGGATTTAAACGACGTCAAATTCCCGACAATGCGGCCTGCCGATATGGCAAGCAACTCTTCCGGCCGGAAACAATCGATGCTCGCCTATCTGATTCCGATCAAACCTAATAATCCGAATCCATACGGAACGGTTATGTATTTGATCCAGAAATCCGAGCTGACGAGCCTCATCGATTCCATTCTGGGCAATTATCAGGGCCAGTCGTATATTCTCGATAACCAAGGCCAAATTCTGGTGGACAACCTCCAAGGCGAGACGTTATCGGATACGGACACCCGTTCTTTGTTCGGTCATTTGACCCCGGGTATTCAAAAGCATGTTCTAAACGGCAAGGAGCATTCGATCGTCTCCGTCCAATCGCCGGTCAACGGCTGGACCTACGTGACCATCATGCCAAGCGAGCAATTCTTCAGCAGTGTCCTGCATGTTCGCAGCTTTATCATTATGCTGCTCATCTTTGTTGTGGCCGCCGGAGCGGCAATCGCGCTGCTCTTGGCCCGCATGCAATACCAGCCGATTTCCACGCTGGTTGAGTTCGCTGCCTCCAAGAGCTGCAAGCCTCTGAGCCGTCCCGGCGAGTCCCGCAACGAATTGGACCGAATTCGGACAACGCTGCTGGAATACAGTGCCCGGGTCGATCTGCAAGAGCCGTTCGCCCGCCATCATCTGCTCTCCATGCTGCTCCGGTTCGGCAGCTCGCGGATTCTGACGCCGGAGTTAAGAGAGGCGCTGGACCTCCGATTCGACCGCTCGCTTCACTTCGTCATGGTGATTGGCTGGATTAGCAGCGAAAAAAACGGCGTATTGGAGCATCAGCAGATACTCGATCTGTTAACGCATATGGAGTTCCCGAATCTGAACAGCCACGGGTACGGCGTCGAGCTTTCCCAATTAGGCCAGATCGGCGTCCTGGTCAGCTTCGATCCGGATGAAGCTGCCGGCGAATTCGAACACAAGCAGCTTATCGTTGAAGCTTTGCGCAGTCATTTGACGGACTCTTGCCAGATTCAGCCGGTCATCGGCGTCGGCACGAGCTATTCCGGTCCGGAGGGGCTGAATCAAAGCTATATCGAAGCCTGTTCCGCCTACGACCTGCGAGTATCATCGAGCGCCGGATCGGTGAATTATTTCGAGAAACAATCGGTTGCGACGGAGCAAACCTTCTGGATACCGAACAACACATTGTTAAAGCTCTCCCAGAGCTTAAAGCAAGGCAGCTTCGAAGTAGCTTCGCAAATGATCCAGTCGGCCATCCTGAGCCTGCGGCAGTCCGAGCAGTCCACGCTGCTCATCCGCTGCATCGGCATCGATCTGTTGAATACCATTCTGAAGACCGCCTCCGAACTCGAGAACCAGCGGCTGATTCAAGAAATTGCGCCGCAGATGATCTCGGGCCAATCGCTGGACGAGCTGGAGCGCAATCTCCTTCATTTGGCTTCCCGGCTATGCGAGCAGGTGGAGCAGGCCAATCAGAAGGAAGAACAATCGCTTACCGACCGGATGATCGCTTACATCGAAGAACATTTTGCGGACAATGCCCTTAGCCTCGAGACGGTCGCTTCCGAATTCAGCCTGTCGCCGTCCCACGTCAGCCGCTCCTTCAAGGAGAAGATGGGCGTGAACTTCGTCCAATACATCTGGCAGAAAAGGCTGGAAGAAGTGATGCACCAGTTGAAGACGACGGACGATTCTCTCAAAGACATCATTGTCCGGGTCGGCTACGTGGACGCGCCTAACTTCATCCGCAAATTCAAGAAGGAGACCGGCTACACGCCGGGGCAATACCGCAAAATGTTCGCGTACGTCCAATAGAATCAACCGCCAACGACCGGGGTCGTTGGCTTATTCCCGTTACTTGCCCGACTTCCAGCGGTCGTACGCGCCTTGGTATACTTCCGCTATACGGTCTCCGCCCATTTTTTTAACCTGCGCCAGATACTTGTCCCAGCCCGACATCGGCTCTTGTCCTGTTACGAACTTCGCTTCCATCTGCTGAACGTAAGTGTCCAGATCGGACAGCAAGGACGTAATTTCGCTTTGCTCGTCATTGGTCAGATAGACGTTAGGGAACGGAGCCTTGCCGATTGGCTTCAGCTTTTCTTCGCTTTCCTTTTGAATCCAATTATCGAATTCGGTCGTAAGACCATTCGTTAGTTCGTTAATTTTGATACCCGGCGTTAAGATCCCGAAGTTTGGCGTAAGCGTGCCGCGGAAATCTTCGCGATCCTGGCCGTTCGGAAGCTCGACCCATTCCTTCTCGTGCGTATCCTTGTTCTTGTACTTCCAGAGCATGCCTTCAGGTCCTTGGTTCATAAGCGTTGCGCCTTCGTAGCTGTATTGATAGTCAACCCAGCGCATGGTCGCCTCCGGATTCGGATCCTTGCTCGTAATGGCAAACGTTCCGTTCGCGGAGATGCCCGGATGCATGCCATAGACCGGCGTTCCCGCGATTTCGCTGCTGACCGGCGTCATAAGCGGATTATCCCCGCTAGGCTCGCCTCCAAGCGTGAAGTAAGGGAAATAGTCGTTAAACAAGGCGATCTGGTTATTCTGGCCTTTCGCTTTTTTCTGGTCGGAGGTTTGCGAGAAGGTCTCGTGATCCAGCAGGTTCTCGTTCCACAAACGATTCATGAACGTCAGGTAACCCTTATAGCCTTCCTCTTGCGGCGAATAGTGAACCTTGCCATCCTTATCGGCATAGATCGTCTCGTCATACATGCCCCAGAATCCAAAGAAGAACATGCGCAGATCGTCCAGCTTCACGGAAGTGAGCGGGATTTCGTCCTTCTTCCCGTTCCCGTTCGGATCCTCGTCCCTCACCCGCTTCAGAAAGCTGTACAGCTCCTCCGTCGTCTTCGGCAGTTCCGTTACGTTTAACGCCTTGAGGAATTTGCCGTTGTACCACATCGGACTGCGGTACCAGATCGCCGACAGATCGATATACGGAAGAGCATACATATGTCCGTCAGGCGTCGTAAACGATTTGCGGATGTCCGGATGCTCGTCGAAAATTTTCTTGAGATTCGGCGCGTAGCCCTCGTCAATATACTTCTCGAGCGGAATAAGCACGCCTTGGGTTCCGTACGTCACCTGTTCAGCCGGCGTCAAATCCGGAGCGTAGAGGACATCCGGCAGGTCTCCGCTCGCGAATACGAGGTTCTTCTTCGTGGAGAAGCTGTCCAGCGGCGTCAATTGATAGGTGAACTTGATATTCGTCAGCTTTTCCATTTCCTTTAACGCCGGCATGGTGTTCCAGTCTGCTTTGCCCACGTCCTGCGACATCATCTTAAGAGTGATTGGCTTGTCTACGATAGGAAAGCCGTCTTTTTTTACGCCGCTATCGGTAGAAGCCTCGGGTGAAGAAGAATTTGCAGAAGAGGATGGCGAAGCGGAATTGTTGTTCTCGCCCGAAGAACTGCAGGCAGCCAGCATGCTGGCTAACATGGTAACGCTGAGAATAACGGATGATGCCCTGGAAATCCTGTTCATGCAATACACACTCCCTTTTATTAGTTGATTGATATGGGAAGATCAGCCCTTAACGGAACCGATCATTACACCCTGAACGAAATAACGCTGCAAGAATGGATAAATCACGATAACCGGAATGGTAGCGACGATAATAACGGCATATTTGACGAGCGCCGCAATCTCCGCCTTGCTGTTCATGGCCGTTGCCGAAGAGATGTCGATCGCGCCTCCCCCTTGCGCTCCCATCTCCTGAAGAACCAGGATTTGACGCAAGACAAGCTGCAGCGGATACTTTCCGGCCTCGTTCAGATAAATCAGCGCCGAGAAATAACTGTTCCAGTTGCCTACCCCGTAAAACAACGCCATTACGGCGATGATCGGCAGCGAGAGCGGCAGTATGATTCTGAAAAACAGCCGCATATTCGAGCAGCCGTCAATCTGCGCGGCTTCCTGCAGCTCCTTCGGAATGGAGCTTTGAAAAAAGGTGCGGGATACGATTATATTCCAGATGGACGCGGCGGACGGAAGAACGATCGCCCACATCGAATTCATCATGCCTAGTTCCTTCACGAGGAGATAAGTTGGGATCAGACCGCCGCTGAAGAACATGGTAACCATAAACATGCCCATGAAGAAGTTTCTCCCGACGAAATCTCTGCGGCTTAGCGCGTAAGCTGCGGGCAGCGTCACGAACAAGTTGATCGCCGTCCCAACTACCGTATAGATGATGGTATTTTCGTAGCCAATCCAGATATTGGTGTTCTTGAACACCATCTTGTAGCCTTCTAACGTAATGCCTTTCGGCCACAGCCACATCTCTCCCGAAGCTACGGCCTTCGGATCGCTGATGGATGCGCTGATCATATACACCAGCGGATAGAAAACGATCAGAAAGGCGAGAAAAACGTACAAGTAATTGCAAGCGAGAAATAGTTTATCGCCCCTGCTCTCTTTAATGCCATGGAACATGCGTCTCCAGCCTCCTTCTTCGTAAGCTTTCACTTTACCACAAGCTGTTCTCGCTCGTCCTGCGAACAATCTGATTTACGGCTATCAGCAGAATGGCGTTTATGACGGAATTAAACAGGCCAACCGCTGCCGAGAAGCTGTATTGGGCATTCTCCAGACCGGAACGGTAGACGAAGGTAGCGATGACGTCGGAAGACTCCATATTAAGCGGATTCTGGAGCAGCAGGATCTTTTCGAACCCAACCCCGAACAAGCTCCCCATGTTCAAAATAAGCAAAATGGTCATCGTCGGAACCAAGACGGGTATATTAATGTGGCGAATGCGCTGGAACCGCGAAGCCCCGTCGATAATTGCTGCTTCATGAAGCCCGGGATCCACGCCGGATAAGGCGGCCAGATAAATGATCGTCCCCCAGCCCGCGCTCTGCCACACATTCGAGAATACGTACATTGTCTTGAACCATTTGGGATCGGTAAGAAATTCCGGCGTGCCAAAGCCAAGCCATTGAATGACATGAACCAGAATTCCGGTAGACGGCGACAGGAAGGATATGATCATCCCGGCCATGACGACAACCGATATAAAGTGAGGTGCGTAGGTGACCGTCTGGGCCATCTTTTTGAAAAAGCCGTTGCGTACTTCATTAAAGGCCAGCGCCAGTATGATCGGAATCGGAAAGCCAATCGCTAGATCATAGAGACTGACGCTCAGCGTATTCCAGATCAAGTCCCAGAAATAATAGGAATGGAAGAACCGGTCAAAATGGTCCAGTCCAACCCAAGGACTTCCCATTATTCCTTTGGTCGGGATAAACGATTTGAACGCGATCTGGACGCCGTACATCGGCAGGTAACAAAAGATAAGAAAGTAGAAAAAAGCCGGTGCAACAAAAAGGTACAATTCCCAGTTCTGCACGATCCTTCTTCCGAGCCGCTTGGTCGAAGTCCCGGATCGTAGCGCCATGCTGCCCGTTGCGGCAGCCTTCGAATCTTGCATCGGATCACCTCTTCCAAATAGGTTCAAGTGCTCTCGCCGCGAAGGAACGTTTGCTTGTCCTTGTCAGCGCTTACTTCCGAGGATAGAGCATGGAGTCGGCCAACGTAAATATGTCGTTTTCGTGAACGTGAAAAGCACCACCCGGCAAGGCCGTAGCGATGATGACAATCTCTACAGACAATCGGACAATATGTTGTTTTCGCAGCGGGATTAGGCGCCCAGCCTGTCCTTGTCAAAATTGACATATTCGAATCTATCCGAAGACAAAGAAAAGCCGGGTCAACAAGGACCCGGCTTTCCCTATTATAAGGGCAGCTTTTTCGTTCTGACAATGGAAACATTCCCTGTTAAGGCTTCAGGCAGCTGAACATCAAGCTCAATCTCTTCCGGAGCCGAAATTCGAAGGGACATGGCGTCATCCGCGATGCTCCAGTCCACCTCGATGGTTCCTCCGTTTGGAAGCGGTACTGCGCCTCTTGCCCATTTCAAATCGCATGGAGCCGGCTCGATCCTCACTTTGCTCCAGCCGCTGTCCAGCCGTTTGACTCCAAGCACGTTGCGTCCCAGGAAATAAGCCGGGCCAGCAGACCACGCATGACAATGGCTGCGGGTAAGCAGATCGGCATTGGCACGATTTTCCGTAAAATTCGGGTACATCTCCCAGCATGTCGTTGCATCGTTTGCGATCATCAAGCCGTAATTGCGGCGGATATCGTCAAGCATGGCGGGGATATGCCGCATCGCTTCCAGCGCTTCATAGTAGAAGAACGACATAAACGGACTGCCGATCTGCACAAACGAAGCCGGGGGCTGAAGAAGATAGGATTCCAGCTTTGCTCTGCGCTCCCCTTGAGCGATGCCGCACAATAGAGCAACGACCTGCGTCTGCATGCTATAGATGTCCGAGCGCCGTCCGTCCGCATGAATGCAATCGAGGTAAGCTCCCCGCTCCTCATCCCATAAACGGTCATTTATGGCTTGCTCCAATAATCCGGCCGCTTCGGCAAAAGAAGCTCCTTCATCCGCTTTCCCTGCTTCGACGGACATTTGTGCCGCCTGCCGGAGCGTCTTCGTCAGGAACAGATTCTGATGGGTGACAATCCCTTCGTTCGGCTGGTCAATCGGCGCCCAGTCGAGCAGGTTCCAGCCCCGCATGTCGAGCAGCCCATCCGCATTGATATGGGTCAAATAATGCTCGAGCGTAAAGCGGACATGGGGCCACATCTCGGCGGCAAAAGCCTTGTCTCCCGTATGCTCCACATATTCCATCGTCGCGAGCACCCAGAAGAACGTCCAGTTCGGAATAACGCTTGTCCAGCCGCTTGGCACCTGATCCATATAGAGCGGGGATCTGTCCTTCGAGCCCGGGACAAGACGCAAGCAGCGTTTCACGATATCCAGCTCGCCAAAAACATAATAGTTAACCAATGCCTCGTTTCGGCTGTCTCCCACCCAGTAAGTCTGCTCGTAAGAAGGACAGTCTACAAACGTATCCTCCATGCAGTTCCGGGTCGTGTGCTGGCTGATCGCCCAGATGTCGTTCAGCAGCGGGTCGGAGCTATGGAATGTTCCGGCTTCCGCAACCGGATAAGTGCTCTGCACCATATAGACCTCATGCAGATTAACAGGCCCTGCCGCTCCTCTAATGGTCAGCACCGCGTAACGGAACCCGCGCCGGACCGGCGATTCGTATTGCTGCCGGCCTTCCCGGCAAACGTATCTGAACGTATTATCGAGACCAAACGTATGCTGGCGGAAATCGGCTTTTAAGTATTCAAGGCCGTATACATCCACAACCGTCCCAGCCGGAGCCTCAAGCTTGAAGCCGAAAAAGCCGGTCCGCTGCTTGCCGAGATCAATGACGAGCTCGGTATCTCCGTCTTGGAAGCGAGGGATTACCGCATATTCCCGCGCTGCCGTCAGGCAGGCATTAAGACCGGAAGGCATCGCATACCGCTCGGCTTCCGGACGCCATACATTGGAGCCAAATACGTCCTGTTCGGTATAATAAACGCCTTCCAGAGGGCGGATCCAAGACTGAACGGCAGCAAGCTCCTCCATTGAAGCGGCTCCTGCTGCTTTTATATAGTTAGGCTCATTCCTGTCAATCTGCCTGTTTTCCCTCGTATCGACGTATTCCGTATCGTCAAAAGGTCCAATTAGCAGCCACGGCGTCTCCCCGGCCGGATCGAGAGAATGAAGCGAGAACTTCCGCTCCGAATGGATCGCTACGTGGTAAGCCCCCCCATGATCCCCTTGGGTAATATCAAGCAGAAGAAAATGCTCGCCGGCTTCCAGCTCTACCTCGTAGTAACGCTCCGGATCGTTGCCGTAACTCTTCTCAATCCGTTGTCCGTCGATCCAGAGCTTCTCGCCGCGGGATTGCAAGATGCCAACCGTTACCTGGCCGGCTTCAGCAAGCGAAAGCGTCGTTGCCATGTAGCCCATATATTGAATAGGATTGGCATGCTCCACCGAACCGGGAACCATTGCGTTACGAAGATCAATAGCTGCCGTCCAGGCAGGCGGCTTGACCCGCTGGAGGGACTCAATGCGGGAAGGATACAGCTTCTCTTCCGTCAGGAACGGGATATCGCGGGGAATCAGCTTCTTCCACGGCCCTTCCCCGACTTCAGCAACGTGTGAAGCCTGTAACCAAGAAGAATCGTCGTAGGCTGTCTCCGTCCAATCGCCATCCGATTCCCTCGCATCGTAAATTTCCGCAAAGCCTTGCTGACACGACATCCGGGGAGCCGCGGTATGATGGCCTCTCAGCTTCTCCGTCTTCCAGGACGTATCCGTCGCTGCCAGCACGTCAGCGCCTGAAGCGATTTCCGCGAGAAGACCGCCCTTCCCCCGCAAATAATAGAAGTTGGTTACGCCAAAATGCAGCACAAGAACGGCAATCGTGTTCCTTCCGCCCGACTGAAGTAAATGACCGATGGAATAGGTATCGTAAAACTGCTCCTCCGGCCAAGAACGGACCGGACCTCTGCCGACTTGCACCCCGTTCACATAAGCAACGTATCTCGAATCCGCACTAATTCGCAGCTGCGTATCGGATGCTCCCTCCCCCGGCACGTCAAACGTTGAACGGAAGCAGCGCCATTCGTTGCGAGGGCTTTCCTCCTCCCCTCCCCAAATCCATCGAGCCTTCCAAGCCGTTTCCTTCATCGTCTTTTCCTCCTCGTCCTATTGAAAGCATTTTCTGACTGCCTTGTCTTCACCGCAACTTAATTCCAGTTATTGGCGTTAAAGGAATAGAGCTCATACCTTAACTACCAAGGAGGAATAGGTTTGTCGGACAAGCTAATGGGCGCCGCAGCGATTATTACAAATACCGAAGGCAAGGTGCTGCTGGTCAAGCATAGTTATGGCAAGAACAATTGGGATCTGCCGGGAGGCAAATCGGAAGCTAACGAATCGGCACAGCAGACTGCCGCAAGAGAAGTGGTTGAGGAGACCGGGCTGACGGTCGAGATTGGCGCGTTAACGGGGATCTATTACGATCCGGCTTATGATATGCACCACTTTGTCTTCTTGGCGGATATTCATGGCGACCAGCATCCCGTGCCAAGCTCTCCGGAAATACTGGAATGCCGCTATTGCGATCCCGCTGATCTCCCTCGGCCAATTAGCGATTTTACCAGCAACCGGATTCTTCATGCGCTAGATTCAAACCGCAAGTCTCTCTTCCATACCATTGGCCCTAGGCAATGGATTTAAGAGAATCCTCTGGTTAAAAAACAAAGCTCCTTCGCATCCAGCTCATGCTGGCATTAGAGGGAGCTTTATTTTGTTTCTTATTTTCTGCCAAGGGCTTGCCGGATGAGCCCCACTTCCTGCGTTGTCAGCGGCTCTCCCGCCGCCAACGCGTTGGATTCCACCTGACGGATATTTTTGAAGCCGGGAATGACGCATGCATTTGGAGATTGTGCCAACGCAAATTGAATAGCTGCTCTAACCAGATCCTGCGTGCTTTCGCCAAAATGCTCTTTAAGAGGCTGAAGCTGTCTGCGGATCTCGAGCAAGCGTTCCTTGGAATAGGATTGATTCGTTGAACGGATATCCCCTTCCCCAAACTTTGGAGGATGCTCCGGATCGAATTTATCCAGCAGCAAACCTTGAGCAAGCGGTCCGAATAAGACCATGCCTAGATTTTGCTCTTCCGCCCAGCGGAATAGATTGGTATTCTCCCGATCAAATTCATTGCCGAAGGCGTTGTAATGGAACTGCAGCACATCCGGACGAGTTACCGGACATACCCGCATAAAATCGGCATAGCTGTATGCCGATTGGCCAATGACGCGAACCTTGCCTTCCTTCTGAAGCTCGCGCATCGTATCGGCTGCTTCCTCCAGATAGCGGTCTTCCGGGCCAAAGTTCGTATTATGGAAATAATAGAGATCCACATGATCCGTTCCGAGATTCGTAAGCGTCTGTTCCAGCTGGTGGCGGATATGCACCGGCTGCATCGCGTTAGGTGCGGTTCCTCTGAACCATCCTACCTTGGAGGCTACAACGACGGAGTCGCGGGGAACATCCTTCAGGAACTGTCCGATTACCCGCTCCGAATGGCCGTTGCCGTATACATCCGCTGTATCCAAATGGTTAATGCCTAGCTCATGCGCTCTGCGCAAGCCGGCAAGAGACTCGTTGTCATCATTGCCCGACCAGCCAACGGGTTCACCGTCCCGCCACGATGGCCCGCCAATTGCCCAGCAGCCCAAGCTAATCTCGCTTACCTTCAATCCGGATCGTCCTAGTACACGGTATTCCATGACTATCACCTCTAAGTGAAATATGAATATTTGATATAACATATGATTCCATTCATTATAACATTAGAGATTTTGCGGAATAAGAAGTGAAAAATTATTTACTTAGTTACTCCAGGATACTGTGGGATTGCGACATCAATATGAAGACAATTGGCTTTAAACCGCAATAAAAAACCCCTTCCGGGCTACCGGAAGGGGTTGCTAACTCGGGATAATGGAAGTTTACCCTCGAAACAGGAATATTTGCTTTACGTACCTTAAAAAATGAACATCCGTATAGGATGCCAGTCGTTTGTTTAGATCGCGATATTCCTCCAGTTTGTCTGAATGGCGTTTACTTCGTTCATCGATCTGCCTATCAAAGAGATGAAGCTCGCTCTTAAGCCGGGTTCTGGCAGCCTCCAATTCACTCGTTAAGGAAGCCAGCTCAGGATGATGGGCCTGCTTGATCAAATCTAATTTTTCCTGTGCTTCGGTTTTATACGTTTGTTCCGTATCGGTTAATTTTGACTTTCGACCCTTATACTTTAACGCTATGGCAGAGATTTCACTGTGAGGAAGAACTGCAGGAATTTTAGTCCGGTACTTGCGTTCGATTTTTCTTTTCCAGTCGACCAGCGCCTTCGCTTGAGACCGGCTCATGCCTACATGAACGGAACCGCCGTTTTTTAAAATCAAATAGGCCCTATCGATTTGTTTGCGGCCATAGGACTGATTGATCGTAATGTCCATGAAATCGGCCGGCGTTCGAATTCCGTTCGTTCTTAAACGGCGTTTCATTTCATCGTCGATTTCCGGAATTTTTTCCTGGCTTATCTTATGTTTCGTTATTTGCTCTTCCAGCCATGTTTTTTGGAACGAGGCCAATTTGCCGGACAACTCCGTTTTTTCCTCATGGTCAATGTTCCGTCTTTCGCCAAATAACCCGTTTAAATGAATATGAAGCTCCTTCTCCACCGCTTCCTTTTCATGCCTTTCCCGATAAGCGGCTTCCTCGAGCTTTTGTACGCAATCGTAGATCGATTCCTCTTCCATTTGACTAAAGCTTTGCTTGTTATCGTTTAATTCCTTCAATTCGCTTCTCAGTTCGGACAGGACAAGCTCCAGCCTTTTTATGTTTTCGCGCGTTTCTCTCTTTTCCCGGACGGCGGGAACCTTTCCGTAACGCCAGCTTAAAAAGGCCATCTCCGTTCCAAAACCTATAATCGAACAGAAGAGTAGCGCTGCAACCGGGGCACTGCCGTACAAAGCAGCCGCGGCTAGCGCTGCCGCGAGTAAAATCAGGTAAGAAACGAAGCTGTCCCGCAAAAGCAAATACGTTGATCGCTTCTTGCGCGGCGCCCTGTCCAACGTAATATGGTCCAACACCCAGGACGTCCCGCCGGAATACGAGGTTTCCGGCGGCGATATGACGGCAGCCTTCCTTGGCATTCGCTTCAAGAACCGATCATACAAGACAATTAGTGAATTCTTAAAAGCCCTATTTTTGGAGGTGGATGAGATATGGAGGCTTGAAGGCTGCATATCCTTCTCTCCCTGATCAGGAACCGAGAGTCTAGGCACCTCCGGCACTTCCATGGCCGCGAAAACGCGGAGAGCGTTTGCTGACTTGCGTACCGCTTCTTCCTCAACCATCGTCAGTAATTCGAACGCCCGTGAAACATCCGGACTAACAAAGTCATTCCGCCGAAAAAGAAGGCTTTCCTCCGCCTCACCCGCTTCAAGCGAATGCCATAATGAGGGATCGGAACGAACAGCTTCGATCGATATCCAAATCACCCATGCCGAAAAGTGATCGATATAGGGGCCGAAATGTCCTTCATTCCTTCCCGGGTGCTGGTAGTTTCGATGACCAAGCTCGTTGCTTGGCATGCCGTTTAAAGCGGGGACATACATCCCGTCGTAATCGATCATTATGATTTCATTATTGTGGATCAATATATTTCCATGCTGCAAATCGCCATGCCCGATATTGGCCAAGCTCAACTCGCGGGTCATTATTATCCATTTATCGGAGAGCTCCTGCAGCAGGTCGGCACGATGCAGGTTCCGCTCCATGTAATCGAGCAGCGACTCTCCTTCCACCCACTGCATTTTTACGATCGGAAACCACTGGCCGTTAATGTTGATGCCTTCGGAAAGATATTCGAATGGGACGAGATAAGGAAGAGGATTGGAGCGTAAATGCAAGCTGATGGCATCGTAGCGGATCTTCTGATCCTTCACATTGTTAGTGAAGCACCTGACCGCCCACTCTCTTTCGCCACAATTCAGTTTGTACACGCTGGCGAAGCTTCCCGATATCGGACGGGGGAGGCCGAGCTTATCCAATTCAGGAAGGCCAGCCTGCAGATCCGGGTCCTTGAAGCAGATACGCGGATTTTGGATGGCTTCCCTATAATCCTGCGGAGTGGGCCAGAACAATAGCCTCACTTCCCTTTAACCAGTTTTAGACGAATGAACGTAACATCATCATTTCTAAGATAGAAACAGCCTTCACGATGAGGCCGCCGTCTTTCTTCATGCACGAGAGTGTTAAAGTCGCGCTCGCCGGCCAGCTTTTGTATGATGCTTATTACGCTGCTATCTTCCTTGTATCGAGTGAGCAGCCAGCAGGCTAGGGCATCGGTCATCAACCAGAACTCGTCTCCCGCTTCCGCGGTACCGCTCCATTTGCGAACAAACGCATGAAGCTGGACGTTATTGGCCGCGTTACTCGAGATGAGAACCGGACGACTCCCGAAATCATCGGTTGTGCTTAAAGGAAAGGAAGCGATCATCGTATCCTCTCGAACATGAAAAATACAGCTGTCGCCGACCGCAATCGCGTCAAATGCCGCGGACTCCGCATCCACCGCGAATCGGAACGTAATCCCCGCTAATGTGGAAAACGCCCCGCTGCTGAGCTTCTCTTGCGCATACCAGGGAAGGCTTTTGCCGCTGGTTTTTTTCTGCCAGGCTTTCGATAATGGGGAGACTGATCTATGGATCTGGTTATCTCCCAATCTGCCAAGGCAATAACCCTTTACGAGCAATCTCGCCCATAGTTCAGCAAACGAGGACTCGCTTGCCCCATCGGCTATGGCGAATCTACAGCATGTCGTCTCCTTGTGAACATGCGTGCTGCTATGGGAGGCATCCTCGTATTCATCGGTGCGATTTCCTGCCTTCGGCAATAGAAAACATTCGCTTTCGATTCGCATAGCTTTAAGCTCTATCGCAGATTGGCCGGACGCGTTCCGATATCAAGCGCCTGGATCACGAGAGTCAAATCCGCATTGAGGACAAAACCTCTGGCTCCATCAGAAAGATTCAAGTCGTATTCCTGATTGGCGACTCGGATCATAAAAGGCGTCAGCGAACTTGAGCCTTCGTAAAGCATCCTGGAATACGCGTCGGGCAGCGCGTCCGCGGTTTCCGGAAAGCGGAGCTCCACCGCACTTGGACTATCGGATATGTGCAGGTTGAATAGCAGGACATTTCCGTCATCGGTCGAGAGTGCTCTAATTTGTTCCATTTCAAGTGTAGGATCGCCGTCGGTCGATTCCCCATCCGTGATATGAATGACAACCGGCGGAAAACAATGCGTGTACTCGCTGATCCATTGAGTCAGAACGGTTTGAGCCGTTCTCATCGCTTCGCACATCGGCGTGCCTCCGTTTGCAACGGGCTCAAACCAGACCGGAAACTTGACGAGCTGATCAACCAGTCCGCCTGCCCCATCCGGCACTTTTTTCAACCGCTTATCCAGCTTTGAAGGGTTATCGGCAATTTCGCTAATCGGCACCACTTCTTTCCCCGCTAAAACACCTCCGAACGCCGGACCTACACCGGCGCCGTAGCCAATTACGCCAACATGATAGTAATCGCGTATCCCTTCCGACTTCGCGCACTTGATAACGAGATTTTGCAATAACCGGTTGATGGCGTCCGAAACGCTCTCGGACTTCGTGCTTGCCCCAAACGGATCGGACATCGACCCGGATTGGTCGATAATAAACAAGATACACGATGGATTCGAACGGCTGATTTCAGCTGAATACATGCGCTCACCCCTCCTAATAGATACATAGTTATACCTATTCGAAAAGGGACAAGATATTGACAATAAATCATTAATAAGGACTCTTGCATCATTCAAAATCTACGATGTTGCTGATCTTTCATGGTTCTACTTGGAGTTTTTTCAATTCGTCGATAATTTCCTGAGGCTCCATTCGTTTCATGAAATCCGGATTGACGTACGCACGGCGGATTATCCCTTCTTTATCTATAACAAACGTCGCTGCAAGCGGCAAAATCCAGCGATCGGTTTTGTTGAACACGGTCAGATCCAAACCGAAATTCGAGAAGGCGTCCTGTAGGTAATCGGGCAATTCATACAAAACACGGTAACTTTCAGCGACTCGGCCGTTCAAATCACTCAGTACCTGGATAGTCAGATTCTCCTTCTCTTTATGCGACAACGAATTGTCCGGGCTTTGCAAAGATACAGCAATGAGCCGGCCGCCAAGCTTCTCCATATCCGGCAGCGATTGTTGGTAAGCCCGAAGCTGAATATTGCAGAACGGACACCAGCTGCCGCGATAGAAGGTTAGAACAACCGGTCCCTTCGCAAGCTCGTCATATAGGTTCACTTGCTCATCGAGCGGATTGGTTAGCGTAAAATCAGGAGCTTTGTTCCCTTCCTTTAAACCGAAAACAATACCAGAACCCTGTTGCTCCTTAATATGCCGAAAAACCTGCGAGTACACCTCTTCAGGTGCTTTGGCGATAAAGCCTTCCTTCGCTTGATCCAATTCATCTTGAACCGCCATTGTACAACACTCCTTTTATGTTTTGTTCATATAACCATTCAAGGAAGTTCTTTCCTCCTATTTTAATCTAAGACTGAAATAACACTAAAAGAACCTGCGACACAGTTCTCGCCGGCGTTCTCCACGCAGCTGGGCCCTTTACTTCAACAAAACAAAGCTGCAGCTGATCTTCCGATCTGCTGCAGCTTACGACTACAAATACATATTTTATCTAAGATTATGCGTATTGAAGTACCCATTCTTTAATTTGAGCTGCTACAACAGCTACTTCGGCAACCGTAGTATCGACAATAGGCATTGGTGGGCTATATTCTTTATCTGCATGATCAACTAACCATTTTGCAAATTCCTTATAGTCCTGAATCATTTCTTCCGGCCAGTTTCTTGCACGTAATCGTATTTCACGAGTTTCATCATCACAGTGTAAATTTAGATAATATACATGTTTAAAATAAGGGTAATCCACACACTTTTTAATATCCCATGGCATTGCTGTTCCACATATTATTGTCATCCGTCCACTTTCAGCAGTATTTCGTGCAACCCTAAGCCATACGTTTCTTATTTGTTGTTCGTCAGTAATGCCGACTTCGCGGAGATTATCGATATCAAAAATATTGAAATGAGGTAATATTTTTCGAAGCTCATCGATAACATAAGTTTTTCCGGAACCGCTTGAGCCTGTCACAATGAATAGCGGTATTTTTTTCTCCATTAGAAAGTTTTGTTCATTGCCCATATATAGTCCACCTTTACGCAAATGTAATTCGCTCACTTAACCCTCATCACGTATGAATCTCTATATTCTTGCGGTGAGCAGCCTGTTGAGCTTTTGAAGAACCTTGTAAAGGAGGTAGCTGATTCATAACCTACTTGTCTGGCAATCTCATGTATTTTAATGTTTTCATTCACTAACAATTCTTTGGCTCTTTGAATTCTGGCTGCATCAATGAATTCCGTTAAATTCTTTTTCGTTTCTTGCTTAAATATTCTTGATAAATATGAGGGGTTTAAATACACTTGCTCGGATAATCGAACAAGAGACAAATCCTCACCGAGATGTGAAACTATAAAATTTTGAATAAACGAGATTACATTATCAGCCCTTCTTTTTTGCTCTAGCTTTTGAAGTTCAAAAACGCATACGGAAAGCTTTCTTATATAAGTGACTGCATCGGCCCAACTACAAAAACTAACCGTATTAACAAACCGGATTTCACCTATTTTGCTGATTACCTTGTCACGCAATCCCCAACGATTCATATAAGACAATAAGCACATTGAAATAGAGCAATACACTTGCTGGGCAACCAGATTATTTTTATTTTTTATCAAGCTTAAAGGCAGCAAAATTTGCTCCAGCTCTTCAAAATACTTATCCTTCAGCCCTGATTCTAAATATTGCTCTATGAAAGTAAACAAATTGGTAGTTGTAAGTGACAGTAATTTTTGCTCTGCTTCAAATTCCTCATCGTTAGAGCATTCCGCTTTATTCTCCGCTGCAGCAGTCGAGGGCACTTCATCATCTACTAATAATACCGTATTCTCTGTTCCAATTCGGTAATTCAAAAGGGAATGCAAGGCATGATATTGCTGCGAGATATCATTCCATGTCGTCGGTTTACTGCCAACGGTAAAGCTGATAGAATGATTGAGCTTATCCTGGCAGCTTTGCTGGACGGACTCAAGCATTCCCTTTATATAGTGTAACGTATGGACATAATCTTCCGTAGCCGGGTTTACGTTTTCCTTCGGTTGTATAAGGATCGTAAATCTAAAATGATCGTCTAAAATGATGACGCATTTCAAATTAGTGGTAAGATACCGCTTGATCATTTGTCGAACAGAGTAAATTTGCTGTATTTTCTCTAAATAGTTATCGTCTTGGAGCGATAGATCATCTAATTTACCTACAACAAGGATAACCGGGGCTTCATCCGTAATGGGCAGAGAAAGCTGGTCAAATTGCTCCTTCGTTGCCTTTACCATGGAGCTCCCCTTTAATAAGTTAAGCAGATAACCTTCCTGAAACAGTTCCAATGCGATGTGAATTTTTTCTTTGGCTTCTCTGATGAGATCACCGGTTTTGATTTCCTTACGGATTTTAAACACCGTCTCCTCAACAACTTGTATGATCTTATCGATATCCTCCAATTTCAGAATATAGCTTACATCGGGATGCTGGATCGCTTTATAGATATAGCTAAACTCGCTGTGACCCGTTAAAAAGATGATTTTGCATTGCGGCCACTGCTTAAATATTTCATCCATCAGTTGCAGCCCGTTAATATTCGGCATATCGATATCCGTCAACACAATATCCATACGGGTGCGATGCAGCCACTCTATCGCTTCTTCACCGCTATATGCCTTATACACGTCAAGCGATAAGTGGTCCATCCCTCTAAATACCTCAAATAAATGATTAACTATAATTTCCTCGTTATCTACAATCAAAAGTCTTAACATGGCTACTCCCTCAGCTTAGCATGAATTTGCAATCTGACTAATAATCCGCCCAGCTCACTTCTTGCTACCTGCAGCCCATACTCCTCACCATAGATCAGTTGCAATCTTCGATGAATATTGTTCAGCCCAGACGATTCGCTGCTGTGTGCTTCCATGAATTGTTTTTCTAGATCCAGCAATTTTTCATCGGTTAATTGCTTTCCATTATCCTCGACAAAAATCGATAGCTTATCATCTGTCGTTTGGAAATAAACCCGAATGGTGACGGGACCTTTTGAATGCTCTACCGCATATTTAAAAGCATTTTCGATAATTGGCTGTACGATTAATCTAGGGACGCTGATTTCCTTAAAGAAAGGCGGACAGTCTTCAAATTCAATCGTCAGCTTGCTTGGATAACGCATTAACTGAATATCGGCATAGGTTCTTGCATGCTCAATTTCCTCATACAAAGAAATAAAGTCGGAATCATTTTTAGTAATAAACTGAAAATACTCCCCTAATAGCTTGGTGAAAGGAATCAAATTCTCATCCTTTACTTTCGCCATCATGTTCATTAAGAAAAAGCTATTGTATAAGAAGTGGGGGCTGATTTGAGATTGAAGATGCTTTAACTCGGCTTTTTGTTCAAGAATTTTGTGTTTATACACTTGATCAATGAGATTCGAGACGTTTTGAACCATGGAATTAAAGCCCTTGTTTAAGTAATCAAATTCATTGTTGTGATTCACTTCCACTTTGACATTGAAATTGCCCTTTTCAACACTGCGGAACGATTTCACAAGCTCCTTCATCGGACGTTGAATTAACTGGTAGGTGTAAGCATAGATAAACGTGACAAGGATGAGTACTACACCCGTAAACACCCATAGCCACACGTAAAATCCTTTTGTCGGAACCAGTACAGCATCTTTAGGTATGAATCGAAACAGCACCATATTTAAGTATTCGGATTTCTCCGCGATGATAAACGTGTCGCCATGACTAATCACTTCGCCAATTTTGAATTCGCTTTCATTTCTTGCGAACGAATGAACGACATCGTCGAACATGTGATCCTCGTCGCTATATATCGTTAACCCGTTTGTTAGATCCAGCAAAATCGACTGACTGTCGGGATAAGTATCGAACTGCTTTAACGCTTCCCGGAATACTTCCGTATTTAGTTCGATTTCGATCATAAACAAAGGGCTTAACCCCATGTTGCCCGATAGAAATGTACTGAGATGAAGGTTCCCATTATACATTAATAATTGAGCGCCCTTCATCCCTTCCGGAATTCTTAGTGCTTCAAATTTGTCCCTATTCAAAGCGCCCACTGATTTTTTGGAGGAAATGGTCTTTTGTATAGGGTAAATATGCGCGCTAACATTTGAAATATAAGCATTGCTATTTTGTATGGATACCAGGCGATGATGCAGCTTTCTCATACTCTCCATCTTTTCGTAATCGTCCATAATCGTATATCGTATCGCAAGCTTATTTAAATCCTCATCATTTAAAACATCATATTGCAATATTTTTATTCGATCGATTTCTGCCTCCAGCCCCTCTAAATAAAAGGTAACCTGAGCCGTCGTTGATTTGTAAATTTCATCTTTAACCGTCTTTAAGCTCCAGTTGTACATATAAATACCTAAAGCGACAATGACCAAGATTGCGGCTAAAAATGTAGCCATTAATCTAACAAAAATGCTAGATTTAATTGCCACCCCCTCCTTCTATTTCTTTTCCTACATATTAACAAAAAATCATAGCACAAAACATGACTATTTGTTTCACCGCTAGCGGCCTCTTGGACGGCTGATCGCGATCAGCCTTTAACACTGCCTAGAACCATACCTTTTACGAAATACTTCTGTAAAAATGGATAAGCGCAAATGATCGGCAGAGCACCTAAAAAGATCTGTGCGGACTTTAACGTTTTATCGGAAATTTTAGCCATTACTTTCGCTTCCTCAGGTGTTAATGTCGTAAATGATTTTTGCACAACAACCGTTTGCATATAGCTTTGCAGCGGATAATTGCTTTGATTATTCATATAAATGAGCCCATCAAACCAGCTATTCCAATGACCAACCAATGAAAACAATAAAATCGTTGCAATAGCCGGCATGGATACCGGAACATAAATGCTCCATAACGTTCTCCAATGGCCTGCTCCGTCTATAAATGCGGATTCGCTTAATTCCTTTGGGGTTAGCCTAAAGAAATTCAAAAGGACGATTACGCTAAATACAGGTACCGCACCAGGCAATATTAATGCCCAAACCGTATCGATGAGTCCTAATTCCTTGACCAGCATGTAGGTTGGGATTAAACCGGCACCAAAAATCATCGTGATGAAAAAGGTCCATGCATAGAAGGCTCGAAAACTAAAGTCTTTCTTTTCCTTGGATAAAGGATAGGCAATCGTTGTCGCTAACACCACATTAATTGCGCCGCCAAGAGCGATGCGCTGCAGGGATACAAGCATGGAGTCCCAAAAGGCTTTACGCTGAGCAACAAATTCATAGGAGGTTAATGAAAACTCTTTGGGCCAAAAGGTTACCGTACCGGTAGACGCAATCGCGCTTGACGATAAGGATATCGCTAAAATATGAATCATCGGAAGCACGCAAGCCGCAGCGACCAGAAGGAGAAAGATATTGTTAATGACTAAAAACCAGTCTAGTTTTTTTTTGATTCGCATTCCTATACCTCCTAAAAGATTCGATAATCAGCAAATTTATAAGCAAAAAAATAAGAGGTTGAGACAAGGATCAATGCAATGACGGATTTAAACAAACCGACTGCCGTAGCTACGCCAAACTGCGCATCCAACAAACCGATCCGATAGACGAAAGTGTCGAGTATGTCTCCACTCTCATAGACCATCGGGCTGTACATATTAAAGATTTGGTCAAAGCCTGCATTCAGAAGATTCCCTAAGCTCAAGACCATCAATAATACGATAACCATCTGAATGCCGGGTAAGCTAATGTGTATCGTCTGCTTCCAACGATTCGCCCCATCCATTTGAGCCGCCTCGTACAGATTCGGATTAATCCCGGTTAACGCAGCAAGATAAATAATCGTTCCGTACCCGAAATCTTTCCAAGTATCCGTTAATATCATCGTATACGGGAACCACTTATTGTCACCCAAAAAGAATATGGAATCAAAGCCAAGCTTATTAATCAACGTATTAATAAGTCCATTTGTAGGGGACAGGATGTCGATAAAGATGCCGCCCAATACGACCCAGGAGAGGAAGTGCGGCAGGTATATCGCCGTTTGAATGCTGCGCTTCAATAGGACATGCTTCATTTCGTTTAACAGCAACGCAATCACGATGGGAACAACTAAGCCCAAGATGACCTTCAAAGACGCAATATAAAAGGTATTCCACAAAATATTGTCGAAATTGGGCAGGCTCATCACATATTTAAAATTTTTCAAACCGACCCATTGTTGATCGCCAAAGAGCCTTTTAGCCGGAATAAAGCGTTGAAACGCTATAATAATGCCAGCCATAGGAACATAGCTAAATAGGATGACGAATAGAAACCCTGGCAAGATCATGAGATTTAACGGCAATTCTCTTTTCAATTTTTTTAAATTCAGCTCAATCACCTTCTCCTATGGATTAAGAAAATGGAAAGCAAGGATGCTCCTTGCTTTCCATAACGTGTTATTTGTTTGATGCGTACCACTCATTGACTTCTTTCGTGATGTCTGTTCCGCCAACTTTATACCAGTTGTCCACGAATTTATCGAAATCATCCAAAGGCACCGCACCCATAATAATTTTGACGAATGTTTCTTTCTCCAATGCCTCTAATGTAGATTTTCTTTCAGCCATCGTTTCTGTCGGCGGACCGGCAAACGCTTCATACTTGAATCGTTCATTATCCATATAATTAACCCCATGCCTGTAAACGCCCTCTGCTCCGTAGATCTTAGGCCAACCCCATTGCGAAACATCCCCGTCTTCGAAAGCTTTAATATTGCGATAAATAGCTAATGCTTCACCCGTTAAGCTGTCAAAGCTATTATCTTTTCTAGCCTTTTCGATTTCTTGGAAGGCTCGAATGTTTTTAAATGCTGACGCGGGCTGAACCGGGGAATACTTCCACACCCCTACGCTATCATTTGCTGCCGGCATGTAATAGTAGTCAAAATCTCCTGTTTTGCCCCAGTTAAGCTCCACGTGTAAATTGAACATTTTGATAAGCGCCTCAGGGTTAGAGAATCCCTTTCTAACTACCCAATAGCTGTCCGCTTGGAATCTTTGCGGAGAAAGGGCCGGTTTACCGTCTACGGAAACAAGAGCATAACCTACCCAGTTGGCATTTGGATCATTTTGATAATTGCTGATGAGCGGATACATGGGATTCCATTGAGCGCCAAAATCAATGCCGATTTTACCGGCTGCAATACTCTCGGCTACTTTGCCACCGTCTTTAACCCCGAACTCTTTATCAAGCTGACCTGCCTTATACATATCGGAAAGCGCTTTCAATGATTCCTTAACTTCAGGGAGCGTGCTGCCCCAAACTAACTTTCCTGAGCCGTCATCAATCCACATATTCGGATAAGCATGGTAGCCCGCAAAAAATCCTTCCAAGCCCATTGCGCCGCCGTATAAATCTTTTGTTAAAGCTAAGCCATACGTATCATTTACCTTGTTCCCGTCTGGATCCTGTGTTGTAAACGCTTCGGATATTTTCAGCACATCCTGCAGGGAGGTTGGCTCAGGAAGCTGTAATTTGTCTAACCAATCCTTGCGGATCCATAAATAAACACCATCACCGTAAACGTCAGCCTTACCAAGCCCCACAATCTTTCCGTTAACTGCAGCAGAATTAAGCACAGCCGGTCCTTGTTCAGCGTAAAGTTTCTTTAGATCTTCCGATGCGTACTGCTCCCAATATGGCGTTAAATCCTCGATTAAATCCGCTTCGGCTAGCTGCTTCATTTGCGCTGGCGTTACGCGAAGCATATCTGGCAAGTCACCGGATGTTAACGTAACATTCATTTTTTGGGTATAAGCATCGCCGGTGCTAACTGTCCAGTCATACGTAACATTAATGCCCAGCTTCTCAGAAAACGCTTTCAACCATCTGTTGCTTTCAATCGTTTCTCCTGGAGTTTTAGGAATGATATTATCTTGGGTGTCATTGTCAACATCACGAGTAAAGCGAATCGTAAGCGGCGTTTCATACTTGCCGAACGGATCAGCATCTCCGGAAACCGATTCCTTCGGTTCATTGTTGCCCGTACTACTGTTGTTTGCTGGACTTTGAGCTCCCGTATTCGATTGTTTCTCGGGTGAATTGGAGCTGCATCCTGAAATAAAGCCCGTTGTAAGCATCAGCGATAACATAAGAAGTATTGCTTTTGAAGACGGTTGATTTTTCTTCACCTTAAAACCCCTCTCATATAGTGTGAATACTAAGCACATTTTAAATTCTATGTTATTTTTTACTGATCGTATATTTTCAATTTGTTACTTCATTATCATCTCTTTACTCCATGCCATTTCCCTATGCTTTCACTTTTTTAGATCGTTGTCATTTTTTTACCTTCTCGTCTAAAGCACGCATGCCCGTTTCAAAACAAAAGCTGCAGCAGATCCTCCGATCCGCTGCAGCTTTTGTGATTAAACTATAGTTGATATCGCAACTCCGCTATTCTTCATTTGACTGTAGAGCCGTTTAAACTATTGTCTCCCATAGCTTAAAGATAAAAAGGCTTTATTTTCATCCGGTAGACTCCTGCCTCACCGAGAAAATCATCTCTTATAACTTTCCGGAATCCAATCTAATAATTGCTTTGCATCCCCTTCGAAAACCTCTTGGTCTATCCTATTTATACCTTCCTTCCAACAGTCCAAATTAAAATCAAGAATTTTTACGTCTCCATATAGGTTTGTAATCTCAGTTTTAGAAAGGATCTGATCACAAGATAGAAAAAGGGATTCTTGATTTTGTGGGAACATTCTTGGACCAACAAAAGGGGAAATAATGAAGTCTAAGCTATTGTGTAATATCAAAGCTGTTTCAATTGTACGTTTGGTTGGACTTACAAGCATCAAATCATCAGGGTTAATTATTACTTTCTCTAGCAGTTGAGCTACCTGAAACTCGCCGTATTCTGTCAGACTAGGGTGTAAAGTATTCAACCGATTAGGATAATCGTTGAGGTGTTCTCCGTGACCGTGTCGAATAAATAAAAACTCCATCTATCTGCCCCCTAGCTTTATAACTCCAATGGCTAATCACCTATAAATGCTTTTCATAGAAAACCATTGTCATTTTGTCGTTAATTACTTTTGTTGCACCTGTTTTTTTATAGCCTATCTTCTCATACAAATAACAGTTTCCTTGCTCTTGTAGGATGGTACCCAACTTCCATGACTTTGCATCATCATATAGCTGCTCAACCATTGTAAAAACTTTTTGAGCTATTCCTTTTCCTTGATGTTCTGGCAGTATAAAAATTGGGCTAATACTATAAATTTGATTATCTTTTTTCACGACTCTAATTCCACCAACAGCAGCCTCAAGATAATGAATGATGAAATAATCCATGGAAGATTGATTGATTTGAGTGATAATTCTTTCTAAGGTTTCATTGGCGGGGCTTGTTTCAAAATCCTGATATTTTTCCAACAAGGGCATAAACGCTTTGACCTTCATTTCATGAATATTCACTGCATCTTTTAAATCTGCTTTACATAATGAAACCTCCATTAAATAGATCCCTCCAACATTAAGGATTAGCATAGCCTCTTTCAGTGCAGCTCCTTTAAGTTACACGATCGGAAGAGAGTAGAATAATGATTATTTTCGAAAGATTTCCCGGAGCAAGCGTTTCCATAGATTCTATATTTTGACAGGTTGTAAACCTGGTAAATATACAACATCATATAGTTGGGCGTTTGTCAAATTGACAAAGTGTCCGAATACGATGCGGTAAGCCGTAGGCGCACCGGATCGAAAAATAAGGAGGATTTTCATTTATGTCAAAACGATTTGGCAGAATGCTCGCGTTCCTCTGTTGCTTGGTAATGGTGGCATCGCTAATGTCTGCCAGCTTTGCCGCCGCCAATGACAACAGCGAGTACGCAGAAGCACTTGATGGCGACCTCAGTTCTACAACTCTTGCAAGCTTGCAGGCGAATGAAACGCCGACCGCCATTTTCGGAACTCCTGAACTCGGGTCAAACGACCCACTGTGGGCTTTGACAATGGAACATCCCATCAACAAAAGCACTGTACCCGACGACCCTAGACCCCATGCCACGGGCACAGCCAGAATCCTTTGGGACCACGACTACCTGTATGCCCGCGTAGTTGTGGAGGACAGCAATCTATATAAGGGAGCCGGCGGAGATTACCAGTACGACAGCCTGGAGTTTTATGTCGGCAATGGATCCGGAGGCTCAAACCAATGGCGTGTCAGCGCGACGGGTGTGTTTTCAGGACAGTCCGCTCCTGGCAGAGCTGCGTGGACCCAGATCACGGATACTGGATATATCGTGGAGATGAGAATACCCAAAGGAACCTTGACCTTACAGGAAGGTAAGCTTACCTTCGAGGTCTATATCAATAACTCGACGGAAAAGGGCGGTGACCGCTATGAAGTCGTTTCCTCTTTCGGAGTTCCGGACGCGGGTTATTCCAGCGATGCTTCATTTACAGACAGCCTGCAGCTCACTTCAGCCAATGAAGAGGATACCAGATTCTCAATCACCGCCACGGCGGGACCGGGCGGTACAATAACGCCGGACCCTCCCGGCGATGTTCTGAGACTTGCTAAGGGCTCAAGCAAACCATTTACGTTTAACCCCAATCACGGCAAAATTGTGGATACCGTAACGGTAGACGGCGAGGCCGTGACTCTAACTGCTGGCACTTATACCTTTGCAAACATTGAGGCTGACCATACCATTCACGTGACATTCAAGAACGATCCGAACGCGAAGCAGCTTCCCTTTATCGTATGGAATGACAACTTCGCCCGTGGCGAGTACACGACGGCCGTCATCATTGACTTAGGCGATGGGAAGGCGGCGTTAAGCTCCGCGCTTAAACCGGGCTTGTTTACCGTATCGGCTAGGAACACGACCCTCAGCGGCGACTCGGTGACCTTTGAAGGGACGCGCAAGATCACAAGGGTATACGCCAACAACGAACCAAAAGTACGCGGCTATCTGGGCACGGTAAGCCATTCACCGGATTATCAGGAAGGACTGGCAAGCGGCCGTTACATCGTAGTTGAGTTTGAGTTTTATTCAGAGAGCGGCGGCAATATAACGCTGGACGGCAACAGTAACTCGACAAAGCAGGTTTACAACATCGTCCAGAACGACGAGATCCAACTAACAGATGGGAGTTCGCTTCGCAACGTGGTTTTTGAGCAGGACAAAGTTGTGAATCCAATCCTTGACAAGTTTACGACACCTACGGGCGATTCGGTCAATCGCGCGCTCTACCTTCACAAGGATGGCAACGGTAACGTGGTGCAACGATTGCCGCTGTATGTCTATACCCATGGCCGGTCACGCGGCGGCACAAACGCTGAAACAGACCCTAAAGCGGCCATGAAATCCGCCAATGGCTCGGTCGCTTTAATGAAGAAAATGGAGGAAAATCCTAAAAAATACGCCAGCCATATCCTGAATATTTCCTATAATGGCGTATCTACTCCCTCCACAGCCAATGTTAAGAAGGTTATAGACGACCTGGTTGCCAGCGGCGCAGTAGACCCTAACCGTATTTACGTGGCCGGCTTCTCATGGGGCGGCTTGTATACGAACACCTTAGTTAACGACTACCCCGGCTTCTTCGCGGCCGCAGCACCTATGTCTCCGGTAAACGGTTCACCGAACGCGAGCACCAACGACGCTCACGCCAAACTGGCCTATTGGATGTTTATTAATGCGAATAACGTTGGAATATACCAGACTAACCTCGCTACCTTCATAAACACCAATATGCCGAAAATGACCAACGCGAGAGCTTCCCGCTTTGAGAGCAATGAGGCTCTTACATGGCCCTACAATCAATATGATCAGCCGAGTCAGAGGCCGAATCCGGCCAATACACCTGCCCTGCCTGATTATATAGCGCACGAGGTTGAAGCTGCCGTTCTTTACAACCAGATAACGATGGGGAATTGGAGCATAGCTCCAACGGCGCAGTCCCCTAACTTGCCGACTTGGAGCAATGACTACACAGACGTCTTTGATTGGATGTTCGCGCAGAGAAAAACGGACGGTCCCGGTGCTCCGGGCAGCTTCAAGGCAACGGCGGGCGACGGACAGGTCGCATTAAGCTGGACTGCTCCGGCTATCGACGGTGGCAGCGCGATATTGGGTTACAAGGTCTGGTATGGCAGCGTGAAGCTAGTCACACTGGGGGCAGCGGAGACCAAATATACCTTCACGGGCCTGACAAACGACCAAGCCTACACCTTCAAGATCGTTGCGGTAAATGCGAAGGGCGAAGGCGCGGAGATCAGTGCAACGGCTACGCCGACGATGACGACAACTTCTGGTGGCAACAGCGGAAATTCGGGCAACGGGACAGACGCGGGATCGAAGTCGAACTACACTTTGAATACACCTAAGGATAAGCCCGCGGTCACAGACAAAAACGGCAACACCACCCTGCCCGGCGGCGGCGAGATCGTGATCAAGGGTGGAACGAAAATTAAGGCACCCGAAGGCACAACTATAGACTTAAACGATAAAGTGACCATTCCGGCGGGCAAGAACGCCGAAGTAACGCTACCCGGCGGCATGTCGCTGAACCTCCATGAGGGTACGGAGCTTGTGTTAGATGACGACACCCCGCTGGGCTTCCTCGTGATGTCGGGTAATCCTTTCAGGGATGTCAACAAGGACGACTGGTTCTACAGCTACGTAAACTTCGCCTACACATACGGTCTTTTCAACGGCACGACGTCCACGACGTTCTCACCGGGCACCTCTATGACACGCGCGATGTTCGTGCAGGTACTAGCCAATCTTGAGAACGTAAACCGCTCCGACTACACGAGTTCCCGCTTTAGCGACGTGACGGACGGGCAATGGTACACGGCGGCAGTCGAGTGGGCAGCCGAAAGCGGCATAGTCAACGGTATAAACACAGACCTGTTTGACCCCAATTCACCGATGACGCGCGAGCAGATGCTGGTAATCCTGTACAACTACATGAAGTACAAGGGCTATGAGATACCTGAAAGCCAATCTAAGTCCTTCGCGGACGAGGGTGAGATGAGCTCATGGGCGCTTAAGGCCGTTCAGGCGCTGCGGGGCATCGGCATTGTATCAGGCAAGCCGAACAACCTCTTTGACCCGAACGCCACCGCCACCCGCGCCGAAGTAGCCACTATCTTTGTAAGATTCGTCGAATATATGGCTAAGTAAAAGCGTAAACAGAAAAATGCAGCCCCTTCCGGCTGGACGCGACACTCCACATGCGCTGTCTGAGTAAATCGTCGCGGGATATGCTCGAGTAATAAATCGATTAGATTGCTAAAAAATAGAAACAGCGGTAGCCTTGGACTCAGATATGTAGTCCAAAACTACCGCTGTTTCTTGTACTATCGAAAATCCCCATTCCACATTTTTGTTACTTCTTTTAGTTCTAAATTTTCAAAACTTAATTTATAAATATCCGGTTTCTCTAGTCGATTAAAAAAATCCAAACCATAACTCGAATCAAAATAGTTCATCATCAATGTCATTACAAGCCCATGAGTTCCGATAGCTATTTTTTTCCCGGAGCGTTCTTTTAATAATTTTTTTATCACTGATACAGATCTATTCTGGCATTCATAATTAGACTCCCCACCCGGTAAACAATAATCGAAATCATAAAATTTCTCATGAATAACCGACATTAAATCTTCAATAACTTCGCTAGCAAAATGCCTTTCCCTGAGATCTTCAAATATTTCGATATCTAATCCCACGTATAGTGCCAATCCCTCGATACTCAGAATTGCTCGGCTATACGGGCTGGATATGACGACATCAATTCCTTCTTCTTTGAGAATTTCTGTAACTTTTTCAACATCGTCCTTGCCCTTATCGGTAAGTCCCCTTGTTCTTTCTGTTCCTTCATTGTATGGTGATTCAGCATGCCTGACCATATAGATGATGGTGTTCATATCGTCCTCCTTAAATTGTTAACTTATGGTCCCGGTTTCGAAGCTTTAAAATACTTATCATCTACTTTTATTGCAATGGCTTGATTGGGGTCTATTCCTTTTATTTCATACAAAATACTTCCTATTGGTATGCGCAGGTCATTTGAGTCACCATTTTTTTTCGGCATAGGGGTTGTTTATATTATTCCAGGCAACAGCGCTTGGATATGATGAGCTTGACTCTTTATTTTGGTCACTGCAACCCGCTAAGAGGAAAGACACTATCAAAACTAATACTATCATCCTCATAGATTCCCTCCTCCCCGAAAGTAAATTGGAAAATATCTCCTTCACAAAAAACGTAAAAGGATATTGATTTGTTGCAGGTAACTCTTGCCTCTTACCTTAAAAAAATGCCCCTGAACGTCAATCATGACGAGATCAGAGGCATTTCTATTGTTACAGCGCTACATTCCAGCCAAAAGGGTATTGCGCGGATAGCTCAAGCGGTAATGCGCCGCTTGGCTTCAGCTCGCCGGTTAATACTTTGGCGGCTGATTCCAGGGCAAGCGGACGGCATTCATATACGGCCAGGTAGGCTTTCGCATCGGGATATACGTTCAGATCCAGCGGATTGCGGACAGACACCGCAACGGTGCGGTCGCCTGCCAGCTTAATGACTTGCTCTGCGATCTCGCGTTCAATCGGATGTTTTGTTGCATCGTAAGTGACAACAACAATCTGCTCGAACGTTTCCACGCCGGCAAGCGGATCCGAGCCGCTCATGGAACGCTCCTCGATTTGATCAAGGCGATCCTTCAAATAGTCCCCAAGCGTACCGTCTCCCGACAACATCTCATCCGCAACGGATACCGGCTTGATATCCGGCCACAGCACAAGCGTACGGGCTTCCCGGCGCAGCGGAAGCAGCGAGCCTTCATTTTTCACTAGCGTAGCCGAGGCTTCGCTCCACTTCCGTGCAACCGCTTGGTTGCCGGAGGTTGCAAGCTTTGGCTCAACCGCTTCCCAAGCCGCAAGAGGCGCTTCAATCTCATAATCCTGCTTCAGCTGCATCACTCTGGCGAGCGATTCGTTAATCCGCTCCTCGGACAGCTCGCCGTTCTCAACCGCAGCTACCACGGCTTCAAGCGCAGCCACTTGCTTTTCATACGTATGGCTGACGAGAACCATGTCCGCTCCGGCTAGAATGGCCTGTACCGCGCCATTCGCCGGTCCGTAAAATCGATCAATGGCATCCATCTCGAGGCAATCGGTGACGATAACCCCTTTGTAGCCCAGCTCTTCACGCAGGAGGCCGGTTAAGACCGGCTGGGACAAAGTCGAAGGCTTACCCGACGGATCGAGCGCTGGCAGGCAGACATGCGCCGTCATAATAGCAGCTGTTCCAGCCGCAATTGCCGCACGGAACGGCGCCAGCTCGATCGCATCCAGCCGCTCCCGGCTATGAGGCAGCACCGGCAAATCATGATGGGAGTCTACCGAGGTATCGCCATGGCCCGGGAAATGTTTTACCGTTGCGGCTACCTTTGACGCCTGATAGCCCAGCAGGGCAGCTTTCCCAAGCTCGCTGACAATGTGCGCCCGGTCGCCATAGGAACGGACGTTAATAACCGGATTATCCGGGTTATTGTTAACGTCAAGACATGGCGCGTAGTTCATCGTAACGCCTAACAAGCGAAGCTCTTCGCCGCATACGCGGGCGGTCTCTCCCGCTCCCTCAGCCGAACCCGTTGCTCCAAGCGCCATATTGCCGGGCATCAGCGTGACCCCGTCTACAATCCGGGCCACCATGCCGCCTTCCTGGTCGATCGCCACAAGCATGTTCGGCCGGCCGGCACGACCGGCAATAGCCTTCAGCGAGCTGGACAGCTGATGAACCTGCTTCGCATTGCGTACGTTGCGTCCGAAGTAAATCGTGCCGCCAATGCCATATTTTTCAATTAACGATGTGATCTCTTCCGTAGGTTCATAGCCGTGAAATCCGAATACAAACAGCTGTCCAACCTTCTCCCTTAGCGACCAGCCGTTCCAATTATACTCTCCCATTACCTTCCCCTCTTTCCCCGCTAATCTAGCTTTCCTGCTCCTCCTGAACCAACTGATGCTTGCTCCGGTAATCCGTCGGATTCTCCCCGGTATACTTCATAAAGACCTTTGTAAAATACCGCCGCTCCGCGTAACCAACTTCCTTGGCGATCTGAGCGATGCTTTTCATCGTATCGGCGAGAAGCGATTTCGCCTTCTCCATCCGTTCGCGGGTCACGTATTCAATAAAGGTTTCGTTATAGGTTTGTTTGAACAGCAGGCTGAAATAAGAGGTGCTTAAGCCGACATGGGTCGCTGCTTCCTCTACGCTCAAATCCCGGTAGAGATTGCGGCCGAGGAATGCCTTTGCTTCCGCCATGGAGCGTTCGGACTGTTTTTTCTTGTCCGTCGACTTCTCGGCAACGGCCTTAGTCACCTGCAGGATGACCGACAACAGATCCTTAATGCCGAACCTGCGGTCGAGCTTCAGCCAGAGCAGATCCTCCTGCTCGCGCGAAAAAATCCCCATTTCCTTCGTTTCGCGCATCAGATTTAATACAAAGAAATGCAGCATCGGCTTAAACCGGCCAAGCGAAGTCTCGTTCATCAACTGCAGCTGGGCGGTCAGATGCTTTAGTTCCTCGTCAACAACCGATGTATCGCCCCGTTTGACAGCCCCAATCAGCTTCTCGGACGTATCCCAGAAAGCTTGGTCTTCCCTTGAAGCCCCGGCGCAATCATTCGGGTAGACGGAAATCTGCTCCTGCACCGGCGTAAGCTGCATCCCCTGCTGTACCATTTTGTATGCCTGCGACAACGCCTTGATATCCGCATAATCCCGATAAATGCCGGCATACAGCGATAGCTTGACGTGATTTTTCACCGCCGTAAGGAGCAGCTCCGTCCAGATCGTAATTTGCTTCAAATTGTAAGCTAACGTCTTCTCGCATTCGATAAGCACGCACCACTCGCCGTCGCGGATTTGGATTACCGCATGATGCAGGCCGTTCTGCTGAAGCCTCTCCCGAAGGACATTGCAGACCGCGAAGTTCCACAGCTTCCGCTCCTTGTCCGACCATTCCCGCCAATCCTTGGTTCGCTCCGAGCTGACGTCGAGATCAAGTACGATCAGCACATACTTCTTATCCAGCTCCTGCTCTTCCCCGTTAAACAGCCAGTTGCCGCTTGTAACCTCGGTATAGTCCATCAAAATATCATACAAAACCTTCTCGCTCGCAAGATCAATCATGCGGCCGATTTTCTGCTGCTCTTCGCTTTGCTGCTTTTTCTTCTGGCGCTGATTAGCCATTACCCGGGCAATAACTCCCGTTAATTCGTCATAAGGGATAGGCTTTAAGACATAATCCTTCACGCCGTATTGAATAGCAGCCCGGGTATAGGCAAAATCCTGATAGCCGGATAGCATAATAATGTCGCTTTCCGTCCCTTTTTCCCGAATATGCCTGACAAGCTCCAGCCCGTCCATAACCGGCATCCGAATATCGCATAACACGAGATCGAACGATTCCGATTCCAGAAGCTCAAGAGCCTCCATCCCGTTTTTCGCCGTTCCGCCAACGGTTAAGCCAAGCATCTCCCACGGAATAACCTTCTCGAGATTTCGGGTAATATGCGGTTCGTCGTCTACGAGCAATACTTTGCCGTTCATAATCGTTCACCTCTGTTCTTCGGAATGGTGCAGCGTATAACTGTGCCATATCCTTCCGCGCTGCAAATCCTTAATCCGTAAGATGGACCATAATGAATGCGAAGGCGATCCGCCACGTTGCGGAGCCCCAGTCCCCGTCGTTCTCCAAGCTCTGCGGCATTGCGCCGTTTCCCGCTTGGCAGCTGCTGTTCTCGTTCGGCGAATTTTTTGAGCGTCTGCTCGTTCATGCCATGTCCGTTATCGCTGACCATAATAACAATCTGATGGGCTTCGACCGTGACTTCAATCGTAATTATGCCTGCCCCGTCTTCCAGCCCCTCAAAGCCATGCTGGATGCTATTCTCAACAAGCGGCTGAAGCGTCAGCTTGAGTATGGAATACTCCAACGCCTCTTCCGATACGTTTAATTCATACGTAAATAAATCCTCGAATCTATACTTCTGAATTTCCAAATAACTGCGGACATGCTCGATCTCCTGGCTGAGGAAAATCTCTTCGCTATGATGCATGCTTGTGCGCAGCAGATTGCTGAGCCGCCGCACCATCATCATAATCTTTCCGCCTTCATTCTGAGCAGCGAGCGCATTAATGGACTCCAGCGTATTAAACAAGAAATGCGGCTTGATCTGCGCCTGCATCAGCATCATCTCGGCATGCTGCTTGCGCTCTTGCTCCGTTCGAACTTCCGTGAGCAGATCGCCAATGCGCTGCACCATGCTGTTAAAGCTGTTGGCGAGAAGCACCGTCTCATCCTTGCCCTGCGCATTAACGCGGATATCCAGAAGACCTTGCTCAACGAGACGCATTTTGCGGACGACCTTAATGATGCTTTTCGCTACCCGGTTCACGAAAAAGATATTAAACAGAATAGCCGACAGGATACATAGAATCGTAATCATCCCAATCCATTGGACAAAACGTTCGTTTTCGTTCGTCAGCATATCCCATGACTTTACGGATACGAGCACCCAGTCGTTAAAGCCGAGATTATAGGAAGAGACAAGGCTGTCTTCCCCGTTAAAACGCAGTCTTGCGCTGGAGTAATCGGCCGTATTTTGCGGTAAAACGCTGGAGTATTCCGATATATTGGTCCCTTCGAAATGCTTGCCGCTGTCCAGCATGACAAGTCCTTCGGAGTTAACAATAACGTATCTGGAATTGGGGCCTTCCGCCTCCGGATTGAGGAAGGTATTCAGCATCGAATAAACTTCTTCGGTCTTATACTGCGTGATCATAAGGCCTAAGTCGTCAAGGGTTTCATAGTCTTTAACAAGTCTGAGCTGGGTAAATAGAGGCGGTTCAACCCCAGTCAGCTCTTGATGCTCATAAGGGCCAATCCACTTCGGACGGCCTCCTAATTGAATCGTTTCATTATATAAGGACTGATCCTTTAACGCTTCGAAGGCAATCGGCCGGAACGTCGTTGGATCATTGCGGAATGCGCGGAACATCGTTCCATCCATCGCATACAGCACCACATAGCTTACAGCCGGATGCTGAAACAGGATACGCTTCATTTCCTTCTCGGATTGGTTAATGGCAATCAGGGTGCTGGCGTCATCGCTGGAATAATATTTCGTGTAATTCAGCGTATCCTGTACCTCGGAGCTCGTTAAATTAGTGTCGGAGAGCTGATCAAGCTCCTTGAAGAAGTACTTGATATTCCCTCCGACAGCCTTGAGTGAGATCTCGGTCTGCTCGCTGTACTTTTTCTCCAGCACGGCTTCCGTATTAAGAAAAGACACGATGCCAAGTCCAATCATCGGAACCACGACCAGAAATATAAAAGCAAGCATCAGTTTCGGTCTCAAGTTCATCTAGCGGGCCCCTTCCGGTCATCCTCAGCCCTTCACGCTTCCCGCCGTCATGCCTTCGATAATTTGCTTCTGCAAGAAGAAGTACACAACAAGCACCGGAATAATACTCATAATAACGGCAGCCGATAATGCGGCGAAATTCGTACGGTAACCGTCATTAAAGCTGGCCATACCCGTCGGCAGCGTGCGGAGCGATTCGGATGTTATAAATAATTGGGATAAAATGTATTCGTTCCAGTTGCCGATAAAATTAAGAATCGTTACCGTAACGAGCGCCGGCAGGGAGATTGGCAATACAACCTTGACGAATAAGCCGCCGGCCGTCAGCCCGTCCATAATTCCAGCTTCCTCAAGCTCACCCGGAATAGATAACATAAATGCATAAATAATAAATACGGTTATGGGCAATGCATATGTGCAGTATACCAAAATAAGGCCGAAATGCGAATTGTATAAATGAATGCCGCCAAGGCTCATTTGCTGAATCAAACGGTACAGCGGAATGAACAGCGCCCCCGGCGGGACAAGCAGGCCGAACAGGATAAACTGGTACACCGCTTTGTTCATTCGGGAGTATTTCATGCGGGACAATGCGAAGGATGTCATCGCCGCAAAGAGCAGCGTGACCAGACAGGCGATAACCGTAACTTTTACGCTGTTTAATGCGTATAGGCCGATTTTTGCCGTCTCCCAGGCTTGCCGGTAGTTGTCAAAATTGAAATGCTTGGGGAAGCCCCACGTATTAACCGTTATCTCGCGGCTCGTCTTGAAAGAGGACATTAGCAGCCACACGAGCGGGAACAGCGTTGCGATAATGTACACGATCAAGGAAAAATGAATCCAGAACTTTCCTCTGCGAAGGCCCGTAATTGCTGCATTCATCAGTACTGCACCTCCTCATGCTTCGTCAGTTTTTGCAGGATGCCCGTAAGCACGAGAATCAGAATAAACATCGTAACGCCAATCGCGCTGCCGTAACCAAGCTCCATCGAGCGGAAGCCGACCTTCAGCATGTACGTGGACATAACTTCGGTCGATTGGAACGGACCGCCGTTCGTCATAATCTGAACGATATCAAGCACCTTCATCGTGCCGGATACCGTGAGAAGCAGCATAACGAACAACACCGGACGAATCAGCGGCAGAGTAATAAGCCAAGTCTCGCTCCAGCCGTTGACGCCGTCAATCTTGGAAGCTTCGACAATCTCCTTCGGAATATTCAGAATGGCAGCCAGACAAAGGACGATAAAGAAGCCGATGTTCTGCCACGCGTTCGCAATCAGAATCGAGAGCATCGCAAGCTTCGGATCCGACAGCCATTCGCGTGCCCAGCTGTCCGGCGCGACCAGACGGATAAATTGGTTGATAAGACCCGAATCGTAGTTGTACAACACGCCAAACAATATAGCGACCGTTGCCGTCGAGATTACGACGGGAACAAATACGGCCGACTTGTAAAAGTCACGCATACGGCCAACCTTACTGATCAGAATCGAGATAAGGAAGACGAGCGGAATATTCACGATCAAGGAGAACGCCATAAAGTAGAAATTGTTCGCAAGCGATTTCAGGAAAACGTCGTCTTTCCACAGCCGGGTGAAATTGTCCAGGCCGATAAACACCTTTTGCGTAATGCCGTCCCATTGAAAAAATCCGTAAACAAACGATACGATAACCGGATATACAAAAAACAAAGCATACAATACAAGCGTTGGTAGAATGAACGCGATATAAGTATACGGATTTCTGAGAGCCTTGTTCATAACTTCGCCTCCTGCTTCCTTTGAAAAAAACCTTTACCGAAGCCATTTGAAGATGTTCGACCGCGATAGAGGTGGGTTTCTGGTAAAAAAGCTAAGGTTCGCAGAAAACCTTAGCTTTTTCCCATTCCTATTCCCTTGCCTGTGAAGTTGTAAGGATGTTCTAGCGCCGCACCAGCGGAGCAGAAGAGTCATTCTGGAGAAGTGGAACGCTCGCTTTTGCCAGCCGAATTTCATCCGCTTAAGCGGATTCTAATGAAGAAATTCGGTGGCAATGGCGATTGGAAGAATGACTCTTCTGCGTAGCGGTCTTTCGCGCAGCGGCCTTACTTCGCAGCAGCGTTCGCCTTATCTTGTGCGGCCTGAATATCCTTAGCAACCTTCTCAGGCTTGCTCACCTTACCGATCAGCTCTTGCAAGCCTACGTTTACAACAGCGCCTACGGCAGGTTGAACGATAGCGTCGTAAGCTTTCCAGGAAGTCGAAGCGTTAGCCATAACCGTCAGCACGTCAGAGATCAGCGGATCTACGCCGGACAGGTCGGACAGCTTCATCGAAGGAAGAACCTTGTCTTCGAGCAGCGTGCGTTTTTGGATTTCTTCACTGTAGAAGTTAGCGATAAATTTCTTAACCATGGCAACTTGATCTTCGTTCAGGTTAGCCGAGAAGCCAAAGCCGTTCGAGTAAGACGCGTTGATCGACGTTTGGTCGCCTGCGCCGCCCGCGATCGACGGGAAGTTGAAGTAGCCGATTTGACCTTTCAGGTCGCCTGCTTCGTCGCCGGTGAAGCGGTTGGCATCCCACGAACCCGTGAATACCATCGCTGCTTTGCCGGACAGGAGCTGCGCGCCTTGATCCGCATAAGCAAGACCCAATGCGCCTTTCGTGAAGTAGTCTTTGTTTACAAGCGTTGCGTAGTCCGTGAAGCCTTTGATAAAGCCTTCATCCGTCCATTTGGTTTCGCCGGTAACAAGCTTGTTGATTGCGTCGATACCTACGTTACGCTCCATAACCGTGTTCCAGAGCATGCCGTTAACCCAGCCGTCTTTTGCTGCCAGACCAAGCGGCGTAATGCCTGCTGCTTTGATTTTGTCCGCTGTTTCGAGCAGTTGATCCCAGCTGGTCGGAACGGAAAGACCCAGATCGGAGAAGATTTTCTTGTTGTAGAAAATGCCTTCCGAATAGCCGCCGAACGGCAAGCCGTATACTTTACCGTCAACCGTGAACTCGTCAAGGCTGGCGAATTTGTCTTTAATGCCAAGCTCTTCAATGATTGGGGTCAAGTCGAGCATGCGGCCTGCTTTTACGTACAGGTTCAGGTCGGCGCCGCCGAACACTTCGAAGATGTCAGGCGGGTTGCCTGCCGTCATTTCCGCTTTCAGCTTCTGGTCGCGGTTGACGACTTCGTCGATGCCCTCCAGCTTGAAGGTCAGGCCAGGGTTCTCATCCTGCGTTTTCTTAACAACATCCTCGAGAATTTTAAGGCGGTTTTTGCTGGTCTCTTTAATTTGCGTATGGCGCAGGGACAATGTTACGTCCTTCGCTGCCGGAGTAGGGGTTGCTTCTGTTGTAGCTGCCGGCTCTTGCGAAGCTTCTGTGCTTGCAGGAGTGTTATTGCCGCCGTTATTGTCCGATCCGCAGGCCGAAGCGACCATGGTGAATGCGGCAAGCAACGTGGCGGTGAGCAAAGTACTTTTTTTCATTTAAGAAGACCTCCTCGATATGATCTTGCTTGTTTGCCTTGCACCCTTATTATAGATTCGATGATTCCTTGCTCGGGAGGTCGAAAATAAGCCCGATGAGGGATACAATTCTATTATTTTTCGAAACAGGGATAAAAAAACACAGCTTATCGGGTTACTATTACCGACAAGCTGTGTAATGATAATTCACCTATTACTTACGCATATCCTCAATATGGGCTCGGATTGCCTTATAAAAAGCTCTCCACTCTTCATTTCCTTGCTCAGAACCTGACGTCTCCGAATCTTTGCTCCCCTGGTCCGGCTGATCGGGTCCAGGGGAACCGGTGTGCCGCTCACTCATTGCTTTCGCCCACTTGTCCTTTTCTCCAGACATTTATCCCCCTCATCCCTTCAGCCAGTTTTTGCGGAGCGCGAACAGCTCCTTCAGCTCATCCGTAGACAGCTCGGTAATCCATTGCTCTGACTGCCCGACGACCTGCTCATTCAGCTGCTGCTTGCGGTCAATCATCTCGTCGATTTTTTCCTCAAGCGTGCCAAGCGTAATAAACTTGTGAACCTGTACCTGCTTCGTCTGACCGATCCGGAAAGCACGGTCCGTGGCCTGATTCTCGACAGCCGGATTCCACCACCGGTCGAAATGGAAGACATGATTGGCCGCCGTCAGGTTAAGACCGGTACCTCCGGCTTTAAGGGACAGCACGAATGCGCAGCATGGCTCCTCCGGGTTCTGGAACTTGTCGATCATTTCGTCCCGCTTGGCCTTGGGCACTCCGCCGTGCAAATACGGAACCGGAAGCCCCAGCCGTTCCTCGAGAAGCTTCTTGAGCTGCTCGCCCATATCCACGAACTGGGTAAAAATCAGGCAGCGTTCGCCTTCGGATGCAATCTCCTCCACCATTTCCAGCAATCGCGCTACCTTGTTCGAACGGTTCTCATCCCACTGCTGCTGAAGCTCGCGCTCTTCATTAAGCATCGCCGGATGATCGCATAGCTGCTTCAGTCTCGTAAGCGAAGCCAGAATCAAGCCCCGGCGCTGCATCGGACCCAGCTTATCCAGCTTCTCGAGCAGATCGGCAACGATATTTTCGTAGATCGCCCCTTGCTCCGTCGTTAAGGTCAAATAGGTCTTTGCTTCATTCTTTTCCGGCAGCGACAGCTGAATCGCGGGATCCTTCTTCACCCTGCGGAGCATAAACGGCTTCACCCAACGTTGAAGGCCGCTGATGACCTGTTCGTCGCGGGTTCGTTCAATCGGCAGTACAATCGCCTTGCGGAACTCGCCCATGCTGCCCAGGTATCCCGGATTAATAAAATCATAGATCGACCATAGCTCGGTCAGCCGGTTTTCCATAGGGGTACCGGTCAACGCGATCCGATGATTGGCCGGCAGTGCGCGAATAGCGGCAGATTGCTTCGTGTATACATTTTTTATATTTTGAGCTTCATCCAGACATAGGGCATCCCATTCGATCTGATTCAGCTCTTCTTCATCGATTTGGGCAAGCGAGTAAGACGTAATGACGATATCGGCACCCGCAACCGCTTCTTGAAGCGCCTCGCCTTTTTCCCTTTTTGGACCGTAATGGAGATACGCCGTTAAGGTCGGGGCGAATTTCTCCAATTCCTTCTGCCAGTTGCCGATAACGGAGGTCGGACAAATCAGTAGAGAAGGTCCGAGACTTTGGTTTCCGTGCTCCTTCACATAGGACAGATAAGCCATGAACTGAATCGTCTTGCCAAGACCCATATCGTCGGCAAGCACGCCGCCAAGGCCGAATCTACGAAGGAACAGCAGCCAGGAAACCCCTTGCAGCTGGTACGGACGCAGAGAGCCTAGGAAGCTGTCCGGTATATCAACCAGAGGAATTTCAGCCGTATGCTGAAGCTGCTCGAGCCATCTCGTAAGATGATCGTTCAGCTCTACCTCTGCCCGCAGCTGGGCGGAAGCATCCTCTCCGTCCTCCATAACGGTACCGCCGAGCAAATGCATCTCCATCACATCGCGGAACGACAGCCCTTTGCGCTTGCCGACCCGCTTGATCCAGTCTCGAATCTGAGCGACATCCTGCGGATCGAGATGAACCCATTCGCCGCCGATATTCATGAGCCTCCGGTTCTCTTCGGCAAGCCGCATAAACTCGGATTCCGACAAATCGATATTGCCAAGAGCCATCTTCCAGTCGAACTGCACAATCTGGTCCAAGCCGAACATCGGCTGCGCGTCGGAGCCTACCGACGATTTCATCTTTGCTTTCAGCCTTAAACGGCGGGAGCGTACCGCTTCCCACCAGCCTGGCAAGAGCACCGGGCATCCAGCCTCCAGCAGCTGCAGGCTCGCCTTCTCCATAAAGAACCAGGCATCGTTATCCGTAAGCTGTCTGCGCAGCTTTTCCGGGTCCGCTTCATCCCTCCACTCCGGCAAGACGGCAAGCCATTTGCCGTGCTCCTTGGCCAGTCTGGCATCCAGATACGGCCCCCAGTCCTCGGGCAGCGGGCCGTCCTGCTCGAACAAGACCTGCCATTGCCCTTTTGCGTAAGCAACGGGAATCCATGCTCCGCCGTTTCGGTCCTGCAGCGCGGGACGAAGCTGCCAGCTTGCGCCTTCCACAGGCTCCGCGAGCTGCAAAGCGACCTTAAACGGCATCGTATCCTTATGAAGACCAAGCGCAATCAGCCAGTCCTCTTCATCGGCTGCTTTATGAAGCAATACGGATTCTCCGCCAGCCGCCGAGGCAATTTTGCGCCACGCCGCCGCGGCGGGACCGTTTTGCGCCAAAATCTCTTCAACAGCCTCGCTTAACCACTGATCGGCACCGGTTATCCCGGTATCCCTTACAAGCTCCTGCCATTCCGCGGCAAAAGCAGCCTGTTCCACCGGAACCTCCAGCCGCCACGCGCGCCGGTGCTCCGACCATCTGCTCCAATCCGGCTGAAACCATCCCTCAAGCAGCGCCTCGCGAAGCTTCCCTGCCATTCGCATCAAGTCTTGCAGCCGATCCGTCCATTCCACTTGCAGAAGCCGGACATGACGGGGCGAGGATAAGTAATCGACGGCAAGCAGGGGAGGCAGCTTAAGCGCCTTCCCGATTTCCGAATCTATCTCCTCAACCTCCGCGCCATACCAGGAGGCTTGATGCCAGGCGAAGAGCACCTGCTTCAGCCTTGCCGGACTATCCCCCCGGTCTGCCGCCGCGAGTATAATCGCACTGTCTTCTGCTGTATCGCCTTGCTTCCAGTAACCGTCCACGAGTAACGTCCGAGCGCCGATGAATGATTTCATGTTACGATTTTTCCTTTCCACAGCTCTTCCTGAAACGCGCGCAGCCGTTGATACTTGCTTGCGATTCCTTCAATGTAACGCTCCCATTTATCCGCATGCTTATCGGCCTTGTACAGTCTCTCGAGCTTTTTCAGCTCTTTCACCGCAAGGCGGTAGCCCTGCCGGTTGCGCGAATGAATTGCCTCTTCAATCGACTGATGATAAAGAGGAATCATAACGCCTGGGGCCGCCTTCGAAACCTCGCGCACATTCTGAATGCCGAGATCATCCGGCTTCATGCCGATCAGAAGCTGAAGATCCGCCCATTCCTCGTACTTTTGCACGGCCAGCCAATGATCGGACAGATCCGCATAGGAATGCGGAAGAAGCTCAACCATATACCGGGTCCAGCGCGGTTCGTCGGGCTGATCCGTATCGGCCCTCCGGCACAAGGTCATAAACGGTCCAATCGTTCTCGCATTTTTCACTCTGGAAATATGGTCGTACAGGAAGCTCATCCAGTGGCCGATCAATTCCCAGTCCCCCTCCTCAAGCCGCTGCGCGACGCAAGGGTAGATTACCTTCTGCGAGCGCTGGAAATCCGTCTTGCCGAAATGCGCCAGCGCCTCTTCGTCATTGCGCCCGAAGAAACAGAGCATGGCCGCCGCCGTATGCACAAAGGTACTATTAACCGGCTCTTCCGAATCGCGGAGCTCCTCCTTCCTCATGGCATCAAGCTCATGCTCATACCAATCTGCATCTACCGCCATCCGCTCGCAAATGGCCAAATAGATATAGGTCCAGTCAAACAGCTGCTGCTCGTTTTTCACGGCTCTGCCCTTCGCGTAACCGGCAACGTAATCAACCCAGCTGCGGTCATGGCCGGTAACCTCGGCAGGCTCCAGCTCAAGCGCCAGCGTATAATAATGTTCCACCCACGGCTCCGCCATGCGCAGAAACGACATTTCATGATAATAACGGCTGAACGTATCGACCGTCTTGATGGCCTGCTCCGCTTGGTCGAGCACGAATAAGATGACGCTCATCCAGTGCAGCCGCTGGCTCTTTTTGTCCCAATGCTTCGTTGTTCCCTTAAGCGCGGACAGAACCGGCTGCAGGGCATGAAGCGAATGCCGGCAGCTGCGCCAGGTTTCGCCGTATTCGGCATCCATCCACAATCCCCATTCTTCCGGCGAAGCATCGTCGGATGGCTGGACATGACGGCCGCTAAACTTCGGCACGCTTACGGTAACCGTACTTCGCTGCTGCTTCCGGTCAACGCCCGTAATCCGGTCGTAGGCCGCTTTGGCAGCCGTTTCGCCGTCAAGGCTATGGCAATAGGCGAAATATACAGCCGCCATATGCTTGCAATAATCATTAAAAGGACAAGTGCATTTGCTGTATCTGAAATGGTCTGAATCAAGCAAAACCGAATAAACCTCGGACCCCTGTACGGCGCCGTATAACGTATCCTCGTCTGCCTGCTTGACGTTCAGCACCTGGCCGCTCCGATAATAATCCCATCCGCGGCGAATGATCTCTTCGTTCAAATGCTGCCCCAGACTGTGTTCAAGCGCTGTATGAAGCTTATCATCAAGACTTGCCAAGTTCGTTCACCTGCCCTCTTTCCGTTCACCTAGCATCTTATTAGTATACCACAAAAAATGCGCCCTCAGAAAAGACAAAAGCAGCCCATTTCACTTCGTTGAAAGTGAACGGGCTGCCAAGCTTACAAATGTTATTAGTGCGGGATGCGGATAAAGAAGGTAATTCGGTCTTCCACTTCGGCATGGATCTGTACGGTTCCTTTATACTGCTCGGTAATGGATTTGACGGTAAACAAGCCAAGTCCCTGATGGGCATCGTCCTTGGTGGAGAAGCCAGCGTCAAAGAGCGGCTTTTCCGTAACCTCCCGCGCATTCGAGCACGTATTGGTGATGCGGAACTCGATGAAGCCGTCTACCTGCTGTCCCGTCAATTCGACCATCCGGCATTCCTCGGGATACTTCATAACCTCGTCGAAAGCGTTATCGATCAAATTGCCAAGCATCCGGTTCACATCCAGCGTCTTAATGCCCATCTCCAGACGGTTAAGCCCGCTGAAGGAGCAGGTAAAGGCGATTCGGTAGCTTTCCGCCTGCGAGATTTTCGATCGGATCAACGCCGCAATCGCCGGGTTCCCGATATTAATAATATCGTTCATCAGCCGGATCTCGCCGGTCAGCTCTTTCGTATACGCGACAAGCTCCCTCGACTTGTTTAGCTCCGCAAGGGAATGGATAGTCTGGACATGGTTCAGGAAATCATGCCTCTGCGCCCGGATGGACTGGAACATGCTGTTGATCTCGTCTACGTACGTCTGCTGCGTCACCACAACAACTTTCTCGCGGGTCTGGCGGAAATACCGCATCGCGAAAGCAGCGATCAGGAGACTAATGCCCGTTACGAGGAATATGACAATTCCGATGTTCAGAAACTGGCTATCGAGCCTGTCCTGAATGACCTGATAATCGGATACGAGCGAAAGCACGTAGCCATGAATCGGGGTCCCGTTCTCGTCGACCAGGTTAACTCCCGAGCCCGTCGAGACCGGAATAAACATTTTGAGCACATGCTTGCCGTCAATCTTTTCTTTGGCAGAGACGCTCTTGCCGGTATTAAAAGCTTTCTTCACATAGTCGACATCTTTGTCTCCCTTGTAACGGTACGTTCCGTAGAAGATATCCTTCTGCAGCAAATGCCCCTGGACTTCGCCGGCTTCGTTAATCGTATCGAAGGAGCCTTTGCCAAACGTCATTGGATTAAATACCGTCGCCTCCAGCAAGGAATCGCTGCTCTCAATCGATTTGCCGATCAGCTCGTTAATGCCCGTCAGCTTCTCGTAGTCGGCAAGCGTCGTATAGTTGACGTACGGATCGATGATATAATTGGTTGTTCCGTCGTAGTAATAGCCCCATTTGTAAATGCTGTTTGGGTCCGTTGAAGCCACCTCAAACGGCCCGCTCCAGAAGTTCGGAAGCGTCTGGCCAAGCCAGTCGATCTTGACCTCGTGCTGGTCGAACAGCTGATTGAAGGCGACATACCAGGGATCCCAGGTTTTTGTCCCTTTGCCCAGCTCGTTCACGTCCGAGGACTTGTACAGGATAATGTTGTCTTTCGTCCGCTTCATCAGCGTAATATGTTCGACGCCCAGCTTGGCGCTTAATTCCTTGAGCTGGTCGTTTGTCACCTTCTCAACGTCCGGATCAAGCGCGTATTGAGCCGCGATCGATACGACCCGGAGCTCCCTCCCGATCTGCTCCTGGAACTTTTCGGCTCCAAGCCTCGATTGCTCGACGGAAAATTCAATTTGCTTCGCAACAGCCCGCATCTCATGGTTTAGCGCATCTTCCAACGTTTTTTTCGTCAGAAAATAATAAGCGGCATTGCTTAATAAAACGATGATAACGCTCAAGCTAATCGCCATGAGCCAGATATTGCGCGGCATATGATGCTCCTTTAAGCTCTCGTAATGTAATTCGATTATGGATGATTTTCACGGAAACAACAATATGGCATGCGGCAAAATAAACAAGCAGTTCTTTCCATCATCCCCGGGTCTTGCGGAAGTACAAACGGAGAGCCCATTTGCGTTCCGCGCGCTTCTTGTAACGAGGCAGCGAGCGGTAAATCCGCAGCCCTTCCGAAACGGCCTCCATCGCATCCGCTTTGCGGTTCATCTGCTCATGGATATCCGCAAGCCGGTAGTAAGCTTCGCAGGAGGAAGAATGAATCTCCTGAAAGGCCTCGATATAAGAGAGTGCCCGTTCCCCATCCAGCTTCGAATAATAAGCGGCCAGCCTCAAATAAGGTGCGCCGTATTTCACTCTTGGATTAAGCAGCAGCGCCTTGCTCATGGCCGCTTCGCCGGCTTCCGGTTGTCCGGTCTGCATCAGGCAAAGTCCAAGATCATCCCAATATTCGGCGGAATCGTCAAGCATCCGCTCAAGCGGCTCAAGCAGATTAAGCGCCTCCCGGTATTTCTTTTTCTCGATCAGAATTCGGGCAATTTCTACTTTGGCGGATGTATCGTTGGGAGATTGGGCGATATGCTTCTTCAGCTTGCTTAAACGCGAGGAGCGGCGAATCGGCTTCAACAGGCTTGGGGACAGACCGATAAACCGGCGGTCGATAACGTAAACGATAACTAACAGCGCAATGATGGCAAGAATGGGATTACCGAACAACCACGTAAAGAAAACAAACAATAAAAAGAGTTTTCCCATAGGACCCTCCTAAAAAGAAATTTTACTGCTTAAACTTTTTTTGCGTCAGTTTGTGTCGATTTTTGTTTGTATACGTGCATTTTAAGGTATATTTTGGTGAAATATGTGTTTATTAATAGTAGCATAACCCTATCATCTTGAGAAATAGATTTCATCGATAACCTTATCTCCGGAAAGCATGAAAGGCCTGTTACAGAATATTCCTCAATTGCTCCGATTACCATTAAAAATCGGCGAATGATGATTATAACACGAAAAAAAGAGCTGTCCATACAGCCTTATTGAAAGGCTGTACAAACAGCTCGCCGCATTACCTGCCGCAGCTAACGGGTGTTAGCGGTACAGTCTGCGGTCTTCCGCTTCGCGTACCCACACCTGCATAAATCCAGCTTCCCGGTTATCCCACGCGTAATACGGGATCAGCTCGCAGGAACGGCCGTCCAACGTTCTGCCGCGCAGCACCGTTACTCCGCCAAGCTGATCGCCGGCATACTCGGCAACAAACGGTTCAGCGGCTTTAAACGCGAATTCGTCATAGACAAGCTCCTGATTACCCGCCTGCTCAATGCAATAAACGACGGGACCGCGCTGGAAGGCGATCCTTCCGCGGTTCGCTTCCACTTCTTCGAGGGAACGCAACGCGGTTACCGGCATATCCAGCTCCAGCACGACCGTATCGCCAGGCAGCCATTGCCGTTTAAGAACGAGGTAACCGTTCTCGGCCAGCGCCTCTTCACCGGTTACGGATTCGCCTTGCGCATAGATCCGGTAGCTTCCGCACCAGCCCGGCAGGCGCAGACGGAGGACGAATTCATCCGATTGCTCCGGATTTACGCGAAGCTCTACCCGGCCATCCCAAGGATAAGCCGTTGTTTGGGCAAGCGTCACGCTGCTTCCGCCCGCAAGCTTAACGGTCGTCTCGCTGCTTAAGTACTGGTTCACCGAAATCCCGTCTTCCGACGCCGCATACACGTATTGGCCAATCGACGGCAGGAATCTGGCAAGGTTCGTCGGGCAGCAGGAGGTATGGAACCATTCCACCCGGTGATGCTCGCCTTTGGATGCGAGCGGATTTACGTAGAAGAACCGGTCTCCGGATAACGAGATGCCCGACAGCGCCCCGTTAAACAGCTCTTTCTCCACGATATCCGCGTATTTGCCGTGACCATGCAGCAGATTCATCCGGTGATTCCAGAACGCCATCGCGATCGCCGCGCAGGTCTCGCAGTAAGCCGATTCGTTCGGGAGGTCGTAATCAAACGTGAAGCCTTCGTTATGGACGGACGGCCCAATGCCGCCAGTCACGTACATGTTCCGTTCTACCGTATGCGCCCATACGCGGTCGAGGGCTTCCATATAAGCCGGATCACCCGAAGCCAGCACGACATCGGCCATCGCCGTGTACAGATACATCGCCCGGACCGCATGCCCTTTTACCTCATGGATGTCCCTTACAGGCACATCGTCCTGGCAGTACGCCGGTCCCCAATCCTCTTTATCCCAGATGGCGCCAACGCCGTGGCCATGGCCGCGTTCCTCGAGAAGCCATAGAGCAAGCTTCCAGTACCGGTCTTCACCCGTCACGCCAAACAGCTTCACGAGGGCCAATTCAATTTCTTCATGCCCTTCCGCCCAGTGGCGCTTGCCCGGTCCAAACAGCGTGTCGTAATGATCCGCCATTCGGCAGGCGACATCCAGCAGCCTGCGCTTGCCCGTCGCTTGATAGTAAGCAACGGCTGCTTCAATCAGATGGCCGCCATTGTACATCTCATGCTTTTCCATGTCGGTCCATTTAAGCTCCGGCGCTTCCAAAGTGTAATACGTAGACAAATAACCGTCGCTCTCCTGAGCGGCCTCGATCAGTTCCGCAATCCGGTCGATCTCCGCCTCCAGCTTGGGATCACGGTCCGTCATAAGCGAGTAGGCCGCGCCTTCAAGCACCTTGTACACATCGGAATCGTTGTAGTACATGCCTTCAAACTTGCCTTCCGTCAATCCGCCGGCGATGGCAAAGTTGGCAATCCGTCCCGTTTTCTCGCATTGGTCCAGACAGACGCCCATCGTTACGTTTTTGAGCGTCTCGAGGCGCGGACGCCAGAATGCATCGTTAATCTTTACTTCCGAGAACGGAACTCCGCGCCAGCCTTTAATCTGTTGATTCGCAATGGTCACGTTTCTTCCTCCTTATTCGCCCTAGTTAACCTTTCAACCCGGTAAGCGTAATGCCTTCCAGGAAAAATCTTTGACCGATCAAAAAGACTAATACGCATGGCAGTACTACCGCCGTTGACGCAGCCATCAATAAATCCCATTGCGCATTATAGCTGCCCTGGAACATCTGCAGGCCTAGCGCAAGCGTAAAACGGCTGTCGCTCTTCAAATAAATGAGCGGGCCCATGAAATCATTCCATGAAGCAAGGAACGTAAAGAGCGCTACAACGATAACGGCCGAACGGCTGAGCGGCAGCAGGATGCGCCAATAGATCTGGAAGTAGTTCGCGCCGTCCACTAGAGCCGCCTCGTCGAAATCCTGCGGGATTGACATGTAGAACTGGCGCAGCAGGAAGATATTAAACATGCCGCCCCCGAAATACGCGGGCACGATCAGCGGGTAGAACGTATCGTAGAAGCCAAGCTCCTTCCAGCCGATAAAGCTTGGAATAAGCGTTACCGCTCCCGGAAGCATCATCGAGGACATCAGAATGGCGAATACCATGTCGCGCCCCTTCCACTTAATGCGGGAGAAGCCAAAAGCGGCGATGGTACTCGAGACAACCGTTCCGAGCAGAACCCCGGCTACGATAATGAGTGTATTTTTGAAGAAGGTCCCGAACGGTACGACAGTCAAGGCCTCCTTGAAGTTTTCAAAGTGAAAAGGCTTCGGTATCCATTGCGGCGGCATGATGAAAATTTGCGACAAATCCATCACCGAGCTGCGAAGCAGCCAAAGGAACGGCACGATAAACATCGCGGAAACGATAAGCAGGGAGGTAAACCCAGCGGTAAGCTTCAGCCTGGACTCTCTCATTGTTTTTCCCCCTCATAATGCACCCAGGATTTCGAGGTCTTAAAGACAAACACCGTAAAGATCATAATAATGATGAACAATACCCACGCCAGCGCGGAAGCATAGCCCATTTCCGTATCGCGGAATGCGGTACGCCACAGATAAAAGACGAAGAACAAGCTTTTGTTATTGGGTCCGCCTTGGGTCAGAATGTACGCTTCGCTGAACACCTGGAAGGAGCCGATAATCGTCATAATGGTATTGAAAAAGATCGTTGGCGTCAGCATCGGAACCGTGATGTGGCGTAGCTTGCTATACCATCCGCCGCCGTCAACGTCAATCGCTTCATAGTAGGATTTCGGTATACCCGACAGGCCGGCAAGGAAAATGATAACCGTACCGCCGATCCCCCATAATGTCGTGAGCACGATGGACGGGATAACGCTGCCCTCTCCGAACAGCCAGTTGCTAGTTGGCAGATGAAGCCAATTAAGCGCCATATTCAGCAGGCCTAAATCCGGATTCATAAGCCACAGCCAGATCATCGAAGCGGCAACCGCCGGGACAATGCTCGGCAGGTAGATAATCGTCCGGAAAATCGCCCGGCCCTTGACGTTCATATTAAGCAGGATCGCTAAAAAGAACGAAATAATGATAACCGCCGGCACGCGCAGAATAACGAAATAAAAGGTTGTGCCAAGCGACTTGTAGAACAAATCGTCTTCTCCGCTGAACAGCTTGACATAGTTGTCCAGACCGATAAAGCTGGTCGTGTCTTTAAAGACGTTGTAATCCGTTAAGCTCAAATATAAGCTGGCAATCATCGGCCCTAGCGTATAGATAATAAAGCCGAGTATCGCCGGCGCTGTAAAGAGCAGGCCGTAGAACAGGGCCTTGCGCTCCCTTTTGCTGCTCTTTCTGGCAACCGTCTTGACGGACTTGCCCGTGTTTGCCGAAATCTCCATGCCGTAACCCTCCCTGTCTATGGCAGAGGACAGCGATTCATCGAATTCCCGAACCGCTGTCCTCTCCTGTTATCCGCGGTTTGCGGACAGCTTACTCGACGTCGCGCCGGCCTTGTACCTGCTGCTGCGCCTTCGCGGCAATGGAATCAAGAGCTTCCTGGGCGGTCTCTTTGCCCAGCCACACTTTATCCAAAGCGGGGTTAACGACATCCATGATTTTATTGAAGTTTTTCACGTAAGCCGTAGGCGTTGCATGGCTGTGATTCAGAAGCATGTCAATAATCGCGCCGTTATAGCCGGATGGGCGGGCTGCCAAATCTTTGGTCCACTTGTCCAGCTTCTCGCTGTCGGTGTACCAATCTTTAGGAGCAGGCATCCATGTTCCGTTAGTCAGCATGTCAAGCGAAGCTTCCGGATCAAGCAGCGCCTTCAGGAGCTCCCAGGATTCCTGCGGATGCTTGGTCGATTTGAAGATGGAGAACATGCCGGCTACTACGGTCGTTACCGGCTCTTTCATAACCGGCAGAACGCCTACGTTATAGTTGAACTTGGATTCCGCAAGCGAGGACGAAGCCCATTGTCCGTCAATAGCCATCGCAACCTTCTTCGTCTGAAGCGCGACGTTTGTTCCGGGAATATTTTTCGATTGGAGCGGAGATGGAGCGACATGGTACACGTTGATCAGGTCGGCCATCTTCTGGAACACTTCTACCGCCTCCGGTTGGTTAAGGGCGAAGGTTTTGCCGTCGGCCGACAGGAAGTCGCCGCCGTTGGAGTAGATAAAGTTACTGTAAGCGCCCCACCAGGTTGGCAGGTTGATGCCGAATTGCTTAATATTTTTAGGGTCGAAATTCGGATCCGCCGCATTGCGTCCCTTATTGTCGAGAGTCAGCTTCTTCGCAACGTCTACGAATTGATCCCAGGTCCATGCTTTGGAAGCGTCGGATGGAGGCGGTTCAATGCCGGCATCCTTGAATACGTCTTCGTTATAGAACAGTCCGAATGTCTCCGGACCGGGACCGATGCCGATAATGTTGCCCGGCGCCTGGGAGTACGTAATATTCGGAACAATCGAATCGAGCGTGATCTGCTGATCTTTAGAAAGGAAGTCCTGCAGGTTAAGGAACTTGCCTTCTTCCGCCAGAGGGAAGGCAATGGTCGCGGATTCCATCATCGCGACATCCGGCTCGTCGTTGCCGGCTACCATTGTCGTCAGCTTCGTATCGTAATCGCCGCTGCTAATAGACTGAAATTCGACTTTCACGTTCGGATGAGTCTTCTCGAAATTGGCAATGGCGGATTTGTACGCCGCTACTTCCGCCGGTGCGCCCCAGCCGGTCAGCTTCAGCGTAATTTTTTCTCCGCTGCTGGCACCGGTATCGGCACCGGAACTGCTCGTATTGGCCGAGCCGCTTGCGTTATTCGTGTTGGATGAGGAATTGCCATTGCTGGAACTATCGGACTTGGTGCAGCCGGACATGACAAGCACGGCCGACAGAACCGTAACCATAAATGCGGAAGTGTATTTCCATCGATTCATAATCATTTTTTTCGAGCCCCTCTCTCATTTCATCCTCATGGCTCATAGCTGCAGTCTATGATTGCTTTTATTGTAGATGATGGATAACGCTTACAAAACCCGAGCATTTCTAGAATGGTGGACTTTTATTGGGTCTTGCTCGGCAGATGGATGACGATGCTTGTCCCCTTGCCGGGAGCGGAATGAATGCGGATGCCGTATTCGTCGCCATAGGCCATTCGGATGCGAGAGATCGTATTTTTAATTCCGATAGACGCGGATTCCTTGTACAATATCGTATCGATCCCTTCCTTGCTGATCCCCCGTCCGTTGTCGCGAACCTCGAAATAACGGCTGTCTTCCTCGATCCAGCCGCGTATCGTAATCTGCCCGCCTTCCTCCACGCCGCTGAATCCGTGCAGAATGGCATTTTCCACAAAGGGCTGGAAGAGAAGTCTTGGCAGCTTTTTCTCATAGAGCGCCGGCTCAATCTCGTAAGCGACCGTGAACTTGCCCTCGAACCTGGCGGACATGATAAAGAAGTAATTGCGCATCCATTCCAGCTCCTCCGACAGATGAACGGCCTCCCAATCTTTGCGGGACGTATAGTGCAGCATATTGGACAGGCAGACCAGCATCTTGCTGAGCTCCGTCTGGCGATTCTCGAGAGCGGTCCAGTTCATGATGTTCAGCGTGTTATATAAAAAATGAGGATTCATCTGCATGTTAAGCGCCTGAATCTCCGCTTCCTTCTCCTTCAGCTTGATCTCGTAGTTTTCTTTCACGAGCATGGCAATCCGGTCATTCATCCGGTTAAAGCGCTGGGACAAGAGACCGAATTCGTCTTTCCGGTCCACGTCCACGCGGGCTTCAAAGTCCCCTTCCCCTACCGAACGCATCGCGCTCATGAGCTTCTTGATCGGACCCGTAATGCGGCTAATGATGAAGTAAGCAAACACCAGGGCTACTACGCTTAAGGCGATGGCGCTGACGATCGTTGACGTCCGGAGAACCGGAACCAGGGAGCTTACGAGCGCGGATTGCGGCGTAATGACAATCGACATCCAGCCCGTCACTTCCGAGCGGGCGAAGCTGACGATCTGGTTATGCCCGTTCAGCTTGATCCGCTGGCTCCCGCTGCCTTGCTCGCGGAAATGATCCATCCAGTCCTCATCGAAGCGCTTCGTTACCTGCGATTGGTCGCTCGAAGCCACGACGATATTGTCGGGATCAAGCACCATATACGAGGAACCAGCCGGGATACTCCGCTCGAACAGCTCGTCCATCACCGTCGACTTGAAGCTGATCGCAAGCACGGGACGCTCGACTTCCGGCTTCAGCTTGACCAGCGTGCTGTCCTCCATGTGGGAGAAGTTAAGCAGCCTGGTTGCGGAGAACAAGTAACGGTAATCTATCGTCCCGTCTTGAAGCCAAGGCTGGTCGTACATCTTGATGAAATCGTAGGTCGGGTACCAGACCATCTTGCCCCCTGCCTTAACCGCTTCCTTGTAAATCGCGGACTGTACCGGATTGCCAAGCGGCATCAGCATCGTGCTTCCGAAGGTGTAGTAAGAGGTCCACAGCTGCGCGGAATAGACATCCGAATTCTGGGAGAAATATTTGCTTAAGATGGCCGTAACCTGCCGGTCGGCCGCGACAAGCTCCTCTTCTTTTGCCGGATTCAGGTTGTTGAAAATCTGGAACAGGTCCTTGTCCACGAACAAGGACCTGCTGTTCTGGTCGACGATCCCCAGCTTGGTGTCGATCACGTCGTTGTTTTTCATCACGACATCGTGAACATTGTTTTGCGCCTGCTCGGTAACGACCTTTAAGCTTGAATTGTAAAACAGCGTGCTCAGCACAAGCAGCGGCAAGGCGATAAGCGTCAGATAGCTGAGCAGCAGCCTTAATCGAAAAGTCATGGCCTATCCCCGCCCCACGTCTGCGGACGCAGCGTATGCTTATAAGCTTCCGGCGACAACCCTACCTGCCGCTTGAATATCCGGGTGAAATATTTCGTATCCCGGTAGCCGCATTGCTCCGCAATTTCATAGATTTTAAGCCGCCCGCCGGCCAGCAGCTCCTTCGCCGCCCGTATACGGGCTTCCGTCAAATGATCGGAGAACGAGCGTCCGGTGCGGCTTTTTATCAAGGTGCTGAAGTAGGAGGGGTTGAAATGAAATTGTTCCGCTGCTCTATCAAGCGTCAGATCCTCCGCATAATGCCCCTGAATCCAATTCAGGCATTGCTCCACCGCCAGCTCCCCGCTGCCCTGCTTCCGGTCCGTCAGCGATTTGTGCACCTCAGCTAGTCTGACCAGCATCAGCTCCATCAGCATACCGCTGCTCGCGCAAGAAGGAATTGCCGTAGACGCGGTATCCGCGAGAGCGCTTCCAACCTGTTGGTCTATGATGCCCGAGGTCCGGCTCTTCAGCTTCATCAGCGTAAGAGACGCATAATTTTTCATCAGCTTCGGCTCCGTGTAACCCTGCGAGGACAGCTCGGCAAAGGCAGCCCGGCACATGGCTTCTGCTCTTTCGAGCGACTGCTCCTGCAGCGCTTCGAACAGCAGCTCGCCATCCAGCTGGAAGACGGGATTCGTATGGCCCAGCCCGATTTCATGACCAAAGGTTACGACGCTCGCCCATTCCTCATGGAAAGCATATTCCAATGCTTCCTCCGCCTCGCGGTAAAGCTTGGGGATAAAGATCTCGGCGGGATTCAGACTATGCTCCGTCTGCAGAACCGCAATGCCATGGGAAACCGCGCCGCAAGCGCGCCATATCTCCGTCTGCTCCGTCAGGCAGGAGCGCAGCTCCTCTATACCCGCTGCCGGCTGGGTCTCCCGCTTCAGCACGGTGACCAGGCGAATGCTGTGCTGCGATACCGTCTGCAAAGGAAACACGCAAGCCTCGCCATAGACCGATACCCGCTGCTTAAGCTGTTCGACCAGCTCCGTCACGGGGAAAGCTTCTCCTTCATTTCGGATTTCCGTCAATACGAGAGTGTTCATTTGCCTAAGCAAAGGCCACTCCTCCAGGTCAACCTCTTCGCCAGGAGGAAGTACGCCGTGCAGCCACTGGTGCAGCAGCCGGCTACGGTAGGCAGAAGATGCGAGCTCAAGCTTTTGCTTCATCTCGGCCGACTCGCCGCGCTCCCGTTCTTCTTCCGCAAGCTGCCGGTCAAGCCGCTGCAGCAGGACCTCCACCTTGTCCACGTCGACAGGCTTGAGCAGATAGTCGTACGCGCCATGGCGAATCGCTCTTTGGGCGTACTCGAACAAATTATAAGCCGATACCATAACGACCTTGGTCCGCAGCTCCTCTTCCTTCAGCCGCTGCAGGAACGCAAGCCCGTCAAGCTTCGGCATTTGTATATCGCTAAGCACCACATCGGGCTGTTCTTCCCTGACCAGGGCAAGGGCCGCTTCTCCATCCTTGGCCGTTTTCACCTTGGCCTCCGGGCGCATCATTTGAATCATGCCGGCCATTCCTCTCAAATGCCGCGGTTCGTCGTCAACGATCAATATGTTCATGAGACCAGTCCTTTCCACCCTTTTTTCAGCAGGCTGTTTTCTTAATACAGTACTACGCGCCTTGCCGCTTGAATAGGGGGATAGAGCTTTAACGATATGCCAATTGTTATCATAAACTCTTTCGGAATGAGGAATAGTAGTGGAGTATTAGGTAAAATCGACTTTAAATTGGAAATGGAGGAAATGCTAAAATGTCCGCAAACGATACAAACGGCACTCATGCGGCAGGCGCGGGCGGAGCAGCCGACAACCGCAAAGCGGCAGGCGAAACCGATCTGACGCTGACGACGAGACAAGGCCATCCGGTATCCAACAACCAGAATACGAGAACGGTTGGCAACCGCGGGCCGGCTACCCTTGAAAATTACCACTTTATCGAGAAAATCACCCATTTCGACCGCGAACGCGTTCCCGAGCGGGTTGTTCACGCCCGCGGAGCAGGCGCGCACGGTTATTTCGAAGCTTACGGCACATTCGGCAACGAGCCGATCGGCAAATACACAAGAGCAAAGCTGTTCCAGGAAAAAGGCAAAAAGACGCCAGTCTTCGTCCGTTTCTCGAGCGTGATCCACGGCGGGCATTCGCCGGAGACTCTCCGCGACCCGCGCGGCTTCGCGACCAAATTTTATACCGAGGACGGCAACTGGGATCTGGTCGGCAATAACCTGAAGATCTTCTTCATCCGCGATGCGATGAAATTCCCGGACATGGTTCATGCCTTTAAGCCGGATCCGGTAACGAACGTGCAGTCGATGGAGCGCTTCTTCGACTTTGTCTCGAATTCGCCGGAAGCGACCCATATGATTACCTTCCTGTTCTCCCCTTGGGGAATTCCGGCGAATTACCGCCAAATGCAAGGCTCCGGCGTCAATACATACAAATGGGTAAATGCGAAGGGCGAAGCGGTATTGGTCAAATATCATTGGGACCCGCAGCAAGGCGTCAAAAACCTGACTCAAGCCGAAGCCGAGCAAATTCAGGCGAAGAACTTCAACCATGCTACGCAGGATCTGTACGAGGCGATTGAACGGGGAGATTATCCGGCCTGGGAGCTGAAGGTACAGATCATGGAGGACGGCGATCATCCGGAGCTGGACTTCGATCCGCTTGACGATACCAAGCTGTGGCCGGAAGACCAGTTCCCGATGGTGCCGGTAGGCAAAATGGTGCTTGATAAAAACCCGGAAAACTATTTCGCCGAAGTGGAGCAGGCGGCATTCGGAACGGGCGTATTGGTGGACGGGCTGGACTTCTCGGACGATAAAATGCTGCAGGGGCGCACCTTATCCTACTCCGATACCCAGCGCTACCGCGTAGGCGCGAATTACCTGCAGCTGCCGATCAATGCGCCGAAGAAGCGTGCCGCAACCAATCAGCGCGACGGTCAAATGGCCTTTTACGTAGATGTCGCTCCGGGTCAGAATCCTCATGTGAATTACGAACCCTCCAGTCTGAACGGACTTTCGGAGGCTGAAGCTTCCGGCGCCCCGCATGAGCCGCATTACGACGCGAATCTCGTCCGCCAGTCGATAGACCGGACCAACGATTTCGCCCAGGCCGGCGATACGTTCCGCAAGCTGGAGCAGTGGGAGCGCGACGAGCTTGTTCATAATCTGGGCGATGCCTTGTCAACCTGCGCGCCTGTTATCCGGGACAAAATGCTGTCCAATCTGACGCAAGCGGATCCGGAGTACGGCCGTCTTGTAGCGGAAGCCATCAAGAAATCCTCTGCGATGAAAGCTGAGCACAAAGGCACTTTCCCCGCCCGCGAAGGGATGGAAGTCGCCGAGGAGCTTGGTCACAAAACAGACGGATACTAAGTATGGTTTAAGCAAAAAACAGAGAAGGGCTGTCCCCTATGTTCAGTAACGATGAGCATGAGGGACAGCCCTTCTTTTATTATAAGCGCCCATTTTCCCTACATACAGCACCATTGCCATAGCCATTTCATACAATAATTTGACTGTATCCCTTAACCTTGTTAAACCATAAAAACCCGAGCAAGGAGGGGTGACAAACTTGAAGGGTAGCGACCATAAAAGCAAGTTCCTATTAACACATCGTGAACGCGAGGTATTTGAGCTGCTGGTGCAGGATAAAACAACTAGAGATATTGCGCAGCAATTATTTATCAGCGAAAAAACCGTCCGCAACCATATTTCGAATGTCATGCAAAAGTTAAATGTTAAAGGTCGTTCGCAAGCGGTTGTCGAGCTGATCAAGCTTGGGGAGTTACAAATCTAACCATCCCATTCATGATTTGGGCTATTTCATTTCCCCGCTCCTTATACAGGATGCGGGGTTTTTACTTTGTTTCAATTTCGACAAAGTTCTTTAATCTTAGACTAAGGTTTCTTCGATACAATCATATGCATCAACCCCACAGTTGATACCATTTCTAGGACAGGCCCGCTTGCTTCGCAAGCGGGCCCTTTTTTTGTTTATTTTCGGCTATTAGCGGTGATCGTAAATATAAGGAGTGGTGTGCTTGGCCATATTCGAGTTCAGCTTCGTCGCATTCGCCGGGAAGATGCGCTCTACCATGGCATTAAATTCGGATACAAAGCCTTGAATCGGGTGACCCAGGCGAACATCGCCCATATAGCTGTTCATGCGGTCCACAAAGTCCGGGCTTGCGGATACATAAACGTTCTGAACCGACGGATGCAGCCGTTTCACTTCCGCGGCGATATCGCTTTTGATTTTATCGGTCAGCTGGCTCTCGCCGGTGTTAGTTGTGCTCAGGCCGCGAATGCCGTCATTATGGTAACCGCCCATCGTACCGTTCATGCCATACGTTCCGTTCATGCCGTTCATGCCGTATTTCCCGCCGCTTGCGCCATACGTGCCGTTCATGTGGCGGTTCGTATCGGTAATCGGGCTGCTCAGGTTTGTGCGGTTGTAGCTTTTTGCGCTTAAGCCGCGCGTATGATCTTCAAAGGATACGGCAACATAAGCATTATGATCGGTCAGCATGACATTGGCTGTCTTAACCGTATTCATAGCCACAAGCTTCTTGGCGATTTCCTCGCTCATTTCCATTTTATAATTTTTATGACTGCCAACAATGTTGTTGCTGTTGAGACGACGGCCATTGACGCGGTTCATCTCGTTCATTTGATCATTCGCGAAACGTTTGTCGGTCAATGTTCCCGGAGCCGCCAGATTGCGGATCACATTCCCGTTAGCATCATAACGCACGCTGTTGGGACGGATGTTTTTATTGCCGATATCTCCCTGATTGGACGCACACCCCGTTAACGTTGCTGCTAAAGCCACACTTGCTGTAAGAAGAATGAATTTGTTTTTCATGAACTGGCCACTCCTCCATTCGAATAGTTAGGCTTTGACCCGTGTCTTATTGTGCTCGGTTACGGGGAAGCTATCCGCAATAAGGCTTGACAAATCCATTCAAATTCAGTAATTTAATATCAAGTATTAGTACCTGGTACTAACAAAATGCCAAGAAGCGATAGTATGAAATGAAAAGGAGCTGTTTCTAATGGAAAAGCAATTGCAATCCAACGCAGCTGTTACGGCCATCGGCACTTATATTCCGGATAAAGTATTGTCCAATGCGGATTTGGAGCGTATCGTCGAAACCTCGGACGAATGGATTGTTCAGCGCACAGGCATCCGTGAACGCCGGATTGCGGCGGATGACCAGTTCACGAGCGATTTATGCATTCGGGCGGTAAGGGATATGCAGGAGCGGTACGGGGTGGAAATCGAGGATGTGGATTACATTATTGTCGCTACCTCTACTCCGGACAATGTCATCCCAAGCGTTGCCGCCCAGGTTCAGGCCGGCCTTGGAATCCGTCATTGCGGCGCAATCGATATTCAGGCCGCATGCGCAGGCTTCACATCGGCCATTCAGCTGGCGAACGGCCTGCTTCTGTCCGGCGTTTACCGCAAAATCCTCGTCATTGGCGGAGAAACCTTGTCCAAGGTAACGAACTACGAAGACCGGACGACTTGCATTTTGTTTGGCGACGGAGCCGGCGCATTCTTAATGGAAGCCCGTGGAGACGGGGATGTTCTGGCGATTTCCGCCCAGACGGACGGCGCCGGCGGACATCATGTTTACCGGAGCGGCTTGTCCCCCGTCATTAACGCGGCGGATATCGATACGACAAGCCGTATCGTTCAAAATGGCCGCGAAGTATACAAATGGGCGCTCAGCCACGTATCGGAAGGAATCGCCGGATTGCTGAAGGACAGCGGCTACACGCCGTCCCAAATCAACTGGTTCGTTCCGCACAACGCGAATCAGCGCATTATCGACGCGTTATGCGAACGGACCGGCATAAGCGAGCAGCAGGCTTTGTCGAGCATCGAGCGCTACGGCAATACGTCTGCCGCATCCATTCCGCTTGCCCTTGATGCCGCCGTCCGGGACGGCCGCGTATTGCCGGGACACTTGCTGCTGCTCTATGGTTTTGGCGGCGGATTAACGCAGTCTGGCGTCCTGCTTCGTTGGTCCATTTAATTCATGAAGAATTAGAGGAGCGGGAATAATATCGTCAGCATCGTCTGAAGACGGTTCGCGTATTTATGGTCCCGGAAAGCCCGGTACATGCCGCGAAGGGCGATTTGCTGCCGCTCCTCTTCATGCTTCAGGTAATATTCCATCTTCTCGATCAGCTCCGCCGGCGAGGAATAGGTAACGATTTCTACTCCCGGGGTAAAAAAGGAAGCAAGATCATCCCGGGTATCGCATACCTGCAGTACGCCGCAAGCGGCAATCTCAAAGGTCCGGGGGTTAGGGGAAACAGCCGTTAATCCGATTCGGTTGCTGTTGTACAAGGCATCGTCATGCGCCCTATGCATATTGATCACGATTTTGGAAGCATTGTACGTCAAGGCTGTTTCTGCCGGTCCCATCCAATTATTCAGCTTGATTTTGGAGCTCAGCAGTTCATATTTCGCTAAACGGTCCCACCAAATACCGGATATTAACGTATTTTTCCCCGCCAGATAAGGAGTTAATTCATTGAAATAGCTAACCCGGTTCAAATAGGCGGATCCGATAAACGTAATTTCTTTGCGGCTTGAGCGTTCGGGATTCGTCGGGCGATATTGCGCCGGATCGAAGCAAAACGGCAAATAAAACACATTCTGGCAGCCAAGCTGCTTGTAATAGTCCACCGAGTTGCGCTCGAGCGTAAATACCGTATCGTAATACGGAACAATCATCGTTGTAATATCCATATAATAGGGATCGTCGGTCAGCCAGATCGCTGTCCGGATTCCGTTTTCCCGAAGCTTTTCGATCTGGGCGACATCAAACTGCAGTCCATCCAGAACGATAACGACATCCGGCCGGTCAGCGAGCGCAAGCTCCGCCACGGACTGTGCCGCGTTAACAACGGTCAACCTCTGGACCATAGACGCTAAAGTCCCTCTTACGGCTTCGTCGATCGGCGAGTAAGGAAAGCCTTTGCCTGTCTCCACATACATGGCGTGAATCGGCCATACTTTATTGTCCTTCGGAATACGGCTGATCGCTTCCTCGCATAACCCGAACCAGTATCCGTGATCCCAGCCCAGCTTATATCCCGCCGCGCGTCCAGCCTCCTCATCGCTCTTCCTTTTGACCACTGGCGCCATATTTGTCACTCCTACATCAATAGATTCAAAAGCGTAGCGATTCGCGTAGTCATCGTGTGATCACGCAAAGTTCGGTACAAGCCTCTCATGGCAATCCGCAAGCGTTCTTCTTCATGGGTCAAGTAGTAATCAATTTTCTGCAGCAGCTCCTGCGCATTGCCGTAAGTTTCGATCTCATAACCGGGACGGTACTGGGAAAACAGGTCATCCCGGATATCCGTTAGCTGCAGCGTCGCGCAAGCCGAAACATCATAGGTTCTCGGATTCAGCGATAAGCCGGGTGCCTGCGCTTCAATCTGATTATCCTTCCCTGGGACATCGGACCGGTGCATATTGATCACAATCTTGGAGCCGTTGTAATAATGGGCGGCCGCTTCTGGCGCAATGCCCTCCGGGTGAATATTGGATGCTAACAGCGGATATTGCTTCAGACGGTCCCAGTGCCCTCCGGCAATAAACAGCTTTCGCTTCGACAGCTGCCCGGCGATCGAATCAATCAGCTCTACCCGGTTCCAGAAGGCTACACCGATAAAACAAACCTCGTATTCATACGTCTTATCCGCGCGAAAAGGACGGAATACCGTCTCGTTGACGGCAAGCGGCAGATGATGCACCTGAAGACATCCTTGCTGTTGATAGAGCGGTATTGTCCCGCGCTCATGCGTCAATACAATATCGTAAGCTGGCGCGATCTGGACCGTTTGGGCCGTCATATACGGGTCATCCACAAACCAGATCGCCGTCTTAATCCCTAGCGCGCGAATCGCGGCAATCTGCTCCAGATGATCCGGCGGGAAAGTGTATAAGCCGTTCAATACAAGCACAAGATCGGGCCGAATGGCGGCCGCTTGCTGCAGCAAGCCTTCCTGCGCGCCTACATGCACTTCGCTGGCGCATCGTTGCAGCGCCTGAATAATGCCGGAATCAATGGCGTCAAAGCCTAATGAGCCTTGCGGTATATATAACACGCGCAAAGGTATTGCTTCCGGAACCGGAGTTACGGGAGAAGTCTTTGCCCATTCGCAAGCCCCGTCCCGCCATCCTGCCTGAAATCCGGCCGAATAACCCTGCTGCCTGCCTTGCCGAAAGGACGCCGCTGTTGCCTTGTTCAAATTTCCCACTCACCTGCCCGTTATCCGAAGTTATACAAAAAAAGCCTTATTCCTGATTTGTCCATTCTGGCATGAACAAGGCAGAGCTAAGACCTCTATCTTTCGTCTGTGCGATTAAACCTGCGTCTCGTAAGCAATCTGATGGCCGTCTTCAAAGCCTTTGGCGAAGCCGGTATTATACCCGTCGTTATAGGCTTGGTTAAAACCGTAATCGTAGCTGGCCTGATCAAAGCTTACGCTTTTTCTTCTTTTTCTGGCCGAAGACTTCCGGCGTTTCATCGTGCTTTTGCCGGGCTTCTTCTTCCCCGCCGTCTTCCGGGCTCCGTTTACTTTGCGTTTAGTCCTTACACCAGGCTTGCGTTTGGTTCTCCGTTTGGCTGAAACAGCGCTTTTCTTCTTCATATCAAACGCCTCCTTCATGGATGACTTCTATCTTTACAGCCTGCTGATCTTGGCGTTCAGCCAAGGGCTGCCGGGGCGCCCCCGCTTCAGACGCTTGCCGCGCATGGTCAGCCCCGTTACCGACTCCGCTATATTTTTCTGCATGGACGTTAGGAGCTTCACATTCTCGGCAATGCTTCTGGCAAGCGCCGGGGAAGCCTCCGATACGTCGGCGATGCTGTTCAGAATGCGGGCAAGCGCCGTCTGGCTGCTTGCGAGAGAAGAGAGAATCTCCAGCTTCACTTGCTGTTCTCTGGACGACTGGAATCTCAATTCATGTCACCCATGCCGCCGAACAGCATCTCCTCGTCGTCCCCGTCATGATTGCCTCCGCCCTCGTTGCTTTTAGGCAGAACCGAGCGCATGACGGATAGGATCCCTTGGCTCATTTTGTTAACGCCGTCCAATAGTTCAATCACCTGTTCGTTGATTTGGGCTGTCTGTTTAAGCTGCGTTTGATCGCCCAGGAAGGATGCCGCGGTAATATGATTACATATCCAATGACGCGCTTTCTCCGTTTCTTCGGCCTTAGCCTCCAGCATTTTGGCAATATTCCACTGCATATGGGCGGTAGCGCCCAGCATTCGCATATAAGCCTGATCCCGGTTCATGACAAACATCCTCCTTCCGGCAAGCTTACTCTTCTTCCTCTAGGCGAAGCTCGCGGACCGTAAACGTCAGCTGCGCGGCAAGCGTCTCCTGCAATTCGGCTATCGTTGTTAAGTAAGAAACAACTCCGCCAAGCAGAGCTTGCGTATTCGACAGCAGTCCATCCGTTCCTCCAAAATTCGGATTGTTGTCGGGGATGGCCTTCACAACCTCGGCCATCCGCACGACAACATGCCGCTTGGAGTCAATCATGCGAGCCATTTGTTGATGGGAATGCGATAAATGCTCTATTATTTCGTTTACGATCTGCTGCAATTTCCAGCCCCTCCTTTGCAGCAATAAACGTGTCAAGTTCAATTGTCGTCGTCATACTAGCATATGCATCTTTGAAAAAGGGTGATACTTGCGTATGCCTACAGGACCTGACGCAGCTTAACCGGCGGAATTAGAGGCAGCCCCTCCGGCATTGCCTGCAGCTCTTCCGAGGTTAGCGGATATTTCGCCCTTTCGTTCAAATGCCAGGAGACGGCTGCTGCTTCCGTAATAATTTTTCGCTTGGTGCCATTCTCCAGATAATACAGGAAGCCGTCCAGCCCGCTTGCAACTTGCCCGTGCAGGGAAGCGCCGAAATGAACGGAGTGAAGCGCATGCCATTTGGATGCCGCTTCAACCGCGGGCAGCGCGTCCGCAGACGGCCAGCTCCGGAGCAGAACCTGCGGCAGACGCACGACCGGTCCGGACCATTCCCCTTCGATTGGACGTTTGCTTCCTTGTTCGATCCAATAAACCTGCGGGCCAATCCCCTTCACAGCGACACTTTCCGGGTAGAAGGCGATCTCTCCCTTTCCCTTAAGCGAAGCTGGCTTCGGATGGCTTGTGCGGACTTGATGAATCCACGCATACGGATTATTCCATTTGGTCATATAGTAAACCATGTTTCGGGTGTTAACCTGTTCAAGCTGATCGCCAAGCGCCTTGATGCTGACGCTTCCGAAATGATGGATAAAGGAGTCCCTTGCGATAATAAGGGAGTAACCGAGCAGCCTGGTCCGAATATTATAATCATCATCCTCATAGTTCCCGAATTCGAACCCTTCATCAAGAAAGCCGACCTGCTCCCACAATTCGCGGCGGAACAAGAGGCAGAAGCCCGGCAGCCTGTCTGTTCTCTCCCAGCGCTTCGGATCGGAAATATTATTGAGTCTCGCGAATTCCGGCATATCTTCTATTCTTTCGTAAGGAACCGGAATTTGCTGGTCTCCGCTAATATAATTCGTGACCGGCCCCACCATTCCGATTGCGGGATCGCTGTGCAGACAGATCAGCAAGTTGCCAAGCCAGTTATCGGTCACAAGCGTATCATTGTTGAGAATAAGCATTGTTGTGCCTTTGGCCATCATGAGTCCCATATTCACCGCACCCGCGAAGCCGTAATTCTGATCGAGAACCCGGTAACGCACCTGACCGTCCAGTTGCTCCAAATATTCGGCTGTCCCGTCAGTCGAAGCGTTGTCGACAACGATAATCTCGTGGGGCTGCTCCGTATTGTCCACGATGCTGTCGATGCAGCCGCGCAAATAATTCACCTGATTGTAGCTCGGGATTATAATGCTTGTTCCCTCGAACAAAGATTGATAGCTGCTTTGACCAGCAAGAAGTCCCTGATTGTATCCTGCCTGCAGACCGGCCTGATAGTTAGCCGAACGCCTTCCCTCTTTCGTAGGCGCGGGCTTGAGACGACGAATGCCCCGCGGTTTGCGTCTCACTCACAAATCTCTCCCGTCTAGTATTCTATATCCCAATATCGGGCGGATGCTTCCTTAAGCGACTCGAATGTACCCGCATCCATCCACCAGCCGGCTAACGTCCGGTAGGTTAATAGACCGGCAGCCGCGTAAAGATTATTCAGATCCGTAATCTCGAGTTCTCCTCTGCTTGACGGGCTGATATTCTCGATTCTCTCGAAAACATCCGAGCTATACATATATAAACCGGTAACCGATAGATTCGACTGCGGCTCCGCGGGCTTTTCTTCTATGTGCTTGATTGCACCGCTAGCATCAAAGACCGGAATCCCGTAACGGTGCGGATCGTCGACTTCCTTAAGAAGCACCATCGCCCCGTCTTGCTGCTGCCGAAAATCATGAATATAAGGCGTTAAATCCTCTTCAAACAAGTTGTCACCCAGAAGAACGAGGAACTTCTCGCCATCCGCAATAAACGGTCTGGCCAGCTGCAGCGCATCCGCAATGCCCCCGGCTCCTTCCTGGATCCGGTATACCAGCGACACCTTCCGGTCTTCCCCGCTGCCGAAATACCGGATAAACGTTTCCGCAGACTGACGGTTCGTGATAATCAGAATCTCGTTGATCCCTGCCCTGCGCAGCGACTCGATACCATGGTGGATCATCGGATGTCTGCCGACCGGCAGCATATGCTTATTGATATAAGAAGTAAGAGGCATGAGCCGTGTTCCGGTTCCGCCCGCCAAAATAACAGCTTTCAAAAGTGCAGCCCTCCTAACCATGTGCAGACTTACAAGGCCATCTCGCGCTTGCGCAGCCGATCCTCGAACCCGCCCCGTTCATCTGTGCATGACAGCAGCCAATAGATCGCCTCCAAATGATCGCCTAAAATTAATCGTTCAAGCGGGTTTTTCCTCTCCCGCTCCGGCCGCGGTTTGTTTATTTTGCCGACATTAACGGTGTGTACGGCCTTCACCTTAAGTCCTTGCTTCACAGCCATCGCGTGGGCAAGCGGAGGGACTGACAAGGCTTCCGCTCCAATCGTATCCAGGCATCTGCGGCTGATCGCATGCGGTACGGCCGTGAACGACATCCCCTTCAGGTCAGGCCTTTGAAGAACGGCATTCAAGGCATGCTTAGCCAGCACGACACTATGAACCTTCGCTTTGCGAACCGGACCGGAATAGTTATTCAACGCCGCGTCTACTCCTTTTTCTCTCACTGCGTAAATGAAAGGACGCAAATTAGCAGCTGATATAACCATATCTCCGTCAATAAACAGCAGTACCTCGCCTTTAGCTTCCAATGCCCCTATCGTTCTCCCAACGTCATGACCAAGAGGCTTCCCGAATTGCAGCACCCTTGCCCCCATCTTTCTAGCAATTGCTATGGAACCGTCTGTAGAACCATTGGCAACGACAATAACCTCCGTACGGGGATGTACCTTTGCCGCTTCGCGAATCACGCGCCCGATGGTCGATTTTTCATTCATAACAGGGATAATGACCGATACGGCCGGATTAGGATGAGGTGCGCGTTTCATCCACTGAATCACCTCGGTTTTACGCCTATTAATATTTGCAAGCATATTGATGCACATCACATAGTATGTATGCAGACTGTTGGCGCAACGGCATTTGTACAACTTCCAAGACGTCTGTCCCCCTCCCAATTAAAAAAGAGGATAGGAGCATAGATTTAGCTCCCATCCTCTATTAAATCTATGAATGTTACCGGCCAATGGCGATCCAGTTCATATATCCCTCAGGCTCAAACGAACCTCTGGAGCGGACAATATTTAGAATGGCGCTGCCTTCGGATTTGCTAAAGACGGATACATAGCATTCCGGATTATCGCAGATGGCGGTAATGGCATAGTCCGTATTGCTGAACGGCTCGTCGAATATAACTTCAATCTCCAGCATCTTCCCTTTTTTGAAGAACGAATACGGGGCAAGGCCGAACTGTTGAATGACCTGACCGGTTCCCGTGGAGCGGATATAGGAAGGCGCCGGTTCCGGCTCTTGCTCCGACTGTTCTTCCGCATCTTCTATGACTGGCGGGAATATCGCCGATACAAGCTCCGGCGCCAATTTATCCAGCGTTATTGCCTCTGTCGCAATATGCCAGCCGCATACGCTGTCTTCCGCCAGCTTCTCTCTCGTTACGCTCTCATTGGCTAGCTTCTCGGTTGTGATGCTCTCATCGGCCAGCTTCTCGGCCGTGATGCTTTCTTCTACCAGCTTATCGCCAGTGATGCTGTTGCCGGCAAGCTTATCGCCCGTCACGCTGCCGAACGCCAGCTTCTCGCGGGTAACGCTGCTATTTGCCAGCTTCCCGGATGTGACGCTATGATCCGCGAGCTTCCAAGTGGTTACACTGTCATCGGCTAGCTTAAGCGTTGTAATGCTGTCATCGGCCAGCTTCTCCGCCGTAACGCTCGCGTCGGCCAATTTGCTGCTAGTCACCGCTTGATCAGCCAGTTTATTGATCGTAACGCTGCCGTCCGCCAGCTTGCTTGCGGTCACACTCTCGTCGGCCAGCTTGCGGCTTGTGATGCTGTCGTCGGCTAGCTTCTCTGCGAGTATGCTGGCATCCTGAAGGATATTTCCGGTAATGGCATCTGCCGCCAGCTTCTCGGCCGTAATGCTTCCAGCCGCGAGCTTCTCGCTTGTAATGCTGTTATCGGCCAGCTTGCTTCCGGTCACCGCTTGATCAGCCAGCTTCTCGCTTGTCACGCTCTCGTCGGCCAGCTTATCGCTGGTCACACTTTCATCAATCAGCTTGCGGCTCGAAATACTGTAGTCGGCAAGCTTACCTGTCGAGACGCTCTCATCCGCCAGCTTGCTTCCGGTGACGGACAGGTCGGCTAGCTTGCTCGTAATAACATTTCCGTCAGCCAGCTTCTCGGAGGTTACGCTCTCCGCAATCAGCTTGCGGCTTGTAATGCTATCGTCGGCCAGCTTCTCGGTTGTCACACTTTCATCGGCTAGCTTGCGGCTTGTAATGCTAGCAGTGGCAAGCTTTTCTTCCGTGACGCTTCCCGCAGCAAGCTTCTCCGTTGTGACGCCCTCATCCGCCAGCTTGCTCCAAGTGACGGCCAGATCGGCCAGCTTGTTGCTTGATACGCTGCCGTCGGCCAGCTTCTCGCCAGTTACACTTTCATCAACCAGCTTCCCGGATGTAATACTGTCGTCAGCCAGCTTCTCGGTCGTGACGCTCTCTTCGGCCAGCTTCTCCGAAGTAATGCTTCCGGACGCCAGTTTGCCAGTCGTGACACTTTCATCGGCAAGCTTATCGCTTGAGATACTGCCCTCGGCGAGGTTCCAGGCCGTGACACTTCCGCCCGCGAGCTTGCGGGATGTAATACTTTCATCCGCCAGCTTCTCGGTCGTGACGCTCTCGCCTGCCAGCTTCCAGGTGGTCACGCTAGCATCAGCCAGCTTCTCATTCGTTACGCTGCCGCCTGCCAGCTTCTCGGTTGTAACGCTCTCGTCCGCGAGTTTACTGCCGGTAACGGCCAGGTCAGCCAGCTTTAGGCCCGTGACGCTTTCGTCCGCCAGCTTGTCGCCGGTCACGCTTTCGTCCACCAGCTTACGGGTCGTGATGCTATCGTCCGCCAGCTTCTCGGTCGTGACACTTTCATCCGCCAGCTTGCTGCCGGTAATGCTGTCTGAGGACAGCTTATCAGCCGTAATGCTTCCGGACGCCAGCTTCTCGCCGGTAATGCTGTTATCGGCAAGCTTGCTTCCGGTAACAGCCTGATCAGCGAGCTTTATGCTCGTCACGCTGCCGCCTGCCAGCTTATCGCCAGTCACGCTTTCATCGATTAGCTTACGGCTCGAAATACTGGAATCGGCAAGCTTCCCGGTCGAGACACTCTCATCCGCCAGCTTGCTGCCGGTGACGGACAGGTCAGCTAGCTTGCTTGTAATGACGCTTCCCTCCGCCAGCTTCTCGGTAATTACGCTTGCCGCGGTCAGCTTTCGGCTTGTAATGCTGTCGTCGGCCAGCTTCTCCGTCGTTACGCTTTCGTCGGCCAGTTTACGCCTTGTAATGCTTTCTGCCGCGAGCTTCTCAGATGTAACGCTTCCCTCCGCCAGCTTTTCCGTCGCAACGCTCTCATCCGCCAGCTTGCTGCCGGTGACAGACAGATCCGCGAGCTTGCTCGTAATGATATTTCCGTCGGCCAGCTTCTCGCTGGTGACACTCTCATCAAACAGCTTGCGGGTAGTTATGCTGTCGTCGGCCAGCTTATCGGTAGTGACGCTCTCCGCTGCCAATTTGCGGCCTGTTACCGCCTGATCGGCCAGCTTGCTCGTCGTTACGCTCTCTTCGGCCAGCTTCTCGGAAGTGACGCTTTCGTCCACCAGCTTGCGGGTTGCAATGCTATCGTCGGCCAGCTTCTCCGCCGTTACGCTGTCGCCTGCCAGCTTCCGGCCAGACACGCTTTCATCCAGCAGCTTCTCGGCCGAAACGCTTTGATCGGCCAGCTTGCTGCTCGTGATACTTCCGTCCGAAAGCTTATCGCTTGTAATGCTTTCAACAGCCAGCTTACTGCCGGTAATACTTCCGTCGGCCAGCTTGCTGCCCGTAATAATGCCATCCGCCAGCTTCCGGCTTGAAATGCTTTCATCCGCCAGCTTATCGCCGGTAATGCTGCCTCCGGCCAGCTTGCTGCCCGTTACGCTTTCGGCTGTCAGCTTATCGCCGGTGATGCTCTCGAATGCCAGCTTCCGGCCTGTCATGCTTGCGTCGGCCAGCTTATCGGCCGTAATGCTGTTATCAGCCAGCTTGTCGTTAGTAATACTGCCTGCCGTCAGCTTGCTTCCGGTAATGCTCTCATCCGAAATCTTCTCGCCCGTGACGCTGTTGTCGGCCAGCTTGCTGCTTGTGATGCTTCCTTCCGCAAGCTTGCCGGTTGTGACGCTCTCATCGGCCAGCTTCCCGGTTGTGATGCTGTCATCCGCCAGCTTATCGGTAACAACGCTGCCGTCAAGCAGCTTGGAGGTTTCGATAATCCCTTCAGCCAACTGCTCCGGCAAAATCGTTTTAGGCTTGAATTCATTAAGAACATCCGCACTCAGGTGATCGAAGGACACCGTGCCTTTCCGAAGATGATAGCTTTGAATGGAATCGGCCTTAATATGCTTGCTCGCAATCGTCTCCAGGCGCAGGTGATCGCCCGATACGGTATCAACTGCCAACTTGGCGGATGTTACCGCGCCGTTTTGCAGCTTGCTTTCATCGATGCTGCCCGGCGTCAGATGCTTCTCCTGAACGGACAACGGCTGGATATGATCGGCATTAACCGATAAGGAAGCCAGCTTGGTTTCCCGAACCGCACCGTCCGCGAGATGCTCCGTTCCGATAATTTCATCCTGCAGGGCTTCCGAATTTACCGCGCCGGCTTGGATATGGGCTTCCCCTACGCTGAGCGGAGCAAGCTTCGCTTCGGTGACTGCTTCATCGGTCAGATGAATGTTGCGAACGCTGCCCTCTACGATATGAATGCCAAGGACGGAATCATTCGCCAAATGCCTGCTTACGACCGCTTCGTTGCCGATATGGCTGGACTGCACAGCGCCGGTTGCCAGCTTAGGCGCCGTTACCGACTGATTAGACAAAGCCTCCGTGCCAACCGCTCCGCCGCGGATATGATCCGCTCCGATAATATCCTCCGTCAGATGCTCGGATTGAATGGAGAGCGGCTCGATATGATTCGATTGAATCGAGAACGGGCGTATTAACTCCGAGTAGATGGAGCCTTCCGCAAGTTTGCCAGCCGTAACGCTGCCGTCTGCCAGCTTGGAAGAGGTTACGCTTGAATCGTTCAGCTTTTCGGTTGTTACCGCATCCTTGGACAGCTTGCTTGCCGTTACGGCCTGGTCGGCAATATGATCCGTGTTCACGATATCGTACGACAGATTCATCTCGGTAACGGACTGATAACCCATATGCTCCGCTTGAATAATACCCGTCTGCAGATGCTCCGACTGGATCGCCTGAAGGCCGATTAATTCTGAATGAATCGAGCCCGGAGCAATATGATTCGATTGCACGCTGCCATCCGCCAGCTTGGAGGAGGTAACGTTCGAATCCGCCAGCTTCTCGCTTGTTACCGATTGGGCAGCCAGCTTGCCGGTTGTCACCGCGTGGTCGGACAAATGCTCCGTTTGTACGCTGCTTTCCGACAAATGCTGCCGCGTTACTGCTTCGTCCGCCAAATGAACGGATTGGATGGCGCCGTCCTCAATATGCTCGCTCGCAATAGAAGAATACTGAAGATGACCGCCATGGATGGAAGCAGGCTGAATCGCATCGGAATTCACCGCATCTTGCGCGATATGCTGTTCGTTGACGCTGCCATCGCCAAGCTTCGAGGCGGTTACGCTTCGCTCGGCCAGCTTGTCGGTTGAAACGGATTCGGGAGCAAGCTTCTGGGAGCCTATGCTATGATCAGCCAGATGATGCGGATGAACAGAGTTCGGAGACAGGTTAAACTCGGTAATCGCACCGTAAGCGATCTTGCCGCTTGTAACCGACAGATCCTGAATGGCATCCGTGCCTACTGCCTGATTGGCGAAATGCTGCTTCTCAATCGCCTTCGGCTTCAAATGCTCGCCGGAGATCGCTTCCGGGGAAATCGCATCCTCGGTTACGGAACCTGCCGAAAAATGATAGGCGCGGAGCGTATCGGGAGCAAGCTTCTGAAACGTAATAATCTCGTTCTTCAGATGACCCGTTTCGATGGCGCCCGCAGCGAGCTTGGAGCTTTTGACCGCGCCATCCGCTATTTTTCTATCCGTTACGGCCTGGTCCGCAAGCTGGTGCGTACCAACCGACTGGTCGCTCAGATGATCGGTCGTAATGGCTTGGGGAGCGATTTTCTCCCCTTTCACAGAGCCGTCCTGCAGCTGCTCCCTGCCTACGGAACCGGACTGCAAATGCTGACGCGACACCACCTGATGGGCAATATGGCGCTGCTCGATCTGGCCGATGGCAATATGATCCGAAATGATGCTGCTGCGCCCGATATGACGGGTTTGCACGGCTTCATTTGTCAGCTTGCTCGAGTTGACGCTTTGATCGACAAGATGCTTGCTCCCAATCTGTCCGGCCACGATATGCTCGCCGGAAACGGTCTCCTGCTGGAGATGACTTGCGTTAACGGCTCCGGGTGCTATCCGCTCGGCGTTTACGGATTGAGGCTGAAGGGCTCCGGTCCCTACCGCTCCTTCCGCCAGATGCTCCTGCGTGATGGCGCCTGGAGCCACGTGCTTCCCCAGGATAGCTCCAATCGAGACATGCTCCGCCAAGAGCAGCCCTTGCTTCAGATGAACGGACTCAATCGTATCCGAGGCCAGCTTGCTGCCTGTAATCGCTCCGTCCCGCAATTTGGAATGAGTAACCGATGCCTCGCCAAGCTTCGAATTCGTAATGGCCTCATTGGCTATTTTTTCCGTGCGGACGGCGCTGTTTTGAATTTTATCCGCAGAGATGGAATGGTTGTCGATCAGCTCTTCCGTGATGATAAACGGCTGAAGATGCCGCGATGTAATCGAGCTGTCCGAGATTTTGCTGGAATCAATAGTCCGGTCGGCCAGCTTCTCCGAGGTGATGCTGCCATCCTGCAGCTTGCTGCCGTTAATCGAGGAATCCACGATTTTATCCCCGGTAATGGAGCTGTTCGAAAGATGGTTGCCCGTAATGGCTAAAGGCGAAACTTTATTGCCCGTTACGGCTCCGGGGGCAAGATGAATATTTTGCACCGCATAATCGGATAAGGTGGAAGAGTTGATGCTGCCCGGACGCATTTTGTCCGAGTCTACCGAGTAAGGAGCAAGCTTGCTGCCTGTTACGGCGCCATCCACGATATCATCCGTATAGATAAACGGAAACGGTTTGTATAGGTCCTGCTTCTCCACCAGTTTGTCGAGCTTCTTCTCATAAGTTGGCTCAAGTCCCGGTACAGATGTTTTTTCTTCCTTCCGCTCCTGCTTCGATTCTTGCCCTTGCGCTTGCTTAGCTTCCGGCTTCGCTTCAGGCTTCGATTCAGGCTTCGATTCCTGCTTAACTTCTTGTTGCTTCAGTTCAAGCCTAGGCTCCTGCTTCAGCTCCGGAATCGGTACGGGATCAGCATCATAAGAAGCGATTTCCTCAATAAGCCGCTCTGTCTCAGCGTCGCTTATTTCAGCCGATGAGGAGGCATCGGCAACAAGGATCAATTCTTCCGTCAATACAGGGATCAAATCCGTCTCCGCTTGCGGGGCTTCTTCCACAGGAGCTATTGCGTTAATGTTCACCGGTCGGTTCTCTGCAGGTTTAGGCTGCGGAACAAGCAGGTTATTATTCTGAACCTTATTCTTTTTGCTTTTCAATTCATCCAGCCACTTTAATTCCGAGGCATTCGGATTATCAACAAAATAACTCGGCTTACGCCCTTTGGTGCTTTTCGACGATTTACCTTTTGTCATTGACCTCTCCTTCTTTCTTCCTCCCCAAAGTTATTTCACTATATGCTCATACCCATGGGCGCGCTACTAACGTTTAGGCAACAAAAAAGGACGGCAGCTCTTAACTGCCGTCCTCCCGGGTATAAGGCGTATGATTCAAGTAGCCCATTTCGTAGCTGATCATCTGCTCCTCCTCATGAGCCTTTTCCTGCACGAGCTGCGAAACCGACTCCGGATCTAAGTTTTCATCACTTAACTCCGGGTTGTCGCTGTATTTCAGGTCCGCTTCATTTCGTTGAATCTTTAACCACCGCTTCGCCGTATGTTCCCATGTGAACAGCTGCTCCACCCGCTGCCTGCTCTTTATCCCCATCTGCCGGCGCAGCGCCGCATTATGGAGCAGGAGCAGGAGCTTGGCAGTCAGCTCGGTTTTGATTTCCGTCTGATTGATGAGAAAACCGGTCTCTCCGTCCTGGATAATTTCCTGCATTCCGCCAGCACGCGTAGCTATAACCGGAAGGCCCGTTGCCATCGCCTCTACATTCACAAGCCCGAACGCTTCCCGCTTGCCCGAAGGCATGACGGCAATGTCGGCGGCCATGAACCAGCCAGGAACTTCCGAATAGGGCACGTACGGCACGAACCGGACATGCTTCTTGTACCGCTCCCCCATCTTTAACAGCTTGCGGGAATAAGCCGTCGTACGGTGCGACCCGTAGAATGGACTTCCGACAATGACGACAAGAAGATCGGGATGGATCTTGATCAGCTTTGGCACGATGGCGAGCAAATGATGCACGCCCTTAAGCGGAATCAGCCTACCGAGGAAAACAACTACTTTTCGGTGGACCAGGCCTTTACGCTCCCTGTGATGTCTTCGCGCTGCCTCCCCTTCCGCCGTATAGCGGGACTGGAAGCGTCTTGTCTCCACTCCCGGATATACGACGCGGAGCTTCGCGCTGGCTTCCGGCACCTTCTTAAGGATCAGACCTCGCAGAAATTCGCTGTTTACAATAATCCGGTCCGCTAGAGCAAAGCTTTTGCGGAGCTGCGTCTCGGAGATGTGTCTCGGACTGATGTAAGTGGAAGAATGAAGATTAAGCCATATTTTGGTTTTCGGGTTGGAATGCCTCAGCTTTATAACATAAGTTGGCCGGTTCTCGACCTGTATAATTTGCGGACCGAATTTCTTGATAGCACGTCCTATATTCGCAACATAAGCGGAACGTCTGGCAGCATGGAATCTTTCGCATACGACGTCATGAACAAGGCTACGGCTGGGCAAATTGCGCCCGGTTTTCCCGTAAATACGAGGCTCAACACTAGGACGCAGCAGAGGAACGAATTTTTCAACAACCCGTTCGACTGAGCTGCTGTTTCCCGATGGAATCGGATAGGCTCCAGGCGTAACGAATGCCACTTTCACAGGCGACATGTCGAAGGAAGGCCTCCTTCGTTATCAATTTGCAGTTAGCATACGCGAGCGATTCCGTTATTGCCACAAGGTTGCGCGGACGCCTATACTATTGATTTGTAGGAATGGTTGTGTCACACTGTTCGGAGGACACCGAAAGGCAAGATGCAAGGAAAGGACGTGAGTGAGCGGGCATGATGGGATGGTTGTTTCAAGCCATGACGGAGCTTAGTTCGCGCAAATGGATATCCAGACTGACCGGCCGCTTCGCGCAATCGAAGGCAAGCCGCGGCTGGATTCCGAGATTCGCCAGCATGTATAACATCAAAATCGAAGAAGCGGAAAAGCCGCTGGAAGCATACAGCACGTTAAACGAATTTTTTACGAGGCGCCTGAAGCCGGGCTCCCGGATTATTCATGAAGAGACTACAGCACTTATAAGTCCGGTGGACGCCTTGATCACGGGGGCAGGACCAATCAAAGACGGTACGATTGTTAACGTAAAAGGACAGGATTATACGATAGAGGAGCTGCTTAACCGCTCTCCGCGAACAGAGCTATACCGCGACGGATACTACATCGTATTGTACCTAAGTCCAACCGATTATCACCGCATACATACCCCCGTAGACGGACGGATTGTCGAGCGGGAGCATGTTCCGGGCAAGGTATACCCGGTTAACGACTTTGGCCTTCGCCGCATGCGCCGCGTCCTCAGCCGGAATGAAAGATTGATTACCTACATCAAACATGCCGGAGGAGAAACGGCAGTCGTCAAGGTTGGCGCCATGAACGTCAGCAGTATTCGTTATGTGGAGCCCATTCGCGACAAAGCCGAAAAAGGCGGCGAGCTTGCCTACTTCGAGTTCGGCTCAACGGTCGTATTGCTCATGGAGAACGATACCTTCATTCCCCGGCAGGATCTTGCGCCCGGATTAAAGGTGAGGATGGGCGAGAAGCTGGGGCAGTTGATTGAGGGGTAAAGAGCAGGCTCATTGCGCGTTAAAAGGCATGCTTATTGCCCGTTTAAAGGCATGCTCATTGCGCATTAAATGTTCTTCCGATCGCCATTGCTCGGGGATTCCTTTGAACAATCCTGGCGGATTGGAATCCCCAGAGCAAAAGCGACCACTTCGTTTCTACAGAATCATTTAATGCTCCAATCGCACTTTTACCCCTAAATCAACTTATAAGGGGTACAGTTAGCCATTTCATTACCCGAAATGGCCCTATATAGAAGAAAGGCGCCGAGGGATTATCCCTGCGGCGCCTTTTCTTGTTATTAACGGATTTCGGATGGGCTTCTGCCCGTGTATTGCTTGAACTGCCTGCTGAAGAAGAAAATATCCCTGTAGCCAAGCGCGTCCGCGACCTCCGTCACGTTCATGCCCTCATACATGAGCAGATGCTGGGCCCGTTCGATTCGTGTCCGGATCATATAAGATTGTACCGACATGCCGATCAGTTCCTTAAACTTTACGGAGAAATACCGCGGAGACAGCTGGGCGCGCATCGCCAAATCCTCAACCCGGTGAGCTACGCTTGGATGCTGCTTCACGTAATTGGCAACCTCTTGAATCGCTTCGGTCAGCTGGTTGCTTCCTTTGCGTTCTACCGGCATCTCCCGGTCCTCGCGCAGCAGATGGATCATCAGCTGCTTAAGCACCAGCAAGGCCTCCTCCTCCGCCGCGTATGTCTCAACGAGAAACAGCCGGACATACCGGGAAAGCAAATATTCGAAATCAACCGTATCCGTCAGCTTCCGGTAACGTTCCGGCACAAACTGCACAGGCTCGCGTACGTCAAAATGAATATAGGTCAGGACAAGGGGCTTTTGTGGATTATGGGTAGCACTCGTGTGGTCACCTGGCCGGAACAAAAAGCAGCTTCCTTTTCCTACCGGATACGCTGTTCCGTTAACTTCCACTTCCCCTTCGCCGCTCCATACATAAAATAAATCATAGTTCGCCATCGGCTTCTCGCGCCGCTGCCATCTCCAGTTTGGTTCACATACGATTTTGGCAATAGGCGGCAATTTAATGTACGAATCCGTAGATAAGTGCAGCATGCGAATCCTCCTAAAAGTTTAACCCCGCTTGCTATTGGTTGAAATGACATGGCAAGCATAATCCAAAGTTTACCAAATAATGCTTTTCGTAATGCCGAAAATTACTTCCCAGACGAATATTAAGGATCTCGCGACGTTTTTCCGAAGCATTTTTCGCGAAATTTCGAGTTCTTGCCGACATCATACAACAGCCTGAAACCCGCACGCAAGCGGGTATTGCCCTCCCGTTTGCACAAAAGTCAAAAAATATTGCATTTTGGTTGGTGTGCTTTGTTAAAAAAATGTTATAATAGCACCCGATAAGCGTTAAATGACGAATTGATTTCCCGGAAGGATGGAATGGAGTCCATGAACCCACTTGCTCAGCAGTTGAATGAGACGCTCAAAGCCGAAAGTCCGAACGTCTACGACATGTTGTCCGCTTTAGGAAAAGCGATTTATTTCCCGAAGGAAGGCATACTCAGCCAATCCGCAGAAGCAAAGGCCAAAGCTAAGAAATTTAACGCCACGATCGGCATAGCAATAGAAAACGGTCAGCCCATGCACCTTAAGGTTATACAAGACACATTGTCCTCGTATGATCCAAAAGATATCTACGAATACGCTCCGCCAGCAGGCAAGCCGGAGCTGCGTTCCGCATGGCGCACCAAAATGGTTAAAGAAAACCCTTCCCTTGAAGGCAAAAAATTCAGCAACCCTGTCGCTACGAACGCATTGACACACGGTTTGAGTATTGTTGCCGACCTGTTCGCCGACGTCGGCGATGCGGTTATCATCCCGAACAAGAACTGGGAGAATTATGAGCTGACATTCAACATCCGCCGCGGTGCCGAAATCGTTGAATACCCGCTGTACAATGAGGATTACCGCTTCAACAGCGCCGGTCTGCGCGAAGCTCTGCTCGCTCAGAAGGACAAAGGAAAAGCGATTGTCATCCTCAACTTCCCGAACAACCCTACAGGCTACTCGCCGGATCCTCAGGAAGGCGATGAGATTGTTGCGGCAATCCGCGATGCGGCAGAAGCAGGCATTAACGTAGTGGCCGTAACGGACGACGCGTACTTCGGCCTGTTCTTTGAAGACTCGCTGCATGAATCGCTATTCGGCAAGCTGGCCGATCTGCATCCGCGCGTACTGGCTGTCAAAGTCGACGGCGCGACTAAAGAAGAATACGTATGGGGCTTCCGCGTTGGTTTCATTACTTACGCTAACCCTTCCGATAAAGCACTGGCTGCTCTTGAGCAGAAAACGATGGGCATTATCCGCGCGACAATCTCGAGCGGCCCGCATCCGTCACAAACCTTCGTCTTGCGCGCACTGCAGTCGGCTGAGTTCGATGAACAGAAAGCGGAGAAATACGAAGTGATGAAAAAGCGCGCCAATAAAGTAAAAGATCTGCTCGACAGCGGACGTTACGGAGACGTATGGAGCTACTATCCATTTAACTCCGGTTACTTTATGTGCCTTAAGCTGAAAGGCGTCTCCGCGGAAGAGGTCCGCACACGTCTCCTGGACGAGTACGGAATCGGAACAATCGCGCTTGGCGAGACCGATCTTCGCGTTGCATTCTCCTGCATTGAGGAGCCGAACCTGGAAGAGCTGTTCGATACGATCTACAAGGCGGTTACCGAGCTGCTCGGTTAATTGCCCTTTATAAATAAAAAACAGCGGTGCAAGGGATGATCCCTGCACCGCTATTTTTATAACGAAAAACCGTCATTCCTCCTCCGCATCTTCGACTAGCTTGCGGCGCAAACGGCCGGGACGCAAGAACAGAATCTGCGCGTAAGCAGCCAACAGCGCGACAATCGCCGGAACGATGAGCCCTTGAACCAGCAGCATGATGGCTGCCGGCAGCCACATGAGGAATGAAACCGTCGCAAACGCCCACCGGTCTACAAGGATCAGGCTGTCCATCCGCTTGGCTTCAGGCAGCGGATAGACATGGCGCCAGACGGAATAGCGATGGGAATGCCGCAATCCCCCGAGCTGTACGGCTACCAGCTGCAGCAGGATGAAATAAGCTCCGGCAGCTCCCCAACCCGACAACCACCCGTCCTCCGCAAACCAATAAACGATAAGCGCAAACAATACGGTAAGCCGCAAGACGATGCCGCCAATCTCCGTTCTTACAAGAGACGCCGCGTACAAATATACGTAAGTCAGGCGGTGCCGGTTCGGAATATACCTTAAAACCCACGCCAGGTAAGCCCGGGATGCTGTACGGGAAGGCATCGTTGGAACATCGATAAATAAGCCGAAAAAATGATAGTAGCTTCTTCGGGTTCGAGCCTCCTCTTCAATCAGCCGTTCCCATGGGAACGAATGCTTGTCCGGCAGCCGGTACAGCAGAGCGAACAAGACAAGAAGCAGCAGCAGGAACAATGCAGCCTGCCACGGCGCGCTCGTCAGCGTAACCGCCAGCGCAAGCGCATTCGCCGCCCAGCGAAAAAACCGAAACAGAAGGCGGACACCGGACCAGGCGAATTTCCGTTCCTTCCACGCCCCCCCTAGGTTTGCCGCCCGCATAACCGCGCAAAAGAGCAGCAAAGTCAAAAAGCCGGCTTCCCCGTCCCCTTGCCGGTAAATCGGCCAGTAGAGCAGGAGCACAATAATCCCGAGCAAAGAAGTCATAATTGCCGAGCGGCGGAAGCTTCTGCGCATATAGCCGCCCATTTCCGCCTCACGGGGCATATGGAAGACAATATCAGGCGAGGTCAGCCAGGTTCGGAGCGGACTCCAGCTAAGAATAATAAACAAGGCCACGGTACCAACAAGCGTAATCGGAAATCCGCTTGGCAGATCCCGGATCAGCCTGATGTAACCAAAGGCGGATGACAACACGATAAACGACATAAACAACGGAAACCCGCTTTGCGCCATATAACCGAAATAAGGAGTTACTTCTTTCCGGAATTCTCCTGACCGCTTGAGCCATAAAGCCTCAAGCGACCGACCTCCCCCGCTCATTGGCGTCCCTCGGTGACAAGCTTGTAAAAGGCATCCTCCAGCGCCCCGCCGCGCGTTTCGATTCCGGCAGTCTTGCATACCTCTTCAAGCGTGCCGTATGCAGCCACCTTGCCTTGATGCATAACGATAAACCGGTCGCAATACGCTTCCACCGTCGACAGGATGTGGGAGCTCATCAGAATAGCCGAGCCTTTCTTCTTCACTTCAACCAGCCGTTCAAGCAGAGAACGAATACCTAACGGATCCAGGCCTAGGAACGGCTCGTCTATCATGTAAAGCGGCGGTTCGGAGAGCAGCGCATTCATAATCATTACCTTCTGCTTCATCCCCTTGGACAAATGCGAAGCAAATGCTCCGCGCTTGGGCCTCATCTGGAATTCGTCCAGCAGCTGCTCCTGCCGTTCGCCAAATGCCGGCTCAGCCACATTATAGGCCATCCCGGTCAGACGCAAATGCTCCTCCACTGTCAGCTCGTCGAATAGGACTGGCGTCTCCGGCACATAGGCAAAAGCGGAGCGGTAACGCTCCGCGTTGTCCTCAAGCGTAACGCCGTCCACTTTCACCTGCCCCTGATGCGGCTTCATAAGCCCGAGAATATGCTTGATCGTTGTGCTTTTGCCCGCACCATTAAGTCCTATTAATCCTACCATTTCTCCTGCGCGCACCTCGAACGTCACATCATGAAGCACGGGACGCCGCGGGCTGTAACCGCCGGTTAATCCGGCCACCTGCAAAATGGGCTCGCTCATATTCCGTCACCTACAATTACCTATAAAATAAGTTGCTCTTCTCCTATCAGCATACCGAATTACAGCCGCAATATCAAAAAAAAGCAGGTATTCCTTTCCACGAGGGAAGGAATACCTGCTTCCATTCAATTCTTATTAAAGGATCGTAATACCCGCAATAACGCCGTCTTTGCCTTGAATTCTAACATCATGGCCTGTTACGAGATTATTTCGGTCGCCGGCAATAAGCGCGTTATCCGCAACGTTATAAATGGTTACCGTTGTTTGATTTCCGTCTTGCTTCGAGATGGAGATCGTGGACAGCTTGCCGTTAGCGTTGTAAGTAATCGTGTTGATTTTGCCCGTAACGTCAAATACAGTGGACTGATCAACGGCTGCTTTAGTTACTTCAATAAACACAACTTTGTTCTGATAAGTGCGGACAAGAAGTTCGTCGCCGGCTTTCAGCGCGCTTACCGCTGCTTTCTTGTCTTCTCTGAAAATAAAGACGCTAGGATCCAAAGCAAGCGTTACATCCGTACCGCTCGATTGCGTAATCGTAATTTGACCGTTCGAAGCAGCTGCTTTCAGCTTGCCGGTAATAGCTTGTCCGTCGTTATCCGGAATTTCGGAATCCGTGCGGTCGAGCAAGGCAGCAAGCTCCGCGCGGGAAACCGGCTGGTTCGGACGGAACGTATTATCGTTGTAGCCCGTAATGATTCCTTTTTTGATAGCCAGAGCCACATAACCAACGGAACCCGCCGGAATATTTTTTGCGTCCTTGAAGTCCAGTTGAGTATTGTTAAGCGCCTTCGCTTCATCTTCCAGTTTAAGCGCTTTAACGAGAATCGTTGCCGCCCACAGACGAGTTGCATTTTCCTGAGGCTTCACCTCGAAGTCATTCTCGTTAAACAGATCGTTTTCAACCGCTACCGCTACGTAACCAACTGCCCACGGATACTTCTTCTTGATCAGATCGGCATCCTTGAAGTTCAGCTTCGTGCTCATTTCTGCCGTCGATTCCGCCTGATCGCGAAGTCCCATCAGACGAACCGCCGAAACCAATGTCTCAATGCGGGAAATTTTTTGGTTCGGTTTGAACGAACCGTCCTCATAGCCGGTAAATACGCCTTTCGATGCAAGACGCATAATATATTCCATTGCCCATTTCATATCATCTTCGTCTTTGAATTTCCAATTCACTTTAACTTCTTTTTTCTCGCCGCGATCGTCGCCTTTTTTTCCGCCATCGTCGTTATGTTTACCGTTTGCGAAAGCCGAAGACGCGCCGCCTGCGAGCATCATGACTGCCAGAGAAGAGATCACCGTTTTTTTCCATACCGCTTGTTTCTTCATAAAAAGCCACTCTCCCTTGTACTTTTTTGACGGAAAATATTCCGCTTGTACCTTCGCCTATACGTTTTCGTCGAAGGTCTAAAGTTTTGGGAGGGTGGCTTTCAAAAAAATTTCTTTTATTTGGTTTTTTATTGATTATCCTGATTTTCGCGCTTCGCCTTCAGCCACTTCGGAGCGCCCTTGTCCTTCTTGTCGCGGAGCCGCTCCTGCTTGGTTGCGGCCGGCTTTGGACGCGGGGCAGGAGCAGGGCCGTCAGGCTTGGCTGCGCCTTTTTTAGGCTTTCGTTCTTCCTTCAGAAGCGATTCCCATTCCTTGCTGTTCTTAGGCGCAACAAAGGAACGCGTGCTGACTTCCTGCTCTTCGGCATTCCTGCGCGGGGACGGTCTTGCCGCGACTTTGCTTGGCAGCTCGCTTGGAGCCACGAATTCGCCTTTGTACATTGCCTTCTCCGGCAGCTCGATACGAAGCGACTTGCGGAATTTGTCCATAATAAACCGTTCTTGAGGCGTAATGAGCGAAATAACGGTCCCTTTCCGCCCCATACGCCCGGTACGGCCGGCGCGGTGAACATAATGATCCGCATCAATAGGGGGATCCAGATTAATGACAAGCGGCAGCCCCTCTATATCTAGACCTCTCGCCGCTACGTCGGTTGCGAGAAGCAGCTGCGTTTTTCCTTCACGGAATCTGGCCAGCGTCGCTGCCCGGCGCTGCTTGTCCGAATCGCCGTACAACGTCTCTACGGAGAAGCCCTCATAGCTCAGCTTCGCTTCCCAATTCGCTATATTTTCGGTTACGTTCAGGAACAAAAGCGCAGACTCCGGCTTCAGCATGCGGACAATCCGTCTAGCGGCATCCGGCTTGTCCCGTTTATCGCATACGACGTAAAAGTTATCAATCGTCTCCGATACCCGTTGCTCCGGCGCAATCTGAATGCGGACGGTATCCTTCATCCATCGTCCTTCGAACCGTGCCATCACGTCGGGATACGTTGCGGAGAAAAAGGCCAGCTGGCGCTCTTGGCTCATGGCGAACAGGATCGTCTCCACCTCGCGGGTCGAACCAAGCTCAAATACCTGATCCGCTTCATCGATAACAATATGACGCACCTCGCTGAGCTTCAGCTTGCGCAGCTTTAACAGCTCATGAATCCGCCCCGGCGTACCAATGACAATCTGCGGGCGAAGCTTCAGCTTCTCGATTTGGCGCTTCATCGCCGCGCCGCCGATCAACTGCTGGACGCGAAGGCCAAGCGGCTCCGCATAGCCTTCGGCTACACGGACGATTTGCATCGCCAGCTCTTGCGTTGGAGCCAGGATAATCGCTTGAATGGCCCCCGATGTGGGCTTCAGCTGTTGAAGCATCGGCAGCAGATAGGCCAGCGTCTTGCCCGAGCCCGTCTGCGAACGCGCCGATACATCCCGGCCTTCCAGCAAGGTCGGAATCGCCTCGGCTTGGATGGCCGACGGTACCTTTATGTTGTTCGCTTCCAGCTTATCGCCCAGCGCTTTCGTAATGCCTAGATCATTCCATGTCTTTTGACTCATATACGTTCCTCTCTTATTTCACCGCTATTTTCGATTAAACCAGCCGCCGAATACACGGTCGGCGATGCGCGGGAACAGCTGATACAGCTTAATGCCAACAGCCGCTGTTTTTGGCAGGTCCACTTCGGCTTTCCGCCGTTCCATCACTTTAATAATTTGCGATGCCACGTATTCAGGCTTCATCATAAACCAGCTTACGTTCTTCACGTAAGTGCCCGAAGGATCGGCGACATCGAAAAATTCGGTACGGATCGGACCCGGATTAACCGCCGATACCATAACGCCGGTACCGTTCAGCTCCATGCGCAGAGAATTGGTGAAGCCAAGCACCGCATGCTTGGTTGCCGAGTAACCGGTAGACTTCGAGGAACCGATTTTCCCCGCCATGGATGCAATATTAACAATATGTCCTCTTCCCTGCTTCAGCATGTAGGGCAGCACGGCTTTCGTGCAGCGGACAACCCCCATGTAGTTGGTGTCCATCATCTGCTCGAAGCTCTCTACCTCTGCTTCCAGGAAGGTCTCGAATTTGCCAAAACCCGCATTGTTCAGAAGAATATCGATTTTGCCGTATTTCGCTATAATGGCATCAACGGTCTGCTGCACCTGCTTCATATCGGTTACATCCATCTGATACATCGGGCATGCCGCACCGATGACGGCCGCATGCTTGCGAAGCCGTTCCAGATTCCGCCCGGTCAAGATCGGCAACGCGCCAAGCTTAGCCAGCTGTTTTGCCGTGACCGCTCCAATTCCGCTGGAGGCTCCGGAAATAAGGACAATTTTCCCCTTTAACACTCATCATCACCTGCATCCGCTTCGCTCATTCTCATCTCTTAAGTGTACTTGATCAATCCCTGATTAGCAAAAAATAAAGCAAAAAAAATAGCTCCCGAAGGAGCCTGCTTCTATGTTACGATGCGACTAGGACTTGAATATCAAATTGACCGATTCCGTCCATAATGAGAGGTACCGTTAATGCCTGTCCTGCAGATAAGCTTTCGGCGCTAGCAGACTGAATAATTTTTGGAGGCGTAATATCTACGCTTACCCCTTGATTGAAAAGCATGGTGCTTGCGTTACCGCTAATCATGTTACCAAGCTCGGATATCGCGCTGCGACCGATCTCGTCAAGCTCGGAGATCGTAAATCCGCCCATCATGGCAGAGACCATCTTCAGAGCTACCTGCTCGCTCAGCCCGAATACAATGTCGCCATTCATTTGCCCATTAATCCCAATCTGAATCCAAATGTGATTTTCTACTAATTCGATATTCTTCAAGCCTAGCTTTCCGGTGGAAGGCCGAATCTGGATCACCTGTTCGATGACGATCGTTGCGGCTTCAAGAAACGGATTAATGTATTCTGCCTTCATTAGCGGGAACGCTCCTTTTCGACAAAATTCGCACGTAGTCTATTCTATTTCCATTATACTTAAATACGTAGGACAAGTATACTAATATTATCATTATTGAACCTTAAGTCCTACGCATATAGTCACTTTTTCATACTTAATTTGACAAAAAGTGGGGGTTTCCTTCCATGCCTAACGTTTGGGCGCATCTCATATTTGGCCAAAAAGTACTTGATCAGCTGCAAGAGTCCGGGCTTGCAGCCTCGGAACCGCTCCGCCGGTTATTTTATATGGGCTGTCAGGGTCCGGATTTCCTATTCTATCACCGTTTTTTGCCGTGGCAGGGACAATCGCCCATGATCCAGCTTGGCAGCGACATGCATAACCGGGACTGCGGGCCTGTCCTTATGAAGCTGCTTGATTCGGTTGCCGGACGTTCCGCGGAGGCCCGTCAGCCTGATCCGGCTGTTGTGTATGCATTGGGATTTGTGCTCCACCATGTGCTCGACCGGCATATGCACCCGCTTGTCTTCAGCAGATCCGGCTTCCGCAAATGGGATCATCAGCGTTACGAGGTCATGATGGATACGATTATTGCCAGGCAGCAATGGGGAATCGAAACGTGGAAAACACCGGTATGGCGTAAAATCGACATAGGAGACCGGTTGCCGGAAGCTGTAGTGAAAGCCTTCCAAGCCATTACCGGCAGCTTCTATCCGGAGCTTGCACCGGTCGTCCGCGAGGAAGATTGGAATAACGCAGTCCGGGATATGATCCGGGCTCAACGTCTGTTCCACGATCCAACTTCTATTAAACGATCCATTACCTTCGGGCAGATTGAACCCTTTGTCTTTCGGAAGCAAGTGCCTTACGACGTGCTGAACGAAGCCGGAACGCCATGGATTGATCCTTCGGACAAAACCGTTATCCGAAACGAGACCGCCTGGACCTTATGGAACCATGCGATGGAGGATGCGCTGCTGGTTATTCCCGCGGTCCTTCGCTATTTAAGAGAAGGCAGCGGAAGGCCGGAGCTTCGTCAGCATGCAGAAGGTCTTATCGGCAACCTCTCCTATGAGACCGGACTTCCCTGCGATTCCGACGCGAGCATTCGCTATGCGGAGCCGATTTGGCCGGATGGCGGAATAAAGGAAGCTCCCTAAAGCGGGAGCTTCCTTTATTTCTTCCCTCACCAATTACATCGCTTGCTGCTTCGCGGACTTCCGGTAGTGGAGGCGGACAAGGCGCAGCCTCTCATAGAGTACGTCCATCTGCTTTTCCTTCAAGCTGTCTTCCCCGTATACCTGCTGCAGCACGGGCTTCAAGTAACGGTCGCCGGCCTGGCGGAACGTTTCCCAGATCAGCTCTCTTTCCGTATCCGGCATATCCGCGAGCTCCCTGGCAATAAGCGGTTCAAAATCGTAGCCTTCCGTTTCAAGCTGTTCAATCCGGTCCATAATCTCGCGGCGGGGAAGCTCAAGCTCCGATTGCAGCTGTTCCATCGAACCGCCTTCAAAGACAAAGCTTAATATCCGCTTCTTCTGCTGCTGCCGGATCATATCGTTCTTGTATCGTGCTTCCTTCTGCTTATACATCCATTGGGTATACGCAACCGGCTCCAGCTTCTCGGTTACCCATTTCAGCGGAAAATCGGTCTCGCGGCCATGCTGAACCGTTATTTCCAAGAGCTCCTGCCCGTAGGCCGCATGCTTCTGCTCTCCCCAGCCCGGAATTTGCAGCAATTCTTCCGTTGTATACGGAACAAATGCGCTAATCATCCACAGCATCCGGTTGGTGGCAACCAAATAAGCCGAACGCTTCTCCGAGACTGCCTTCTTGCGGCGCCATTCCCGAAGCGCCTCGAACAGCTCCTGCTTCGCATGAAGCTCGCCGTAGCATTGCAGCATCGACAAGAAGCTGCCGGCTCCCCCCCGCTTCTCCTCCAGCATGCCGTCTACGACAGGCGTATAGCCTTCGCCCATTTTTACCGCAACGCCATGACGGAAGCCGATCAGCATTTCTTCCCAGGACGTACCTTCAAACCAGCTGACAGCCTCTGCATCCCCCTCCGACCACAAGACTGCCCAGATGCCGTCTCTCTCGCAGATGGAGAGCTTTCCCGTAACAATGGTGCCGTCCTCAACCGGTTTTTCAAACGTGTTCAGAAAAACGATTTGCATGATTCATTCACTCCTCGACCAAAATGGATAATCGCGCGAATAAACGTAAGCAAGCCTAAACGCAAAAAAAAGCACCCCTCCTGCAAAAAATGCAAGAGAGGTGCTTCCTCAAGTTCGTTTATTCGATTAGTTTAATGCTAACATAACCATACCTTTCTTACAAGCGTTTTCTTATTGTATAATGTGTGCAAACGATTTATGGAGGCTTTATCATGCTGCTGCCTGATTATGATTTTATGTCCGATACAACGGAAGATACGTCCACGAGATTCGTGACGTTTATTACGCCTAGCATGAAGCGTTTCGACCTCGCTATTATGTCGACGGCAAGATTTTACGGGAAGAAGCTGATTACCGATCTTCAAGCCGGACGTACGGCTATCATTGGCCCGGATGATCTGGAAGAGGAAGGATATCTGGAACATACCTTTCAACTGACGGAGGAAGAAGCGGCGGAGCTGGCCCAATTTTTATATTTTGTAGTAGGAACGGTGAATTTTACCGATTAATCAAGGGTACACTGAGAGGGCGAACGCAAACTTAAGCCATTTCAGGAGGAGATATCGGTGGATCGGTTTTTAAACGAAGACCGCAGCGAATACACGGATTTATCGACGGTGGAATCGCAAAGGAATGATCTCTCGCACGAGGAGTTCCCGGACGGTTCCTACGGCTCGAGCATAACGGGGCCAACTGGCAAAAGCGGTCCTTGGCGCATAGATCAGCGTTCCTCAAGGCCTTACGGCTATGAGAATCGCCAAATGCACGAGGAATACAACCGTGATTTTGCGGGCGATGATGATTACGACTCGCTCCCTGATGCAATGGATGAACCATAAAACAAAGCCCTGGCCAATGGCCGGGGCTTTGTTTGTCGTTATGGTCTTTGAGGGAATATGCCTCTCAAAGAGATAATAAAATTAAGTGCCTGGTAAGGCTGCATATTGTTGTGCGGCTGAGAGCCTCCTGTAATTCCTACCGCGATCGGATTAAGAGAAACATCCGTCTTATCGGAATAATACTGGATTCCGCCCCGGCCAGGCGCGCCCGCCATTGCCCAAATATCATTCTGCGCCTCCGTTTTGTTAGAAGCGGCTTGCGCGTTTGCCAGATGAGTATGGGCAGGAATTTCGGTTTGAAGCAGCGTTACGCTAGGCTCACCGTTCATCTCGCCTAAATCTCGAAGCGAAAGCCCCGGCCCTTGTCCCCAATGCATCGGTGCGCGGCCTCGAAGATCCGGCAGAGCAAATGTCGTCTTGCCGTCGCCTCCGTACGTGACGCCAAGCAAAGAGAACAGAGCCGTATTTTGAGCGATAGACATAATTTGACCATTGCAGAATGCCCAGTCTCTCGGTGCGTAGTTGCCTGCAAACAACCTAATCTCGCCAATGTATGGATCCATTTTTTTCAGTCCTTTCTACTAATCTCTCGGAGGATAAATCCCTTGTAATGCGATGCAGAAATTGACAACCAAATACGGCTGCATATTATTATGGGGCTGGCTGCCACCCGCTTGCGCGATGGCATTCGGTGACATAGTCGCATTGGGCTGCGGAGCAAAAGGCGTAACGCTGGTGGAGGTTCCCCAGGTTTTTCCGGCCGGCCCCGATCCCGCAGCATCGGACCCGCCCTTAGCCTGATGATTATGCTGCGGCATCTCGTTAATGGTAATCGTATGAGCTTCTTCGCCGGCTGTCTGCCCTAATACGACGGTTTGGCTTGGATGAACCGGAACGCGTCCTTGCAAATTCGGAAGTGCAAAGGTAGTCCTGCCGTCGCCGCCATACGTTGTGCCAAGAAGAGAAAACAGCGCCTGATTCTGCTGTATCGACAGGAGCTGGCCGTTGCATTGCGCCCAGCCCTTTGGAGCAAAGTTGAACGGAAATTGTCTTACCTCGCCAACAAACGGTTCTGCCATGATATTTCCTCCTTGTTCTCTTTCTAGTATTGGGTCGGATAGATCCCCTCAAGGGCAATAATGAACGAAACAGCCAGATAAGGCATCATATTGTCGTGAGGCTGGCTTCCGCCGGTCGCTTCTATAGCTGCAGCGTTTAAAGTAACGTTGGGGGCTGCGTCGGAATACAGATTTTTGTCGCTGACCGCCCAAAAAGCATTCTCCGGACTGCTGCTCGTTCCCGATAAAGTCGAACTGTTCGCTGCATGGGAGTGAACGGGAAGCTGATTCATAGTCAACGTAACGGATTCGGCACCCGCATTCTGGCCAATCACGTACATACTGCCTGTCGTATTGTTGCGTCCCGTATGTACAGGCAAACGCCCCTGCATATTCGGCAGCGCAAAGGTAGATGTACCGTCACCGCCGTACGTTGTGCCGATCAAGGAAAACAAAACCTCGTTTTCGCTGATGGACAATACCTGACCGTTGCAAAAAGCCCAGCCGACAGGAGCAAAATTGCCTCCAAACATGCGAATTTCACCTACGTACTGATCACTCATATTAATTGCTCCTCTCTCGTATCCGGCTGCCAGGCCATAGAAATATAAGGAGATGTTCCTCCTATAGCCTTGAAGCCAAGTCTTTCGTACAACCGCTTTGCCTGACTGTGCTCCAATACGCTGAGCTTAACCGTTAGACCTGCTGCCGCTGCTTCTTCCTGTAGGCTTGTTATTACCGCCGTTCCAATTCCCTTATTGCGGTAAGCGGTCAGCAAGGAAATATCAACGAGATGAATAGAGCCGCGCCTGGACGCAATGATCCTTCCTATTCGATTCCCGTCATGCGTTATTACTTGCGTGACGGCCTCCGGGAACTGCAACGCATAAGACCTGGCCTGAAGCTCGAACTGCATGCGCAGAAAAGCTTCTGCGTCCCCTGCCGGCCATCCCCAGGCTTCCATCTCTTCGCGCCTTGTATCGGCATAAACCTCAAACAAAAAATCAGCATCTTCAGGACAAGCAGATTCGAATATCAGCATCGCACCCCCACTTTTTAAGTAGTAAATATTAGCAAAAAGTAGTGCAATTCTACTATAGATTTAAGAGACGGATATTGTCAATTAATGTATAAAAATATTAAAAAAAGCCCCTGCCTGAATTAGGCAAGGGCTTCAAAATGGATAGATTTATTCCGGTATAAATGTTTCGCCGCCACCGGTATCCCGTGCCGCGTCATGAGACCTTGAAGCTTCTTCAATAGCTCCAAACGCCCAGAAAGAAGCCGGTACATCCTTCCAAGTAGGTGTTGTTACGCCGGTTAACGGACCGCGGCCTAGAATCCGGTTAACGATGACAACCGCTTCGGCACGGGTCAACGGCTGGTCGGGACGGAACGTGCCGTCCGAGTATCCGGTCATGTAACCAAGCTTTGCCGCCGCAGCAATGTGGGCAGACGCCCAATGCCCTTTCACGTCGCGGAACGCCGGATTCGCGGCACCGGGATCAAGCTGCAGCCATTTCGCTATAATAGCCGCCATTTCAGCTCGCGTAATCGTGGCGTTTGGCTTGAAGCTGTGATCCGGGTAACCGCTGAGAATGCCTACCTGCTGCCCCCACCGAATAGCTTCGGAAGCCCAGAAGCTGCCGGATACGTCTGTAAAAGCGGTAACGGAGCCTTTGCCCGGAAGAGTGCCTGACAAAAGACGATACAGCATGGTGCTCATCTCCGCTCTTGTTACCGATTGATTCGGACGGAAAGTGCCGTCGGAATACCCCGTCATATAGGCGTTATGATGCACGGCTGCGCCTTCGGCCGACACAATCGTAAACGTACTGAACTTGTTTACCTCAATTTGAATGCCTACCGGGTATCCTTTGTCGTTATAGACAATTTTACCGCGCTGGAATACCTTCTCGCCGTCCGAGTGTTCAATGTACACGCCAAGACCGGCAAGGAAAAGCTTTCTTTGATTCAGGTCGCTTGGAATTACGTTGGAATCCAGCGGGAACGTCACTTGAACGGCTACTTTCGGCAGATTCGTCTCAATCGTCATCGGCATGCCGATCACGCTCACTTTGCCTGCGTTAGCGATTTTGCGGATCGCTTCCGCGTTAACCGTTCTGTCCTTCACCGCGTCCTGCTCTTCTTTCTTGCGGATCGGCAGGATATCGAAGAAGAACTCCTGACTGCCTTTCATTGCGCCTAATGCCTCGGTGGACAGATGAAGCGACGCATTTTCCGTTTGAATCTCCACTTGTATCGAGCTTTCGAGGAGATACTTGATGGAGTTGACCGACAGTTTTACTTTCACCTTATCTGCCGGATCTCCGGGAATGTCGTCCACGATAATTCTTATCGTACCTTGGTGGGCACCAATTGCGCTTTCAACCGCTTGTTTGATTTTGTCTTCGTTCATCATGACGGTGTCCACTTTCTTGCCGCCGATGACCTCGCGTACAATATCAATCTGCACGACAACCTGCGGATGATTGGGGTCTCCGACTTCAACCGTCACTTGGCGTACGTTTGTGTTGCTGACCGGTCTGTTGACCACATTTACGGTACGAATGACTTCTACCGCTTGATTGCCTGCAAGGTCAACCGCGTTATAATGCAGCGTGTAAGTTCCAAGCGCCGTCGTATTCACCGTTCCGGTAACCGTAGCAAGAGGAGCTGCCGGATTCGCATCCTGCACTTTAGCCCCTTGCTCCGTATAGGTGCTGCCGTTATAAACAATAACCGTATCATTGCCGTTCAACACGATAACCGGGGCCGTCTTGTCGATCTTCACTTCGACTGATTTGACCTCGCTAATGTGATGATCAGGGTCGATGACTCTTGCGTAAAAGGCTGTTAGTCCTTCCTGAGTTACAACTACGGGAACGGTATAGCTCGTCCATGTCCCGCTGCTGCCCAGCTTGTACTCTATCTCGTTGTCAGGATCAGTCGTGATGGTCACCGTTACGTCTTTATTCGTCCAGTTTGCTTCACTCGGCGTAATCGAGAGGCTGTTGTTGACCTTGATGTTCTGGGTAGCGCCGATATGGTTAAGCGTTGTGCTGAAGCCGTTGCCTGCAGCATCCGAAATAACGGCTCCGTTTAAGGCTAATGCTCCGGCATCCACGCTTATGCCATCCGTATCTTGATCCTCCAGACGTACGGTGTAACGGAACTTGAGCTCGCTTGACGATACAGCTTCAAGGTATTCCGCTTTAACGACAGCGGATCCAACCTGCACTTCAAGGTATGGTTTTCCAGCTGTGACATTCAGAATAACCGGTTCGCTTGCTTTAACGATAAAGTCTAGGTTTGCCCCTGCATGATACGTTCCGTCAGCAGGTACGCTGACCAGACTCACAACAGGTGCCGCAGTATCGATCAGTACCGCACTAGTATCGCCTGCGCTTGCAAGAGTAAGTACAGCCGCATTGCCTGCTTGGTCGGCAATTGTTGCTGCGCCATTCAAGGAAATAGCCGCAGCAAGCTCAATGCCTGTCGAATCGGTATCTCCGGCTTGCACTTCATATTGGAATACAAGAGCGTTTGTGCCCGATCCCGAAACATACGACGCTTGAACGGTTTTACCTTCAAGCTTCACATCGAGCTCCGGGTTACCGCCGGTTACAAGAACATTCTCGCTGAAATGAACCTTAAACTGGAGGTTTGCTCCCGCTTTGTAAGAGCCGCTTGCCGGAACATCAACCTGCGTAATGCTTGGAGCAACGGCGTCAATCTTCACTCCAGCCGTACTCCCCAGACCGCTGAGAACCACTGCGGCGTTGTTGCCTGTTGCGTCCTTCAGCGTTCCGCCGTTCAGGCTCAAAGCTCCGACTTCAATACCGTTCGCATCATTGTCCCCGGTTTGCACGGTGTAGCGGAACAGCAATGCTTTTGTCCCCGTACCCGAAACATATTGGGCCTGCACTACAGTTGAACCAAGCGTAATCGAGATCGAAGGCGTTCCGCTGACTGTTACCTCCTCATCGTAATGAATCGTGAAATCCAGATGCTCTCCTGCCACGTAAACATCGTTCGCAGGCAAATCCACGCTTTCAATCGATGGGGCTATCGCATCCACGAGGACAGCGCTTGTGCTTCCTACGGAAGCCAGCGTCAAGTCTGCCGCATTGCCTGCAGCGTCTTTCAACGCGCTTCCGCTCAGTACAATGGCATTACCTACTTCTATGCCGTTTCCGTCAAGGTCGCCGGCTTGAATCGTGTAACGGAATAACAAATCGCTTGTTCCCGTGCCCGATACGTACGCCGCATGGACGGTAGTCGAACCAAGCGTAAGTGTCAAATACGGCGTTCCGCCGCCGACTGTTACGTTCTCGTTGAAGTAAACCACAAAATCCAGCTGTTCTCCCTCTTTGTAGGTCCCGTTTACCGGAACAGCAACGCTTGCAACGGTTGGTACAATCGCATCGACGCGTACCGCGCTAATGTTGCCTGCTCCCGCAAGAGCAAGGCCAGCGGCATTGCTTGCCAAATCCACAATGGAAGCTCCGCTCGGATTTACCGCATTGCCAACTTCAATGCCATTCGTATCTTCTTGGCCGGCTACTACCGTGTACCGGAATACCAGCGCATTGGTCCCGGTTCCGGACATGTAAGAAGCCTCTACTGGCGTAGTCCCGATCGTTACGGGCAAATATGGCGTTCCTCCAAAAACGTGAACAACTTCATCGTAATGAACCGTAAAGGTCAAAGCCTCGCCTGCTTTGTACGTTCCGTCAGCCGGAACATCCAGGCTTGTTACCGCTGGGGCAACCGCATCAACCCTTACCCCCGCCGTGCTGCCCAGGCCGCCAAGAACCGCTTCGGCGTTGTTGCCTGTTGCGTCCTTCAGCGTTCCGCCGTTTAGGCTCAAGGCTCCAACTTCAATGCCGTTCGCATCATTGTCGCCGGTTTGTACGGTATAGCGGAACAGCAGATCTGTTGTCCCCGTACCCGAATCATATTGGGCTTGCACCGTAGTCGAACCAATCGTAATTGCGATCGAAGGCGTTCCGGTAACCGTTACCGCCTCGTCGTAATGAATCGTAAAATCCAGATGATCGCCTGCCACGTAGAAACCATTTGCGGGCAGGTCTACGCTTTCAATCGACGGAGCTATTGCATCGACTAAGACGTTGCTTGTGCTGCCTACCGAAGCGAGCGTCAGAGCCGCCGCATTTCCGGCCGTATCTGCGATCGTTCCGCTATTTAAGTTGAGCGAAGCGCCCACGGAGATTCCGTCCAAGTCCACCTGACCCGTTAACACGGTATAGGTGAAAACCAAAGAATCCGTTCCCGCTCCCGTTACGTATGCCGCCTGAACAGTTGAAGAACCAATCGTAATCGGAAGGGTCGGCGTACCCGTAACCGTTACTTTCTCATTATAGTGAACCGTAAAGTTTAGAGCCGAACCCTCGCTGTAATAACCGCTGCTAGGCACTTGCACACTTGTGACGGAAGGCGCGGCGGTATCCACCAGCACTCCGCTGGTGCTGCCTGTTGTCAAGGTCAGAACGGCGGCATTGCCTGCCGCGTCTTGAAGCGCTGCCCCGTTTACTTGGATGGAGCTGCCGGCTTGAATGCCGTCAGAGTCATTATCTCCCTCCAGCACGTCGTATTCGAACAGAAGGGAGCTTGTTCCCGAACCGGAAACATAAACGGCTTGGACCGCAGCCGAGCCAATCGTAACGGGCAGGTAAGGCGCTCCTCCGGTTACCGTAACCTTCTCATCATAATGAACGGTAAATTCAAGCTTGTCCCCGGCTTTGTAAATGCCGTTGTCCGGCACATCTACGCTTGCGATAGTTGGTGCTGTGGTATCAACCAGCACCCCGTTGGTGCTGCCCGCTGCAGCAAGCGACAGGCTGGCCGCGTTGCCTGCCGCATCGCTTAGTGATCCGCCGTTTAAAGCTGCCGCACCTAATACAATACCATCCGCGTCCTGATCCCCGGTTTGAACGGAATAAGTAAACGTAATATCCTTTGTTCCCGTACCGGAAGCATAAGCGGCATGAACCGTTGCGCTTCCGATCGTTAACGCAATAGACGGCGTACCGGTTACGGTAACTTTTTCATCATAGTGAATCGTAAAGCTCAAGCTGCTGCCGGATTTATATATACCCGCTGCCGGCACATCAATGCTAGCAACGGATGGAGCTACCGCATCGACAAGCACTTCACTGGTATCGTCAACGGCTGCCAAGGTCAAAACGGCCGCATTGTCCGATTCATCCTTCAGCGTTCCGCCATTCAGCGCCAGTACACTGCCAACTTCAATGCCATCCAAATCTACCTGTCCGCTAAGCACCGTATACCGGAATAAAAGGGCGTTTGTCCCCGTACCGGATACATACGCGGCTTGGACCGTTGAAGAACCAATGGTGACTGGCAATGTCGGAGTCCCCGTAACCGCAACATTCTCGGAATAATGAACGGTGAAATCCAGAGTGGAGCCTGATTTGTAGCTGCCACCAGCAGGTACATCTACTCTCGCAACGGCCGGTGCCGTCGTATCAACCAAGACCGCTGTGGTGCTGCCAACGCCAGCCAAGGTCAAAACGGCATTATTATCCGATTCATCCTTTATCGTACTGCCATTCAGAGAAATAGTGCTGCCGACTTCAATGCCGTTATTATCATTGTCGCCAGCTTGCACGACATAGCTGAATACTATCGTGTTCGTACCCATTCCGGATAAATATTGCGCCTGTACCGTAGAGGATCCAATCGTTAACGGAATAGAAGGCGTTCCCCCGGCAATGACCACCTTTTTGCTAAAATGAACCCTAAAGTCCAGATTATCCCCTGGGCCGTAGGTGTCGTTCAACGGCACGTCAACGCTGCTAACGGTTGGGGCTGTCGCGTCCACCAACACCGCAGTCGTACTACCTGCATTGTTTAAAGCTAGATTCGCATTATTCGTGGCGGAGTCTCTTAGTGAGCCGCCGTTTAAGTTCAAGCCGGATGCAACCGTAATGCCGTCGGCATCAAAATCTCCAGCCTGAACGGTGTAGCGGAAAAGAAGGTTCGGGGTTCCCGATCCGGAAACATAGGTTGCTTGAACGGCCTTACTGCCGATCGTTAACGGTAAATAAGGCGTTCCCGTAACCGCCACCGGCTCGTCGTACTGAACCGTGAATTCGAGCTCTTGCCCGGCGAGATACGTTTTGTTAGCGGGCACGGTTACACTGCTGACGGTTGGGGCAACCGCGTCTACCAGTACGATATTGGCGCTAATGCCGGAGAGCGCGAGATTTGCGTTGTTGTTTGCCGCATCCCGAATGCTCCCCCCGTTCACCGCTAGATTTGCCCCTGGCTGAACTCCGTCGGTATCAAGATCTTCCGCTTGGACCGTATAGCGGAAGAGAAGGTCTTGCGTTCCCGATCCGGATACATAGGCTGCTTGCCTCGAAGATGCGCCAATTGTAACCGGCAAATAGGGAGTGCCAGCTACGTTTACGTTCTCGTTGTAATGGACGGTGAAGTTAAGTGGGTCGCCTGTCTTATAGGTACCTCCTGCAGGCAGATTTACCGAACTGACGGTTGGTGCTACGGCATCAACTCTTACGCCTGCCGTGCTGCCGACGTTATTTAGAGTCAACGCTGCCGTATTTCCTGCCAGGTCTTTAATGGTTGCTCCATTAAGTGAAAGAGTACTAACCGTAATTCCGTCCGTATCGTATAATCCGTCTTGCACATCGTAACGGAATACAAGCGAGCTTGTTCCCGAACCGCTAAAGTAATTGGCTTGCACGTTTGTTGAACCGATAGTCAGGCCAAGACTAGGCGTTCCGCCCGTAACGTTTACAGGTTCATTGAAATTGACCGTAAACCCGAGGCTTTGTCCGCTGCCGTAGGTCGCGTTAGCCGGCACGCTGACTGAGCTTGTCGTTGGAGCTGCTGCGTCCACTTTTACATTGGTTAACGAGCCGATATTATTGAGGGTAAGAATACTGTCTTCATCGCTGGCGTTTTTAATGGTGCCTCCGTTGAGGTTGATCGTATTGCCTAATTGCACACCATCCGTATCAAGCTGACCGTTCGCTACGGTGTAGCGGAAGGTGAGAGCGGTAGTACCGGTACCAGATGCATAAGTTGCCTGCACAGTCGTCGAACCAATCGTCAGAGGGATGGAAGGTGCCCCCGTTACATTGACGACACGGTCAAAATTTACGGTAAAGTCCAGGTTTTGCCCGGCAGTGTAGGTTCCATTCGGCGGAGCCGTCACCGACAGTACTTTTGCGTTTGTTGCCGTAGTCACTACCAGCGCTGGTTTGTCGGAAGGCGCGTTGTTGGAATTGATGGCGAACTGATTGCTTTTTCCAGGCGTATCCTTGCTGGTCAGCACAAGAGTCGCTTTTCTGTCGCCCGTAGCCTGGGTCTTAATATAGGAAGTAAGATCTAGCAGCAAAAACTGATTTTGCACAATGCCGGTCTGTCCATTAATGATGGTAACGTCTTTGGTCGGGATCTTCTGGGAAGTTTCCGAAATCGTATCGTCATTTGATCCGTAGACATTCACAAATAATGGGGTTGCGTCTGTATGGTCGTAGTCGACGTACGGCACATACAGCTTTAGTATGGCGCTCGTAACGGTATCGTTAACGGGTATATCTCTCAAATCGAATTGCATGACCGTTACGGAATTTCCGTAAACCGAATCAAAATAAGTTCCAATCCAGCTATATCCCGGACCTACGGAATCATCCCCGTTAAAATAATAACCGGTATTATCGTGGAAATAATCCACGCTTGCGGGAATGGGAGCCAGCGCTGCCGCATAACCCGTTTGCGCGGGCAGCAGTCTGAACACGATTAATGCCAGCATAACCGACATAACCGCTATTCCTATTTTTCGTAAAACACCTTTCATAATCCGCCTCCTTGTTTGTTCAGATGACCCCTGCCCCGTACCGTTTGTTCCCCTTCCGTCGCTAGCAGATCCGCCGGTTTCCGCGCGCCAAAAACCCTCTCATTCGCCCTGCCACCCTGTTATCACCAATGGGCAATGCTAACATGAGAAGTTGCTTATTTTTAGCCAATATAGGTCTTCGTTACCAGTTCGACATTTCTTTCCGGTTTCCTTTCTTCGCAATAAAAACTTAGTATTTTTTGGCAAAAAAATAAGACAGCTGCACAAAGCAGCTGCCTTCAATTTAAACGATAATTTTCAATAATGAGGCCAGACGATATTTTTCAAATACAACTTCGGCTTCGGCAGGTACGCTCCATACGCATTCTTCCAAACTGCATGCAACCGGCACTTCGATGTTAATTCGCGCCAGCGTCCGGGACAAATGCAGCATATCCAGATCCGCTTCAATCTTCGCTTTAATGCTCTTGGACACAGAGTCCAGATTGCTCAAAATGCCATCGATTGACTCAAACTCCTGTAGAAGCTTCAAAGCCGTTTTCTCGCCAATCCCTTTGACACCCGGGTAATTATCGCTTGTATCACCGGTCAGGCCTTTCATCTCAATCACTTGGAAAGGATGGATACCTTTGTCTTCTTTAAGAAAACCTAGATCATAGACCGCATAATTGCCTCTGCCTTTTTTCATGATAACAACATGAATACGTTCTTCAACCAGCTGCAGCATATCCTGGTCGCCCGTCAGAATGTATACATGAGCCATTTGGCTAAGCTGCTTCGATACCGTGCCGATACAATCGTCCGCTTCGTAACCCTCGATTCCGATATTCGGAATGCCAAGCGCGGCTACGATATCTTTCACGAGCGAGAACTGCGGGATCAAATCGTCCGGAGCTTCCGGCCGGTTCGCTTTGTAATTCGAATACATCTCGGTTCGGAACGTTTTGCTCCCCATATCCCAGCAGCACGCCACGTGGGTGGGCTGGAACTGGTTCACCGCGTCAAACAGATATTGCATAAAACCGTAGATCGCATTGGTAGGCGTTCCGTCCGCCATTCTTCTAGCGCTGTATTGCTGAGCGAAAAAGGCCCGGAAAAGCAGCGCCATTCCGTCTACGATAAGAATTTTATTTTCGTTCATTCGAAAGGCCATCCTCTTCACCATAATATAATTCTATTGTACAGCAGTTTTGGCGTTCATTGTAATGCAAAAGCTGGCATTGGATGCTAGGTCGCTGGCTGGTCACTGCAAAAGCTTTCTCGGGAGGATGGGTCGCTGGGGTCGCTGCGTAAGGGAATATTCTTTCGATCGCTGTTGTTTTCAAAGTTTCTCGGATTATAATTTGTCGGATGATAAACTTTGAAAACAAAGGCGAACGCTACGCTTCTCAAGAACATTCCCTTACTCCGCTTCCCGCTCCCCACCTCTTTACTCGCTCCGTTTCTTCGCTCCCAACCTCTCTTAATGCCGCTGAATTTGCATGAAGATGAAGCCAAAACCGTGTACGGCCGTGGACCGTACACCATCACTCAATTCCCGAGTGATGACAAACTATTCAAAGATCCATTACTCGTATTCCGAGTGATGACATATAAAGAACCTGCATCACTCAGGTTACGAGTGATGCAAACGGCCCCTATAAAATTGCTTGGACGAAGCGAAGCGAATCAATACTCTGGAGAAGCGCAGCGTTCGCCTTTGTCCCCGAATTTCATCCGCTAAAGCGGATTCCAAATGAAGAAATTCGGGGACAACAGCGATCGGAAGAGTATTGATTTGCGTAGTGCCGCATCGCAATCCTTAGCTTTTCAAATATGCGCCGATCCGCCGAGCAGCCTCACGCAGCCTTGCTTCGTCTTCGACCAAAGCAATCCGCACATACCCTTCGCCCTCGCTGCCAAACGCTTCGCCCGGTATAACTACAACACCCGTCTGATCCAGCAGACCGCGGGCGAACTCGCGGGAAGTCCATGTTGTGCCATCGCTGCGTTCCGGCAGCTTTGCCCACGCAAACATGGTCGCTTTCGGCTTTTCCACAGCCCAGCCTTCAGCGGCCAATGCCTCGATAAACGAATTCCGCCGCTGTTCATATAATACGCCGGCTTTAGGCGGCGCAGAATCGGACATCGCCTCCTGCAGTGCCGCTACGCCCGCTTCCTGAACAGCGCCAAATACGCCATAGTCTATATTTTCTTTCAGCTCTCGCAGCGCTCCAACCGCTTCCCGATTCCCCGCAAGGAAACCGATGCGGCAGCCGGCCATATTAAAACTTTTGGACAAAGAATGGAATTCTACCGCTCCATCCAATGCTCCCGGAACGGCCAATATGCTTGGGGGTTCATGTCCGTCGAAGGCCATTTCGGAGTATGCCGCATCATGGACGACCAGCACTCCGTATTGCCTCGCTTTAGCGAGCAATCGATCGAAGAAGGCAAGATCAACAACAGCCGAAACAGGGTTGCCCGGATAGTTCAGCAAAATAAATTTTGCGCGTTCCCACACTTCAACCGGCACGGAATCGAGATCAGGGAGAAAATGATTCTCTTCCTTCAGCGGCAGCAAATATGGCTCCACGCCTGCCAATGCCAGTGCCGCCGTATAAATCGGATAACCGGGATTGGGCACGATAACCACATCTCCCGGATTACACAATGACATAGCCAGATGGGACAAGCCGTCCTGCGAGCCCATCAGGGAGACCAGCTCATGATCGGGATCCAGCTTTACTCCGAACCGATGCTCCATCCAGGCGGCTGCCTGCCTACGAAAACCCGTACTTCCATGCGTACCCGGATAAGCGTAAATATCCGTGCGCAGCGCTGCTTCGCTTAGCGCTTTTCTTACTGCCTCCGTTGGAGGCTTGTCCGGACTGCCGATGCCAAGGTTGATAATGTCCCTTCCTTTGCCGGCTGCTTCCTTTCTCCACTCCGCGACCTCGGCGAAGATCGAAGAGCCTAGCTGCGACAACCGTTCAGAACGCCACGATTTCCTCATCCCATCACCCGTTCCATACTTGCTCGTATTGTTCTTCCTTGTACCCAACCGTTACTTTTTGGCCGTCCGTTACGATTGGGCGTTTGATCAGCATGCCATGGGAAGCCAGCAATTCAAGCTGCTCCTGCTCGCTCATGCTGCCAAGCTTGTCCTTCAAGCCAAGCGCCTTGTACACTTCGCCGGAAGTGTTAAAAAATTTCTTCAGTTCCAATCCGCTGTTTCGTACGAGCACTTTCAGTTCGGCGGGAGTTGGCGTCTCTTCCACAATATGCTTCAGATCCAGCTCATTGCCCTTTGCTTGAAGCGATTTGACGGCTTGGCGGCATGTACCGCATTTCGGATATTGATATATGGTCAGCTTGCTCATCTGTGTAAATCCTCCTATTAGCACTCTCTTAACGCCAGTTCCAGCTTCTCAAGATCAGGCGGCAGCGCAGCCGTCCACTCCATCCATTCCTTCGTCATCGGATGCGTCAATCCCAGCGTCTCCGCATGAAGCGCCTGGCGTCCGGCGGCTGTCTCCCATTTGTCTACCTTGCCGGACTGCCGTCCGTACATGCCGTCGCCAATCAGCGGACAGCCGATATGCTTCATATGGACGCGAATCTGATGAGTGCGCCCCGTCTCCAGCTTTAATCTCACTCTTGCTGCCTGTCCCTCGCCGTATACATCCGTCGTCTTGTAATGCGTAACGGAAGGATAACCTTCCAGCGTTACGATTCGAACATGCGGATCCTCCGGGTCGCGGTCAATTGGCGCATCTACCGTTCCTTCTGCCGGGGATGGCGCACCGTAAACGTAGGCGCAATACATTTTCATTATGGTTCCGGCCTGCAGCTGTTCGGACAGTTGCTGGTGAATGTACGGATTTTTGGCAATGACGACAAGTCCCGATGTATCCTCGTCCAGCCGATGTACCGGACGGAACCGGACGCGTTCACCGTTAACCTGCCAATGATGGACGATCCCGTTCGCGAGCGTGTTGGTGTAATGTCCTTTGGTCGGATGGACGATGATGCCCGCGGGTTTGTTCACGACAAGCAGATAATCGTCCTCGAACACAATCGATAAAGGCAGATCCTGCGGCAAAATATCCTCCGAGATCTCTTCCTCCATCCGGATGGCGACCAAATCTCCTTCGGTCACTTTCGCCGTGGTGTATGCCCTAACTCCGTTAATGGTAATGCCATATTCAGTCAGCTTGAGCCGGGACAGAAGCGAGCGGGATACGCCCAGCTTCCGCTCCAGCACCGTCCTGACGTCTTTTCCTGCCAGATCAGCGCCGACCTCAACGGCCAGCGCTTTGTAATAACCCGCTATATCTTTTACTGTCATTTCGATTTCTTGCGGAACACTTCCGCACTCCGTACGTATTCGGTATCGGGCACGCCAAGCTTCGCGTTCGCCGCTCTTGCCGCCGCGAAGAAAAAGTCCGACAGCCTGTTTAAATATTTCTGCACTTCCGGATTAGCCGGATTGTCAGGATGCTCCGCTGCAAGCGTAACGACGCGGCGTTCCGCCCGTCGGCATACGGTCCGGCATACATGCAGCAAAGCCGATACGGAGCTGCCACCCGGCAAAATAAATCTTGTAATCTCAGGCGCCTCGTCGGTATATTGATCGATCATCGCCTCAAGCCTGACTGCCGCCTCTCCCGTCACTTTAAGCGGAGCCCCCGGGCTTGCATAGGCGAGGTCCGAGCCGCAGTCAAACAGCTCCTGCATAATATCGACGAGGAGCGCGGCCATATCCTTCAATTCCTCGTGCTTGGCAGCCTCCGCTGCCGCCTGCCCGACAAAGGAGTTCAGCTCATCGATTGTGCCATAAGCTTCAACGCGGATATCGTCTTTACGAACCCGACCGCCAATAAGCGAGGTTTGACCCTTGTCGCCCGTACGAGTATAAATTTTCATACCAATCAGCCCTTCCTAAGGGTATAGTTCCCTTCACTATACCATATATCTGCTTGTTCATTTCGCAAAAAAACAGGCAAGGGCGCGCCCTGCCTGTTTCCACTACTGCTATTAGCCTTGCTTCAGCTTATGGACAAATTGTCCGATCCGGTCAAGTGCTTCCGTAAGCTGGGCAACCGATGTTGCGTAGGAGCAGCGCAGATGTCCTTCGCCTCCTAGGCCAAATACATCGCCGGGAACAGCAGCGACATTCCCTTCCTCCAGCAGCCGCTGCGCGAATTGCTCGGAGGTTAGACCCGTTGACGTAATGGATGGGAAAGCGTAAAACGCTCCCTCCGGCTCGTGGCACTCCAGTCCGATTTGCCGGAAGCCCTTCACAACAAGCCTTCTGCGCTGGTTGTAAGACTCCATCATCCGGTCCTTTTCTTCCAGGCCATGAGGAGTCAACGCTTCAAGCGCCGCATATTGAGCCATAATCGGCGCGCACATAACGGTATATTGATGAATCTTCAGCATGGCGCCAATCAGATCCTGATGACCGCATGCGTAACCCATCCGCCAGCCGGTCATGGCAAAAGCCTTGGAGAATCCGCTCACAAGAAGCGTCCGGTCCTTCATGCCGGGGATAGCAGCGAAGCTCACATGCTTGGAGCCGTAAGTAAGCTCCGCGTAGATTTCGTCGGAAATAACGATCAGGTCGTTCTCTTCGACAACCTTAGCGATTGGCAGCCAGTCCTCGTAGGTCATAATGCCGCCGGTTGGATTGCTTGGATAACATAAAATAAGAACCTTGGACTTTGGCGTTATCGCCGCACGCAGCGATTCCGCCTTCAGCTTGAAATTATCCTTCGCAAAGGTCTCGATGCCAACGGCTTTCCCGCCGCTTAACGTCGTAATTGGCGAATAGGAAATATAGCATGGCTCCGGAATAAGAATCTCGTCGCCCGGGCTGATCAAGGCCCGCAGGGCAAGGTCAATCGCCTCGCTGCCGCCGACCGTTACCAGAACCTCGTTAGCCGGATTATAGGAAACGGCAAAGGAATCGTTCAAATATTGACCAATCGCTTCTCGCAGTTCCGGCATGCCGGCATTGGATGTATATTGCGTCTTGCCTTTCTCGAGCGCGTACACAGCAGCGTCGCGCACATGCCATGGCGTTACGAAATCCGGTTCGCCTACGCCAAGCGTAATTACGTCCTTACGGGTACTAACCAAATCAAAAAAGCGCCGGATGCCTGACGGTTTGATGCTCCGAGCAAGCGGCGACAAATAATCAGCCATTGATTGGCGATGATTCGATGTTACCTCGTCTTTAATCATAGCCATCACCCTCTTATGGCGAAATCATCAATCGATGGTCACCTTCATGCTCCTCGAAGATAATTCCGTCCTGTTTGTATTTTTTCAGAATAAAGTTCGTTTTTGTCGACAGCACTTTGTCGATCGGTGATAGTTTATTGGAAACAAAAGAGGCAACCTCTTTCAGATTCTTACCTTCAATCTCGACAAGCAAGTCGTATGCCCCGGACATCAGATAGACCGATTTCACTTCCGGATATAAGTATATGCGCTCGGCGATGCCTTCAAAGCCGCGTCCGCGCTCAGGCGTAATTTGAACCTCGATCAATGCCGTAACCTTCTCGTCATCAACCTTGCTCCAGTTTACTACCGTGGCATATTTAACGATGATATGTTCTTCTTCCATGTAGGCGATTGCCTGCTTCACGCTCTCCACCGGCTCATTCAGCATGGCGGCAATCAGGTCGGCGTCGCGTCGCGCGTCTTCCTTGAGCAGCTCCAGCACTTTCAGCTGTAGTTCGTTCATCGTCAAACTCCTTCCAAAACTGCGGTTATTAAAATATTTTACAACGAATTATAGGTTCCTGCAAAGAAAAAAAACGAAAGACCCCGAAGGGTCTTTACATGTAGAAAGGCTGATGCGACTGGTTCTGCTGCTGTTGCTGGAACTGGCCGTACTGCGGGAACGACGGCTGGGAGTTGCCCATGCGCTGCTGTAAATATTGAGTCGTTTTTTGCTGGGTTTGCTGATATTCCTTCGTTTGCTTGTCGATTTCCTGACGAAGCGCGGAAGAAGCCGTGCTGTACATATTTTGAGACTGCATCGCTTGGAACAAGTTCCCTTGCAGCTTCAGCGTGCTGTTCAGCAGATGGGTGAACATTTGACGCACTTCCGGGCAAGTCGATTCCGTCGCAGCCGTCGCATACTCGCGTACAACCCGTTTCAGATCGGCAAGTACGGTATAAGCCAAATCTTCATCCGGCAAATGATGCTGTTGTTGGTACATGGTTGATGGACCCTCCTAAAATAAATTGCGAAGCCACTTATGCTTCGTAAGTAGTTATTGTGGTTGCGTTGGCGCCAAATGCTGATGCTGCTGCAGTGCCTGCATCAACGTTTGATAATGCTGCTGATGCGTTTGCAATTCCGCCATGCCGGCTTGTCTTAATGTCGGGTTAGTCGCTAGGGACGCAAGCAGTGCATTTTGCTTGATCAGCAGATCTTCATTGGACAACGAGTCCGCGATATATTCCAGTTCCTTCGCGGTTAGAGCTTGAAGCATATGTTTTCGTCTCCTTCATGCCAAGTTTGGGATAGCATACGTATTATGGTCGTAACTCCCATGGATTATGTATGCAGCTTGAGTTCGGATTTCGTGCGGAGCTCCGATTCCTTCGTAATCTTGCACTTCACTTCGATGGTCAAATCTTTTGGACCGGGCCTCCAATCTTCTTTAACAAGGCGCTTCCACGCCTTATTGTGATGACGGTACAACTGATGCTCGAGATCATAAATATCGGCATTGAGCGCTAATCCCCTCGCGTAAGTGTCCTTCAGCTGTTTTTTCACAGTCTTCTCCACTTGCTCAATAAGCTCCTCGTCTGTCACATCGCTTGATGCTTCAATTAAATGCCCGGACAGATTAACCTTTAATACGAAATGAGGGTTGTTATTATCCATGCTGGCCTTTACCTTCGAGTTTGCCGAATCAACAACAACGGAGGCTCTTTTGTCGTCAACCTGGATTGGAATGAGGGAACGTTTGAATGCTTCGTCAATCCAGATTAGCCCTTCGGACTTTGCCCTGGACATATAACCGGACGGTTTCTTCTCATTAAATAAAAACACGCCATCAATGGTTAAAAAGTTTAGCTTCTTTTTATTGTTCTCCCAGTCATCCGGCAGAATCGAAAGCGAAGGAAGCTTGACGGACATAGCCGGTTCAAGAGCATCGCGCACGAATGACTGCAGGGTCATCGGCTCGACATAGCTGTTCTGGTTATTCTCGATTTGAGGTGCGTAAAGCGGCGTTGTCAGCGGCGTTTTGTTAAACAGCATATCCATCGTAAACAACTCGTTAATGTCTGTTTTGGTTCCAAATATAAAGGAATTGAATCGGGTGGAGCTAAGCCGGTTAAGACTGTCGATGATTTGCTTCATTTCTTTGAAGGCGCGTTCGTGGATCACGACCGACTTCAAGTGATTAAGCGACAGCTTGTACTGGGAAGAATCCATTAAATTAAACACCGCAGCAAGATTGGTATTGCCTTCATGCTTTCCTATCCATATCGGGCTGCCTGGCGGCGGTGCGCTGCCTTCCTGCTTGGCGATGACGCCAAATGATATCATTTGGGCGTACACAACGAATTTATCGTCAACATAGTCGACGCCGATAGCCGATATGTAACTGACATCCTGCAAATTCACTTCGTCCCAGCAGCCGCCTGTTACAAGCATCACGCAAACGGCCAGAGCGGCTTTAGCCGCTTTCGCATAGCTTCGAATTTTCGCATGAACCGTCATGGCTTCTCACCTTTTGCTCTGGACTTCCAAGGCTTCTGGAATAATCCCGTCACTAATTCCCTCCATTTAATCGGGGCAATGGGCTGCATGTAATTCTGATTAAACGTTTCAAGCGAACACATATAGATCAGGATTAAAAACACGCTGACAAAGAAGCCGAAGATCCCGAACATCGACGAGAGGGTCAACACGAAAAATCGTAATATGCTGACGGTTCCGCTTAAGGTCTGATTAACCAGCGTAAAGGTGGAGACTGCCGTAATAGCAGCTGCCACAAGCATCGTCGGAGAGGTTATGCCTGCCCGTATGGCAGCATCCCCGATAATGAGCCCGCCAACGACGGACACCGTTTGGCCAACGGGCCGGGGCAGCCTCACGCCAGCCTCCCGGAACAACTCGAACATCGCCATCATGAGAAACATTTCCATCGTGGCCGATATCGGCAGACCGATTCTGGAGTTCGTAACGGTAGCTAGCAGCGTAAACGGTATTTGATCCGTATTATAGGCCGATAAAGCGACCCAAAAGCCCGGGAGACAAATAGCCAGTACAAATCCGATAAAACGAAGCAGCCGCTCCAGGGTTACATAGTAATAAGGAAGATGGGCATCCTCCGGGGATTTTACAAGGAGCGTCAGATTACCCGGCAGGATAATAACCGAAGGATTGCCATCAACCAGGAGACAAACTCTGCCTTGCATTAACGCCTGAACGACGTAGTCGGGACGGCCAATGTAATCAACGAGCGGGAACAGACTGTTGGGCCTGTCCGACACAAGCTCCTCCAGCTCGGAAGAGCTGTACAAGGCTTCGATATGAATCTCATCCAGCCTTTTTTTAGCTTCTCTGACCAAGGACGGCTCCGCTTTGCTTCTCATGAACATCATCGAAATTTCCGTCTGAGACTCGGTTCCGATTTTCATATATTCCACATTCAGATCCGGCGTGCGCAGTCTTCTCCGGATAAGAGCAATATTGGTAGCTAGACTTTCCACAAACCCGTCCCGCGGCCCTTTGACCGACAGCTCCATCGTTGATTCTTCGGGCTGGCGCCCCGGAATGCTTGCGATATCGAAGGAATATACCGAGCGCGTAGCATCGTCGATAACGATGACGCTGCCCGAGTAAAGGTTGGAAAAAAAGAAAGCGACCTCCCGTTCATTATCGAGCGAAAGACGCGCGCCAAACGAATGGCCTTCCTTGTGCAGATTGTTCTTGTCCATCACAACCGGTTCCCGCGCAGCCTCTGCCTGATCCAGCGCTCCGAAGTTTTTGTTTAAACTCTCAGCCAGCTTGTCAAGCTGCGGCAGCAAGGCGATAAATACCGTCTGCATATCCACCATGCCGCTGCACATCAGAATGCGAAATACCCGCTTTGGTTCTTCTTTGCCAACCACCAACGTTTGAATAACGATGTCCCCTGAACCGGCCAATTCTTCATAAATTCGGTCCAAACGATCCCGTTTGCGATGTTGCTTGTCCGGTTCATGACTCATTGCGGTAACCTCCTTGCGTTTCCGGCTGAGCTGATTTTTTTGGTTTGCGGAACGTGAGAATCCATAGCAGCAGAAGAACGGCGCCAAACAGAATCCAAGCAACCTGAAAGTAAGCGTGCATTAGGATCATGTACCACTTCATATGCATCAGAACGGTAATGCTTGCTATAGCCAAAACAAAAACGGTGATCAGCATGCTGATCCATTTTCGCTTTATTTTCCTGAACGGTCCGTAAAGCTGAATGAGATAGAGTGGCAGCGATATCCGGATAAGCGCTCCGGAAAGCCATTGAAACACGGCAAAAAAATCAACATGCTCGAAATATTTGCCAATCTTCACTAGACGCCATTGCGAATAAGCCGGATAACGCATCATGCTTGCTTCTTCAGGTCCAAACAGAGTAATAGCTCCTACCGTAGGGCCCAGGGTCAAGAGCATGAGCATGATGGTCAGCAGCAGGAGATGCCACTTCTTAAAGCTTCTCTTCATTTCATGTTGGATAAGAAGCAGGAAGGACAGTTCCATAAATGCGCTAAGGGAATAGACAGAACCTTTGAGTATCGGGTACATCCCCATTTCGAACATCGGCAGCAAGTACCGGTAATCCTTGGACGGCATGTTGGCTGACATGACAAAGTCTCCCAGCACTACAACGATTGGAAGCAGAATGCAGGATACATAAGCAATCGTGCGCAGTCCGTTCATAGCCGCAAACATGCAGATAAAGCAGAAAATAAACAGAACCACGTATTGCGGTGTCAACGGCAAATAGGTATTGGATGTCCAGGCGACAACGTCTACCAAAGATCCGAAAGCGACGAAAAGCAAAGCCAAATTAATAATTGCGAGAATCAACCATACAAAAAAAGTCGGAACACGTTGCCCGAGCCATTCGTCAAAGCGTACTCTGTTCATCTTGAACATCACGCGCTGCAAAGGAAACACGGCAATGGGAAGCGCGATAATAAGCGCAACCGGAATACTCAGCCATGCATCTCTTTTCGCTTCGGCAAGCAGCAGGGGCACTACGATGACGTGATTGACAAGGCCAACGCTGAGCAGAGTCATCATAACAATTGGCCATAAACCGATAGGCTTCGCATTTAGCTGCACAGACATTCACCACCTTCGCTTCCAGCATTCCCCTTAGGAAGAAAAGTGATGCATTTCCTTATCTATGGAAAAAAGCCCTTTGATTGCTGGACGCGATCAAAAGGGCTTTACCGTTTATGGCAGGTGAATCGTTTTGACGTGATCAAAATGGATAAACACCGATGATCCACTCGCATCCGCAAGTTCAAGCAGGTTCAAATCGACATTTTTGAGGACACCTGTTTTTCTAGGATTCTCCCCCAGATCAAGAACGACGAATTGTCCGATATGTTTGCGCAGCTGCTGATCAAAGGTTCGGGCAAGGGTTAAGGGCGTTGGCTTGAGCGGAAATTGTTCGGATGACAACGAGTAAGGGGTAACATTGGCGTTATACGGTACCAGATATTTAAGATGCCGCATGGAGATCATGACGGAATGGTAGACCGGCGAATAAAAAACAAAGAAATCGTTCATGACTGCCGTCACATAGCCATGTATGGATTGATTGCCGGTAATATAAATTTCCGAAAACATGCCTTTGGAATTCAATAAAATTTTGCGGAAAGATATGGAGTCGTTATACGATTCGAAAGGTAGCTCCGGCGTACTGCTGTAGTTTTGATTTTCATCCTGCACAATTCTCATTTGCTGCAAATGGATCAGCGGTACGTAAAAAAACTGGGTGCCGTTGTAAAGCACAAGTATATCGGGGCCAAAATCAATCAGCTTGCCGCGTATGCCCGCTCTTCCGGAAATAACAAGCTCAACCTGTGAATCGAGGAATGGATGCTGGTTTTTCAACTGCTCGACCTCCTTTTCAAAAGCTTCATCTATTAAGGAAGCCGGACACTAAAGTAAATGCCCGGCTTCTATCTATCGATTAGCCTTTTTTCGAGCGGTTGCTGCTACCGGATTTTTTTGATTTGTTGCCTGTCGACTGCCCTTGAGCTTGAGCACCGGTACGGTTGCCCGATTTGTTGCCGCCGGATTTGTTGTTGTTTTTATTGCCCGATTTGTTGTTGTTTTTGTTGCCGCCGGATTTGTTACCGCCTTGGTTGCCGCCTTGGTTGCCGCCTTGGTTGCCGCCGCTCTTGTTGCCGCCGGATTTGCCGCCGAATTTTTTGATTGTTTTGATGTGGTCAACCAGGAGATAAACAACTTGATTATTTGCTGCTACAACGAGTGCTGTGTTGCCTTGTACTTCAGCGAGGAAGCCTTCTACCTTTTCCGGCCCGCCCCAGTTGATTTGCACGAATTCTTTCGTTAAAGCATTAATAACGCCTCTGAAGTTGTTCGCGTTGATAAAATCAGTGCTGGTACCGCCGCTTTTGCTTGTAGCAAATCCTGTTACGCTTTTAACATGGCTGAGGTCAACGTATACAACGCCTTCTTTTGTCGCAAGAACCAGGTAATCGTTTTTAACTGCGAGCAGTTTGCCTTCCAGAGATTCCGGACCGCCACGGTTGATTCTGACAGTTTCGCCTACCAAGTTTCTAAGTTCAGTGTTGCTGCCTGTTCCTGTGTTGCCTGTTCCTGTGCTTTTGCCATTGCTTCTGTGGCTTTTGTGACTCTTGTGCCATTGGTGACCGCCGCTGTTGTTGCTACCTTGCTGCCAATTGCATCCGTACATGTAATAAATCCCTCCGATAACTTTCTCTTAATAGATTTACAACCGTGCCATCCAATTGACCTTCTACCACTAATAGGCTGAACTTCCTGGTGTTTCGCTATCTAGTCATCTACCATTGGTGACGGTTTGTAATATATTTATATGTAACCCGTATAGGAGAGGTACTAGATTAGTAACCATTTATGCGGACAAAAAGAAGAAATAAACAATTTCATCACTAGCGGGTGTCATTCTCCCCCTTTCCCGAATACCGTAAATAAGCACAGGAGCCTATCGGCCACGATAGGCTTTGACTTCGGTCTTAAGGGGTGAAGCCCGTGGCACAGCTGCCTATACGTAAAATTGAAATTGACGAGGATGATCTGTGGGATTTGAAGAACAATCCTTGGAGCAAATCGTTTAAACCCATCCATATTGAAATAGATGGAAAAAGCTATTCGGGGACTTGCGGCATTCGGGGCGGCCATACGCGCAATTACACGAAAAAATCGTTCGAGATCAGGCTAGACGGGGGCAAAACGCTGCACTGGAACGCGGAATTCGACGATCCATCCATGATCCGCAACGCCTTATCCTTTCAATTTTTCAACCTCATTGGAGTGCCGTCCCCGGAAACCCAGCATATCTCCGTCGAGATTAACGGTTATGAGCAAGGGGTTTATTTGGAGATTGAAGCGGTGGACCGGCGGTTCTTTAGAAAAAGAGGTATCGGTTATACCTCCTTGATCTATGCCGTTAATGACAGCGCGGATTTCAGTCTTGTCGATCAGAATACAAATGCGAAAAAAGACTCGCTATTTGACGGATATGAAATCGTGAACGGACAAACAAACACAAAATACCGGCTGGTCCGTTTCATTCGCAATATCAACTCCCTCTCTAGCAAACAGTTGAGCGTCTATACGGCCAAACGGCTGGATATCAATCAATATTTATTGTGGCTGGCCGGAGCGGTTCTTACCGGCAACTACGACGGCTTTGATCAGAACTATGCCCTCTATGAGCATAAGAAAACAAGCAAATATCGAATTATTCCTTGGGATTACGAGGGAACCTGGGGTAGAAACTGCTACGGAAAGCCATGCGGCAGCGATCTTGTAAGGCTGCAAGGCTATAATAGTCTGACCGGCAAGCTGTTTAAATTCTCTTCCTGCCGCCAAAGATACCGCGCAATCCTGCATAGACTATTGAAAACAGCCTTTACCGTTGAGCGGATCGATCCTATGATTACCCGCTTATACAAAGAGATCACGCCGGCAATCCGTGATGATTTTACCCGCAAAAGCAGCTACGACACGTTTCTCGACGAGCCTTCTTTTATACTCGATTATGTAAGAGAACGCCGCGGACTTATTAAAGAAGCCCTTAAAGCTTGGAAATAAGCTTTAAGGGCTTTCTTTTCGGACAGAACTCGAGGCGATTATAAGCCCAGATGAAGCTTGCGGACATTCAGCATCCCGTTAAGGCCGGTTGGATCCTTTTCGGTCTTGTAGGCCGTAAATTTATCCGCCGCCTCCGAAGTACGGATGCGAAGCGGCTTCTCCTCGAGGCTAACAAGGCTAAACACAACCTCGGCGACCGATTCGGCCGTTTGCGGAACCGCATTGCGTTTGGAAAACTGCTCCACGTAACGGTCGATTAACGCTTTGTACTCATCGTTCAGGATACCGCCCGTGCTGCCCAGCTGTTTAAAGACCGTATCGTTAAAGTTGGTCGCTATCGCTCCCGGTTCAACCAGGGTAATATCGATATTAAACAGAGGTTTGTAGTAGGTTGCTAGGCTTTCCAGCAGGCCCTCCAACGCGAACTTGCTGGAGCAGTAGATTTCGTTGAACGGCTGGCCAACTAATCCACCTACGCTGGAGGTTGCCATAATATGCGACTTGCCTGCTTCGCGAAGCATGGGCAAGGCTTCCTTGATGGTATGAATAACGCCAAATACATTGGTCTCGAATACATTGCGAATTTCGTCCATGGATGCTTGTCCCAGCGTTCTTAGAAATCCAAAGCCGGCATTGCAGAATAGCGCATCCAGCTTGCCGGCCGTCCGGTCATTGATCTGTCCAAACGCTTTTTGCAACGACGCCGGGTCGGTAACCTCCATCTCCAGCCATTCCAGGCCTTCAACGTTATGCAGTTGCCGCTCGCGCTCCAAATTCCTTGTTCCCGCAAATACCGACCAGCCTTTATGGGCGAATAGCAATGCGGTTGCCAGCCCGATTCCTGTTGAAGCGCCTGTAATCGCAATTGTCTTATTCAACCATCTATCCCTCCCTTAAAATAGATTCATGCTTAAATACCGCTCGCCGGTATCCGGTGCGATGCATAAAACACGCTTGCCCTCTCCAAGCTTCTTGGCAACCTGCATAGCCGCCCAAACGGAAGCGCCGGAGGACGGTCCAAGCAGCAATCCTTCAAGACGCGCAAGATCTCTCATCGTCCGAATGGCATCTTCATCGGCTACCTGAATAATCTCGTCATAAACTTCCGTGTTTAGGATCGCGGGTACAAATCCGGGACTTGTGCCAACCAGCTTATGAGGACCGGGCTGGCCTCCCGAAAGAACGGGAGAACCGGCAGGTTCGACAACCGCGATATGGATATGAGGCAATGAGGCCTTCAGCGTCTCGCCTGTGCCGGTAATGGTCCCGCCCGTTCCGGCAGTCGCAACAAAGGCATCAAGCTTGCCGCCCGTTTGCTCCAGGATCTCTACCGCGGTTGTAGTCCGGTGGATGTCCGGGTTGGCATGGTTCTCGAACTGGTTCGGAATAAAGCTGCCCGGTATTTCGGCTTGCAGCTCCAGCGCCTTGCGGATGGCTCCCGGCATTCTTTCCGCGGCCGGGGTCAAAACAACGTCAGCCCCGTATGCCTGCAGCAGCTTGATTCGCTCCGCTGACATATTGTCCGGCATGATCAGGATAAGCTTGTAGCCCTTGGCAGCCGCATTCATCGCCAGGCCAATACCGGTATTCCCGCTGGTCGGCTCGATAATGGTACTGCCCGGGGAGATTAAACCTTGACGCTCGGCCGCTTCGATAAGAGCCGACGCGGCGCGGTCTTTCACGCTGCCGCTCGGATTGAACCGCTCCAGCTTAACGCACACTTCCGCGCTTCCCGGTTGAATAAGCCGGTTAAGCCTGATGACTGGCGTTTCGCCGATGAGGTCGATGATGGTGGACACTATACGTGGCATAAATTCTCCTTTGTTTCAAATCGTGAGGCCAGCTACACGAAACTATTAGGATTCGATCGCGGTTGTCTCCAAATTTCTTCATTTAGAAACCGCTTTAGCGGTTGAAATTTGGAGACAAAGGCGAGCGCTGCGCTTCTCATTCCTAATAGTTTCGCTTCGCGCTACGATTTGAATTGCGTTCGAAAATTATTAACGAAATTTATTGTTGGCCGAAAGGAACGGCCGGATAAAAAACCATCCGGCGATTGGAACGATACCAACACAAAACATTAGAGTAACGATAGCCGCCGGCGTCTGCGTCTGGGATACGACAACCAGATAAGCGGCTAGACCGATGACACGGCCTATAATGAGGCCGGCCTCGCGGAGAACGATTAACTCTTCGCGATTAACGGCGCTTTCCTCGGAGTGGCCGATCAGGTCGAACACCCGGGATGTCATCGGAATAATGTACAACGGTATAAACAAGGAAGTTCCTATGCCGAAGATCAGCAATGTGCTATAGGTGACTTTATAGAACAACGGAAGAATGATCAGACCAATCATGATCGTACCTGCCAGCATCGCGATTCTGCGGTTGCTCGGTTTGAGGCGCTTGCCGACAAACCAGAAGCTGATGAGGGCAACAAGGGAAGTAATCAGCGAGAAATTCCCCAATTTTCCTTCGTTTTTAGTTGCGATATAGATGACAAGTCCAATCAGGAACATAAAGACGCCTTCGCGAACGCCTTGAGCGACGATAGCACCAAACATCCGCCGCCATGGATTTCCCTTTTCTTTCAGTTCTTGAAGTCCAAGGAACCATTTGTACTTCTCTCCTATAACGCCGCGGTTCTTCAGCCAGAAGCTGCCGACAACGGCCAGACCAAAGATAACAAGGGAAATCGTAAAAATAAGCTTGTAACCGCGCTCGCCATGCAGCGTCGTAATCAGGAAACCCGACACCCATGGGGCAATAATCCCCGACAATGATCCTAATATGCCTGCTATTCCATTAAACCGGTCGCGGTTATCCGGCTCGGTAATTTCGAAATAAACCACATTGTAAGCCATCCAATAAAAGCCTAATGCCATACCGCTTAGCATGCCGAGAGGTATGCTGTAGGTTTTGGCCTGCTGGCCCAGCATGAGTACCATAAAATAAAACGCCCCCGACAGCACGATGCCAAGACGGAGGCTGTACATTTTATGATGTTCCTTCACCCATTTGCCTGCCAGCCAAAAGATGATGCCGCTTGTTATGTATTGCCCAAGCGTGTACCAGCCAATTAGCATAAAGGACTGGCTTGCTTTCCAGAGATAGACCGGGATGAACGTTCCGGACAGCGCGCTTGCTACGCCAAACAGACCTTGTACCGTCAGCAGCAGGATGGCCTGCGCATCCATCGCCCCGCCGTGGCGTGAACCCTGGACAACGCGGCCGACTGATCTGCCAGGCATACGCCCGCCGGTCTTAACGCCATGATGACTCTGCTTCAATCCGATTCCTCCTAACAGTGATGTTCCGTTAGGTTTCCCAATTAAGCAGGCCGCATGCCGTTTTCCAGTAATTACTCTTTTGGCGCAAGCAGCTCCAGCATCTGGTTCCGGGCTTTCTCGCTTAGAACCGTCGAAGTCTGGAAGCAGGACGGACAGATATAAGTTACGGTCTCAAACGGCGATTGGATAACGGGTTTACCGGTTACGGCATGCACCGTTGGCTGAAGCGATACCGTTTGTTTACCCGCTTCCAGCATATATTCACGGCAAGAAGGACATTCCGGCGCTTCTTCCTGACTGTCCGTTATTTGACGGATCGTTTCTTCCGCCGCAAGCCAGGATACATTCATTTGACGGAAGCCTTCGTTGGATTCATCGTTATAGGAATCATCCTGCTTTTGCTCTTCCTGCTCCTCGTCCCAGTTGTCGTCCTGCTCGTCTTCATCGCGGTCGATCCCGATCTGCATCGTACGATAGCCGCTTAGTTCATTCTCGCAATGCGGACAATGCTTCTCCGGCCCGATTTCCTCATCCCATACAATTTCGGTATCGCACCATGGGCAAATTGTTTGCTCTTCCATTCCAAAACCCTCCACAAGCTTAATTGTTCAAAATATAGATAACGCCTAATCCAAAAAATATAATTGCAATCGCGAGTAAAATTCCCCATAAATACTTCATGACTGCCCTCCTAAAAAGAATTGCGAAGCAATTCTTACTTCGAAAGCATACGCTTAAAGAATTGCGAAGCAATTCTTACTTCGGAAGCATAAGCTTACGCAAGCCTATGCCGCTTACAATATAACCGTTGCTCCGATAACATAAGACAAAGAAATGGAAATAATCATGGCAATAAATCCTACCGCCCGGTTATCCTTAGCGATTTCGTCATCGATCTTGAACACCGGCGTAAGAAACTCAAACAAGAAATAGGCGGCAAGCAATATGATAAAGCCGAATATCCCCCAGATCAGACTTTCGTACACGGAAACTTTCGCCTCAATGGAAAACCTGAAAATATTGCATATCCCGAATATTTTCCCGCTTGTCGCCATAGCTACCGCTACGTTGCCGTTCTTGATTTCCTTCCAGCAATTATAACGGGTCACAAGCTCAAACACGGACAAAAAGACGATAAGCGACAGGACAACCAGCGATACATAAACGAGAGATGCCGCATAAGAATTGCTGAGCAAACGATCCACTTCATTACCCATCCTTATCACTCCCAAAGGCTTGCTTGCCGTGCCGCAAGCTTAACGGCGAAGCTATTTCAGCTCCGCCACGGTTACGCCTGCGCCGCCTTCGCCGTATTTTCCGAGACGATACGCCTTCACAAGACTATGCTTGCGCAAATATTGTTGGATTCCCGCACGCAATACGCCGGTACCCATGCCATGGATGATATATACTTGACCAAGCCCGCCCAAATACGACTCGTCGAGGAAACGATCCACTTCAATAATAGCTTCCTCCAGATTCGCCCCGCGCAGATCCAGCTCCATGCGGAGGCTATCTTCCTTGGAGCGCTTCAGGCTTGCCGTCTGCTTAGGCTGCTGCTGCTTGTTGAGCTGCGCCACCGGCTTAATCAGCTCAAGATCATCCAGCGCGACCTTCATCTTCATAATGCCAAGCTGAACGGTAGCATCCGATGCGCCTATCTCTACAACGATACCCTTTTGATTAAGGCTGTAGACCATAACCTCATCGCCGGCTCCAATCTTCGCCGGCTTCTTCGCTCCGCCGCCTGCCGGACGCTTCTTCTTCGTGGCAAGCTCCGGAGCCGCTTCCTCCAGTCTGCGCTTGGCTTCAATCAGCTTATGCTCCTTGACGGAAGCGCCTTCCTCCAGAGCCAGCTTGCGAAGATCCGCGATAATCTGATCCGCTTCGCGTCTGGCCTTCGCAACTGCCTCATGCGCTTCTTCCTGCGCCTTCTGCAGCATTTTGTCGCGCTGCTCCTCGAAGCGCTCCAGCTCCGCTTCGTGACGTTTGCGCTGCGCTTCCATCTCGCGCCGCATCGACTCTGCCGTATTACGCTCCGATTCCGCGCTTAGACGATCTTCCTCCAGAGAGGCAATCATGTTCTCAACGCGTTGATCCTCTTCGCTGACCTCGCCCTTGGCATGATCGATAATCGCCTGGCTGAGACCTAGCCTCTCCGCAATGGCAAACGCATTGCTTCGTCCCGGAACGCCAACAAGAAGGCGGTAAGTCGGGCTAAGCGTTGCAACGTCGAACTCCATGCTTGCGTTAATGACGCCTTTGCGGTTATAAGCATACGCCTTAAGCTCGCTATAATGCGTAGTCGCAATAATGCGGCTGTCGAGCTTATGGATATGCTCCAGAATGGCAATCGCAAGCGCCGAGCCTTCGGCCGGGTCTGTTCCCGCACCAAGCTCATCGAGCAGTACTAGGCTCTTGGACGTCATGGATTCCAGAATCCGGATAATATTCGTCATATGGCTGGAGAAGGTACTAAGGCTTTGCTCGATGCTCTGCTCGTCGCCGATATCGGCATAAATGGAGTCAAACACGCAAAGCTGGCTTCCTTCTTCAGCCGGTACAAACAAACCGGACATCGCCATCAGGCTGAGCAGACCCACGGTCTTTAGGGATACCGTTTTACCTCCCGTATTCGGACCGGTAACGATAATAGCCGTAAACTGATTGCCAAGCTCCACATCAAGCGGCACAACTTTGTCCGGAGCGATCAACGGATGGCGTCCGCGTTTGATTTTGAGGAAGCCCCTGTCGTTCATGCGCGGCAAAGTCGCTTTCATTTCATGGGCAAGGCGCGCCTTGGCATAGGCGAAGTCAAGCTTGCCGAGCAGATCCTGGTTATAAAGCAAATCCTCCACATGCTCTGCCGCGCGGGCCGTCAGCTTTTGCAGGATTTTCTCGATTTCGCGAAGCTCCGCGGCTTTGGTCTCCCGCAGCTTGTTATTCATCGATACAATAGCTTCCGGCTCAATAAACAGAGTAGCGCCGGAACCGGACTGGTCGTGGACAATTCCGCCAAAATGCGAACGGTACTCCTGCTTAACCGGAATGACGTAACGGTCGTTCCGAAGCGTAATAATGGAATCCTGCAGCATCTTCTGCACCGAAGACGAACGGATCATCTGTTCCAGCTTTTCACGGATCCGCGACTCTCCGCTCCGCAGCTCGCGACGGATGGATGCGAGTTCAGGGCTCGCGCTGTCCATGACTTCCGCCTGGTCGTCGATGCAGTCAAAGATGGCATCCTCCAGCGGCTTATGCTCGGATAATTGCTCAGTCAGCTGGAACAAAAGCGGAATCGGATCATCCTCATGCAGATTGTCGATATGCTTCTTAACCCGGCGTGCGCCTCTTGCCGTTGCCGCGATATCCAGCAGCTCGGCGGGGTTCAGGGTTCCTCCGATTCTCGCGCGATGAAGGGAAGCGCTGATGTCCACAACGCCCCCAAACGGTGCATTGCCCTTCAGCCTGTCTGCTTTGTACGCTTCATCGGTCATCTGCAGCATATGCTTGACGTCTTCCAGATCGGAGACCGGAGCAAGCTGCCCCGACACGTTTTTCCCTAGCGATGTAGCGGCATGATGCACTAATTTATTCGTAATTTTATGGAATTCCAAAGTGGATAAAATTTTGCTGTCCAAGTGAACACTCCTCTCGCCCTTATATTATAGCTGATCGGGGTTTAGGATGCACGACATCACCGCTTGATTCATACATGTTTCCCTGATTAATGGTCATAATAAGTTAGGAAACGCACCATACTTAGGCTAACCTAACATGAGGAGGCTAATGATATGAGTTTTCTTGGTCATGTTGTCCGTTTTATCGTTGCAGCCATCGTTCTGATGGTAGTCGGCTGGATCGTTCCGCAATTTAGTGTCGGCGGCTTCTGGAGCGCCCTCCTGCTGGCGCTTGTTATCGCGGCGCTGGGCTGGATCGTTGAAGGTATTTTCGGCAAAAAAGTTACCCCGTTTGGACGCGGTATCGTTGGCTTTATCGCCAGCGCGGCTGTCATCTGGATTGCACAGTTTATCGTGGGCGGCGTATCCGTCACTTGGCTTGGCGCAATCTTAGCCGCTCTCGTTATCGGGATTATCGACTTGTTCATTCCGGTCAGCACCCCGTACGAAGCAGGCAGAAGCGATTACCGCAACCGCGACTAGCAGCAAATAAGCTTTGAAGCCCTTGTCCTGTCGGAAACGATGGGCAGGGGCTTTTTCATTTGTCACGGGACTGTCACTGCAAATTGGATGCGGATAAGCTACAATAGGAAAAGTATTGAAATTTGTATGCTTTTGGCTATGAAAGGGGTATGAAGATGAAGAAGTGGCTCATATTTGCATCCGTGCTTTGCCTTGTGTTTGTCGTTGCTGCCTGCGGCTCCAACAGCAAGAGCAATAACTCCGGATCGGACGCGGCAAGCTCTACGGTTGCGGACGTTGTGATTAAAGCGAGCAGCTGGGAATTCGATCAGCCGGAATACCATATCAAAAAAGGTCAGACCATTAAGCTCGAGCTCATCGATGGCGTTCACGGCGTCGAGATTGAGAAGACAAACGTGAAGCTGACTCAGAATAAAGCAAAAACCATCACGCTTGATGCCGGCGAATACGAAATCAAATGCAACATTCCTTGCGGCGGCGGACATTCGAAAATGTCGGCCAAGCTTATTGTTGAAGCTGCTTAAGCCTTATTACCGCAAAGACCTCTTTATTTGAAGAGGTCTTTTTTTCTTTCCGCGACATGCCTGCTTGCCAGCCTACATATGAATTATAATGATTCCTTTACAAAAGGGTAAGAAAGACTGATGCTATGAACTCTTCCCCTACCGCCTTCCGGTCTGATAAGATGATTCATAAATTATTCTTTTGAGGAGGGGTATGATCCATGAGCTTATTAAACGGACGGATTGCCGTCGTAAGCGGTGCAGGTTCGGGACTCGGAAGAGCAGCTTCCCTGTCGTTCGCGAAAGAAGGAGCCGAGGTTGCTTTGTTAGGCCGCCGTGAAAGCAAGCTGCAGGAGACAGCCGAGCTGATCAAACAGAATACGGGCCGCGAAGCGCTGATCATCCCTACCGACATTACGCAGGAAAGCCAAATTCAATCCGCAGTCCAGCAGGTCATCGATCGATGGGGCTCCATCCATGTGTTATTAAATAATGCGGCCGTATTCGAGCCCGGTTCCGTGCTGGAATTAACCTCCGAGAATTGGCATGCGCAAGTGGCCACCAATTTGACAGGACCGTTTCTGCTTACAAAGGCCGTTCTGCCAACCATGCGCAAAAGCAAATACGGCCGCATTATTAATATAACCTCCGGCTTGTCCTGGAACGGAGCAGGCGGTTATGCCGCCTACAGCGCAGCGAAAGCCGGCCTGGAATCGCTGACCCGCACGCTCGCCGACGAGGAGCATGAGCACGGCATTCTTGTTAATTTATACAATCCCGGTACGCTGCGTACCGAAATGCACGCCACCGGCAAAGATCCGGCGGTCGTCACCCCGGACCTCATCCGCTTGGCCAGTCTTCCGGTAGGCGGTCCTACCGGAACGATTGTCAGCTACGGATAACAACAGAGAAGAAGCCGCTCCAATGCTGTGACATTGAGGCGGCTTTTTCTTTGCGTCCGGTAATTCGGTGGTGCATCGTTAAGCTTGCCCGAAACGCCCGAATTTGCTTCGAATCGAGCCCTAGCAGCTCTCTTAACGATGTGGCGCATCGTTAAGCTCTCGCAAAGGCCGTTTTCACTGCACCTTGACGATGTCTCGCATCTTTAAGCTTGCCGGTAACGCCCGAATTTGCTTCGAATCGAGCCCTAGCAGCTCTCTTAACGATGCGGCGCATCGTTAAGCTCCCGCAAAGGCCATTTTCACTATACCTTTACGATGTCGCGCATCTTTAAGCCTGCCGGAAACGCCTCGATCCTTTTCCACCCCCTATACCAATAGGCATAAAAGAGCCGCCTGCATTTTTAGCAGGCGGCTCTTTTGTTAGTACGGCTTAACTGTGCTCGATCAGCTCAATCCATTCATTGTATTCCGTTTGAAGCTTGCGGTATTCGATTTCCAGCTTCTCATGCTTCACGCCAAGTACGCGGAGTTCCTCGCGGAGGGCTTCCGTTTCCCCGGAAGCATCCTGATGCTCAGCCGCCAATGCTTGTGCCTGTTCATCCAGCAATACCCGCAGATCCGCAGCTGCTGCCGCTTCTTTCCGTGCCGCTTCGAGCTCTTCAAGAAGAGACTTCTCTGCTGCTTCGGAGGCACGTTCCGATTCCGTCAGACGCTCCGCTTCCTGCTTCGCTTGCTCCGCAAGCTGCTGCTCAGCCCGCAGTTTCTCGTTAAGCTCCTTGATCTGTTGCGAGGCAACCTCGATCTGCTGTACCGTAATCCGTTCGCGAGCAGCGGTATATTCCAGCTGCTCCAAAAGCTCGTTTTCGCGTTTTGTTGAATCCGCAAGCTGTTCTTCTTTTTCAAGACTGCGCAGCTCCGTCTCTTTCAGTAAAGACTCTAACTCTTCAATGCGGGAGCGCAGGCTATGCTGCTGCTCTTCCTGCTTCGCCAGAAGCTCGGAGTAACGATCTTCCGCTTCCGATAGACGCTCCTCGTAGCGTTGCTCATACAGCCGGCGCTGCTGCTCGAGTTTACGGTTATTCTCCTGCTCCCGTTCGTCCCACTCTGCCTTGAGCTCTTGCTGCTGACGTTCCAACAGCTCGATTTGCTCCATGTATTGAAGCTCTAGCAATTCATTCTGATCGGTGAACTGCCGTTCGAGGAAACGAAGCTGCTCTTGATGACGCTGCTCCAGCTCGGCAATTTGCTGCTCCTGCTGCTCTGCCATGGCGGCATTTTGCGCCTGCAGCCGGTCTTCCAGCTCCCGATTCGTCGACTGAACGGCTTCAAGCTGCTGCTTCAGCTCATCGTATTGCTGCGCATAGCGTTCCTTCAATTCAAATTGCTGCTCGGCAAAACGCAGCTCCAGCTGCTCCTGCTGCTCTTGATACTTACGCTCCAGCTTGTGCTTGTCCTCTTCGTATTGAAGCTCCAGTTCAAGCTCTTTTTCTTCAAAAATAGCAGATGCTTCTGTCAACTGACGCGCTTGTTCCTCCAGTCGGCGTTCCGCTTCGCTGTATCGGTCCGCGTGAAGCTGCTCGACAACAGAGCGTTCTGCTTCGAATTGGCGCTGCTGCTTCACCATTTCATCCTGGAGAAGATCGAATTGCTCCTGCAATTGCTGCAGCTTCTCGGTTTGTTCCGCGGCAAGTACTTCAATGGCCGTCTGCAATTCCAGCTGCTTGGAAGCTTGCTGCTCCAACTGCCCGATTTTCTCAAGCGATATCGCATACTGCTGAGAAACTTCCTCCAGCTGCTCTTTTACCTCAGCGTATTGCTGATCAAGCTCATTCGATTGCTGCTCCATCGTCCGGATAGAAGCACGCAGCGCTTCTTCCTGCTCCATCGCTTGCATCAGGTGTTCATCCGCAGCTTCAAGACGAAGCTCGTGCAGCTGTTTATCCTGATTCCAAGCCTGCTCCAGCTCGGACAATTTCGTAAGAAGTTTGGTACGCTCTTCAATCCAGCCATTGCGGCGGCGTTCGAAATCGGCCTTCAGCGATTGTTCCAGCTGAGCTAGCTGCTCTTGCCACTGCTGCTCCTTCGACTGTATAAGCTCCAGCGTTTTTGCGCGTTCCTGCTCCAACTCTTCAGCAGCGATGACTTGAGCCAAGGCAAGCTCGTCTACGGCTTCCGCTACCTTCGCTCGCTCGCGTTCCAGTTCAAGTGCCGCTGCCGCCTGCTGTTCCGAGAGGGCTTGCGCCGATACAGAGCGTTCTTGTTCCAGCTGGGCGGACAAAGCTTCCGCTGCTCTAATACGTTCAACCTCAAGCTCTTCCGCGGCAAGCGTTTGGTTCAGCAACAGCTCGTCTGCGACTTCAGCCGCTTTCGCGCGTTCGCGTTCGAGCTGTTCCGCAAGCACTGCGGCTTTAGCACGCTCCAGCTCCAATTCTTCCGCGGCATAGGCTTGCGCCAAGGCAAGCTCCTCCGCTGCCGCCGCTTGCTGTTCTGCTAGTGCTTGCGAAGCCCGAGCACGCTCGCGTTCTACTTGCTCGGCTAGTACTTCGGCGGCTTTCATACGCTCCTGCTCCAGTTCCTGTGCAGCTTGCGTCTGCAAAGCGGCCAACGCTTCCGCTGCTCTTGCGCGCTCGCGTTCCAGCTCCTCTTCTGCAAGAGCTTGCGCCAGCGCCAGCTCCTCTGCGGCTTCCGCGGCTCTCGCCCGTTCTTGCTCCAGCTCCCGTGCGGCCTGGGCCTGCAAAGCGGCCAACGCTTCCGCTGCTCCCGCGCGCTCGCGTTCCAGCTCTTCTGCTGCAAGTGCTTGCGCCAGCGCCAGCTCCTCTGCGGCTTCCGCGGCTCTTGCCCGCTCTTGCTCCAGCTCCTGTGCGGCACGTGCCTGCAAAGCGGCCAACGCTTCCGCTGCTCCTGTGCGCTCGCGTTCCAGCTCTTCTGCTGCAAGAGCTTGCGCCAGCGCTAATTCTTCAGCCGCTTCTACCGCTCTGATCCGTTCGCGCTCCAGCTCTTCCTCAGCCTTCGCCTGCTGCTCTGCTAGTGCTTGTGCAGCTGCCACACGCTCTCGCTCTACTTGCTCAGCGAGCTTTTCCAATGCTTTCGTACGCTCTTGCTCCAGCTCCTGTGCGGCCTGTGCCTGCAAAGCGGCCAACGCTTCCGCCGCTCTTGCGCGCTCGCGTTCCAGCTCTTCTTCGGCCAGGGATTGCGCCAAAATCAGCTCCTCCGCAGCTTCGCTTGCTTTCGCACGCTCTTGCTCCAGTTCCTGTGCCGCCTGCGCCTGCTGCGCAGATAAACTTACCGCTGCCGCAGCGCGCTCGCGTTCCAGCTCTTCGGCCGCCAAAGCTTGCGCCAAGGCCCATTCCTCGGCTGCTTCAAAGGCCCTTAAACGTTCACGCTCCAGCTCTTCGTTCAGCTTCGCCTGCTGCTCCGCCAAACTTGCCGCTGCTCTCGCTCGTTCCCGCTCCAGCTGCTCTGCCAGCTCCTCCGCAGCCTTGGCGCGCTCGCGTTCGAGCTCCTCCGCGGCTAGCGCTTCGGCTAACGCCAGCTCCTCCGCAGCTTCAGCCGCTCTCGCTCGTTCCCGCTCCAGCTCCTGCGCCGCTGCCGCCTGCTGCTCCGCCAGTGCTTCCGCAGCCTTCGCGCGCTCGCGTTCGAGCTCCTCCGCGGCTAGCGCTTCGGCTAACGCCAGCTCCTCCGCAGCTTCAGCCGCTCGCGCGCGTTCCCGCTCGAGCTCCTGCGCCGCTGTCGCCTGCTGCGCGGCTAACGCTTCCGCCGCTCTCGCTCGCTCCCGCTCCAGCTCATGCGCCGCTGCCGCCTGCTGCTCCGCCAGCGCTTCCGCAGCCTTCGCGCGCTCGCGTTCGAGCTCCTCTGCGGCTAGCGCCTGCGCCAGCGCCAGCTCGTCCGCCGCCTCCGTCGCTCTCGCGCGTTCCCGCTCGAGCTCTTGCTCCGCTGCCGCCTGCTGCGCGGCTAACGCTTCCGCCGCTCTCGCGCGCTCGCGCTCCAGCTCGGCCTCCGCTTTTGCCTGCGCAATCTCGAGCTCCCGCTCCAGCTGCTCCGCGGCAAGCGCTTGAACGCGCTCGATTTCCTCCGTCGCCTCCGCCTGGGCTAAAGCCAGCAGCTCGGCTGCTTCTTCCAGCCTCGCAGCCAGTTCTTCGGCAGCAGCCTCTTTCGCGGCGGCAAGCTCGGTATCATATTCTCCCCGAAGCTCTTCCAGCTCCGCCTTGGACTTCTGCTGAACAGCCGCAAGCTCCTCGCGCAGCGAAACCTCCAGCCGGCTTGCCTGCTCGAGCAAATCAACCAGCACAAGCCGCTTGGCCTCGGCGTCGTGCAGCGTATCGTTTTCGCGGCGAAGCCGGAAAACCTCCTCGGTCATCTGAACGGCGGCCAGAACGGCCAGCTTGGGCATATCGAGACGAGGATTGCCAATCGCCAGCTTTTTCATGGCGTCATCGATCGTGCCGGCTACCCGCTTTATATAATCAGCATTGTTATGACCTTTAAGCTTATATTGATGTCCGTATATATCAACTGTTACTACGGTTTGGTCAGCATCCATACTGGGTTATCCTCCTATTCAACGCCTCGCGTTTTTTTAGTCGTACGCAAATCCAAACATTTGCCTTCATCTATGTAACAAAAATCGATTGCGAAAGTTTCAAATATGTGAAAAAACTCATCTTTTGAACCCTTTTTAGCGCCTTTCAGCATAAAAAAGCCGCATCGAAAGTTCACAAGGAACTATTTCGATGCGGCTTAAAAGGTTTCCTGCCTACTTTCTTAATTCTGCGGCAAAAGATTGCTCAAGTTCGGCTACGACTTTGCCGTGCAGCTCGGTCACTTCTTCGTCGGTCAGCGTGCGGTCCGCATGGCGGTAAACAAGCGCTACGGCAACGCTTTTCTTGCCGGCTCCAAGCTTCTCGCCGGTGAACACGTCGAACACTCGAACGGACTCAAGCAATTCGCCTGCAACGGCCCAAGCAACGTCCGTCAGCTTCGCAGCCGGCACGGCTTGGTCAAGCACTACGGCGATATCGCGCTGCATAGCAGGGTAACGCGGAAGCGCCTTGTACTCGATGCCGGAATCAGCCAGCTCATACAATGTGCCTAGTTCCACCTCTACTACGTACGTATCGGCAAGGTCGCTTTCATGCTGCAAAGTCGGATGCAGCTGGCCGACGTAACCGATCGTTTCCGGTCCATGAGCGGTATCCACGATAACCGCTGCCGTTCTGCCCGGATGGAAGTTCGTTGGCTGAGCCGATTCGTAACGAACCTTCGAGGTCAAGCCAAGAACGTCAACCACGGTCTCCAGAACGCCTTTGGCGTCGTAGAAATCAACCGGCTCCGCTTTACGGTTCCATTGCGCGTCTACACGGTTGCCCGTGAGCAATACCGCCAGGCGCTGCTTCTCCTTCGGAAGGCGCGTAAGCTGCTCTTCTTCCGTATGGAAGACGCTGCCGATTTCGAAAATAGCGGACGATTCATTTTTGCGGTTGCGGTTATACGTCGCCGTCTCGATCAATTGAGCGATCAGCGTAGTACGCAGAACGCTGCGGTCCTCGCTCATTGGCATAGCCAGCTTCACCGGCTTCAGATCCTTGCCGGTCAATTCGGGGAACAGCTCCGTGCGGGAAGGACCCGTGAACGAATACGTGATCACTTCATGCAGGCCGGCATCTGTCAATCTTCTGCGCAGCTCGCGGCGGATCGTCTGCGGCTTGGTCAGCCCGCCAGGCGTCACATCGCCGTGAATTGGCGTAGTCGGAATATTGTCGTAGCCATACAAACGGGCTACTTCTTCAATTAAGTCAACATCGCGTGTAATGTCCCCGCGGCGCGTCGGCACCGTTACGGCGAATTGGTCATTAGCATCGGACAGACGGTAGCTGAAATGCAGACGGTCGAAAATCGTTTGAACCTCAAGGCGCGACAGCTCCGTTCCGAGGTAGCCGTTGATTTTGTCCAGCGTTACTTCAACAACGGCCGGATCCGATTTTGCAATTACCGCTTCCACGATTCCTTCTGCCACAAGACCGTCGGCAAGCTCCGCAATAAGAGCAGCCGCGCGGTTCAGCGCCGGAATAACGCGGGCCGGATCCACTTCCTTCTCGAAGCGGATGCTCGATTCCGAACGGAGGCCAAGCTGGCGGGAGGTTTTGCGGACCGTACCGCCGTCGAACTTCGCCGACTCCAGCAAAATGTTAACCGTCTTCTCGTTTACTTCGGAGTTCGCTCCGCCCATGACGCCAGCGAGGGCTACAGGCTTCTCGCCATCCGTGATAACAAGCATATGCGGCTCAAGCGTGCGCTCTTGGTCATCCAACGTAACGATCTTCTCGCCTTGCTTCGCCAGACGAACGTCGATTCGGCCCGTCGTAATGGCATCCGCGTCAAAAGCATGTAGCGGCTGGCCGTATTCCAGCATAACGAAGTTTGTTACGTCAACCACGTTGCTGATCGGACGGATGCCCGCCGCGATCAGGCGGTTTTGCAGCCATTGCGGGGATGGGCCAACCTTCACGCCTTTGATGTAACGCGCGCTGTAATGCGAGCATTGCTCCGGGGAGCTGATCGATACGGCAATATGGCTGTCCGCACGGTCTGCCGCATGGTTGACGGCCGGTTCGGGAACGCGAACCTCGCGGCCGGTTAATGCGCCAATCTCGTAAGCAACGCCCAGCATGCTAAGGCAGTCCGAACGGTTAGGCGTCAGATCCAGCTCAAGCACCTCGTCGTTGATGCCAAGCACTTCGCCGATTGGCGTGCCAACCGGAGTCGATTCCGGGAGCACGAGAATCCCTTCCTGCTGCTCTTTCGGCAGAAGCTTGTCGTTAATGCCAAGCTCCTTCGCCGAGCAGATCATGCCTTGCGATTCCACCCCGCGCAGCTTCGCGCGTTTGATTGCGAAATCTCCTGGCAGCTTCGCGCCAATCATCGCAACCGGCACCTTTTGGCCGGCGTCCACGTTTTTCGCTCCGCATACGATCTGAAGCTCTTCGCCCGTACCGACATCGATCTTGCATACGCTAAGCTTGTCGGCATCCGGATGCTTCTCGCGGGATTTCACGTAACCGACAACAACGCCGGTAACTCCTTTATTCAGGGATTCCACGCTGTCGATCTCGATGCCGCCGCGCGTCATTTTTTCGGCTAATTCCTCGCCTGTATAGCCTGTCAAATCGATATATTCATTTAACCATTGGTAAGATACTTTCATCGCTTGTTTCCCCTCCCTTTACATTCTCGCGAATTGGCTTAAGAACCGCTGATCGTTCGTGTAGAAATGACGGATATCGTCGATGCCGTACTTCAGAAGCGCGATACGCTCAACGCCCATGCCGAACGCGAAGCCGCTCACTTCCTTCGGATCGTAGCCGCCCATCTCGAGAACGCGCGGATGCACCATGCCGCAGCCGAGAATTTCAAGCCAGCCTGTTTGCTTACACATGCGGCAGCCGTGGCCGCCGCATTGCACGCAGGTTACGTCAACCTCCGCGCTTGGCTCCGTGAACGGGAAGAAGCTTGGGCGAAGACGGATTTGCGCCTGCTCTCCGAACATTTGCTGAACGAACTGCAGCAGCGTGCCCTTCAGGTCGCTCATGCGGATGTTAGGACCAACGACAAGGCCCTCAATCTGATTGAACATGAACGAATGCGTCGCGTCGTCGTCGTCGCGGCGATAAACTTTGCCCGGGCAGATGACTTTGATCGGCTTGCCGTTCATTTGCTGCATCGTGCGAACCTGTACCGGCGACGTATGCGTGCGCATCAGAATGTCTTCCGTAATGTAGAACGAATCCTGCATATCGCGGGCAGGGTGATTCTTCGGCAGGTTAAGAGCTTCGAAGTTGAAATAATCCGTCTCGACTTCCGGACCTTCGGCAATGGAATAGCCAAGTCCGATAAATACGTCTTCGATTTCCTGCGCGACTTTGTTCAGCGGATGCACCGCGCCCGTCGGCAACGCTTTGCCTGGCAGCGTGACGTCAATCGTCTCCGCGCGAAGACGGTTTTCCGTCTCGGCAGCGAGGAACGCGTTCTGCTTCTCGTCGATTACGCCTTCGATTGCGGCGCGAACATCATTGGCCACTTGGCCGATAACCGGACGCTCTTCCGCGCTCAGGCCGCCCATGCCGCGCAAAATCTCGGTCAGCGCCCCTTTTTTACCCAAGTACTTTACACGCAAATCATTCAGCTGCTGCGGACTGTCAACCTGCTGCAGCTCTTGCAGCGCTTCTACGCGCAATGCTTCCAAACGTTCTTTCATCGTAAAATCTCGCCTCCACTGTGGAATTTAAAACAAAATAGCAACAAAAAAAGGCCTTTCTCCCCGCAAGGGACGAAAGACCGTGGTACCACCCTAATTCGGATTGCCATAAAAACAGCAACCCCTCAAATCCCGTTAACGGCGGGAACCGGACCTTCCCTAATTCGCCGTAAGCCATTAGCGGCTTGCAGCGGTTCAGGCGTCTGCTCCGGAGTGAACTTCGGCAGCCTAATCCCGTAAAGACGCTCGCAATCCATGGCGTCTTCTCCCTGTACGGAAGCCCTGCTTACTTATCTCCATCAAAGCTTTCATCCATTTTTACACTTGGACACAATAATCTATATTATATGCATTTCCTTATTTCCTTGCAACCATTCGCTGCCAAGGCAAATTTATTTTTCGAGCAGCCCTTGTTCATAGGCATAACGGGTAAGCTGAACGCGGTTATCCAGATGAAGCTTCTGCAAAATGTTTTTCAAATGGTTTTTGACCGTATGCTCGGACAATCCGAAGGCAAGCGCAATCTCTTTATTCGATTCTCCCGTCACCACCCGTTCAAGAATATCCTTCTCGCGGGAAGTAAGCGGCGTTGTCATTGCCGAAGCATCACTGGCAAGGCCAGGTCTGGCACCGGTCTTTGCCGGGTTTGTCCCGTTGGACGAAGCAGCCGAAGTAAATTCCTGCAGCAGCCTAAAAGCAATTTCCTTCGACATCGGCGCCTCGTCATCCACAACGGCCCGGAGATATTCCCTCCAGGCGGAAGGAGAAAGATTTTTGAACAGATAACCTTGGGCTCCCCGCTTGATCGCTTCGAACAGGTGGGTTATGTCGTCGGAGACGGTCACCATAACAATCTTCAGGGACGGATAGAGGTATTTCAGCTGCTGCGTCGCCTCAAGCCCGCCCATGCCCGGCATGTTGATGTCCATCAGCACCAGATCGGGCAGCACGTCATCGATGCGGGCGATGGCTTCCTCGCCGCTGGCCGCTTCTCCAACAACCGTGAATTCCCGATCCGCTCCGATAATTTCCCGCATGCCTTCCCTTCCGTGAGGATGATCATCCACCAAAAAAACTCGAATCTGCCCTTTTGCTTCACTCATTTCCCTTCACCTCCGGATTGAATGCGTACCGTTGTTCCTTCGCCGACCGCGCTTTTTATGTCAAACAGCCAGCCCATTTGCTCAGCGCGATCCCGCATCATGCGAATGCCGTATCGATCCTTTGCATCGATCTGGCTAGGTTCCGCCCCAACCCCGTTATCCTTTATTTCACATACAAAATCCTCATCGCCCTGCTGCCGGCTAATGACCCGAACCTCGGTCGCCTGCGCGTATTTGCGGACGTTCATAAGCGCTTCCCGAATAATCGACTGCAGCTCGACCAGCTGTTTGTTGGATAATACGCCTTCCTGCAGCTGCCAATCGAGCTTTGCGCGAATGCCGCTGTTTTGCAATAAATCATTCACCGCGCCATGAATCGCGGTCAGCCATGAATCGTCAACGACTACGGCCGGGGACTGCAAATTCGCGATGGACTGCCGGACATCCTCGTACACATGCTTAACGGTCTGCCGGATTTGAACGGTTGTGTCCCTTGCATCATCGCCAAGCTCCATACGCTCCAGCTTATCCAGCTTAACGGAGAGCAGGAATAACGATTGGGAGATGCCGTCATGCAGCTCGCGGGCCAGCTGCTCCCGCTGCTGAAAGGACGCCTTGGATACCCGTTCCCGTTGAAGGGCTTCCTGCGTCTGCTCCAGCCTGCCGAACAATCCGCGCAATAAAGTTAACGTAAACAGAAATACAAGAGCCGGCGCCAAAAAATTCCCCAGCTCCATGGAAACGTACGGAAGCAGAAAGACGTGCCGGACGTACTCCCATAAACCAACGACGATAGTAGGGATCCATAATATTAAAAATTTCAGGGATTTGTAGGACATTTTTGCATCTCCTAAAATGAATTAGAATACAAGCAGCTCAAAAGCTGCTCGTGATGATTCATACTTCGTAAGCGATCACCTATTCGTAAGCATTAACTTAATGAATGATCGCACATCACTAATGCTCTAAATGATTAACGCAAATAACATTTCCCGGGTAATCGCATAGTGGACTCCCCTCCAAGTGTACTAGACACCTTGCGAAAGAACAATTCGTATAAGAATGCTCCACCGCGAGCACAATGAAAATTAGAGAGGAGGAATACCAATGACCAATAATCATTTCAAGCTTGCTGAGCTTGAAGGCCATACGGAAGCGCTTGAAGAGATCCGACAATTAGAGCAAAAGCTAACCGGCCAGATGGGTTCAACAATCAGCTTAATCGCTTACGAGTCCGAGGACGAGCATAAGTAGATTCATAACGCCTCCATTTTGGGCATGGGGGCGTTTTTCTATTGACAGGAAATTGAATTTGAATTATTTTTGTTGTACATACAAAATAGAAGTCATCAAACCCCAAGGAGGGCATAGGATATGACAAAAGACATCGACCCGGCAACGGCTGCGGATATTGAACAACAAGTGGAAAATCCCGAAGCTTTCCTGCATACCTGCTTATATTTTACGGCGAACCGCCTAAGCAGAGCTATTACCCGCATGGCAGACGATGCTTTTGCTACCACGGGGCTTGCACCCGGTTATGGCTATGTGATTCGTCTCAGTGTCGCCAAACCCGGCATTACGCAAAAGGAATTATCCGAGAAGCTGTATATTACCCCTTCTACCTTAACCCGCTTTATTGATAAGCTTGAAGCCAAACAGCTTGTCGAGCGCAAGGTGCAAGGGAAAACCGTTCTGGTCTATCCGACGGATAAAGGCCGCGAGCTGGAGCCAGCGATTCGTGCCGCTTCCAAAAAGCTGCTTGAATCGTACCAAGCGATTCTTGGCAATGAAGCTGCGGCGCAGCTGACGCTATCTCTGGAAACAACAAGCGAACAGCTGGAGAAATAACGGCCCGTAACTGCAATAAGTCATACTGTTGCAACTCGAAATGGGTTTAAATCAAAGCTTCTGCCATAGTTCCTTTATCCGAACTATTTATGTTCATACGTTTGTATGTACAAACAAATTAAGTCGAGGTGCGACATGAATCAGGTCAAAAGCAAGTTTTATTACGGGTGGATAATCGTTCTGCTCACCTTCGTTACCCTGCTGGTATCGGCAGGCATTCGTTCCATGCCAAGCGTACTGATGATCCCTTTCCAGGACGAATTCGGCTGGAGCCGGGGAGAAATCTCCAGCGTAGCATCCATCGGCATTTTACTATACGGTCTGGTTGGTCCGTTCTCCGCTGCCCTGTTACTACGCTTCGGCATCCGTAAGGTCGTGCTTATCGCTCTAGCGGTATTGGCCGCAAGCCTTGCCGTTACGCCATTCATTACAGCGTTATGGCAGTTCGATCTGCTGTGGGGCCTCGTCTCCGGTCTTGCAACCGGCATGATGGCCAACGTGCTTGGCGTTACCGTCAGCAACCTGTGGTTTGTGAAGCGAAAAGGGCTGGTTGTCGGTATGCTGACGGCAAGCGCCGCCGCCGGACAGCTGTTGTTCCTGCCGCTGCTTGCCAAAATGACCTCCGATTATGGCTGGCGCTCCGCGATGTATACGGCTGTTGCTGGTATCGTGACGGTGTTTGTGCTGGTTGCCATCTGGATGAAAAATCATCCATCCGATGTGGGTGCCGCTCCTTACGGTACGGATGAAATCGTTAAGCCTACGCCGTTCCGCGGCAATCTGTTCCTGTCTCCTATCCAGAATCTTGGCTATGCGATGAAAAACAAAACGTTCTGGCTGCTCGCCGGCACTTTCTTTTTCTGCGGCTTCTCTACAAACGGCCTGATCGGCACCCATCTGATTGCCGCCTGCGGCGATCACGGGATGGTGGAGGTTGCCGCTGCGGGACTGCTCGCGATGATGGGAATCTTTGACCTCTTTGGCACCACGATATCCGGCTGGTTGTCCGACCGCTTCGACAGCCGCTGGCTGCTGTTCTGGTATTACGGTCTGAGGGGGCTGTCGCTGCTGTTCCTTCCTTATGCGCTTGACGCCACTCCGGCTATGCTCGTCATTTTCTCCGTATTCTATGGCCTGGACTGGATTGCGACCGTACCGCCTACCGCCAAGCTCGCCGGCGAAACCTTCGGCAAAGAAAAGTCCGGCATGATCTTCGGCTGGATCGTGGTAGCTCACCAGATTGGCGCTTCAACCGCCGCGTACGGAGCAGGCGTTATGCGCGACTGGCTTGGCAGCTACACGCAGGCTTTTGTTATCGCTGGCTTCACCTGCTTCTTCGCTTCCCTGATGGCCATCCGGGTAAAACGGCATCTGGCGGAGCGCAAAGACATGACGCTTCAGGCTTAATGCTGTAAAAAACCTCGGGCGGCTCCTTGAATAAGGAGTGTCCGAGGTTTTTTTAACACACATGACGTACTATCCGGCCATTCACTATCCCACGTTTGTTTCGCTAACGAAACTACGTATTCTTATTTGGCAAAAATCAGCATCTTTCGGATTCTAACGAAACCTAGTAACGTTATTGGGCCGAATAAGGGCTGGAATCTGCAAAAAGTAACCAAATAGCGATATGAGGTTTCGTTAGAACAACAGAAAACCCAATTTCGGGGCAATAGCGCGTTGTAGTTTCGTTAGGTGTTTTACACTTTAAATTTCTCAATCTGCAGCTGAAGCTGCTCCGCCATCTGGGAAAGAGATAAAGCGGCGCCGGAAATATTTTTCATCGACTCCATCTGTTCCTCCGCGGAGGCCGATACCTCCTGGGAACCGGATGCCGTATGTTCCGACACCTCCGCGATTGCTTTCATCGATTGCACCATCTGCTCGGCACCCGCCGCCATTTGCTGTACGGAAGAGGAGACCTCCTGAATCTGGGAGGATACGATATTAACGGACTGCTGGATCGAATCAAAGGATTCGCCTGCCGTGTTAACCATCCGAAGCCCGTCGCCGACGTCGTTAGTCGCCGTTTCCATCGCTTGCACCGCCCGGAGCGTCTCCTCCTGGATCGAAGCGATCAATTCGGAGATTTGCTGCGCCGACTGGCTCGACTGCTCGGCCAGCTTCCTGACCTCTGCCGCGACAACGGCAAATCCTCGCCCATGCTCGCCTGCTCTTGCCGCTTCGATAGCCGCGTTAAGCGCCAGCAGATTGGTCTGCGTCGAAAGCCCCGTAATTACGCCGCTGATTTGGCCGATTTCCTGCGAACGTTCGCCAAGCCCTCCAATGACTCGTGACAGCCCGTTTACCGTGCGGGATATCGCGTTCATTTGTCCGATAACCGTCTGAACGGAAGCCGTCCCTTCGGTGGCTCTCGAATAAGCGTCCAGCGTAGTATCCGACACTACCTGGGTACTATGGGCAATCTCCTGCGCCCCCGCCGCAATCTCGGCGATCGTCCGGGATGCCTCTTCAACCGTATTGAACTGGGTTTCTACCCCGGTTGCAACCGAAGTCATCGTAACGGCAATCTGCTCCGTTGCCCTCGAGGTCTGTTCGGCGCTTGCCGTCAGTTCTTCGGCCGATGCCGCTACCTGGCTTGCATTCGTATTGACCGTCTGAATCAATTCTCTCAGATTGCGGCGCATTCTCTTGAAGGAGACGGCCAAATCTCCGATCTCGTCTTTATTTGTTACGTTCAGCTCCGTTGAGGTTAAATCGCCAGCCGCTATTTTTTCCGCAGCTTTGGAGAGCTCCACCACCGGTCTGCTTATTTTCCTGCCTATATATACCGCAACCGCAAGCCCGATCAGAACAGCGGCCAAGCCCAACACCAGCATCGAGGTTTTTGTGCTTGCTGCCTGATCCGCCGTCTCCTGATGCCCCTCATCCATAACCGTCTGCTGATAATCCGTCAACTCGTCCATCTTGCTGTCAAAAGCCGAGGAAATCTCATGACCCTGCTTCGTTACGAGCTCCATGTATTCATCGGTCTTATTCTGATCCTTCAGCTGCATCTCCCGAGTGGCGGCCTCATGGAACTGGTTCTCCAGCCCAATCAGCTGCTCAAGCAGCTCCTTTGCTTTCGGAAGCTTTACGATGGCGCTCAGCTCCTTGCTTAGCTGCAGGAAGCTTTCATGGGCAGCATTGAAATTTTGCGAGGAGGAATCATCCTTCAGAATCAAATACCCCCTTGCGTTAAGCTGCTCTTTTTTGATCGCTACGTTTAGCTCCTGAATCAGGATCAGCTTCTTCGCCTTGTCATCAATCAGCTTGCCATAGGCGCGGTCAACCGTCGTAATTTGGGAGTAGCCGATAAATACGATTGCGGCCAAAACGATAAGCACAGCCAAAAATCCCATAAATAATTTCCTGCTTACGGTCAACTTCATAACTACACCTCTTATTGGTAATTGGATACATGCACGGCTGCGGATTTTATAACAGTCAACGAATTTTCGTTTTATTCCACCCCTTCCATAAATAACCTCATTAACTGTCCTTATTTTAGGAGATTTGGCCTATTTTGATCTAGTACAAAATTTGGGATTTCCACATTTTTGAAGGACAAAAAAAGAGAATGTACCAAAAGGTACATTCTCCCGTTCAAGCTTTATCGTGTTATTTCAGAAACTTCACCAAGTCCAGCTTAACCTCTTCTACCCATACATCCGTAATTTCAGCATCTCTGAAGTATTTCCAGGCTTCATAATATACCTTTGTCATATAGACGGATACATCATATCGTCCCATAGGGAATGTGACCTTATAACCTTCAAAAAACTCTCCCGTAATCCCATCTTCAGTCATAGTTAATCTCTCCCCTAGCCCTAGATCATACCTCTACATCATATCTAATTCTAGGAGATTATGTGATTCCAGTCTAGCAGTAATTTTACATTTCATGAAAGCTTTGGTTTAGTGGTCAAGCTATTTAAATAATCCGGCCACGATGAGCCGGGAACCGGCGGGCAGCTGCGGTCTGACGGCCAAATATAGACCCAGCCCTCGAGCTCTGGATTTCTGGCATCCCGGACCCACACCCGTTCGTAGTCATTGCTCTCCTCGATCCCGTAAAACTCCTCCAGCTCGTCGAGCACAGCTAGTCCTGCACGGTCGATCGTAAGCCATAAGCCTTCGATTACCGCATCGTTCGTTCTGGCCGACTGATCCCTGACCGCAGCCGGATAAGCCCCAACGTCCACCAGCCTGCCCGAAATCATGCCGCTCCTGCTGTCGATAAGAAAAGGCGCTATGACAAAATGGTTGATCAAACCCGGGAGCAAGGAGCCATATACAAACACGGTAAGCGTGTCGCGTACAAACATATCTTACGCCTTGCCCGGCGCCCGGAGAGTAATCCCCTCTTGGATCAACGCCTCCCGAATGCGGGAAGCAAACAGAGCCGCGTGGGAACCGTCGCCATGCAGGCAAATCGTGTCGGCTTGCACGTTTACCGGAGCGCCTTCCGGCGTAAAAGCAATGCCCTTCGCTGCCATCGCTACCGCTTGGGCTGCCGCTTGATCCGCATCATGCAGAACGGCTCCTTGCTTGCCGCGGGGAGCGAGACTTCCGTCCGGTTCGTAAGCCCGGTCCGCGAATACCTCGGATGCGGAAGGCAGGCCGTATTGCTTGGCCGTATCCAGCAGGATACTGCCCGATTGACCGTAAATAATAAGGCGCTCATCAACAGCCAAGGCCGCTTTGACAATCGCCTCGGAGACCGCTTTATCGCGGTTAGCCATATGGTAAAGGGCCCCATGCGGTTTCAGGTGAGCCATTTCCCCGCCTAATGCCCGAACAAAAGCCTGCAATGCGCCAACCTGATATAAAACAAAATCATACACCTCGGCTGCGGTTACCTGCATCTCCCGGCGGCCAAAGCCAAGCCGGTCGGGCAGGCCCGGATGGGCGCCAATTGCGGCACCCGCGGACAAAGCCTGCTTCACGGCCGCATGCATCGTGTGGGGATCGCCGGCATGAAAGCCGCAGGCGATATTCACGCTTGTTATATAGGGAAGAAGCTCGGCATCTTGCCCGAAGGAATAGCTGCCGTAGCCTTCTCCGAAATCGCAGTTGAGATCTACCGCGCGCTTGTCCGTATCAATGTTTACCATGCTGGTGCTCCTTTCTTTTAAGGCTGACGGCTGCGGATCGCGGCGGCCAAATAGCGGATATCCTGCTCGCGCTGGCGATCCAGCCGCTGCGCTTCGTCCAGGGTAACAGGCTGGAACCGGATCGTATCTCCCGGTTTCGCCTGGGCCAGGAGCGGCATGTCGACCGACGCGACATGCGCGATTTTGGGGTAGCCGCCGGTTGTCTGGCAGTCGGCGGCCAGAATGATCGGCCCGCCGCCGGGCGGCACCTGGACGGCGCCGGGCGTTACCCCGTGCGAGAGCAGCTCCGCACGGGACTCTCTTGCCAGCGGGGTGCCGATCAGGCGGCACCCCATGCGGTCCGAGGCGGGAGCGATGGCATACCGCTCCCGGAAGAAGGCTTCACGGGCAGCTGCGCTGAACTGCCCGTGCTCGCTCCCCGGCATCGCGCGTAGCACGATGCCGTCTTCGTCGCCGCCGTAGGCTCCCGGCGGCGCGAACCATGGCGCGGCCGCCCACGGCAGG
>NZ_BILY01000014.1 GCF_004000805.1 Paenibacillus glycanilyticus NBRC 16618
TCGTGCAGTTTCGCGGCCAATGGGTTCCGCTTGATCCGGCCCTGCTGGCGCAGATCCGTAAAGCGATGGCGGGCGTCGATCCAAGGCGGGGACTGTCCTTCCAAGACGTTCTGCAGCTGCATCTACGCCGCAATCGCGGCTTATTCATGCAGGCGGCAACGGGCAAAGACGGCGAGAGTGTCGGCGAGGAAGACGACAAGAACGAAGGCGAACTGGAGATGGACCTTGAGCTTAACGAGCACCTGACGAATGTTATCGGTCAGCTGACGCAACAGGCCGACTGGCCGTCGGTCCCGGTGCCGACGACGCTGCATGCGGAGCTGCGCAGCTACCAGCAGGGCGGCTTCTCTTGGCTCGCTTTCCTGCGGAAGTATGGGATCGGCGCCGTTCTTGCCGATGACATGGGCCTCGGAAAGACCATACAGTTCATCACGTACCTGCTGCACGTCGCCGAGGAGGAATCCGCGAACGGAAGACGCCGTCCCGCCCTGCTGATCTGTCCAACCTCGGTACTTGGCAACTGGCAGAAGGAAGTGCGTCGATTCGCGCCATCGCTGCGAATCCTGCTTCATTATGGCAGCAAACGGCTGGGCGGCGAAGCATTTTACGAGGAAGCGGCTGAGGCGGACCTTGTGCTGACCTCATACGCGACATCAACATTGGATCAGGAGCTGCTCGGCGGCTATACCTGGTCGGCGATCTGCCTCGATGAAGCGCAGAACATCAAGAACGCCAACACGAAGCAGGCCATGGCGGTGAAGAGCTTCCCCGCGAGGCATCGCATTGCGCTGACGGGCACGCCGATCGAGAACCGGCTCGCGGAGCTGTGGTCGATCTACGATTTTACTAATCCGGGCTATCTTGGCACTGCCCGAGTCTTCGCAGAGCGGTTCGGGCAAGCGATCGAGCGCGAGCGCGACGAGAAGCGGACGCAGGAGCTGCAGCGGCTTGTGAAGCCGTTTATGCTCAGGCGCAAGAAGAAGGATCCGAACATTATGCTGGACTTGCCGGAGAAGAACGAAATGAAGACCTATATCCATCTCACCGGAGAGCAAAGCGCGCTCTACGAGCAGACCGTCAAGGAGCTGATGGACGAGGTCAAAAAGCTGGAAGGTATTCAGCGCAAGGGAGCGATCCTCTCCGCGCTGACCCGGCTGAAGCAGCTGTGCAACCACCCCGTACTCTTTACGAAGGAAGTCGTGCCTGTGCCGGAAGACGAGCGGGAGGAAGCCGCCGAATCGGCTATGCTCATCAGCCGCTCCGCCAAGCTCGAACGGCTGCTCGACCTCGTGAAGGAGCTGCGAGAAGAAGGCGAGCGATGCCTGATTTTTACGCAGTACATCGGCATGGGCGAAATGCTACAGCGAGTGCTCGCGCGGGAGCTTGGCGAGCCCGTCCTATACTTGCACGGCGGCTCGTCCAAAACGACCCGCGACAGGATGATCGAACAGTTCCAGTCCCGTGAGCTGCCAGCCGCGGAGCAGCCGAATGTGTTCATCTTGTCGATCAAAGCCGGCGGCGTAGGGCTCAATCTGACCGCGGCGAACCATGTATTCCATTTCGACCGCTGGTGGAACCCCGCCGTGGAGAACCAGGCGACGGATCGCGCCTACCGGATGGGCCAGACGCGCGACGTGCAGGTGCACAAGTTTATATCGCTCGGCACGCTGGAGGAGCGGATCGACGAGATGCTCGAGAGCAAGCAGCAGCTGAGCGACGATGTCATCACAAGCTCGGAAAGCTGGATCACGGAGCTTTCGACGGACGCGTTGCGCGACCTGTTCACACTGCGGCGCGACTGGTCGGAATAGCGCGACCGGCTCTGGTATTCGCGTCTATGGATAGAATAAATATGAAGATGATCATCTCATAAATTTGCGCGCATAAGGAGATAAAACGATGGCAAAAAGCAAATTGCTAAGAATGGACAATGTTGGCATTGTTGTAGAATCCCTCGATGACGCCATCTCCTTCTTCGAGGAGATTGGCTTGAAGCTCGAAGGGAGAGCCACTGTCGAAGGCGAATGGGCTGGCCGCGTAACCGGGCTCGGTTCTCAGTGCGTAGAGATTGCAATGATGGTTACCCCGGATGGACACAGCCGGCTTGAGCTTTCGCGATTTCTCGCCCCGGCCACAATATCGGATCACCGGACTGCTCCTGTAAATGCCCTCGGTTATCTTCGCGTCATGTTCACCGTTGAAGACATTGACGAATTGTTGTCTAGACTCGTTAAGCATGGTGCTCAGCTCGTTGGCGAGGTTGTTCAGTACGAAAACTCGTATCGGCTCTGCTACATTCGCGGAAAAGAAGGACATCTAATCGGTTTGGCGGAACAACTCGGTAATAAATAAGCGACGTATAATAGACAACATAACAGAATGGCGGACGGTCTGAAGGTGCTGATTAAATATACCCCTTAGATAAACCGCCAATTCATAATATACGGAGGTAATAAGTTATGTATGAACATCTCGTTATTTTCAAGTTCAATACGAATATCACACCTGCCAAGCACCAGGAACTGCTGGGTCAATTGCTCGGGTTTAAGGAACGTATCCCGGGAATTCTCGATATAAGTGCTGGCCTCAACGTAACCGAAGAAACGGAAAATGTACACGGCTACACGCTTGGATTACGGGTTACATTTGATAGCCTTGAATCCCTTCGTTCCTATGGACCTCATCCCGTCCATCAGGAATTTGTAAAATCACTAGATGGTGTCCTAGAAAATGTTGTAGTTGTTGATTATCCAAAGGTCTAGTTCATGCCTAAAAGTGTTCCGAAAAGATGGCCGGCAATTATTCGACGAACAGATTGCCATTGATAAAATAACGAGATTTTTATGATTGAGAGGGTACTGATTTGGACAGTTCTAATATTGTTATTGATTTGCTATTACATAAATACAAAGCGGATCAGAAATGGACTCGAATTGTGATTGAGCAATTATCCGAAGAAGATCTCTCCTGGTCGCCGACGCCTGAGAGCAATAGCATAGCTAATTTGATAGCGCATATATCAGGAGCAGCACGTTATTGGTTTGATGTCGCCTACTACGGAGCTCCAATGAATGAGTACAGGAGTATCGAATTCGAAAGAGGGTTGCAGATGTCGAAAGACCAGGCACTGGAAATTTCGAAGAAGTCCTATGATTCTATTATCGGAGTTCTCGAAATGATGAAAGCAAACCCTGAACGATTGCTGGAACAGCCGTATTTACATTACCCGCCATTCGACTCTGGTGCATTAAACAATGAATGTACCGTTCTAGAAATGCTTTTGCATCAATTCAGACATTTACCTAGTCATACAGGACAAATCATATATATAGCAAAAATGAGGAAGGGGAATTTAGTGTGGGACTGAAGCTTCGTTCCGCGAACGAATCTGTCATACCCCTCACCGATAGCTATTTCTAAGCCGCGTTTCACGCGGTTTTTTTTATTTGTATAAACTAGGATCCCATTATTCGTCGCAATCTCATTGTTTTTCTGTCCTTATGTAATATTGTTTCATATTTAATATATATGATATATTTTAGATACGCTTGACAGGTTGGAGGTGATTCCGCCGCACAAAGAGAGGTGCTTCATTTCGAGTACTTAGTGCCGATTACGAGCGAGCCTTACCGAGCTTGATTTTCATAGTTGAAAGCACCGCACCTAACCGCATAATGGCGATTGCGACCGTTATACCATGCATTATATATAGTCCGCCTTTAGGTACATTTCTTCAACCTCGGACGGCCGTCCGCCACTACTCCCATTCATTTACCACTCCACTGTAACTGCTCGCATAACTCACCTTTGCAAGACGCATGCACCTAAAATCGAATAAGCAACGAGCCGCCTTTTTATTACATGAACTTGGAGGGATTCTCGAATGCTAAATGTTGCCATGCTCAGCAAGTGGCATGTTCATGCCGACGGGTACGCCAAACACCTGCAATCGCTTGAGAACGCTACCATTACGGCCGTATGGGATGAGAACAAGGAACGGGGTAGCGCCTGGGCAAAAGAGCTCGGAGCCGGGTTCGAATCCGACCTTGATGCACTCCTCCGCAGGGAGGACGTGGACGCCGTAGTCGTCGATGCTCCGACAAGCATGCATGCCGATGTGATGATCGCCGCAGCGAACGCGGGCAAGCATATTTTCACCGAGAAAGCGATGGCGCTTACCTTCGCGGAATGCGACCTTATCTCGGCTGCTGTCCGGCAGGCGGGCGTCAAGTTCTGCATTTCGTTCCCCGCCCGGACCAGACCGCATCATCTGTTCGCCAAGCAGCTGCTGGACGAAGGCCAACTCGGCGAAATCACACTATTGCGCATTCGAAACGGCCATGACGGCGCGCTCCGCAATTGGCTGCCCGACTATTGGTACGACGAGAAACTAGCAGGCGGAGGCGCCATGATGGATCTCGGCTGCCACCCGATGTACCTGGCCAGCTGGCTGCTCGGCCAGCCGAAGCGCATCACGTCGATGTTCAGCCATTTCACGGGCCGAGCAGTTGAAGACAACGCGCAATGCTCGATCGAGTTCGCGAACAATGCGGTCGCGCTGCTGGAAACCAGCCTGGTCACTTACCGGACGCCGCCGGCGTTCGAGCTTTACGGTACGGAAGGAACGCTTATCATCTCCGGGGACAGCGTGCAAGTTGCATCCAAGCATGCCGATTCACCGCTTCAGGGCTGGATTTCTCCTTACCGGCTGCCTGAAGCGCAGCCGCTGCCATTGACGCAATGGGTGAACGGCGTCCTGAACGACGTGCCGATGCCCTTCGGGCTGGAGGATGGCACAAAGCTGACGGAGCTGCTAGAAACGGCCTATATTGCGCATCGAGAGCGAAGAACGGTCGAATTCAATTCAGCCGGGAGGATGTAAGCAATGCGTACAGTCAAGATAGGGATTATCGGATGCGGCATGATCGCGAACGGCAAGCATATGCCAAGCCTGGCCAAGGTTGAACAAGCAGAGATGGTTGCATTCTGCGATCTGATCGAGGAACGCGCGCGCGAAGCCGCCGAGAAGTACGGTGCTCCAGGCGCCTTGGTGTTCACGGATTACAAAGAACTTCTAGCCATGGAAGAAATCGAAGTCATTCATGTTCTGACGCCGAATATCTCGCATGCTGAGATCTCGATCGCGGCACTGGAGGCCGGGAAGCATGTCATGTGCGAGAAGCCGATGGCAAAGACCGGAGCCGAAGCGAAAGCCATGTATGACGCTCATGTCCGGACCGGGAAGAAGCTGACGGTCGGCTACCAAAACCGGAGCAAAGCGCAGTCCCAACTGCTGAAGAAAATGATCGAGAACGGCGAGCTTGGCGAAATCTATTATGCCAAAGCGGTTGCGACCAGACGGAGGGGAGTCCCCACATGGGGCGTGTTTCTGGATAAAGAGAAGCAGGGCGGAGGTCCGATGATCGATATCGGCACTCATTCTCTGGATCTCATCCTCTGGCTGATGAACAATTACGAGCCGGAAAGCGTCGTGGGCAGCGTCTTCCACAAATTAAAGCATACGGAGAACGCGGCGAACGAGTGGGGTTCCTGGAACCCGAAGGAGTTCGAAGTGGAGGATTCGGCCTTTGGCTATGTGAAATTTAAGAACGGCGCCGTCGTTTCGATTGAAACCAGCTGGGCACTTAATGTCGCCAAGACGGAAGGGTCGTATTTGTGCGGCACGAAAGGCGGGGCGGACTTCAACGGAGGCCTGCGAATCAACGGCGAGAGGGACGGCAGCCTGTTCCTGAACGTCATCGACGTAGATCCGAAGGCGAGAGAACGCTTCAGGGGCGAGAATCTAACCGATTTCGAGTACGAAGCCAAGCAGTGGATCGAATGCATTGTAAACGATGAGGAGCCGCTTGTGAAGCCCGAAGAAGCGATGGTTGTTTCGGCGATTCTCGAGGCGGTCTATATTTCCGCCGAAACCGGGAAGCCGGTCTTCTTCGACTGACTAGACGGACATGACAGGACAATTGGATCAATAGTTCTAAGATATCGGAGCAGCCGGCGTATAACGTTCGGTTGCTTTTTTATTAGGAGTCACGGTAGGTCTGGTTTTAAATTGATAATAACTTGATCCCATACCCGACAAGACATACAATGTGACTAATAAGAATGGCAGAAACGGAAGTCTGGTGGTGCATAGGTAATGCTTAATTCAAATCAGAGGACAGAGATCGCTACATTTGCAGGAGGCTGTTTCTGGTGCATGGTACAGCCGTTCGACAAACTTCCCGGGATTGATTCGGTCGTTTCCGGTTATACGGGCGGCCATACCATAAATCCGACCTACGAAGAAGTCGGTACGGAAACGACAGGTCATGTCGAAGCTGTTCAAATTACATTTCGGCCGGAGTTGTTTCCTTATGAGCGACTCCTTGATATCTACTGGCAGCTCATTGATCCCACCGATCATGGCGGACAATTCGGGGATCGTGGCTCATCATACCGAACCGCGATATTTGTACATAATGAGGAACAGCGCAAGAAGGCAGAATCCTCTAAGCAAGCATTGAAGAAGAGCAAACGATTCAAGAAGCCTATCTTGACCGAAATCTTACCCGCGATGGCATTCTATCCTGCTGAGGATGAGCATCAGGATTATTACAATACGCACCGAAGATCTTACAATTTGTATCATGAAGGCAGCGGACGAAAAGAATTCTTCGAACGAAGCTGGAATACGAAGAAAGACAAAGATCAGCTTCGTCAGCAATTAACGGAGCTGCAATATAACGTTACACAGAATAGGGATACAGAACCTGCGTTTCAGAACGCATATTGGAATAACGAACGCGAGGGGCTTTATGTCGATGTCATAAACGGCGATCCGTTGTTCAGCTCCAGGGACAAGTACGATGCTGGAACCGGCTGGCCAACCTTTTCAAAGCCAATTGAAGAGGGCTGGATTCGGAAAGAATCCGATCTAAGCAACGGTCAGGTGCGAACGGCGCTTCGCAGCCGAATATCCAAGTCGCATTTGGGTCACTTAGTCCAAGATCTTAACCAGCCTCAGTACCGTATCAATTCCGCTTCTTTACGCTTTATTCCGGCAGAGCAATTAGAGACGGAAGGGTACGGCCGCTATATCCCGTTTTTCACATAAATAAGAGACCTTTCAAGAGTTCATTGAACTTTTGAAAGGTCTCTTATTTTTTGATGTACTCGTATTAATTTCGCAAACCATCCGGCGTTAACTCTAAATTTTTGGATTCCGGAAGGGATGCGTCAATCTGATCTAAAACAGCATTCACTAAACGACGAACTTCATCGGTTGATTTCGTTTCCATTAATTGAATTCTTAATTCGTTTGCGCCTCTAAATCCACGAACATAGATTTTGAAAAAGCGAAGAAGCGGTTTAAATGAACGCGGCAGGACTTCTGTTGAATATTTATCGTGAAGATCCAACTGTAATAGAAGCAATTGGAGAAAGTCCTTCGCACTATGTTCTTTAGGTTCTTTTTCAAAAGCGAATGGGTTGGTGAAGATACCGCGGCCAATCATGACGCCATCAACGCCGTATTGTTCCACTAATTTCAATCCGGTTGCGCGGTCGGGAATATCTCCATTAATGGTTAACAGCGTGTTTGGAGCAATTTCATCGCGTAATTTTTTTATTTCGGGGATGAGTTCCCAGTGCGCATCTACTTTGCTCATTTCTTTTTTCGTACGAAGATGAATCGACAGATTGGCAATATCTTGTTTCAATATATGCGTTAACCAACCTCGCCACTCGTCAACCTCAGAGTAACCCAATCTTGTTTTTACACTAACTGGCAGTCCGCCTGCTTTGGCTGCTTGAATAATGGCTGCCGCAACTTCAGGATGCCGTATTAATCCCGCACCTTTTCCATTGGAAGCGACGTTTTGTACAGGGCATCCCATGTTTATATCGATACCGCGAAAACCAAGCTTTTTCATATCCATACTCATCTGCTCAAAAAATGCCGGCTTATTGCCCCAAAGATGAGCAACGATCGGTTGCTCATCTTCCGTAAACGTTAACCGACCGCGGGTGCTTTCTATTCCTGCAGGGTTGCAATAACTATCGGTACTAGTGAATTCTGTGAAAAATACGTCTGGTTTTGCAGCTGTACTAACAACGTGACGAAATACAACATCTGTGACATCTTCCATTGGTGCTAATATAAAAAATGGCTTGGGTAAATCAAGCCAGAAATTTTCGTTACTCATATAATCTCCTTCTTTTGCAGCAATTAAAATGATTAGGCTATTGTAAACTCGTTAACCCATCATACATAGTATCATTTTTTTTCGTTTCATGCACAAAAACAACTGTGATTGTTTATCAGTTATGATTATAGGTCAGCCGAATACTCGTACTTCGTATCGTTAGGTATGGTCATAGCATCGTTCCGTTCCTTTTGCATAAACTCGATAAAATTTTGTGCCGTCTTGGATAGAAGGTGATTCTTCAGCCATATTAATCCGACCGGGGCCGCCATTAGAGGCTCGCCGGTAATCTTGTGCGCATGTATGGCATATCCTTTGTATCTTTTAAGCAGCGTTTCCGGAACGATCGACGCGCTGAAGCCGGATGAAACCAAATCCATTAAGAGCGCAATGTCGGAACACTCGCCAACAAGGTTGGGACGCAAATGAAGGCGGGAAAATGCCTCCAAAATCAAATAATGCACGCCTAATCCCTGCGTGCTTGGCAGCAGGAGCGGTTGGTTTTGAACGTCTGCAAGCGATACTTCATCTTCGAACCGTTTCTGTTTCTTAGACGTGATCAAATAGAACGGTTCAGCGTAGAGATGCAGCACCGAAAACTCATCCAACCCGAGAGGTAATCGAATGAAAGCTAATTCGACTTCGCGTTCTCTGACTAATTGACAGAGATACGCGGATTCGTTTTGCTGTATTTTATAAGTGACCTTCGGGTATTGCCTCTGAAAATGGAGAAGGATTTCGGGCAATTCGGCAACCGAAAACGTATTGACGCCTATCGCCAGGTTGCCGTTAACCCCGTTTCCGACTTGCTTTACTTCCGTTTTCGCTTCTTCCATTAACTGATCCATTTGCAACGCATATTTATACAAGGCTTTTCCGGCTTCGGTAACTTCTAAATACTTCCCGCTTCTTTCCACTAGCGTTGTCGCGAGTTCACTTTCCATTGCTTTCAAAAGTTGGCTTATTGGCGGTTGAGAGAGAAAAAGTCTTCGCGCGGCAGCTGAAATGCTTCTTTCCTCCACAATCGCTATAAAATACCGAAGTTGTCTGATGTCCAAGGACGAAACAGCTCCTCTCCCTATATGAAAAAGTTAAGTGAAACTAATTATATATATATTTTTCGTTTGGTTTTACTCATGGTAGCATATTTACATCAGAAAGCGGAACAGACTCAGGTAGTATGAATACGCACGGAGAGGTGAGGAACCATGCACGAAACGTATTTGATGAAGAATGTCCGTCTGGAAAACGGTCATTCGAAAGAAAATGGCGCCGTTACGGGGACGACCACGGGTTTATATGATCTGCTGATCGAGAACGGCATAATTGCCGAAATCAATACTGCAAGCAGCGAGATGCCGCACGGAACAATACAAGGCGGAACGGAATCGACCAAAGCGTTGCCCGTCCTTGACGCGCGGGGGCTGCTTGCATTGCCGTCCTTCATCGAAAAGCATTGCCATCTGGACAAGACGTTGCTCGGCGACCGTTGGCGGCCGGTTCGTCCGGCGCCGACAATATTCGAACGTTTCGAAATCGAGAAGAACACGCTGCCCAAGCTGGCGACATCGATGAAGCATCGAGCCGAGACGCTGCTTGGCACGTTGCTTCAGGCGGGTTCGACGCATGTGCGCACGCATGTCGACATCTACCCCGAGGCCGGGCTTCGTCATTTGGAGGCCATTCAGGAAGCGATTGCAGCCTTCGAGGGCAAGCTGGCCGTCGAAATCGTCGCCTTTCCGCAGCATGGGCTCATCCGAACGCAATCCGCCGGGCTTGTGAGGGAGGCGCTGGCCCGAGGCTGCGGCTTGATTGGCGGCGTGGATCCGGCGACCGTTGACGGCGACATGGAAAGATCGCTGCAGCAGATGATGGAGCTGGCCGTGGAAGCGGACGCGGATGTCGATTTGCATCTGCACGACGGGGGGAGCATCGGTCTTCAGACGATCAAACGGTTGGCGCAATTGACGGAGGAAGCCGGCTGGCAAGGCCGCGTATCGATCAGCCATGCATTTGCGCTGGGTGATATGGAAGGCCGGGAAGCGGACGAGACCGCGCAGCGGTTGGCTGAGCTCGGCGTCACGATCATCACGAGCGTGCCGATAGGGCGATCGATCCCGCCGGTTCCTTTCCTTCGCGCAAAGGGAGTGCCGGTAGCGGTCGGGTGCGACAATATTTTCGATTCGTGGTCGCCGTTCGGCAACGGAGATATTCTCGAACGGGCAGGCCGCTTGGCGGAACGGTTTGGCTATAACACGGAGCAAGCGCTGGCCGATTCGATCCGTTTGATAACGGGAGGTCGCACGCAGCTTGATTCGGATGGAAGACAAGCATGGCCGAAGCCGGGGGACGAAGCAAGCATCGTTTTCGCGGAAGCGAGCTGCTCGGCGGAAGCGGTCGCCAGAAGAGCGAAACGTCCGGCAGTCATGTATAAAGGAACGGTCGTTTCGGGATCGTTGGAGAGGGGGTGACGACATGAAACATTCGGCTTACTGGCTGGTCGACGTTCGCTTGGAAAGCGGCTACCGTTATGAAGACGATGCCATCGTCGGAACCGATACGGACATCTGTCATATCCGTGTGGAGGATGGCCAAGTCGCGGCGATCATAGACTCCGACAATCGGCCAAGCGACGGGCTTCCGCAGCTTGATGCGGACGGGCTCCTCATGCTGCCTGCTTTCAAGGAAATGCACATCCATATCGATAAAACCTATTACAGCGGACCGTGGAAAGCGGTGCGGCCCGTATCCAGCATTTTCGGAAGGTTCGAAGAAGAACGCGAGCTGCTGCCGAAACTGCTGCCGACGGCTAGGCAGCGAGCGGAAAGCATGCTCGGCATGCTGCTTGGATTCGGATCTACCCATGTCCGGACACACTGCAACATCGACCCGGTCGTCGGCATGAAAAACTTGGAAGCAACGATGCGGGCGTTTGAGACGTTCTCGGGCAAAATGACGCATGAGATCGTTGCGTTTCCTCAGCATGGACTACTTCGCTCCCATGCTATCGAGCTGGTGAAGGAAGCGATGAAGCAAGGTGCGACCCATGTCGGAGGGGTAGACCCGGCAACCGTCGACGAGAATATCGAGAAATCGCTGCAGACGATCATGGACATCGCCGTTCAAACGAATGCGGGCGTCGACATCCATATTCACGACCGCGGCGAGCCCGGCTTGACGACGATGCACAGGCTTGCCGATCTTACGGAGCAGGCGGGGTGGCAAGGCAAAGTAACGGTAAGCCATGCGTTTGGCTTTGCGGGCGAGAGCGAAGCCGCCGCTGAATTGGCCAAGAGGTTTGCGGGATTAGGCATTTCCGTCACCTCGACGGTACCGTTCGGCAACTTGATCATGCCGATTCCAATGCTGAAAGCTAAGGGAGTCAAAGTAGAATTAGGCAATGACAGCATCACCGATCATTGGTCGCCGTTCGGTACCGGGGATTGCCTGGAGAAGGCAGGCCTGCTCGCCGAGTTGTACCGGTTCGTCGACGAACGTTCGCTCGCGGAATCACTCGGCTTTATCACCGGGGGCACGATTCCGCTTGACGCCAATGGCAAGCGAGTATGGCCTGCGGTTGGCGATAAAGCCGACGCGGTTTTCGTGCAAGCCAGCTGCTCCTCGGAAGCGGTAGCGCGGCGGGCACAGCGCAAGGCGGTATTATTCGGAGGCGCCGTCGTTTCCGGCTCGTTGAAGAGTCTGCTTGAACAGTAAACACCAGTATCACTTGAGGAAGGCAGCCGGTCAGAACGACGGTTGCCTTCCTTAATTACGTGTTGCCAAACGACAAGCAGTTCTATTCAAAGCCGTTTTTTGTCCATTTATTACTTTGGGCGACTCGTAACGACCCACAGCAACAAGGCGATTGCACTTACCCCCGCTCCAAGCCAACATACCCCGGTCCAACCGGCATGAGCGTATAGACTTGTAGAAGCAATCGAACCAATGGCACTGCCAATGGAATAGAAAATCATGTACGCTGCGGTAAGCCTGCTGCGAGCCTCAGGACGGACTTTCAAAATCATGCTTTGGTTCGTAACGTGCACGGCTTGAACCGCAAGATCAAGAAGGATTATGCCAACGACAAGAGCGGCAAGCGATTGCTTCGTATAGCTGATTGGCAGCCACGATACCATTAATATCACGAGTGCTATACCTGTTGTATGTTGTCCCTGCCCACGGTCGGCCAAACGTCCAGCTCTAGCTGCCCCCAATGCCCCGGCAACGCCAACAAGACCGAAAGCTCCGATTACCGTATGCGAGAGCGATAGCGGAGGCATGCTGAGCGGCAATACTAGCGCGGTCCAAAAGATACTGAAAGCTGTAAAGATCAGCAATCCGAATAAGGAGCGAATACGCAAGACGCGTTCCTCTCTATACAACGCAAATACCGATTGAAGCAGCTGGATATATGTCAGCGATGCTTTATGTTGTTCTTGCGGTAAAAACTTAAGAAGCGTCAATGCAATAATAAACAGGCAGCCTGCGGAGAAAAGATAAACGGAACGCCAGCCGGCAAGATCGGTTAATATTCCTGCAGTAGATCTCGCAAATAAGATGCCGATTACGATGCCGCTAGTTACTAGGCCGATGATACGTCCCCGAGCAGAAGGAAGAGCTAAGGCTGCCGCATAAGCGACAAGCGTTTGCGTGACAACGGCCAGCAATCCTACGACCGCCAAACCCGAGAACAATACTCCCGCTCCCGGGGCGAGAGCGATGGTGACCAAGGCGATCACGGACAAGAACATTTGCCCCGGAATCAACCAGCGTCTGTTAATCAAATCACCAAGCGGTACAAGCAACAGAAGGCCTAACGCATAAAATCCTTGCGTGACCGTAATAACGATACCAACGGACGAACGCCCCATATCAAATTCACTTGAGATAGCGTCAAGCAGGGGTTGTGCGTAATAAACATTCGCGACAGCCAGCCCGCATGCTACGGCAAACAATAACGCTAACCCCCTCGACATTACAGCAGGCTGGCGATTGGAATAAGCTTGCTCTGTTATTGCCTCCATTTCTTCCTTCCCGGAACTAACCTTTACCATCTTCTCATCACCCTCCTCACAATGTATTGTACTGGGTAGTATATTATACCGAACGGTAAAATAAGGGCATGAAATAAAAATACCTCCAGAGATTCCTGAAGTCAAGAGATATTTTAAGGACATTTGACAAACTGGATGGCTTAACAATATGATTTATATCATACCGATCAGTATAATATAGGGAGGAAAAGCTATGGTTCGACTTCGGGAGTTCGATAAGGAGGAAGCGCTTCATGCCGCGATGCGAGTGTTTTGGGAAAAAGGCTTTGAGGCTGCATCATTAAACGATTTGACGTCGGCAATGGCCATTCAACGACCTAGCCTTTATTTAGCTTTTGGCGATAAAGAACAACTGTTTGAGCAAGCCTTACGCAAGTACACGCTATGGCATGCTTCAAATGTTAGGGAGAAACTTAACAGTAAATCCTCTATCAAGGATGCTATTCATTCGTATTTTACAGGTTTGGCCGATGAAGCGTACCAAGGGGAAGACAGCCTGGGATGCTTTTGCATCAATACGATGGTAGAACTTGCGTCCAAGGATGAGAAATTCGCGATTATTACAAGAGAACATCAAATGTATTTAGCTGTCTTATTTCAAGAAGCGATTGAAAAGGGGACTCAAACCGGAGAACTTTATGCAGATATAAATACCAAAGCTTTAGCTCAAAGTTTAGTCGTTTCATTAATCGGAATCACGGTTATGTTAAAGGCGCGACCGGATCGATTGTTTATCGATAATGCGATTAATGCAGCTATATCGCTTCTCTAAGAGAAAAAAAACGCGCCTGAACCATAGCGGTTTTGCGCGTTTTGTCGGAACGAATATGGTGTCAGGACGGAATGTTCATAGCGGTCTGTATATTATTGAGATCGAGCTCAATTTGCTCCGGAATATGGTAGGGATGGTACAAGCCCCGCTGTATCATGTAGTTTGTTATCTTTTCATGGGAGTCTATAGCATCGTCCAGCTGTTTCATCAAAATTTGCTTGATTTCGGGGGTGACGCATTCGGTTACGGCCATGGCGTAGTTTCTGACTCCGCTCTTGGCGTTCATCAACAGATCCATTGCGATCACGTCATCGGTCAGCGTATGAAGCCCTGTCAAGTGTTCGATTAGGGTGTTCATGTTCTTATCTCCTTTAGGTTAGAGTCGCTTTAGACAGCACTCCACTGAGCTCCTGAAGGTGCTGCTGTGATAATTGTACGTCTTGTTGCAAAATTTGATTGAGCTCCGGGTCGGTTACCAGAGCTTGCATGGTTTTGGATTTGGTCATGCAAACGGTCTTGAACGCAGTGATTTCATGAACCTCCAGCATCTCATGCAAAGCGTAATTGGAATTCATTCGGATTGTCCTCCCTGTAGTACACCTTAAATCACGGTTTTAAGATGACTTTGATGCAATTGTCCGTTTTCGTATCGAACACTTCATAACCATGCTTGGCTTCGCTAAGCGGAATGACGTGCGTAACAATATCTCCCGGGTCTACTTTGCCCGACGTAACAAGCTCGTACATATACGGCATATAGTGAATGACCGGGGCTTGTCCGGACCGGATATTCACGTTGCGTTGCATGATGTCTCCGAGCGGGAATCCGTTATAACGTCCGCCGTATACGCCAGTGACTTGGATGGTACCGCCTTTGCGTACAGCCTGGGACGCAATGATAAATGCGCTCATGGTGCCGCCTTGCAGTTTCAAACCGCTGGCTAGAAATTCGAGATCGCTCATCTTGCCGTCCATTCCAACCGCATCAATCACGACATCGGCTCCGCCTTTGGTCATTTCCTTTAGCGTGTTGCCAATATTCTTATCCTGTTCGAAGTTTACGATTTCCACATGGTTCGTTCGCTTCGCATGCTGTAAGCGGTAATCGACATAATCAACAGCGATGACCCGCTTTGCTCCCTTAAGCCAGCAGAATTTTTGGGCCAGAAGTCCGACCGGACCGCAGCCGAGCACGATGACCGTATCTCCATTCTTGACGCCGGCGTTATCCACGCTCCAGAATGCCGTCGTCATGGCATCGGCGATCAAACTCAGCTTTTCGTCCGGCTGCTCGCAGCTTTCGGGAATCTTGAAGTGGGTGAAGTTAGCATACGGAACCCGCAGATACTCGGCTTGCCCGCCAGGGTAACCGCCGGTCGTTCCGGAGTAGCCGAAATAGGCGCCCATATCCCCGTGTTCGTTTGAATTGTCGCATTGGCTTTCCAGCTGATTCTTACAAAAAAAGCATTCTCCGCATGCGATGTTGAAAGGGATGATTACCCGGTCGCCTTTCTTTACCTTGGTCACACCAGGGCCTACTTCTTCGACAATCCCCATCGGTTCATGCCCGATGACATAGTTTTCCTGAAGGTTAGGGATCATCCCGTGAATCAGGTGAAGGTCCGATCCGCATATGGCGGAACTGGTGATTCTTACAATCATATCGTCCGGTTTTACAATCTTCGGATCCGGCACCTCTTTGACCACGACATTTTTAATCCCTTGATACGTTACCGCCTTCATGCATTATGTCCTCCAATATGTTCATCTGGGGTCCGATCAAACATTCCTTTACGCGACGTATCACCCGGGAACAAATTCATCTGCCCGATCATCACCGTATTTTTGGCTGAAAGCTGGTCGAGCTGGTATTGTTCGTTCAGTTCGTAAGGATGGAACCATTTTTTGCGAATCATAAGCTCCGTGATTTCTTGGTGCAGTGCAATTCCCTGCATAAGATGATTGCGCAACAGCGCTCTTACATCGGGAGAAGCCGTTTCCGTCAGGGCGATGGACAAATTTCTTACGCCTTCTTTGGCACGGATAAGGAAATCCGTTGCAAATGTCATATCTGCCATCTCCGGCATATTTAACGAGTTAATCGGGTCTAAATAATCGGTATTCATTGGCGTTCCCCTTTAATGAGTGATAGGTGTCGGGCTATTCGGAACAGGCGCTTGGAAAGGGGCTCTTGCGTAGATGGCCTGAAGCTCGGCGATCTGCTGCGTGGATAGAATGACGTCCTTCTGCATTAACGCTTTTAACTCTTGGTCAAAGACCAAGCCTTGCATAAGTTTTGACTTAGCCAGGCAGAGTGTTTTGAAGTTTAGCGCTTCATGCAGTTCCATTGATTCGTGTGGTGCTAGCGTTGGCATATCCATTGAGAAAGTATCCTCTCCTTCCTTTAATCCGAATTAGCTTATCCTGCGCATTGAATCCTATACTAAAAATGGATGGCCCGAATATAAACAAAATCACAACCGCATACTTACTTCTGTTTAAGTCATTTGATCTTCGCTCAAGGAAGGAGGACTCATCTTGCCCAATGAAAACAAAATTGATCTAGCTACCGAAAATGCAAGAAAACCAGCACAAGATTCGCTTCATTCGAGCAGCAATACGCTGGAGCAGCATGCATCTAACGCGGTCTCTGAAGTGCAAACGGCTTTAAATCAGGCGCTAAGCTCGATCAGTGAATCTAATGCGGCAACAAATTCACAAGCCTTGGAGACAGCCCGGCAGCAATTGACCCAAGCAGAGGAATTTTTAGATCAAGCGCAAACTTCAGCAAACGCATTACGACTGCCGGACCAACAGTAAAACGATAGCAAAGAGCCTTCAATTCCACTTCTAATAGTGGTTTTGAAGGCTTCTTTTATATATATCTGGCACCTCTCATTGTCCCAAAGTAGATCACGCAGAAAGCCCGAGTCATCAGGAACGTGAGGAAAATCGTAGCCCACGACCAAAACCAGTTCCAATGAACATACCGAATCAGATCGGTATATTGTTGGAGCAGCACCTCACCAATTATCAGTACAGTAGTGAATAGCACGTAATAGCCGAATTGAACCCAGCCGCTCCGTGAGCTCGGATAATACGCGTTAAACACCGCGCATGTCATCGGAAAGGCCATATATTCGTAGGTGAAACTCGTCCGGTTAACTTCGGCAAACTCCCTTACGGGATAGGCGAGAAGTTGGAGTTCGACTACGACATGACCGAAAATACACGTTAAATACTGTTTGAATAAAAAAGCAACCATCGCCAATCGACGTTTCTCCCTTGGGATGACGAGAATCATTAATAATGAAAGGATCCACGCTGAAACGATAATGCCGTACTGCGCCAGCAAACTCATCCCTCGCTCAATTCCTTTCTGAAAACTTTCCGGTCTTTAAAAAACCAGCTCACTAGAACGTGAACGGAGAGAAATATAATCGATAACACGATTGCCATCAGACTCCAGTGAAAATGAACATATTCCACCAATTCGGTTTTTGCGGCCAGCATCCCGTCGATTAAGGTGAGCAGTGAAATCCAGACACCAAAGTAAAAACACGTTATCCATTTATTCGCCCGAGGTCTATGAATGTAATACAGACCGCTGGCAACAGGCGTCCACACCACTTTGAACGTGATATTTAAATCCGATGCTTTGGGAAATTCACGTAATGGGTAGGCCACCAAATCAAATTGAACGAGCAGAATTTCTACTATCCATCCAACAGCCTGACACACAAGAAAGCACAACACAAATTCATGAGCTTTTGCTTTTGGAACAAAAAAATAGATGGTGGTTACACACACAAACCAGACTAGCAGCAATAAATTTCGTTCCATGTCCATGGCCATAGCTTGTACAGGAGAGGAGACTCCTATGTATGATGTACTTCTTATACTCATCATCTTGTGTTATAGACACTCACATGCAGTCATATAAATAGGTGATGGCAGTTCGAGCGTGTTGGGGGAGGCTTTCATACAAGTGATGTTACCGAGTGAAACGTATTTTGGTAAGCTTGAGGCGGTTTTTTTATTTTACGGAGCCATGCCTACAGGCGTAACGGTTTCAGAAACCGGGCGTATCTTCATTTGCTTTCCGAAATGGGGAGACGACGTTAAATTTACGGTGGCTGAAATCGTTAACGATACCATTCAGCCTTATCCTAGTATAGAAGCGAATGTGGTAAACCCATCGAATATCGCAACATCCTTCATTAGTGTTCAAAGTGTCGTTACGGATGGCAGGGGAACGCTTTGGGTACTGGATACGGGGGCTCCAAATTTCTCTGAACCCATCAAAGGCGGGGCAAAGCTAGTCGCTGTCGATTTAAATTCAAATACCATAAAAAGCGTTTATACCTTTACGGATGATGTTGTCCTGCCAACCACTTATCTGAATGATGTCCGATTTGATTTTCGTGTCGGGAGAGCAGGTTACGCCTATATAACGGATTCGTCTTCCCGAGGGCCAGGAGCCATTATTGTCGTTGATTTAGAAACGGGCTATGCCTGGAGACGGTTAAACGGAGCAAATTCAACTTCGCCCGATCTCTTTTTCTTACCCAAAGTGGAAGGTAGAATCCTGATGAATCGCAACAAAGACGGATCTACTTCACCCTTTAGATTGGCATCCGATGGTATAGCGATTTCCCCGGACGGCAAGACGTTGTATTTTTGTCCTCTCACCAGCCGTCAGCTCTACTCGATTTCAACGGAAGTCCTTAGAGACCGAACGATACCGGATAGGAATTTACAACATTACGTGAAGTATTGGGGAGAAAAAGGGGCATCCGATGGAATGATCACCGATGCAAAAGGAAACGTTTACGCCGGAGACTATGAAAATAATAGTATTCGAAAGATATTGCCGAATGGAATTATGGAAACCATTGCGCATGATCCGAGAATGCTATGGCCGGATACTTTTTCTATTGGTCCAGATCAATACTTATATTTCATCGTGAACCAATTACATCGGCAGTCAAGATTTCATTATGGCAATGACCTGCGGGAGAAGCCTTATAGTTTACTCCGTATGAAAATAGAAGAACCGCCGGCTCCTACCTTTTAATGAATTTCGGATTACTGAACCGTTTCGCGGCAATTACCGCGAAACGGTTTTTTTGTATCCGCAGAATTTTTGTCATTTGTGTATTTTGAGAGCATGGATTCTATTCATTTAAATGTTACAACTACGTTACATCTTGTATATATTTTTGAGATATGTTTTTTGCATGATTAGTTTAGCGCTATGAACGGAACAAAGTGAATGGCGTGAAGATTGAATGCGGCTAAGTGGGTGAACGAAGATGGAACATGGGAGTTTAGGCATTATTGGCGGAATGGGTCCCAAAGCTACCTCGGTTTTTTTTGAAAGAATCATAAACAGAACAAATGCGGATATGGATCAGAATCACATTAATATCATTATTCTTAATCATACGAGTCTTCCTGACAGGACCGATGTTCTTCGAAAGAAGGAAGGGGATCTATTCTTAGATCAAATTTCTAAAGATATGGCTCTCCTTCATCATGCCGGCGTGTCCAATATTGCAATACCCTGTAACACGGCACACTGCTTTTATAATGAGATGCAGGAAATGACCACCATTCCGATTATTAATATGGTTAACGAGACGCTTAAGCTTGTGGCGGATAAGTTTGGATCGGGCAGTAAAGTAGGGATTTTGGCGACGGATGGAACCTTGCATAACGGGCTATATAGCGAAGAATGCGAAAAATTGAAACTTAAACTATACAAGCCGAATGAAGAAATACAGAAACGTATCATGAGTATCATTTATAAGAAACTAAAGAAAAATCAACAGGTTAATCCGGCAGAAATCGAGGACATCATAGAGAAGCTGCTGAGCGACTTCGATTGCGACTGTGTCGTAATTGCTTGCACGGAATTATCAAGTATACCATTGCGGCAAAATATCAAAAGATATTGCATTGATGCTATGGATGTGCTCGTAGAGCAATCCATTCTTCGTTCGGGTAAAAGCGTTAAAGTTGCTGATCTCGCATAATACCCGCATCACGGAAAGATATAACTCCTTCAATCATTTCATAGAGTCAAGAGTTTGTTCAAAAGGGGGTTATTATGTTGAAAGTACTTGTTGTAGAAGACGACTTCAGCATTTCCAGTGCCATATCTTACGCGCTTGGAGTTTGATCTTCTTGTTGAGCTTGCGTGTAATCCTGATCGGGTGTATTCCAGAAAGGTGCTGCTGAATCATTATGCCGGGGGAACCAGAACGGTAGATATACATATCCAAAGGCTCCGCAAGAAGCTTGAAAGATGGCAAGGGCTCATTCAAACGATTAACGGAATTGGTTATAAGTTTATTACAAAGCCACTGGATAATGAATGAATTATTTTCTCGATAGATGCGTCTTTATCTTTAGGGCGGGCTTGATCGTACCGCCGGATAACGTAATGGACCGATTCACGAGAACATCCAAGGCGTCGATATAGTAAGGCCGCACGGATTCGCCTAATTCTATGCAAGATAATTCCGTGCACGCGAGAACGACGCCGTCGCATTTCTCCCGCTGTAGCATTTCCGTCATAATACCTTCGAGCACACGAGAATCCGAATGACCGGTTTTTTTGATATCTTCATAGATGATGCTCATAATGCTTTGTTGCATGCTTGGGCTCGGGATGAACGGCTCAAGGCCGTATTGCCGCAGGACATCCGAATAGATATCGGTTTGAAGGGTGGCGTCGGTCGCGAGAATGCCGATTTTACTATTGGCTTTATGTTTCGCGAGCAGTTCTTCGACCGTTTCTCTTACCATGTTGACGATCGGAATAGCCGTCATGGCTTGAATGTCGTCGAAGAAACGATGCGCCGTATTGCAAGGGATCACGATGTTCGACACTTCCGCATGCTCGAGCAACGCGATGTCCGCTTGGATCAACCGAAGGAACTGCTGATCTTTCCGCTCAAGGATCGAGCTCGTTCGGTCCGGCAATGACGCATGATTCAAAATAATCATGTCAATATGGTCCTGATCCGCTTCCGCTTCGGTGAATTCAATAACTCTCTCGAAAAAAACCGATGTCGCCTTTGGTCCCATCCCGCCGATCACGCCTAATAGGGATCGTCTCATCATCTCTACCTTATTTTGCATCATCATCTTTTTCATGTATTAATACTATGAGAATTCGGTCATAAATTTTCATTTAAATGAAAATTTTTGAATCCCGAAATCCGGTTTTGGCTATAGTAAAGTGAACTGAATTGAATTGGAATTATTCGCAAAGTTTCAACTGAAATGGGGTTGCCGCATGCGCACTAAACGAACTAAACGTGCTAGACGTAACAAGGCCATCTTAGTATTTTCCTTCATTTTTATTGCCGCATTGGTTATATGGACCTCGATTGACAGCATATCGGCGGATACCAATCCCGCAGCCACGCCGACTGCCGCACCGACTGCCGCGTCTGCCGCGACGCCGGACACCAAGGCTGATACGGAGCCGCCCAAAATCACGGGAGTCAAAAATTTAACCGTCTTTATCGGAGACCGCGTTTCGTACAAAACCGGCGTAACCGTTAAGGATAATCTCGATATGAACGTCCCTTTGGTCGTAGACACGGGCGGCGTCAACCTAAAGAAAGCCGGCGTTTACAACCTTACGTATATGGCCAAGGATGCCGCAGGCAACATAGCCCAAGCGGAGGCTACCGTAACGGTTAAGGTAAAACCTGCAAGCCCCCTCAACGAGGACGAACTGAATAAACTGGCGGATACCGTACTCGCCAAGATCGTGACGGAAGACATGACGGATGTCGATAAGTTATGGGCAATCTTCAAATGGACGAAGTACAACATCGGCTATGTCGACAGCTCCAGCCACACCGATTGGAGAAAAGGCGCTCTTCAAGGGTTTAAACAAGGTACGGGCGACTGCTTCGTCTACTATGCCACCGCAAGGATGCTGATGGAGAGAAGCGGCTTCGAAACGCAAACCGTGATCCGGGACAAAGGCAGAAAAACGAAACATTTCTGGAGCTTAGTCAAAGTGGATGGCGCCTGGTATCACTTCGATACCACTCCCACGATCAAAAAGAATACGACTTTCCTGCTTACAGACGCAGAGCTGGCCGAATTTAATAAGCAATTTAAGAACTACTACCTATTCGATAAGTCCAAACATCCGGCAACGCCGACCAAACCGCTCAAGGAAAGAAGCAAGTATCTTAAATAAGGAGGGGAGGTTTGCCTTATGCAGTTCAACGTCATGGAGTATTTAGAGTATACGGTACGAAGAGTACCGGACAAAATAGCTTACGCGAACGACGAATTCAGCCTTACGTTCCAAGAAGTGTACGGGCAGTCCAGAGCGATCGGAACGTTTCTAAACAGGCACCATTTGCAAAAGCAGCCAATCGTCGTATTCATGAACAGGAGTCCAAAAGCGATCGCGGCTTATTACGGCGTCATCTACAGCGGCAATTTCTACGTACCGCTCGACGAAGAGATGCCCCGCACCCGCATCGAGACGATCGTTCGGAAGATAAATCCCGGCGTAATCATCTGCGACGAGTCGACGATGGCAACCGCCGATGCCATCGACTTTCAAGGGAACGTTCATCTGTTCGACGACTTGATTCAAGGTCCTGTCGACGACGAGGCATTAACCCGAATACGCCTTTCCGCCTTGGACACGGATCCTTTGTACGTCGTCTTCACGTCCGGCTCAACGGGCGTACCGAAGGGCGTCATCGCCAACCACAGATCGGTGATCGATTATATCGAGAACTTATCCGACGTGCTCTCGCTGTGCGAAGACACGATATTCGGGAACCAGACGCCGCTGTATCTCGATGCTTGCTTTAAAGAACTATTTCCGACCCTGAAGTTCGGAGCGACGACGTATATCATCCCGAAGAGCCTGTTTATGTTCCCGCTCAAATTGGTGGAGTTCCTGAACGAGTATCGCATTAACACCGTATGCTGGGTCGTATCGGCGTTAACGATGATCTCTTCCTTCAAAGTGCTGGACAAGCTGGTTCCGCAATATCTGCATACCGTCGCGTTCGGCAGCGAAGTATTCCCTGTGAAGCAATTCAATCTGTGGAGAAGAGCGTTGCCTAACGCGAAATTCGTTAACTTATACGGCCCAACCGAAGCGACCGGCATGTCGTGTTACTACAAGGTGGAACGGGCGTTCGAGGAACACGAGATTTTACCGATCGGCAGGCCGTTTCGGAATACCGAAATCCTCTTGCTCGGTGCAGGCGATCGTGAAGCCGCTCCCGGGGAAGCCGGAGAAATATGCATTCGGGGCACTTGCCTGACAATGGGCTATTACGGAGATTTCGCCAAAATGAACGAAGTCTTCGTACAAAATCCGTTGAACGACCAGTATCCCGAACTGATCTACCGGACGGGGGATTTAGGCAAATACAACGAGCATGGCGAGCTGATGTTCGTCTCGCGCAAAGATTACCAGATCAAGCATATGGGGTATCGCATAGAGCTCGGAGAAATTGAGGCAAACGTCAATCGGCTGGAAGGGATCAAAAGCGCTTGCTGCGTTTACGACAAAACCATGGAGAAGATCGTCTTATTCTTCGTAGGCGAAACGGACGCCAGATCGATCGTCAAGGAACTGAAGCAACTGCTGCCGAAATATATGATTCCTAATCGGATTGAGCGGTTAGACGCGATGCCGCTCACGACGAACGGAAAAATCGATCGCGTTTACCTCAAAGAAACTTGCGTCAAGAAGGAGAGTTAAGCAAATGGATGAGTTATTGAAAATATTGGAAGATATGCACCCTGACATCGATTTTCGTCAATGCGATACGTTAATCAAGGATAAAGTGTTGGATTCGTTCGACATCGTCACGCTGCTTGCGGAAATCGACGGCGAATTCGGCGTGACGATTCCCGTAGAGGAAATTACGCCGGATAACTTCAATTCCGCCCAGGCGTTGTATGCGTTAATCAAAAGACTATCTGACGATTTATAGGGGGAGACCATGCTTTTCACCTCATACGGTTTCATTCTCTTTCTTGCTTCCTTGTTCGTCTTTTATTATCTCATTCCGAGAAGATACCAGTGGGTATTGCTTCTCATCGCCAGCTATTTGTTCTATGCGTTCTCCGGGCTTCAATTTCTTGCTTATATCGCGGCAACGACGGTTTGCGTTTATTATGCCGGACGCCGAATCGGCGACTTGGCGCAGACCGAATCCGCGTATCTACGGGAACATAAGCACGAATTGGCCAAATCCGTGATCAACGAATACAAATCCAAGATGAAAGCTAGAAAACGGATTCCGATGCTGCTCGCCTTGTTCGTGGCCTTGGGCATACTTGCTTTTGTCAAATACACCGATTTCGCGATCGCGAACATCAATCACATCGCCCGGGCTTTCGGAAGCGAAGGCGGCATTTCCTTCTGGACGATCGCCGTTCCGCTCGGCATTTCCTTCTATACGTTTAAGAGCGCGGCTTACCTGATCGACGTCTACAGGGGCAAATTTCCGCCGGAGCGCAATCTGTTCAAGTTCGCGTTATTCGTTTCCTTTTTCCCCGAAGTCATACAAGGACCGATTAGCCGATTCGATCAATTGGGCAAGACGTTGTACGGCCCGCACGACTTCGACGGCCGCAACGTAAAGTTCGGCTTGCAGCGAATCGCATGGGGATTTTTCAAAAAGCTGGTCATCGCCGATCAACTGATGGTTGCCGTTCGAACGATTTTCGACGATCCCGGTCACTATCATGGAGCGTTCGTGTTGGTTGGCATGTTGCTATACGCGTTTCAACTGTTGGCCGACTTTTCCGGCGGTATCGATATTACGATCGGGATTGCCCAAGTGCTAGGCGTCAAGGTTCAGGAAAATTTCCTAAGACCGTATTTCGCCAAATCGATCACGGATTACTGGCGCAGATGGCATATTTCGATGGGCGCTTGGTTCCGGGATTACGTCTTTTTCCCGATGTCCGTCTCGAAGCCGATGCTAGCCCTGTCGAAGTTCTCCCGCCGGCGGTTCGGCAATGCGATCGGCAAGCGCGCGCCCGTGTATCTAGCGACTTTAACGACCTGGTTCGCCACCGGCATCTGGCACGGCTCCAGCTGGAACTTCATCGCATGGGGACTGGCGAACGGTATCATCATTCTTATCTCGCAAGAACTGGAACCGTTCTACGATTGGTTCCATGGAAAGTTCAACGTCAAGCATACGTTCGGATTCCGCTCTTTCCAAGTCGTGCGGACGCTGCTGCTGATGAGCTCGATCCGGCTGTTCGACTGTTACATGGACGTGCCGCTGACGTTCAGGATGTTCGGGTCCATGTTCACGACCTTCAATTATCGAGTCTTATTCGACGGTTCGTTGCTTCATCTGGGCATCTCCTTTAGTCACTATGTCTTAATCCTGTTGAGCCTAGCGGTCGTCGGAATCGTCAGCTTGCTTCAAAGAAGCGGGAGCGTGAGGGAGAAGATAGAGGCGCAGCCGATTGGCGTAAGGTATTCGCTTTACGGCATGCTGATCCTCTCGATCCTGGTCTTCGGGGCTTACGGCGTCGGTTATGACGCGAAGCAATTTATCTATAATCAGTTCTGATTTCAAAGGAGGGATGAGGGGACATTGGTACGGAAGAAGCTTATAATCGGAACCGTCGCGATCGTTCTGCTGCTCGGCTCGCTCTATGTGCTGCAACGCCTGCTTATGCCCAAATACGTATCCGGCATCGTCGAGGGTTCGCTTATCGGCGAATATTACAAAGAGAAACGCAAGGATTTCGACGTTATATTTCTCGGTGACTGCGAAGTGTACGAGAATTTCTCGCCGGTAACGCTGTGGGAGAAATACGGGATTACGAGCTATATCCGCGGCAGCGCGCAACAATTGATCTGGCAGTCGTACTATTTGCTGGAAGAGACGCTGAAATACGAGAAGCCGAAAGTCGTCGTCTTTAACGTTCTCGCCATGCAGTACAACGAACCGCAAAAAGAAGAATATAACCGCATGACGCTCGATGGGATGCAACTCTCGGCAACCAAGCTGAAGAGCATTCAAGCGTCCATGATGAACAGCGAGCATCTCGTCGATTACCTTGCGCCCTTATTGCGTTTTCATTCCAGATGGGATCAATTAAGCAAAGACGACTTCACGAACTTGTTCGGCAAGGAGAAGTTATTCCACAATGGGTATTATATGAGAGTAGACGTGAAGCCGGCGGGGAGAGTTCCGAGAGCTCCGAGGCTGCCCGATTACCGATTCGGTTCCAACGCCTATAGCTACTTGGATCGATTGACGGAGTTGTGCAAAGAAAATGGTATCCAACTCGTATTGGTCAAAGCGCCGACGATCTACCCGCATTGGTACGACGAGTGGGATACCCAGATGGAGCAGTACGCTGCGGCCCACGATTTAACCTACATCAATTTTCTGAAGCACATGGACGATGCCGGAATCGACCTGCAGACGGATACCTATGACGCGGGCCTGCATCTGAACGTATACGGAGCGGAAAAGCTGGCTGCGTACTTCGGAGCATTCCTGGCGGATACGTACCATCTGCAAGATCATCGTTCTGACGAGACGTGGAGCGGGATCTGGCAAAAGAAAATCGATTTTTACGATCGGATGAAGCAGGATCAATTGGACGAGCTCGCCAAATACGGATACCTGAAACGCTATAAAGTCGAAACGTGATAAGAATGGATGAAGGAGTGTTTACGTTGAAAAAAGCAAGTATAGGGCTGATTGCCCTCCTATTGGTACTATCCGGTTGCGGGAACAAAATGACGGAGGAGGGATCTGCGTCACCTAGCGCGTTGACGCAGACGGAAGGAGCCGCTGCTTCGCCAGCTTCGACCCAGGCTTCCGGGACGCCTGAACAAGCAAGCAGCGACGGCTACGTGTTTGAGGCGAACGGAATCCCGATTCCGATGCATGCCGAAGCAGCTCCGATCTTGAAGCAACTCGGAAAACCGCAAAGTTATTTCGAATCGCAAGCCTGCGCTTTCCCGGGACTCAATAAAATCTACCAATACAGCAGCTTCGACGTGTATGCCTACGAGAAGGACGGCGTCGATTATATCGCGTCCGTCATTCTGTTCGACGATACGGTGGCCACCAAGGAAGGCGTCACCTTGTTCAACAAGAAAAGCGACGTGATTAAAGCCTACGGCGACAAGTTCACCAACAACTTGAATTTGTACGTCTATGACCAAGGCAAATCCCAATTACGGTTCGTCATCGAAAACGATCAAGTAACCTCGATCGAGTATTTGGCCAAAATTTGATCGTAATCGCATCGTATCATGAGTAAAGACGCCATCGGGGCAGGAGTGGACTCCCTCGATGGCGTCTTTTTGTTCGCGACTACCTGTAAGTCCACATTACAACTTCATTCTAAGGATGAATACCGCGCAAGGGTCACCAGTGTCTACTCGCTCGTGCTTGCCAAGGCAAATAAATGGCGTAATGGAAATCCCTCCGAAAGGAAATAATGATTAGTATCTCATAACTGCAAATGCACAAGGAGGCTTTCAATTTGAACCATCCGGAAAAAAACAAGCATATCGAGAAACACTTTACAGCGACCGCTCTAATCAGAGACATCGTGATAGGTATGTCGGATGGACTGACGGTTCCTTTTGCTCTTGCAGCTGGTCTTTCGGGTTCCGTATCGGGGACGCAAATTGTTGTTGTTGCTGGCTTGGCAGAGATCGCAGCCGGTTCGATAGCGATGGGTTTAGGGGGGTATCTAGCGGCTCGAACCGAACAAGAGCATTATGAGAATGAACTAGAGAGAGAGCGGCGGGAGATCATCGAACTTCCTGATTATGAAAGAGAAGAAGTAGCCGAGGTGTTCCGGGAATGGGGGCTTCAAGAAGATCTCGTTGAATCGGCCGTCAACCAAATAAGCAGCGATCCGAAGCGTTGGATTTCCTTCATGATGAAGCATGAACTTGGACTTGAAGAGCCTGACCCAAAGAGGGCTCGCAATAGTTCGATAACAATCGGATTATCCTATATCGTGGGCGGGTTCATTCCGTTATTTCCATATATGATTATTCATCACGACGTTACGGCTCTAATGGTTTCTGTTGTAGCGACACTAATAGCGTTATTTGTCTTCGGATACGTGAAGGGTAAATTTACAGGCTCCAAACCGTTAAAGAGTGCTGCTCAAACAACACTAGTCGGTGGATTGGCCGCTGCCACAGCCTTTTTGGTAGCTAGGCTCATTGCCTGAAAAACAAAAATGTTATGGGGGCGATTACTTAATGTTCCATTATACGGTTGAAACAACCAAGACACCTGATCAAGCGGTCGAGACACTGACGGAAAATCTAAAGGCTGAGAAATTCGGTGTGCTATGGCAGCTCGATATGCAGGAAAAGCTGCGAGAGAAGGGTGTCGAATTTGATATGTCTTATCAAATTTTAGAGGTTTGTAATCCGGTTGAAGCCAAGCGTGTGCTTTCTGAGAATGCACTGATCGGTTACTTTCTCCCTTGCAAATTGGCCGTATATGTAGAGAATGGAACAACTAAGATCGGCATGCCGAAACCGACGGCCTTGATTGGGCTGGTCGAGAATGAAGCCTTGATGAGTATTGCTTCCGATATAGAGAAGCGGTTGACCGCTTGTGTCGATAAGAGTGTTTGATTAATGATTTCATTGGGGGAGACCGAAAGTCATTGATCGATAGTGATCTCCAATATGTAGGATGACAATACCATCTATACAATAAAAGTCGCATAAACTGCGGCTTTTTTATGCTGTGTACAGAAGTTTTGGGTATTATTAAAATGGGGGATATACAATGATGTGAGAGGTGACTTGGAAATGAGCAAGAACAACATCCATGAAACCAATCCCGAAAAGGAATATTTGTACACTGACGATAACTATGTCGATGAGAACCTTCGCTCTATTCAAAATATTGAGGGTGGGGGACCGCTGAAAAAAGTCGATTTACACTCAATGCCACGTCCTTTAAGAATTCTAGGCTACTTTTTATTTTCTATAATAGTGTTAATGGGTGCTTCAGTAGTCTTGATTAGTTTTATTCGTTAAATTTGTTGACCTATCGGGAGACGATAGCCAATTCAACAGAGACGAAAATAGGGGGCACCGGGCAATTTGACTTGCCTGGGGGGCGACTAGAAGTATCGGAGTCCTTAGAGCAAGGTTTAAAAAGGGAGTTTAACGAAGAAACAGGATTCAAAGTCAAAGAACTCAACAATATTGGTGTTTGTGATTTTTCTGTGTTATGGACGCTACAGGATAACTCTACTGAGTGTGTGCATCATATTGCGATTTTATATGAAGTTATTATTGTCGCTGGAAAAATTGGAGATTCCGTGGTTCAATTCGAAGGACAAGACTCCAATGGTTATGACTGGATTTCGATCGATGATATTACACCGATAAATTCATCACCGTTGGTCCAGCAAGCGGCCGATTGGTTTCGTACGAAGACGATCCCAGTTAGTAGAAGTTCGTATGATTACAGATCTTTAAGCTCTAACGGGAGACGATAGTTCATTTCAAAGATGTGGTGAATTTCTATTTTGTATAGTTAGTACTCCTATTCTTTGTGTGATTTTATAGGGGACCTATTTACCACTTTACCTTTACTATAAGCAACTTGAGGTTAGGGCAGAGGACGTGATTCCAGGGAGAAGTTTGCCGCCGCGGCAGCTGCTATTTCTGTGCTTGATTAATCAGGTAGCATGTCCCAAAATGTGGTATTGTTGAGCCGATCATATTTAATTTCAAAGTAATCCTGTCCCGTTTAAAGGGACAGGTTTTTTTATTGGATCGGAGCTTACTTTGGATATAGCATGTACTGTACAATTCATCAGTTGCGGGATTACATAATCTCATGGTAGCGAAGCTGAAGCGGGGAGGTCATTTGGCTATTACTATGCTACTTTTGGTTTAATTTCACACCAACTATTTCATTTCTTAATAAAAATTAATCCTATAGTCACTATACATATTAAAAATGCGAGACTTTGTGCCGATAATAACCGTATAACTCTCGTTATTATCACTTTAAGTGTTAATATAAATAGATAATTCGGGAGGGTTAACAATGATTCTTAGTTCAACTAAGAAGTTTCGCCGTATCGCGACATCCGTGACATTAGCAACTACAATTGTCGCATCAATGTTTGCGGGAACGGCGTTTGCAGGACCACAACCAACTACAATTCAGTTGAGTGTGCTCCAACCAGACGAGGCTCCTATTTACAAGGGAACCACAACTGAGTTTATGGTCGATGCAGCTAATATTGCCGCAGTTGACGAAAACGGTCTATCACAAATGATTTTCCAAGTCGAGTATGATCCAGCTGTATTTGACGAGGAAGGTTACACCACTGATGATCAGTTTTATCAACCGTCTGGTGTAAAATTGAACCCTGCTGTTCCTGAAGGTATGCAGTTAATGGATACTCTTATCAGTCATGACAACGGTAAAACGCAATTGACTTTCACACTGGTTAATACTGCTGATGAGACTATTACACCTGTAATGCGGGCATTTTTATCCTTTAAGCTTCATGTAAAGGATGATGCGCCAGTTGGGGACACTGGAATTATTGTTCGTCCTTACGATGAAACATCAATTGTTGACAGCACAGGGGAAGCGGTTCCAAGTGGACTTATTACATCGCCAGTTTCAAATTTCACTATTCAAGCTTTACCTACGTTGACTAGTGTGACAGCAAGAGCGGATTCGCAATCCTTGATTTATGGCGGTACAACTAATGTTCATCTTCAAGGAACTTATTCCGACAGTGCAATAGCTGATCTTACGGGTTCAGCTACATGGACTTCCAGTAACCCTGCGGTTGCTACAGTAAGTTCTACGGGTACAGTTTTGGCTGGTTCAGTGATGGGTTCAACTACGATAACTGGCACATATAATGGTTTGATTTCTTTCGTGCAAATAAGTGTAGTTCCTATCATAACACCACCTCCAAGCACATTCTTAGGTTTTGTGTCTAACCAAGACTCCCTCCAAATCGACAATGTCGGTGGTTTGGGCGTTCTTCTCATGCAAGAGATGTGGACTACAGGGGTAGTTGATGTCACAACAACTGGAACTTGGACTTCCTCCAACGCGAGTGTGGCATTGGTATTCAATGGTGCGGTAAATGCGATGGGCTTAGGTGATGCGGTTATAACTTACACTAACGCCCACGGGTCTAAATATGTGCCCGTACATGTCGGGCCAGTAGTGCAGCCTGAACCTGTACTTGAATCGGTATACTTCACTGAGGATGCTAACGATCCACTTCGAGTAGACAAACAAGTGTCACCACAAATCAAGGGGCATTTCTCGGATAATCATGAAGAGCTTATAGATCCATCAGCATTCACATTCACGATTGACGATGAAAGTGTTGCAACGATTGGTGCAGACGGTCTTCTAACAGGGGTAAAAGATGGCATCACTAAGATTACTGCTCAATATAAGGCTGACGAGTCAATCGAGCCGATTTGGAATTATGTATGGGTGGTAAATGATGATGTACATCCTCCTGCCTTTGATCATATCGGCATTGAGCCATATGACGTTCCAACTATTGAGGTTGGAAATACACTCAAGCTGAAAGCAAAAGCATACTTTGATGAAGGTTCGATTAGTTATGATCTGTCGCGATATGCGACTTGGACATCTACCAATGATACGGTATTGTCCGTTGATAAACATGGTGAACTTACAGCAATTGCTGTAGGCGCAGCAATAATTTCAGCTACTGTTCCTAACTATGGAAGAGGAAGCCAGCATTTCACCGTAGAAGCAGCAGCCACACCTGAACCTCAAGTTGTTTCTGTACATGCTAACACTGACGATTTAGGCACTACCATAGATGATAGTGAAGGCTATCAATTTACGTTAACTGCTACTTACGATGACGAGAGTACAAACGACGTAACTTCTCAAGCTACATGGACTTCTGATGATGAGGATGTCGTAACCATCAGCGAAGGTGGTAAAATGACTCCTGTGGGTCTTGGCACCACTCATGTTCACGGCACTTTCAAAGGCTTTACTGCTGATATCTTGGTTACAGTAAATCCTCTTCCACCTGTATCCATTAGTGTATCGCCGTCGTCAGGTAATATTTTGGTTGGTGAAACTCTGCAATTACAGGTTATTGGTACATTCGCAGATTCTACAACAGCTGACGTGACAGATAGAGTCTCTATAGATTCGTCCGACCTTTCAATCGTTGGCGTTTCCTCAACTGGTTTACTTACAGGATTATCAGCAGGTACTGCTGAAATCACAATAGCAAAAGGCGGCCAACTGGAGAAAAAGTTGTCCATTACTGTCCGTAATTCAAGTTCTGGTGGAGGCACCGTTATTTCCACACCTCCGGTTCAAGTGGAAAAGCCAATTGATCTGAAAGTAGACTTCGACAAAACGAAGCTTGAAGAGATGATCAAGAAAGCTTCGGATACTCCATCTAAAACGTTTACTGATGTAACACCAGCTACATGGAGTTCTGAAGCCATTCAAAAAGCTACTAGCATGGGTATTATCGATGGTTACGAGGATAACTCTTTCCGCCCTGACGCGAGCATCACTCGTGCAGAGTTTGCTACGATTGTAGCTAAAGCATTTAATCTGGTGTCCTCAAGCAGCACTACTTTCCCAGATGCTATGAACCATTGGGGTTCAAAAGCTATTGAGGCTTTGGTAGGGCAGGGGGTATTAACTGGTTATGGAGACGGCACTTTCAAACCAGATAAAGAAATCACTCGTGCTGAAATCGTTACGGTTCTCTCACGACTGACAGACTTCAAGCCTGTTGAGAAAAGCACTTTTACGGATATTGATAACAACTGGGCATCCACACAAATTAAAGTGTTTGCTGAGCAAGGTATCGTGAAGGGGATATCAACTACTGAGTTCGCTCCAAATGATTCAGCAAGTCGTGCAGAAGCTGTATCAATGCTGATTCGTTTAATCGATCTGATAGTTAAAGCTTAATACTACTACTAATGGGACATGGTTGGGTTGTTACAACTATGTCCCTTCTTGTTCTTTGGAATATCTACCAAAAGCAATGAACATCTGAGGCTATATGCCTCTCTGAAATGTTAGAGAGTGATGATGGGCATGATGACATTAGATCGAGTTATTAAATCGGCAGGATAGTTCCAACAAGCGGTATAATATATTTAATAATGTCAGCTCGTAAGGAGCGTCAAAAGTGAACGCGAGACCTGCATCTTTAAGTAATGCAGAAGAACTTTCTAGGTTAAATCAAGAGTTTAATGGAAATGAAAAGAGACTTCCAGCGGCACAGCTTTTAGAAATATGCTATCCAAAGAGATAAAAAATGGTATTTTATAAACTATATTTAACAGGAGAGGGAGAAGTTTATGAATATCTTTATCACAGGTGGGACGGGGTACATAGGAAGCAGCACGGTAAACGTAGCGCTTCGCCAAGGTCATCAAGTTACGGTCTTGACACGAAGCAAAGAAAAGGCAAAAGAGCTTGAAGATACAGGGGTGCGGGCTATTATTGGCGATCTGCTCACAGATGGCGATTGGCAAGGCGCCCTATCGGAAGCGGATTATGTTATTCATTTGGCTGCCCCTCCAACCTGGGGTAAGAAAGTAACTTTAAAAGTCGCGAACGCCTATCAAAAAGGACACTATCAAATGACCGTCCGTCTGCTCGACAACATCAATCCGCAGAAGCTAAAGAAGCTCGTATATGTGGCAGGCACCAGCTATTTCGGCGATAGCGGCGACAATGAGCCGGTCACGGAATCATACCGCTCGCAGCCGAAAGGATGGGGACCTTACATCGCTCCTTCCGTCGACGTGCTTTCTGCTTATGTGGATAAAGGCATGCCCGTCGTCATAACTTTCCCGGGACAAGTGTACGGCGCAAAGTCGTGGTTTCCGCAGTTGTTCCTGAAGCCACTCTCTCAGAACAAGCCGGTTACCGGCCTCAAGGGGCATAATCCAATATTTTCTCCTATTCACGTAGAAGACTGCGCCCGTGCTTTCTTGTTCTTGCTGGAGCAAGGCCAGACAGGGGATCGATATTTACTGGTCGACGATCAGCCGATCAGAAGTGCAGACATTACGACGCTTAGCGCCCAGGCACTCCATAGACAGGATAAAAAACGTTACGTGTCAACTTGGTTATGCCGGATGCTGCTTGGTCCCGTGTTAACCGAATACGCCACGGCGCATACAAATTTCTCGAACAGCAAGCTTAAGGCGTCCGGCTTTACTTATTTGTACCCAACGATACAATTAGGTATAGAGGATGTCGTAAAAGAATGGAAGGAACTCTCAACATCTAAGGGGCGGATCGAATAAAATTGGAGGAATAGCTCATGAATTGGAATGATTACTTTCATGCTGGTTTTAATAATATAACTGACGTGGGTTATATAGTTTTTCTTATAGTTCTTGCGTTGATAGTAGTATTTCTCATGTACATATTTAATCTTGGTAAGAGAATGGCTAAGGGCTTAATGTTCGTAGCCCTGGTTATATGGGTAGCTACTACTTATGCAGGTGTAGATTTTCATGGCATACAGGATTGGATAGATGGTGTATTCTGGTCGGGGACATTTTCATTCTCTGCTTTATACAAGTTATAATGGCTGCTCGACATTACCGCCGATTCCGGAATTGTTCGGTACACGGTTAAGGGATAACCCGAGTGGGAATAATATCGTCTTTCGAGCAAGTTATTTTTAAACTTTAGGTAAAATAGGGAGCGCGTAAATATAAGACGCATTAACGGAAGGGTGACGTAACATGACGAACAAAAGGTTGGAAGGCATTCAGGCGTTCGTGACGGGAGCGTCCGGCGGTTTGGGATATGCGATGGCGGAAGCGCTCCTGGCGGAAGGGGCAAAGGTAGCGGTATCCTCTAGAGCGGGAGATAAGTTAGATCAAGCGGTTGCCGGCTTTATAAAAAGAGGATACGATGCGCACGCCTTGCCGCTTGACGTGCGATCCGAACAGTCAGCAGAGGAAGCTGCCCGCTGGGTCCGCCGCGAATGGGGCGGACTCGATGTGCTGGTAAACAACGCCGGGATCGGAATGAAGACAGTAAATCCGCGCTTTCTCACCGAGCCTCAGCCTTTTTACCAGGTAACGCCGGAAGGTTTTCGGAATTTGATCGACACCAACGTGACGGGCTACTTCCTCGTCGCTCGCGCTTTTGCGCCTCTTATGATCGAGCAGGGCAAGGGGCGCATAATCAACATTTCAATGAATTATGAAACCATGAAAAGAAAAGGCTTCGTGCCTTACGGTCCGTCACGCGCGGCAACCGAATCGCTCTCTTATATCATGGCAGAAGACCTAAGGGAACACGGCGTGGCGGTCAATATGCTGCTTCCCGGCGGGGCGACGGTGACCGGTATGATACCGGACGGACTGCGAAAGGAACTTGGCCCGCAGACGCGTCTCCTCACGCCGGAAATTATGGCAGCACCCATTATCTACCTCGCTTCACCGGACGCGGAGGGAGTGACGGGAGAACGGATCGTGGCGGTCGAATTTGAGCAATGGTTGTCCAACCGGGACAATAAAGGATAACCAACTATGGGGAAGCACGATAATTCATCATTGTTATCCACCCTCTACTAGGCTTTAATTAGCCAGGTAGAGGGTTTTTCTATTTTGTAGTCACTGATTTCTCACATTGGATCGTTGGAAAAGAGAATATATCGTTAGTTCCACAACAAACATCCATGATGAGGCTGCCGGTAAGACCAGTGGCCTCATTGAGATTAGACGTCCGCACCCTCGTGTGAGAAGCTAAAGGAATTAACGTCAGACGCACACAAAGAAAAGGAGTTAATTTATGAAACTTCTGCTTACATCTGGAGGCATCACTAACAAAAGCATACACGACGCTCTGGTTGGCATGCTGGACAAGCCGATCGCCGACTCCAACGCCCTGTGCATCCCCACCGCGATGTACGGACACCCCTGGGTCGGCCCCGGCGTCAAAGCCTGGGAATTCATCAGCGGAAAAGAAGAGAATCCTATGGTCAACCTGGGCTGGAAGTCCGTCGGCGTACTGGAGCTCACAGCGCTGCCAAGCATCAGCGAAGACCGCTGGGTGCCGCTGGTCCGGGAGACGGACGTCCTGCTGGTGGCGGGCGGAGACACCCTCTACCTCTGCCACTGGATGCGGCAATCTGGGCTGGCTGACCTTTTGCCTTCGCTGCGGGCAGTATATGTGGGAATGAGCGCCGTCAGTATGGTGATGGCACCTAACATCGGGGAATTCTTCGTTGGTTGGACTCCACCCAGCGGTGGCGATGAAGCACTGGGACTGGTTGATTTTGCAATGTTTCCGCATCTGGATCACGAGATGCTGCCGCATAACACAATGGCCTCTGCAGAGAGCTGGTCCGCCGGGATGAAGGGGCCGGGGTATGCGATTGATGATCAGACCGCCATCAAAGTGATCGACGGAGCAGTTGAAGTTGTTTCCGAAGGGCATTGGAAACTTTTTTCGCCATAGTATTAAAGAAATGGGGCATTAAGCAGAAGATATCATTCATGCTAAAGATTACTTAAAAGAGCTTGGTATTGAGAGTAACACTTACTTTGGTGAATCTCCGGATGATTCCAACAGTTTAAAACAAAGACCTGCAGCAGATCAGTGATCCGCCGCAGGTCTTTGTTGAAGTAAAGGGCAGGATAACGCAACAAATTCAATCAATTAACGTCTGTTTACTGGGGAAATATTCTAAAATTTCAGGAGAGATATTTATGAAATATAAAAAAATATTAGTAATAGCGGTTCTATTGTTCGCTTATATCTTGGCGTGTATGTTAGTTGATCTTAACGGTAGTAAAATTGTTATGGATGCTTCAGGACGTTCTTATACTCTTGAAAATCATTTCTTTTACAATGAATATATTTTCAGTGGAAGTCATACCGAGTTTAATCTCAAACATGATAGAGTTTTCTTGCTCTGTACAAGTGTTGTTTACTTGGTTTTTAACCTAATGAAAAAATACAAGGGTACACGTCGTTGATAAACTTAAATAAGAAATCATTCCAAAATTAAGGCTATCGGGGAACTTTTAATATCCAGGATGGGGTTTAATGATTAAATATTAAAGAGGAGGCTTTGTTTGGTTTATTCTTGTTTTACTCTGTAGTCAAAGGAATGACGGTTACTATTTTTATTGAGTTTTCAACCGATAAACTAAGTAAGCGAAATTTTCACTCTGAATAGGATGTGTCACAATGTTCAAGAAACTTATTGGTGTAATGATAGTCCTCAGCTTAGTCGTATCAACTCCAAGAGTAGAGGGAGCTCCTTCTGTAAGTAAGCAGATTCAATTGGTAGTGAATAATAAACAGATTGCTGGTGTCAATCCGATTGTAAAATCGGGTGTTATGTACGTACCTTTTCGCAAATTTTCTGACCAAATGGGTTATAAGGTCGTCTATGATCCTGATACCGGGATAATCTCTGCAAACATAAACGGTGTAGTCATTCGTTTCGGTACCGGCGAAGATATTATTGAATATAACGACACTGGTAGTTACTATTTAACCAATGAAATTCTTGAAATTAAAGGACAAGCTTATATCCCTCTGCGCGAATTTGGAGATATCGCGAAGTATTCGATTTATTATGATGAACAAAGGCTCACCGTAAGCTTACAGACATATGGTTATGGCCAAGAAGCAGCTATTAAAGAGCTCATAACGAAGTATTTCGAAGCATTTACTCCCAAATTACTGACATCTGATAATTTGACATTGGGATACCAAAATCCTGAATATGACTATGAAGCGAATCAAGTCATTAGTGAAATCCCCGTCCGAGAATCCAAGCTGAGCATAGATCGAATTGAATATACAGCTAAAGACGAAGCAACGCTCCAAGTAACTTATATTAAGAATACGGAAGAGTTGAAACATGAAAATGTGAATGTCTTCATCATTCGGTATGAACAAGGACAATGGAAGATCGCACACGATGGCTGGTTTTATAACAAACTGGAACTTCCGGAGGATATCGACCAAAAGGCCGCAGCTATCATAGAGGACCATTTTAGTGAGCAAAATAACGTATTATCTGATTTAAGAAAATACTACATAGCGTATAATGCAGAAGATCTTGATCAAACGATTCATTACACAGCCCCCTCATTTATTAAAGAATGGGAAGGTATAGTCATTGGGTCAGAAACATGGAAAGACAACCTTAAAGGATCGTTCTCACATAGCGACGCTAGATACAAATTATCTAATGAGCGAGTCGTCTTTCTTGGAAAAAAGGAAGCTGTTGTCCAAGGGACTCTTAGTTGGAGCGATATGACAGAAGGTGTTGCAGAAGGTGATGATGTATTTGATGCCCTTATTTATATGGAAAACGCTAATGGACGATGGACTTATAATTACGAGCTTGATCTTGATCAGGATTTCGATACTCGAGAAGAAATTGCGGTATTCGACTGAGAGGTTATAGAGTTTGTTTCTCCAAGCAGATATTACGCTCGATGAACGATAGTTAAATAAACGACCAGGAAGAGGCTGCCGGCATGATCGGCAGCCTCTTTGCACTAACAGGTAGGATAGTTCCAATATGTGGTAGGGATATCGTGTTTTATCACGAATAAGAAATATCTCGGAAGAGTCGCTTGATTCAATAATTAATTTAGGAGGAGTCTATATGATATTAGAAAAAGTTATAAATAGAATTGTAATACAAAGTGAATATAAGGAGTTTGTTGATAAGTACATACATAATATCCTTACTGAATTTAAAGGTAAGTTTCATAGCATTTATATGTGTGGCTCGATTCCAAAGGGAACTGCTATACCTTTTAAGTCAGATGCAGACTTTACTATTGTATGTGAAAATCCCAACGATATTGATTACGAAAGATTGACAAATATTAAAGACAGGCTGTTGGAAGAATATCCATTACTAACTAAGATTGATACGATAATTTGCTCGATTGACGATGTATTAAGCAAACCAAATGAGTGGGGTTTTTGGATTAAGATAATTTGTGTTTGCATATATGGTCATGACGTTGGTGAACAAGTACCACCGATAATTATTTCTCCAGAGTTCATTTTAGACTTAAATACAGAGACCAAGGAGGAAGTAGACCGTGTACGTGTTTCACTTTCTAATGCTAGTGATAACACAATGAAAACTAGATATATTAAAGGGTACTCTAAGAGATTAATTCGTGCATTATACTCTTTGGTTTTAGAAGATACAGGTGTGTGGCAAGATGACATGGTTAAAATGAAAAACGCCATATTAAACTATTGTGAGATTGACTCCGCTTTAGTTGATTATCTGTATGCTTGTTACTTAGATAGTGATGTACTTGTTGAAGAGTTTCTGGGAATTGCGGATGAAGTATTTAGCTATTTCGAGAACGCCTTAAATGCAATGGCTGCTTCCAGAACCTTCACCGGGGATCTGTAGCAGGACTGGGGCCACGGATGTCCTAATTGCTTCCATTAACAATAATGCCGCTTTGCCCAGGAAGTTTTTTTCCTTATATGCGATACCTATTGTGATGACTGGATTCAGATCGGCTATAGGTCTTATAACCAAGGAACCTTCCTGTTCCAGACCGCTGTATATCGGAACGATTCCGATGCCGAATTCTGCCTTAACCATTTGCTGAATGACATAGAAACTTCCAACCTCCCTGCAAGAGTGCCCAGTGGGATTAAACGCCTTTTCCCAAAGCTCCCGATAGACACAGGTTGGTTCTTTCACCAGAATGGTTTGCCCGGCGAGATCTCTCACCGTAATGCTGTCTTGCTGGGCCAACGGGTGATTCCGGTTTAACATGACCCCTAATCTTTCCTCGAACAGCGGCTCAAACTCCAGCATAAGCTTCACAGGCGGAACCGAGCAGACGCCGAATTCCAGTTCGCCTGACCGTACTCTTTCCCCAATCGACCTGCTACCGCTCACTTCCATGGATAACTCCACATTGGGTCGAGCTTTGCAAAAGTCTGCTATAACGGCAGCCAGCTGCTGGCTCGCAACGGGCTCGATCGCGGCAAAACGCACCGATCCGCTATCTCCTGAAGCAATATCCGAGACGGTCTGTCTCATTGCTCCGATCGACTTCAATAAAGCGGATGCCTCGTGATGAAGCCATCGGCCGGCTTCCGTCACGATCATGCGTTTGCCGTCGCGTACGAATAAAGAGACGCCCAGATCATCTTCGAGACGCTGGATCTGCAGGGTTACCGTAGACGGGGCATATTGGAGCTCCTCAGCCGCTTTCAGGAAATGCCCAAGACGCACGCAAGCCTCGAAGGTCTTTAAAGCTCGAAAATCCATTGTCATCACCTTTGTTTGTTATTTTCGAATGATTCATTCATATTATTCAATTTTACAAAACATTACCGGGATTTTACAATAGATTCAACGGTGTTCTTGGAAGGATACCATGAAGGAGGAGCTATGATGACGAACTTGGTAATTACTAGCGGTAATCCACAGGTTTCTCTCTGTGCCTTTACGTTTGATGATGGTCCGATGCGTATTTCTATAGACGCATGGCTGGACGCCTTGGAGCAGGGAGGTGCAAGAGGGACGTTTTTTTTAACGGGTGAGTGGTTGGATCGATATCCAGCGAAAGCAAGGGAAATGATAGCTAGAGGTCATGAACTCACGACGCATACCTACCATCACCGCAGAATGGCAGATGTGTCCAGAGCCGTATTCTTCGAAGAGCTGAAGCTCGCTGAACTCGCTTATCAAGAAGCAACGGGAAGGCCGGTTCCGAGCTTCATGCGTTTTCCGTATGCCTCTTATCGGGAGGACAATTTGGCTTGGCTTCGGGAGTGGAACTATCTGCTTGTCGAGGGAGAGGATACGGTCGACTGGTCGGGACCGCCAAGCGCACAGCTTGTGGAACGGGTAATCCCTGAGCTGATCAATGGGTCCATCTTAATGTTTCATGCCAACGAAATCGCCAAAGAAACGCCGCAGGCCGTTAAATCGCTTTTACACCATACTCAAGCCAAAGGCCTTGATGTGGTTCCAGTATCAGAGCTGCTTCAAGCAGCTGGCATTCATGCAGGCGAACGCAGCTGGCATGTCCGCTTTAAGCCGGTTCTGCAAGGTTCATTCCCTAGTGAGCAGTGGAAGCGCGTAGTTGAGGAAGAGGAATTGCAGAAGCTGGCTGCCGATTCGTTGGAATGGGGGAACCCGAAAGCTCCGTCAGGATTCGGCGCCTATACAAAATGGCTGCAAGAGCTCTCCCTGCATGCTAAGTCGGATAACGATACCCGTTTAGTCGCCCGCAGCTTTGCTGACCAGCATTGGGCATACGTTCGTACATCCGTCTGCGGGAACACGCTGGTGCTGGAGGATTTTGCGACGAAGGAGGCCCATGCCGATGCCCTGGTATATATACTGCAATGGGCAGCCAACGAGGCATTAACCTTAGGCTGCGAATGGATATCCAGTACACAGGACATGCGCCGTATTCACAAGCTGTGTGAACAGCTGGGCTTTGAAGCGGAAATTGTTTTGCAAGAAGGATAACCGCTTGTGAAGGAAGATAGGGATATGGGGACAAAGTCTGCATTTAATTGGATTACTTTATGGGCATCTTGTTTGTTTGTCGTCATACTCGGTTTTTCCCGACTCTCCTACGGCATGTTCTTGCCCGGGATCCAGAGGGAGCTCGGGGGGAGCTACGGACAATTAGGAGTATTAGGCACGGTCAACTTTGTCGGTTATTTGGCTGGCACCTTATGTCTTTCTCCTTTGCTCTCGCGGTTCCCAGACCGTAAATATCTAATTAACCGGATAACGTGCTTATTGCTGGGATTGACTTTGATCGGCTCGGCATTTAGTTATCATTTCATAGAGCTTGGGCTTTGGCGGTTCGCCATTGGATGGTTGTCGGCCCTCGCTACCGTATTAGTCCTTTCCATTGCAATGGATGCCGTTCGACCGGCACAGCGAGGAGTGGCATCTGGACTTATATGGCTGGGCGGATCTGCCGGCATTCTAGTGACGGGTTTATTCGCCCCCTTTACGATAGATCCTTTACATCTTCAGGGATGGCGGTATGCTTGGGTGATTATGGGCGTATTCGGGTTAATTGCAGCGCTCGGTTTCGAGTTCGTTACCAGAAACAGGGGAGCCGGCAAACTACCCTCACAGCCCGAATGGAAGTCAGGGGACAAAGATATCGAAAAAGCGTATCGTCTCCTGCTAAACCCGAAGAGGCTCTTGTTCCTAATTGCTTCTTATTTCTTCTTCGGCGCAGGCTACATCATCTATTTCACTTATCTGATTCCCTATCTGGTGACCAAAGGCATTCCGTCCTTCAATGCCGGGTTAATATGGTCCTTAATCGGCTTTGCCGGTTTGTTTAACGGATGGATTGGAGGCAAAGCCATTGACCGGTGGCCAAGCGGGTATACCCTTGCTTCGGGATTAATGCTCGGGACGATTGGTGTGAGTGGGGTAGTCACTAATAATCTGTTATTTACTGTGCTTGGAGCTTCTATAATTGGACTGGTTTCCTTTATTACTCCGCCGTTAATGACAACAGCGCTTCTTCGCCGTCATGTTCCTCACCAGGCCTATGCGGCATGTCTTAGTATAGCGACTGCTTTTTTTGCAGCCGGGCAGATTACCGGTCCCGTCCTTGGAGGCATGGTGGTCGAACGATACGGCTTGCAATTTGGCGTGGCATCCAGTTCCATCTTTATGGCAATTGCCGCTGCGCTGGCAGGTTTATATGGACAACAGCAACGAAAGACTTTGAATGATGCTGTTCCAAAGGCAGAATCGTTAGTTGAATAAATAACTTAGAGAAGCTGCTGGCGCTGGTCGGCAGCTTCTCTACGTTATCCATGCCAACGATGACGTCCTGGAACCCTTGTTCCGTCGCAAGGTTCTGTACCAGCTAACGAACATTTCGAAGCACGGAGTTTGGGCTACTTTATGTTTGTGAAAAGCAAGAATAACCCCTCCGAACAGATTGGAGGGGGTTGTGCTATGCTGTCTAAATTCATCCGTTATTCCAAGCCCTTATTCTGACCAAGCAACCACTTGGAGACAGTTCGGATAAATTGTATAAGAAATTACCATGGGATAATGATTTATAAGTTTGAAATAGCCTCCTGAGTCGTCCAAGTAGCACTGGCAAATGCTTTATAATTGGTAAAGGCAGCTTGAAAATCCTCTTCACTAATTGTTGCGGTGGCATCGTATACAACAGCTGTTTCAAAACCAGTTTCAATTAGATGCCTCATATGTGACTCTACACAAACGTTGGAAAGCACTCCTGCAATAATGATCTTCTCTTTTCTATGTTGTCGTAACTGATATTCCAAGTCATTTGTTTGTGGGCTGGCAACCTTGTGAGGAGTTGCAATGACGGTTCTTCTATCAAAAATATATGGTTTGAAAGATTGAACAAAATCAGCTCCAAATGACGGTGGTGTGTACGTATTTGTCACTTGATACATTCTAAGACCTAATAGCATCTTTTGTTCATTTCCTGTAAATTGCCACTCATAATCATGAGGGTATAAATAATGTGGTGATATGAAAAGTTGGTACCCCTTATTCATGGCAGTTCTCATTAATAGTTCAAGGTTTTGTATAGTATTGTTTCGTTCAATAGTTCCTTTAGTCAGATGATAGCCTCTTCCCCCAGGACTCATAAAATCATTTTGTGGGTCTGTGATTACAATAGCAGTATTATTGGGATGTGGTTTAAAGGGCAAATTTCTTACCTCCCTCGCAGCATAAGCTAGCGGAAATGTTTGTATCCTGTTCAGGGAAGATAGAGAAGTTGTTTTGTAAAAAAGTTCAGCATTGACACGACAGCTGCATCGAACAAGTACAAAGTCATTAAAAACTCTATAGGCATCTATATGTATTTGTAGTTTGTTTGGTTCCCTTTGTTATAGAAATTAGTGTGCAACTGTGACGAATTGTTTTAAGAAATTATGCTGACGGGTAACCTGTGCGCAGGAGCTTCTCTAACGCTGCTCTTTATTGATCATTGAAGTAACGGGCAGGATAGCGTAATCACTTCGCGAATACTTTAGGTATGACGGATTTACGAAGTTTGCAAAAAAGACGTTAATTTACGTGCTTCTAAGGAGAGACAATATGAAGAAGATAATCTGGTTACTTTCATTTGTCATTGTTATCCTTGGCATTGGTCTCTTTTATTCACTTCGATTGAATGTAACGAACAAAAATGATTACCTTCAAAGAAGTATTCTTTATAAATTTGATCAAACTGATTTGAATAGAATTAATACATTCTATGAGAGATTCCTGGAACATGAAGGCGATTACCTAGTGATAATAGGGCATACTATAGACAGTGGACCAGCTATTACTAACATTAATTCAAATGGCAAGGAAATAGTATGGATAAATGATATGTCTAGAGATGCATACAGTAATGGAGCGATAGAAGTATATAAATGTAAGAAATTAAATAAAGAAGAGGAGTATGCAAGTACAGTTTTTTCAGTTTCAAATTGCGAGGGTTATTTAGAAGACGATATAAAGGGATATATAGCATTTCCAAAGAAATAAAAAGTGACATGAAGGTATTCCCAGTGGGCGTTAACATCAGCTAACACCACATTTACGCTGCGGGAACCAACCTGGTAGTTCATTACGGGAAACTTTAGTTCAACAAAAAGATAGCTGGAAGACCGTTTTTATTATAAAACGAGGAAACCGCAATTATCATTAGTGTTGAGGAGATAAGCTATATATAGAGATGTTAGTTCCAGATAATAAATCCATTATTATTAACCATCAGGATCAATTATTCAGTCTATTCGGGCGCTTAGCACAGAACCCAGCCGATTCGCAGTTAAAACAACAACTGGAAGAATTCATTGAAGGTTTAAAGATAAGTTAATTATTTGAGCGAAGTGTGTGCGTTAAGAAATCAATGCTTGCTTACGTTCAACTAGCGGGCTGACCGTTGTAGCAACGGGAGACGATAGCTTAATAAAAAAACAGCAGCGATCGTTTTAGATCAGCTGCTGTTTTCATTCATATAATCGGCTGAGTAACGCGGATAACCAATTTACAATCGAGCGTCATGGTATTGCGTCTTTTTTATACGGGTATGAAAAGTCTCGGGAATGTTTGGGAATAGTAATTCATTATGAACAGTAATGGAGCGTAGAGGAATGAAAGTATTATCCATGATTCAACCATGGGCGACTCTGCTTGTCCAAGGCGAGACTCTCTATGAAACAAGATCCTGGAAGACCCGGTATCGCGGACCGTTGGCCATTCATGCAAGCAAGAAAGTCGATAAGCAGGCTTGCAAATATGAACCCATACGTTCTTTACTCGCCAAGTATGGCTATACGGAACAAAACCTCCCTACGGGGGTTATCCTTGCAACTTGCGAGCTTACAAATTGTTATCAAGTCATCGACGCTAATGATACGTCAGCGATTCTGGATTGCGGGGAGGTTGTGACGGGTGAGGACTTCCTGTTAGGCGATTACAGTCCAGGTTATTTTGCGTGGGAAATAGCGGGTTTCCGTCTGCTGAAGCCCTATATTCCAGCGAAGGGAAAACTGGGACTATGGGAATATCCGATAGACGAAGAGTTGCTGATACGACCTATGTAAACAATTAATTAGATTTGTTTAGAGAGCTGTCCCGTGTGGGATGGCTCTTTTTTATTGGAATGGCTGCGTCATAAGCATGGTCCACAAACGATTGGGGGTTTTTTAGGTATAAGACACAATCCTTCCTCTCATCCACAGCTTTACTTGTCCAGTTCGTTTACAATAGGGCTATTCAGACAAGGGGGAATGGAAATGAACCATACAAGTATGAGGCGCACAAGCATTTCTAATATTGTTCAAATAGAGAATCCTATCGTTGAACGGGCGGTGTTCCGATGAGTACTCTTCTGATCCGAAATGCCCGGAGCATTGTAACGATGGATGGCGAGAATCGAGTGATTCGCAATGGAGATATGTATATTGAGGGTCAAGAAATTATAGCCATCGGGGAAAACCTGCCTTACGAAACGGCTGACCGCGTAATCGATGCTACGCACAAAATTGTTTATCCGGGTCTGATCAATACCCATCATCACCTGTACCAAACGCTTACGCGCAACATCCCGCTAGCACAGGATTGCTCGTTATTTGACTGGCTGCTCACCTTGTATGAAATTTGGCGGCATTTGGAGCCCGAAGACGTCTACCTAAGTGCCATGACCGGTCTTGGCGAGCTGCTCAAGAGCGGCTGTACAACTTCGTCGGATCATTTCTACGTATTTCCGAACGGTGTCTCCGAATATTTAATCGATGAAGAGATCCGTGCGGCTTCCGAGCTTGGCATCCGTTTCTTCCCGACTAGAGGCTCCATGAGTTTAGGGCGGTCCAATGGCGGACTCCCTCCGGATGAAGTGACTCAGACCGAATCGGTTATATTGCGTGATACCCAGCGTGTCATCGAAAAATATCATAACGCGGACCGGTTCTCGATGCTGCGTGTTGGCGTCGCGCCATGCTCGCCATTCTCCGTGTCCCGGGATTTGCTGAAGGAATCTTCTGCTCTTGCCCGCAGTTACGGCGTTCGGATGCATACCCACCTAGCGGAGACGATGGACGAAGAACAGTTCTGTCTGGAAAGACTAGGCGTTCGTCCGCTCGAATACATGGAACAGACAGGATGGGTCGGTGACGATGTTTGGTATGCCCATGGCATTTGGTTTAACGATAGCGAAATACATAAAATGGGGGCTTGCGGCTGCGGTGTAGCACATTGCCCATCGAGCAACATGAAGTTGTCCTCCGGCGCAATTCCGATCCGCAAGCTGCTGGACGCAGGCGTGAAAGTGGGACTTGGCGTCGACGGTTCCGCATCAAACGATGCCTCCAATATGCTGTGGGATTTACGGATGGCGTATCTTCTCCACAAGCATGAGCTTCAAGAGCGAGGATTAACGACAAACGAGACTTTGTCGATCGCTACACGAGGTTCAGCTCGCGTATTGGGCTGGGAGAGCAGTATCGGATCGCTTGAGGTCGGAAAAGCTGCGGATCTGTTCATGTTGGACTCGCGCAAATTAGGTTTTGCAGGAGCATTGTTTGATGACGCAGCGCTTCCGCTAACGGTCGGGGCTACTCAGGCCGATATGACGATCGTAGGCGGACGTGTCGTTGTGGAAAACGGCATGCTGGTTGGTGTAGATGAAGAGAAGCTCGCTTTCCGCACTCAACTTGCCGCGGACCGGCTCGTAAACTCGGCATCCTTGCGCCTCGGCATCGATTACAGGAAGTATAGAGGATAAGAAGAAAGTCAGCATTACAAAATTTTTCATTACATTGAAGATACCAGCCAAAGATTATATTGAAAACAAACAATTTAAAAAATACGTAGACCAGTATGTAGCTCGATTGAAAATGTAAAACAAAAAACAGCGTTCCGGATAAAAGCGGTAACGCTGTTTTTATTTCGCCCGCTAAGCCGATATGAAAAGCGAGGAGAAAGCATTCATGTATGTGAACGAACAGGCATGATAGTTCAAGATCATTCGATGTGAACCCTACCATAAGTGACGGCAAAAGTTGCTTCTGATAGCCTCTAATCGTCGCTTTGGATATTTTAAAATAACTGACTGCATTTGTCAGTGATTTAGGGTTATACTCAAATTGAGTTTAGAAAAGCTTGGTCATACTTGGAAAGAAGGATTAGTCGATGACGAAATCGGACAATATGTTATCGATTCTCTGGATGCTGCGCTCTGGAAAGCGGATGACCGCTAAGCAGTTGGCGAAAGAGCTCGAGATTCACGTGCGGACCGTCTATCGCTGTATCGATTCTCTGTGCGCCAGCGGGGTTCCAATCATTGCGGATTCGGGACCAAATGGCGGCTATAGCATCCTAAGCCGGTTTACCGATTCCCCGCTCTTCTTCGATATGGAGGAGCAGAAGGCCTTGATCCATGCCTCGATATTTGCTAAGGAGGCTGGGTACCCCTACTCAGATGATTTAACCCGAGCGATGGACAAGATGATGTGTTACGCGAACGAGAAGCAACTAGATCATCTAAAGAGTCATAGTACTGCCTTATCCGTCATTTATCCACGAACGGACGGAGTACTCCAACTCTATCTTCAAATGCTGGAGGCGGCGGCAGGACAGGGACGAACGGTGGAAATGCAATATGACCGGGGCAAGGGTGAGGCCCCTCTTCCACGACTGTTCGACCCTTATGGTATCGTCTATTGGAAAGGGAACTGGTATACGGTAGGGAATTGCGGTTATCGGAAGGAGTTACGGAATTTTCGAGTGGACCGTATTCGCTCATTGCAGAAGACGGAGGGACGTTTCGAGCGTCCGGCGGGTTTCTCGGCTAAGGATCATCTGCTCGATAATCTGCTTCCTAATCCAACCGGATCAGCTAAGTTCGAGACCGTTCGGATTAAGGGTCAAGAACAGGTTCTGAACGAGTTGTGTCATCACTGGTTATTCGGCCATGCACTCGTGGAGCGTATGCCCGAAGAAGCAGTGTTCCAGTTAGAACATTCGATGTTGCAGACGTATGTACCTTATTTTTTGATGCCGTACAGTACAGCCTTGCAGATTGAGTCGGAGCTGCTTATCAGGAAGATGGTACAAGCGAACTCCCGAATGCTTGCGCATTACGAAGCAATGTTAGCAAATTCCACAAGAAGAGAGGAAGATGTACGATGAGCAAGTTTGCCATGTTCGGAAAATTAACGGCCCACGAGGGGAAACGGGAAGAGCTCGCGGAGATGATGCTGGCATCCAGCGCGACATTGAACGACATGGAGGGCTGCATCTATTATATCCTGCATGCGGCTGAAGACGATCCTAACGATCTTTGGATCACGGAGCTATGGGAGAGCAAGGAGTTTCATGCCGCGTCTTTGCAAAACGAGAAGGTATTGGAGCTAATCGAGCGTTGCCGGCACTTAATCGCAGGAGGCAGTGCTGTAAAGGTACGGCCGCTCGGAGGCAAAGGATTTTAATTAAATCAGTGAGCAGTGCTATACCTGATTCAGGAGGAATGAGGATGGACTGGAATTCCTATGATACGTTCATTACCGTTGCTGCGGATTGCCCCTCAGAGATCGGAGTGAAGCCTCTGGACAAGAAAAACGGAAAAACAAAGCCGGGTAGCGAGTTTGAGTTACTCGCGAATAATCCGTATGACTATACTCAGGAGGAACTCTTGTACATCGTGCATATCCGACACAAAAACATTCCGGAGGACGAGTTAACTGAGAGAGGTGACCAGATTCGAGACGAGTTTTTCATGAAACCGAAACCATGCTTGAGAGCATCAATGCTCCCGAAAAAATACGGATGGGGTATTCATTTCAATGCGAAGGGGAAAATCGCGATCGTTCCGGTGGAATCCCGAGAATATAGACGTTTCGTGGAAGGAGCCAATGGGAATGTGAAGCTCCTCGCCGCCATGAGAAACAAGAAGAAGTGAGTACAATCACAGGTTCAGTAGACATTTACGCTATCGAAGAACGAGAGCTCTATAAACCACAAAAGATGGCAGCCGGTGTGTTAATCGGCAGTCGTTTTCTTCGGCATAGAGAAACGGATAGCTCAATATACCGCCTTATTCACATCTAACTTGGTCCAAAGAAAGAACGGTTAATCTATGTTTTGAAAAAACCAGCAACGATGTAAATGGATAATCGACAGATAATTTAGTTAAATTATCGGGAACATTAGTTCAAATAAAAACATTGCATCAGCCGGTCAATAATGACCGGTTGCTGACATTACTCAGCTATGAGCAGTAGAATGACTGACATTGAACTTAAATATTGTCGGGTGACAAGAACATGATCTCATTCAAGTCCGCGATAATCGCGGATTTTTTTGTTATGGGATAATTTTCTTATTAAATCATAATTCCAAACGTTTGAGGCGAGCTTTGTATTTAGCTGTACATTGTGGTCTTAGACGAAAAAGAATATTACGAAAAGAAAAGGAAAGTTACTTGGCATAAAATATAGAAATGATAGTCAGAATTATCTCGCTAAGCTGCTTTATCACTGCTTTATCACTGCTTTATCATGCCAGTCAAGTAGACTTAGAGACAACGCGATGACAGTTCCCTTTTAGTGCCTATCGCACCGAAAAGGAACAATAATACGGAAAAGTGCGTACTTCCCAAAAACCGGCGGCGTTGTTAATCTAGGAAAAACGAAAGAGAGGTGTACGAGAATGTCAACCTATCAATTAAAGGCGGGAGAATACAGCCTAAGTTGGGGAACTCCGCTTGAGCTGAACATCGCAAATCTGCAACAAGATGCTTTGACCCGTAATCCTGAGGGAGAATGGGACTGGGAGCTGCCCGCGGGAGTATACCGAGCGCGCGATATTGTATGGGAGCTGGGGGTGCTGATGGATTCGGTGATCGAGCACCTACGCGGAACCTCCGGCTACGAGCCTTTGCTTGAGAATGTCAGGAACAGTCTGGCGCTCTCCGGGAGGGAAGCGGTATTGCAGCTGGATGCGCTTGCGCTAGAAGATACGGCGAGACTCGAGTTGGCAGAGCAGGCCCGCAAGATCGGGGAAACGATTGCCCGTTGGGCAGGCGAACGCGTGGAGGAGAAGACACTGATAAGCAGTGAGGTGCTGGGGGCCATTCGGTTCCGAAGCCGCTGCGACCATCATTTGTGGACGCTTCTTGTCACGGATATACTGATCGAGAATTGGGAGGAGGTACCGATCGAGATCAAACATGGGGAAACGGGAAAAGGCCTTCGTTTCACCGAACAGGCCCGCACCGCTTTCCTATCGGAATTTCTCATCGGTAAGCCATCACACCAATCGGTGCTCCGTTATGCGCAAAGCGGCTTAGCTCCTATGTTATCGGCCGCAGGTTACGGCTTCCAGTACCATTATGGCACAATATTGCCGGCAAGTTTGAACGGGCATCCGGCTGCAGCGCGAAGGTATCTGCTTCGTTGGTATCCGGTCAGAACAGTTCCGGGCGTAGAAGGAGAGACAGCGGCGGCAGTTTTTGACTACGCCTACCCGGATTACTATTCTGCTTTAAGGAGTCATGTGGATGAACGTACTGTGAAAGGCAATAATGCAGCCGGCAGTGCTTCTGTTGAATGGGCGATAGAGCAAGCGATCGAAGCCCAACTGCTGGTCAGCCCTATAGAAGATGCGGAGAACCGGATACAAATCCGGTACCGGTTCCGTCTGGCTGCTGCAGATTATGAAGTGGACCTTGGACAAATATTCAGAGGGCATCGATATTTGTACCTCGCGGAATCTAAGCCTGATTATGACCCATCAAGCCGGTTGGATCTGGAGAACGTCACGCGCCACTCAGCTGCGAAAATTTTGGAGCTCCCCGGTCTGGTAATTGCCGACTCCGGTTATCATCTGATCGACACGGCAAGAAACCCGCTTGTGTTATGGGCGCTGCTTGGGAAATTGTATCCCGAGAATGTCATCGTTCTGGAAGAGGATGGGGAAGAGGCGCTTCAGCGGGCAGCGGGTTCGGGCAAAGGCTTCGGTGCAAAATTTCTGATTACATAGCCGAGACTCAAGCGCGCTGATCATCGTTCTTGGTAGCGGACGGGAAGCTCTCCATGTAATCCGCTCCGAAATCGCACAGCATCTTCAGCATCGGAACCAGGCGGCTTCCGAATTCCGATAAGTAATATTCGACCTTCGGAGGCGCGACAGCATAGACTTTGCGGACAATCAGGCCGTCTTGCTCCAAATCTCTCAATTGCGCGGTCAGCATCTTTTGGGTGGCGCCGGGCATTAGCTTCTGAAGTTCGTTGAAGCGAAAGGTATTCTCCGACAAATAGCTGAGGATGAGAATCTTCCATTTCCCGCTGATCAGGTCCAACGTAATTTCGGATGCGCACCGGTACCGGTTATCCCTAAAATTAATCATTGTTAACCCCCGTCTGCCCATAAATACAGGTAATAGTATTGGAATAATATGAATTATATCAAATGCCTATTACGGCATCAAGGATGGATTGTCATGACGGAAGACCGGCTTCAGCGGGTGATGGAGATTATTTCGGACTCGCTCGTCCCGTTGCTTAGAGGTACGCTCAATTATACGATCCCGCTGTCTTTAATTTCCTTTTCCCTTGGGCTGGTCCTGGCTCTATTAGTCGCGCTGGTCAGCCTATCGCCTAATCGTGTCTTAAGCAAGCTTGCAAGATCCTATGTATGAATCATCAGGTGTACGCCAATTCTTGTTCAGCTGTTCATTATTTTCTACGGGCTTCCCCATTATGGCATTCTGCTATCGCCATTCGTGAGCGTAGTGATCAGCTTAACGCTATCTGAAGGGGCCTATACGTCGGAGATCATCCGTGCCTCCATCCTGTCCCTCCCCGAGGGACAATGGAGAGCCGGTTATGCACTCGGAATGTCGAGGAGACAGGTGCTCGCGAAAGTGATCCTGCCGCAAGCGCTCCGTGTCTGCATCCCGCCGTTCGGCAACCAGTTTATTACGCTGGTGAAGACGACCTCGCTCGCCGCGCTCGTCACGCTTCCGGACTTGTTCGGCGCGGCGAAGCTGATCGCGGCGTCGACCTTCGAGCCGATGCTTCTCTATCTACTGGCCGGTGTCTATTATCTCGTCATCTGCTCGTTATTAACGGTCGGGCAGAGCCGGTTAGAGAGGAGGTGGAAGTATGCGAAGTGATCAGGCGGGGAGAGGCGAGCCGAATGTGCTAACGATTAGAGGACTGTATAAGCGCTTCGGTTCGGTGGAGGTGCTTCGGAATATCGGGCTCGACATTCGCAAAGGAACAACTACGATCATCATCGGTCCATCTGGCTCCGGGAAATCGACGCTATTGAATTGTATCAATCTGCTGGAACTGCCAAACGAAGGCACGATCACGCTAAACGGGATGTCTATGACCTTCAGCGCCGATAAGAAATCCGGCCCGCTCGCGGTGCAAAGCTTCCGTCGGCAAACCGGCATGGTTTTCCAGGGCAATCACTTGTTTCCGCATCTGACGGCACTAGAGAATGTGATGCTCGGACCGGTCGTGGTAAGAAGGTTGAATAAGACTGATGCGAAGCGGCACGCAGCGGCTCTCTTGGACAAGGTCGGGCTAGGCGAACTTACGGAACGTTATCCGCACCAACTGTCCGGCGGCCAGCAGCAGCGGGTCGGCATTGCCAGGGCGATGTCGATGGAACCGACTATGCTGTTGTTTGATGAACCGACCTCGGCGCTTGACCCTGAGCTTGTGCTGGAAGTGCTGGAGGTGATGAAGGCATTGACCCGGGACGGAATGACGCTCGTCATCGTTACGCATGAGCTGGATTTCGCGAGCCGCGTGGCCGATCAGGTGATCTTCATGGAAGAAGGCCGGATCGTGGAGAGCGGGAGTCCGGGCGAGGTGATGGTTCGGACGCGTCACGAGCGGATTCAAGCTTTCGTCAGACGGCTGTCTCCCCACGCTCGAATAGAATAATACAGAATCATCATTAAAATAATGGAGGTTTCATTTTGATATGAGAAGGCTTGGATTAGGTATCATAAGTTTAATCGCTTTGAGCTTGACCGCGTGCGGGAATGGCGGTGCTGCTAACGAAGGGGTGGATTCGCTCGCCAAGCTGAAGAGCAAAGGCGAGATCATCGTCGCGACGACGGGAACGTATCCGCCATATTCCTTCCACAACAGCAGCGGGCTGACCGGCTTCGATATCGACATATCCGATGAGATCGCCAAACGGCTGGGCATCAAGGCGAAATACGCCGAGGTCGAATTCGCTGGCATGTTCTCGGGTATCGATGGTGGGCGCTTCGACACGATTCCGCAGCTATCTATTACGGAGGAGCGCAAGCAAAAATATGACTTCAGCGATCCGTATCAATTCTCCAATCTGACTCTCATCGTCCTGGAAGAGAACAAGGACATCCGCAGCTTCGAAGATCTGGCCGGCAAAAAAACGAACGGAATCGCGGAGTCCGTGCAAGGGGCATTAGCGCTCAAATACGGGGCCACGCTGGTGCCGGAGAACGGCGATTCCGTCGAGCTCTTAACTTCCAAGCGGGTAGATGCGCTGATCTATAATAATTTGTATTTTCTGGATCTGCGCAAGAACAGGCCAGATCTTAAAATCAAAGTAGTCGATCAATCCGAAGAGATCGAAACGGCGGCGTTCCTGTTCACCAAAGGCCAGGAGACAACTGTGCAGGCGTATAACGAAGCGCTCAGGTCGATGCATGAAGACGGGACTTATGCACAGATCTCCACAAAATGGTTCGGCAAGGATATTTCTGAAGGAATTGAAATTTTCGCGCTCAAATAATTATGCTGCTGTAAAGTAGTGTAAGAATCGAAAAGTATTCAATACAAAACAAGCTGTTTTCGTAGACGGCTTGTTTTGCTTTGCTTCGTCAATATTAGCTGCGACCATTAATTGACACAATCAGGGTGGAGTACAACAACAAACAACAACAGTCAGAACCAATACATCGATCAGATTCAAACAGCAATACAAATCAATCTGATTTAGTCGGTTCCGTTAAGGTAGAAAACTTAGGTTCCGATACTAAAATAACTTATACTTTCAAAAATCAAAGCAATAAAATGATGACTCCGAGCACTCAAGTAAAGCCATTTGATGAAAAAGAAGCGGTTGCAATGGTTTTGAGAGACCATCCTGATTTCCCTAATGATGGAGAATCTGTAAATATAGAAACACAAACGGGTGGTCCTTATCCTGGGTTAAAAGTGGATGGCGTACATAGGACAAAGATTGAAAAATCAACGGATAGAGTTAAGTACATCGTTATCTTAACAAAAGCTTGGAATGTAAAAGTGAATGATATAGAAGCAAAGAGTGTTTGGACTTACGAGGTTACACCAAATGAAGTTAAATTAATATCGAGTAAAGAAAACGCTGATTTAGTTAATAGAATAAAATAAGCTTTGATGAAGAAAGTTACGACATCTATCAAAACCTATTAGATGCCTAAGATATATGTTGGCTAGGCATTTGAACTAACTGGGAACTTTAGTTCAGAGCGGCATCTGGACACAATGATCGACTGGCGTTTTCTCAATAAAAGCAGCGACAGTCTAGGTCCTTCGAGTTCCTAGTCCGCCACTACTTTCTTACGAGTCAGGCTAAATTCAGTTTGTCGGGTGTCCCAAGCAGCCATTTAAGGACGTTTGGTACACCCACTTTTTTTATGCAAAATAATGCCCTTCTTCGAGATCGGCGATCAGTCCAGGCTGCATCGGTTTCCAGCCCAGAAGTTCCCGTGTTGCCAGACTCGCTTGCGTAGTATTGTACAAGCTTGTGATGTCTAATGCCGCAATGGTGCCAAGAAAGCCGAAATGGGCGGCGGCTTCTTCAGGCGTGATGCCGACCGTCGGCACTTTCAATTGACGCCCGATGACCGCAGCGATCTCATAGAGCGGAATGCCTTCATCGCCGGCGCCTAGCAGCCGCGAGCCCGCCGGGGCGGATTCCAGCGCCAAACGGTACAGAACCGCCGCATCCAGGCGGTGAACCGCCGGCCAGCGATTCATTCCGTCGCCGATGTAGGCTGCGAAGCCCTTCGTCCGGGCGATGTTGATCATCATAGACACAAAGCCCTTATCGCCTTCGCCGTGTACGGACGGCGCAAGCGAGATGATCGATGCCCTAACGTCCTGCTCTGCCTTTGCTAGCACAGCTTGATCCACGGTATGTCCATTTGCATGAGCCGTCGTAATAAACGGCTTCCCAGAGCCTTCCAGTGCCGCTCCCATGACTTCAACAGCCCGCAAATCCAGAGCCAGCGCGCCTTCAAAGTCGGAAAAATCGTTGGTGAACGCCAGATGAATCACGCCATCTGCAGCCGCGGCGGCACTGCCCAGTGTATCGAGATCATCAAGCGTACCGTACACCGCTTCGGCTCCCGCAGCCTTTAGTCCCGCGGCTTTCTCTTCGGAACGGCAGAGACCCGATACGGTATGTCCCGCGCCGATCAGTTCCCGGACGACAGCGGAACCGACGTACCCTGTTGCTCCTGTAACAAAAACCTGCATAATGATATCCTCCTTCATGAGTTGACTGCTTGAACATGCTAAGCATAAACTATGAAGTGAACTCTAGAGCAAGCTGTTCAAGGAGAAATGAGTATGAAAATTCAGGAACTGGCGGACAAGATGGGATTAACGATCCATACGATCCGCTATTACGAAAAGGAAGGCTTGCTGGATGATCGGCATGTCCGGCGGGAAAGCAACAATTATCGCAACTATTCGGAAGAGGCTGTCGAACGGTTGAAGCTCATTAAGAAATTCCAGTCTATCGGCTGTTCGCTTGCTGAACTGAAGGAGGTTTTGAGGGATCACGACGCCAACACCCAAACGAACCGTCAGATTATCGATTGGATTCGCGGCAAGCAGAAGGAGATCGAGAGCAAAAAGGAAGAGTACGACCAAATGCTAGGCACCCTTAACAAGATGCTGGAGTATCGGACCCTGCTTTTGGACGATCCAAATAAAGCGCAAGAGATGCTAAATTCTTGGCATACCGGCTCATCCGATTGAGCTGCTTTTAAGCTTCCCCCGTTAGTCCATGCGTAACAACTGAAACCGCCTCTGGGATACAGAAGCCCGAACATGAATCGACAATTCATTATTGTGCTTTCGGGTAACGTTAGCTTAATCATACAGCGGCGATCTATGTGACTTAACCGCTCAACATAAGGAAAGGAGCAACACATGAAAACCACCTCGCATATGCAGTCTTCGCTAGGCCAATTTCTCAAATCCCGCCGCGAACGGCTTCAGCCGTCCATGGCGGGTATCTCGCCACTTCCCGGCCGCAGGCGAACCCCTGGACTACGCATACAGGAAGTCGCATATCTTGCCAATGTCAGCGTGACATATTATACCTGGCTGGAGCAGGGTCGAGAGACCAAACCCTCACAGGAAGTTCTTACAAGCATTGGCAAAGCCCTGCAATTGAGCGCCGACGAGTTTCAACATTTATTCGAACTTGCAAATGGAGATATCTTGCGTGCAGACAAGTCCCAAAGCGAAAAAGATATTGACTGTTTCGTTCTGCAAAAGCTTGTAGAGCAGTTCCAGTATCCTTCTTTTATTTCCAACGAAGAAACTGGTGTAATCACCGCGTGGAACCGTTCTGCAGAGTTGGTCATTGCGGACTTTGGCAGTATTCCCGAAGAGGAGCGCAATCTCATTCAGCTGATCTTTTTAAACCCGGATTATCGGCGCAGACTGGAAAATTGGGAGTCCCTTGCCCGTTACAGTACCGCATTCATGCGCGCTAACTTCGATCGTTATAAGGATAACCCCGTTTTTATGGAGCGATTTAAACAACTGCTTCGGGATAGCGAAGATTTTGCTCGCTTCTGGGATCTATTCGAAATACAGCAGAAACGGGTAACTCGAGCGGCTTATTTTCTTCCCGACGGACAGAGGATGGATTTCGAAATACACTCTGCCACAGGTATAGACAACGATCCGAATCTACATTGGTGCATCTTTATGCCAGTTGCCAGTACAAACACGGAAGAGCAGCTCATCCGTTTGCTGGAAAAGGATAAGGGATGAAGTTAGCCTGTTAGTACTGTTACTAGAATAGACATGCTGTGGTTAATCATTTTCCTTATGATGTATCCTAAGATGGAATTACATCAAGGAGGTTATTTCGAATGAAAACTTGGTTTATTACCGGAGCAACGGGCGGACTTGCTATACAAATGGTACATCACTTGTTGGAAAGGGGCGACCGCGTCGCCGCCACTATACGCAAACCGGGCATACTCAATGAACTGCAGGCCCAATACGGCTCCCGGTTGTGGCAGGCGAATCTGGATTTGACCAATGCGGCTCAGATCAAAGAGGTCGCGGAACGCGCCATTGGCGAACTAGGCACGATCGATGTCGTCGTTAACAACGCTGCATATGGACTCTATGGGGCAATTGAGGAAGCGAGCGATGACCAACTGGAGCATCAATTTCAGACCAACGTATTCGGCTCGCTTCGCGTAGCAAGAGCGTTTCTCCCCCATCTTCGGAACCGGGGCGTCGGTCATATTGTCCAAATCGCCAGTAAAGCCGGCCATTATGCGACACCCGGGATGGGGGTGTACTGTGCATCCAAATGGGCTATTGAAGGTGCTTTCGAAGCACTGGCCCAAGAAATCGCGCCCTTCGGCATAAAGACAACTATCGTAGATCCAGGCGGTATACGCACAGGATTTGCTGCCAACAATGGCAGATTCGGAGAACAGATGGACGTCTACCGGGATCAAGCCTCCGGAAAAATGATTAGCATGATGAAAGGGGAGGTTCCCGGCATCGATCTAAGCATGTTAGAAAAGCTTGTTGTTGGCGATCCGGACAAGATGGCTCGTGCCATCCTACAGATAGTAGCCATACGAGAGTAATAAGGTCGCAGTCATCGTGAGGAAACTCCAATACCACGTCCAATGCAAATACTTTATTAATTCTGTGTTTTTCTCAAGATAAACCTCACTTATGGTCATAACTCCAGGAATAGCAATGATGTATAGCGTTTTAATGAACCAAGGCTTCTTTTTAGGAAAGTAAATATTATAAATTGTACTTACAGCAGGAAAAACGTAAAACTCAAATGTGAAACTTGCTCGGTATGCCATTTTTAGGAAACCTACGGGATACTCTATCAAACCGCCCTGAACAACTAAAACGTGGTTTTTCAGAAAAGTAAAAGTAGTATAAAAGGAGCGGTAACTCTTATGTGGCTACCGTCATTTTTCCGTTCTCAAGTAGTAGTTGCTCCTCCTTACCGCATGACGTTATCTGCGTCTGTTGAGTAGGCAAGATCTTTTTGAGCTTCCAATTCATCCAGCCTCTTCACGAGCGCTGCGCGAATGTCGTTGTATGCATCACTACCAAGCGGTACTCTAAGGGGACCTTCCCCCTGATCAACGATACTCCTTAATTATTTGTAATTGAACTATATTTAAGTATTTGTCAGGTAATGTAATTCCATTCATGCTCAAATCGAGATGAGTTAGAACTAAACAGCAGTCATGATTGAACTAAACAGGAGACGATAGTTCAGCCATTCAGGAATAATTTTCCACCAGGAACCTAGAAGGGGCTGTTCCAAGGTCACGAAAGTGATCCGAGGGACAACCCCGTTTTTAATAGAATAAGAACTTCTATACAATTACGAAAATAAGTTATTCAGCGAAAGGGCAGGATAGCGTGGCATATACACCGAATTAAGGGGAAATGTATCTGCGTTTCTAGTCATTCAGGAGGTAAAAAACGAACAAAAGAATTGCTATTCAATCTGCAGCAAATGAAATATCACGTTCTATCTAGTGCAGAATTCGACTCTTCTTCTATTGCAACACCCTTGACTAATTGTTAAAGAAGCTCAAGCGTGGAAATTCGTTATAGAATTTCGCACCAACCAGCCTTCTGAATGTGATCTATTACTCAAAGATTTTGAATGAAAGTAAATTACACGCTATGACACGTTCTGCCGGTCGTTAAGCAACAAAAAGAGGGGGTGTTTGGTTATGATACTTAGTGTTGAAGAACGGGACCAAATATTGGCCCAACTGAATGAGCGGCAGCGGCAATACTTATCAGATTATCTTGTTCGCGGTCATCGGACAGTATTTGCTAATATCATGGCCAAGGAGAAGGGTTTTCATATTCCCGAGGATTCGGATCCGGCAGAAATCGAAAGGTTATTGCAAGACTGGATTTATGTGGGCTATATTGATGGCGGCCATATTAGGCAGGACCTACGATGTGAATGCGGCCGGCCGCTGAGATATCAGCACCAGGTAAGGAATAAATCCACTGGCGAAATAAAGTTTTTTGGTATTGAGCATTTAAAAGAGCATTTGGGCATTGGGGCAACTACTGTAGCTGCCGTTAAAAAAGGGTTCGATGCCATTGATTATGAATTGGACGAGCTTCTAACCAAGTGGAAAAATAAATGGATCATGGATCCGGAGTTGCTTCAAGTGGATAGTATTCCAACGCCGGTTGCCGAGCAAATTAAGCTTGGTCTCCCGTTGCTTGAAAAACAAATACGCAGCTTGAAACAGAATCGAATCAGATTACTTCCTAGAAAGCTAACCTTTGAAGAAAAAACGCCTCCCAAAGAAGTAGTTGCAGAAATCGAAAGAGATTTATTCAGCTAGAACGAACCTCCCCAGACTTCACAGAGCGATCCTTTTTATCTTTCGGAGAATTCAAAGTCAGCTATACAAAGTTATATTAAGAGCGGTACTCAAAGCGCCCGTATCATTTCTGATTTACTGATTCTTGAGCACGCAGCTCCGAAGAAGCGTTTGATTACTGGTAAACCTGAGATTTATGCTGCTGTGTGTATGTATATTGAACGTCATTATAATGTAGAAATTACTACATTAGGCGCGGAAGATCGTATTTACACGATTAATTCATAAGAAGTAGAAGTACTCCAAAGAAACTGCCTGTTATCATTCGAATAATGACGACAGGCAGTTCTTGTATTGAAACGACTAGTCCAGCTTGATCCCAAAGTGCTGGCGTAACGCTTCCTTGTAAGCTTCGTCCGATTGGGGCGTGAACACGTTGACCCCATCTTGGGCAAACAGGCGGAATTCCTTCCCGGCCACCGTGTTCCGGCCCTCCCGGGTGCGAATGGCAACCATCTCTGCCTTCGTAAAAATAGAGTCTGGCGCATGCTCGCACCAATAGCTGGCCATGATGTAATCCTTCGGCAGCTGTGGCTCCTCCGTGAATGAATAGAGCCGGCACCATTCTCCATGCTTCAGTTCGCACAGCATCCAGCCATAGTACGGGTCCTTGTCCAATCGGTAAGTTTCATCGCCCTGCCGGTGCGGAAGCCCCTCGACCATGGCGACTGGCCGACGGGGAACAATGCCGCCGACACCCACGTCACATAAATAGGTTTGGTCCCCGGCTTCAACCTTCAGCACTTGATGGCGACGTTTCGGAGGAGGGGACGGCTCGTCGCGCCAAAAGCGGGCGAACAGATCGGTTACAGGGTATCCCAGCTCGCGCAGCAGCCATCCGAACAGCGCGTTCAACTCGAAGCAATAACCCCCGCGTCGCCTGACGACAATTTTATCGAATAGGTGATCGATCTCAAGCGAGACCGGCACGCCACGCACAATGTCCAAATTCTCATAAGGCACGGCGTGAAGATGACAGTCCTGCAGATCTGCGAGCGCTTGAGCGCTTCTGTCCAGCGGTCCTTCATAGCCGATTCGATCTAAATAGAGCTGAATCTTGCTTTTCACGTCCATATTTCCATTCTCCTCCCTTAAGACTAATTTAGATCTAGTTTAACTCAAACTTGTCGTGAGAGGTGACAATTGTTGTCGAACGAGCCGGCAGAAATAAAAAGATGACCTTGATGTAGAAGGTCATCTCTTGGCTTATACAATTCCGTAAGCGAGGAGAAAGCAATGATTCATATTATGTATAGAAGTTCTTATCGTCAGCTCAAGACAAAACTTCTATACAAAGCCGTATTAGGACAATCTTAACTTCTGGAGATACAGGCAGATCACTCGTAAAATACTTCTCTGAGCGCGAAGACCAGATGCGCGAATGGAACAGGGAATGAGGTCGTCTGCCTCCTCAAGAGTACGTTGTCTTTATTGTGCTATTCAAGTGACTCGATAATGAAGGTTATCTTCTATTGTTACCTGTATAATCCAGAATGGAAGCGAGAACTTTTTAAGAGGGGAGGGATATAGGGGAGGCTTGAGATTCATGAAGCTATTTACGAAAACGCTTTCTTTCGCCTCGCTTCATAGCAATTCGAGAGATAGAACAATATGGCACTGACAGGAGGAATTTCTAATGATAGGATCACAGAGAAAAAAATTCATGAAAAGAGTGACAGCTTTTGTGATGACCATATGTTTGATAGCTGCATTTGGGTTTAACAGTTCGAAGCCCGCATCGGCAGCGGCGGTATCTCCGTCGCAGGCCTATGTCGAAGCAATGGGCAAAGGCTGGAACGTATTTAATACCTTTGATAGCTTCAATTCAAACGACTTCTCGCTATCCGATGAAACTTCCTGGGGGCAGCCGAAGGTAACGCAAGAGTTGATTGTGGCAGCCAAGGCCAAAGGCTTCAATAGCATTCGCATCCCCATGACCGCCTATACCAGATATACAATGGGAGCCGACGGACACTATGTCATCGATTCCTCTTGGCTGGCCAGATATAAACAAGTAGTGGACTGGGCCGTTTCCGCAGGATTTTATGTCATGATCAACCTGCATCACGATTCCTGGATCTGGCTTAAAGACTGGGATGGAAATACGGCATCCGAGGAATATAAGCGATATGTGGATTTGTGGACACAGCTTGCGGATTATTTCAAGGACGAACCCAATACCGTATCCTTCGAGACCATAAATGAGCCGCAATTCGCAAGCGATACCGGAACCGTCACAAAGCAGGATAAATTGAATAGGATCAACCAAGCTGCCTATCAAGTGATTCGTCATTCGGGTGGCGATAATGCAACAAGAATGGTTATTATTCCGACTTATGAAACAAACAGTGCTGAGGATAAAACCCTTGCAACCTACAACTTTATCACAAGCCTGAATGATCCGAACATTATTGCCACCGTTCATTATTACAGCGACTGGGTGTATAGCGGCAACCTGGGTATTACAGGTTTTGACGAACAGCTTTACAAAGACTCCGCTCAAACGCCGAGATCCAATACGGATCTGTTCTTTAACACCTTGAATAACACTTTTATTTCAAAAGGCATCGGGGTTGTCATTGGCGAATATGGCTGGTTATCTTCCGATGAAGGCGCTGCAGCCAATCAGTCGGGCGAGAAGCTGAAATATCTGGAATATTTGAATTACATGGCTTCAAAATATAGAGTCAGTACGATGATCTGGCCGCCTGCATTCGATCGGGTCGCGCCATATGACTGGAATTATTTGATAGGGTCAACGATTAAAACATCCGTTCAGGGACAACGTTCCTCCAATTCGACAGGGTTAAACGAAATCTATATTAAAGAAAAGGCTGCAAGGGATATTCAGATTCCGCTTACGCTGAACGGGAATACCTTTAAAGGCATCGCAGGATTGAAGAAAAGCGATTATTCCTATAATGCCAAAACCGCAACTCTTACGCTTTCCAAAAATTTTGTAACCGAGAAATTCACAAAGGGGTCATACGGGCTCATTGCGGATTTGGAGTTGCAATTCTCAGCAGGCGCCGCATGGCATCAATATATAATCAAATATGCAGCGCCAGTATTTCAAACCGCTACAGGCACGACAACCTCCGGAATTACGATTCCGGTAACCTTCAACGGTTCCAAGGTAAAACGTGCTTCAGCCTATGATGCATCCGGCAACAGAATCGGCCCGAATTCCTGGTTCCCGTATATGCAGTTTGGCTCTGAATTTAATGCGAACTATACCGAAGGTACGTTCAGTATACAAAGCAACTTCTTTAACAATTCCGTATTGGATGGTACCATCAAGATTACGATCGAATTCTACGATGGGCAAGTCATAAACTATGCCATCCAAAAGAGCGGATCGAATGTGACCGGGATCGGGGTAGTTTCTTGATCTCAGGTTACTGTAGATTCTGCGACGAGTATATACCGTCGGCATTATAACATAGAAGTAGATCCCCGATCCTTACCGGCATCGGGGATTTTTTTGCTGCGCCAGCTCTCTCTTACGTTATGTACTTGACTAGATGTTTACAACCATCGGTTAAAGGGGCAGATACAATGGCATGATATCAATTTTGAGGGGGAATCCCTGTTTCGCAACTCGATTTATTAAGCTAACGGGCGGATAGTGGGGGAAGTTTCAGTTATAATAGCTGTTAGTAAGAGTACACATGGCCTAACGACTTTCCCTTTACTGTTAACATAAAGCTTAAAGATACGCGGCTAGCCCCATTAAAAAAACTCTTATACATTACCCTATTTCCTTGAAGGAGGATATCTATTTTGGATGCGCAGTTTCTAGATCTATTAGCCCAGAAATACGATACGGAAGAAAAAGTTGTAACAGAAATCATCAACCTTGAAGCGATCTCCAATCTTCCCAAGGGAACTGAGCATTTTGTCAGTGATTTGCATGGGGAGTTCCAAGCTTTTCAGCATGTACTAAGAAACGGTTCAGGCACCGTAAAAGAGAAAATCAAAGCCTTGTTCCGTGAGGATTGGACGGAGCAGGAAATCAATGATTTTACGGCATTAGTCTATTATCCGGAAGAAAAAATACAGCTGGTTAAAGGAGAACTGTGCAATAAACAAGCCTTGAACCGATGGTATAGAAAAACGATTGAACAAATGCTTAAGCTCATTTCATTCGCCTCATCCAAATATACGCGGGCCAAATTGCGCAAGGCTCTTCCGGAGCAGTTTGTATATATTGTAGAAGAGCTTCTATACAAGACGGATTCGACCAACAATAAGGACCCCTATTATGAGGAAATATACCGGCAAATTATTTCCTTGGGCCAGGCGGACAAGCTTATTATTGGCCTTGCTTATACGAACCAGCGCCTGGTTGTTGACCATCTTCATGTGGTCGGGGATATCTATGATCGCGGGCCGGACCCCGATAAAATCATGGACACGCTGATCGACTACCATTCCGTAGACATTCAGTGGGGGAACCATGATGTCCTGTGGATTGGTGCCTATGCGGGTTCCTTGGTCTGCCTTGCGAATATTATCCGGATCTGCGCCAGATACGACAATCTGGACATCATCGAGGACGTATACGGAATCAATCTTCGTCCACTGCTCAATTTGGCGGAGAAATACTATAATGACAATCCGGCCTTTAGACCAAAGCTGCAGACCGACCATAACGGCTCGGAGCAGGAAATCCTGCAGATCACCAAAATTCATCAAGCCATTGCCATGATTCAGTTTAAGCTTGAAATCCCGATTATCAAGAGACGCCCATATTTTAATATGTCTAACAGGCTTTTGCTTAAGCAGATCGATTACGACAAGAATGAAATCAAGATCGGCGGAAAAACTTACCCGCTGGAAAACACCTGTTTTGCAACCGTAAATCCGCAGCAGCCTGAACAATTGCTGGAGGAAGAACAACAGGTAATGGAAAAGCTGCTGTTCTCCGTTCAGCATTCCGAAAAGCTGGCCAGACATATGAGTTTTCTTATGAAAAAGGGTAGCCTTTATTTAACATACAACGGGAATTTGTTATTTCACGGCTGCATTCCTTTGGATGAAGAAGGAAACATGGAAGAAATGCAGATTGAAGACAAGAAGTATTCGGGCCGTCAGTTGCTCGATGTTTTTGAATATTATTTACGTTACGCCTTTGCGCACCCGGAAGATACGGATGATCTGGCTACGGATATGGTATGGTACATCTGGACAGGGGAATGTTCGTCGCTCTTTGGAAAGAAAGAAATGACCACCTTTGAACGGTACTTTATCCAAGATAAAGAAACCTATAAGGAGAGAAAGAACCCTTATTACCATCTGCGTGAAGTTGAGGAGATATGCCGAAAAATTCTGCTGGAATTTGATATGAATCCCGATCATGGACATATCATTAACGGTCACACGCCGGTTAAAGAAATCAAAGGAGAGAGTCCGGTTAAAGCAAACGGGAAAATGATTGTTATTGACGGAGGCTTTTCCAAAGCCTATCAATCCACAACAGGGATCGCCGGCTATACCTTGTTGTATAATTCCTTTGGCATGCAGCTCGTTGCCCATCAGAAATTTATTTCAAAAGAAGATGTGTTATGCAACGGAACGGACGTCTTGTCTATAAAAAGGCTGGTGGACAAAGAACTGGCGCGGAAGCTGGTGAGGGAAACCAATGTCGGGGAGAAGCTGCTGCAGAAAATCTCAAATTTGAAGAACCTCCTAGAATATCGCTACATGAAATGAAACAACTATACGGAGAAGTACCTTTTCATGGGCAACACCAACAACTGGCCAGTAGCTTACAACATACGGATAAAAGCCTGCGGCGAAAAGCTGTAGGCTTTCCAATGCATATCATGCAGCGCCGATATTACGCCCTGCCATTTCACGAATGCCCATACGATGACTTTCGATGGTCCGGTTGGAGTCTGCCGGCGATTTCTGATCATTCCTGTTCAGCGCACCGCTTGCGTATTCGGTAACCTAGGAAGAGCTGAACGAACACAGCACCAATGGTCACCTGGATAACAGCCGCGTTCACGCCGACGCTACGTTGATATGCCCGGTTAAGGTACCCGGCGGCAGCGTCTACTTAGGCGACGTGAATGCCATGCAGGGTGACTGTGAAATTGCTGGCCATACGGCGGAAGTTGAAAACTCACTCCTACTGTCAAAACCGGCTCAATTCGAGGCGGCACCTAAGCTGTTGAATGATTTGAATATGACATAATGTGGAAGAACAGTGCCAGATGCCGTCTCAATGAGGATCTGGTTTATTGTCGTTGGCGAATAAGTTGAAAGGAGTATTTTATAAAAACCCTTTAAAATGGAAATGATTAGATGGTCCAATATTTCTTCACGAACCGGACGAAAAAATACGTTTGCTGAATTCTAACCTATTTCTTCCGGAGGAACCATTCATGTCTGCCACAAATGAACAACTCAGAGAGCGCGCGCACGAGCTGGCGCTTCAGCAACAGCTCAAGTCCGCGGCCGGTCGGTCAGGTTATATAAAAAGACAAGTCGAAACCGACATCGCTAATATCCGAGCATTCGTCGCTTTGCTGCAGGATGCGCCAGTCGGCTGCGGTCAGCAAGCCGAAGAATGGCTGCTAGACAATGCGGAGTTCATCGAGGAACAAGTGCTGAACCTGAAGATGCATTTGTCCGAGTCAGTGCTTATCCATCTGCCCCAACTGCGGGGAGAAGAACGATTGCGTATCCACGCGCTTTGTTTGGCATATCTGGAACAAGTGGAAGGCATCCTGGACGAGAGGACGCTGCTAGCTTTCCTTGGCGCTTATCAGGAAATATCCGTACTGACGCTGGCCGAGACCCGGTTGATTCCGATCATGCTCAAAGTTTCTCTTATCGGGAAGATCGCTGAATCCATGGCATTGGTCCGGGACAGGCGGGAAGTCTGCAGTCAGGTTGAGCAGCTGTTAAAGCAGATAGAACCGGCCAGACTAAGCACCGAAACGATCGGTACGGCACTTGAGCAAGCAGGTCAGATCCCGCCGTTGTCCGGTCCATGGGCCGCGCATCTCATAAGCCATCTGCGGGAATGGTCGGGCGATTCGGATGCCGTACGCGAATGGCTCGTTTGCACGTACGAGAACGGCTCGGACGACCTTGACCGAATCGTCACGTACGAAGCCAAGCTCCAAGTCGCCTATCAGGTAAAAGCAGGCAACCTCATTACGAGCCTGCGTAGCAACGAACGCAGGAACTGGGATGAACTGTTCGAGGCGATCAGTCTGCTCGATCGCACCATGCGCGAGGATGTGACGGGCCTTTACCCTCGCCTGGATACATCCAGCAGGAATGGAATCTTAAATCGGATCGAGGAAATGGCCAGACGCCTGCGAGTACCGGAAAGTCTTGTCGCTTCGCAATCGCTCGCGCTTGCAAAGCATGCCTATGAACACGGCTCCGCGAATCCGATACGAATAGAGAACAAAACTACGGAACAAGAGCATCCGCAAGAAGCGCTAATGCGCCAAGCTTTTGCTGCATATTACGTCTTTGAGCCGGCAGGCGTAAAAAGCCTGGTTCAAGCGTTGAATAAGTGCAGTAAGCCACGGACAATGCCGCTCAAAGGCTTAGCTAGAAGCGCGCCCATGAACTATTTTTCTTCTCTGCTGGCACTGTTCATGCTGCTGCTGGTCGTCGTGGCGGCTTGGGTCGTCGATTGGAATACCATAACGACAGCGGGCATTGCAGCGGTATTCCTAGCTCTTCTGTTCCCGGTAAGCGAGTGGGTTATGACTGGCCTAAACTTTGGGATTGAGCGAATCTGCCGGGCCAAACCGCTGTTGCGGTTCGACTATTCGAGCGGGATTGCGGCGGAAGCTGCGACTATGGTCGTCATACCGGCTATATGGTCGACGGTCCAAGAAGTGGACGAGCTTGCCGATCGGCTCGAGATCCATTACTTAGGCAATCGGGACCCGAATATTCATTACGCGTTGCTCGGCGATTTCACCGATGCGAAAGAAGAAAGCCTTCCCTCGGACGAGATTCTTGTCGCCGCGGTCAAAGCCCGCATCGACCGCTTGAACCGTATGTACGGGGACAGCGGCACAACCTTTCATTACTACCAACGAGCCAGACTGTGGAATCCCGGCGAAGGCAAGTTCATGGGGTGGGAGCGAAAACGGGGAAAGCTGGTCGAGTTCGTGAATTTGTTACGCGGCAGCGAAGATACCAGCTATGCGGTAACGCACGGCGACCGTAAGGTCCTGCCCGGCATTCGCTACATCATTACCTTGGATGCCGACACCCAGCTTCCGATCGGAAGCGCGCAGCGGCTGATCGGAACGCTGCATTTTCCCTACAACCGACCTCGCTTAAACAAGGCGGGCACTAGGGTAGTGGAAGGGTATGGCGTCCTGCAGCCCCGTATCGGCACCAGCCACGATTCGGCCATGCGTTCTCGGCTTGCTCATTTCTGGTCCGATCCGGGCATCGATCCTTATGCGTTTACGGTCTCCGATCCGTTCCAAGACGCGTTCGGTACCGGCATCTTTACGGGTAAAGGAATTTTCGACGTCAACGTATTCGCTAAATTGCTTGGCGAGCGCATTCCGGACAATACCGTGCTTAGCCATGATTTGCTCGAAGGCGGATTTCTGCGGGCGGCGCTCGTGTCCGACATTGAGTTAATCGAAGAGCACCCGTCCACCTTTCTATCTTTCCAGAAACGGATGCATCGATGGGTTCGAGGTGACTGGCAGCTCCTGTGCTGGCTCCGCACCAAGCTTTGTGACCGGCGCGGAGAGCTGCAACCGATCGATCTGTCTCTGCTCACGCGGTGGCAGATTATCGACAACCTGCGGCGCAGCTTGCTGCCTATCGCGATGCTCGTGCTGTTCGGGCTGGCCGTGACCGTTTTGCCCGGCTATCCGGCACGCTGGCTTGCGTTCTTGTTCCTCACTCTGCTGCTGCCCTTAATCCGGCAGCTAGCCATCATGAATTCGGCAGGTGCGCATTCAAAGCATGTGCTGTCGACACTGGTAATGGCCGGCATCGGATTCTGGACGCTTCCGTTTCAGACAGCCGTGTTGCTGGACGCCATAGTCAAGACGCTATACCGCATGGCCGTCAGCAAGCGCGGGATGCTGGAATGGACCAGCTTCTCGCAGACGGAACGAAGTCAAGCTGAGGCACGGCGCCGCTTGATTCTTGGCGGCAGGGGGGGCTACTTGTTAATCTTGCTATTCGCGGCCGCGGTTGTCCTGCAGCCGAGCATCCCGCTTCTGTGTTTCGGACTTGCCCTTTGCCTATTCTGGGCGCTTGCTCCGGTTGCAGTACGCTGGCTTGATCAACCCGTTCTCAAAGCGGAGCGGCCGCTTGAAGCCGCTGACGCGGAGCAGCTGCGCACCTTGGCGAAGGAAATTTGGCAGTTCTACGAGGACTATGCGGGGAAAGAGGATCACTATCTTCCGCCGGACAACGTGCAAATCGAGCCCCCGAACGGCGTTGCGCACCGAACGTCGCCAACCAATATCGGGTTTCTCCTGACGGCGGCCCTAGCCGCGAGAGAGTTGGAATTCATCACAACGCCGATGCTGGTGGAACGGCTCGAGCGAACGGTCGGCGTGATCGAACGGATGGAGAAGTGGAACGGCCATTTGTACAATTGGTACGACACTTCAACGCTGGAGCTGCTTCGTCCGGCTTATGTCTCGACGGTGGATTCCGGCAACTTCGTGGCCAGTCTGATGACGGTTAAGCAAGGTCTGATTCGCTGGCTTCAGACGGACGGATGGGGCAAGGGTTCCCGGCGGCGCGAGCAAGCTCCATTAGCGGCCGTTGGCACGGAGTTTGCCATCGAACTGGATCGCATTCATCCGGAGGAAATGTACGAAGCGCGACGAGAATCAAATGTGAAGCAAGATGAGCCGATGCATGCAACGACCGGTTGGATTGGTCAGGGTTATGAGCTTGTCGACCGCTTGGAACGGCTGATCGTCTCAACCGATTTCCGACAGCTCTATGACGACAAGGCCAAGCTGTTTGTGCTCGGCTACCATGCCGATTCGGGTCAACGGGAAACGATTCTCTACGACTTGCTCGCATCGGAAGCAAGGCAAACAAGCTTCGTTGCCATTGCGCTTGGTCAAATTTCGGTCTCCCATTGGATGGCGCTTGGCCGCACGGCCAAGCAGCAAGGCGGGCATGCGACCTTGATCTCTTGGTCCGGCACGATGTTTGAATACATGATGCCTTGGCTGATTATGCGAACCTATCCGGGTACGGTTTGGGACAGTACCTACCGCGGCGTCGTGCGGCGTCAGATCGCATACGCCGCACGACGCAACGTGCCCTTTGGCATCTCGGAATCAGGCTATTATGCGTACGACTATCAGCTGAATTACCAATATCGCGCCTTTGGCGTGCCGGGGCTGGGGTTCAAGCGCGGGCTTGAGGAAGACACGGTCATCGCACCTTATGCCACGATTATGGCGCTTCCGTTCGCGCTGCGCGAAGGCCTTCAAAATTTGGAGCGTTTGGATCAGCTTGGAGGGCGAGGACAATACGGCTATTACGAGGCGGTCGATTTCACCGCTCAGCGTATGCCACAGGGGGAAACCTACAAGATTATCCGCAGTTTCATGGCGCATCACCAAGGCATGAGCCTGCTTACGCTGGCCAACATGCTGGTGCCGTCGTGCATGATCAACTATTTTCATGCGGATAAGCGCGTTCAGGCCGCCGAGCTGCTGCTGATCGAGCGGATTCCGCACAAGTCGGCGCTTCTCAATCGGGAGCTGCCGGGCAGGTCGCGAAGCGGAGGCGAAACCAAGTTGCCGCAGAACGACCCGCTGCGAGAATTCGCGGAGGTGCCCGCGCCTTTGCCTGAGGCGAACGTGCATGGGAACGGTTCGTTAACGACGGTCCTGACGGAAACCGGCAGCGGCTTCATCCGATATAACGGGCTGGATTTGACGCGCTGGCGGGAAGATCCGGTGATGGATCCTTGGGGCAGCTACATCTATATTCGGGACGTGGAGAAGAATGTCTGCTGGTCCCCGACCTATTTGCCATGCCGCAAGCAGGCGGATCGCGCGAGCGTTCAGTTTCGCAAGGAGCGGACGACGTTCCTCCGCGAGGATGACGGGCTGCATACGAAGCTCGAGGTGACCGTATCGACCGAGCATAATGCGGAGCTGCGCCGGTTGACGTTGACCAACACGACGCAGGAGGCCCGAATTGTCGAAATAACGACGTACATGGAATTAGCCATGGCCGCGCACAACGCGGACAAGGCTCATCCCTCCTTTACCAAGCTTTTCGTTCAAACGGAGTTCGCTTCGGAGGAGCAGTGCCTGCTAGCCCGCAAACGCCCTCGTAATGATGACGAGAAAGCTCTATGGGCTTTTCACACGCTACGAGCTGACGAGGAGCAAGGAGCAGCAGAATTCGAGACTGACCGCGCAGCCTTTATCGGCAGAGGGCATACGCTTGCCAATCCGCGCGGACTGGCAGCCCGACTAGGCGGCACCTTCGGTGCCGTTGCCGATCCGGCTTTTATCATGCGTAAGCGAGTGCATGTTGAACCTGGCAAGCAGATCAGCCTGACAGCCGTAACCGGAGCAGCCGAGAGCAAAAAACAGGCGCTTGAAATCGTTTCGCAGCTGTCGTCCGCCTCGCAGGCAGAACGTACCTTCCAAATGGCATGGACGCGAAGCCAAATCGATCTGCAGCATTTACGCATCGGTGAACAGGAGGCGTCCGCTTACCAGTTGCTGGCCGGTCGGGTCCTGTTCGCATCTCCGCTTCGTCCAGAGCAGGAGGCAAGCATCTCCGCGAATACGAAAGGGCAGCCTGGTTTGTGGGCGCATGGCGTCTCCGGCGACAGGCCGATCATATTGGTGAGCGTGGCCGAAACGTCAAGCCTGCCGTTCATGAATAAACTCCTGGTCGGTTATGAATATTTGCGCCGGAAGGGGCTTAGCTTCGATCTCGTAATTTGGAACGAGTCCTCCGGCGGTTATCAGCAGGAGCTTCGCGATTCGCTGCAGCGGATGATCGAGCAGCACGTCCATAACCTTAACAATGGCGCCGGCGTTCATATCGTCGCGGCAACCGAGCAATCCCAAGAGGACAAGAATCTGTTGTTTGCCGCGGCGCGGCTGCTGCTGCATGCGGAAGGACCAAGTCTGAGAGCCCAGCTCCTGCCTCGCGAGTCAGGAAGCACCGGGCAATTAACCGAGCTGGTGCCTACTTCGCCGCAGAACCTTTATTCCGACAAGCCATCGCGGGACGAAGGCGCGGGTCTGTTCTTTAACGGATACGGAGGCTTCTCGACGGATGGTGACGAGTACCGGATCGTATTGCGCAGCGGACAGCATCTGCCCGCTCCTTGGATCAACGTAATTGCAAACCAGAATTTCGGCTTCCTGGCTTCGGAGCTGTACACCGGGCAGACCTGGTGGAACAACAGCCGTGAATGCAAGCTAACGCCATGGTCCAACGATCCCGCCCTGGATCCGCCTGGCGAAGCTGTTTATATACGGGATGAATCAAGCGGTGAATATTGGGGGATGACGCCATCCCGGAAAGCGGAATCCAAGACGGTGCATACCGTGTCGCATGGACAAGGCTACTCGCGCTACGAGCATGAGAGTCATGGTCTATCGCATGAGATGACGGTGTTTGTCCCTCTGGACGATCCCGTCAAGATCATCCGGCTGCGCTTGACTAATGAAACGAGCGACGTACGGAAACTGTCCGTGACGTACTACGCCGAGTGGGTTATTGGCGTGAATCGCGAAGAGAACGCATCCAATATCGTTACGGAATGGGATCCAGAACATCATATACTGCTTGCACGAAACACCTATCAGGACACGTTCCGAAAAGCGACGCCATTCCTTGCCATGCATCCGCGGGCATTAGAGTCCGGCCCGTCCTGGACGGGAAGCCGGCTGTCATTCATCGGACGGGAAGGTGACTTGGAAGATCCAGCCGCAATGAGCAAAATGCGTCTTTCGGGAGAGTCGGGACCGGTCCATGATGCCTGCGGAGCGATTCAGGGCATCGTATCGCTCGAACCCGGCGAGGGTGGCGTCGTCTATATCCTGCTCGGCTGCAGCGATTCCCGAGATGCCGCGACCCAGCTGGCCCGAAAGTACAGCGAAGCGGACGCCTGCGAAAAGGCTTATCGGGATGCGCGCGCCTTCTGGAAAGACATAAACGGCACGATCCAGGTTGCTACGCCTTCGGCCGAAATGGATATTATGCTGAACAACTGGCTGCTCTATCAGTCGTTGTCCTGTCGGATGTGGGCACGCACGGCATTTTATCAATCGGGAGGCGCCTTCGGATTCCGGGATCAGCTTCAGGATTCGTTGTCCATGCTGCATGCCCGGCCGGAAATGACAAGGGCGCAGATCATTCGCCATGCCTCGCACCAGTACTGTGAAGGGGATGTGCAGCATTGGTGGCACGAAGAGACGCACCGCGGTATCCGCACGAGATTTTCGGATGATCTGCTCTGGCTGCCATATGCTGTTGTCCGTTATTTGGAGCATACAGAGGATACGAGCATTTTAACGGAAATTGCTCCTTTCCTGCAGAGTGAGCTCCTGAAGGAAGACGAGCACGAACGCTACGAAGAGACGGTTCTGTCGGAGGAGAACGGGACGATACTCGAACACTGCTTCCGCGCGATTGATCGGGCGCTTCGCTTCGGCGAACACGGATTGCCGCTCATGGGAATCGGTGATTGGAACGACGGTATGAGCAATATCGGTCCGCAAGGGCGCGGCGAGAGCGTGTGGCTGGGCTGGTTCCTTGGCGAAGTTCTGAGCGGCATTGCCGAAATCTGCGAGCGGTATGGCAAGCGAAGTCACGCGGAGCGTTACCTGAGCGCGAGAAGCAAGCTGGAGAATGACATGCAGGAAGCTTGGGACGGAAATTGGTACCGACGCGCGTTCACCGACGCCGGAGAATGGCTCGGATCCGTCCGCAATGCGGAATGCCGCATTGACGCTATTGCCCAATCCTGGTCGGTCATATCCGGGATGGCGCCGAAGGAACGCGCGCAGCAGGCGATGCACTCCTTCGACAGGGAATTGGTCGATAGACATCTTGCCGTCGCGCATATTTTGACGCCTCCATTTGACCAGACAAAGCCTAGCCCGGGCTATATCCAAGCCTATCCGCCAGGCATTCGAGAGAATGGAGGACAATATACGCATGGTGTCATCTGGAGTATTGTAGCGTGGAGCATACTCGGGGATGGGGACAAGGCTTTCGAGTTATTCCATATGTTTAACCCGATCACGCACACAAAGTCCTCGTTTGACGCCCGCACTTATGTCGGGGAGCCTTACGCCATGGCGGCTGACGTCTATACGGAACATCCGCATCGCGGACATGCGGGTTGGACGTGGTACACCGGCGCTGCTGGCTGGATGTACCAAGCGGGAATCGAGTGGATATTAGGGCTAAAGAAAAGGGGACAAAAGCTTCTGATCCAACCTTGCATCCCTGCGGAATGGCCGGAATTTACCGTTACGTATACGTACAAGAGCACGGCCTACCGAATCATCGTCCGCAATCCGTCGCGCAAATCCGGCGGCTGCACGGCATTAAGGATCGATGGTAAAGAGACCGAGCTCAGCATGAATCTTATGGGCGAAAGTCCGTTTATCACGCTGGAGGACGACCAATTGGAGCATGTGGTCGAACTGACTTTATAGCTCGTTCGCAGGGATCGTGTATATACCTGCATTCACAATGTTTGATGTACCAAAAAGGCCGCATACTTGCGGCCTTTTCGACCTTGACCGGCTTCGTGCCGTTCAAGGTTTTTTAAAGAAAATTTTATGACAGATCAAGAAGGCTGTCGGGTGACAATACCATGGTATCATTGAGAGTCGCATAAACTGCGGCTTTTTTGTTTTATGTTATCAAGTTCTTGTCAATATGAACGGTTGGACCGCAAATTCGACTTTCAACTTCTGGCTGCCTACTTAGAAACAACTGGCAGCTCTGAACGAGCTTTTTGAGCATCGGAGCGCGCTGTAGAAGAATCAAGACAATATTCCTGCCGCGGCCATCGATCGATAGACATGAATTCGAACACCTGCTCGTACACTGTAATAAAGAGCTTGTTCGATGACAACTTACCACGGAGGTGTAAATGATGAAAATTAAGTCCGGCGGATATGAAGCAGTGTATCACGGCCGCGTACTGGCCTATGGTATGAATCCGATCGAGATTGTATTGTCGGAAGAGAGTGATCCGCTGACATTCGTGTTTTGTATTGAACACGAATCGGAACGAGACGACTTCATGACGAATATTCAGCTGGTTCGTTACAATGAAGTCCGCATCGCTTGCGTTAATTTTCCGAGAGGCAAGCCAATCGGTAATCAAGATATGATTCAGCTCGGCGTGTTGAACAACCGCAAACTATCTTTGCGTTATGAAGTGACTATAAATTACGATGCGACGTCCTGGGCGCTGGCCTTTACTTTCTTTGCGGGAGAGGGGGTCGTGCCGGTATGAACAAAATCGAAATTCAGGATCCGAAGGTAGCAAGTAAGATCATCGCTGCGAACGCGGAGAACGATAAGCGCAAAGCGGAGCTCGGCTTTCTTGGTAAATTCTTTGGTTCAGGTGAGAACGTGCGCCTGTATATCGTCGGTACGATCACGCTCGGTGTGCTTATCATCGCGCTGGTCTATACGCTGATCCCCGACCAATATCGTTCGCCCAACTTCGGTTTAAAGGAAATGTGGACGCTCGTGGTACTTCCTGTTGAATCGACAATTATCGGTTACTTGATCGGATCGAGGTCAAAAGAAGAAGGAGGCTAGTCGAGCATATTTTCGAAGGACTCTTAATGATAAAGCTGTTCAATCACGATGGGTTTACTCTAGAATTTAGTGATTCAGATAACAGAACATAGTAACATTGTAAGCCGCAAAAATTGCGGTTTTTTTTGTATGTTTTTTCGGATATCGAAAAGTAGCATTAGAAACATTTACCAGGGTATTTGCGTTTACAGATTAACCAAGATAATAAGGGGATGATTTCTCATGAAAGGAATAATGTCTTTAATTGCGGCAGTTCTTCTATTAACAAGTTGCACGAATAGCACGAATGGTCGCGTCGATACTGATAACGAGGCTTCGCCAATCGCTTCTACAGAAGCACCGTCAACATCAATTGAGAAATCACTTCAACAAAATCTTTCTGCAACTGATCTCAGTATCGAAGGAATACGAATCGGAGGATCAATTGATGATGTGGTTAAATCATATGGCCAACCAAGTGAAAAAACGGTTTCGCATGGATTAGGTACACCGTACTGGATTTTTAAGGAACAAGGAATCTATATAGATTTTGATGGACCAATATGGCAAGCAACAGTAACACCTCCTTTCAAAGGCAAGACACCACGTGGTATTTCAATAGGAAGTTCTACTGAAGACGTTTTAAAAGCGTATCCTGATATTACTACAGGAGATTCGTACATCCAAAAGTCAGCTGACGGGCAATATTCCATTCAATTTTCGTTCAATAATGGAATGGTAACTCAGATTAACATGTGGCAGGATAAGACACTCCCTACTGATAAGAACCCCAATGAGACTATATCAGAGGAGACACCAAAAGAGGTATATGAACACAACCTAGAAAGTAACCTCACCAATAATTATTCATTAACTATTAATAAAAAAAATATCACTCTTAAAGACTGGGATAACACAGTTGATTTGCAAAAAATATTAGGAGAACCTACTTCGCAGAATATTGAAGTACTGGGGAATGAGGCGGATACGCACAAAGGGTCATTTATTAAAACAATGAATTATGATGGACTTCAAATAAAACTTATGTCTCCTAAAGAAAATGGTAAGGATTTTTGGATACTGGAAATGGTGGTTACAAAAAAAGACTACAAAACATCTAAGGGTATTGAAATAGGAGATAAGCTTGAAAAAGTAAAGAATTCTTATCCTGATATAAATATAGCTCTTGACGGAAGAACGGACCCGAATAATTGTGCATATGTCATCAATTATGAGCGAGTTGATTACTTACAATTTGAAGTAAAAGAAGGTCTTGTTAGCGAGATAAAGATTTTTTACCTAATCCCCTAACAGAGAAAGTCATCAATAAACGGTTACCTTGTTACGCTCTAACAGGGAACGTTAGTCCAATAATCAAGTAAGGGGTATCTTTAGTTATCTCATGTTGGAGGACAGCGGTGTTGACAATTGGAGTTTTCATTGACCCTGAAGGAAATCAGATTGAATTGAAGGACTAAATTTAATGTATCGTGAAGTAGCAGTTACACTAACGAGACACGATCATAAATGAAAAAGCTGCGGCAGCCTGTCGCGATCTGCTGCCGCTATCCATGCTAACAGACAGGATAACGTAGACATATATTGAATTTCACTATTTTGAAATGATATCTAAACGACCATATAAATGGAGGAGTAATGGAATGAGATGTAATATCATTTTAGAAATGAAATGTCAGTCAGGGGGATGGACAGATACATTGCTCACACAACTCGATTCATAGACATATGTATAAAATACGGGTTTTGTGAAAAAGACGTTAAGGAAAACTTGGCCACCCAGGGTTTTTATGATTATGGTTTTATGATTATTTACTCAGTTTGCATTATTTTGTTTGTCTCTTTTGGTTATTGGGCTCTTTGCATTATAGGTTTTTATTCTAGTTCTTTTCTGTTCCCATAGTTTGATTTATCATTTGATTTTGTTCTTTTGATTTGGATCCTTAGATTTGATCCTTAGATTTGATCCTTAGATTTAATCCTTAGATTTGATCTTTAGATTTAATCCTTAGATTTAATTCCTTAGATTTAATTCCTTAGATTTAATCCTTAGATTTAATTCCTTAGATTTAATTCCTTAGATTTAATTTCCTTAGATTTAATTCCTTAGATTTAATAATCTAATCTTTTATCAGTTTGGATTTTTTATTGTTGATTTAATCAACTCGATGATCATCATGTCATTTGTAATCATCATTTGGATTTGTCATTTACGCACAAAAAAACCAAGCTAATCATTATTCCTGGTTAGCCTGGTTTTCATTATATATGAAAGCGTTTGCACAATTTTTTTCTTTTTTATTAGCTATTCTCTATCAACTTACCTCATTAGCTTCCCATTTCGCGACTTCTTCACGAACTCTTGGTGCTACTTCGGTACCCAGCAACTCAATTGCATTCATTACATCCTTATGCGGCATGGTGCCAACCGGCAGATGAAGGAAGAATCTCGTGAAGCCCAAATGCTTGCGCATAAAGATAATCTTGTTGGCCACGGTTTCGGGATCACCAACGAATAGTGCACCTTCCAAAGTGCATGACGCATCGAATTGCGAGCGTGTATATTGTCCCCAGCCGCGCTCTCTGCCGAAGTAGTTAAATGAGGCCTGGGTAGGCGGAAAATACTTATCATCCGCAAGCGAGTTGCTCTCCGCAACATATCCAAGGGAATGCACGGCTATCTTTAGCTTCGACACATCATGCCCGGCGCGGGCAGCTGCTTTCTTGTACAGCGGTACAAGCGGAGCAAAGTTTAGAGGGCTGCCGCCGATAATGGCTAATACTAGAGGCAAACCAAGCTGACCTGCGCGGATAACCGAATCCGGATTGCCTCCACTGCCAAGCCAGACGGGCAATTGGTTTTGAACAGGACGCGGATACACGCCCAAGTTATCAAAAGCCGGACGGAATCCGCCTTTCCAGGTTACTTTTTCCGACTCGCGAAGTTTTAATAAGAGTTCCAGCTTTTCTTCAAACAGCTTATCATAGTCTTTTAAATCATATCCAAACAATGGAAATGCATCGACCATGGAGCCTCGGCCAGCGATAATCTCAGCCCGTCCATTCGAAATGCCGTCAAGCGTGGCGAATTGTTGGAACAAACGTACCGGATCCGCGGCAGACAGCACAGTCACCGAGCTGGTCAGCCGAATTTTTTTCGTCATTGGCGCGGCTGCAGCCAGAATAACGGCTGTAGCGGAATCCGCAAACTCTTTGCGATGATGCTCGCCAACGCCAAATATATCAAGTCCGACTTTATCAGCCAGTACAATTTCTTCTACAACCTGACGCAAACGCTCTCCATGACTAATCGTTTCGCCGGTTACGATATCCGGAGTTGTCTCGACGAATGTATCTATACCTATTTCCATGTTTAGTCCTCCTGCTTTTGATTATCTTCAGCTACGCGATTTTTGATACCGTAACCAATCTTCTTCATTACGTGGATGAGCTCAAGCTTTTCCTCGTCCGTTGCGAAAGACAACTGATCCGAGATAAATTGAGCATGCTTTGGAAAAATGTGATCAAAGCTGCTTTGTCCAGCAGCCGTTAATGAGACATTCGTTTTTCTACGGTCCCCCGGAATAGGAATTCGTTCCACCAAACCCTTATTTTCAAGCTTGTCCACCACGTAAGTGATACTCCCGCTTGGAATGGAGAACGTTTCGCTAATCCTTTGAATCGTCTGCGGCCCTCTATTATAAAGTAACTCTAGAATTCGAAAGTTCTCCGCACTAATGCCGTAGCTGTCAATATCACGCTCGAGGCTCGTATACAACACGTTCACCATGTTCCTCAATACGCGAATTAGGTTTAAATCTAGTTCAATTCCTTCCGCATCGCGTTCAGTCAAGCTTCATCCTCCTATCAAGGTTTGACCCCAATTAATATCCTAACATTAGTTATTCTAATATTAGGATATTAATTTGTCAATTCAATCAGCACACAAGCCCACCTCCGGCAACCGACAAAAGGACCGGACCAATTCCCATTGGAGAATTGGTCCGGTTCTCTTTTATCCTTTGCTTTGCGCTTGATAGGCTTCCGCTGCAGCCGCCAAATAATAGGATAGCCCGGTTTGTTGAGTCTCCAGCATGCTTAAATGGAAATCATCCTGGAGAAAAAACTTCGTTTGTGCAGCAAAGTCCAAGGCAGAGAGTTCATGCCCGTGCCCATTCAGGAAATCGATATGAAATTTAATAAGATCTGTTACTTTCACATCGTTATGCTTCACTCCGGTTCTCAACGAGTCAGCCATGTTACTCATAAAAGTCATCGCTTCAGCAGCTTGCTCGTTCATTTTCTGAACATCCGCCTCCTGAACCGTTAGTGGCTCTATGCCGTAAGTTTCCTCCAGGTGTTTACTCTGCTCTTCAAGGGCCTCATTCCATTGCTGCTCGTTGCTAAAGCCGGCAAATAATCGTTTGTTCTCCAAGGGTATTCCTTCTTTCATCGACGTTATAGATAATTTAATCGTATCGATCAGGGTATGAAGTCTTTGGCTTTTGCTGATTAGCAAAGCTTCCTGCTTCTCGAGAATGGTTCTGCGATCGGGATTCGTGTTCATGATTTCTTTGATCTGTTCCAATGAAAATTCCAGCTCGCGATAAAATAAAATTTCCTGCAGGCGCTGCAGCTCCTTTTCACCGTAGAACCGGTAACCGGCTTCGCTGATTTCGCTTGGCATAAGCAGACCGATTTTATGATAATGATGCAGGGTTTTGATGGTCACATCCGCCATCTCGGAGACCTCTTTCACGGATAACAACATGCACAACCTCCTAATTCCCTTTCTTTTGGAACGGCCGTTCACATATTGAAGTTTATAGTCTCCCCTAAGAGGAGAGTCAATGCTTTTTTAATATAAAAAACGAACCGATTCCGTTAGAATCGATTCGTTATTCTTTATCTCTGATTACTCAACATATGCCCATTGGTATTCGTCTTTTTCTTGCTGACATATACACTGCGATACAGAAGAAGCAAAACAACATGAATGAGAGCAAGTACCAGATAAAGATTGCCGAATACAAAGGAAGCTTCGTTTGAATGCCAAGGGATCCAGCTCGACCGGGCGCCGTGGTCCATCACTTTGCCGTATATCCCGGTAGAGACCGCGCCGGAAAGGAAATTGCACAATGTTAATAAACCCATTCCAACCCCAATCTGATCCCGGGGAATGCTGCGCGAGATGGTATTGGATAGTACGATTTGCATGAACATCTGACCCACATTGCCAAGAGTGAAAATCAATCCAATCAGAACGGCTGGACTCCCTGCAAATAACGATAACAGAAGAAAACAACTGAATAATAATAACGACGCCGTGTGATACACGAAGGAATTGCCTTTGATATCCGCCAACTTCCCTACTTTTCGACCTAAATAAGCCGACAAGCAAGCTCCGGGAACCATGACAAAGCCAATTAAACCTGGCTCCAACCGATTGATATCCGCCAACAATTGAGGCGTTAGAAACGGCAGCGCGTAACTGACGCTCATCACGATAGCCGCAATCATTAATCCCATTAAATAAATGCGATCCCTCATAAGCGCCCGTGAGATAAAGGGATCAGCCGCTGTACGTATGCGCCACAAGAAACCGATAAGCAGCAATGCACTGCCTGCTCCCAGCCACATGTTCCCTTGCGTTATCGCAAGCAGCAACAGGGCTACCGTCCCCGTAAGTAGTCCTCCTCCAAGCCAATCAATAGGTCCGCCTTCTTTTATATCCGAGCTCAAATGCTTGCGGTAGAACGGCAAAGTGACGAGAATAAGCAAAGGAATCGCGAACAGCCATCTCCAATGGACAAATGATACCAATAGTGATGAAACAATAGGTCCAATCGCGTTGCCAAGCGCTAATCCGGTAGCCGAAATCCCCAGGGCATGCCCCCTTCTTTCCGGTGGGAAATAGCGGACTGGAATTAACATGGCTAATGCCGGAATAACGGATGCGCCCACCGCTTGCAAAATTCTGGCCATCAGCACGAAAGGATAAGATCCCGCGAGCAGCCCTAGCAAAGAGCCTGAAGCAAATACGAGAAGCCCAAAGGTGATCAGATTTTTGGCCTGATAACGATCAAGCAGCTTGCCGTAAATAACGGAACCCACTGCATAGATCAGTAAATAGGCCGTTGATACCCAGCTGACTTGAGCCATGGATAATTCAAAGTCGGTCCGGATCTCGGGAAGAACAATATTGAACATCGTTGCGCTCATGGAAGATATAATCAAGGTGAACGCTAGAAGCTTAATGAGCACGATTCCTATTGCGGGATGCGTGACATCAGGTTGTTCTACTGGCATTGTAATTTCCCTCCTGCATCTCTTTATATTTACCAATATACCCCTCACAAACGATAAATGATAATATATATTATTGTATGTTATTATATACTCAGGTATATGGAAACGAAGGTAACAAAGAAAGAATGGGGAGGTTTACTTATTGGAACTGCTTCAGCTTCATTATTTTCGTACGGTCGCGAAATACGAGCATATGACAAAAGCAGCCGAAGTGCTTCGTATTGCTCAGCCTGCGCTTAGCAAGACCATCTCGCGACTGGAAGATGACGTTGGCGTCGCCCTGTTTGACCGGAATAACCGGCAAATCCGGTTAAATCGTTTCGGTAAAGCTTTTCTGCAGCAGGTTGAGATTGCGCTTGGAGCGCTTGATGAAGGACGAAGGCAATTGACGGATATGCTAGGCACGGAGCAAGGAACGATACGGCTCGCTACCCCAACGCTTAACCGCCTCTCTTCCACCATAAGCGAATTCCGCAAGGAAAATCCGGAAATTATTTTTCGCGTGACCCAGATCCCACCGGCCTCGTCGAGCGATATGGTCGGACTGCTGGAGCGCGGTGATGTAGACCTCTGCTTCATTGCCGCACCGCTGAATCAATCCTGGATTAAGGAGCAAATCGTATGGACGGCGGAAGTTTGCCTTGCCGTACCGATCACCCACCCACTTGCGGACAGAGACACGATTACCTTGATTGAAACGGCAAATGAGGCCTATATCGAATATCATGCGGGGCATCCATTCCGTCAAATTAACGAAGCTTATTGCGAAGCCGCGGGTGTATCCCGAAATATCATTTGCGAGGTGGATGAGCCTTCCGCGTTATGGAGTCTTGTTCAAGCGGGGCTTGGCATTGCCTTTGTACCGAGAAATACGAATGAAGATCCCCATGTTAAGCTGCTGAGCATTCAATCGCCGGTCTGTGAACGCGAGTTCTCCATTGCCTGGAATGAAAAGCGATACTTGTCCCGCGCTTCAAGGCAGTACCTGGAATTCCTGGAGTCCTACAAGCAGCATGATCTAATCGGACAATAAAAAACCGGATCGTTCTCCTTAAGAGAATCGATCCGGTTTCGCTTGTGTTCCGATATATGCTTATGTCCGCCGCCTGCGCCAGCCAAAAATCTTTACATGAACGATGGCTTTCGTCGACCAATGGGCAATGAGATGAAGAATAATAAAGGCAAAGACCAGGGGCTTGAACAATAACCAACATACCGCCCACATGACAAAAATTTGCCAAGGCTTCATTTTACGGAATAATTTATTAGGCCACAAACAGATCCGGTAGAGTACATATTGATTCTGAAGCGACTCCAGGTATTCGTCCTGATACTGCTTCTCGTCCGGATTTAACCGTACCGCGCTTTGCATGTAAGTCTCGTGCAGCTTATAATCCCCTCTTCTTGCAGCCGACCAAGCTAGATACATCAACACAATCGGTTCCTCTGCACCGTACCTTAGCGCTTCGCGTTCCGTCTCTCTGGATACGGCATCATTTCCAAGCAGAGCTTCCGTGTAGCTGAGAATGGACAAATACTGCGGATTCTCGGGTTCCAGCTCTAAGGCGATCTCGATTTGTTCCTTCGCTTCGTTGAATTTGCCCTTCTTGTTCAATTGATTAGCCTGCAAGTAATAATAATGCGCCTCGTAAGGGTCAATTCGCAGCGCTTCCCTGACCGCTTCATGGAAGGCTGCCTCGTTGCCGGTCTCGTAAAACAACGAAACGCGCACATACCAGCCCAGATGGTGCTCAGGATCGCGTTTTAACGCCTCATCCACCCAATGTTGGGCTTTCTCGTAATCCCCCATTAATACGCAAATTTGCGCGTATAAAGCGTAGGGATCCGGACTATGAGGATCATTCCGAAGAAGCTTCTCCGTTTCAATCAAAGCTTCCTTATACTTCTTCCAGGACATCAGCTGGTAAACGTTCGTGTAGCCTGTATGAGAGGATGGGGTTAATGTCTCTTCTTCCAATACTTAATCCTCCTCCCGAATCGTCTATTTTATCCCATGCTTCTTTGCGTAATCCAGCACAATCTTGTAATCTCCATTCACGTCGCTGAAGGTGGCATAGTTTCGGGCTGTCGCAAACCATTCGATCGTTGTCGCTTTCCGCTCTTTCAGCGCTTTCCGGAGATCATCCTGGGTAATCGGCTGAATCTCTCCGGTCTCGAACGTTCTCTCCATTGCCGAGGTTACGGCATCATTGACAACCTGCTCCAGATCCGCGCCCGAGAACAGCTTTGTCTCTGCGGCAAGCTTGCCAAGATTCAGCGTGCTCGCAGGCTTGCCTGCAAGCTTCAGCCGCAAAATGCTAGAACGTTCTTCCTCCTCCGGCGGCGGTACAAACACAAGATGATTGAACCGTCCAGGGCGGCGCAAGGCGGAATCCAGATACCAAGGCGTATTGGTTGCCCCAATGACGAATACTTGGTCGTTGCCGGATTGCAGCCCGTCCAGCTCCGTCAGAAGCTGATTGACGAGCATGCGCTCATGATGCTGCCTCATCTGATGACGGCTGCCGCCCATGGCGTCCAGCTCATCGATGAAGATGACGCAAGGTTTATTTTCCCGAGCTTTCTGGAATACATCGTGCAGGTTATGCTCGCTTTGACCGACATACATCGACAGGATCGCCTGCAGCTCGATATGAATGAAGTTCGCGTCAATCTCGCCCGCAACAGCCCGGGCAAGAAACGTCTTGCCGCATCCCGGAGGTCCGAACAAGAGAAGGCTGCCGCCGGCCTCTTTGCCATAAGCTTTGAAGATTTCCGGTTGCTGCAATGGCAAAATAAAGTTCATGCGGATCTTCTTCTTCACTTCTTCCAGGCCGCCAACATCCTCGAAGGTTTCTTTCGGCTTATCCGATTCGACCAAGGAATGCTCATCCTTATCAAACTGCATCAGCTTCAGCTTATTTCTTCGCCTCTCCGAAAGTTCATCATAATCCGACATTCTGGGATTCCTCCTTCACCGCTATATAGAAAATAGTATCATATTCATTTCGCCGTTTGTTTTACTTTCTCGTGAAGCAGCTCGAATGCCTGCTTTAACCGGTCTTTCGGAATCGCAGGGTAACGGTCTCCCAAGCTTACTTCATAGTAAGAAGCACCTTCCCCCGCGTCGCGGACATTACCCGTCAGGCCGATCCCGGTCTCTTCATATACGGCGATCAAGATAGTCTCAAAGGTTTCTTTCGGAAAAGCCGCGTGAACATGGAACATATTCGACACCGGCACCAAAGGGCGGGTCGTTACGCCTTCAATGCCGCTATTGTACAAGCCGGCCAATTCGACGGCAGAACGGTAATACTGCTCCATCTTCGGAAGCCGTTCGTCAAACGCTTGATCCGCATTCAGAATATAGGGATAAAGGCTGATCAGATCACCGCCATGGCGCCGCTTCCAGATCTTCGATTGCTTCGTGAACTCATCCTCGCCGGCAATTATAGCTCCGGCAATTCCGCCGATGCCTTTGTAAAAGGACACATAAACGCTATCAAACAAGCTGCATACTTCCGCTGCCGTCTTCCCGTAGTAAGGCAAAATCTCATACAGTCTAGCTCCGTCAAGATGAAGCCTAATGTCTCTCGCGCGGCAGTAAGCCGCAATCGCCTCAAGCTCCTCGAAGGCAGGCAGCTGTCCTCCGATTTCACGCTGGGGCAGTTCGAGCAGCAGACAAGCAATGCCATCCTCCATGCTCTTCACATCGTCTAGCGTGATTAACCGGTCTTTATCCGACAGCAGAACAGGCTCTATATGGTGAAGCTCCTTGAGTCCGTCCTGCTCATGAATCTCCAGATGGCATAACGGATGGTACGCAACCTTGCGGCTGCCCTTTTCCTCGCACCATAGCCGCAGCGCGATTTGTTGAGCCATCGTTCCGCTCGGGAAAAAGACCGCCGAAGGTTTTCCCAGATAAGCCGCTATTTTCGTCTGAAAGTCTTCGATAACGGTGCCCGTCCCGTAAATATCGCTGTCTATTTCGCCGTCCAAGTGATCAAAAGTATCTTTAAGAACCTGAACATTTCGTTTTCCGTGTCCGAATACCGGGTATTCCGCTGTGTTAAAAGCTTCTAGAAGTGTCTTTACCAATTTAATTTCCTACCTTCATAATCTACGTATTCGCATTCCATTTCAGCTGCATCCCTGGATAATGCCGACTGGATCACCCTCGTAATCCCTGCCGCAGACTGCTGGGGAGTCAGTTCAGCCGCTTCATCCAGCTTGCCCTGCATATGCGTCTTCACCCAGCCCGGATGAATGACCAGCACGCGTCCTCCCTGCGGCTTCAGGCCGTTATGTATAAGCTTCGACTGCATGTTTACCGCCGATTTGGACATGCAGTACGCATACCAGGCATCACGCCAGCAGTCGGTAATGCTTCCTGCTTCCGAGGAGATATTTGCAATCAGCTTGGAATCGCTTTGCAGCAGTAGCGGCGTGAACGTGTGGCTCATGCGCAGGCTGCCCAAGGCATTCACATTAAAAACGCTCAGCATTTCTTCGTAATGAAGCTCCCCGAGAATGGTATTTCTAATATCTCCCAATATTGCTGCGTTATTTATAAGGACATCAAGCTTATCGGTCCGGGACCGTACCCATTCGTAAGCCTGCTTCACGCTTGCTTCGCTTGCCACATCCAGCGGGAATACCGTCAGCTGCTCGCCGTATTGCTGCTGCAGCTCTTGCAGTCCGGGGCTGTCCGCGTACTGTCCCGCGAATACGCGGTTGCCGTCCTCCAGCCATTTGGCGGCAAGCGCCAAGCCAACCCCGCGATCCGCGCCTGTCACTAACAAAGTTCTGATCATCCGTATCCCGTCTCCTCTCCCAGTCTGCTCACGCGTATGCCGTCCAATCCGGCCAGAGCAGTTGTTGCTTCCTCAGTATAGCATACAACCAACAGCATGAAATCGTTTACGCAGGCCGCATAAGGAAAAACCGCTGCCGGTTCGACAACGGTTTTTCGCCTTACTCTTCTAGCTGCTTGCTGTTCTGCTCCAATTCTTCCAGGCTGTTCTCTGCTTCCGCCTCGTGGGCAGCAGCAATCTTAAGCCGATAGAGATCCCTGTAATTTTGCAGCAGAGTTGCCTCTTGTTCGTGAATAAGAGCCGTGAGCTGCTCAATGCGCAATTCCAGAGACACGCCGTGTTCCAGTATCTCTTCCTCCACAAGCGGAGGCTCGTAGATTAGGGTCTTGCTGCAGCCAAAGGTTGACTCCGCCCATTCATTGGCGTCATCCTTGCTGCTATGCTTATAGATTTCCACATACGTATCAAATAGCGCATTAACGGCCTTTCGGCAATCCCAGCCTAAAATAACAAGACCTTCTTTGGCTTTGTTCACCGCGCGCATGAGCTGGAAGTCGTTTAATCTTCCGCGTTCGGCTTCTACACGGTCAATCTCCGCGACGAATACTGGATATGCGCGGCAAAATAATGCGGCAGCAGCGAAAAATTCCTCCTGCGGAATGTTGGTGGCATCCTGCTGCGGTTTGGAAGCTTGCTCCATTTTGTCGTCATTCCCCTCTTGCCAGACTTCCTTAAGCCGGATTAAGCATAACCCGATTATAAAAGTATATGTAACATCGCGGAATGAAGCAAGACCGGGCCGCCATGACTTTACTACCATATTCGTATATAATAGATCAAAGATCGATGTACATAGAAAGCTGGTGCTTAAATGAATGGACGTAAAGCGGTATATATTATCATAGGATTATGCGTGGTTCTAGCCTTATTCGTATACGGGTGTATCCACTATGCAGTAAATGCGCATTCGAGCTGAATGCGCATTTTTTACGTCCACTATTAATCCCACGGATGGACGACTGTCAAATAATCCGCGAATTTCTTGCTTTCCTCGCGGCGGATTCGCCGCATCTCCGCACGATGCGGAGCCGTCTCGTACAGCTTGAACTCTTCTTCGGACTCCGGCATGACCTTAGGCACGGGTACCGGGTGCCTATTCTGATCCAGAGCAACGAAGGTCAGGAAAGAGGTTGCCGCAACGATGCGCTCCCCGGTTAACAGATCTTCTTTAATGACCTTAACAAACACTTCGACGGATGTACGGCCCGTCCAAGTAACAAAGGACTCCAGACAGACGGAATCCGATGGACGGATCGGCTGCAGAAAATCGACGGAATCGGTTGAAGCCGTTACGACGGCTCGACGGCAATGCTTGGTTGCGGCAATGGAGGCAATATCATCGATATAAGCCATTAGCTTGCCGCCAAATAACGTGTTGTGGTTATTCACATCCGTCGGGAAAATTCTGGACGTCTTGTAACATCTGGATTCTCTGGAATAACGTTGTTCCATTTCAGCCATCTTCTTTCCTTGTTATTCAAACTACCTGTCCTTAAGGCGCAAGAAATACGGACAACATTTGCCGCAGAGCACGGTCGGCATCTACTTCCAGGCAGAACGTAATCTCTCTACCGACAGCCGGAATGACCCGACGATCCGTAATGATCATGCCTGCCGTCAAGTCATGTCCGCAGTCGATATCCGCATGCATGACTCTCGTGTTCACAAGAGACGGGTTAACCGCTACCAGCACCGCGAGCGGGTCATGCATCGGACATTCGCCCAGGTACTGATTAGTTTGGAGATAGAAATCGAAGTACTTTTCGAGCGATGTATGTAAAAAATCTACGATTGGCTGCTTATTATCCGGAGCAAGCTGACGAAGCTGGGCCAGGTGACCTTTGGAAAGTCTCGTTTCCAGCGTAACATCCAGACCTACGATCGTAAGCGGCACCTCGGAACGGAATACTTGCTGAGCCGCCTCCGGATCGCCCCACAGATTCGCTTCGCTGACCGGTGTAACGTTACCTGGAGCAAAGACGGTTCCGCCCATCACGACTACTTGTCGGATCTTGCCCGCAATGGATGGATCCAGAGACAAGGCCAAGGCAAGATTGGTCATGCGGCCAACCGTGATGACAACCAGCTCGCCAGGGAGTTCGTGGGCTTTGCGGACGATAAACTCTGCTGCCGATTCCTTCAGGGGCCGCTGCTCCGTTGGCGGAATCTCCGCATCGCCAATTCCGTTATAGCCGTGAATATGCGGCACCGGGCCGGCATATTCGCGTTTAAGCGGACCGGAAGCACCTGCCGCTACCGGCACCTCATAGCCGCAATTCGCCAGCTTAATAAGCCGAAGAGTGTTTTCCGTAGCTTGTTCCACATTAATATTTCCGAAGCCGGTTGTTAATCCTTCAACATGAATTTCCGGCGAGAGCAAGGCATACAAAATCGCCAGTGCATCGTCAATCCCCGTGTCTACATCCAAAATAATGCGTGTCTTTGTGTTCATATTGCTATTCCTCCTGTCCGAATACCTCTATTGTAATCGAATTCGACAAATTTTGCCTACCCTAGATGAAACGGAAGAGCCAAGACTTCTTAAGTCCTGGCTCTTCTGCATGGTTATTTATATAATCTTCTTCTGCGCTGCCTTACATACATGATTCTTCCTGCTAACAGCATGAATAGCAGCATGACGGACCAGGTAATCGCAACCCCCAGATTCCAACCGGAGAATTTAGCGGATTGACCGCTGCCTTTTACCGGATTGGAGTTGGTAACCGAAGCAATCTGAACCTCCGCCTGCTCGGCAAGCGGAATGATCGGAACTAATGCTCCCGCTGTTTCGGCCGGATTATAGACTTCCGAAGACTGAACATAGACTTTGCCATTGGAGTCGACCGCTACGGTAGGAACAACCCCGTCCTTGATCGTTACAAATAACGGCTTGTCGGCTATAAATTCAGCGGGTTTTCCCGTATCCCACGTTACGAATGTCCGCTTCTCGTCGGCAGCCATAACCTGCTTGCTTGTAAAATGGGCAAAACCATAATCGAGAAGCTGCGTCATATCCTTATAAACGCCCGAATCGGTAGCGCCCTTTAGAATAACGCCGATAAGCTCCATATCGCCTCGCTGAGCCGCGGAGACCAAGGTATACCCTGCAGCTTGCGTAAAGCCGTTTTTGACGCCAATGGCGCCTTCGTAGCTCCCCAGCATCTTATTATGATTTTCGAGCTTGGAGACCCACTCTTCTCCGACCCATGGCCTCGATTTGGTTGCTACAACCTGCCGAAACTGCTCGTTTTGCATAGCATATTGCGCGATCCTGGCCATATCTCTGGCCGTCGTATATTGATTCTCGTCTGGCAAGCCGCTTGGGTTCACGAAATTCGTATCCCAAAGCCCAAGCTTACGCACAAATTCATTCATTCGCTCGGCAAATTGCTCTTTTGTTCCGTCGATATGCTCCGCAATGGCCGTTGCCGCGTCATTCCCGGAGTTAATGAGCATCCCTTCGATAAGATCCAGCATGGGCTTCTGCTCGCCTTCCGCCAGATAGATCCGGGTGCCGTCCTCGTTCCGCGCCGTCTTGGAGACGGTTACGATGTCGGATGGATTGGACTGCTCCAGCGCGATGATGCCGGTTACAATTTTGGTTATGCTGGCCGGATACAGCCGCTCCGTTTCATTCTTGGCGAACAACACGGCGCCGGACTTGGCATCGATCAGGATCGCGGCTTCGGAATGCGGCGTTTCCGGCAGCTGCTCTACCGTCTGGTCTGCTGGCTGCCCGGTTTGTTCTGCCGGCGGCTGCAGGGCTTCTTCCGCAAAAACAGGTTCGGCTGCTAGTATAACGAGAAAAATGAACATCATTGCTATCAAGCCAGGAAGTCTTCTCATAATTCCCCTCTTTATTGTCATGTAGTCAAACGAGACCGTTCTACCGCTATATATCGGGCGACCGCATCCTCATTACTGGTGCCGACGATGCAGTCCGCCAATTGTATGATTTGTTCATGCGCATCCGCGACGGCTATTCGGGTTCCGGCTTCACGGAACATGCCTAGATCATTGAGGTTGTCTCCGAATACCGTTACGTCTTTTATTTCCGCTCCAACGAGCTTTGCCCATAACCTCGCCCCTTCGCCTTTATTCGCCAAGGGATGACTCATTTCGAGGAAATAATGATCTTTAATATACGCGTCTTTTATGAACTGAATGTGAACAAGCCCTCCAAACAGCCGCTCGGCGGCCTGCTTCAATGGCAAAAGCTCCTCATAAAGTCCGATAAAGGAGAGGATGAGCGAACGGAAGGAATCATGGATATGAAGAAACTCTAGCTCCGTAAACCGCGGATCTTGGGGTCTGCTCTCATAAAAAGCAAGATCCCCCGCTCGGGTCAGCTTCTCATGCAGCACCTTCTCCTCATCGTCTTCGTTCAGCGCGAATACCAGCGGAGCAAGTCCGTGCTGCCGTCCCGCTTCCAGAATGTCATTCGATAATTGGGGACTAAGCCAATGACCGCCTAATACCCGCTTCCCTTCAGGATCGAAAATGACGGCGCCGTTATACAGTACAACCGGATAACGCCATGGAATGGACGAAGTAACCTTTTTAGAGCTCGCATAACTTCTTGCCGTTGCATAGCTGATAATCGTACCCGCTTCCAGCGCTTCCTTAAGCTGAGCGATCGTGTAATCCGATAAAGACTGATCCGAACGCAGCAGCGTGCCGTCCAGATCCGTTAAATAGCAGGAAGGCATATTTAATTCCTCCATTAGATTCGATTAGTCCGTCCGAAAACCATGAATCGCTATGGCAAAATAGACAATTGTATTCTGACTGCTTTCATATTACAATCCGTCTATTATGAATAATTTTTCGTAAATTATATTACCTTCTTAAAGGAGAAATAGCAATGAATTCAAAAGAAATGGAACAGATTATCATAGAAAGCTATAAACGGGATGAGGATACGATGATTCTTGTGTTCGCCCAGTGGTGCGTCAATCATGGGCTGGATGCCGCAGAACTCTATGCTCGGGCCTATCCTGAACAAATAGGCAATAGCCGTCTGCTTGAAGCGATCCCTTTAACGGCGCCTAAGGAAGAAGCCGGCGATATCGACGACGCTACGGTTCTGCAGGTGCTGTCGCTTTTTGGCAATGAAGAGCTTGCCTTCGTCGTGTCCGAAGAGATTGACCGCCGTCCGCGCAAGCATCGTTAGCAATCGAATACATAGCTGCATCCAAATAAAGGAGGTTGTTATATGGAAAAATATACAAAACCGAACTTTAACCGCTGTGCAGTCATTACCATTGATACGCAAAATGATTTCAGTCTGCCTGGAGCGGTTGCCGAAATTAAGGGAACCTACGCAGTCATTCCAAGGATGAAGCTTATATTGGATGCCGCAAGAGCTTCAGGGATTCCGATTATTCATGTCGTGCGGCTCTACATGGAAAATGGTTCAAACGTCGACCTTTGCCGCAAAGAGCTGATTGAATCCGGCGTTGCCATTGTCCGTCCGGGCACTAAAGGCGCAGAGCTTGTGGAGGAAATCATGCCGGCTGACGCCAAAGCGGCTGATCCACGGGTTTTGCTCGAAGGCAGCCTTCCACTTATAGGGCCTTCCGAATGGATGATGTATAAACCGCGCTGGGGCGCTTTTTACCAAACGGGGCTTGAAGCCTTCCTGCGGGATAAAGATATCGATACGTTAATTTTTATCGGCTGCAACTTTCCCAACTGCCCTCGAACCAGTATTTATCAAGCAAGCGAACGGGACTTCAAGCTTATCCTGGTGGAAGATTCCCTCTCGGGCGTTTATGAACAAGGAATAACCGAAATGAAGAACATTGGCGTCCGGATCTATCAGACCCAACCGCTCCTTAATGAACTGCAGCAATAGATGCTTTATAGGACTTAAAATGGGCTGAGTTAACGTATGAATATTTATGTTAACCAATGTGGCGTTAACCGAACGTATGCGCTATAATAGATAGGCGAACATACGTTTGATTACCGCAAATCAGTCACAGGAGGTCCAATGAAAGGCACGACTCATCTTACTATCGGCGTTGCGATTGGCTCAGCCGCTGCAGCTCATTATCCGTTTACTCTCGTTAACGCAGCGACTTATATTGCCGTCGCCGCATTTTCCGCCTTAAGCGCCGATCTTGACGGGCCCAGTCTATTAAGCTCGAAAGCAAGCAAAATCTCCAAATGGCTGCATGGCCTTCTCCTCGGAAGCGGCTGGCTGCTGACCGCCGTTACGGCGTATTTATACTTCAGCGATCATTACATAAACATCCCGCTTGGCGTTGCTTGCGCCGCTCTTCTGCTTCTCGGTCTCGTCGTACGCAGCGGCACGATCCGGAATGCCTTGGTAAGCACGGTAGGCGCTGCTCTGATCTATGGCGGAATAACGATGAGCATGACCTGGTTAATCGGCTTTGGCGTGTTTGTCGTTTGGGTGCCTTGGCTTAAGCATCGAGGTCTAACTCACACGGTATGGGCGGTTGTTGCATGGGGCGCCATTGCTTGGGGTCTGGAGAAGCAGCTGCAGCTGGAAGGCATTATGCAGATTGCCGTCGCCGGCTACTTATCGCATTTGATTGCCGACACGTTAACGCCAAGCGGAGTGAAATGGCTGTATCCGCTCGTTAAGAAATCCTTCAAGCTGCCTTTCCTATAACGATTAAGGCATGCCGCCACATGAAGAAAATGAAGAAAAGACGCTTCAAAACCATGTGTTTACAAGGTTGAAGCGTCTTTCTTTGTATCTTTATAAGAGGGATTACCGAATAAACACGATATTGTCATTGCGGCAGTCGATGGTAAGATCCTTTCCATCCATATACCACGCATCATTTTCCTCCATGTAGAACGTAATGCCGTCTTCCACCGTCGATACGGCCGGATAACGGGCGGTATCCTTCATGATGCCGAATGCGAAGGCGTCCTCTCCGCCGCCGCTGTACCGGACAAAGATCCGCACGCTGTCATTGTTCTTGAAACCCCATTCTTGTTTGAAAAGTGCCGTTGCGGCAGAAGTAACGCTCATTTTCATCGGTTCTTCACCTCCTCTTCCCGTATTTTCACCCAGACTGTCCCGCTCCAGCTCACTTGATCGCCAACAATCAGGTTTTCCGAGGTCTTGCTTCGGGGGACATGAACGGACTTTCCTTCTACCTCAAGCCGCACCTGATCGTCCGTAATGCCTGCGACTATTCCGATACGTTCCGTTCTGCACGATTTCGGCTGTTGCTCCTGATCCGCCACGGCTTCCCGCTCCCCGCCTGCTACAATTGATGAATGGTGACTTCGCTTCGAATGAGAAAACGGGCATTTGTGCCAGTCTGGCTGATTCCTTTTGAAATATAAATCATGCCGTTCTCCATCCGATGCATCCCTTTATAGATTCCTGCCGCAGGCAATGCGCCTTTTTTCAAATACTTGAACAGGAACGGCAGATGAAACTGCATCCCGTGAAAATGCCCCGCCATCAGGTACGCGAACGAGTCCTTGATATGCAAAACAACATTGGGATCATGCGTCAGTACGATGGATGGTTTGCTCGAATCCGCCTTAGCGAACGCGTGTTCGGGATCGCTTTTCTTGCTGGTCCAATCATCGATGCCGATAAATTGATAGTGCCCTTGATCCAGAACTTCGTTGTGCAGCAGACGAACTCCGGCGCCTTCCAGTATCTTCGTCAATTGCTTCAGGGCATCGGGAGGAAGATGATGATCATGATTCCCGTAAACCGCCAGGATAGGCACGCCTGCCGATGCCAGCTCTTTTATGTAACGCTGCATTTTGTGAAGATACGGGGCAAGCTCCGTGAAATCTCCCGTTATCACAATATACGAGGGCCTCTCCGTCTTTATTAACCGGGTTAGCCGGCTAGCCGGAATACGAATATGCTCGATATGAATATCGCTGATTTGGAGAACTTTTATACCTGCTCCCGTCTTATAATGGACTCTCTCGACCTTCAGCCATTGCGTAGGGAGAATAAACAAACCGTAGATCAGCGCAATTAGGGCTACCAGCCCGATTAGGATATAGACGATTATACCAGCCTCCCCTGCAGCTCTTCACACCTTATTATCATAAAAAATATGCCTGGCCTTCAGTTCGCCCTCCGTAATGCTCATTATGCCGAACGAGTATTGGGGCTGCTTGCGCTTAGCCGTCGCCGAACCGGGATTAAACAGCAGGATTCCGTTCTGTTCCTTTAGAAATGGAACATGGGAGTGGCCAAATACGATCGCATCGACCTGTCCCGCTTCAAAAGACAAGGCCGCATTCTGTTCCGCCTTCTTGCTGGAGTATGGAAGATGGCCGTGCACAAGGCCAATCCGTTTCCCTCCGGCTTTGACGATTTTCTTAAAGCCCAGCTTCTTGACGATCGTTTCCCCGTCATTGTTGCCGGCAACGCCTTTTACCGGCGCAAACCTAGACAACTCCCGGTATACGTCGGAGCTGGTCCAGTCGCCCGCATGGAGAATCAGATCAGCGTTCGCAAGCTCGGAAAGAAGCCTTGGCGGAAGAGCCTTCGCCATACGCGGCATATGGGTATCCGAGACGACGACAATTTTCATAGCAAGCAACACTCCTTTTGCCTTCCGGATTTCGTGTCAATCAGGCATAATGCTGCACATGCTGGAGCGTCTGAATAAAGATTTCCTTCACATGATCATCGTCAAGCGAATAATAGACCGTCTTGCCTGCCTTCCGACGTTTGACAATCCTGACATTGCGCAAATACCGCAGCTGATGGGAGATAGCCGACTGCGCCATGTCGAGCACCTGGCATAAATCATGTACGCAAAGCTCCCGGTCCAGCAGCGCGTAAATCATTTTTACCCGGGTTGGGTCGCCAAGCGCCTTGAACATTTCCGCCAAATCTATGGCGGTTGGCTCTTCCATCCTCGCATTTGCCAGATTATCGCTATGAAGCTCCGTGCCATGGCACGTATCGTCACATTGATCATCGATCAATTTTTCCATTACGAGCACCACCTTATGTACATACCGACATTATAGCAGAAAAAGAAGAAGCTCCTCTATAGAAGGAGCTTAATCGGGAATCTGCGGTTTTATGCCCGTGCGCACCAGCGGATGCAGGCTTCGACCAATTGTTTCATCTCGGTCAGGATAAGAGTGTGAAGATTATGGGCAGGGGTGAGGCAGCATACCCGTCCTTTGCCGTACGGATGCGACCAGCCGCCGATGGATTCTCCATCCTCCGAGTAGGTGCGCATAAATACATTGGTGTTAGCTTCGTCGCAAGAAACGAAATAGTGCTCTTCCATCGATTCAAAGCCAAGCGCCGGGTTTACGGCAAAATGGTTCGTTGAATCCGAGGAATGGCTCGCCACAGGTTCAAAGCGAACCAGCTTCTGCTCGGGATGGTACTTGAAATATCCGCGCGTCATCGAGATATACGCACCGTCCTCCGGGTAGGAGGCAAGCCCGGAATGCCAGGAGAACCAGCCGCCGCCTTCATAGACGTATTGAAGCATCGCCTGCTCCGTCTCGGAATCCAGCCAATGCGCGGGATTCTCGTCGGCCGGATTGATCTTGTCGTCCTTGAAGAGGATCACTGCGTCCGGCTTATCCAGAAGCGCTTTCGCTAGATGGTCGGCCGTCGTATAAGCAAGGCTGACGTTACCGCTCGCGAGCCAGGATGCGAGGCTTTCCTCAAGCCCTTCTTGGATGGCCGACTCCGGGTGATAGTAATCCCCGACTACCGCTAATAGTCTATGCATGATGATGCCCTCCCCGCCGTTATTTATCGTTCTCCAACAGTTCGATTAATACCTTAAGCTGCGGAGCGGAATCGAAATACGCATAACGTCCGCCGGTATATTCGCCCTTCTGCTGCAGCTTCATGCCTTTACTTTCCATGATGGCGATTTTCTCTTTCATGCCTTCCACCACAAACGCGATATGATGCGGTCCTTCCCCATGCTCCTCCAGATGATTCCGCCAGGTGCTTGGGTGCAAGTCCGGTTCAATCAGCTCGAGTTGAAGGGAATCCATATCGAAAAAAGCCAGCTTGGCGCGTGCCTCTGAAGGCTCGCCTTGAAACTCGGTTTGCGCTTTGTCCGGGGTATCGGTCCAGTTCCACCCCGGTTTTTCTACGCCGAAGAAGTTCGCGTACGCTTCACTTACGGCCTCGATATCATGCACGAGAATTCCGATTTGGGTAATCATTTTGGTTCCGATTGCCGATTGACTCATTATAATACCCCTTTCTTTCCGGTCGCTGTAATGGGCAGGAGTTGAGGAAACAGAAAACGTTTTCTCCCTGTATTGGGAGGTTCGCCATTCTCTCTATGATCCCTGCCGATAGGCGCAAAAAAGATTAGAGGGTATAGCCAAGCTTTTGCAAGGCGCTGCGAACGGCCGCTTTAAGCTCTTCCTTTTCCTCGCCTTGAAGGAAGGCTGCTTCAGCGCTATTAACGGTCAGCTGTGCAAGCTCTTCAAGCGTAAAGCCGCAATGCTCCGCGAGCATCTCGAATTCGAGATTCATGGTAGTGCCGGACACTGTCATGTTATCCGTATTCACCGTAACCAGAATCCCCTCGTCCAGGAAGCTGCGGATCGGATAATCCTCCCAGCCCGGTACCGCTTTGGTCTGAATATTGCTGACCGGACACATTTCGAGCGGAGTTCGGGTTGTTCTAACCAATTCGATGACCGACGGATCCTCGGTAATGCGAACGCCATGGCCAATCCGGCTGGCACCTAACCTCGTAATGGATTCTCTCACGTTAGCCGCGCCACCCGCTTCGCCGGCATGAATCGTTATTGGCAGCTCGTAGCGGCTGGCCAGCTCAAACGCTTCTTGATGGAGAGCGGGCGGGAATCCCGCTTCGTCGCCGGCAAGATCGACGGCAACCACGCCTTTTCCGTAATACTCCCGGGCCGCTTCGATAACCTCCAGGTTTCTTTCTACCGAATCATGACGCATGCAGATAACGATAACTCTAGCTTTGACCCCAAACATTTGTTCGCCCTTCTGCAATCCGGCAATCGTATGCAGAATCGCTTCGCCTGCAGACAGGCCTTCAAGCGTATGAAGTAAAGGCGCGAAGCGTACTTCGATATAAAGGCAGCCGGAAGCGGCCGCCTGCTCGACCACCTCTTCCGCGATACGTTCAAGCGATTCGGCCGTCTGCATAAAGGGCAGCACAAAACGGAACTTGCTCAGATATTCAACCAGGCTGGTACAGGTCTCGTCAATTTGCATCCATGGCGTCAGATCGCCTTCCGCCCCTTCCGGAAGCGGCTTTCCTTGTTCCTTCGCGAGCTCGCGGATGGTATCCGGCTTCACGCTGCCGTCCAAATGCACATGCAGATCGATCTTGGGGAGCTCTTTTATTTGTTCTAGTAGTTGTTCATTCATGATGGGATGTACACCTTCCTTCCGTGACGATTATGGATATCGGTAAGCGAAAACGGCATCTCCCTTCCTGCGGCAAGCAAAAAGGTGGACACCGTTTCTCAACATATACACATCGTTCAGCTGTCGAAACTTATGTTGTTCCGTCATTTTACTATGTTTGATCGTAAACATCCAGCGCCGCCTGCAAGCCCGCTCCGGCATGAAGCTTCGCCCCGTGGCGAATCAAAACGGCCTCTAGCGCGCCTAGCAATTGAAGGACATTTTGCTGGCGGCAGCTATAGCCCATCGTGCCAATCCGCCATATCTTCCCCTTCAAGCTGCCAAAGGAGCTGGCGATTTCGATGCCAAAGGCGTTCAGCAGCATGCCGCGTACGGATTCGCCGTCGATACCGCTTGGAATCGCAATGCAGGTCACAACCGGCAGCTTGCAGGACGGATCGCCGTACATAACAAGCCCCATTGCTTCCAAGCCGGCTATAAGAGCGGATTCGTTCAACCGGTGGCGGGCGAAGCGCTCCTCGAGACCCTCCTCCAGCACCAGACGCAGACCTTCGCGGAGCGCGTACAGCATCGAGGTCATCTCGGTATGATGATTAAGCCGGGCCGGGCTCCAGTAATCCTGCAGCTGGGCGAGATCGAAATAGTTGCTTTGAATGACGGGACGGCGTGCAGACGCGTTCTCGAGGTTGGGTTCGTGCGCTGCGCGCAGCCCTCGTTCAATAGACTTGCGGGCGTTAATCTTGGCCGCCGCGATGTCATTGTACGTGATCGGTGCCATTCCGGAAGGCACGGAGAGGCATTTTTGCGTTCCGCCGATAACCGCGTCGATAAACCATTCATCCGTATTCACCGGAACGCCGCCGATCGTTGCAACCGCGTCAACCACAAAGAGAATGCCAAGTTCGCGGCATGCCTTGCCAATCTCGGCAAGCGGCTGCATCCGTCCTGTCGACGTTTCCCCGTGAACCATCAGCACAAGCGCCGGCTTCTCCCGGTGAATGGCGTTGATCACGTCCCCGGGATCAAACACGGTTCCCCATTCCGCCTCGATAATAGCGACTTCGGCGCCAACCCGCTCCGCAATTTCGTACAGAAGATTGCCGAACCGGCCGTAGATTGGAATAAGTACCTTATCTCCCGGCTCGATCAGACTGGTAAGTACCGCTTCTATCCCGGAGCGGGAGGTTCCGTCTACCGGAAACGCCCAATGATTCGTTGTACGGAACAAGGAGCGGAGCATCTCCATCGTATCGTTCATGTAAGACGTAAATTCTGGATCGAATTGACCCAGAATCGGATAAGAGAGCGCCCTGAGCACTCGTGGATCGACTTCCACCGGACCGGGGGTCATAATCGTCCGTTGCGATGGGGCTAATTCGGCGTATCGTTTCATGGCAATACCCCCTCGTAAGCTAACTCGTATAGTAAAGCGGCCAATACGGATACCCCTTCGGCCAGCTCTTCAGGCGACGTAAATTCCTGCGGTGAATGGCTGATGCCGGATTGGCTTGGCACAAACAGCATCGCGGTTGGACACTTACTCGTAAACATCTGAGCATCGTGACCCGCTCCGCTGACCATCCGGCGGTAAGGAAGAGACAAGTCATTGGAGATGCGCTCAAGCTTGTCGATCAGCTCCTTGCTCATCGGCGCAGGCTTTGCTTCCAGCCAGGGAACAATCGAAAGCTCGAGTCCCCGCCATTTGGCAATTTCATTAAACTTGGCGATCGCGCTATCGCAAAATTTTGCAATGACGGCTTCGTCTATATGACGGACATCTACTGTAAAGCTTACTTCACCCGGAACGACATTTGGCGTATTCGGCAAGCATTCAATCCGTCCGACGGTGGCAACAAGCGGTTCTCCGCATACGAGAGCATCGGCTTCAAGCTGAAGAATCATCTCCGCCGCTCCAACGAGCGTATCGTGGCGCATCGACATCGGCGTCGTACCGGCATGATTCGTTTCCCCTCGCACCGTTACGACATACCGACGCTGCCCGACTATCGCTTCAACAATTCCGATTCGTTTGCGCTGACGCTCCAGGACCGGACCTTGCTCGATATGAATTTCGACAAAAGCACCGATATCTTCCCGCTTGCTTGCATCCTGCTCCGGCTTGCCGAAGCCCGCGGTTTCCATCGCTTCCTGAAGGCTGACGCCGCCTGAATCAAACACGATCCCGCCGCTCTGCCAATCGTAGACGCCGGTCATATTGCCCGAGCCCCAATAGGTGAGCGGAAACCGGCTGCCTTCTTCCTCGCAGAAGGAGACGATCTCAAGCGTGTTAACCGGCTGACCGTACGTATCCTTCAGATAGGTTACAGCCGCGATTCCGGCCGCTATGCCATAAGCGCCGTCATAATGGCCACCGGAGCGTACCGTATCGATATGCGAGCCGGTAAGGATAACCGGCGCTTCCTTGCTGCTTCCCTCCAGTCGGCCGAATAGATTGCCCACCCGGTCGAACCTTACCTCCATGCCGAGCGATTTCATCTTCTCCGCCAGGAACAACTGTGCCTGCAGCCATTCCGGCGTATATAACAGCCGTGTAACTCCTCCTTGTTCATCAGCCCCAAAAGAGGCAAGCTCATCAAGAAGGCGGGATACAAAAGAGGCTGCTTCTTGTTCCATCGGAATCCTCATCGTTACAGCCTCCTTTTAAGGGGTTTGTTGAGGCGCGTGTACAGGCTGCAGCAACAGTTGACCTTGCTTCACCGGGTTTACGCCTTGCTCTTCGTTATAGACCGTAATGCCGCGTACTAGCGTTGTTGTCACCTTGCAGGCAAATTTCCGTCCAAGGTAAGGACTGACTTTATGCCTTTGCCACAACTGATCTTCCGTCAGCGTATAGGAGCGGCTTGCGTCCACGAGGACCAGATCCGCATCCGCGCCAACGGCTATTTGACCTTTTTGCGGGTATAGACCAAACCGTTTCGCAGGGCCTGCAGACAAGAGTTCAACCAGTTTGTGCAGCGGGATCCCTCTTTTTATAAAGCCTTCGTCCAGCATGAGTTCGAGGCTGCTTTGCGCGCCGGCAATACCGCCCCAAGCCTCGAAGAAGGAAAGGGATTCGTCGAGCTTGAGCTCCGGCGGGCAAGGAGAATGATCGGAAGCGATAACATCCAGCTTGCCCTCCGCAAGCAGCCGCCACAAGCCTTCCTTCTGCTCTCTGCCGCGTAGAGGAGGCGCGCATTTGGCGGCCGGACCTATATCCGCCATATCCTCATCCGTCAACAGGAGATAATGCGGGCAAGTTTCTACGGTAACCGGAATGCTTCGCTTCTTCGCCCGGTCGATCAGCTCCACCGCTTCCACGCTGCTGATATGGACAAAATGGACTTCGCAGCCCGTCTGCTCGGAGAACAGAATGGCTTTGTTTACCGCCTCCAGCTCGGCGATAACCGGACGGGACGCCACAAAGGCTCGTGCATCTGTCCTTCCTTCCAGAATGGCTTGTTCCGCCAGCGCAGAGGTAATCGCGTCACTCTCCGCATGGAGGGCAACAAAACCTCCCAATGCCGCGATCTTCTTCATTCCTTCATATAGCGTTAAGTCGTCAACCTCGCGGAAACGGCCTTCGCCTTCTCCGCCGGGATTGGACATAAAGGCTTTGAAGCCGCGGACGCCTCCCTCCGCCAGCTTTTCCAACTGATCCAGCTTGCCGGGGACGAGACCTCCCCAGAACGTATAATCGACTGCCGAGTTTCCATTGGCTAGTTCGCCCTTTAAGGCCAGAGCCTCAGGGGTAACCGTCGGCGGGTTGCCGTTCAGCGGCATATCGGCGTAAGTCGTGCAGCCGCCGGCAGCAAGCGCGGAGGAACCGGTTGCGAAGCCCTCCCAATGGCCGAAATTGGGTTCATTGAAATGAACATGGATATCGATCATGCCGGGAAGGACGAATTTGCCCTCGGCATCAACCATTTCATCTGCCGGGGAGTCGGCTAGCGATTCGGAGATAGCCGCGATTTTACCGCCGATAATCCCAATGTCCAATCGATAAGTCCCGCCCGGGAGAACAACCTGCCCGTTTAGGATGATGCGGTCATATACTTGGTTCATCCTGCTGCCTCCTTTTGTTCAGCTTCCGCGGTAAGTGCTGTAGCCGCCGGGAGCGACAAGCAGCGGGATATGATAATGGGAACCGGCATCCGTTACGGAGAATCGGATCGGAATCCGGTCGAATACCGGTTCAGAATCGAGAATATGGCGTCTCTTCTCATCCCGGAAGTAGTCCCCGGCGCAAAAGACGATTTCATAGACGGCGGCCAGCATCTCCTCGCTGCCTAGCAGCGGGGCATCCAGCCGTCCGTCTTCGTTGGTGGCCGCCGTCCGCAGCAAGATGCGTTCCTCGGGCAACGCGGAGCTTACGTCTGACTCGATCAGGTAGAGTTCAACTTTAATGCCTACGGCAGGCTTGCCTTTCGACGTGTCCAGCACATGGGTTGTAATGCGTCCGCCGCTCATAGGCTTCACTCCCCGTCCGTAGTCAGATCTTCTTGCGTCATCGTAAAGCCTTGGAAGCCAAACGGCGGGCGAGGTTCGGTATAGACGCCGGCCGGATCGTTCTCGGTGTTGTCCACGATCGTCTCCCAGGTCCGGTTATTCGATTCGAATCGAACTTCGGCCAGCTGCGGGAAACGGGTTAGAATCCGGCGGCCGACATGGTAGATTAGGAACTGAATGGACGGAGATTTCATTTCATGGAAGACGTTATGGGTGATGTCCCGAATTTGCTCGGCAGGAACGTAACGTCCTAGCCCGGCATCAACGGCATCGTCTGCTTGATCGTATTTCCAGAAGATGTCCAGAAAGATGAACAGCGGACGGTCATAGCTCTCGGGCAGCGTTGTATATTCGTCGCGGACAAAGCCGTAAAACGAGCTTCCGCTTACCTTGATCAGCTGCAGATCGGTAATGGCGCATTCATGCGAATCAATACGGGGAGCTCCGTCTTTCCGGACCAGCTTCATCGAAGCGCTGGCATGATCGTTATGCGAACGGCGGTAGACAAGCGAGCTTGGCTCCAGGCCTGAGCCTGCTTGGGAGGTTACCTCCAGCGTCTGGAACGGGATCCGGTCCGCGCTCAGCTCCACGGCATCGATATGGGGGTAACGGTCCATAAACTTCCGGCTGATAAACGCCAGCAAGCCTTCCGTTGTGCTGCCTTCGTAAGCGGCCGTGTTGCGCAGAATAAAGTTTTTCATCGAGTCGGTAGCCACGACTAGCGAGTTGTCGCCTTCGGTAAACGAAGTGAGGAGCTGTTCGCCGCTAACGGCAAACGTTACGTTATGGGCAAAGATGACATTGCTGTCACCGGTATAGGCGGATTCGGGAACGGCAGATACGGATAACGGATTAGCATAAGTGCGGTAAGTAAGAACATCGCCTTTACCATAATAGAGAGTACGACCGCTGCGGAGTTTAAGCATGAATACCAATCCCTTCTATTCTGTAATAAGATCGTGCAGCCTGAATTTCGTAATGCGGGCGATTTGCCATAAGGCCTCGTCGGCTTCTTCTTCCAGGCTGTTGTTGATTCTTGCTTCCATAGCGGCTAAAATATCGGATTTATCCTTGCCGCGGACGGCCAGGATAAACGGAAAGCCGAACTTGCCGGTATATTTGCGGTTGCTTGCCGTAAATACCTCGAACTCTTCCGGCGTCAGCCTGTCGAGTCCCGCTCCCTGCTGCTCCTTCGTCGAATAATCGCCAATCTTGATTCGGGTAGCCAGATCGGGATGCTCGCGGAACAGCTTAAGCTTGGTCTCTTCCGAAGAATGAACAACCGCCTTCACCATGGCGTCATGCAGCTCATCCACGGATCGGAAGGGGCGGGCGGCAAAGGCGGATTCGGCTACCCAAGGCGAATGCTCGAAGATAGCGCCAAGCGCTTCGACAAAAGATTCCTTCGGCATTTCGTTAATCGCGGATAGATTCAGATTCATAGGCTTCCTTCCTCCACTCTATCGCTTTTTGTACGGCTCTCTTAATACCTCCGTAGCCGGTGCACCGGCATATGTTTCCTGATAACGCTTCTTCGATCTCAAGCGATGTCGGATCCGGATTATGATCAAGCAGCGCTTTGACCGAAATAATCATTCCCGGCGTGCAGTAGCCGCATTGGAATCCGCCTTCCTCGAGAAAAGCTCTCTGGATCGGATCGATGCCGCCGGCTTGCGCCGAGACTCCTTCAATGGTTGTAATAGATTTGCCCGAGCATTGATAGGCCATCGTAAGGCAGGAATTAACAGGAACGCCGTCCACCATAACCATGCAGGCGCCGCATCGGCCGATTTCGCAGGAACGCTTCGCCCCCGTCATCGCCAGGTCATCGCGCAGCACATGAAGCAGCCGCTTGGCCGGCGGTACGTTCAAGCTCGCTTCATGACCGTTAATCGTGCACGGAATCGAGCTTGCCGCAAGCGGGGTAACAGACTTTGCCGAATCTTTCATTCTCCGCTCACCGCCTTGTCTAGGAATGAATCAAAAGATTGCGCGAGCAGCAGCTCCGAATCTATTGGAAGCTTAGTCACCCGAACGCCGACTGCGTCATAGATGGCCGCGGCGATGGCCGGTGCCAGCGTAACGGATCCTACCTCGCCAATGCCGCGGGGACCGTAATTGTCCTCTTCCGGCAGCTCTTCAATCGGCTGAACGTCAATGGTGCCTCGATGTTCCGCTATCGTTGGGACCAGGTACGTATCCAGGTTTTTCGTTAAATATTGTCCGCCGCTCATAACCGCGTCTTCCGTAAGGGCGAAGCCGATGGCCATGCTGCTGCCGCCTTCGATCTGCCCAAGAAAGCCTTGCGGGTTGATCACCGGCCCGGCTGCTACCGCATGGTATTGATGCAGCACCCGGACTCGGCCGGTCAACTGATTTACCTCTACCTTTACGGCAACCGCGGAGTACGTATAGAGGAAATGGGCGCCTACCTTTTGCGTGTCGGAGGTAGGGAAATGAAATTGCGTTGAACTGGTAACCGGTTCCCAGCAAGCTGCCGCGAGTGCCGGATAGGTCATGAGACATTTCGGATTGTCAGGCTCGGGGCTGGCTTCGATCGCGTAAACGCCGCCTTCACCAAACCTCAGCCGGCTTGCGGGAAGCTGCAAGATATCCGCGGCTTTGCCGAGAACGGCGTCTTCGAACAGCGGCCGCAGATTTTGCAGCGACTTCCACATCATGCTTGTGGCGCGGGATGCGGTGGTTGATCCGCTCTCCGGCACGATATCCGTATCGCCGATAACGATTCGGATATCCCCGGAGGCGAAGCCGAACTGCTCAATCAGCATTTGTTCCAGGGAAGCGATCAAGCCTTGCCCGAATTCCTCGTAGCCGAATACCGCTTCGATCTTGCCGTCCGCAGCCAGCGTTAATCGACCGCCGGCCGGATCGGGAATCCCGAAGCCTAATCCCGCTCCATGCATCGTAAATGCCGCTCCGATTCCCGTACGGATCCACGGTTCGTCTTGCGCTGCCTTGGCCGCCGGATTGCTGCGCTCCTGCCAGAGCGGGCTGGAAGTCATCGCGGCAGAGACTTGTTTGGCGCCTTCCGTCAGGGCGATGGGCTGGTCAAACGGGCCGGGATCATCGCTTCTCCGCATATTCCGGAGCCGGAGCTCCCATGGATCCATGCCAAGCTTTTCCGCCAGCCGGTCGAACTGCCCTTCCAAGGCAAATATCGCCTGATTGCCGCCAAAGCCACGGAACTCGCCCGACATTCCGTTGTTCGTGTAGACCGAGAAGCCCTCCACGTCCAAATGCTCGTACCGGTAAGGACCAATGACATGCTCCACCGCGAAGTTAAGCACTTCCGCGCCAAGCGTGGCGTAAGGACCCGTGTCCGCGATAATTCGGACTTGGTGGGCAATCAGCCGGCCGCTGTCGTCTACGCCGGTCTTCATCGTAATTTTCATCGGATGCCGCTTGAGACCGGCCCGAACCGATTCCCATCTGGAGTTATGGAGTTTTACCGGACGTTTGGTTATCCGGGCGAGCAGCGCTCCATAGGGCTGAACGTTAAGCTCGTCTTTTCCGCCGAAGGAACCGCCGATTGGGCTGGATACGATCCGAATCTCGCTTTGCGGAATCGCTAGAATGCGCGCCAGCTGCATGCGGTCCATAAAGCCATGCTGGGTTGGCGAATAAACGGTGAGCCGTCCGTCTTCTCCCGGGATAAACAAGCCGCCTTCCGTCTCCATGTACGTATGCATCTGGCGCGGCGTATAATAGGTTTCTTCTACGACATGGGCGCAGCTGTCAAAGCCTGCAGCAATGTCGCCTCGCTGGAATCCGTTCCGGTGAAGCAGATTGCCTTGCGGGTGAAGCTGCGGAGCCTCGTCGGTAAGCGCGTATTCCGCATCCTCCACAATCGGCAGCGGTTCGTAATCGACCTCGATTAACCGAAGAGCATGTTCGGCAATCTCAAGGGTATCCGCCGCTACGGCCGCAACCGCGTCTCCGACATACCGCACTCGGTCCTCGCATAGAACAGGCTGATCGGGATGAGCGATTCCGAACCGGTTAAGACCCGGTACGTCTTTATGGGTAATGACGGCATGCACGCCATCCAATGCCGCAGCATGCTCGGTTCGAATAGCCGTAATCCGCGCATGCGCATGAGGACTTCTCAGTACACGGCCAATCAACATATCCGGCGCTGTCATATCGGTCAGATAAGCCAGCTTGCCGGTTACTTTATCGGGTCCGTCGGGACGAACACGCCAGCGAGCCCCGCTTCCTTTTTTGTTCAAGAGCATAGTTGACCACCCGTCCTCTCTTTAACAGCTGCATTACTTTGCCGCTTTCCACAATTCCGAAGCAATCAGATTCGCCGCTGCTTTCTTCCGGTAACTGACCGGGACAAAAGCATCTCCTTTCGGCTCGTAATGCTCGAGAATCATGGAATAAACCTCCGTAATGGTCTTCTTATCGGCCGGCTTCCCGGTCAAAAATTGTTCCACCGTCTCCAGACGATGCGGGATGGTCTGCCCGCCGCCAAGCGCGAGCCGCACATCGCCCAGCCGGTTGTCCGAATCGAGCTGTATGCTGAATGCGGCGGTTACGACGGAAGGGGTAAAAGCATCTCTTCTGCCGACTTTATGGTAAGCGACGAATCGCTTCGTATTCGAATTCAAGGTTGGCGGTGTCAGCGCAACCGAGAGAAGCAGACGTTCTTTCCAGACCGGATGCACCGCCGCGGTAGACAGCCATTCGGATAAAGACTCCTCAAGCCCGCTTGAGCCATCGTGCCAATGCAGCACCGGATCATAAACGAGCAAGGCCGGTATCGAGTCGCCCACAATCGACAGTACATTGCCGCCGATCGTTGCCAGATTGCGGATAGACGGTGCGGCGATGCTGCGCGCTGCTTCCGTCAGAAGCGGGAAACTCGCATTTACAAGCGGGCTGGTTCGTATTTCCGATAGTGTCGTCATGGCTCCGAAGCAGACTGTTCCGATCTCGCTGTCCGTCCGAGGTCCATGCAGTTCTTGAATTGCCCCGATGTCGATCAGATGGTTCGGCATGGCCGCCAGCCCCGATTCCCATTGCGTGCGCAGCAGCGTGCCTCCTGCGGTGAACACGCCCTCAGCTCCAAGCGTTGCCTTAAGCTGCCAAGCTTCCTCGGCGGTTGCCGGATGCCAGACGAAAGGTGCTTCCGCCACTCCTTGTGCATTTGCAGCCATAACGCCATCCCCTTCCGTTAAAATCTTTGTTCGCGAATATACGGTGTACCCAGCGACTCCGGCGAGCCCGAAGGCTTATTGCGGTTGCGCCAGCCAAGGAACATCAGAACCAGAATCGTTACAATGTAAGGAATCATCTTCAGGAAATAGGATGGAATCTCGCTTCCGATCAGTTGAATGCGGAAGCCGATGGTGTCCAGCGCGCCGAAGAAGTAAGCGCAGAACAGAGCGCGGACCGGATTCCATCTTGCGAAAATAATGAGAGCCACGGCGATCCAGCCTCTGCCTGCCGTCATGCCTTCAATCCAGGTTGGCGAATACACCATCAGCAGATCCGCGCCGGCAAGACCGATCAGCATGGAGCCAATGATGATATAACCGTAACGGAATGTTTGTACCCGGATCCCCATTACGTCGGCCGTTGGCGGATTATCGCCAATCGCTCTTAGATGTAGGCCCCATGAGGTACGGTGAATGTATAAGTGCAAGACGATAACGAGAATAAAGCTGAGCCAGGTTAAAATATCGAGATGAGCGAATATTCCGCCAATTACGGGTACATCTTTAAGCCAATTCAGGTTTACCTTCGGAACCGCGCCCGCTACCGGCTGTCCGGTAATGCTTTTGCCAAGATAAGCGCTAAGCCCGGTTCCGAATAACGTTAAAGCCAGGCCGCTGACAATCTGATTGGCCCGAAGCGTCACGCACATAAAGGCATGGACGATGCCCAGCACCGCGCTTATCGCGCAGGCGGCCAGCAGGGTTAAGGCCAGGCTGCCGGTATGCAGGTATGTCATACAGGCTATGACGGCCCCCATCAGCATTAGACCTTCCGCGCCGAGCTGGATAATGCCTGACCGTTCGATCAGGATGCCTCCAAGCGTGGCGAATAAGAGAGGCGTGCCGGAAGAGATGGCTGCTACAATGATTTGAACGAATATATCCATGGTCTACACATCCCTTCTACGCGTTTCTCCGGATACGGAATTTGCTGGCCATGCTGCCTGCAATGAGGAAGAACAGGATCGCCCCTTGGATCATGGACGAGATGGAGGACGGAAGGCCAATCGTTTGAACGCTGAAGCCGCCCACGATAAGTCCGCCGAACAGGAACGATGAAACGACAAGACCGAGAGGATTCAGCTTCGCAAGCCAAGCCACGATAATCGCCGTATACCCGTAGCCCGGTGATATTCCGTACATGAGACGGTGAGTGACGCCCGATACTTCCGCCATTCCGGCGAGCCCGGCCATTCCGCCGCTAATCAGCATTACGAGCAGAATATGACGGCTGATCTTGATGCCGGCGTTTTTCGCCGCTTCCGGGTTCGCGCCAATCAAGCGAAGCTCGTAACCCCAGCGGGTATATTTCATCAGGAAGGCGTACAGAAGAACAGCAACAATGGCAAACACGAGACCCAGATGCAGCCTTGTATCCCCAAGCACCGGAAGCGACTGCGCATCCGTGAATACCGGAGTACCCGGGAAATTAAAGCCTTTCGGATCCTTCCAGGGACCAAAGACGAAGTAATTCAAGGCCAGTAAGGCCACATAGTTAAGCATGAGAGACGTAATCAGCTCGTTTACCTGGAAATACGTCCTTGGAATTGCAGTCAACAATCCCCAAATCCCGCCGCCTAGTATACTGAACACGACCATCGCGGGAATCACGAGGTATACGGGCATATTCGAAAAATAGACCGTTACCGCCGTCGCCGCCATCGCTCCGGCGAGAAACTGCCCCTCCGCCCCGATATTCCAGACCGAGATGCGGTAAGCAATCGCAACCCCGATACCGCATAGGAGAAGCGGGATGGACTTCACAAGCGTTTCCGTTATGCCGAATGAGGTTCCGAACGCCCCGGTAATCATTTTCGAATAAACCGTAATCGGATTCATGCCGTTAGCTGCGATAAAGATACCGCAGAAGACTAGAGCAAGCAGGATAGAGACGATGGTCATCCACCACGGGCTTTCTTTTCTGGACGGATCCAGCTCGATTCGAAGAGACAGCAGCTTGCTGCGGCGTGTTGGTGTATCCGGTTGTTCAATAGCTAAAGCGCTTTGTACAGGCTGCTTGCTCATACGACCTTCTCCTCCTCCGTGTCATCCGTTTCCCGAACGCCGGCCATGTATAAGCCGATCTGTTCGCGGGTCGCTTCCCCTCGCGCCAATTCCCCGACCATTCGGCCGTTATAGATTACTAATATGCGGTCGGAGAGCTGCATAACCTCATCGAGATCTTCCGAAATAAGAAGGATGCTTTTGCCTTGTCCGCGCATCTCCGTAAGTAACCGGTGTACGCCTTCCGTTGCTCCGACATCCAGCCCTTGCGTAGGGTGAACGGCCACCATAAAGAGCGGATCCTGCTCAACTTCCCTGGCAAAAAGCAGCTTCTGCTGATTGCCGCCGGATAGCTGTCTTACAGGCGCATCCAGTCCCGGAGTTTTGACATCGAACTGCTCTACCAGCGACTGCGACCAGCTTCGGTTCGCCCGCGAGCGAAGGAAGCCGAAGCGGGAGCGATCGCTTGTGCGGTAGGATTTGAACAGCAGGTTGTCGACAATGCCCAGGCTGCCGGCAAGACCGCTCTTCATTCGGTTCTCCGGCACATGGGCGATACGGGCTTCGATCGCTCCGCGAACCGAAGCGTTCTTCAGCGGGCTGCCGTTAAAGGTAATGCTGCCTTTGCGCCATGCCCGAAGTCCCGTTAACACCTCCGCCAGCTCCTTCTGGCCGTTGCCCGCTACGCCCGCAACCCCAACGATCTCGCCTTCATGCACCTGGAATTCCATCTGGTTCAAAGCCTTTCTTCCATGATCGGCATATACATCAAGCTGATCAACGATCAGGAGCGGCTTGCCTTTCGGACGGCTGGCAAGCGGCTTTTGAACGGTCAGCTCCTTGCCAACCATTAACCTCGCAAGCTCGCGTTCGTTCGTCTCGGTTTTCATCATCGTATGAGTGAGTTTGCCTTTCCTCATAATCGATATGCTGTCGGAGATCGCCATAACTTCCTTTAATTTATGAGTCGTAATCATGACGGTCTTGCCTTCCGCCTTCATCTGCGCAAGCGTGACGAACAGCTGCTCCGCTTCGCCTGGCGTAAGAACCGACGTTGGTTCGTCCAGAATAATAAGATCGGCGCCGCGATACAGCGTCTTGACGATCTCCACCCGCTGCTGCTCGCCTACGGACAGCTGCCAGATCGGGCGGTCCACCGGGAAGGTTAGCCCGAATTTGACCGCTATCGCCTCAATCTCCTCCTGCTTCTTCTTCATCCAGCCCGGGCCGCGCCAGAAGGAGGATTTCTCGCCTAAAATAATGTTCTCGGCAGCCGTTAAGGTCTGAACGAGACGAAAGTTTTGAAACACCATCCCGATGCCAAGCTTCATGGCATCCTTGGGCGAGCGGATTTTTACTTTTTCGCCTTGGATATAGATCTCGCCGCTAGTTGGACGATAGACGCCGGACAGCATGCACATCATCGTGCTTTTGCCGGCTCCGTTTTCTCCTAGCAAGGCGTGAATCTCTCCTGCCTTCGCCTTGAAATCGACCTGATCATTCGCGACAACGGAGCCGAACTGCTTGACGATACGCTGCATTTCTACGGAGTAGGTTTCGAGCATTCCGCTTCCTCCTTAAAAGAATTGTCACACAAGTGGGCCTTTTTTCCGGCCTCTTGTGATGATTCTTGCTTCGTAAGCATTCGCTTAAAAGAATTGTCACACAAGTGCGCTACTTTCTAGCCACTTGTGATGATTCTTGCTTCGTAAGCATTCGCTTAAAGAATTGTCACACAAGTGCGCTGCTTTCTAGCCTCTTGTGATAATTTAGGATGAGATGGAGGCCAATAAATCAACAAATCCCTTTAGCAAGGGATTTGTTGATCGGCCGTTTTGGCTGGCTGAAGGCTATTGAGGAATGGTTCCTTCCACGCCTTTGACGAACCAGTTCATCTCCAGAATTTGCTCCAGGCTCATCGTTTGGCCCGCTTCCTGCTTAGCTGCGCCGGATGCATCGGTGATCGGACCGCTGAATACGTCCAGCTCGCCGCTGATGATTTTCGCTTTTGCATCCTCTACCAGCTTCTTCACATCGTCAGGAATGCTAGGTCCAAGCGGAGCGAGGCCAACCATGCCGTCCACCATATCGCCGGAGAATTGCTCGCTCTTCCAGGTTCCGTCGATCACGGATTGCACGACCTTCGTATAATAAGGGCCCCAGTTCCAAGTCGGGTTCGTTAAGTAAGCATCCGGTGCGTAACGGGTCATGTCGGAGTCGTTGCCGCCTGCCAGCGCGCCGCGTTCGGCAGCTGCCTGCAGGGTTGCCGGGGAATCCTGATAAGCAAGCAGGACGTCCGCGCCTTTATCCAGCAAGCTGATCGCCGCTTGGCGCTCTGCGGTCGGATCGTACCAGGTGTTGCTCCATACGACGTCTACTTTCGCGTCCGGATTGACGCTTTGAATGCCAAGCGCAAAGGCATTGATGTTATAAATAACTTCGGGAATCGGGAATGCGCCGACGTAACCGATGACATTCGACTTCGTCATTTTCCCTGCCGCTATACCTGTCAGGTAGCTGGCTTCATAGTTTTTGCCGAAGTAGGTGCTCATGTTGTCCGCCGTTTTGTAGCCGGCCGTATGCATGAACTTTACGTTCGGGAACTTCTTCGCCACATTTAGCGTCGGATCCATGTAACCAAAGCTTGTCGTGAAAATAATGTCGTGGTTTTGAGCCAGTTCCGTAATAACGCGTTCCGCGTCCGCGCTTTCCGGTACGTTTTCTACCGTGTCAGCTTTAATGCCAAGCTTCTCTTCCATGTACTTCCTGCCGTTATCATGCTCAAAGGTCCAACCGCCGTCTCCGGGAGGTCCGATGTAAACGAAAGCGACCCGCGGCAGCTTCTTGCCGCTATCTGTTGCCGACGGCTCTGTAGATGTCTGTGTATTGCCGCCGCTTGCCGTTTCGTTTGTTTTGTTATTGCTGTTACTGGAACAAGCAGATAAAATAACGACCATAAATACGAGCAATGCCAACCCCACTGTACGTGCTTTTGCAAAATGTTTCATATGGTTCCTCCCCAACTCTCTATCATCATCATGACCAACGGATGATGTAGTCTCAATATACTTCCGCGTAACCAACACGTCAATATATCTAACATGAGATTGGAAAGACAGATAAAATAACAAAAACTCATTGTGCATGATGCACGTCTGATGACATCCATGTAACAAAAGATCACATTTTTATCTCCGGCCTCGGATTTGGCGATATCGCCTAACTGCCTGCCCAAGACTGTCCTCATCATCTACATCAAGCAGCAATTCAGCAGCCTCTTCGCCGAATTCAATAATTTCTCCGGTATAATCCGGAGATGCAAACAGCTTGCGCGCTCCCATATCCCCTTTCAATCCCCGAAGCGCCTTATACATGGTATAACGGATAACGGCAGGAGGCATAACGACTCCCCGCATAGAGGATGCGGCAAAATCCAGGACCGGATTTTCCTCCATAACAACAAGAAGACGCCGCACCATGGCAGCCGTGACAAAAGGTTGGTCGCCAAGCCCAATGACGACAGCATCGGGAAGCGGCAGGCTGGATAGCGCGGCGTCTACACCGGCACGAATGGAATAAGACATGCCGAGACTTGCTTCTTCGCAGACGACGATATTTAATTGAGATGCGTATAGCGAGCTTTCCCTAATATCCTGCAGCCATGTTAACGGATCATCCGGACGGACCACAAGGTGTATCCGTCCGATTCCGCTAGCCAAGAGAGCACGAAGCGCCAGACTGCCGAGCGCTACGCCCGGCGAAAGCTCGAGCGGCAGCTTCGGCTTGCCCATTCGGCTGCTCTGTCCTGCCGCCAAATATATTGCGGATAGGTTCATGCCGTTCCTCCTTTTGCCGATCAGCCTTTTGCTTATTCCGCCATTGATATCGCAAAGCGATTAATTCCGCGGCAATACTGACCGCAATCTCGTAAGGCCCCTCAGCTCCAATCGATAATCCGATAGGAGCCTTCACGTTAACAGGCGGGGCATCCCCATCAAACAGCATGCCAATCCGCGTGGTTGAACCCATTACTCCTATATACTTTGAGTTTGACGTTAATGCCCATTCGATCATTTCCCGGTCGTAACGGAGATGATGGCTGCAGACGATAACCGCAGCCTCGGTATCCAGAAGCAGCATTTCTTTGAGCTGCTCCGGCGTGCCGAGATAATGCTCTGCGTCTGGATAAGCAGCCAGCAAACGCGGACGCCAGTCCGCGACAATAACGTGAAAACTGCTTTGCGTCAAGAGCTGATAGATGGGAACGGCATCCAGACCTGCGCCAAACAGAATAACCCGTTGCCTATTCGTTAAATGAAGACTAAACTGCCAATCGTAGCCGGACTGACCGGAAGGGAGCGGTATAACCTCTTCCGCCGAAAGCTCATAACAGAGCTCTTCTCCCTTCAGCCTGCGCACAAGCTGAACCTCCCTGCCTCTATCGAGCAGATCCAGAGCATCCGTCAGAATGGTCCGAAGCGTTCCTTCTATCGGCTCAAGAAGCACGCGGATAACTCCGCCGCAGCCAACCGCTTCTCCCCAGATGGGATCGTCGTCCGGGTCCATGTTATATTCCGCAATCTCATACCGGTTTGTTTCCCAAATGGAGGGAACCCGCTCCAGGAGATCGGATTCGATACAGCCCGGACTAACCGTTCCGACGGTATCACCGCTTAGCGGGAGAAGCATGGCTGCTCCGGCCTTACGGTATGCGTGCCCCTCAACCCCGATAATGGTTGCCAGGACTGCCGGCTGATCAAGCCGCCGGATCGTTCGCAGGATGTTAATCATGTCCATCGGCAACCCCTCCTGATAGCGTATAGTTTTGCAAAATTAGAGTCTTGCCAACAGCTCCTTCAACGTTCGGTCTGCCTCGCGCAACACGAGCGGCTTATCAACCGTCTTCATGATTCTGTTCTCCATTACGAGCTGCCCGTCAATCATCACGGTATCGACATCGCCGCGCGTAGCCGCGTAGACCACTCTGGAATACCAATCCGCATCAAATGAAGGATAGACATGGAAGTCCTCCAGATCAAGCAGCTGAAGATCAGCAAGCTTGCCAACCTCGATGCTGCCGATTTTCTCCTCCAGCCCGAGAACGTGAGCTCCACCCATGGTCGCCATGCGAAGCACGGTCTTTGCGTTCATGACGGTTGGACCATGCTTTACCTTCTGGATAAAAGCCGTAAGCCGCATCTCCTGGAACATATCCAGATTGTTATTGCAAGGCGCTCCGTCCGCGCCGATGCCGATATCGATCCCTTCCCGCAGCAATTGGGGAACCTGCGCCACACCGGATGCAAGCTTCAGGTTTGAGCCCGGGCAGTGCGTAACCTTTACGCCCCGTTCCTTGATAATCCGCTTTTCCTCTTCATCCAGCCAAATGCTGTGCGCCAGAATAAGATTCGGACGGGCAAGACCGATATGATCCAGATAAATCACGTTTCGCATGCCGCGTTCGGATTCGACGATCGAGATCTCTTCCCTGTTTTCCGACGCATGGGTATGTACCTTTACGCCGTATTGCGCGGATAAATCCCTTACGCCAATAAGAAGCTCTTCCGTACAGGAGACAACGAACCGCGGGCAAAAAGCGTATTCGATCCGTCCGCCGGCAGCTCCGTGCCACTTCTCCAGCAGCTCCACGCTTTCCTTCAGCGACTGCTCCGTCTTCTCCTGAAGCGGAAGCGGAACCTCCGTTCCGTAATCCATCATCACCTTGCCGGAGACGGCTCGAATCCCGCTCTCGAGAATCGCCTGGAACGCGGACTCCGTATGATTAACGGTCTCCATATCAAGAATGGTCGTTGTGCCGCTTCTAATCAGTTCTCCAATACCCAACAGGGCCGAATAATAGACCGATTCTTCATTATGCGCGGCTTCAAGGGGCCAGATCCGCTGTCTCAGCCAGTCAATCAGCTCCAGATCATCCGCTCTTCCGCGGAATAGAGTCTGGCACAGGTGAATGTGCGTTTGAATGAAGCCGGGCAGCAGCACCTTGCCTCCGGCATCGATGACGCGGTCAACCTCATTTTCCTGAATATTCGGACCAATCTGAGCGATCTTGTTGTCTTTTACAAGCACATCGCCAATTAAAATATCATCTGATGCATTCATCGTCATAATGACGGCATTTCGGATCAAAGTCGAACTCATATGTTCCGCTCCTTTGTTGTAGCACAGTGGATTGATAATAGCTGATTATGATTGTTCGTTAATTAACAGCTTGCGGAACAAGAACGCGATTTTGAGCCTGAGAAGATCATTCATTTTCTTGAAGTCCACCCCTAATATTTCGCTCAGCTTCTCGATCCGGTAAGTTGCCGTGTTGCGGTGAATATACAGCTTCTTCGCTGTTTCGTTTAACTGGCCATCCTGCTCCAAATAAGTCTCTAGCGTGCGAAGCATTTCGCTTGCGTAATCCGGGTCCTTGTTTACAAGTCCGCCCAGCCAGCGGTTGCAGAAGGCCTCCATCCGGTCCTTCGATACATGCTCGAACACGATTGCCAAATCCATTGTATCAAAGGAAGTAATAGATTGCCCGACTCCCCATTCGGTAGCAAGCCTTTGGGTCTGTCTGCACTCGTCAAAAGCTTCGTAAAGCTGATCTGCCCGTTTTTTCCGGCAGCTGACCGCCGCCCGGGGACTCTCGCCGCACTCCCGCTGAATAGATGCGAAGCATGCGTTTAACGCGGACATAAGACTACCTTCCGCTTGCCCTTCAGGCTCGGGAAAAACGGATAAAAGCCCCTCTTCCATTACAATATGCATGCCTTTCCATTCTTGAAGTTTCGCGTGGCTTAAAAAATCCGATTTCAGCTTCTCGAGCTTCTCAGTCCGTTGCAGCGCGGAAGCATGAGCAATATCGCTGAGTACGCAGACATAATGGCTTTGAAAAACCTCGAGCTCCCAGCGATCCGCATATTCGACAACCTTATCGATCGGCAATCCGTTTCTCAAATAGCGTTTGATCAGTACGCCAAAATCCTTTTGCACGGATAACTCGAAATAATCCTCGTAATTAAAATTCATTTGATAGGATAATAGCTCCGCCGCTTGCAAATAGAGACTTTCTTCAATAGTTGAGAGAAATAGCTGCGGGTTAAAAAACAGAACAAATCCCGTACAGCGGGATTGCTTCATAAGCGGAATTCGGAAAGCCTGCCACTGCTTGCTCTTCATCCATTTCTGCTGTTGCGGCCATGGCCAGCTGCCGGTTAATTCCGTATCAGCCACCTGCGAGCTGTTGTATACGATCTGTCCCCTTGAGCCAACAATCGCCATCGGGAATCCGATAATATCCGCTACCGCATCAAACAATTCGTTAATATGATCCGTCTTGAGAGCCATCCGCATCAGCCGGACCTGCTTGTCGAAAATATCCTGCAGCACGCCGGTATTGCGCCTGAGCTCTTCCTTGAACAAGCCGCTCATCTGATCGGAGAACGTGAATTGATAAGGAAGCTCTATAAGAGGAAACCCCAGTTCATTGGCGAAAGCAATCAACTGTTCGGGGATCGCGTCCCAGAATCGGCCTAGCTTGATCCCGAGGCCCGACGAGCCGCGCTGGTTCAACTTAACTAGCAGCTCCGTCGCATCCTGAGGATGGTCCTTGATCAGGTAGGCGGTCGTAAACAACATTTCCCCTTCCTTGATCCAGTCGGTAATATCCGGAGCATCCATCACATTGACGGATCTCACGATCCGATTGCGCCCTGCCGTTCCGGCAACCAGTTTCCCTTCCGATAAAGGAAAAACGTTCAGCGCCTGTTCCACTGTCAAATGCATAGCGCGCACCTCCGATCACCTTGTAAACACATTTATCGTGTTATTTTATATAACATCATAAATCAGAGATTTCCTTTTATCAATAGTTATGTAAATATAATTAACCATATAAACTCTTAATCTCGACATTCAAACTCTATATCCTCTTATATCATCTTATATTCTGGCTGCACTCTTTTAAATCTAACATATATATAACGCATCAGAACGCAAAAAATGCCGATAAAAGCAAATTTGCTCTTATCGGCATTTTTTCTTACCTACAATTATTGTTTAACTTCCGGCAATGGCAGGAACAGAAGGTTGATCGGCAGGTTGCTGCCGGATGCCGGCGTAAATACGATCGATACCGATTCTTCGGTATCTCCCGTCCGGTAAAGGACGCCTGCTTCGTTCGCATTGCTCAGAATGGTCGTATTTGTTGCGTAGACCAGCTTATTGTTGATCAAGAACGCGCCGCCGTAATGACCGCCGCGCGGATTCAAGGCAATAAGCGTGTGCGGTTTTACATGCCACAGATTCAGAACGTACAATGCTCCGTTGTTGCCGTCATTGGACATCACGTCCCCTGTCAATACATCGAAACCGGACAAGCGGGTATCCACTACTTTGTCGGCCAGGATCATGCGCGAAGGAACATCGCCAATGGTCTGCAGAACGTTAATGCTGCGGTTCGCTTGTTCGAAAGTACCGCGTACGTGTTTGCCGTCGCGCGGCAGGATCGGAAGCTGCGGAAGCGCCTGCAGCACGTCTTTGCTTGCGTCTACCACGATCACGCTGAATTTGATTGGCGCGGAAGTGGTTACATCCGCATACAGCGTAATGACGCGGCCGTTGACAACTTCTTTGCTGCTTAACGGGCTAAGTACAACACGGCTTTGTCCCGCGGGAATGGTTGTTACCGTTCCAACCGGGTTAACGGTTCTCGACAGCAGGTAGTTCGCCGTAGCGGCTTTGCCTGCCTGGGTTACGTAAGGAGCCGGACCGCCAAGACCGATACGCTCATCGGTTACGGTAGCCGCCGTGGAGTTTTCGTTGGTTGCTACGATATAAACCTTAACCGGATTAGGACGGTTGTTCTGATTGTGGATCAAGAAACGGACATTGCCGTTTGCGGTATCCTGGTAGTAAATCCCCTCGTCGTTAATCATCTCGGGGCTGTTGCTGCGGATAAACGTTTGCTGACCGTTCGAGACAACGGTGTAAGGCTGCGTAGGAAGCTTAAGTACGCTTGCGCCGTCAATCGTGAATTTCTCGCCTTGATCCATGTATAGCTGGTCGAACTCCTGCTTCGTATACAGCGTATCATTCGTAATCGTAACCGTCTGGGAGAATTCGCTTGTAAGGCCATGCGCATCCGTTACCTTCAACGTTACCGTCTGTTCGCCTGGTTCGAAGAAAGCCTTAGCGTTATTAACCCACTCGCGTTTAGTAATCTTGTTCTCGTCATCGGTGCTGATATCATTGTATTGAATAAGTTCGCCCATTTTATAATAAGACTTGTCCGTTGCAAAACGCGCTTCCGGCGGAAGATTCGGCGGAAGTACGTTAATCGTCACCGAATACGGATCGCTCCAGACACCGTTTGCATCTTGAACCCATTTGGTTACCGTATAAGATCCTGCTGCCTCGAATACGGTTTGTTTGCCTTCCCAACGCTCGTTAACGATGGCGGCACCGCTTGGCGAATACGACATATCGCCATAGGTCACTTCGGTTTGGCCGGCATATACAACGCCGGATGCAATGTTAAACTTGGCTACCGGCTTAGTTGTCCAAGTCAAGACAATCTTCTTCTGTGCCGGAATCGTAGACAATGTCATTCCGAACGGCTGAAGCACCGAGCGGAGCGGGATCATCAGGCTTCCGTTTTGTACAAAAGGCGCGCCCGTAAACGTTGCGCGAGTACCATTTACCGTATAGGAGGATTTGCCCGCCGCATAACGGAGTTCGTTTGTTGCGCTGCGAAGGACATATTCCTTCTTGTTCGCATCGTACAGCACGGATCCCCCGAGTCTGCCTGCGATGGCAGTAGCGGAAATATAAGTCGTGCCTTTCAATTCGGTAAGCGGCTGAGCAGCCATGTAAAGCTTGCCGTTATGGTACATTTGCTTTGTTTTTTGAAGAAGAATTAATTGATTCTGACCGTTGGAAGCGCCTTGCGCCGCTATAGGAATAGCAAACAGCATCAATGCGGCAAGGACAACTAAGCTGACTTTCTTAAACATTGGATTCTCCTTTTCTCTTTGGGATGGTTTGAACAGACATAGATTAAACGCATCCCAGAGCAAAAGGTTGCACCAAACCGCCTACTTTTTTAAGGCTCCCGCAATATGTTCAAAGATAAGATTGCGAGATTTGACCGCTTCGTTTCGTCCCGCCAGTGCTTTTCGCAGCACAATAACCAGTCGTTCTTCAGGCGCAACAAGCAAATATTGACCGCCGTGCCCAAACGCGAAATAGCAGTCAAACGCTCCGTTATGCTCGGCTGGCGACTGCCACCAGTGGTACCCGTAAGCCCCGTAAATCGGCGGCTCATAGTGAAGAAGTCCTCTATGGTGCCGCTTTGTCGACTCCTGTACCCATGAAGCTGGAATCAGCCTCTCACCGAACCAATCGCCTTCTCTTAAATGCAAAAGTCCCAGCTTTGCCAAGTCTCTTCCGAATAATTGAAGACCGGTGCCTCCTTCGTTAATCCCTTTATGCGAGGTCCATATCGCTTGGCGGAAGCCCATTGGCCGGAAGAGCCTGCTTGTGGCGTAGTCAAGCGCGCTTTGGCCCGTAGCTGCCGTCAGAATAGCGGATAAAAGATGGGAGCCGCCCGAATTGTAGAGATAGGCGTTACCCGGTTCGCTTATCATGGATCTTTCAAGTACAAACCGGATAGGGTCAGGAGCTTTTTTCATCGCTTTATAAGGCTTATCGAAGTCCGGCCAATCCCAACCGGACGTCATCGTCAGCAAATGCTTGATTTGAATGGAGGAGTCTGCCGCTCCTTCGAAATAATCCGAAACAGGCTGGTCTACGCTATGGATATAACCATCCTCGATGGCAACTCCGATAAGCGCGGACAACACGCTTTTGGTACAGGATAAGAGCGGCCCAACCGAATCTTCGCCCTTCGCATGCCACTCCCAGGCTATCGCGTCATCTCGCATAATAATGATGGAAGTCATTTTCCATGGCTCCAGCCATTCCTTCATCCGTTCCAGCTTCGATTCATCCAGACCTGCAACGGATGGCTCAACGATACGTAAATAAGGATCATCGATTAAAGTTGTCATGCCATTCATCAGCCTTTCTGGTTCTAAGAGGATGCATCCGCAGCATCCGGTGCTGCATGGCTGCCTTCTGTGCCGGCTTTTGGCAGCATAAACATAGACAGCAGCGCCACGACCGACATGACGCCCAGGATCATAAAGATCCGGTGAAGGCTATGCTCCAGCTTAAGCGCATCAATCGCTTCCGTATTCCCGGTGTTAAGGAGCAGTCCAAACATGGCTATCCCCACCGTCTGTCCAAGCGTGCGGATGAAGTTGTTGCTCCCCACCGCCGCTCCGCGCAGCTCCCAGCTGACAGCCGAGGTTACCGCGACGGTAAAGCTTGTTAACGATAAACCGAACGACAAGCCGGATAAGCATGTATAAACCATAAACAGCACGATGGAGGTGTGGGCGTTCATAAGCATGAAGCCGGCGCTTCCGGCTATGAGAAAGAGCGAGCCCGTTACCGCGATGCGGCGCATGCCATACTTGGCAATAAAATTACCGGCTAGAATAGCTCCAAGCGGCCAACCTATGGACAGCGGGATCATGGCCATGCCGGAGTATGTCGCGCTTTCGCCAAGTACGCCTTGAATCCACAGCGGAAGATAAAAGATCGCAACCACATTGATTACGCATATTAGAAAGCTGATTGCGTTCACCGCGCTTATCGTCCGGATTTTAAAAATCTGCAGCGGAATAATCGGCTCGCGCGACCGCTTTTCAATATAGTAGAACAATGTCAGCAGGATCACCGCGGATGCCAGAAGCAGGATGATTTCGGTTATGGATTGAGAGGCATCCGGCTCACGGAGAATCGTCAGTGCGTACAGGAAAGCGAACATCCCTGCCGCAAAAGAAGCGATACCGGGATAATCAATATGCCGATTCTGCTTCACGGACACTTCTTTCATCGACACCATCAGAAGCATTAGCGCGACGATGCCGAACGGAAGATTCATATAAAAGATGGCCCGCCAGGACACGTAGTCAACAAGCAAGCCGCCGGCTAGAGGTCCCGTGATGCCGGCGATGCCCCAAATACTCGACATCCAGCCCTGGACTTTAGCCCGTTGCTCGAAAGGGTATAAGTCGCCGATAATGGTGTAAGGAATCGTGGTCAACGCCCCCGCTCCAAGCCCTTGAACCGCCCGGAAAGCAATCAGCTGCGGCATGGAGACGGCAAGTCCGGACAGCATGGAGCCCAGAAGGAAAATACCCGCTCCGGCGATAAACATTTTTTTGCGACCGAAGAGATCGGACAGTTTGCCGTATATCGGAGTCGTGATCACCGTGGCAAGCAGATAAATCGAGATAATCCAGCTGTATTGCTGGATCCCGTGCAATTCACCGGTAATGCTCGGCATAGCCGTACTTACAATGGTTCCTTCTACGGCCGCAAGGAAGGTCGCAACATACAAGGCAACGGTTACGGTACGTCTATTGGTTGTTGTACTCATTATTTCTCCTTTCCGTACGTCTTATGACTTGGTAAAAATGCGAAACACTCTATTATGATACTTGTTCAGGGAAAAGAGCAATGCTTTTTGCGGTTTTTGGCAAAGAACACAACCATTTCGACCTATCGGAAAGCCTTGTTTTATGTTAGCTTTATAAAAGCGCCTTTTTAATCAAATACGTTGATGATGTAAGGGATGAATAAACAAATGGGATATGATTATTTAGTATCCGTCATTGATCAGTTCGGCTACGTCTCGCTTTTTCTGGTACTGTGCCTTGGCTTAATCGGGCTTCCCGTTCCGAACGAAGTTGTCGTTATGACGGGCGGCGCATTTGTTGCTTCGGGTCTGTTAAGTCCCGTGCCGGCTTATCTGATGGTATTCCTTGGAATATGCTCGGCGATGACTTTTAATTACTCGATCGGCCGGTTCGCGGGCAGTAAAGTGTTCGACTGGTTCATGAGAAAAAAGAACATGGATAAATTCATACATCAAGCTCAAAACATGAGCGAAAAGTACGGCGGCTTTGCGCTAAGCATCGGCCTTATTCTTCCCGTGCTGCGGCATGTGATGCCGTTTGTCGGGGGAACCAACAAGATGACTTTTAGACGTTTTGCGTTATTTGCCTATCCAAGCGCGTTTGTATGGACGCTTATCTATTTTATCCTTGGTACGTTCGTCGGTGACCGGGTGCAAGCGATTGGCGACTCGATTGCCGATAACGGCATGATTGTCGTCTACGCCCTGATTGCTGTTGCGGCAGGCGCGGCAGCCTGGCTTTACATTCGCAATCGCACGGCGAAGAAGAACGATAAGGCCGAGCGGCCGATGTGATGAAATCTTTATCGAAGTCATTCGAAGATGAGCGACCGCGGTTAGCGGTAGATTTAATCGCCAATTAGAATTTAAGTTTCCAATTATTTGGAAACATGAAATTCTAATGTGGAGATAATACCTATCGAAGCAATTCGATGATGAAGGACCGCAATAAATGCGAAAAAACCTCCGGAACCCTATATTTAGGGAAGCCGGAGGTTTTTTTATTTGAACTTCGGATCCAATTTTTCTTCCGCCGCGTTCACCAGGTAATCAAACAGCTCGTCATCCTCCTCGAGCATATCCTCTACCGCCAGCAGCTGGTCCTCGTCGCCCGATTCGTGAAGGAAAAATAGGCCGTACCCCCACTCCGTTCTTTTCCGGCTGTGAATGGTCATTTCGTATTGATTGGGCTGGCCGGTCATTTCGAATTGTATGCGGCCAACATAGCCTTCTTCCTTCGTATAAGTCATCGACGCATCCAAAATTTTAACGTTATCCATCTGTTCTATACTTCCTTCCGATCATTCAAGTTTGCGATTGAAATGGTTAAAAAAGCCTGTCCTCTAATTGTATACGGTTTGCCGCATTCGTCAACAAATGTTCACGGCGGTTAAGCACATTCTCATGGATACCGTGATGAACGCCTATGGGCAGCCCTGCATACTGTACATTACGGCAGCGGTTACCGAAGCCGTGTATCCCATGAGAGGGTGATTTTATGGCCATTGATTTAGTGGCGCTGCATTGGGTGTATCTCGTCTTTATCGTCGCCATTATCGGCTTTATGGTGATGCGCAGAGATACGTCGCTCATTTGCATCGTTGGCATCTTTGTGCTTGGCCTACTCGCAACCGAATCGTTGAGCGACTCGGTCAGCGGTGTATTTAACAGCTTTATTTATGCCATTAAAGAACTAATGGGTACTATCCTCATTATATCCATAATTGTCGCAATGAGCCGGGTATTGATCCGGACTGGCATAAATGAAGTGATGATCTCTCCATTCGCCCGCTTCCTGCGGACGCCTACCTTGGCCTTTTGGGGAATCGGCTTGATCATGATGGTCACTTCGTGGTTTTTCTGGCCATCCCCTGCCGTAGCTTTGATCGGTGCCGTGCTGCTGCCTGTTGCGCTAAGAGTGGGTCTTCCCGCATTAGGGGCCGCGATGGCAATGAACTTGTTCGGCCACGGCATTGCGTTGTCCGGCGACTACATCATTCAAGGCGCCCCAAAACTGACGGCCGACGCGGCCGGCTTGCCGGTCAGCGATGTTATGGAGGCAAGTATTCCGCTTGTTATCGTAATGGGGCTCGTTACGACGGTTACGGCTTTCTGGATGATGCGCCGCGATATGAAGACCGGGAAATGGAACGATGGCATCATCTCCAAAGTGGAAGGCGATAAAGAGCTAACCGGCGAAGATGATCTTGCTTTCAAAAACGTGCTGTCCCACGGTACCAAGCTGACGCTTGCCATTCTGATTCCGTTGCTGTTTGCCGCAGACGTAGTGGCCATGTTTATGCTGGACCTGCAAGGCGGCGATGCGACCGCGCTTGTCGGCGGTACCGCGATTTTTATCCTGCTCATCATCACTATGCTCGCTCATAAGAACAAAGGCCTGGAGAAAACGACTAATTATCTGATTGAAGGCTTCTTGTTCGGCTTTAAAGTGTTTGGCCCCGTCATTCCGATCGCGGCCTTCTTCTATCTGGGGGATTCCGGCTTTACCGCCATCTTCGGAGATACGCTTCCTGCCGGCTCTCAAGGCATCGTCAACGACCTTGGCGTTGCCCTAGCGAACAATGTACCCGTGAATGGCGAGGTAGGCTCCGTTACGTTGACGCTGGTAGGCGCCGTTACCGGCCTTGACGGATCCGGCTTCTCGGGTATATCGCTGGCGGGTTCCATTGCCCATCTGTTCGGAGGAGCAATCGGCTCCGGCGTAGCCACCTTGACCGCTCTGGGTCAGGTCGCAGCGATCTGGGTAGGCGGCGGTACCCTTGTACCGTGGGCGCTTATCCCCGCTGCAGCCATTTGCGGCGTAAGCCCATTCGAGCTGGCACGACGTAATCTAAAGCCCGTTATTATCGGACTTTGCGTGACTACGGTTGTAGCCATGTTTCTGGTCTAACACTAAAAAAGGATGATCCCGTTGGCTTAAAGCCATGAGGATCATCCTTTTGTTGTTTACAGAATAATAAAAGCAAATACAATTGCAAGAGCAAAGCGGTAATATGCGAACCACGACAAGCTAAGACGCTTGATCAGGTTCAGGAACGTCACAATCGCGATCATCGCAACGATAAACGCAGCAACGAAACCGATAATAAACAGCGGGGCGTCCGATGCCGTTAAGAACTCGCGGCTTTTGATCAAGTCAATGCCGCTGGCACCCGCCATAATCGGCACCGATACCATAAACGTAAATTCGGCTGCCGCCTTTTGGCTTGCGCCAAAGAACATGCCGCCCGAGATCGTCGAGCCGGAACGGGAGAAGCCCGGCCACAAGGCGAGAACCTGGAACATACCGATAGCAAAAGCTTGCTTGTATGTAATGTCATCCAGCTCTTCCGCAGTAACTTTCTTTTTCAACCGGTCTGCTACGATCATCAGGATACCGCCTGCTACGAGACCGACAAGCACCGTTGCGGAGCTGAATAAATAATCTTTGATAACATCATGAAACAATACTCCAATTACTCCGGCGGGAATCATGGCAAGCACAAAGTGAATGGCGTTAACGCCCGATCCTTTTCTGAAATCGAATTTCAGCAAGCCCAAAAACTTTCTCCAGTACAACACGAGGACGGCAAGTACGGCGCCTAATTGGATAACAACCTCAAAGACCTTTGCCCGGTCATCCTGAAAGTTTAACAACTCTGCTGTCAGAATCAAGTGGCCTGTTGAAGAGACAGGCAAAAATTCCGTAAGCCCTTCAATGATGCCCATAATAATGGCATTAAATAAATCTCCCAAATGTAGTCCTCCATCTCCTAAATTTTCTTTCGCTTATTTTTCTGAGTTAACCAACCTTATTATCATAGCACAAGGTGGAGACAAGCGAAAGCAACCAACGTTTTAGGAGAAAAGCCGCATTCCTGCTATTCGAATACGGCTCGTTAGTCCTTATTCATTAACGAGGTTAACGATATTGACGATGATTTCAATCTTGCGGATGCGATGCCGTTCTTTCTCGCGGATAATAAAAGTCAGCTCTTCGTAATCCTGAGGCACCCCGACCTGCAAATCAGGGTATTGATTAAACAACCAGCCTCCGATCGAGTCCACGTCATGGCTTTCCAGATGGGATCCAAGCGCTTCATTAACTTCGCTGATTAATGCTTTGCCGTCTATTATAAAACGATTCGGCTCGATGGCATCGATTTCCTTCACCTCGTCGGCGTCAAATTCGTCGCGGATCTCTCCGACAATTTCCTCGAGAATATCCTCAATCGTGATCAACCCCGACGTCCCGCCGTATTCGTCAAGCAGAATAGCGATATGCACCCGCTCCTGCTGCATTTTTCGGAGAAGCTTCTTGATGGGCATCACCTCCGGTACAGACATAACCGGCTGCAGAAGCGAGGCAACATCGGTCTCGTCGTTGCCGAAGTACTGCATGAAGAACTGCTTCGTATTGATGATGCCTATAATATTGTCCTTGCTTCCTTTCGCAACCGGGAACCGTGTATATTGCTCGCGCCGGATAATCGAGATATTATCCACTTTGGAATTCTCGATAAACAAACAAACCATGTCGGTACGCGGCACCATGATTTCCCTTGCCAGACGTTCGTCGAATTCAAATATCCGGTTCACATAGCTGAGCTCGCTTTGATTAATTTTGCCGTTCTCGAAGCTCTCTGACATGATGCTTTTGATCTCTTCCTCCGAATGAGCTTCATGCTCGCCCGTCGGCTTGAAGCCCATCAATCGGACGATGCTGTTGGCAGAACCGTTAAGCAGCCAGATAAAAGGGAACATCACTTTATAAAAAACAATGATAATCGGAGCAGCGGTTAAGCTGATTTGCTCCGGCTTAATGATTGCAACCGTCTTTGGCGCAAGCTCGCCAAGCACGACGTGAAGATAGGTCACCACTGCGAAGGATATAATAAAGGACAGCACGTTAACCAGATTTCCGCCGATATGCAAGCTGTGAAACAGCGGATCCAGCAGATCATGAACGGTAGGTTCGCCAAGCCAGCCCAAACCCAGTGCAGTAATCGTGATGCCCAGCTGACAGGCGGACAAATAACTGTCCAAATGCGTAATTACATTTTGCACCGCGGTCCCATTTCGGACACCTTCCGCGACCATTTGGTTTACCCTGCTGGGGCGGAGACGGACAACTGCGAATTCTGTTGCTACGAAGAATGCAGAACAAAACAGCAGCACCGCAAACAAGATCAGTTTCAGAAGCATAAGCGTCTCTCCTCGGCACTGTTCGTAATTATATGTATTTTACCCTCCTTGGCCGCTCATGAATCCTGAAAAAATAAACCGTATCCGGATCAGCAGGATCCGAATACGGTTTAACTAGCGCTTCTTATTAATATCCAACTTCCACCGACGCATTAACGATGTAGATCAGATCGTTTTTGTCATCCTTGTCCGGCAGTACAACTCCGCTTGTCGTCATCATTCCGCCATCCATAATTTCCACCGTAACCTGGCCGTATGGCAATACAGCCTTCACTTGCTCTACGTCAAGAAGCTCCTTGTCGCAAGGCACAGCCAGCTTGACATGAACCTTCATGTTGTCCAGCGTCCCGCCTGGCAGGACCGAGCGCAGTCCGGGCATCGAATTATGATGGATCGCGTTCTGGACCGCTCTAACCGCAGCTTTCGTTACGTTCTGGCCGTGCAGATCGCAACCCATTCCGATCTCGATAAAAAATAATTTGTCCATTGACTTCCCCTCCGTTACCAAGGTACGTCGTCATCCTGCGCGGATGACTCCTCTGCATACGGCTGTATAGCCGGTTCTTCTTCCTTGACGTTAGTCCCGATAATCGGCAGGAGCTGTTCCAGATCCGGAGGCAGGAGCAATTCGACAGGCGAGACCCCTTTCTCGAACTGGAAGGCATCTCCTTCAATAACGGCAACATAACGTCCATTATGTTTAGCAAAATGCAGCGTGATTCCGAAGTCGGCCAGCAGCCCCTTAACGGTTACGCCGCCAAGCTTGAACGAAAACGGCAGATCCGGCTTTTGCTCGACAAGCGCAGCCGAAGCGGTGCTCACCTGCTCATGGGTCCAATATTCTTGAAGCTCGCGCTTCTCGCTGGCGGCCCACACCTCGATCGCATTCTCTTCCTCGCGTCTTTCCGTGCTTTCCGGCTCAGCCTGCCACTTATCCTCCATGTACTGTTGGACCATGCCCAGCACTTGTTCGCCCATAACCTCGGGAAGCGGCTTTTCGTAAGACACGAACTTCAGGAAATCCTCGAAATAACGGGCATGCGAAGCCTGATGGATTTTGAGCTCCCAATGGTCAAGCGATCCTTCCTCCGGCATATGCGGATATTGAATCGACTTCATCCCCCGTGCGCTGATTGCCATTTCGACATGCGAAATCAAGCTCCGTTCATCGGAAATCCGTGCAATCTTTGGTTCGAAATCGCATTTAAGCAGGAAGAGGAAAGGTTCGTCGAAATACGTATTCAGCTTAGCCCGCGCAATGATAAAAGCCCCGCCCCGAACGGCCGTCGTATCCATATAAATATGGACCAGCTCGTCGGCGATACCGATGAAGCGCTCTTTCGAGTCCGCTTCCCGCAAGCGTTGGAACAGGTTGTAGTTCTGGTTGCTCCCCAGCTCGTAACCCGGCTCAACCATGAAGCGGCCGATTTTCGTTGGCGCATTTTCGGTATTGGGGTTGCGTTCTACTTTTCTTTTGACAATCCGCGTAAATTCCCCGTCGAGAAAACGTTTGATCTCGCTGTCTTCATAATCGTCTTCCTCCAGCGTTTGAAAATGCTTATACCGCTTCGAGGAAGAGCTGTCCTCGCCATCCGTTACAATAACGAAGAAAGAGAGATATTCCATTCTGAAATCCACTTTTTAGTTTTCCCCCATGACCTTGGCTTATTAATTATTCCGGGTATAAGGAGCCTTCTGATAACCGTAAGCCGGCTTTAGCTCCGTATTGTCAAACCCGCGATGCCATACCGGCGTCGTAGAAGGCGACATCGGCGGGATGAGCCAGGACCATCGGCCGGTCAGCGGCCTGTCGTTATTTTGCTCCTGCTGGGCGAACCGCATGAACTGCTCCGAGGCCGTATGATGGTCCACAATGCTCACGCCGTGCTTTTTGAAGGAGTGAATAACCGCGACGTTCAGCTCGACCAGCGCACGATCCTTCCATAACGATGTATTGGTCGACATATCCAGCCCCATCAGCCGGGCAACCTCAGGAAGCTTGTTGTAGCGGTTGAAGTCGGCCAGATTGCGCGCCCCGATCTCCGTCCCCATATACCAGCCGTTGAACGGTGCGGCCGTGTATGTGATACCGCCGATCTCCAGCTTCATATCCGAAATGAAAGGAACCGCGTACCATTTCAGAGCCAGCTCTTCAAATCGTTCAATTTCGGGATGAGACAACGGTACTTCCTTCACTAGTCCTTCCGGATGCTCGTACCATCTTGGAGGATCGTCATTCACCTGAATGACAAGCGGCAGCACGTCATACGCGGTTCCCGCCCCTTTCCAGCCCAAATCCGTGCACACCCGGGTAAATTCCAAAGATGCCGGATCCCCCAGTATTCCGCTTCCCGTATCGTAACCTGCATATCGTACAAGCTGATGGTTCCAAATCCGGATCTGCCGATCTCCGAATTGCGGCGCGAATACCGTAATAGCGGGACGGATACGTCCTTCGTTTGTCGCATATTTAATATGGTTAAATACCTGTTCCGCTATTTGATCGGCATCCTTTAAAGAACGCGCATCGATCACTTCAAGCGATTGCCAGAATAACCGGCCTATACAACGGTTGCTGTTCCGCCAGGCCATCCTCGCTCCATGCCGAAGCTCCTCCAACGTATGTACATAGTAGCCCTTGCTCTCAATCGACTGCTCGATTTCCTTCAGACGGTCCAATGCTTCCGATTCCGTCTTGCCCAGCTCACTGTAACAATTGGCGATAAACGGCTCCGCCTCTTTATATAATTCTGTTGCAATCATGCTCGCACCTGCTCTCTATCCAACAACTTTCTTCTTACGATAACGTATTTTGAAGGAGCATGCCACTTTGCCGCTAGCGAAAAAGGGGCGTTCACTTATTGTTCATGGTTTTATTTAACCGGCTTGTCACAATTGCGTTAGTAAGCATCATCTCAAAAGAAAATCGCCCTTTCCCTATGGGCAAGTAGAAGCTGTTGAAAGCTTTCCTGCCTCTAAGGGAAATAGGCGATTTCATTTTTTCATTACTCGCTTTTTTGGCGGCCAAGCACCAGAAGAACGGTAATTAAAATAAAAGCGGTCAAGGCCATCAGCGGGATGGTGATGAAGCCCAGCCAGTTCAGATAATCATAGTTGCATGGAATACCCGAGCGGCATGGCATCATATCGCCCACCTTCGGAAACCAGATTTCGAAATTGTGATAGATCGAGATCAGCATTCCGATGATGCTCAGCGGCAGAACATAACCGATGATGCGGCGGTCGCCGCGATAAGCCGCGATTCCAAGCAGAATGACCTGCGGGTACATGAAAATTCGCTGGTACCAGCACAGATCGCAAGGTATAAAGCCGCGGATTTCGCTAAAATACAAGGACCCGCCGGTAGCGACTAGAGCGACAAGCCAAGCCAAATATAAACCATATCGCTGAAACCAGCTTTCATAGATTTCGGATTCGGTTGTCGTTGTCAAGTTCCCTACCCCTTATTCACAGCTTCGTCGATTGCCGCTTTGATACTCGCGTAATCAAGGTTGCCGGCATATTGGACGCCGTTAATAAAGAGCGTTGGCGTACCCGTTACATTAAGCGGGCCTACTTTCGCGTTGTCTTTGTTCACTTCGCTTTGATACGTTTTATCGTCGATATCCTTCTTCAGCTTGTCGAAGTCAAGCGTAAGCTTCGCGTCCTTCGCGAGCTGAACAAGGTAGTCCGAGGTTGCCCATTTGGTCTTCTCGTCCTTTTGATTATTATAGATCGTTTTGTAATACGTCCAGAACGCTTCGTCGCCGGCTTGCTGCTGCACTGCTTCGGCAGCCAATGCCGCTGTTGTTGAGTCGGGACCGATAAAGGTATAGTTCGCGAAATACAAAGCTGCTTTGCCCGTATCGATAAAGTCTTTCTCCAGCTGCGGTTCTACGTTTTGCGCAAAATACTGGCAAACCGGGCATTTGTAGTCGCCGAACTCGACGATTTTGACCGGAGCCTCCGCATTCCCCTTAACCGGAAATCCCGTATAATCGATATCGTATACCTTGTTTGCAAGATCAGCCTGCTGATTGGATTGATGATTAATACCTAAAATGATAACTACGATTACGGCTACGATCGCCAGCGTCAAAACAATAAGCGATTTATTGGATTGCTTCTTTACCGGCTGCTTGTAAGTGCCTTGTCTTGGCCGCTGCTGCTTGGCCTTTGCTTTTGCTTGAGTGCCCAAACTTGTCCATTCCTCCCCGGCATTTGAATAATGTCGCTTGGCCGTATCCAGCGCCAGGCACAATTTCCAGTGCCTGGCGCCGATGATGGGCCTGTACTTGTGACCAGTGTAGTTACAACGGGCTTTAATGTCAATAACTAGCTGTGACATGACGAAATACTGTCATATTTATTCGGCTAATCTTCGTTAATTAATGTCGTTAAAGAATCACGGTGCAGCAGCTTCAGCTTATGAAGAGCACGCGTGCAGCCTACATACAAAAGCTTAGCGTCATCCTGCGTATACATATCGGCTCCGGCGTCCGCAATGAGTACCGCGTCGAACTCCAGCCCCTTCGACAAATAGACCGGCACAACCGATAGCCCCCCGCCGTACTCCGGCTGCTTGCTCTGTACCAGCGACGCCTCGAGCCCTTCGCTAATCAGATAATCATGCAGCTCCGCGCATTGCTCCGCGGTACGGCCGATAACCGAAATCGTCTGGAACTGGCCGTCAGCCTGCCACTTACGGACGGACTGCGCAATCTGCTTCTGCCATGCGGCTTGGTCCGCCTGCACAACCTCAACCGGGTCTCCGCTCCGGAACACCGGCACCGCCGGTTTTACGCCGCCGCCCATCGCGCCTAGAATTCGGTTCGCGAATTCGATGATTTCCATGGTCGAACGATAGCTGCGGTTCAGCTCGAAAAAGCCGGTCTGTTCCTCGTTAAAGAGCTGGATCAGCTCCGTCCAGCTGTTAATTCCTGCGTATGCGTGAATGCCTTGCTGAAGATCGCCCAGTACCGTCATCGACGGCGTTCGTTGGCAAAGCTTCAGGGCTTCCAGCTGGAATGGCGAGTAATCCTGCGCCTCGTCAATAACGATATGATCGTAAGCCGGGATCTTTAATCCATACAGCCGCAAATGAATGTAGACTAACGGTGCCAGATCCTCCGCTTCAACCACGCCATCCTTCAACGCGGCGGCCGTAGCTGCCGCGATATCCTTCGGAATGACAGACACGGCTTGCTTGCCTTGGAATAAAGCCGTATATAGCTGCGGTGCCGTGTAAGATGGGATCTTTTTCGCAAAGGCAGTGAGCTTGGTCTGCGCTTTGGCGCGCAGCTTCTTATCCACAACCTTGCGCAGCTTAAGCTCCGATTCATACCAGCGGCGGATGCGGTTCACGAGCCGTTCGCGCTTTTGCATCAAAGTCTCGTCGCCGTAATCCGTCTCGTACCATTCCTTCATTTGCTCCGGCTGCAGCACAAGACCTGGCAGCGGTTCAAACGGAATAACCGGAACGATCCGCTGTGCCAGCTCTTCTATCCGGGAATCGATCGCTTCTTTGAAGGCAAGCGAGCCTTTGATCCGGCCTGGCGCATTTGCCATCTCAACCGCCGAACGATGCTGCTCGAACCAGTAAGCCAAGGCATCCGATGCGCTTCTCAGCTTCACCTCATGCCCTAACAGCTCAAGCGACCAGTCCGCAAACGTCGTCTGCAAAATATCGCCTACGCCAAGCTCGGGAAGAACGCCAGAAATGTAATCCAGGAACATTCGGTTGGGAGCGAATATAATCATTCGTTCCGCTTTTACCCGATCCGCGTATTGATAAAGAAGAAACGCTAGTCTATGAAGGGCCACTGTCGTTTTACCGCTTCCCGCTACCCCTTGTATGAACAACGCTTTGCTCCGTTCGGAACGGATAATCCGGTCCTGTTCATGCTGGATCGTTGAGACGATATCCCGCAATTTGTTATCTTTGTTCTCGCCCAAGCGGTATAATAGGAATTCATCCGTTACGGACTCTTCTTCCTTCCCGCGCACGTAACTGTCAACCATGCGGACAAGCTCGCCCTGCCGCACCATAAAATTGCGCTTCAGATGCACATAGCCTTCGATATCGCCTTCCGGCGCCGTGTACGTAGCCGCATCCTCCCCGCCCGTAAAAGAATAGAACAAGCTGGCGACCGGCGCGCGCCAATCGATAACAAGCAACTCGTTGCTGCCTTGCTTGGCAACGCCTGCCTTGCCGATATACAGCGGCTTCTTCTCGCCTTCCGGCAGCTCCTCGAAATCAATCCGCCCGAAATAAGGCTCGCGGAATGCAACCTCCAGACGCTGTTTGCGCTCCTCGCGCTGCAGATCGAGCATCTGCTCCGTAAAATCGTCGCCCGTATAACGGGGACCAATGCCTGCCAGCTGACTCTTGATATCGTCGAGCGACCGAGCCAGCCTTTCTTGTTCTTCTTGATAGGCACTTTGAACCGTGGTCATTGTCAGTTACCTCCTAAAAAGAATGAACTGCACAGTTGACTTCCATATAGTCAACTGCTGTGATTCTTAGCCCGTAAGCATGGACTAAGAATGATGTTGGTTTGCAAAAAACGAATAACCAATATACCACAGGACAAATGCCTTAAGCAACGAAATTGAAATTCATCCCGATCAATCCCGCTAAATAGTAAATCACGACAAGGTTAAAAATGAACAACAACGGAATTCCGACCCGGAAAGAGGCATGCTTCGTTTTGTGCCTCCATGCCTGCATGCCTATCCAGGCCCCTAAAGCTCCGCCGATTGCGCTTACTCCAAACAGCCTTTTTTCCGGAATGCGCCTCTTCTTGCGTCTAGCATAGCTTTTGTCCATTCCCATCATCGCAAACGCGATTATATTAACGACAAGCAAATAAATAATCAACAGGATCATGCTCGTATCCCCTTCCTGCAATCGATTACGTACGCGGCTTTACCCGGTTCGTTGGCTGCGCCGCATACGGATCATCCGGCCAATAATGCTTCGGATACCGTCCTTTCAAGTCTTTTTTCACTTCGAAATAGGCTTCGTTCCAGAAGCTTCTTAAATCTCTGGTCACCTGCACCGGCCTTTGGGAAGGCGATAACAGATGAAGCGTCAATGGCAGCCTTCCCCCAGCGAGGCGCGGCGTCTCCCGCAGCCCGAACAGCTCCTGAAGCCTTACGGCTATGAAAGGCGCGTCCGGATCGCTGTAATCAATCGGAATCCGCGAGCCGCTAGGCACCGTCATATGCGTAGGCACCTGCTCGTCAAGCTCCTGCCGCTGCCCCCAAGTCAGCAGCCCTTCCAGCAGCTGCACCATGTTAAGACGCTGCAAATCCGATTTGTTCTTCATGCCGTACAGATGCGGAAGCAGCCAATCGTGAACGGTAGCAAGCAGCACAGCTTCGGATACATCCGGCCATCCGCTGTTATGATGCGCCATCAGCTGCATTCTCGCCTGCAATTGCCTTGCGGCCTTCGACATCGAGAGCAGACCAAGACCAGCGCTTGCAATGCCGTCAGCCAGCGCTGCAGCAATCAACTCAGGCGCTGGCTGCTGAATTGGCGTTTCCTTTAATATAATCGAGCCAAGCCGTATGCGTCTTCGTGCGCGCACCGCTTGCGCTCCGGGATCCCATTCCACGCTCTCTTCCGCTTGGAACTGTTCACCGGCTGCGTGCTCGAGCATATCTAGATCCAGCTCGGCTGCAAGGCGTACGCGGCTTTCGCTGCCCGCATCGTCAAGCTCCGCTGCAGCCAAGAAGGCAGACCGCGACAAGGGCTGAAGCTCCGGCAGCGCAGCACCGCGGCCATTCGCGAGCAAATAACGGCCATCCGCCCGTTTTTGCGCGATCCGGTCCGGGTAAGCCAAAGCAATCAGCAGACCCGCATAGGAGGTACCCTTCCAATCCCGTTTGCCTTGATCCTCCTGCTCCTTAGCTTTCACCATCTGCCGCCACTGCTTGGCTTGTGCTTTAATCCGCTGCACGGCTCCGCGGTCAGCCTCCAGTCTACCGCCTGCTCCGTGCAGAGCCTCAAGCCGAAGCGATACATCGACATTCCGCTCCTGCGGCAATAAATCACGCTCGCTAAGCAAACCAGCCAGCTCGCATGCTTCATCTAACAGATTCAGTTCTTCTGCCTTAAGCAGCATAAAACCCAGCCTTGGATGAAGGCCAAGCTTCGCCATTCTCGCCCCCCGGCTTGTTATTCGGCCATCCGCATCAAGAGCCTGGAGCAGCTTCAAGAGCTCAAGCGCTTGACGGTAGGCTGCCTGCGGGGGAGCGTCCAGCCACATCAATTCGCCCGGATCGTCGGTTCCCCATGCAGACAGCTCCAGAGCAAGCGGAGCCAAATCCGCTTCAAGCAGCTCCGGCGTGTTATGCGGCGGTAAATAAGGATGCTCCTGTTCCGTCCACAGCCGGTAGCAGACGCCAGGCGCAAGCCGTCCTGCCCGGCCTCTGCGTTGGTCGGCCGAGGCTTGCGAGACAGGCACTGTCTCCAGGCGTGTCATCCCGGTGCGGGGAGAAAACTTCGGAACCCTCATCAGTCCGCAATCCACAACGATACGAATCCCTTCGACGGTTAAGCTGGATTCCGCAATGGAGGTGGCCAATACCACCTTGCGTTCTCCGGGTTTGCAGGGAGCAACAGCCGCATCCTGCGCTTCCAGCGGAAGATTGCCATGAAGCTCAGCGATTCGGATCGATGAAGCTAGTCCGGATTGCGCAAGAAGGCCTGCCGTTCGCCTGATCTCTCCTGCGCCGGGCAGGAACACTAGGACGTCGCCCTCATGTTCCCGAATAGCTTCCACTATAGTGGAAGCAACTAGCGTTTCAATCCTGCCTTCTACCCTCGTACTACGGTAGACGGTCTCAACCGGAAAGACGCGCCCGCTGCTTTGGATCACAGGTGCCCCGCCAAGCAATTCTGCGACAGGCTCCGCGTCAAGCGTGGCTGACATAACGAGAAGGCGAAGCTCCTCCCTCAGCAGCGACTGGGACTGCAGGGTTAACGCCAGGCCAAGATCCCCATGAAGGTGGCGTTCGTGAAATTCGTCGAATAGAACCGCCCCAACCTGTTCAAGCGCCTGATCCTCTTGCAGCATGCGGGTCAGTACGCCTTCCGTGACCACTTCGATTTTCGTTTTTGCGCTTACCTTCGTATCCAGCCTTACACGGTAGCCGACAGTCTCTCCGACTTGTTCCCCCAATGTGGTTGCCATATATTTGGCTGCGGATCGCGCGGCAAGCCGGCGCGGTTCCAGCATCACGATTTTCCGGCCGTTCAGCCATTTCTCTTGAAGAAGCGCCAGTGGAACCCGGGTTGTCTTGCCGGCTCCGGGCTCTGCGACAAGCACCGCGTTTGTTCCGTCCCGCAAGGCTTGCAGCAGCTCCGGCAGTACGGCATCAATAGGCAGTTGCTTCATAAGTTACACATTCCCCCGCTTTTATTTAACCTCATTAAATACCTCTTATTTAATGCGGTTAATTATGATAGTTAATGGCATGAATTATTTGACCAGCCTCATCATTTGAACCACCGGCCGGTTATCCCCGGTTAATGTTTTTTCCGCGGAACGAAGCTGGGACGAACCGTCCCCGTCAAGAAAAATCCCGTCCGCCAGCATACCTCTGCCAACCTTTTCTATTATCGCATCACGAAAAGCCTGCAGCGACCCTTTCGAGCTGCTAACAACCAGAAAGAGCAATCCTTCCCGGTCATAGACGGCGGCCGAACGCAAACGGGCATCGTCCGGATATGGCGCTTGTTCCGTCTCGATCTGCTCAAGCCACTTCTGATCCTGCCCCAGACTCATGCTTATGCCGCCCTGCGCCCAAAACCTGGTGTGGTCCATAACCTTCAAATCGGCGGCTTCGCTTACCACCTGCACGGACAGCTTGTCCGAAGCTCCGTCCCAGACTAATGTTCCGCGGGCATACTTGACATTCTCCGCACCGGATCCGTAATCATCCGGAGCCCCATTGACCGGCAGTCCGTCTACCACGGCGATGCTTAGCAGGGAATTCTCATAAAAAAACCCGCCGTTTACTCCGTAATAAGGCGTTAAAGAGATGTTGTTCCGAATAGAGGCCAGAGTGATATTCGAAGGCCTTGTCTCCAGCACGTGAAGCTTCATGCCGTTGGATGCTTCGACTTCTTCATAAATATAAGCAGACGGAGCATTGGCGTCCCGCTTCACCCCTTCGCTTTTCGCCTGCATAGCGTAGATCATCACGGCAAACAGCAGCCCCAGCAATAAAAAGATGCCCGCCATGATGCCGGCGATTTGCAGCTTTCTTTTCCTATCCAAGCCCGCAACTGATGGATTCTCCATGAAAAACCTCAATCCCTGGAAATTGTTTTTCTAATCAAACCAGCCTTTTCTGCGGAACCAGATGTACATGGCTATACCAATCATGACCATAAATCCGATTAGGCCAAAATATCCCCAATGCCATTTCAACTCCGGCATATTCTCGAAGTTCATGCCGTAAATGCCGGCCAGAAACGTCAGCGGCATAAAGATCGTCGTAATGACCGTTAACGTCTTCATGATGGCATTCATCCGGTTCGCGTTGTACGACATAAAGCTGTCGCGCAAATCCGATGTCATTTCGCGCGAGGCGTCGGTCATTTCAGTCAGCTTCAGAAGATGGTCGTACACGTCGTGATAGAACGCCAGATAACCTTTTAACCCTTCAATCCGTTCCGTATTCAGTGTTCGATAGAGCAGGTCCCGCATTGGCAGGATCGTCTTGCGGAGACGCAGCAGCCTTGAACGAATGTTGAAGATTTCGTCCATCGTCATTTGATTCGCGCTTTCGCTGCCGATCTCCATATCAAGCACCTGCTCCTCCAGTTCCTGTACGGCAGGGAAATACTCGTCAACCAGCTGGTCGATAACCATATAAGCCGCAAACAAATAGCCGTCGTTTCCCAGCTTGGAAGCAGATTGCATTTTGGCCCACGCTTCGTTAATCTCTTCTGAATTTTTTACGTGATAGGTCACGATAAACCTGGGGCCAATAAATAAATTGACCTCCTCCACATCCAGGCTGCGCGAGTTAACCGAATGCAGCACGAAGAAATGCGTATCGTCGTAATGGTCCAGCTTAGGCCGCTGCAGCAGATGACAGCAGTCCTCAATCGCCAGCGGATGAAAATGAAAGTATGTATCGAGAAGCTTCGTCTCCGAGGCTTCCGGCTCGCTGAAATCGACCCAATACCAGTCAAGATCGAGCTTTTTGAGATCCTCCAACGCGATGTCGTTGACCCATGTTTTTTGTTTCGTATAACCTTTTATCCGAATCATAGCCGAATCCTCCATCGTGATAACCGATTCTCTTATTCTAACGCGTAACCGCCATTCTGTAAAAAAGTTGCGTCGTTCAAAATAGTCGTGCTATCATCGGTGTCAATAAAGGAGAGTCGATCGATATGTCGAATATACGCGGACGCTTCGCTCCTACTCCGTCCGGACTGATGCATGTAGGCAATGCCTGGGCAGCGCTGCTCGCCTGGCTGCAGATCCGCAGCAATAACGGGCAATTCGTGCTGCGGATGGAAGACATCGACGGTCCGAGATGCCGCCCGGAGCTTGCTGGACAAGCACTTGCCGATCTTCGCTGGCTGGGACTTGATTGGGATGAGGGACCCGATGTCGGAGGACCCCATTCCCCGTATACGCAAAGCGAGCGTATCCCGCTCTATGAAGAGGCGCTGGACAAGCTGCTTGCAAGCGATAAGCTATATCCATGCTTCTGCAGCCGGGCGGAGCTGCTTGCGGTTGCCAGCGCCCCTCACGGGTTATCCTCCGAGGGTCCCGCTTATGCCGGAACATGCCGGCATTTGACGCTGGAGCAGCAGCGGGAACGGCGCGAAGCCAAGACCCCATCTCTTCGGTTTAAGGTTGACGAGACCAGAGCGATTACTTACGAAGACGGTATTGCGGGAACGCTGCGATTCCCTCCGGGGGTTGGCGGCGACTTTGTGGTCCGCCGCGCGGATGGCATTATCAGCTACCAACTAGCGGTCGTTATCGATGACGCTGCCATGAACATGACCGATGTTCTGCGCGGAGCAGATCTGATGGATTCCACCCCGCGCCAGCTCCTCTTGTACGAAGCGCTGGGGCTTCCCGCTCCCCGCTTCGCCCATGTTCCTCTGTTGATGGGCGAGGATGGAAAAAGGCTGGCCAAACGGCATGGCGATACCTCGATTGCCGGTTTAAAGGAAGCTGGCGTAGGACCCGAGCGTATTATAGGCTGGCTAGCTTTTCTTGCCGGGCAAACGGACCGATTCGAGCCCATTGCCGCGACCGAGCTCATCGGGTATTTCGATCAAGGCCGGATTCCGAATGAACCGATTACGATCAGCGAGACTCTAATGAAGCAGCTGTTCTACTAATGGATCGGCAAAAAAACACGAGAGCCGGTTTCAGCCCTTCACGCAAGACGTGAATGGCGGAATCAGCTCTCGTGTTGTGTCCGGCATGCTTCCTGCACGGTCTCGTAAACAAGACGGCCTATCGCATTGCCAATGGTTGTGGCTGCTCCCGCATAAGCATGCACTGCCTGATAGGCAGGATTGCCGCTAACCCCAACCACGACGGCATCCGTCGTGGTACCGGTTGCAATCCGGCTTGTTTCCGGATCCATCAGCCGCAGATCGGCAAGAGCCGCAGCTTTCGCTTCGGCGTACGTAATAATCGCGTTTGTCATCGCCGAATCGGTCATTTGACCATCCACAAGCAGCACCGTATTAATAGTGCCCGCGGAATACGCGGAGAACGTTACCCGCGGCAAGCCCGCTCTGGCCGCATTCCGGGTACCCGCCGTCGTCAGGCACAGCAGCTTGAAGCAATCCCCTTCCAGCTCCGCAACGGAAGCATGCGTCAGCTTCGCCGCGGTCAGCAGGCCTATCGTATGTTCCGGCTCATAGCCCCATTGTCTCAATTGATCGGACGTATCGCGTGCAGGGTCTGTACCGCTGTAATGCAGAGGCACCTTCCAGTTCACGATAACATCGGCCTCGGCCAGACCACCGGTATGAATCGCATTGCTTAACGTCCTTAACTTTCCGGGACAACCTATTTCCAGCCGTTCTTCCCAAAGGGTAATGCTTACCCCGTCCCATAACCTCGAACAATAATGCTGGCCTTGCCTAAAGGGCTGGCTCATCGAGTTGCCGCCTCTCGGAACTTGGACAAAGAACGGTCCAGCGCCTCCAGCAGCCATTCATTCTGATGGCGGAGCTTAACCGCAAAGCGGCAATACGACTCATCCAGACCGATAAAATGCGAGGCATCGCGGATGAGAATTCCCATTCTTCCCATTTCGTGCTGCAGACCCGCGGCCGTTAATCCCGGAATATCCGGCAGCCGGACAAGCAAATAATTCACCTTCCCCGGAATAACCCGGAAGCCAAGCGCTTCTAGCTTGCCGATCAGCCACGGACGCTCCTCCAGCAGCCAATTCATCGTGCGGGAGGCATAATCCTTCTCTTCCAGCACCGCTTCTCCAATCTGCTGGGCCAAGGAATTTACGCTCCATGGTACCTGAAGTCTGCGCAATTCCGAGATTTTATGAGGCGCTCCTACCATATAGCCTAGACGAATACCCGGTACGGCATAAAATTTGGTCATCGACCGGATGACGAATAACCTCTCATGCGACGCCGCTTCCCTCAGAAGGGTATAGCTCTCTTCCTCCGGCACAAAATCCATAAAGGCTTCGTCCACCACAACCGTTGCGCCGTTATACAACAGCTTCATGATCAGTGCCGGATCCACCAGTTGTCCGGTTGGATTGTTAGGCGACCCAATCATATAAAAGTCTGCTTCCGAATCTATCATCGATGAATTCAAGACAAAATCATTGTCGGCAGACAACATAATTGGTGTAATTGAACCGCCGGTCTTCATCACCGCGTCACCGTATTCCGTAAAGCATGGATAAGCTAATGCCGTAACGGCCGGGCGAAGCGCTCTCACAACCAAATCGATCAACTCGGCGGCGCCGTTGCCGATTAGAATGGATTGCTCGTCTACGCGGTGAAGCTGCGCCAGCTTGGTCCTAAGCCCGCGTACAGCCGGATCCGGATAGCGGTCAATCTGCTCCGCATAATGCACCAAGGCGCGTCTAACTCCATCCGGCGGGCCAAACGGATTCATATTCGAGCTGAAATCGATAAACTGTCTTGCCGGGAAGCCGAAGGTTTCTTCCGCCGTCCGTAAATCTCCCCCATGTCCATAGCGTTCAAGCATGGATATTCCCCTCTTCCCCTTGCTAAATGACGTGAATGGCCAATACTCCTGCAAATAATAATACGGCCTCTACGGCTTCGTTCAGCGCACCGTAGGTATCCCCGGTCAAACCGCCAAGTTTGCGGCTGAGCCATACGGCGAACAGTAATCCCGTAAGTATCGTTAAGACAATGCACCCGGCAAGAATCAACAGTGTTTCCTGCCAAGCCAATCCGTCAAGGGACAAGCACAGCACCGTTACGAAGACAGCTGCGATAAAGCCTGCCGCAACTTGTCGACCCGAAGCCAGATGGAATAAAGCGCCGATCCCTTCCCCATGCCGGGCATTTGGCCAGGCCGCGATGGCGGCTCCCATCCACCATCTGCTCCAGACCGGTATGATCACTAGAAGGGATAAAACTCGGCCGCCGTCCTGCTGACCAAACCATTCGGCAAGCAAGGAGAATTTGAAGAGCAGCAGCAGCACCGCAGCAATGACGCCCATTGCCCCAACGCGGCTGTCCTTCATGATCTCCAGCATCCGCTCCCGGGACCGGTGGCTGAGCACGCCGTCTGCCGTATCCATCCATCCGTCGAGGTGCAGGCCTCCGCTAAGCGCTGTCCAAATAACCAGCAGCAATACGGCAGACGGCATCGCGGGCGAGAACAACTCCAACACGGCAAATCCTCCTGCCAATATCGCCCCAATAAGCACGCCAGCCGCTGGAAAATAAATAACCGTCCGCGCCAACGTCACCGGTTCAAACGGTACCGTTACCGGTATAGGAATCCGCGTAAGAAATTGCAGAGCCGCGGCGGCTGCCAACGCATGGCGTTTTAACGCAGCAATAACCATAACCCCAACACTCCAGCCATTATAAGAATACTAACCGTGTACAAGAGACGGACGGAACGGACGATATCATAAGGCTCCATCGCTCTGGTCGGCCACCCCATCCTGGCCCGTTCGCTTGGCTGTCCGAAATAATAATTTAGTCCGCCAAGCTCAATGCCAAGCGCTCCGGCCACTGCAGATTCCGGAATACCGCTGTTTGGACTTGGATGATAACGGGCGAACCGGCGAACGGAAGCCCAGGACCTTGCAGCCGACATTCCCCTGTTCAGAAATGCGGCAAGCGTGAGCAGCAGCCCTGTCAGACGTGCCGGAATATAATTGAGCACATCGTCCGTTCGGGCAGAACACCAACCGAAGTTTACATAACTATCATTACGGTAACCAACCATGGAATCCAGCGTATTTGTTGCCCGGTACAGCATGGCAAGCGGCGCACCGCCAAGGATGGCGAACAGGATAGGCGATACAAACGCATCTACCGTATTTTCCGCGACCGTCTCTACAGCTGCCCGTGAAGCTTCGGGTGGCGTAAGATTTCCCGTATCCCGTCCTACAATATATCCCACGAATTTGCGCGCGTCCTCCAATTGACCGGCGGCAAGCGGACGGTAGACAAGCATGGCCGCATCCTTCAGCCCTTTTACCGCTATCGTGGTGGAGATAAACCAGGCGCTTGCCGCATACCCCAGCCAGGGATGAATCCATGCTGCCGCAGCCGTTACTCCCCACATGATGCCATAGGATACGGCTAAAGTAATTATCGTCAAAATAATGCCCATGCCCTTAATGCGCCTTGCGTTCCGTCCTTCTTCGTTCCTGCGCAAAAGTTTCTCGAGTACGCGAATAAGCCGACCGATCCAGATAACGGGATGGGTCGGCCACTTCGGATCGCCGATAATCCAGTCTATAACGATAGCTGCCGCAACAAGCAGCAGCGTTTCCTGCAAAGAATAAAAGATCATAAGCTCTCCCACCGAAATTGCAAGGCTTTCAGCTCGACCGGAATTCCCGCCGTAACAAGGAAAACCTTGTCCGACAAGGCAGCCATCCGTTGATTCAGCCGTCCGGCTTCATCGCGGAATCTTCTGCCCAGCGGATAAGCCGGTACAATTCCGTCCCCGACTTCATTGGTCACGAGGATAAGCGGATAGATGTACTCCTGAACGGCAGCTGCCAGTTCATTAACCTGTTCATTCAACCAATCCCGGGCTTTGTCCGCGGATTCGGATTTTTCCCGTTCCTCCGCTTCCATTAGCACATTTGTCAGCCATAACGTCAGACAATCAACCAAGATCACCGGCGGCTTCCCTGCCATCCGCTCCAGCTCATAGGCTTCCTTCGCCAGCTGTCTCAGCCGGTCCGGAAGCTCAATCGGCTCCTCCATGGTGGTCCAACGAAAGCCTCCTTGTTCCCGGTTCTGCCGGTGCAAAGCGATCCGTTCCGCCATTTCCTCATCCCAGACCCGGCTGGTCGCAATGTAGATCCCTTGCTCCCCGAGGCGGGCTGCAAGCTTCTCGGCGAAGGAGCTTTTGCCGCTTCTTGCTCCGCCGGTCACCAACATAGCCATGTCCGATGCACCTACTCCCTGGAAACTCCGGCACTTGAGAAGGTTGCCATTTCCTGCATCAGCTTTAACGCGGCATCAACGAAATGGAAGCACAAGACGGCGCCCGTTCCTTCTCCAAGCCGCATATCGAGCTGAATCATCGGAGACAGCCCCATCGACTCCAGCACAACCGCATGCCCTTGTTCCTGGGACAAATGGGAGGCGAACAAATAAGGCTTCGCCTGTTCAGCCAGCCGAACCGCTACCAGAGCGGCAACCGAGGAAATAAACCCGTCAACGACAACCGGACAGCCGTTTGCTGCCGCGCCGATGATAAATCCGGCCAATCCCGCTATCTCCGCGCCGCCTACCTTGGCGAGTACATCAAGCGGATCCGAGGCATCAGGGTTATTAACGGCAATCGCGCGTTTCACGACTTCAATCTTGTGCCGCCAGCTTTCATCGTTAATGCCGGTTCCTCTGCCAACGGACAGTTCGGGCGATAATCCCGTCAATACGGTTGTCAGAGCGGCGCTTGGGGTCGTATTGCCGATGCCCATCTCTCCCGTTGCGAACAGCCGGTAGCCTTTTTCAGCCAACTCATTGGCTACTTGTACGCCTGCCATAACCGCCTGAAGTGCTTCTTCCCTGCTCATCGCAGGCTGCTTGGCCATATTGGCTGTACCTCGAACCACCTTCCGGCTGATCAGCCCCGGATGCTCGAGCTCGGCATTAACGCCAATATCCACGCAATAAACATCCGCTCCCGCCTGTCGTGCGAGGACATTTACCGCCGCTCCGCCGCTTAAGAAATTAAGGACCATTTGAGGGGTCACTTCTTGCGGATACGCGCTGACTCCTTCCTCGCATACGCCGTGGTCTCCAGCCATCACGACTACCGCTTTGCGGCTCAAATCCGGCCATAGGCTTCCTGAAATCCCGGCTAAGCGAAAAGCAATCTCTTCAAGCTTCCCGAGACTGCCGGTTGGCTTTGTCAACTGGTCGGAATGCGCCTTGGCTTCAATTACAGCCTGTTCTTGGAAAGGTCTGATTCGTTCGATCACCTGTTTTAACTCGGCACCTAATTCATTTGCCACAATATTTTCTCCTCTCCGTATGTAGAACTCTATGTCATTTCAATTAATCTGCCGGCATCCTGTTGCTTCGGCTGCAATAGAATCTGGGGCGTACCGGTTAAAGGATGCTTCACGATCGTTGCTTCCGTCTGATAAACCTCACGGATCAGTTCAACGCTAAGCACCTCCGCTGGAGCGCCCATTGCCGCTACTCCGCCCTTATGCAGGACGAGTATCCGATCACAATAAAGGGAAGCCAAATTCAGATCGTGCAGAACGGCTACAACCGTCAAATTGCGCTCCTGCTGCCACTTCCGCACGGTATCCAGCAGCTGTACCTGATAACCGATATCCAGATAAGTCGTTGGCTCATCCAGCAAAATAATTTCCGGCTCCTGCACCATCACCTTCGCTAGAGCTACCCGCTGACGCTCCCCGCCGCTTAGCTGATCAAGCGGCCGGTTAGACAAAGGCGTCAGCCCCATCGACTCCAGCGTATAATCGATCAGCGCCGAATGATCCTCCCGTTCATCGCCAAACCAATTCTGATAGGGAAAACGCCCCATTTCAACCACTTGGCGGACGGTAAAGCCAGCTGGGGGTAACCCGCCTTGCTGCAGAACCGCCAAACGTCTCGCGAGCGCTTTGCGGGAAAAATTCGACAGATTCACGCCGGATAAGCTGACATCGCCCGAAGAAGGCTTTGTCACGCCGGATAATAGCTGCAGCAGCGTTGACTTTCCTACGCCGTTTGGCCCGATAATGCCATGAATCCGGCCGGGCTCAAGTTTAAACGAGAGGTTCTCCAGGACAGAACGGCCGTTAACTTTCTTGCTCACTTGTTGAACCGAGATCATTAATAGCCCTCCTGTCCTTTTTTGCGCCGATACAGCAGATACGCGAAGAATGGCGCGCCTAGCAAAGCGGTTACGACCCCAAGCGGTATTTCTTTCGGGGCAAGGGCTATTCTTGCAAGCGTATCGGACCATAACACGAATATGCCTCCGCCAATCGCCGAGAGCGGAATCAGCAGCCGGTAATCGGGACCAACCATTAACCGGATGAGATGCGGCACCACCAAGCCTACGAAGCCGATAACTCCGCTGACCGACACCGCCGCCGCGGTAAGCAGCGTCGAGCCGATCAGGACGATCAGCTTTGTCCGTTCAACCCGGATTCCCAGATGCGCCGCATGCCTCTCGCCAAGCACAAATAGATTCAGCGCTTGTCCGTATGCAATCAAAATCGGCAGGCCAATCACCAGGCACGGAAGCACGATATAGACGTCCGCCCAGTTTTTCATCGCCAGAGACCCCATCAGCCAGAACAGAATCTGATTAATGACTTCGTCGGACATCGATACCATAAACGATACAAACGCGCCTAAGAAGGATTGAATGATGACACCGGACAGGATCAATGTCTCAATCTGCATGACGCCCCTGCTGCGCGCCAGGAAAAAGACGCCGAGCAGCGTCAGCGTTCCCGTCATAAAAGCAACAACCGGAATCGTCCATTCGCCCAGCACGGCCTGATAACCAAACAAAATAAGAAAAGCCGCCCCTACCGAGCTGCCGGATGATACCCCTAACGTATACGGATCGGCAAGCGGATTGCGAAGCACGCCTTGAAAGCCCGCTCCGGCAAGCCCGAGGCAAGCGCCAACAAGCACGCCTAGCAGCACGCGTGACAATCTGACCTGCGTCACAATCGCGATCTCTCCGGTACTCCAATGAGTGCCCGCATCATCCGTCCAAGGAAGCTGATGCCAGAGGATTCCCCATACATCGGCAAACGGAATCATGGAGGACCCAATCGACAAACTTAGAACGATAGAAACAGCAAGAAGGAGCAAAGCTGCTCCTCCATAGACCGCTAGTTTTCTTTTCATCTTACTTCACAAGATCCGGGTGAAGAGCTTTCGCAACCTGCAGCAGGGCATCCGCAAGACGCGGACCTACGCGCGAAGTCTCGTCATTGCCAACTTCGAACATCTGCTTGTTCTTCACCGCATCAATCGCATCCCAGCCCGGACGGCTGTTAATTCCGGTAACGATTGGATTCGGATCCTCTCCCAGATCAGGATAAAGGATAATTTCAGGGTTTTGCTTCACGACTTCTTCCGCGCTAACTTCATACCAGCCTGCTTGCGAAGCGCCCACGTTCGTTCCGCCGGCAATCGTAAGCAGTTCATCCAGGAACGTGCCGGAACCAACCGTCCAGCCTGGCGAGAATTCCAGGTAAACCAGCTTTTTCGGAGCGTCCTTCACGGCATCCGTCACCTGCTGCTTCACATCGCGCATATGCGTTGCGACTTGCGCGGCTTCCGTGTTCTTATTCATTATTTTACCGATTGTCTCGATTTTGGCAATTGTTTCATCGTAAGTTTTAGGATCCGTGGCAAGAACCGTAATGTTCAGCTTGCGAAGCTGCTCGACCGCATCGGTATTCATCGAAGAGGAAGCCACTACAAGATCGGGATTAAGAGCCGCGACTGCTTCGATATTGGTCGTCATGTCGCCTACTTTAGGCTTGGACGCCGCTTCTTCCGGATAATTGCTGTAGCTGTCAACGCCGGCTACTTCTTCGCCTGCGCCAACCGCATAAAGAACTTCCGTCTCGCTTGGCGCGAGAGATACGACCTTCGCTGGAGCTTTCTCAAACGTCAGTTCCGTTCCAGTAGCATCCGTCACTCTGAACGGATATACCGTCTCCGCTGCGGCTGCCGGACTTTCGGCCGGCTGCTCGCTTTGAACCGGCGATGCCGACGCGCCCGCATTCCCCGTATTCCCCGCATCGTTCGTGTTCGCTTTGTTAGCGCCGCATGCCGCCATAAAGACCAGAATTGCGGCCATCAGCATGGCCAGCATTAATTTCGACAATCTTTTGTTTCTCCCAACCATTGTTTCCAAGCACCCCTTCTATTTATCTTGAATCGAAAACAAAAAAAGGCATTCCCGGCAAAGGTGCCGGAAATGCCGGAAGTCTTTCTTTGTATGCGCGCAAAGAAAGACGGGTTCCCTCATTCCAACACTTCCCTAATTCCGCGTAGGTACAGCGTTATGCGAACAGGCAGGTCTCCTGACTCGAAGCAGTAGCGCCAGCGTCTTCCCGAATATAGCATTCAGTGACGTAAGCTGGCACACGGGTCTAATTAAAATTAGACCGCTTCTTACAGTGGCGGGTCCGTGCCGGATTTTAACCGGACTTCCCTATTAAGCTTGCAACAGCCTGTCGGCTCCTGCAGCACCTGTTCCATGATTTATTCGTTTTCGACCAACGTAACTATACCACCCATATTCTAGAATTGTCCAGCAGCTCTTCTTAATCTTGCTCCAAGACGGATGGCGTTGCCCACCACCGACACCGAACTGAACGCCATTGCCGTACCGGCCATCCATGGCTGAAGCATGCCGCAAGCGGCGAACGGAATGATAAGCGCGTTATAGATAAAAGCAAACGTCAGATTTTGCCGGACATTGCGAACCGTTAGGCGGCTGATCAGCAAAGCCTCCGGAATAGCGGTCATCCGGGGCTGGAGAAGCGTAATATGCCCGGCCGTTAACGCCGCATCCGTACCGTCTCCCATCGCGAGGCCTACATCCGCCGCGGCAAGTGCCGGAGCGTCATTCCAGCCGTCGCCAGCCATCCCAACCTTGTAGTCCTGCTCCTTCAGGCGGTCAACCAGCTCCAATTTATCTTCAGGCAGCATATTGGCATAGACCTTCGAAGGATCGATTCCCGCCGTTTGGGCCGCGCTCAAGGCAGGCGCAGGATGATCTCCCGTTGCCAGAACCACGGTTACTCCGGCTTTCCGAAGCTGCGTCACGGCCGGCTTGGCAAAAGCCTTTACCGCATCGATGAAGGATATAGCTCCGATTACCCGGTTATTATCCGCTACGTATAACACCGTTTCCCCAAGCTTCTGGCGTTCTTCCGCGAATCTTTGAATAGCTGGACTGCCGATGCCCCACTTTTTCAGTGAGGCAAACCCGGCATTGCCGATTCCGATTCTTCTCTGCTCCACCAATGCTTCTACCCCTTTGCCTGTCGTATAGGAGAAATCGGTTGCGGCAGGAGGAACGAGGCCGGTCTGCACGGCCTCCGCCCGAATGGCGACGGCAAGCGGATGAGTCGAATTGGCTTCAACGGCGGCTGCAAGCCTCAAAAGCCCTTGCTTGCTTCCTTGCGTAACGTGCATGCTGCCAATCTTCGGTTTTCCTTCGGTTAACGTTCCCGTTTTGTCAAGCACGAGCATATCAAGCTGTGCCAAGCGTTCAAGCGCACCCGCTTCCTTCACCACAATCCCTCTTTTGGCGAGACGCCCCGAGGCTACGACAAGGGAAATCGGAGTCGCAAGTCCTAGCGCGCATGGGCAAGCCGCCAACACTACCGCGACGGCGCAACGGAAGGCTGTCGTCCAATTGCCCGGATCCACAGCCGTAACCCAAATAACAAAAGTGCCTAACGAGAGAAGCAGCATCGCCGGTACAAACCAAGCCGATACCGCATCGACCTGCCGCTGAATCAGCGACTTCGAACGCTGCGCCTGCCTGACGAGATCAACAATACGGCTTAACATGGTAGCATAACCGGCAGCGGTGGTGCGGATTCGGAGGCTGCTGCTTTCATTCCGGGTTCCCGCCCATACCTGGTCGCCGGGACGCTTGGCAAGCGGAACGCTCTCGCCCGTCAACAAGGATTCATTAATTTCCGACTCTCCGTTCGTTATAACGCCGTCAACGGGAATAATCTGTCCGGCAGGCACAAGCACATAATCGTTCTCCCGGACAAATTCCGTTTTGATCTCCATTTCAACGCCGGCCCGCTCCACTTTTACTACCGTGTTCAGCAGCTTGCTGTATCCCGAGGCATCCTGCTGCGCGCGCGAAGTAACCGAGGCTTCAATAAACTTGCCAAGCAGCACGGCCGTTATAACGACTGCGGATGTCTCGAAATAGAGAGGAACCTCATGGGCATACAAAGCGGTTCGATCCGCATTAAATACGAGAAAATGGCTGTACAAATAAGCAGCCGAGGTTCCGGTTGCCACCAGGACATCCATATTGGTCGCCCGCGACCGGATGGCGTGATAGGCCCCGATATAGAACGGCAGACCTATGACGAACTGGATGACGGTCGCAAGAACCAGTTGAAGCCACGGATTGGTCAGAAGCTCGGGAAGCTCTATCCTGGCAAACGGAGCCAGATGCTGTACCATCGCCGAGAGCAAAGGCGCAGTAAGAATCATGGAGATGATCAATCTCAGCCGAAGCCGGCTTCGTTCCTTCTCGAAGCCTTCCTTCGCATTTTCGGGCAGATCCGCTTTAAAGCCAAGCTTGGCGATCTGATGCATGATGGCTGACGGTTCAATCATTCCAGGCTTATATTGCACCCAGGCCGTACGTGCCGAATAGCTGACCGCTACGGCTTCAACGCCTGGCATTTTTCCGACATTCTTCTCTATTCTGGCCGCGCAAGCGGTGCAGCTCATCCCTTGCACGGATAAATCGATCGTAATTCCCTTATCGTCCATACGGCTCACCCGCCTTCCGCTTGTCCATTCTACTGCCGTAATCGAACAAGCTCCTGCGTTAATCTATATGATTCGAATGGAGGATGTAGAATTAAAAAAGCGTGCTTGCGGAGGCAATTGCCGCCTGACAAGCACGCTTTGATTTTTATTTGCCGTATGCGACATCGCCATTCCAGGCCAGCATGCCGCCGGTCATGTTGGTTACGTTATAGCCTTGGGCATGAAGGAAATCGCAAGCTCTTCCGCTGCGTCCGCCGCTGCGGCAAACCATGATCAGAGCCTGATCCTTCGGCAGCTCTTCGTAGCGTTCGCCGAATTGCGAGAGCGGAACGCTGACCGCTTCCGCGATATGTCCCGCTTCCCACTCGTCATCCTCGCGCACGTCAATCAGATTCAGCTTCTCGCCGTTTTTCAGGCGCTCTTCAACTTCTGCTGGCGTAATTTCTGGATACACTTCATTCCACTCCTTCATATTTCTTCAATATCTTTGTTTCATATTGCTGAAAAACCGGCGATTGCCGCAGTCCGCGCGCTTCCATGAGCATCTTGAACCTCAGCTCTTTCTCCGTCAGCTTCTTCTTGAGAACGGCTTGTTCATCCGGATTCCGGCATAGGCGGATCATATCGCGGAGGCTCACGATTTCCTTCTTCACAACCATCTCTTCGGGAATCATTCCGGCGTTGCTCAGAAGCTTGTAGGCAACCCGGAGCTCCTCCGGCACATGGGAGTTATCCTCCAGTTCCAGCGGTTTGCCTTTCCCTTTCAGGTTGTCAAATTCGCCCTTCGCCATCGATTCCTTAATCCGCTGCTCTACTAGCGAGGACATAAAATCCATGCCATGTCCGCCTCCTGTCATTGCCCGTCATCCCTAGCGCTTTCTTTATGCATTGTAACGAAAAAGAAGCCTCCCGGCAATGAGAAGCTTCTTTCTCAACCTTATATTAGATACGAACGGCCGTGCCGCTGACAGCGACCATCAGCATGCCATCGCGCACGACCTCGTAGTCGATATCAATGCCGACGATCGCATTCGCTCCCAAGCGGAAAGCCTGGTTTTTCATTTCTTCAAACGCAACATCCCTTGCTTCCTTCAGCTTGCTCTCGTAAGCCCCGGAGCGTCCGCCCACAATATCAGTTATGGAAGCAAAAAAGTCGCGGACAACGTTAGCCCCCATAATCGCTTCGCCGGTTACAATGCCGGAATATTCGATAATCGGACGTCCTTCAATAGCTGCGGTTGTTGTTACTAACATAAAATGACCCCTCCCGATAATAGTTAAGCCGATAATAAGAAGGAATACGTTTCGTGCGAAAAAACGTTTCATTTAGCACTAAGAAAAGGGCAATTTCCCCGAGGGCTTTTGGATACCGATTTGCGTTCGACTTCAGCCCCTCAGCTCCTCGATCCGAACATCTCTTACTTGGCCGGTATCGGCTGCCACAAAAATATGGACGCGCACCCCGAATTCGGCACCGCTGCCTCTAAGCCATAACTTAAACCGCTCTTCCGTCCTCGAACCTTCGGCGGTAAAATGCCCCTCGTATTTGTAATCGATAATATCGGCATCCGGATATTTATTCGCGGTTTCCTGCATCGCGATTTTTCCGTATTTGGCATATGAAGGCTCCGCATGCGCGGCTGAAGGCACCGCAATCGCAAATAAAACGGCAATCAGCATATAAATCAATAGTCTGCCTTTTTTGAATCCCATACTGCCACCTCCCTGACCACATTTTTGGTACTCCGCTTAGTGTGGCTGTTCGTGAAGGCAGGCATACATGCTATTCTCTTTTACACCGGTTCAAGCATAGGGGCATACATCATGACGGCTTCATTCTCCGTGACGAACTCTTCGCCCAGCAGCTCCCCTTCATCCAACGCGTATTTCCTGCGGTAGATCGAATTGCTTCTGACGTAACCGCCCCATGGCTTCAGCTCGATCCGGTGATCCTTCTCCACGACTTCGTACCGGTAATTCACCGGAAGAGACGAGCGCCACTCGCCAACCAGCTTATCCTCCGTAAGACCTACGATCAGCTGAAAAGGCTGCCGCGTCGGATTATGGATCTGCAGATCCAGATAATTGTACGCGCAGGTTGCCCCGCTTCCGAACGGCTGCGTCCGCCCGGCGTCCGGGAATACATCGTAGCTGTGCCTGTGCCGTTCAATGACCTGCAACGGGGTATGCAGCGTCATCCAATAGATGAGATTGGACATTTGGCATAATCCGCCGCCTATTCCATGTTTATATCCGCCGTAAAATAAAATCATGCCGTCCACATAACCCTTCCTTCTAGTCGGTTTGCCTATGGCCCGCCAGTAGGAGAAGGTTTCGCCGGGCATTAATACGATGCCGTTCAACTTCTCAGCCGCCAGCCGCAAATTAATGACCTTGTTGGTCTGCAGCCACATGTCTACATTTCGAAGCTGCCTCATAAGAGGAGTTGCATGGGTAAAAACCACATACGGCAGGGACAGCTCATTATGGATTCTGGCAAGCTTTCCGGCACTGAACAGCCATTTTACCCTTCTTTTATTCGTATACCACCATTTACCCGCCTGCAGTCGCAAAAAAGAACGTTTGACGGGCCGATGCTGCATCAGATTATTCAACTTCCCTCTTCTCTCCTTTACAGAAGTCCAATTTTGTTGAGCGGCCATATCCGGTATACGGCCTTCCCTTCAATGCTGGAAAAGGCAATCGGCCCGATTGACCGGCTGTCCACGCTATGCTCGCGGTTGTCGCCAAGAACAAAAAGCTCCTTCCGGGCAACCGTGTAGGGGAATTTCATCCCGCCAGGCTCCGTCATCCCTACGGCGTAATTCTCCGTTAGCTGCTGCCCGTTCAAGAGAACCATTCCGTCCCGGACATCAATAACATCGCCTGGCACGCCTATGACTCTCTTCACCAAGCGCAAGGAGCTTTCGGGCCCATGGATAATAACGATATCTCCGCGTTCCGGCGGCTTGAAACGGTAGGACCATTTGTTTTCGATCAGGCGCTGGCCTTCCACAAGCGTTTTTTGCATCGAGATATTATGTACCTCTGCCTGCGCGTAAACATAGTTTTGGAACAGCAAAGCGATGATGATGGCGGCCGTAATCGAAATCAGCCACTCTCTTAGCTCACGCAGCAGCTTGCGATTCCCGGTTAGTTGATCATCCATTCCCTAGCACTCCTTGAAGAAATAGGAATTCAACATAACCATCACCTATAACGTTTTCGCCCGGCAAAAAGTTACCTGAGGACTAAAAATACCGTGACAGGTGCGTGGCATGTCTTATAAAGTAGATTTATATGAGGGAGGTAGCCAGAATGGAACCATCAACACGATCGCAGCGACTACTTTTTATGACGGTAACGTTAATGTTCTGGATTGCAATGTATACATACGTGCCGACGTTGTCGCCTTATTTGAGCTCAAGAGGGCTTTCGCTTGATTTAATCGGGGTTGTGCTTGGCAGCTATGGCTTTGTCCAGCTGTTAATCCGTTTTCCGCTGGGGATGCTGTCGGACCGTTACGGTAAAAGAAAGCCGTTTATCCTGCTTGGCATGCTTGCCGCCAGCGTCAGCTGTCTTCTGTTCATCATTCCGGGAAGCTGGCTGTGGCCGCTTGCGGGGCGCGCGATGGCGGGGTTATGCGCATCGACCTGGGTTGCTTTTACGGTGATGTACGCGAATTATTTCGCTGCGGAGGACGCCACGAAGGCGATGGGGAATATTAGCGTGATGACCGTGTCCGGCCAAATGATCGGGATGCTGTTAAGCGGCTGGATGTCCGAGGGATTCGGAGCGGATGCTCCTTTCGTGCTTGGGGCGGTTATCGGAGGAATCGGGCTGTTGCTGGCGCTCGTGATTCACGAGCCGGCCAAACCGCTTCATGAGCGGAGCGGAATATCGTTCTCGAAGATTCAAAGCGTAATCCGGACGAAGCTGCTGCTGCAGGTGGCCCTGCTCTCTTTGCTCGCGCATTGCGTGCTGTTCATTACGATGTTCGGGTTTACGCCGTTAAAAGCGGAGGACATGGGCGGCAGCGGACTCGAGCTTACGTTGCTCGTATTCGCCTTTATGGCGCCGCATGCTCTCGCTTCCATGTTTACGGCCAGATGGTTTGCGCCGCGCTTCGGGAATTGGACGACGATCGGCGCCGGATTTATCCTAAGCGCCATCTGCACCGTCTCGATCTGCTATGTGCATTCCATCTGGATTCTTATGCTAACGCAGGTGATTAACGGATTTGCGCAAGGCTTGCATATCCCTCTTCTGCTTGGTCTTGCGATCCGGGACGTGGATCCTCCCGGCCGGGCTACCGCCATGGGTCTGTATCAGGCGGTCTACGCGGCAGGCATGTTCGCCGGGCCATTCCTTGCGGGCTGGCTGAACGAAAGCTGGGGGTTAAACAGCGGCTTTGCGCTAGGCGGTATGTTTGGATTGATCGCCGCCGCGCTATGCCTGGTCTATTACCGTTCGGATCGCAAATTAATTAAGTCCATTAATGATTAATGCTATTATCTAATTAAAAAAAGAATGATCGCAGCGGCAGCCGCAGTAATTACGATGACGATATCCTCCCTGCTGAACTTCAATCTCAGCCCTTGCGTTGGCTTCGCAAGCGGATGACCGATCCCGCGGGCTTCAAGCGCATCCGCCATTTGCTCGGCCATACGCAGCAAGGAACGGATGTAGGGCACCATGGCAGGCAGCAGCATCCGGAACGGAAGCGACCCTGCGGCGGTCGTGACCTTGCCCCGCGCATGCGCGATCTTCACGTAACGCTCCCATTCCCCCGCAAGCAGCGGTATAAAGCGGAAAATCAAGGTTACCGTAAGCGCGATGGACATCACGGGAACGTTGAACCGGCTCAGCCAGCCAAACGTCTGCTCCAGGCTGCGCTGGACTCGCAGCGGCGTCACGAGCCCCATTAGAGGCAGCCCCAGGATCATCACAAGCAGCAAACCGCTGAAGCGCTGGATGGTCTGGAGGGCGGCCTCCCAATCGAAGCTATATGGCGAAAATTGCACGCCCGAAATAATGGCGATCACCGCCGTCATGATCACGTAGGCCCGGATGGCATTCATCCAGGGCCTTATTTGTGCTCGCAGCGGGATAAGCACCGCAAGGGAGAGCGCCGCGGCGACAGCCAGCCCTGCCCAGCTGTGCTGGAGCAAGATGGTTGTGGCGAGCAAGAGGTACGCGGCGATTAACGCCCGCGGATCGAACCGCGCAGCGAGCCCTTGGTTTGGCGCCTCAGCGGGCGCAGCCACGACGGGCGATCCAGCAGCGGGCGATGCAGGCGTAGGCGGAGCTGCAGCGGGCTGAGCAAGTGCAGGCGATGCCGTAATAGGTAGAGCCTCAGCGGGCGATGCCGTAGTAGGCTGAGCTGCAGCGGGCTGAGCAAATGCAGGCGATGCAGCCGTAGGCTGAGCTGCAGCGGGCTGAGCAAATGCGCGCGATGCTTCTGTGAGCGATGCCGTAGTAGGCAGAGCCTGCGGCTCCGCCGCCAGTGCTGCTGCCGATGTTAGTGCAGCAGCACTGGCGCCAGCGGCTTGCAAGGACGGGCGCTCCGCCGTCCTTGC
>NZ_BILY01000015.1 GCF_004000805.1 Paenibacillus glycanilyticus NBRC 16618
ACCCGTCGCGCAAGCCGTAACAGCCGTGCTGTTCGGGCCTTTCGCGCCGGTCAGCATCGAGACTTGTCCGGAAGCCATGTTCGCGATCATCATCGGAATGAAGAACGGGCTTACGCGCTTAGGACCTTTCTCGAGCAGGATGTTATGCTGGTCTTCCCAAGTTCCGAGTCCGCCGATACCGGATCCGACGATAACGCCTACGCGCTCGGGATCGACATTGGAGCCGATCTCGAGTCCTGCATCTTTAACCGCGTTCAAGCTGGCAACGGACGCGAATTGGACGAAACGGTCCATGCGGCGCGCTTCTTTTTTATCAAGATTGTAATCTTCCGGATTGAAGTTCTTAACTTCAGCGGCGATTTGTGTCGGATATTCGGATACGTCAAACGCTTCGATGCGCGATACGCCCGATTTCCCTTCCATCAAATTACCCCAAAACTGTTCCAGGTCTGCTCCGAGCGAGGTAATAACCCCCATGCCGGTAACGACAACTCTTTGTTTCATTGTAAGATTCACCTCAAAGTGGACTGCATTCAGATGCGTACGTCACATCTTCTATAATAAAAGCGTACAAGCTCATTCATAATGTCATGATGATTCCGTGCCTCAGATGGAGAGAAGTCCCGTCTATTACAACGGGACCCTTGTTTCCTTACGTATGAGATTGTATGTAATTGACTACTTCTCCCACCGTGGTGATGGTCTCTGCATCTTCATCAGAGATCTCCATATCAAACTCGTCTTCCAGTTCCATGACCAACTCAACGACATCAAGAGAGTCAGCGCCGAGGTCATCTTTGAAGGAAGCTTCCAGCGTGACTTCCGCTTCGTCTACGCCAAGTCTGTCGACGACGATACGTTTTACACGTTCTACTACTTCGGACATCCGATTCACCTCCTCCTAGGGTATTATACGAGAATTTAAGACAAAACGCCATACGTAACCGTTGCATTTCCGGTCATTGCGGCGTGATGCTATCTTACATGTACATGCCGCCGTCAATATGGACGGTTTGGCCTGTCATATAGGAAGCAGCATCGGATGCGAGAAAGCGTACCGCTGCCGCAATATCCTCGGCTGCGCCAAGGCGCGCAAGAGGGATTTGCGAAGAAAGCGATTCCTTCATCTCGGAGGACAACTTGTCCGTCATATCCGTTTGAATAAAGCCCGGTGCAATGCAATTTACGGTAATGCCGCGGGAAGCAAGCTCGCGCGCGCTCGACTTCGTGAGGCCGATTACGCCTGCTTTCGCCGCGACATAGTTCGCCTGACCGGGATTTCCGAGCACGCCCACTACCGAAGAGATATTAATAATGCGTCCGGCACGCTGCTTCATCATTGGCCGCGTGACCGCTTTGATCCCGTTAAAGACACCCTTCAAGTTCGTCTCAATAACTTGGTCAAATTCCTCTTCTTTCATACGCATAATTAAATTATCTCTTGTAATGCCTGCGTTATTCACCAAAATATCGATTGAACCGAATTGATCCACAACTTCTTTGACCATGGCTTCGAATTCGTCGGTTTTGCCAACGTTCGCTTTCAGAATGATAGCGCGTCGGCCAAACGCTTCAACCGCCTTGGCCGTCTCCGCCGCAGCCGCCTCGCTGCCCGAGTAGTTGATCGCAACATCGGCGCCGGCTTCGGCAAGCGCAACGGCGATAGCACGGCCGATACCGCGGGATGCGCCCGTTACAAGCGCTTTTTTGCCTTCAAGACTAGCAAACATGGTATACCTCCTCCAAGTTTTGCACGAGCACGATACTACAGTGTTTCCAATGCAGCAATGCTGTTTACAGAGATAACGCGCAGATTTTTGTCGACTTTCTTGATCAGGCCTGCAAGGACAGTGCCCGAACCGATCTCAACGAAAGTATCCACGCCTTGTTCAGCCAAATAACGGATGCTGTCTTCCCAAAGAACCGGAGAGTAAACCTGCTCGACCAGAAGATTGCGGATCGAAGCCGCTTCCGTTACCGGAGCAGCCGTTACATTCGCTACTACCGGAATAGCTGCATCGTTCATCGGCACTTCCGACAATACGCCGGACAGCTTCTCAGCCGCTGGCTTCATCAGCGAGGAATGGAACGGCCCGCTTACTTCCAGCGGAATGACACGCTTCGCGCCGGCTTCTTCTTTGCCTCGCTCAACAACGGCTTGAACACCTGCTGCCGAGCCGGAAACAACGATTTGGCCCGGACAGTTAACATTCGCCAGTTCAACCGTATTTCCTTCTTCCGTGATCTTCGAACATAATTCGGACAGAACGCTGCGTTCCGCTCCAAGCACGGCGGCCATTGCGCCTTGTCCGCTAGGAACAGCCTGCTCCATGAACTCGCCGCGCGCGCGAACCGTGCGGACCGCATCCTCAAAGCTGAGCACGTCTGCCGCAACCAGCGCGCTGTACTCGCCAAGGCTATGGCCAGCCACGTAATCGGCTTTGAGTCCTCGGCCTTCAAGCGCCTTCAGCAAGGCAACACTTACCGTCAGAAGCGCCGGTTGCGTATTAACCGTCTGCTTCAGCAGATCGTCCGGACCGTTGAAAATAATATCGCTCAGCTTGAAGCCCAATGCTTCGTCCGCTTGCTCGAAGACAGCGCGGGAGCTTTCAAACGCTTCGTACGCGTCTTTGCCCATACCAACGGCTTGCGCGCCTTGGCCGGGAAAAACAAATGCAGTTTTGCTCAAACGAATTCCCTCCATTACCAGATCAATACGGAAGCGCCCCAGGTGAGGCCTCCTCCGAAGCCAACAAATACGAGGCAGTCCCCATCGTTAACTCTTCCCTGCTCTACGGCTTCTGCCAGCGCGACCGGAATCGATGCCGCGGACATGTTGCCGTATTTGTCCAAGTTAACCATACACTTTTCTTCCGACAGGTCGAGTCGGTTAAGAGCCGATTGAATGATACGGACATTGGCTTGGTGAGGAACAAGAAGATTGATATCCTCTTTGCTCATCCCGGCTTTGCGAAGAGCTTCCTCCGCCGCATTGCCCATAATGCGCACCGCGAATTTAAACACTTCATTGCCGGCCATATGAATGTAATGCTGCTTCGACGCAACGCTTTCCGCCGTTGAAGGCATGCGCGAACCGCCGCCGCTTACTTTCAAGAGATCTCCACCGCCGCCGTCAGCGCCAAGCTCGAACGACTTGAATCCGCGGCCTTCCTCTACCTGTCCGAGCACCACGGCACCTGCGCCGTCTCCAAACAAGATGCACGTGTTGCGGTCCGTATAATCCGTAATGCGGGATAAGGTCTCGGCCCCAACAACAAGGACATGCTTGTACATGCCGGTAGCGATCATATTCGAAGCGGTTGCCAGACCGTATATAAAACCGGAACAGGCTGCCGACAAATCAAATGCAGCCGCTTTTTTCGCTCCTAGCTTTTCTTGCAGCAGGCATGCCGTCGAAGGGAAGAACGTATCCGGCGTGATTGTCGAAACGATAATCAAGTCAATGTCTTCAATGGCAATGCCCGCCGCGTCTATTGCTTTCAGCGAAGCCTGATAAGCCAGATCGGAAGTCGCCTGCTCCGCTGCCGCCAGACGGCGTTCGCGGATCCCCGTGCGCGTTACGATCCATTCATCGTTGGTTTCCACCATTTGCTCAAGTTCTTGATTGGATAAAATCCGGTCGGGAACGTATTTGCCCGTACCAATAATGCCAACAGGATGTAATTTCATCATGACCTCCCGCCTATTTCCGCCGCTATAGACTCCGTAAGCTGGGCTTTGATAGCCGTCCGGGCCTGCCGGATCGCATTTTTCACAGCCTTAGCATCCGAGGAGCCGTGACATTTCATCACCAGTCCGTTCAAGCCAAGCAGCGGAGCGCTCCCATGCTCCTTGTAATCCATCTTTTTACGCAATGCGCGAAGTTTCGGCATCATAACCGCTGCGGCAAGCTTCGTCATAAGCGTCTCGCCAAAAGCATCTTTGAGGAATGTCATCAGCGATCCCGCTGTCCCCTCCATCGCTTTAAGCATAATATTCCCCGCGAAACCGTCGCAAATGAGAATGTCACAGCTGCGATTAAGCAAGTCACGCGCCTCAACGTTTCCGATAAAATTAATCGGAGCCTGCTCGAGCAGATCATAAGCCGCTTTCGTCAGCTCATTGCCTTTACGCTCTTCGGTACCGACATTCAGAAGGCCTACGCGTGGGTTGTCAAAACCATGCACCTTTGCGCGATAAATACTGCCCATGATTGCGTATTGGAGCAAATGCTCAGGCTTCGCGTCCATATTGGCGCCAAGGTCAAGCGCAAGCACTCCAACATCGTCCATTGTAGGAAGCATTGGGGCGAGCGCGGGACGCTCGATCCCTTCCAGTCTGCCAACAACAAGCAGTCCGGTCGTCATCAATGCACCGGTGTTGCCCGCGGAAATCATCGCATCGGCGCGTTTCTCGCGTACCAGCTGGCCGGCAACGACCATGGACGAGCCTTTTTTTCGGCGAACCGCTTTGACCGGCTCTTCATCCGGACCGATCACCTCATCCGTATGGCATAACGTCACGTTGGCCGGTTTCTGTCCTTTGAACAGCGGCTCAACTGCCGCCGTGTCGCCGACAAGAACCAATTCCGTATCCGGCCACTCCGCCGCAGCTTCCAACACGCCCTGAACGATAAGTCCAGGGGCGTGGTCGCCTCCCATCGCATCTATGGCGATCCGCATGTTTCTTACCTCCCAGCCGCTCTGCCCCGTTAGAAAGGCAAAGCGCTAACATAAAAGCCTATGCCTCGTTCTCTCCTTCACCAGCCGAACGGTAAATGACGAAGTTCCCTTGGAACACCATTTCATCCCCGACATAGGTAAAGAGCTCCACCTTCGACTTGTGGCGCTCGCCGGATATCGAACGTACATAAGCTTTTGCAATGCACTTCTCGCCCAGCTTAACCGGCCTTATAAAGCGGATGTCCGCCGTGACCGTCAGAGCGATTTTCTCTTCAATAACTGCAACAGCCAGCGAGTTCGCCTGGGCAAATACGTGATGGCCCCGGGCAATTCCCGTGCGCGAGAAAACATGCTCTTCTCGAATTTCGAATATCGAGATCCCGCTTTTGTCCAGCTGCAAATCTACAATGTCACCAATCACTTCGTGCAGCGGCAAGGACTGAACGGAATCGTAAGAACGCTCAGCCATCAGCTTCATCCGCTCGCGCAGCTCGGGAATACCCAGTTCCATCCGGTCAAGCCTTATGGTCTGAATGCTGACCTTCAAATGCCTGGTCAGCTCCCGGTCCGTCATAAACGGATTTTCGTCAATTAATTGTGCGAGCAGCTGATGCCGCTGTCGCTTAGGCATTCGTTCGATCTTCGGCACCACCTTAACAGTATTGTGACCCTTGTCTGATTTTACTCGAATAATGGCTGATATTATAACCTGGTACTAAATAAGTATATAAAAAAAAGAGTATGTAAGCAACGGACACAAAAAAATAGCACCTCATCGTAATGAAGTGCTATTGTGGGAAACCCCGAGATTATTGGGAAATAATCTCTTTCGTTTTGTAATATCCGCACACTTTGCATACGTGGTGGCCAAGTTTCAGCTCTCCACATTGCTCGCATTTTACCATACCTGGTACCGCCAGTTTGAAATGCGTACGACGTTTGTCGCGGCGAGTTTTGGATGTTCTTCTTTGAGGTACTGCCATGTTTCCCACCTCCTTCACAGAATCAATGAATCACGCTTTATTGTTCGTCTTTGAATAAATCCTTGAGCACTGCCATGCGAGGGTCAATTTTCTCGGTTGAGCAGCCGCATTTTTGTTCATTTAAGTTCTGTCCGCAATTTTGGCACAGTCCTTTGCAATCGTTACTGCATAACGGAGCGAACGGCATGAACAGCTGAAGCACTTCTTCCACATAAGGCTTCAAATCCAGCCTGTCCCCTGCTACGGCAATAACGTCGTTGTCCTCGTCCTCTTCCTTTTCTTCCTCATCCTGCTCGGACGCCGGCTTGAACTGGTCGGACACAGGGATTACCGTATGAAGCTTCACCGGGTCAAGACAACGAGAGCAAGCGAGTTCCCAAACAATGGACAATTCGCCTTCGACCGTAATCGAGCCTTCATTGCCCGTTACCTGAAGCGACACATGGAGCGGACCGTGACTGATGACATCCGATCTGTCTTTAAATAACGCGGACACATCGAGATTCTCATCAATCTTTGCCTTAATGCCTTTGGACATCGTTTCTTGTACATGAAACTGCATGTGATCACCCCAAACAAACAAAAATTATTATATCTATCATCGAGCGGTTTTGTCAACATTTTCACACTGTTTTTCATCTTTTGCCGCGTTATTTCGTGAATATAACGATATCCCTGTGCTATGATGGGACATATATCCATCTGAAATAAGGAGATGTCAGATTGCGAACGGTAGGACTAATTGTTGAGTATAACCCATTTCACAACGGTCATCAATATCATTTGCGCGAATCGGTCAAAATAGCAAAAGCCGACGCCGTCGTAGCCGTCATGAGCGGACATTTTTTGCAGCGCGGAGAACCGGCCGTCATGGATAAATGGGCCAGGACGGAAGCGGCGCTGCGAGGCGGATGCGATCTGGTGCTGGAGCTGCCCGTCGCCTACGCTACGCAAGCAGCGGAGTGGTTCGCATACGGAGCGGTCTCCACTCTGGAAGCGACAGGGATCGTCGACGCCTTCTGCTTCGGTACGGAGAGCGGGGAGCTTGAAGTGCTGCATGAGGCAGCCAAGCTTGTCGCCCACGAGCCGCCAGCCTTTCAAAGTCTGCTTCGGGAAGCTATGGAGAACGGGAGCAGTTATCCTAGCGCTTACAGCTCGGCGATTGCTTCTTACCTTGCTTCGATCGGGCGATCGGATGCGGCGGATTTCCCTTTTGCCCAGCCGAATCATACGCTAGGTCTTCATTATTTAATCGCGCTGGAACGGATCGGCGGGCGGATGCTGCCCTACACGATACGCCGGGAGAAATCCGAATACGGGCAAACGACGGTTACCGACAGCGCCATCGCCAGCGCTACCGCGATCCGCAAGCTGCTGCTGGAAGGCGGCGAGCTTGAAGCAAGCAAGCCGCTCGTGCCTGCCGGTACTTTTGCCGTGATGCAGAAGGAATGGTCTTCCGGCAGAAGCCCTGTAAGCTGGGCCAACTTCGTCCAGCAGCTGCTGCATGCCGTTGTCACCCACACGCCGGAACAGCTTGCCGGCTACCGCGAAATGACGGAAGGTCTCGAACATAGGCTCCTTCAAGCGCTGCCGAAGCTCAACCATACCGGATTTGAGCCGCTTATTGATGCGCTTAAGACGAAGCGTTACACCCGGACCAAGCTGCAGCGCTCCTTGCTTTCTATTCTGCTCCGCCATAAAAAAGAAGATTTCACTGCGGAGAAGCTTGCTGCCGGCGTCCAATATATCCGCGTGCTTGGATTCACGAGCAAGGGACAGCAGCTTCTGCGCCGCATGAAGAAGGAAGCGAAGCTCCCCGTCCTGCTAAGCGCCGCCAGAGCTCCTATCGAATCCGGATACCTGGAGCTCGATACGCAAGCTTCGGCCGTCTATATGCTGGCCCAGCCCGGACATGAGTCAGCGGCGGCGATGTACCGCGATTTTACGGACAGGCCGATCATTATCGGGTAAGACCAGCTTCATCCTGTATTGCCGCTATAGCAGAGCCCAGCGAGGTGACGGGGATAACCTTCATCTCGCTGCGAAGCTCCTTCGCTTTCGCCGCAGCCTCCTTATAGTTATCCTTCGGAGCAAGGAACAGCTCTGCCCCCGCTCGATCCGCCGTAACCACTTTCAAGGCAATTCCGCCGATTGATCCAACGTTCCCGTCTTTGTCGATCGTTCCTGTTCCCGCAATTCTGAACCCCCGGGTAAAATCCTCATCCAATAGGAGATTAAGTGATTGCAGCGCAAACATCAGACCGGCAGACGGTCCGCCAACGTCACTGGCTGAAATCGTGATTTTCCGGCTCTCATCGTCAGGCTGCAGCCCTTCAGGCGATACTTTGTAAGGAATATTCGCATAGCGGTAGGCAGCTTCAACGGCGCTATTCTGCGAATTAAGCATGTCTTTGGACATCCGCGCCAAATAATCTTTCTCCGACAGCCCATTCGTGACCGAGTTCTTGCTTAGAATTTGAAAGTCTTTGTTCCATATAGCTTGAATCGCCTGCCAATACTTCGCATCGGTTAATTTAACGGTTGTAACCAAAAAAACGCCGCTTTTGTCCATTCCGGCATTAGTCTGCTGGATTGCTGCACCGCTACTGCTTTGCTGAACGAACGGCGCCGTCTCGAACGTTAGCCCAGGCTCATAGACAACCAGCGGTGTCGGAGCATAGACTACGATCCACAGCATTACCGCGATCAAAAAGATCCCTGCCGCCTGCCTCGCGTTACCGCTCAGCCTAAACTTGCCCATAGAACTAACTCCCTCCCTTCCTCAAGGGTCTGGTCTATCCCGCCCTAGACGCGCGTACAATGGAACAGACCCCGGTTCGTCCAAGCCTCTTGCGTAATCGATGATCCTAATTCCAATGGAGTTGATAGATATGGCACGAACGATTCTGTACGCGGCAATCTCGATTCTGATGGTTGCCGCCATCATACGTCAGCCGGATGAAGCGTTCCAAGCATCCCTTCAGGGACTGACCATTTGGTGGAACATCGTATTTCCCGGTCTGCTGCCCTTCCTCGTCTTGTTTGAGCTGATAGCCGCATTTGGCCTTATACACGGAATCGGCGCTCTTCTTCGTCCTCTGATGCGAGGCTTGTTCAAGCTGCCCGGCGAAGCTGCGCTGCCCTTGCTCTTTGGATGGCTGTCCGGACATCAGGCAGGCGCCGAAGCGACGGCTGCTCTTCGCCGCGATCAGCTGGTAACGAGACGCGAAGGGCAAAGACTGCTGGCCTTGTCCCATATGCCCAACCCGCTTTTTATGATTGTCGTTATTGGGGCAGGCTTCCTGCATCGGCCGGAGCTTGGCTTATTTATCGCTCTTATGGTCTGGCTCTCCGCCCTCTGTACGGCCGGATGGATTTCGCTGATCAGCCGGCGGAGGTCTGCGGCGCATCACCTTAATGTCCCTCAAGCGGCCGTTGCACCGAGAGGCTTGATGGAAAATGCAGCGGACGCGATTACGACAAGCCGCGACCGTGACGGCCGCAGCTTTGGCAAGGTGCTTGGCGATGCGGTCTCTTCCGGCGTTCAAAAGCTGCTTGTTGTTGGCGGCTTTATGATTTTTGCGGCCGTAGCAGCCCGGCTGGCGTTGCCGCTCATCCAATTCGCGCTGCCAAGCGGTATTGCCGAATTGGTGCTGCCCGCTTTACTCGAGAGTCATATCGGTGCCTACGGGGCAGCCGTATGGCAAGGCCCCGGCATTACTACCGCAATAAGCGCCGCCGCGGTTGCGGCTATTCTGGCCTGGAGCGGGTTAAGCGCGCTGCTCCAATCAGGCTATGCCATCACCGGCACGGATTTGAAGCTGCTGCCGCTCATTGGCGTCAGACTGCTGCATGCGCTGCATGCCGCTGGGCTAGCCTTGCTGCTGTGGAAGCCGGCACAGGCTGCCCTTGCGATGCTGCCAAGCCGGCTGACCGGCGCTACGGCAGCCATGCTGCAGGACGGCGCTCACTGGCAGCGCCCTTCCAACGCATACGAGGCCGTCACCGCAGTAGGCCTCCCGTCGCTCTGGCCGTATGCGCTGACGGCCGTCGCCGTTCTTGCTATTATGCTGCTGTTGATGCGCGCAGCCGCGCCGCGCGTACCTGGCCTCAAGAAACGCTAGTTAGCCGTTTGACTGCCTCGCTTTATATTTCTCTACGAGACGAGTCTCGATCGGAGCCGGAACAAGCTCATGAACCGGTCCCCCAAACATCGCGATTTCCTTCACAATGCTGGAGCTGAGATACGAATATTTCGGGTTCGTCATCATAAAGATCGTCTCGATCTCTTCATCCAGCAACTGATTCGTCGAAGCAAGCGTAAGTTCGTACTCGAAGTCCGTCACCGATCGGATGCCGCGGACGATAACGCTGGCTTTGCGCGATTTCATGAACCGTACGAGCAAATCCCGGAAGCTGTCAATCGACACATTCGGAATGTCGCGCGTTATTTCGCGAAGCATCTCTTTCCGCTCGTCAAGCGTAAACATCGGACTTTTGCTTGTATTGTTAAGCACCGCCACGATGACGTGGTCGAATTGCTTGGCCGAACGGCGGATAATATCGAGATGTCCCAATGTCGGAGGATCGAAGCTCCCCGGATAGACCGCTACTCGTCCGTTCTCATTCATCTGCATGGCTTGTTCCTCCATCTGCGCTGCCGGGCGAATAACGGTAGATCGTAACTGCCGTATCGCCATATTTTTGTTTTCTCAGCAAAATAAAATGCTCCATCTCGTCCGGATACTCATGCCCGGCATCATGCTCCACCACAATAGTCGCGCCATCCTCCAGCAGCGACCGCTTCGCCAGATCGGCCATCAGCTCGTCCATATGGGTCAAGCGGTAAGGCGGGTCGAGGAAGACGATAGAGAACGCGATTCCCCGCTTCTCCAGCAGCTTCAGCGCACGCTCCGCGTCGTTGCGGTATATTTCCGCATGCCGTCCCATTCCTGCCGCTTCGGTATTTAATTTAATGATATCAATGCTTATTTTTTCCCGGTCGATAAAGATCGTCCGCTCGATGCCTCTGCTCCAAGCTTCAATACCGAGCCCGCCGGTGCCTGCGAATAAATCGAGTGCCAGTCCACCGTCGAAAAACGGTCCAATCATGCTGAATATCGCTTCCTTCACCTTGTCGGTCGTCGGACGGGTATTCATGCCTGGAACCGCCTTCAGCGTGCGGCCTTTTGCCGCTCCCGCAATGACTCTCACTGCTTATTGCTCCCTTCCTCTACTGTCGATGCCTATAGTACCACACTTTCCCTTGGATTATAAAGGCACCCGGAGAGGAGGAACGAGGGCCTCAATATTTTTTTTGGCGTAATATGTATAATCGCCCACAAACCGGACAAGATAAAATCATCGGCGTCGGAAGATGCCGTAGACAACCGCGGAGAAGACTTACGTTTCCCCATAAGCTCTTCGTCCGGTTTCTCCTCTCCCATGAAAGGACGCTCAGAAATGAGCGTCCGATTTTTTTGTAAACAGGCCATTTCCCCACTGCTAATTCCGGTCATTTTGGTATATAGTTACAGTACCACTTTTAATAGACGGGAGGTTTACGGCCCTATGAACCAGATCGGCAGCTATATTATTCCCTTACTCGTTATTCTGTTTGTCGTGTACCGGCGCTTGAAGCGTTCGGTAGGTTTTCAGCCTTTCAAGCCGAGCAGGCTGAAAATGCGCATCGGTATCTTCAGTATCATTGGCATTCTGCTGCTGGCCTCCGGCTTCCCGCATCCTGCGATCTATATTTCCGATGCCATCGGTATCGCCTGCGGCGCGGTAATTGCTTATTATGCCATCAAGCACAGCCGTTTCGAACAGCGCGAGGATACGTTGTTTTACCGGACGCATGTCGGCATCGAGACTTTGGTTGTCCTGCTGTTTATCGGAAGAATCGCCTTCAGGATCATTGAAATGTTCGGCACCGGAGGCGCCAATGCCATGAATCCGGCGCTAAACAACGAGACGGCGCAGATGCAGCAGTATACGAATGATCCGCTGACCGCGGCAACTTTCTTCCTGCTTGTAGCTTATTATCTCGGCTATTATACGTTTATCCTTCGCAAGAGCGACGAGAAAGCGGCTGTATCCTAAAAGCGTTCCCCTTCGGGACGCTTTTTTTCATTGTCCTCTAAAACCGTAACCTTGCGGCTTGTCAGGAATATCATGGCATGAGCAAAAAAATGATGGCGAGGAGACTGCAGCATGGCCGTTTACCGCATAATCGTCGATTTGTCGGACCGGATGCTTCATCTGCTTGACGGAAATGTTGTCGTGAACTCTTATCCCGTTGGCATAGGCAAGATGGTTACCCAGACACCTTCGGGAGAATACAAAATTATTAATAAACAGGAAAATCCCGGCGGACCCTTTGGCGTGTTGTGGATGGGATTGTCCAAACCGCATTACGGCATTCACGGCACGAACGACCCTTCCTCGATCGGAAGAATGGTATCGCATGGCTGCATCCGGATGTACAACGAGGATGTGCTGGCTTTGTCCAATCTTGTGCCGGTTGGAACCCGGGTTACGATTCGCCCCTGAACGCAGGGAAAGCGGCAGTCTCTTAAGGGAGATCTGCCGCTTTCAAAGTGACGGTCTGGGTTGCCTGCTCCCAAACGGCTTTGCGGTTTAATGATGCCGCCAAGTCTCTTACCGTTACATAACCTGTGGAAATATCGAGCCGGGAATCAAGCGGATGGCCGTTAACCGTCAGCTTGCCCGCGGTCCAGCCAATAGCGGCACCAAGCGTTTCCCCAAGTGCCCGGGCAGCAACCCAGGTTGTTCCTCCGTCCAAGTATCCGACCGCGGCAACAAAACCGTCTACCAGAATGGGAACCGTCTGCGAGGAACGGAACATCGTTGTCGATGATGCGGAAGCAAAGGCCGTATCATACTGCTTCAAGGAATATTGGTTTATGAGAGTAGCCAGCTTACTAGGATAAGCAGGATCCGTCGCATAACCGCTCACGTACAGCATCGTAGCCTGTTGCTCGGGCGTTACGGCTGCACGGACGCGGACATAGCGGGGAGTGGCAAACAGCAGATCCTGATCCTTCAAGAAATGATACACGCTGTTATAAGCGCGGAACGACGAATTCATGCTGATCAATGTTCCGTCAACCACTTCCCAGGTTCCTTTCACCACCGCTTCGCCATGCCAATAAGCATTGGGAGCGCCCGATCCGACCTTAATGCCTCCGAGATTGTACCAAGGATGAATGACCCCGCCGGTCTCGAGCATACACTGCGCCAGCCGCAAGGATGGAAAAATCGATGAGCCTTCGCGTCTGACCTGCAGAACAGTCGGGACAAGCGCTGCAATAAATTGCGATCTTGTGAGATTCGCCATTTATCCTCCTCCTTTCCAGTCAAAAACTTATACAAGCTCCTCTCAGTGTATGGAGCTTTGATCCGATTCGTAACGGTGACTGCCGCCGAGGCAGCAAAAAAACTCCGTTATGCCCATATTCGGCATAACGGAGTTGCTCTGCTTACAAACTATAAAATTCACGCGTATTCGAAAGCAGCCGTTCCCGCACTTCCTGCTCCGGAAGCTGCTTGATCGCGGCGATATGCGCGCAAATGTCATGAACCATTTGCGGCACGGTCCTACGGCCCTCGTAAGGCCCTTCAAAAGGCCACGGTCCGTCCGTCTCCACCATGATTCGCTCCAAGGGATACTGCTGTACCAGCGTCCTGATCTCCTGCTCGTAGGCCACGTCCGGCGTCACCGAAATCATATAGCCGAGCGAGATCATTCGCTTAATTGTCGCTTCGTCTCCCTTAAACCAGTGGAAATGGACCTTCTTTACCTGATGCCGCTCCATGATATCGCAAGCTTTGGCACCATCCCCATATACCGCATGCAAAATAATCGGACGGCCTAGTTCCGCGGCAAGCGCGGCAAATCGATCAAGCAAATCGAGATAAGGAGCCTCGTCAAAAGGTCTCCCTTCCTCGGCTGCAGAGGTCCGGGAATAATAAGGCAAGCCAACCTCGCCAATGGCGAACGCTGCGCCGGCTGCATGCTTCGCCTTAATCCATGCAAACAGCTCATCTTGTTCCCATGCCGCAGGAACCGGCTGTTCGGGATGATAACCGTATGCGGGAAACACCCGTCCCGGGAACGACTCGGCGAGCGCGGCGTTGGTCTTGCAGGAATCCAAATGCATCGACACTGCTACAACCGCTTCGATTCCCTCTTCAAAAGCCTGCTCGAGCAAAGCTTGCCGATCCGCTTCCTCATAGGAATCAAGATGAATATGCGCGTCAATTGCGTTTTTCCGCTCCATGATGATCAGCCTCCTTACGCCTATTGAAGCAGCTCGTGAATCTGCTGTTTCAGTTCGTTAAACAACGGTTCCCGCCATAATTGCGGGGAACGGGGTCTTGCGAAGGGTACGATGATCTCTTCCAATATCACTGCCGGCGCTGACGACAAGACAAGGATCCTGTCCGACAGCAGCAATGCTTCCTCGATGCTATGCGTAACAAGGAGAACCGACCGTTTGTTCTGCTCCCAGATGGACATCAGCCACTGCTGCATCTGCTGTCTCGTCAACGCGTCAAGCGCGCCAAACGGCTCGTCAAGCAGCATTAAAGTCTGGGGAGACAGCAGCGCCCGCAGGAAGGATACGCGCTGCTGCATCCCGCCGGATAACACATGGGGATAGGAATCGGCGTACTCCGCGAGACCGATGCGATCCAGCCATTCACGCGCCTGACGCCCCGCTTCCTTACGCTCCGTGCCTGCGATCCCAAGCGCAAGCTCGATATTAGCCGACACCGAACGCCAAGGCATCAGGGAGGCCTGCTGAGGCATATACGATATATGCCCCCGGCTGCCGGTTACTTGCTTGCCGTCAATCCAGATTTCACCGCCAGTTGGTTGCTCCAATCCGCCAATGAGCTGGAACAACGTTGTTTTTCCGCTTCCGGAGGGTCCGACAATGGAGACGAATTCGTTCTCGGCAACGGTGAGCGATAAGCCGTTCAGGACGTTTTTCCGGCCAGCATCAAAGCTTTTGCGGATCTCTTTTAGTTCAAGCGCTGGAGCTGTCATGCTCTTCCCCCTCCTTTCGCCGGACGCCACCGGATGACAAACCTTTCGACGAGAGCTACGAGTCCAAATAAAGCTAGGCTCAGCGCCACGATTAGAAAGACCGAAGCAAATACCCTTGCCGGCTCATAACCTTTGGATGAGAGAATCATATAATGGCCTAATCCCTTGTCAGCTCCAAGCCATTCCGCAACAACGGCGCTTAGAACGGCATACGATGCGGCGATTTTGAGACCCGAGAATAAGTGAGTAACGGCATTGGGCAATTCGAGCCGCGTAAACAGCTGCCAGTCACCCGCTCCAATCATCCGCATGTAATTGCGAAGGGTCGGATCCGTATCCTTAAAGCCATTCAGCATGGCCACGGATACCGGGAAGAAACATACGATCCAGACGAGAATAAGCTTGGGCAGAACGCCGTAACCGAGCCAAATCGTAAGAATCGGGCCAATCGCGATGACCGGCACGTTTTGCGTGACGACAAGCAGCGGATAGACCGCCCTCCGGACAAAAGGAATAAGGTGCAGAATTGCGGCAAGAATGATCCCGGCTGCCGCGCCCCCGCCGAATCCGACAAGCGCCAGCTCCACCGTTGCCCAGGCATTGTCCATCAGGCGCGGCCAGACGTCAACCATTTCTTTTACGATAGTAGTCGGCGAAGGCAGCTGCCACTTGGGCACAACGCCGCTATCAACCGAGAGCTGCCAAGCGGCAAGGATAAGGATGACGAGCAGCAGAGAAGGCCAGACCGCATGATACCAGCCTTTATTGCCCATCCGGATATTTCTCCAACAACCGGCCCATGGAAGCCCCGTTAGCCGGATTGAAATAGACCTTTACCTGCGAGATAACGGACGGACAGCCCATCTCGGTCATGGCTTCATTCATGGATTGCACGATTTCGAACAATTGCGGGAGTTCGCCCTCCATCGTTGTCTCCAGAGGCGCTACCCGGTAAGGGACACCCGATGCCTTAATAATCTCGATTGCGCGGTCTACAAACGGAATAACGCTTTCCCCGTTTGGCGTTGTTGGCAGAATTTGAATACTTACAAGCGCATTGGCCATCATCGTCAGCTCCTCATAATCCTATTGTTTTATCCTAAGCTTTCGGGAGGAAGTCGTTCGTGAACGCTTTATCCGCCTCCAGCTCCTTCTCCAGCAGCTTGTGATCGAACATCCACTGGGAATAGTTCACCCATACTTCCTTCTTCTGCACGCCCCACTGCGAAGCGTCATCCGTATATTTCGGGCTAAGCCACTTCTGGCTTGCGCGAACAAGGTCCGCATTCAGATCCGGCTCTGCCTTAATCAGCACTTCCGCCGCATCCTCCGGATGGTCAATCGCGAATTGGTATCCCTTAGCGGCGCCTGCGACAAACGCTTTAACAATCTCCGGTTTCTCGGCGATCATTTTCTCGCTAGTTTCAAGAAGCGGCGTGTAGTAATCCAGCTTGTCGCTGTAATCGGTCAAGTAAACCATATTCAGCTTCTCGCCGCGCAGCTCGGCTTCCACGCCCGTCCAGGCATAGTAGATCCAGGCAAAATCAATGTCGCGCTTCACCGCCGTGAAGAAATCCGTATCGCCGATGCTAAGCATCTTCACTTTGGTTACGTCCGCGTTCTCTTCCTGCATCAGAGAGCCGATTACCGCTTCTTCTACCGGCGCTCCCCAACCTCCGTAGGTTTTGCCTTCAAACTTTTTCGGAGAGTCGATTCCTTTGGATGCCGGCGAAGCGAAGCCCGAAGTATTATGCTGAATCACGGCAGCAACGGATACAAGCGGCACACCGGCGATTCGCGCCATGGTGAGCGACTCTTGGTAGCCGACGCCAAACTCCGCTCCGCCGGAAGCTACCATTTTATCCGCGCCGTCCTGGCCGGGCTGAATAATCTCGACGTCAAGGCCTTGCTCCTTGAAATAACCTTTATCTCGTGCCACGTACAATCCGGTATGATTCGTGTTAGGCGTCCAATCCAGTACGACCTTTACTTTGGTCAACGGCTTGTCCGCTCCGTTACCGGCTGACTCGTTCCCCGTATTCTTGTTGTTGTTCGAGCCGCATGCGGCCAGCAGCACAACTACCGCCAGCATAGCTGCAACAATCGCGAACCTTCTCTTTGCACCTGATCTCATCTTTCTGTCTCTCCCTCTCTCTACTTGACTATGACGTTTGCTATTATGGCCGGACTACCTTCTGAAAATAAAAAAAGCCCTCCGATTTCCGGAGAGCCATACTTTTCGTCAGCTTTATTACAGGTCCGCCCGCTTCCTAATATAACGGGCAACCTAAATAACAAATTCCTACGCTGGCATTATCCAGATCAGGTATAAGGGTCGGAATTTTCTTCGGAATTCCCTCTCAGCTAGCCTCAACCAGCTCCCCGGTGCTATTCACTTACGTCAATAAACCTCATTATACCCTTTCTACCCGAAAAAGCCAGCTTCCTTTTAAATAAGTCATCTATTCAAGGTTCAAGGTTAGACATAAGCCGATTTTTACGCTTGGTGGGTTGTTGTCCTTATAGCCGCGTGACCGGGATGAATAGTATGTAGTCGAGTGCATATCCGCTAATATCGAGAGGATTGAACCGGGGTGAAAAGACGACACAAGAGAAGCAAGAAGCCGAAACGGCCAAACGCATCGAGGTCTAGAAGACGCAAATCAGGAGGCCGTACCCGATCATACGGCAGACGAACCGCTAAGCGTCAAGCAAAGCGAAAACAACGCCGGCTCTCCAATAAGCGCAGCGCCGGGCGGCCCGCCGCGGAGAAGGCAACGCTTCAATCCGACGGCTCAACCCGGGAACCAGGCGTAAATATTATCGGTTTTGTTCATGCCGAGATGGGGATCGGGGAATCCTCGCGGCTAGCGGCAAAAGCGATTGATTCGGCGGCCATTCCGTTTGGCCTCCTTAATTTCCCGCTTGCCGTAGCCTCGAGAATGTCGGATTACAGCTGGTCGCATAAGCTGCTGGATAAAGCCCGGTACAATACCAATATTTTTCATATGAATGCCGACTTTATGCGTCCTGCCCGCGAGCATTTCGGAAACGAATTGTTCAACAGCCGTTACAACATCGGGTATTGGCATTGGGAGCTGCCGGAGTTTCCGGAAGAGCATGTGGAAGGCTTCAGCCATGTCAACGAGGTGTGGGTGTGCAGCAAATTTGTTGCCGAGTCCGTCTCCAAACGGGCATCCGTTCCCGTTGTTACGATTCCTCACTGCATCCAAGTACAAGTCGCGCCGAATATTAACCGCTCTTCCTTCGGGCTGCCGGAGAACCGGTTTCTGTTTCTAATGATGTACGACGTCCAGAGCTCAACCTTGCGCAAAAATCCCCGGGCGGTAATTGAAGCCTTCAAGCTGGCGTTTGACAAAAACGATCAGCGCGTTGGACTTGTCCTTAAGGTAAATAATGCGGACTTCCGGCCAAATGAGCTTGCCGAGCTGAAGAAGCTGATTGCCGAACGGAGTAATATGCATTTAATTGACAGAGTGCTGTCAAGGCACGAAGTAAACGCCCTGCTGCAGTGCACGGACAGCTATGTTTCCCTTCACCGTGCCGAGGGATTTGGTCTTGGTCTCGCGGAAGCGATGTATTTAGGCAAACCGGTCATAGCAACGAACTGGTCCGGCAACACGGAGTTTATGAATGCTTCAAATTCCTGTCCGGTTTCCTACCAGCTCGTTAACATCGGGCAGGACTGGGGGCCGTACAAGAGCCATCAGATCTGGGCAGAGCCTAATATCCGTCATGCCGCGGAATACATGCAGCGCCTCCTATCCGATGCTCGCTGGCGGGAATCCATTGCGGTAAGCGGCATGAGGACGATTCATAACGATTTCTCTCCTGCCGTGATTGGCCAACGGATCAAGAACCGGTTAATAGAGCTGCGTCAGATTTAAAACAATGAAAGGCCTGCCCGATAGCGAGATTGCTCTCCCCTACCGGGTCAGGCCTTATTAAGCCAGCTCATTGCGCCAATAATTCAATAAATCCTTCATGGTCTGCTCGAACGGAATTTCCGGCTTCCATCCGGTCTGCTCGTAAAACTTGCTATAATCCCCTACAAGCACCTTAACATCGGATGGCCGAAGTCTTGTTTTGTCTTCCTCTATCGTAATATCGACGGTACTATAGCTAAGGAGGATTCGAATCACCTCGCGGATCTCATGGCATTGACCGGATGCGATATTATAGATTTCACCGGCCTCGCAATTGTCCATCGCCATCCGGTAAGCTCTAACCACATCGCGCACATCCGTGAAATCCCGTTTGGCGTCCACATTCCCCACATACAGAACCGGCGGCTTTAAGCCCTTCTCGATCTCCGCGATTTGCTTCGCGAAATTCGAACTCACGAATTGTTCGCCTCTGCGGGGACCATGATGATTAAAGGTCCGCGTTCTGATAATGTGCTGTCCATAGGTTTTGAAATATTGGTAGCCCAAGTAGTCCTGGGCGATTTTACTGACTGCGTACGGACTTATAGGTCGAAGCGGATTGGTCTCCTTGACCGGCACCTCGTCTTCTTCCACATGCCCGTATTCCTCGCTGGAGCAGGCAATCAGCACTTTGGAGGCTAACCCAAGCTTTCTTACCGCTTCCAGCAGATGAACCTGCCCTACAATATTGTTCGTCATGGTCTCGGCAGGCGATTCCCATGACAGCGGTACAAAGCTTTGCGCCGCCAAATGAAAGATCAGGTCCGGCCGAATGTCCGCCATCATACGCTCAACCGCCTGAGCATCCATCAGCTCGCACTCATACAGGCACATATCCGGCAGCAGATGGCGAATATGGCGCAGCGAACTGTGACTCCTCATGGTTCCTGTCACTTCAATCCCCTCGCCGAGCAGATGCTCGGCAAGATGACTGCCTACAAAACCGGTTATTCCTGTAATCAGTGCTTTCATCCCTGCCGGCCTTCTTGATCCGCAGTAAGCGCGGCGATCGCATGCTTGACATTTTGTTCGTCCGATTTCCGGCAGATAAGGAGGCCTTCTTCAGTCGATACAATAATCAAATCCTCAATACCAATCGCAACAACCTGCTGCTGTTCCGAATAAATAATCGTGTTGCGCGTCGCAAACGGGAAGATTTGCCCCAGCAGCAAGTTTCCGTCGCCATCCGTATTAAATATTCTCTCAAGCGAGGTCCAGGTTCCAACATCGTCCCAAATAAATTCGATAGGGATCGTATAGAGACGCTCCAGCTTTTCTACCAGGGCATAATCGATAGAAAGCTTCTGCAAACGGGCATACGACTGCCTGAACTCTTCATCCTTTTGGTCAAAAATAGACCACATCCCCGGCTGATACTTCATCATGTAACCGGCGATCGTAGACGGCTTCCATATAAATATACCGCTATTCCAATACATATTCGGAAGCTCTATCAGCTTCTCGGCTTTTTCCTTGGTTGGCTTCTCGATAAAAGCTTTGACCTCTTTGATGCGTTCCCCAAACTTATCCGCATGCTCTTCGGTTTCTATCGTCTCAATATAACCGTAACCCGTTTCGGCTCTTGTGGGGACTATGCCAAGCGTGACGACAACGCCATCCGTCTTGGCCGCCTGTTCCGCCGCGCGAAGAGCATCCATCAATTCGTCCGTATCCGGAATGTATTGATCGGAAGGTGCCGTTACGAGCACGTCGTCCAGCTCCTGCTTCAGGAAATAACTGGCCGTCAATGCGATGCAAGGTGCGGTGTCTCTCTGATCGGGTTCTATAATGATACGATTGTCTCCCAGCTCGGGAAGCTGTTCCTTCACGATCGGCAAATAGTTTTCGCTTACGGCGACATACACATTTTCTTCGGGCAGACAGGAACGGAATCGCGCGTAGGTTTGCTGCAGCATCGTTGCCTCTTCCGAAGCCAACGTCAGAAACTGCTTCGGCTTGGCAACCGTGCTTCTTGGCCAAAAACGCGTCCCCTTACCTCCTGCCATAATAACAGCGATCATTGACTTTCACCTCGAAACGGTAACTCTTCTACTATTAAAACCTCTCTTCTAGTCAAGCCGGAGCTCCTTCCTTAACCGGTGCCGGATTGATAAATTACATATCTTCAACTTATGCTTTAATAGAGTAATCCTAATGGACGAATAGCCAATAGGGACGGAAATCAGGCAGATGACTCCGCCCAACTATCGCTTTCAAGCATAAACGACCATGCTTTGACTTAATCTATTAAAAATAGACAATCGTTCACGGCAAATACCGTCTTCTCTATGAATCTCGCAACATATGATACGGTATATCAATTGAAAGGAGAGGATTAGATATGGGAGAAACAGGTTTGACAGGTCTGACCGGTCTGACTGGAGCTACTGGCCCTACAGGCCCTACTGGCCCTACGGGTCCTACAGGTCCTACTGGCCCTACTGGCCCTACGGGTCTTACTGGCCCTGCTGGTCCAGGTGCTGCGGTTTACGGTGCTAACGGAGGGGTCTTCCCGCTTGGCGCAATCGGAATCATCGGAACAGTTATTCCACCTGTTGAAATTCTTGCCGTTCCTGTTACAGTTACTTCGGCTGCAGCCAATAAAGTAAAAATCGACGGGGTTGTTGACGTAGCGATTTCCGGTACAATCCTTGGCGTATTGCTGAACCCAACGATTACCGTGGATCTGCTCCGCGACGGCGTTGTAGTAGCTTCGGTTACAAGCACAACTTTCGCAACGATAGCACTTGCTGCAGTACTGGATCTTGAAGTAGTGATTCCAATCACTTTCTACGACACGCTCACTGTCGGCGCACACGAATATACGCTCGAAGTAGCCGTTAACTCGATCTCTGTAGCAATCACAGGTGCTACTGCTTCGGTTCAATACTCCTCGCTTACAGCTTCGGTCGGCGTCTAACCAAACCCAAACAGCCTTTTCCCTTCACGAAAAGGCTGTTCCTCTACATATGCGCTTAGAGTGGCGCTTCTCCCTTGATGAGCGCATTGGCTAGATGGCCGAAATCGATCGCTACCTTGCCGGTTAAGCGGGCAAGCTCTTCGGTAATCAATACGGCAGCGATTCCCGCGGAGACCAGTGCAATGTCAAACTCGTACTGTTTAGCCAATGCCACTACTCTGGCGGCATCCCGGGCACCGTTAACCGGCGTCACGATGCCTGCAACGAATAAGCCGCGATGGTCAAGAACGGCGGATAGCTGTTCGGCCATATTGCCTATAAGGAGAATACGCCTGTTCTGCAGAATCGGGAGAAGGCAGCCCGCCGTGCATAAGCTGTAATTAATAAGGGAATCCGTCCATTGCTTCTCCCGGAGCGATAAGCCAAAGGCTTGAAAAACCGGCGATACAAGCAGCTGATAATTCGGCATTCTGGTTCTCGGTATGCCAACAATATCGGCCCCGTTAACCGCTTCGACCAAGCGGTTGCGAATATCCAGATCCGGCACCTTCACTCCCGCATATTCCAAAAATTTGCCTTCCCGCCTTACTTGATCAACCGGCATAACGATTTCTTGAGCCATGGTAAGCAGCTCTCCGTCTCCGAGCCTTACAACCGATAACGGCCGCTTCTCCTCCATGGCATGAAGAATCGCATCTCTGACCTGTTCCGGAAGCATAAGAGGAATGGCTTGCTCCATATGCATGCTTACTCCCGTTGCTATGATTTGCTGGAGAGACAGGTCCGGAAAAATGATATTCGGCGGCAATAGTTGATCTATGATTTCTTCCCCGCCTGCATATTTTCCCTCTTGATATCCTTTTGCGTAGCCCTCCATAAAACCGGCAAGCTGCCCAGTCTCTGCCCTGGTTCCTTCCGTTTCCGCTTCATGAGCCGCTTCCGGCACTGCTTCTCCTAGCTCTGCCGGGTTCATGATGATTTTGGGCGAAGCATGGGTTAAACGTCGTTTCCTGCCGATTTGCTTCTTCCGTTTCCGCGGCTTACCTTTTTTGCGAGGCGTCCGAATTCGCATGATGTTCCCCCTTGCCGTTCTCATCGTGTAATTCAAGAGGGTCTATTCCCCATTTATTCATAAACAGCCGCCGGTTTCGGTCAACCAGCTCCTCAAGAGCTTCTCCGTCATAACGGCCGAAGGAAGCACTTCCATGATGATAGACAAAAGCATCCTTTGCGACGGCAACGCGGTACCCAGCGCGATAAGCCCGGTAACAGTAGTCGTCATCCTCGTAATGACCGGGCGAGAACCGTTCATCGAGTTGACCTATTGTCTGCATCAGGCTGCGGGAGAACAACATGCAAAAACCGATGATCCGGTTCACGAACTCGCATTGCCCGTTCTCATCGATTTTCAGACGCTCGGCGAATTCGTCATAACGGCCAGTTATTGCGATTTGCTGCCTACCGCTCGCATAGTTTGTCATCGGCCCAACCAGCCCGATGGCAGGATCCGAATCCAGCACGCTGTGCATCCTGCCCAGCCATTCGGACGTGACCAAAACATCATTATTAAGCAGAAGCAGCCGGTCGCCTCTGGCCAATCTCATACCCCAGTTGCAGGCTGCCGGAAACCCCGTGTTCACCGGCAAGGAAATGGCAATGATCCGCTGCTGCTTCAAATAATCCAGCGTACCGTCGGTTGAGCCGTTGTCAATAACAATAAGCTCATACGGTTCTTTGGTATGCTTACGGATCGTTCCGATGGCCTCCCGCAAATGGGAGAGCGCGTTATAGGTCGGAATGATGATGCTTGTTAACATCTTTCGCACGCTCCCTTTTGCGCAAATGATCGGTATATTTGAGGCGCGGGCTTTCCTCCCGCATCGCCCAACCCAGCGCTTCCAAATGATCGCCCATAATCAGCTTAGAGATCGGATTGCTCGCGCCGACATTATCCTTCCTGTGCCTGTTTCTTTTAAATACATTGATGCTGCCGCCGATCCCGATTCGCAAGCCCCTTTGCAAAGCAATGGCCTGCGCTTTCGGAGGAACCGCCAGGTTGGCGAAACCGATCACGTCAATCGCTCTTCGGCTTAAGGCATGCGGAACGGCCGTCATGGAATTCACATTCAAATCATCCCGGCGATTGGAACGGTTCAGAAAATATTTCATAATCGAAACTTCGTCCCAATCGGAGAACATGCCTACATAACGGGAAAGATCGTTCAAAGCGACGTCCATGTCACGATCAGTTGCCCTTGCAAAGCTTAACAGCTGTTCAGCGGCTACCGGGATATCCGCGTCAAGAAAAATCACGATGTCGGAGGTTGTAATTTTCGCTCCGATTGCTCTTCCCACATCGTGACCCAAGGCTTCGTTATAGTGGAGAATGATCGCTCTGCTGCTCGTTCTTGCCATCATAAAGCTCGAGTCCGTCGAGCCGTTCACAACAACAACGATCTCATGGAGGGGCATTCGCTCCAGCTCCTGAATGGTTGACTGAATGGACAACTCCTCATTCATGGCCATAACAACGGCTGCCACTTTCTTATGGGTCGGAAGCAGTACCCAATTGCGGGTCTCGTCAAATGAACGAGTAGAAAAATACCCTTCAACGAATGCTTTCATTACCGGAATATACTTGCCGGCGGCAGTTGCTTTTCGAATTAATCCGCTTTCCTTGAGCCACAGCCCCTGCACATGTTGTTGAAGGTCTGCCCCCTCCTCCATTAATGCCGTTTGAGCAGCACTTCTGCCGAGTCTCCAAGCCAATATGGTTAATTGCTTGCTGGTCCCCTTATCCGCAAGCCCCCGCTTGGTCTTCTGGGGCCTGGATTTCCTTGTACCGGCCGGATTCGGGCGCCGTCTCGGCCGGGATGTCAACGGTTTGGTAGAATACGCTGTTTTTCTTTTCCTGGCGAGGCTTCTCATATTCACACCTCGTTATTCTCATTATGTCTTTCTATGTGCATGCCAATAGAATCCTCCTAGCGTCTGCCTCTGACATTGTATGTGCGGACAATAGAATCGTAACGGCTTATGTACGGCACCGCGCTTCATAAATGTGTATATCGCCTGCACGTTTGTCCCTGACCTCTTATAGCAAACGAACATAAAATATTTCAATTCTTGTGCTTCTATAACGATAGATGGGGAGTTGACTTATGGATTGGAAGTTTTATAGGCCAGAATACGCAGCCGACCATGCACCGGAAATACCGGCGGGAATGATGACGGAAGGAGCTTGGTCCGGACACCGCCGCTTTGCATACGATCTTGTTCGTTTCGCCAAACCGAAAGTAATCGTTGAGCTTGGCACCTTATACGGAACTTCATTTTTCAGCTTCTGCCAGGCCATTAAGGATGCCGCTCTCGATACCGCCTGCTATGCCGTGGACACTTGGCAGGGCGATCCTCATACAGGGATGTACGGGCAAATCAACGATGGCATTTATCAAGCGGTTCAATCGGTCAAAAACAGGGAGTATCCGAATGTCGGCAGTCTTGTGCGAACCACTTTTGACGAAGCGCTTGCTAAGTTTTCTGATAAAACGATCGACATCCTTCATATCGACGGCTATCATGCTTATCATTCGGTGCTCCATGATTATGCGAGCTGGCTGCCGAAGCTGGCGCCAAACGGTATCGTCCTCTTTCATGACACAGCAGTCAAAATCATGAATTTTGGCGTTCATATTTTGTGGGATCAGCTTAGCGCCATTCATCCCCACATGCAGTTCCAACATTCCAACGGCCTTGGTGTGCTCTTTCCGAAAGGCGTGCCGGACAAATTTCAGGATGTTCTTGCCCAGCAGCAGAAGCTCATCCTCCGTTATGCCAGAGGGTAGAGACCATGAAATACACCATTCCGAAAGACACCTACAAGAAAGCGAAGGATTGGGCGAAAACCCTTTCCGCAAGCGAAGCCAAAGAACGATATAAAGTGATTTATCCAGCCGAAACGGTACGGTTGCCTTCCCCAAGAAGCATTGATCCGCACCGCTGGATCTCAACCTGCCACTATGAAGAAGCTTTTGTTGTCAGCATTCCAGATGGAAGGCTTATGACAAGCCACATGTACGTGATTACGCCGGATAACAAGCGGCTTGGCGATCTGGAGCTGTACGATACCGGCTATGAAAAAATGGTTCTTGAAGAGCCTGACTATTATGCCGGAACCGTCGCCTCCTTGTTCTGGGGCTGGAACTTCCCAAAACCAAAGAGCCGCGGCACGCACACGGTATTCGGACACTGGTTCTTTGACATTTTGCCCCGCATTCATCTGCTGGAGAAGAGCGGGATAACGATCGATAAATACGTATTGCCCAAACTGACCTTCCCTTTTCAATACGAGTCATTAAAGCTGCTTGGCATTCCCTTTAACAAAATTATTCAGGTCGATCAAACGGACTTCCATCTGAAGGCTAAGACTTTGGTTGTGCCCGCCGTACCGCTCATGATCGGAAAATGTCCGCCTTGGGCTTCGCATTATATCGCGGATCAAATGAAGAACAAGCGTAAAATCCGCAAACGCAAAGGCTACGAGCGGATTTATATCACGCGTGAGGACGCGGAGGCCCGCCACGTGGTCAACGAAGACGAGGTGCTTCGCTACCTGCAGACAAAGGGGTTTAAGAAGATTGTGCTCACGCCGATGACGACGGAGGAAAAAATCGAAGTTTTTGCTTCGGCCAAAGTCATTGTGGCGCCTTTCGGTAGCGGCAGCATTAACGTTGCCTTTTGCGACCCCGGGGCATCGCTGATTGAACTGGCCCCCGTATCCTTTGTCGACAATTATTTCTGGAAGCTATGCTGTCATGCCGGGCTTGATTATTACGAGCTGTTATGCAAGGTTGAACCCCAGGCGCATGTAGGTGCGGACAACATCATTGTCGATATCGGAAAGCTGGATATTTACTTGCGGCTTAACGGTATTGTGAATGCTTGAACGATTTCTTAAATTACAGGAGGATAAAGCATGAATATCCTGATATGGTCTAATCAGTTCTCGATCGGCGGAGGGATGCGCCTCTTGTTTAATCTGACTGCTGCCATTGCCCGCCAGCCGGGAGTAGAGCGGGTCAGACTAGTCGTCGCACCAAATTCGCAGCTGCGAAATTACGCGGAGCTTCAAAAAACGGGGAATATTGAAATCTGCTTTAACGATTATCCGATCAACCATCCCCAGAGCAGCCACCTGCTAGCGAATATGAACGTGGTTTATTTCTTCTGGCCGCATACCGAGCAGTTTCAAGCCATTGACCGTCCTACGGTCTGCACCTTCCATGACACCACCATCTTTGATTTCGTGCCGCCGTTCATGAAAGGCGACGAGTTGTCCTTTCATTGGAGATTATCCAAAAAATGGATCGATCACACGTCTTCGGTAGTCGTATCCTCCCAACATGTCAAGAACAGACTTGTCGCCCATTTCGGCAACCGTTCGGAGCAGGCATTTGTCATTCCGCATGCAATTACTCCAATCGCAAATGTCTATAACCGCAAGGTGTCACCGGAGCTAGGCGCCCGAATTCCGTCCGACTATATTATTTATCCATCCAATACTTCTCCGCACAAAAACCATAACAATCTGCTTATGGGCTTTGCCAAATCGCGGTACAAAAGAAAATACCCGTTAGTCTTAACCGGGTATTTGACCGATAAATTACGCATTCCGTTCCCGGACAGCACGTCCGAAGTGAACTGGATTCCAACGCTTGTATCCACCATGAAGAGGACCGGTCTTCTGCTCGACCGGCAAGTCTACCCGCTTGGATTTGTAGGCGACCATGATATTCCCGCCTTGATCAAAAACGCTAAAGCACTTATTATGCCAAGTCTGTCGGAAGGCGGCGGCAGCTATCCGGTTGAAGAAGCCTTGCGGCTTGGCACTCCGGTGTTATGTTCGGATATACCGGTTATGCGGGAGCATCTGTCCAGACATAGCGCCAAGATTGCCTGGTTTGACCCGCATAACCCGGATTCCATCGCCAAAGCGCTGGATGATTTGTTTGACGACTATGAAACTTATAAATTATCGGCTTTGCAAGGCGTCCATGACGCCACGCAAACCTGGGACGATATTGCCAAGCAATATATTGAAGTGTTCCGGATTACCTTCTGGCGTTATTACGGCAAGATTCTCTATTAATAATCAGATCCGGCCAATGATTGCCGCATAATCCAAAGCCACATTCGCCCAGCTCCTGTGCAGAAGGCCGCTTGCCGCTTCCTTCTGCGCGGGAACAACCGACTTCCCTTGCACATACAGCTTGCCGATGGACTCCGCCATTTCATCAGGATTGTAAGGATCAAATGTCGCAAAGCTGCTCATATCCGGAATAACCTCCTGGACAATCGACAGCCGGCCGAAGGCAACCGGGGTATCCATCAGCAACGACTCGACGATCGGGAATGGACAGCTGCCTTCGAACAAGGTTGGCACAACGACCCCTTCCGCATATTTGTAAAGCGACGGCAAATCGGCTGACGGGATACGGCCCATAAAGATGACCGATGACCGAATAACGGGATCGGCAATCGCGTTCAGCGCTTCCGTAATTTCCTGCTGTCTCGGACGGTTATTGAGATCATCCGTAAATACGAGCTTTAATCCGGATGCCCTTCCCAGATCGGTAAGCCGGAATCGGTGGAACGCGTCAATAAGCCGCTCGTGGTTTTTGTGCAAGCGGATGACGGACGGGAAGGTCAGGTAAGGACCAAACAGATTGTATTTGACGCGGAATTCTATCTCGGTCTTGATGCCAAAGGATGAGTATTCCTCATGAGGCGCAGCGAATCGGACCACTTCCGTCTGATGAACCGGAAGATTCAAATACGTCAGCCCTTCATGATTGCGGATATAATCGGAATCAAAAACGACAATCGCGGCATTCCTCGTAATTTTTTCCGCCAAAGAATGAATGTATTGAAAATGATCGATATCCTTCGAATACAGATCCGGGAAATGCAGATAAACCAAATCATGCAGACAAACGATATACGGTCGGTGCAGGTATTGGGCCAGCCCCATGCCAACGTAAGGGACGATCCAGACATCAGCAGGCACGATCCGGTTGATTGTCGCCATGCTGTCGGAGTGGTAAAAGTGCAAACGGCTTGGATACAAGGCCTTGAGGGGAGCAAAGATGGTTTCCGTCTCATTCACATTGGCTTCCGTTGTTGCGATATGAAGATTAAATCCGTTTGGCAGCCCTAATAGACCTTCGGTAAGGCGGACGAAGAAACGTCCGATCCCTTCGCCGTCCATTGCGATTTGGGCGCCGAAGCATAGGAACAGACCGATATTCTGGTTTGCCGCGGCCCTGGCGTTTAACGCGGCTTTCACTTTAGGGGCAGGCGGATTTACGGCACGCAACAGATTCTGCGCTTCTTCCGACATGAGCACCCTTGCCAGCAAGCCTTGCCTGGAAACTCCTTGGTGGATGGCCATAACTTCGTTTGCGACATGTGCGTCTTCCGGCTCGCGGCCTAATAGCTCAGCATAGATTCCATGGATAAAGTCCAAGGTATGGGCTGGGAATAAGCCTTGCAAATTAAAGGCCGAAGTGTTGTGGTCTCCGGACTGTTTTCTCGTAAATACCTGCTCGGCTTCGCCGCTTTGCATGATAGACGCCGCCACTGAGGCTCTTGTCATCGCGCCGGCTTCCAGCCTGCCTTTAAATTCGTAGAATCCGGCCGCATCCGGCTCTCGCTGCAGAAATTGCCGGTAGATCTCCCAAATAAAGTCCTCATTATCCAGCTTGAATACAAAATGAAGGTAATCGATGATCCGGCTTCCCTCCACCAGACTTGCCCGCACTCTCGCATTATTGGACCTTAATCGGGCTGCATCCTCCGCCGATATGGAAGCTCCGTCGGGAACGGCTGCATGCGGTACGGCTTTCTTCTTTCTTCTGCCCGTTTTTTTGCCGCGCAGACGTTTCCTGCCTTTTCTTCTCGAAAGTCTCTTCGGCTTTCCGTTTTTCCGCCGTTTGCTTCGTGCTGTTCGGCTGCGCAAGCTGCGTCTGACCGACCTGCGTTTCTTTTTTCGCTTCATTGGTCTGGCCTCCCATCACTATTCGTCTGTAGATAGAGTATTGTCACGGCCCGAAAAAGAAACGGCTCACGCCCTAGCCCTCTGGGGATTTCGACCATATTTGCCGAAATAGACGCCTGTCTAGCCGGAATTGAAGCATTTTATGGCCGCTTGAATATGATGGGATATGCGTAAAGGAGTCGATCGTTTTGTTTCATCATGCCTTGCCTAATAAAACCGTAATTATTGGCGCCGGAGGTCACGCCAAAGTGATCGCGGATATTTTGCGGCACGATCCGCATGTCGAGCTGATCGGCTGCATCGGCCCGGATCCATCGGCAACCATTCTTGGCCTAACCGTGCTTGGCGGTGACGAGCTGCTGCCGGGATTGCATAAGCAAGGAATCCGCCATGCCTTTGTGGCCATCGGCAACAACGCAAGGCGGCATGCCCTTGCGAAGCATGCGGAAAGTCTCGGATTCGAGCTGGTAAATGCCATCAGTCCGCGCGCTTATTTGGCTTCCGGCGTTACTCTCGGCGCGGGAGTAGCGGTAATGCCGGGATGCGTCATTCAGCCGGACACCCGAATCGGCTCATATAGCATCATTAATACCGGAGCTACCGTTGACCACGACGGGAACATCGGCATGGCCTGCCATATTGCGCCGGGCTGCCATTTGTCCGGCAACGTCACAGTTGGCGACGAATCTTTCCTCGGTACCGGTACTTCGGTCATCGACGGCATGCAAATCGGCGAGGGCTGCATGATTGGAGCCGGAGCGGCCGTCATCCGGCCAATTCCTTCGCATTCGCTGGCTGTTGGCGTACCTGCCGTTGTCAAACGGACTTTAGCTTAAGAATGAAGGTAACTCGGAGGGAGGCATAATTGATGGACAACAAATTTTATCCGGTTGCCGTACCCGTATTTAACGGAAACGAAAAGAAATATGTCATGGATTGCATCGACTCAACCTGGATCTCTTCTGCCGGAAAATATATTAACGATTTCGAGACTAATTTCGCCGCGTATTGCGGCACCAAATATGCGATTTCCTGCAGCAACGGCACTACCGCCCTACACCTGGCGCTGCTGGCTTTTGGCGTTGGACCGGGCGATGAGGTCATCGTTCCGACCGTCACCTTTATCGCTACCGCAAACGCGGTTGTATACTGCGGGGCAACTCCCGTCTTCGTCGATTGCGAGCCCGAGACATGGAACCTGGATCCCGAGAAGATCGAAAGCCTGATCACCCCTCGCACCAAAGGCATTATTCCGGTGCATCTCTACGGCCACCCGGCCGATATGGACGCCGTCAGCAGCATTGCCAAAAAGCATGGTTTATTTGTACTCGAGGATGCCGCGGAAGCGCTAGGCGCGGAGTATAAAGGGAAACGAACGGGGTCGCTTGGCGATATCGCAACCTTTAGCCTCTTCGGCAACAAAATCATTACAACCGGCGAGGGCGGCATGATTACGACCGACGATGAACAGCTGGCGAACAAGATGCGTACGCTCCGCGGCCAAGGCATCGATCCGGTGCGCAAATACTGGTTCCCGATAGTCGGTTACAATTACCGCTTGACCAATCTGCAGGCTGCCGTCGGCTGTGCCCAGCTCGAGAATGTGGATTGGCATATCGGCGAGAGGAAGAGAGTTGCCGGTCTTTACTACGAGAATCTCAAAGATGAGCCTTCCCTTACGCTGCCTGTCGAAATGACCTGGGCGAAAAACGTATATTGGATGTTCAGCGTAGTTCTTAACGATGCAGATGAGGCCCGAAGAAATGAAATTATGGCGCAGCTCAAGGATGACGGCATCGAGACGCGGCCTTTCTTTTACCCGATGCATGTACTTCCGCCTTATCAAGGCTTGCAGCATCATGAACAATTCCCTGTTGCAAACCGCATTACCGCGCAAGGCTTTAACGTCCCTACTTACGGCGGACTAACCGAGCAGGATATTCAGCATATTTGCGACCGGATCAAAGCGCGTGTTCGCGGCGTGTAACGCGTATATAGAATGAAGAAAGCCCATCTATTTATCCCCGGGGATTGTAGATGGGCTTTGTTATGGAAGGGATGGGGCCGAAAGGAATAGCAAAAAAGCTGCCTCTTGCGAGACAGCCTTTTCCGTAATTGCTTATTCCATATCCAGGCTTACGCCGTAACCGAGCTTGCGCAGATCGACAACCCGCCGCGCTTCCTCCAGATCGCCAGCGACCATCTCCCCGACCAGATCCTTCAGACTGCTTACCGGCTGCCAGTTCAGCTTGGTCCGCGCTTTAGTCGAATCCCCGATCAGAAGCTCTACCTCGGACGGCCGGTAGAACCGGGGATCTACTTTGACTACGGTCGTGCCTTGCGGAATCTGGTATTCCGGATTGCTGCAGGATACCACGTAGCCGTATTCCTCCGCCCCTTCTCCGTCGAAGGCAACCTCGATGCCCGCTTCCGCAAAAGCAAGGCGGACAAACTCTCTGACCTCCGTCGTTTCGCCCGTGGCAATGACGTAATCCTCAGCCGTATCCTGCTGAAGAATCCGGTACATTGCATCGACATAGTCGCGCGCATGGCCCCAATCGCGTTTAGCCGACAGGTTGCCGAGAGCCAGCACGTCCTGCAGCCCGTAAGCGATCCTCGCTACCGCACGGGTTATTTTCCGGGTTACGAAGGTTTCTCCGCGAACGGGGCTTTCATGGTTGAACAAAATCCCGTTGCAGGCATACATATTGTACGCTTCCCGGTAGTTCACCGTAATCCAATAGCCGTACAGCTTCGCTACCGCGTAAGGACTTCTTGGGTAAAACGGCGTCGTTTCGCTTTGGGGCACCGCCTGCACCAATCCGTAAAGCTCGGAGGTGGAAGCCTGATAGATCCTGGTCTTCTCCGTCATCCCCAGAATCCGGACCGCTTCAAGCAGCCGCAAAGTTCCGATGCCGTCCGCGTTAGCCGTATACTCCGGCGAATCAAAGCTGACATGAACATGGCTCATTGCGGCCAAATTATAAATCTCGTCCGGCTGAACCTGCTGGACCAAGCGAACCAAGTTCGTTGAATCCGTTAAATCTCCGTAATGAAGCACCAGCTTCTTCCCGATTTTATTCGCTTCGTCCGCGAGGCGGTCGATCCGCCCGGTATTGGCAAGCGAGCTCCTGCGTCTAAGTCCATGCACGACGTATCCTTTGGCAAGCAGAAGCTCAGCCAGATACATCCCGTCCTGCCCGGTAATCCCTGTAATGAAGGCGACCTTATTCATGGTTCCCTCCGTCATCGTCATATTGAGCAGGTCGGTCTCCTGCTATCTTCCATATGGTATGACAGGACAAACTGCCTCGGCATCGGACAAAGAACTATTTTCAGCCAAAATGAAATACTGCGCTTAAGATCAATACTATTGCGAGAACCACATACAAAATGAGGGATATTAGCAAAGCTGTCCGCCTGTTCATAGCATCGTCCCCTTTAGCATCGTATACACTTCATTATATGCGGGCGGGACATTCGCTGAGATTGTACGGCGGTTAATTTTCGTACGGGTTGTATGTCCCTGGAAAGCATCCCCTTTTCGGCTGTGATATAATGAACGTTATGACGTTATTTCTCGAGCCAGGAGGGTTTACAATTTATGCTGCTTTCCATTCTGCTTATTTTGGTGGCCATTATCGCGCTGCCTCCAATTATCTTCTTCAGCTACATGTACGCCTTATCGAAGAAACCCAAACATTCGATTATCCGTTCGCATCCGTTCCTTGGCTGGCTCCGCTACCTGCTTGAAAAGCTTGGTCCCGAATTCCGGCAATACTGGTTCGATAACGATACGGAGGGCAAACCGTTCTCGAGAGCCGACTTTGTTGGCGTCGTGTACGCCGCCAAGTACCGGACGGACCTGATCTCCTTCGGCGGCCGCCGGGACTATGAGAAGCCCGGCTTTTATTTGTCCAACGCCATGTTTCCGAAGCTTACCAGCGAACTTAAGATCGATAACGATACGATGCTGCCGGGCAAAAAGTATGTCATAACGGACGAAGGCGTCTTCACGCGCCAGGAAAAGTTTATCTCCGAACAAGTCAGGCCTTGGCTCCTTCATGACGACGATGCGCTAATCGTAGGCGAAAACAGAGATCAGCCATGGAAGCTCAAGGGTTTGTTCGGTGCCTCCGCTACCTCCTTTGGCGCAGTTGGCGAGAACTACATTCAGTCGACGGGCAGTGGCGCCAATATGGCGGGAGGCTCTTGGATCAACACGGGAGAAGGCGGCGTAGCCGATGTCCATCTATCGACCGGCGTTGATGTGGTGTCCCAGATTGGACCCGGCTTATACGGCTTCCGGGACGAGACGGGCAAATTCTTGATTGAAGCCTTCAAGCGCAAAGCCAGCCATTCCAACATTAAAGCCTTTGAGCTGAAATTCCATCAAGGCGCCAAGATTCGCGGCGGACATCTGGAAGGCTCCAAGGTAAACGAGAAGGTTGCTGCCGCTCGCCTTGTTCCCGTCGGTAAAACCGTCAATTCTCCTAACCGTTTCGAGTTTCTGACAAGACCCGAGGAGGCGCTGGAATTCATCCAAACGCTGCAGCGGGAAGGCGGCAAGCCGATTGGCGTAAAAATCGTCGTTGGCGATCCGCAGCGTCTCGAGCCGTTTTTCCAAGCTATGATCGATATGAATATTTATCCGGATTTTATTACGGTTGACGGCTCCGAAGGCGGCTCGGGCGCTACCTTCAAAGCAATGGCAGACGGCATGGGGCTTCCGTTGTTCGCCGGCCTGCTGATTCTGGACGACACGGCCCGCAAATTCGGCATTCGGGACCGGTTCAAAATTTTCGCCTCCGGCAAGCTTATTACTCCGGATAAAGTTGCCATTGCTCTAGCGCTCGGCGCGGATGCCGTCAATTCGGCCCGCGGCTTTATGATGGCGAACGGCTGTATCATGGCACTGCAGTGCCATACCGGCAAATGCCCGGCAGGCGTCACAACAACGGACGATAAGTACCAGGAAGCGCTCGCTCCAGAAGAGAAGCAGTGGCGCGTCATGAACTATATCCTCCAGATGCGGGAAGGCCTCTTCTCCCTGGCTGCCGCTTGCGGTCTGAACAGTCCGCGCGAGTTCCGCCGGGAGCATGTCGTGTTTATGACCGACAACGGCCACACGGACCGCGTCGTTGATTTGTATCCGTATCCGGAAACGGTATAACATAGATAAACGGTTCGAATCCTTATAAAAATAGCGTTGCAGAGAGCTATCCCTGCAACGCTATTTTTCGTTTTTGTTCCCTTGCAGCTTTTTTTAGCAAAACTCCCCCCGCAATAGATAGCAGAGCGCTCTACGTTGGAAATAGTACAGTATCATGAGGCGTTTCTTTATATACGAAGTCGCTCATCTTCGACAGGACTCGATTTACTTCTGGTGTAATACCGATAGCTCTCATCCTCGATTTTAATCTTCTTCTTAAATATAAATCCGCTCTTCTCAATCACCCTCATAGAGGCGATATTGCGAATATGGGCCAGCGCGACTAAACTGTCGATTTTCGTATGCTGAAACAAGTACTCCACCATCCCTTTCACCGCTTGCGTCGTATAGCCTTTATTCCGGTGCTGATTCGAAATCGCGTACATGATCTCCCGCTCCGGGACGGGCAGCTCTTCTTTCAAGCCCGTACAACACCAGCCAATAAATTCGCCGCTCGATTTTTCTATCATCCCCAGCCTTAATCTCAGGTCGCCAACCTCTCCGCCCCCCGACACGGCCTTAAGGAACCTTGCGTTCTCTTCCCGTTCATAATGAACAAACCATTCTTCCCTCTGCTCCCTGGACACGTTCCAACCCGGCAGAAACTCATAAATTTCAGGCTGCCAGGTCAAGGCATGCAAGCTTTCCAGATCATCTATCGCGTACTCCCGTAAATAAACGGCCGGACAATCAATTCGGATTTGACTCATACCTATCTCCCCCATTTCGCTGCTTCCCTCACTATAGCAAGCTTCCAGCTCCGCCACAGTATCCTCTTTCATTAAAAATAAACTTTCCCGTTCAAATTTAGGGTTGCAATTCCACATGGCCCACCTTAAAATGAACTTATACGAACTTAAATAAACTTATTTAAACAAATTCATTTAACCATTGGAGGTCATTTCAACATGGAAATCCGTTACGCATCGCATCCGCAAGAGGTAAAAGCATTCGATACAACGCGACTTCGTCAAGAGTTCCTGCTCGAGACTCTTTTCGTTCAAGACCAGCTGACCCTTACTTACTCGCACGTTGACCGCTTTATTATTGGCGGCGCGGTACCGGTTAACCAATCCGTTAAGCTCGAAGCCGACACTAAAACCATGGGTGCGGCAACCTTCCTCGAACGCCGCGAGATCGGCATCATTAACGTAGGCGGCCGCGGTACGGTTACCGTTGACGGCACCGCTTACGATATGGAAAACAAAGACTGCCTCTACATCGGCCTTGGCGCTGCAGAGGTTGTGTTCACAAGCTCGGATTCGGCTAATCCGGCCAAGTTCTACCTGAATTCGACGCCTGCCCACAAGAACTACCCGACGGTGAAAGCATCGATCAGCGAAGCTTCCCCTAACCATCTCGGAGCTCTTAACACGAACAACGAGCGTACGATCTACCGTTACATCCACACTGGCGGTATCCAAAGCTGCCAGCTGGTTATGGGCCTCACGATGCTGAAGCCGGGCAGCAACTGGAACACAATGCCTTGCCATACGCACAACCGCCGCTCCGAAGTATACCTGTACTTCGATATGCAAGCAGACGGAAATGTTTTCCACTTCATGGGCGAGCCTCAAGAAACGCGCCATCTGGTCGTGCGCAACGAGCAAGCGATCCTGTCGCCTAGCTGGTCGATCCACAGCGGCGTAGGCACAAGCGCTTATACGTTCATCTGGGGTATGGCTGGCGAGAACCAAATCTTCGAAGATATGGACGCGGTTGCACCTCAAGATTTGAAATAACATGAATGCGATTCGCAGACATGAATTAATTATGGAAGCCCTTCTGGCGAGCCGCGAAGTTACCGTTCAGGATTTAAGCGAACGGCTGAACGTGACGGGAAAGACGATTCGCGAGGATCTGGCCAGGCTTGAGGAAAAAGGACTGCTCCTTCGCATACACGGGGGAGCAGTCCTTGCCCAAAGCGACCAGCTTGGCATTTTGTCGCAGCAAGAGCCGCTAGTGCGGCATGCCTCCGAGAAGACGGAGATTGCGGAGCTGGCGCTTACTTTTATTGATCCCGGCGACATTATCGCGCTGGACGGCGGCAGCACAACGCTAGAAATCGCCAAGAGGCTGCGGAATCAACCTATAACCGTCGTGACCAACGATGTACACATCATTGCCGAGCTGTCCCGCAAGGATGAAATTCAGCTGGTCGTGCCCGGCGGTTACCGCGTCCGCAATATGCTTGCAGGCGCGGAAGCCGAGGCTTACATCCGGAAGCTCAATATTAAAAAAGCCTTTTTGTCCGCTACGGGCGTTCATGCGGAATTTGGCTTCACAATTTATACAGGCGACCTGACGGCATTCAAGAGAGCCCTTCTCGATACGGCGCAAACCTCGTATGTGGTCGTTGATCACCATAAATTTGGCCAAGGCGCATTGTTTACCTTTGCGGACTTTCATGAGATAAACACGATTCTGACCGACTCGGGGATCTCATCGGACACGGCTGGGCAATACCGGCAGGCCGGTGCGAATCTTGCGATTTACGAAAGGATGAATTAATCGATGTTATTTGACCTGACAGGCAAAACAGCAGTTGTAACCGGTACATCCGGCGGTCTTGGCCAAGCGATGGCGCTTGGTCTTGCGGAAGCGGGCGCATCCGTCGTTGCCATCTCTTCCTCGAACAGCAATGCGACTGTTGCCGCAATCCGCGAGCTTGGCGGACAAGCGGAAGAAATCTCCGCCGACCTTAGCAACGCCGATATTCTGGAAGATGTCTTTAATGAGGCCCGCGGCTTTTTCGGCAAGGTGGATATTCTCGTGAACAACGCTGGCATTATCCGCCGTACGCCAGCCGCCGACCACGCGGCAAAAGACTGGTATGATGTCATCGACCTGAACCTGAACTCGGTCTTCTTCCTCAGCCAGCTCGCCGGACGCCACATGCTGGAGCGCGGCAGCGGCAAAATTATTAACGTCGCTTCCATGCTCAGCTATCAGGGCGGCATCAATGTTCCCGGTTACACGGCAAGCAAACACGCCGTTGCCGGCGTAACAAAAGCGCTGGCGAATGAATGGGCTGGCCGCGGCGTGCAAGTAAACGCTATCGCCCCAGGCTATATGACAACGAACAACACGGCCCCGATTCTGAAGGATGAAGCCCGCACGAACTCGATTACCGAGCGAATCCCTGCTGGCCGCTGGGGTACGCCGGATGATCTGAAAGGTCCGGTTGTATTCCTCGCTTCTTCGGCATCCGACTACTTGAGCGGTCATGTTCTCAACGTAGACGGCGGATGGATGGCAAGATAAAAAGAAAAAGACGCTTAAACGGATAACCGTTGAGCGTCTTCTTTCTTTTGATCCCAATTATATTTATTCAGCTGATCGATCAGATTCTTCATGTTGTCAAGGTCAACCGCATATGGACGGACATCTCCGCCGAGCAGAAACTCGGCTTCTCCCCTCGTCATAGACACGCTATATGCATGGCTTACCGTAAATGTGATCGAATCCACATTATCGATCAGACTAAGCAGCATAATGGCATTCCGGTAAAAAACGTTTTTATTCGCGGCCATTTCTTTCTCCGCCTGCATATCATCCGTTCCATCGTAATTGACGGTAACCCCGTATGGCTGCGACTTCGTCTGAAGCGAAATCCCCTTCCCTTCCAGGTCAACCGGCTTAGGCATAGCCCCAATCAATCCGCCTACCTTCATGTGATTCCCGACATACAAGGTTTTATTTTCCATAAGCTTTTCAAGATCGTAACCGGCATACGTTTCTTTTTCCAAGGCTGCCGGCTGCATCGACTGCTGCAACGGCTTCGGATTAGCGGTAAATCCGGTAACAAGCACCACTGCAGCCAGCATCGACAACGCTATAACCCAAGAGGATGGCTTACGGTAAGCAAGAACGTTCGTAATTCTCGCCTTCACATCGCTTTCTCCGAAAGCAAGCGGCCCGCCCATTTGCCATTTGCTGCTGTTCATCGATATGGATAACAGCGTGGAGGCATAGCTTCTTTTCACCTCGCTCCCCATCCGCTTCATCACCCGTTCATCACAGGACATCTCCATGTCTTTGCTCATCAGCCTGTAAGAAATCCATAGGACAGGATTATACCAATGGATAATCATCAGCAAATAGGCAGCAGGCTTAATCAAATAATCCCGCCTCTTGATATGAACCTGCTCGTGGGCAACGATATAAGGCAGCTCTTCTTTGGACAGACCGGTCGGGATATAAATTCTCGGCTTCAGAAAACCAAACACAAATGGAGTGCGAATCTGATCCGTTTCAAAGATGCGATCCTGTACCAGCGTTGCCGTTCTCAGCTTACACCATAGCCTCGCATACTGGATCATACCGTATAGCAGCAGTACGCCAACACCGGTTACCCAAATCAAGCTGCCTAGCCACACCATGATTTGCATCGGATTTACGCTCGCTAAAGGCGTGGCAGACGGAAGAGGAACAAGCTGGCGAAGACTGTCCACGCCGATGTCCAATACCGGATTCTTCCGCATCCCGATATCATGCGGAACATATTCGAACCTTCCTGCTTGCGAATGGTTAAGAGGACGTACCGCTTGCAACAAGCTGAAGCCTGCCGAAAAACTAACGGGAACAAGCAGTCTTAACGCTACAGCCGACCATAGAAAGTAGGAAAATCGTTTAGGCAGCCGTTTGAACAATAATCTCGCAAGCATGACAGCGATAGCCACATACCCCGCCGTAATGCTCATATTAACAACCGTAATAAACAGATTCGTCATTGCGTCGACTCCTCAATGATCCGCTTCAGCTCCTCCGCTTCCTTCCTCGACAGCTTCTTTCCGCCAAGAAACGCCGTCAGAAATTGCGGCAACGAGCCGTCGAATGCTTTCTCGACAACCGTCTGACTTTCGTACTTCTGTGCTTCGGTTTTCTTGGTAAGGGACGTCACAACGGCCTGTTCATTCCTTAAAATGCCCCGCTCGCATAGCTTTCTCAGGACGGTATAGGTCGTCGATTTGCTCCAGCCCAGCTTTGATTTGCTCAGCTTCACAAGCTCCGTTGAATTAATCGGCTCATTGTCCCAAATCAGACAGGCAAATTTGTATTCCGCATCAAATAACTTATAGGCTTCCAGTTCGATCGCCTCCACTTTAGGTTTATCTCAATAAACCTTATAAACGAAGTTTATTGCAGTAAACCTCCTTTGTCAAGAGAATGCACCTCTTGTGTTTGACTATCCACCTGCGAAAAACGAAATAAACCCGCAAAGCCTTAGCTTTGCGGGTTAACTACTTGTTTTCTATTTCAGACCGCTTGTGCTGATCCCTTCAACGATATGCTTCTGGAAGAAGAAGAAAATCGCGAATACCGGAATCAAGCTTACAATCGACATGGCGAACATGGCGCCCCAGTTAGAAAGCGTCTCGGCATCGAGATACATCTTAAGGGCCATCGATACGGTGTACATCGAAGGCTTGTTCAGGTAAAGCAGCGGACCAATCAGGTCCTCCCAGCGCCAGTAGAACGAGAAGATTGCGGCGGTTGCCATGGCCGGGATAATGAGCGGCAAAATGATGCGGTAGAACAACCGGAACTTGCCGCAGCCGTCAATGGTAGCCGCTTCGTCGAGTTCACCCGGAAGGGTTCGGATAAACTGCACCATCAAGAAGATAAAGAACGGTGCCCCGAAGTATGCCGGGATAACAATCGGCTTGATGGAGTTCAGCCAATGAAGCTTGGAGAACAGGATATATTGCGGAACCAGCGTTACGTCATGCGGAAGCATCAGCGTAACCATCATAATCGCAAACCAGAATTTTTTGCCCCGGAAATTAAGCCGGCCGAAGCCAAACGCTACAAGCGCGGAGGACAATACCGCACCGATTGTGGCAAGCACGACAAGCACAAGCGTGTTCGTAATGTAAGTGCCAAACGAATGGCCGCCTATGCCGGCCCAGCCGTCCGAATAGTTCGTCCAAATCCATTTGTCCGGAATCAGGCTGTTTGCGGTTGTAAAGATCGTTTCGCTTTTCTTGAAGGAGCTCATGAGGAGCCAGATCACGGGATAGATCATCAAGATCGCGCCGCCGGCTGCAGCAATATGATAAATCGGCCATCTCCATTTTTTTGCGATCATGTGCTTACCCCTCCTTCGACTCGTAGTGAACCCAGTATTTAGATGACAGGAACAACACGGCTGTCAGTACAGACACGATAATCAACATGATCCAAGCCATTGCCGATGCGGTACCCATATCGAAGAATTGGAAGCCTTGGCGGAACAGATACAGCGAATAGAGCAAGGTGCCGTCCAGCGGACCGCCCGTGCCTTTGGAAATAATGTAAGCCGGAACAAACGTCATGAAAGCTCCGATTGTTTGCATTATGGCATTAAACAATATGATCGGTGTCAGCATGGGCACCGTTATTTTAAAGAATCGGTTAAATCCGTTTGCGCCGTCTACGCTTGCGGCTTCGTATAAGCTGACCGGTATGTTCTTTAAGCCTGCCAGGAAGATCAGCATCGAAGATCCGAACTGCCATGCCGACAAGGTTATGAGCATCCACAGCGCTGCCATCGGATCGGCAAACCATCTGACCGCATCCAGGCCGACAAATTGAAGCAATCCGTTAATAATCCCTTTATCGCCGTACAGGTTGCGCCACATGATGGATACGGCTACGCTGCCGCCGATAATGGATGGAAGGTAAAACAAGGTCCGATACACGCCGACCGCTCTCGAAGCGGTATTAAGCAGCATGGCAACCATAAGGGCGAAAAACAAACGAAGAGGAACTCCGATAAATACGTACAGGAACGTGACCTTTAACGATTTCCAGAATTTCTTGTCACTCGTGAAGAGATCATGGTAATTGTCAAAACCAACCCAAGAAGGTGTTGTAAACAGATCATAATCGGTAAACGACAAATAGAGGGATGCCAAAATCGGAACAAAGGTAAATACAAGAAAGCCGACAACAAAGGGGCTGATAAACGCGTAACCCGTCAAATCTCTCTTAAAGATCGCTTTCATTCGGACCAACTCCTGCACAAGATTCGCTACCGGTGAAACGGCTGGCGCCCAGGAGGAGCAGCACACGTTTCGCGGTGAATATAAGCCTTTTATAAAGGATGGCTGGCCGTTTGCGGCCAGCCATCCTGCCTGTCATTCTTATTTGTTCTTGGCTAATATCGCATTGGCTTCCTCGCGGAATTGCTTAGCGGCATCTTCCGGCGTAATTTGCTGGAAGTCCATTTGCTCCGCAAGCGAGCTGAACAAGGTAATAATCTCTGCTGCGCCAATCGGATCCGGCGGATCCATTTGCGAGCTGTTATCTTGCGCCCATGCCACATAATCGAATACTTGCTGTTGAGCTGGTTCAAGCGTTGGTTTGATTGCTTCGATAACTTTGCTGTTTACGGGTACGCCACGGTCGCCTTTGATCAGCTTGTTAGCTTCAATATCATTGACGAAGAAGTTGATAAAGTCGGCAGCCGCTTCTTTTTGCTTGGAATTCTGAGCAATCGAGAAGTACATGCTTGGCTTCAGATAGAGACCTTTCACACGGTCGGGATTTGGCATATTTGCCATTTCCAGCGGACGGTTCGCCACTTGTTGAATGCCTACGAACTGGTTCGTCCATTGCCAGATCCCTACTTGCTGGCCTTTTACCATCAGGTCATCTTCCAGACCTTTAATCTGCGCTTTTACGTCCGGCGGAGGCGTGTCTCCGTCCTTCACAAGCTGAGCCAGCGGTTTGAAGAAGTCAACGAACAGCTGGTCGTCCTCATAACCAAGCGCATTGCCTTCCGCATTATAGAGATGCTGGCCTTTCGTACGCAGGTAGTAGCCGAAGAATACTTCCGGACGGAAGCCGTTATCGAAGTAGAGACCCGCTTCCTTCGCTTTCGAGGCGAGTGCGAAGTAATCATCCCAAGTCCAGTCATCCGCCGGCTTGTCTACGCCCAGCTTCTTCAGAAGGGCTGGATCGTATTGGAAGTTTACGGTGTTCACGCCAAGGTTAAAGCCATAAAGCTTGTCGCCCAGCTTACCGCCGGAGAGCGCGTTCTCCGAAATATCGGTGGTGTCAATCTGCTTGTTCAGGTAAGGCGTAAGATCGGCGAGCTGTCCTTTCGAACCATATTGCGACAGGTAGGAAATATCCATTTGCACAATGTCCGGCAGCTCGCTGGCAGCGGCCTCGGGAGCAAGCTTTTTCCAATAGTCGTCAAAGTTGGCGTATTCGGACTCGATCTTCACGTTTGGATGAGCGGTCTCATACATTTTGATAACTTCAAGCGTGTAATCGTGACGAGGCTGCGAGCCCCACCAGGCAATACGGAGAGTAATGTTTTTCCCTGCGTCCGTTTTGCCTGCATTAGCGGAAGTGCTTGCATTCGCGTTGGAGGCTTGATTTGCGTTGTTATTGTTGCCCCCGCCGCATGCCGTAAGAGTCGTAGCCAAGATGAGTGCGATTGCTGCTGATAGCTTCTTTCCCATGTTTCTAGCGCCCCTTCCTTAAACTATGTAAGTGTTTACATTTCCTATAGTACAGTTAAAAAGGAGAGCCCGGAATCGAATAACCAGTGATTTTTCATCAAAAAACAGACATCTTGTTTAGGATGTTTTCTTGAAATCCGATGGTGATTTCCCGGTATATTTCTTAAAGACCTGGCTGAAATAATGGGGATTATCGCCAAAGCCCAGCTGCTCCGCCAGTTCAAATACTTTAACGTCGCTGCTTGCCTCGATCAGCTCCAGCGCTTTGTCCATTCGCGTTTTCATGACATAGTTCGAGAATTTATCCCCCGTCTCTTTCTTGAACAGCTTGCCTAAATAATCCGCATTCATGTACAAAATCTCGCTTGCCGCCCATTGCAGGGAAAGGGCCGGATTGCTCATATGCTCGCTGACGATATTCATCATCTTCTGAATGATGCCGGAATGCCGGCAGGATTGAATCTCGTAGTTCTCCTGGCAGATTTGTTTGGCCGCATTCTCTACAAAGCTTTGCAGCGCCTGCAAGGTATTGAGAGACTCAAGCTTGGCCAGCAGCTGCAAATATTCGTTCATCCGCTTGGGTTCCGCCTGACGGATTAACGCTACATACAAGGGAATCACGTACGATTTGGCCGTGGAGTTATCCAGCCTAAGCCCCGCCAGAATCCGGAATGCCTCCTCCAGCTCCTTGTTCACCTCTTCCCAGTTGCCCGATTTGGCCGCCATGCAGAGCTGGGTATCGTCATACAAAAAGACCTGTTCCTCTTGCTCATCCTGCTGCTGGATATCCCGGACCGTGATAAGGCTTCCCCCGCCCAGATAGAAGCGATGATTCAGACAGCTTCGCGTATCCATGTACATCTTGCGGGCTTCCGCCAGTTCGCCGGCGTCGCTGATCGCTATCGTTGTATCCATCTTGAAATACCCGGTGAAGGTCCGCTTGACTTCCGCCAAAATGGCGAGAAGCTCGCTTTCGGGATACTGATCCCGGATCAGGATAAGCAGCTGGCTGCCTATCGTGGTGCTGAGCAGAATGGTAGGCTTGCCGATAATATCTTCGGCGATATTTTTAAGCGCAAAGAGATGATCGAACTCAAACGGACCCTCAAGCTGGCATAGCAGCAGCCTGGCTTCCAGATTCTCGAGCTGAATGCCGAACAGCCTGCCGTATTCGTCCCATTCGCGGCGCCCGTAACGCTTGTTCGTTACGTATTCTTTCAGAAACTGCTCCTTCGCGCTTGGGAGTACCTTCTTCAGCTCCTCTTGCATCCGCTGAAGGAAAGCATCGGTACGCCGTTCCTGATCAAGCTGTTCTACGACCGACACAATCGCTTCGGCGATCGTATTCTCGTTGCAAGGCTTCAGCAAATAATGCTTAACCCCGTACTGCATGGCTTGACGGGCATATTCGAAATCGCCAAAGCCGCTCAGCATGATGCACGCTGTATGCGGATAAGCCTCCTTTACCCGTTTCACCAGACTGAGACCGTCCATGCCCGGCATGCGGATATCGCTAATAATGATATCGGGCTGCTGAGCCTCGATAAATTGAAGGGCTTCCAAGCCGTTGCGCGCCGTACCGGCAAGCTGCGTTCCGTATTTATCCCAGTCCATCAGAGAAGCAATACCTTCCAGAATAATCCGTTCATCGTCAATCAACAGCACTTTATACTTCATGTTCTCTCCCCCATTTCGATTGGCAGATACAAGGTAATCCGTGTGTCTTGCTGCGGAACGCTCTCTACCCGAATGCCGTAAGCTTCTCCGAACAGCATCTTGATGCGGTCCTCTATGTTGCGCAGGCCGATTCCCGTTCCTCTTGGCTGAATTTCCCCGCTTCTAAGCTGATCGATGACATCCGGTGCAAGCCCCGGGCCGTTATCCGCTACGGTTATTGCAATGCCGCCTTCATATTCTTCTGCCGTAATCGTAATTACGCAAGCTTCGATCATTTGCTCCAGCCCGTAATGGATTGCGTTCTCCACAAGCGGCTGCAGGCTGAGCTTTGGCACATACACATTTAAGAGACGGTCAGGGATCCGGTTTTCGAATACAAGGCGCTCTTCGAATCGGATATGCTGGATCGCGATATAATGGCTGACCAGCCTCATTTCATCCTCAAGCATCACGGTTGGCTGCTTGTGGCTGATCGTGCTGCGGAGCAGATAACCCAGGGATTCAACCATAATAGAGATCTGCTTATGTCCGGCGATTTTGGCCGACCAGTTAATGGATTCCAGCGTGTTGTACAAAAAATGCGGATTAATCTGCGCCTGCAGCGCTTTGAATTCCGTATCCTTGATGGTCAGCTGCTTGACATAATTTTCGTTGATCAGCTCGTCGATCCGTCCCACCATCATCCGGAAATTTCGCTGCAGCTGGCCGGCTTCATCCTTCGCTAGATTGCGCTCCTCCGGTTCTTCCGCAAATTCGAAATGCCCGAGCTGAATCCGCTTCATTCTCTGATTCAGCCGTTCTATTGGCCCCGTTATGGAACGCGAGAAGCTGAGCGCAGCTCCCAGAATGAGAACCGAGAGTAGAATGTAGACGATAATAACGGTATTTTTCGCCGATTCCGTCGTATGGAAGATCTGATCGTAAGGCATCACGTTAACGTACACCCAATCCAGATAGCCGGAGGAATAATAGGTGATGAAATAGTTTTTGCCCGACAACGATACAATCTTGAAGCCCTGCTGTCCGGTTAGCTGCAAGGAAGTCAGATCCATTCCGTCAGGCTGGTCATGCGGATAGACCAGGTGGCCGCCCTTTTGCAGGATGGCAAAATACGCTTTGGAATTATCCGCCGAGGTTACAAGATCGCTATAGAGCCGGTCGATGTCGATCCTGACCGCCATATTGCCCAGATGATCCAGCTCCAGCCCGTCCACCCTGCGGATTTCCCTGCCCGCAATAAGAGCGTTATCGCCGTAATCCGGGAAGACAAACTGGACGCCGCCATTTGTTTTGTTGGTCTCATTTACGACTTGCGCGTTGCGTTCGGTTGACAAATTAATCATCTTGTAACCGTTTCCATATTGCTTCCTAAAAACATCCATCACATGAAACGACAGTATATATTTCTCGTTGCTGGTGAAGGTCAATAGCCGCTGGCGTATATTTACCGCGGTCAGATAGTTGCTGTACTCGGAGCCGCCTGCCTTAATCTCGCTCAAATAATCCTGAATGTAGCTGTCCGTCGCAATCTTGAAGGAAATCTTCTCCATATTGCGGAGCTCCTTCTCGACGCCTAGCGAAGCGCTGTTGAGAGCACTGGCGGATTGCTTGTAGATTTCCTTGTCGTAAGCGTGAAAGGCATACTTCATGACCGCAAAGGTCGCAATGCCGATAACCGCCATCATAAAAGCAAGCATGACAATTATTTTATATTTGATCCGCAAATTATAATAGAAAGCTAGTAACCCCTGCCTCAAGTTGTTTTCCCTCCAGTCTTCATGCGTAAGTATTGATTATGAAAAAAAGGCAGCAAATACAGCGAGATCATCCCCGCAGTACCGCTGCCCGTAAATACATCCTCTTACGCAAGGTCACTGGCGGATAGACTTTTACCGGAGCGCTGTAATCTCCAGGAATCGTCCGTATCCATCATACCATGCCTCCCCTTGTTGAGGGCCGTAAATCGTAACCGGGAAAGAATCCCTGATAACACGCCGTGCTTCCCAAATATCCGCGAACTCGCCTCTTGCAATCCATTGAACCGCCAGGTTCCCGATCGCGCTGCCTTCCGCGGGTCCCGCCCATACCGGCTTGCCGATCGCATTCGCCGTCCACTGGCAAAGCAGCGTATTATGAATGCCGCCGCCGACCATATGAAGACCGTTAAACTGCTTGCCGGACAACCGTTCCGTCAATTCAAGCACATAACGATATTTGAAGGCGAGGCTTTCCAGAATGCAGCGGACGAGCGTGCCAGCATCCTCCGGAACCGGCTGATTCGTCTTCCGGCAATATTCCTTGACTCTCGCCGGCATGTCGCCCGGAGCCATAAATAAGGGATCATCCGGGTCGATAAAAGCCGTAAACGCAGGTGCTTCTCCGGCAAGCTTCACAAGCTCGGAGAAGCTGTAATCCTGTCCGGAACGCTCCCACTCTCTCCGGCTTTCCTGCAGAATCCACAAGCCCATAATGTTCTTCAGCAGACGGTAAGTGCCGCCATAGCCGCCCTCATTCGTAAAATTAAGCTGTCCCGCCTCCGCCGTCATAATCGGCTCCAGGATCTCCGTTCCGAGCAGCGACCAGGTTCCGCAGCTTAAGTAAGCGAAGGAACGTTCAAGCGCCGGTACGGCGACCACCGCCGATGCCGTGTCATGCTCAGCTACGGCATGAACGGCAATCGGTCCAAGGCCAAGCTCCTCCTGAACGGATGGCTGCAGATTCCCGGCGGGCGAGCCAGGCTGAAGCACTTGCCCGAACAAGGACTGCGAGAGACCAAGATGCTGCAGCAGCTCCTCATCCCATTCTTGCTTAAGCGGGTTGTACAGCTGAGTGGTCGTTGCGTTGGAAAACTCGTTGTGCATTTCGCCGGTCAGGAAATACCGAAGCAAATCCGGGATCATCAGGAAACGCTTCGCCGCAGCAAGCTGCGGTGATTGATTCAGCTTGGCCGCATAGAGCTGGTAAATCGTATTAAACGGCAGAAACTGAATGCCCGTCCGGTTGAATATTTCCGCAGGAGTTAATTCCTCCTGAAGTCTCTCCATCATTCCGGCGCTTGAGCGGTCCCGATAATGAAGCGGATTGCCAAGCAGACTTCCGTCAGCTGCGATAAGTCCGTAATCTACCGCCCAGGAATCAATGCCGATGCTAAGCGGCTGTATCCCCTTATGCTTGGCCTTAAGCAAGCCTTGCTTGATCTCGTGATACAGCCGCAGGATATCCCAGTGCAGACGGTCGCCCGTCTGCACCGGATCGTTAGGAAAGCGGTGGAGCTCTTCGGTTACGATCTTGCCATCCTTCAGACTGCCCAGGATCGCTCTTCCGCTGCTTGCTCCGAGGTCAAACGCCAATATGTCCGACAACCGGTCGCCCTCCTAACCGCGCTTCAGCAATACGTTTTGTTCGTATTCTTTCACTTCGCTGATCCACTGCTCGCGGACCGGAACACCCTTCGTAGCGCAATAGTAATCCCATATCGCGCCAAACGGATACGACTTGAATTCTTCGGTGAGCGCAAGGCGGGTCGTATAATCGCCTTCCAGCTCGATTTTCTTCAGTGTTTCCACCGGCTCGAGCATCGCGCGGAGCAATGCCTTGATTGTGTTGCGCGTTCCGACAACCCAAGCGGCTACCCGGTTAATGCTGGCATCGAAGAAATCAAGGCCGATATGGGTTGTGCCCAGCAGATCATGGCGAACCAGCTCTCTGCCGATCTCAAGCAGCTCATCGTCCATGATGACGACATGGTCACTATCCCATCTCATCGGGCGGCTGACATGAAGCAGAATGCCGCTTGTGAATAGAGCAAGGGAAGACAATTTATTCGAAATGACTTCCGTCGGATGGAAATGGCCCGCATCCAGACAGATCAGCTTGTTATTCTGCAAACCGTAGCCCATATAAAATTCGTGGGAGCCAACCACGTACGCTTCCGAGCCAAGCCCAAACAGCTTGCTCTCCACCGCGTCCAGGTTGTAATTCGGATCAAGCGGCTCGGCAAACACTTCATCGAGCGAAGCCTTCAGACGCTTGCGCGGTGTCATGCGGTCAACCGGATTATCCTTGAAGCCGTCGGGAACCCAGACGTTGGTCACGCAGGTCTGACCCAGCTGCTCGCCAAAGTAAGCGCCAATGCGGCGGGAAGCCTTGCAGTGGTCAATCCAGAATTGGCGGATCTCCGGATCCGGATGGCTAAGCGTAAAGCCGTCGCTCGATTTCTCATGCGAGAAGCAGGTTGGGTTGAAGTCGAGTCCAAGCCCCTGCTCCTTCGCCCAGATTACCCAGTTTTCGTAATGACGCGGCTCAAGCTGATCCAGTTCAACCTTTTCGCTCGTATCGGTATAGATCGCATGAAGGTTTACTTTATGCTTGCCCGGAATGAGGGAGAAGGCTTTCTCCAGATCGGAGCGTAGCTCCTCCGGCGTTCTTGCCGCGCCCGGATATTGGCCCGTAACCGAAATGCCGCCGGTCAATTCCTGGTCCGCGTTCAGGAAGCCTTTTACGTCATCGCCTTGCCAGCAATGCATGGAGACCTTGACCGTCTCCAGCTTGCGCAGTACTTCGTCCGTATCGATTCCATGCTGGGCATACAATGCTTTCGCCGCTTCGTAAGCTTGCTTTACATGTTGATCCATCTGTAGAGGCGCCCTCCTTCTTAGCGTGTGAATGCAGCCGGTACACCGCCGTCAATCGTCAGCATGCAGCCGGTTGTTTTGTCCGATTTCGAAGATGCGAAGAAGGCGATGCCTTCCGCAATATCTCTTGGATAAATATTGACGAGCAGCGTAGTCCGTTTGCGGTAGTGCTCTTCCAATTGATCCGGCTCGATGCCGTAAGCCGCGGCACGCTCGTTGCGCCATGCGCCGTTCCAGATCGCGGAGCCCTGCAGAATCGCGTCCGGCAGAATCGTATTGACGCGAATGCCGAATTCGCCGCCTTCCGCCGCGATGCAGCGTGCCAGATGAGCCTCCAGCGCTTTTGCCGAGCTGTAAGCCGTAACGCTCTTGCCTGCGAAGATCGAGTTCTTGGAGCCGATAAATACCATGTTGCCGCCAATGCCCTGCTGTTTCATCAGCTTGAACGCTTCACGGGCAACAAGGAAATAGCCGGTGCCAAGCACGTTAATATTCAAATTCCATTCTTTGAGAGAGGTTTCGTCAAACGGGCTGGATGTTGCGAGGCCTGCGTTGTTGACGATAATATCCACGCCGCCGTAGACGAGAGCTACTTCCGCATAAGCAGCCTGCACCGCTTGCTCGTCCGTAACGTCCATTTTCACGGCGTAAGCGCGGTTCTCGCCGTATTTGTCGTTGATTTCTTGCGCAACCTTCTGTGCGCCCTCCAGATTCAGGTCGGCCAGCACGACATGCGCGCCTTCCGATACGAGGCGGCGTGCCGTCTCGCTGCCGATACCGCCGGCACCGCCGGTAATGAAGGCAACCTTGCGGGAAAATTCGGCTTCAGCCGGAGCCAGCGACAGCTTGTAAAGCTCAAGCGGCCAGTACTCTACGTTATACGATTCGTTCGCGCTCAGCGATACGAAGCTGCCAAGCGCCGTAGCGCCGCGCATAACGGAAATCGCGCGATGGTACAAAGCGCCGCTTACTTGCGACAGCGCCCAGCTCTTGCCCGTGTTGATCATGCCAAGACCCGGAATGAGGATGACGCGCGGAGCCGCTTCGAACATCACGTCGCCTTCGTTTTTGTTTTCCTCGAAATAAGCTTTGTATTGCTCTTTATAAGCGGCAACGCCTTCAATCAATTTCGACTTCAGGCCGTCAATATCCTCCGCGTTAGGCGTCCAATCGATAAAGAGCGGAACAACCTTCGTATGAACGAGATGGTCCGGGCAAGCGGCGCCAACCTGCGACAGCTGCGGAGCGTCCGCGCCGCCAACGAAAGAAAGCACATCGTCTTGGTCGTCGAACGACAGGATCATTTTCTTCGCGTCGGATACGGCACCGCGGATCGTAGGCATCACCTGCGATACGATTTGACGGCGAACCTCGGCCGGAAGGGCTTCATGTTTCACGCCGCCGAATAATTTGGCTTCATTGACGCGATCTTCGATGAAAGCTTCTGCTTCATTAATAATCTTGATCGTCTGCGCATAGCATTCTTCGGACGTTTCGCCCCAAGTTACAAGGCCATGCTTCTCCATCAGAACAAGCTCGGCGTTAGGATTAGCCAATACGCCTTCCGCGATCATCTTCGAGAGAGTAAAGCCGGGACGCACGTATGGCACCCATACGAAGCGGTTGCCGAAAATCTCTTCCGCTAGATGGCGGCCGTTATCCGCGCAGCACAGGCTGATAATCGCATCCGGATGCGTATGGTCTACGTGCTTGAATGGCAGGAAGGCATGCAGCAAAGTCTCGATCGAAGCGCGCGGATGCTTCGCGTCGATCATGCAGTTGCCCAGGTAAGCAACCATTTCTTCGTCCGTCATGGCATCGCGTTCGAACAAAGGACGGATATCTTCCATGCGAAGACCGGTGAAGTTCGCCGCTTTCATCGAACCAAGGTCCGAACCGCTGCCCTTCACGTACATCACTTCAATATCGCGGCCGCGGAAATCTTTAACCGTCGTTTTCGTGGAAGTGTTGCCGCCAAAGATGTTGCACACGCGGCGGTCTGCTCCGATCAGGTTAGAGCGATAAACCAATTGATCGAGTCCGTTTGTGAATTCAGATGCTTTAGATGATTGCCATAAGCTTTGTACCATTTTGTTTACCTCCGAATACGTTGTTTTATCTTTATGTTTCGATAGTAACATGTTTGTTTATATTTGAAAACAAAAATATTTCGGGCATAAACAAATATAATCAAAAACAAAAAGAGCGGGAAAGCTCCCGCTCCCCGCTCCTGCCAATCGGCTACCTCCGAATAAAATCCGCAATCGTTACTTTTTGCCCGGTCCGCGCGCTTTCCAGCGCCGCATTAACCATAGCCATGCTGTATTGGTTATCCCGGCTGTCGGTTTCCGCCCTGCGGTTCTCCTCAAGCGAGAGGAACATCTCGTCGAGGCAGCCCGGATGCCCGGTTCTTTCCGAATGGGCATTGTATACCACGGAATCCGCCTCTACCCGTTCAAACGATTTAATGAACTTCCCTTCCTGAGGTTCCGGCGCAATCACTTCCGCAAAGGGGGCATCATGCCCGTTCCAGATCGCCGTCCCCTTCTCGCCCGTGATTCTCCAGTCTGCTTCCCACGACGTGTTTGCCCCTTCCGCACACCAGGAACCGCGGTAATTGAACACCGACCCGTCAGACATTTCGAAGATGCAGACTGCCGCGGCCGCCCCTTCGTACCAAGAGCCCGGCGGGTTAAATTCGTGGCAATAAACGGACACCGGATCTGCCCCCAGTATTAGGCGCGCCTGATCGAATGTGTGGATCGCCATATCGAGCAGAAGCGGACTTGCCATCGTTTCCCGGAATCCGCCGAAATGCGGCCCCAGGAAGAAATCCGCGTTCACAAAACCCGGCTTGCCAATCGTACCCGAGTCCAGCAAATGACGCAGCGCGCGAATACGGGGATCAAACCGCCGGTTTTGCATGACGGCATGCGATTTCCCCGTCTCCTCCGCGATCCGGATCAGATCCTTGCATTCCTCCGCGGTTTCCGCAAGCGGCTTCTCCCCAAAAATATTGCAGCCAAGCTGCATCGCCGTACTTGCAATCCGGTGATGGCTCGCGGGGATCGTTACGTCAAAGACAAGATTAGCGCCGGTCTGCTGGATAGCCTCGGCAAGATCGGTGAAAGTTGGGCAGCTTAGCCCCTTCTTTTCCCTCATTTTCTCGGCAAACTCCTGCTTGATATCGACTAAAGCGACAATCTCCGTATCCTTGCGCTCGATGGCCGTATCGATCCAGATGTTCGACATCCCCCCGCAGCCTGCTACTACAACTTTATATGTTGCGCTCATTCCCATGCACCCCTTATTTCGGATTCGGCACAAACTGTCCGCCGCGGCATTGCTTCAAATAGTTCAAGGCATGAACTTGTCCCGTCATCTCCAGCTCGTCGCGGTAGACCGGATCATGCCAGCCTTCGATATCGATTGTCCCTTGATAGCCGGCTTGTCTGAGAATGGTGATAACATCCGTCCAGTTCGTATCGCCAAAGCCAGGCGTCCGGTGCCACACGAATGGCTTTGGCCCATGAATGCCGTATTCCTTCACGATATCCCAAGCGATGGTTGCGTCCTTGCCATGGACGTGGAACACTTTGTCCACCCATTTGCGGAGCTGCGGAATCGGATCGATCAGCGAGACCATCTGATGGCATGGCTCCCACTGCAGACCGATATTGTCGGACGGAATCGCGTTAAACATCATTTCCCAAGCCGTCGGGTTATGCGCAATGTTCCAATCGCCGGCTTCCCAGGTGCCGCCCATATCGCAATTCTCGAACGCAATTCGCACTCCCTTATCCGCAGCCCGCTTGCCCAGCTCTCCGAATACTTCCGCATACCGCGGGATAGAGCTTTCAATCGATTCGCCGGTCAAACGTCCGGTAAACCCGGATACGATGTCCGTCCCGAACAAATGCGCATGATCGATCAGTCTTTCCCAGCTTGCAAGGGTATCCGCGTTATTTCCCGCGCCGGTCAACGGATTGCCAAAGATGCCAACCGTCGATATAATGAAACCGTATTCATCGGACAGCTCGCGAACCCGCTTCGCCGTCTCAACCAGATTCGTGTCGCCCGTTGTCTGCCAGAACGTCAAGCTGTAAGATTCGAAGCCGTGAGGAGCAATCTGAGGAATCACGCGCACCGCGTCGCCTCCGCCAACCAATGTTCCGATCCGAAGTATATTCGTCATATCATTACCACTCCTATGTAGGTGGATTAATTTTGAATGCAACCTCAGTATAGCGCGGGAAAACGGACGATTCTCGACCATTCTTGTGTTTTACTAGTCCAATATTGTGGAGTTGAATCTATCATGAGCTATCCGAAGGAACTGCGCGAGAATACTCGAATAGACGAGAAAATGCACCCGGTTCAAATTTTTTCGAACCGCGCTCTTCAGAAGAAGCCGGGCGAGCTGATTCTCTATTTGCATTGGCATGAGCATTTCGAAATTATCGTCATGCAGCAAGGCAGCGCCGTCTTTCATATCGACAGCGAATCTTACGAGGCTCTTCCGGGGGATGTTTTATTCGTGCCGGCCGGAGCGCTTCATGTCGGCTACAGTCTATGCGATGGAGAAATCTCTTACCTCGCTATCGTCTATAACAGCTCTCTCTTCCAGAATTGGATGCAGGATTCTCTTCATACGAAATATGTCCTGCCCTATTTGGAGGGCCGCGTACAGCTGCCGGTCAAGCCAACCCGGCTCGACCCGTCCTGCGCGGATTATTATTACTTGCTGGAGCAGGCCAACACGGAGTTTATAGAGAAGCAGCCCGCCTATCAATTGATGGTAAAATCGCAGCTTCATATGCTGCTTACTCTGCTGTCCCGCAAATTTCTGCCTCAGCAGCTTCCGGAGCAAGCGACCAATCAATACGTGCATAACCGCGAACAGTTCAAAGCATTAATCGAATATATTGAAGCCAGCTTTGCGGACAAGCAGACGGTAGCCGATGCGGCAAGGCGGATGAACCTGAACGTCCATCATTTCTGCAAAATGTTCAAAAAGCTGACCGGCCGGACTTTTATCGATTACGTCAACGTATGCCGGGTGAATGAAGCGGAGCGGCTGCTGCTCGCCGGCGATCTCTCCATTACCGAGATTGCGGGCCGTGTCGGCTGCGACAACTCCAATTACTTTACGAAGATGTACAGAAAGTACAAAGGCGTTGCCCCTTCCCAGCTCAGAAAACAGCTGGCCGACGCAAACAAAATCCCCTTAAGCGAGCCAATCGCCTAAGGGGATTTTTATTGAATAATCGCTCATTCTTAATTATTCATTGATTCTTAATTACTCGTTGATCCGGTACAAATGCCGGTACCCTAACTCCTGAGAGATCAGATCCGCATATTTTTTCACGTAATAGCTGTACTTCTCGATATTCTCCGCTGTAAAACGCAAGGTTGGGCCTGCGCAATTCAGCGAACCGATCACCGTATTTTCGTAAGAGAAGATGGGCGCGCCGATGCCCGTTGTCCCTTCCGTCGCTTCGCCGGAGGTGATCGCATACCCGCGCTTGCGGATCTGCTCCAGATCATTGGCAATATATTCTCTTGTTAAAAGCCGCAGAGATGGCAAGCCTTCCCAATCAATCTGATTCAAAATGGATTCCCTCGCTGAGGAAGTCATGTACGCCAGAATAACCCGATTGGAAGCCCCGATGACAAGCGGCAGCCTCAGCCCGATCGGCTCGGAAATTTTGAGCAGCTGCGGAGAATCGATATTGTCGATATACACGCCTTCGGTGTTCTCGCGGGTAGCCAGGTAGACCGTTTCCTTCGTCTTCTTCGACAGCTCTTCCATAAACGGTCTGGCAATGGAGCGGAACCGCAAGCTGTCCCACATCAAAAATCCGTATTTCATAATCGACAAGCCCAGCTTGTATTTCTTCGTCTTGCTGTTCTGGGAGACAAAGCCATGCTCCGACAAGGAAGCGAGAATGCGATGTACGCTCTGCACCGGCATATCGAGTTCGCGGCTGATCTCCGTCACGCTGACTTCCTTCTCGCTCCCCTGCGGCACTAGATAATCCAGTATATGTATCGCCTTCGAGATCACGGACATGAGCTTCGCCTCCATGTCATATTTTCGAACATCCCTATTCCATCTTATTGTAGAATGGACGTTTATCATTTGGCAATTCATTCTTTCACGGGGAAAAAGCTGATGCATCCTGACACGCATCAGCTCTCCCGAAGCTTCAAAAGGATAATAAGGTATACATCCCTACACACAAAACGGCTAGAGAGATCGTTGTGCATACAATCGAATGCCCCGTATGACTGTCCTTCTTCATAACGGCGGCGATCAGCTGCCGGACGGCAAAATACATGCTTGCCAGATTGATAAGGAATAAGACCATCATTACGGTACTCATCAGAAAGGAACTATTGTTACCCGTTTCCTGATGGTGATGATGCATTTCACTGACCGTCCCCATAATAAGAGGCATTGTCAGCCAATGAACAAGATGCAAAATAAGCACGCCGGACACGGATACCATCGACAGTACTGAGTATTTCGACTCTACGCTCAGATGCCGCAGTTTCATCATTAGACATGCCTCTCCTTTCTATGCCTAACTTAGCTCTGGCAACCGTCCGCCTTCACCGTGCTGCCGCAATATTTTTTCTTCGCCTGCGGAGGCAGATTAATGGCCGGGCTTTGATTAAAGAAGCTGACCGGCTTCAGCATAAAGCCGATATACGCGGCAGGCATGACCGGCCAATCCTCCGGACGGGGCACATGGGTATGCCCCATCGTGTACCATACGACAACGTCGGTATTTTTAATATTTCGGTCCTTCTCCGCCCAAGCGGACAACCCGTCTCCGCCCAGATGCTGGTTCGGATATTTGCCGGAAGCATACATCTCATCCTCGTCGTAAGGGGTAACCCACAGATGGTGCTTAATAAATCCGGCGCGCTTGATCAGACTGGAACTATCCGATGCAAACGGGAAGCAATTCTCCCCCGTCACGATTTTGAAGCCGACGGATTGGCCAAGCTCATTTTTCACGTTATCGTTAACAAACTTCCAATACCTCGCCGTCTCCAGCTTAATATCGCGCTTCGCCTGAAGCTCCGTCTCCAGCAGTGTCGATTTGGCGTAAAAAGCGTTCTCTCTCGGATTGTTCTCGCCCGGCTCCTCCGGTACGACATTGACCTCATAGACCGAGTTCTCGTTGCCGTCAATCTGCATATCGAGACGAACGTTGAAGAAATGCTGATGATTGGGCGCATAGAGATCCGGTCCCACCAAATTGCCGTATTTCGGCGTTTCTCTCGGATGAAGTCCGGCCGTGGACAGGATCCCCGTCAGCTTCACCTCGAATTGAATATTGCCGTCCTGATAGAGATACCAGAAAAATCCGTATTCATAGTTGGCTACCGTCGAAATAGAGGAGATGACTAACCGGCGGGAACGCCTAACTTCGACATCGTTTGTCCGCCAATCCGTATGCTTCCACAGAATGCCGAAGTCTTCCTCATGCATGCAGATGGCGTTTTTGATGACGTATAAATCCCCTTTGCTGTCCGTCATGACGCCGTCGAAATATTTAATATAGCCCACGCAGTCGCAGCCAAGCTCCAGGCTGTTCGCCAATTGGCCAATACCGTATTCCCCGCTGTCGAACGCGTTCTTCCGGTTCTGAATGGGGCCCGGATCGCCATAAGGAACAACCATCTCCGACAAGGAGCCGCGGTACAGCACCGGACGGTCGCGTCCTTGATCATGATAGGACAAGGTATGCAGCGTTAGACCTTCGCGGGCGTTAAAGCCGATTCGGAACTTCCAATTCTGCCACTCTACCTCATGCCCGTTAATCGTAAAGCTTGGACCTTCCGGCTGCGTAATTTCGACCGGCTTGATCCCGCCGCGCAGCGGCCCTACCCGGTCGGGCGTATAGTTGAACTCCTTGTCGGGAATTTTCGTATATTCATATTCTTCAACCCGAAGCACTTCCATCGTATTCAAATCTATAATTGGAACAATCGGCAATGGGCGGGCGTAACCGTTATCCTTCTCATCGCTGCGGAGGAAGCACAAGGGTCTGGCTAACCGTCGGGTCGCATCCTCTTCCGTCCCCCAATTGCCCGGCGACCACAAATCGACCATTACGAGCTCCGGCGCATGGATGTCGAGCCGCTCCAGCGCTTCAATAAACAGCGGACTCTTGCGGACGGCAATCTCGCATTCCGCCTGCTCATCCAGCATGATGGTTGGCTGTACGCCCGGAACATGCACCCAAGAGACCACCTTTTGTCCGGTAAGAGAAACGACTGCTTCATAGGTCGCATTCTCTTTCTTGTTCAGAATAATAATAAAGGCTTCTCTCTCAAACGGTGTGGAGCCGTCATATTCCATGACAATCTCCTTCTTGGGCTCTTTCAACGCAACATGCACAAACCGGTCGGATTCGGTTAATTGACGCTGCTCTTTCAGAATGCGTACGGCGGCGCTTGTTTCTTCCCGGCTAAGCGGCTCCAGCGGGTGATTCGCTAACGATAAAGTAAGTGGTGTCATGTCAATCGCCTCTCTTCGCTTGATTAATGTTAACTTATGTGACAATAATATCCCGTCTTTTATTGCTGTCAAACCTCTGTTTCCCGAATATCGAGAAAATCAGAATTTGATTTGTCCGAATTTTTCGATTTTCTCACATATCGGGATACTCCCGTTCTCTCTATTCGGATAGCGGGTCATAATTACGTCATGAAAGATAACATATAAATATAGGAGGGACTTACATGCTGAAATCCTGGAAAAAGTACTTATCAATCGCTTCATGGGTGACTCTGCTCTTCACCGCGTTACCTTTAACCGCCTTCGCGGAAGGAGAAACCGCTGTCGTAGATACCGGGGATACGACGTGGATTATCGTCGCAACCGTACTCGTCATGTTTATGTTCATGCCCGGACTCGCTTTATTCTATGGAGGTCTCGTTGGCCAGCGGAATATCTTGTCTACCGTCATGCATAGCTTGAGCGCCTTTGTGATCGTTACGCTTGTCTGGGTGCTATGGGGCTATAGCTTCGCGTTTGGCCCCGGAGTTTCCGGCGTATTTGGAGGGTTTGAATTTATAGGCTTCCAGCATGTCGGCATGGATGCCAAGGATGGCCTGACGATTCCTCATCTGATCTTTGCCATGTATCAGGGAATGTTCGCGGCCATAACTACCGCCTTAATCTCCGGCGGCGTGGCCGAGCGGATCAAGTTTAACGTATGGGTCATATTTGCCGTTCTGTGGGTTACCTTCGTCTATGCCCCGATGGCGTTCTGGGCATGGGGAGGCGGCTGGCTCTCGAAGCTTGGCGGGCTCGACTTCGCCGGCGGAACCGTCGTTCATATCTTATCCGGCGTAAGCGCGCTGGTCGCCGCTCTGGTCGTAGGCAAAAGACGATCCTTCCCCAACCGGACTTTACCGCCCCACAATCTTATTTTCTTTATGATTGGAGCGATGTGTCTCTGGTTCGGATGGTTCGGCTTTAATGCAGGCAGCGCCTTAGCTTCAGGCGGGTTAGCAAGCCTTGCCGTTGTGACGACGCAGGTTGCTGCAGCGGCAGGCGGCGTGCTATGGATGGTTATGGAATGGAGATTGCGAGGAAAAGCAACAATGGTTGGCGGCGTAACCGGCGTCATTGCCGGACTAGTAGCTATTACGCCGGCAGCGGGTTTCGTGTCGGTGCTCTCGGCAATTCCAATCGGCGCTCTTGCAAGCGTCATTTGCTACTGGGGTCTTCATGTCGTCAAAGCCAAGCTGCAATACGATGATTCCCTTGATGTATTCGGCATTCACGGGATTGGCGGGATCTGGGGAGCTATTGCAACAGGCATATTCGCCAGCACCAAGGTTAACCCTGCCGGAGCAGACGGACTTATTCACGGCAATGCCAAGCAGGTCCTTATCCAATGCGTAGACGTGCTTGTCGCGATTGGACTTGCGGCCGTTGGCACCTTCGTCATCTTGAAGGCAATCTCTTTATTCACAACCCTTCGGGTGTCGGAAGAGCAGGAATTAACCGGGCTTGACCTCAGTCTGCACGGGGAGAATGCCTATAACACCTTTGAAGCGATGAACAGCGGCATTCCCGCAAGGCCGCAAACGGAGTATCAGCCTGCCGGCACCGTGCTTACCGCGAGTCCCGAGATGAAAGGAGTGTAACCATGAAGCTGCTGACCGTTATTATTCGTCCCGAGAAATTAAGCAGCGTGACAGCCGCCCTTCACACCATCGGAATCAGCGGCATGACCATCAGCGACGTCCGCGGCCAAGGCATTCAGAAAGGAACCCGGACCTTATACCGCGGAGTGGAGTATCAGACGGATTTCATATTAAAAAACAAAATCGAAACCGTCGTTAGCGACGACCTCTATGAAGAAGCGGTGGAGGCCGTTATCGAAGCGGCAAGAACAGGCGCCATTGGCGATGGCAAAATTTTCGTTACGGACATTGCCGACGCGATCCGGATTCGAACCGGCGAGCATGGCCGGGCTGCGCTGGGCCAATAAACGGAAGAACCCTCCCGTTTACGAAGTCGGGAGGGTTCTCTATTAGGAAGCCTTGATAGGCGATAGAGCCGCCTGATCCAGCACTTGGTGCAAAATATGGAAGGAAGCGGCAACGCGGTGCATATTGCGGCGAATCTCTTCAGGGGATTGGATATAGGGCGAATCAACCAGCTCGCTTGCCCAACGCGTTACCATTTGCTCCATACAGGCAGGCGTAGTCTCGAGATGGAACTGCAGGGCTAACACATCTTCTCCATACGAGAAGGCTTGATGTCCGCAAGCCTCCGAGGTTGCGAGCAGGGTTGCGCCTTCAGGCAGGTCAAACGTATCGCCATGCCATTGGAACGAGTGGAATTCAGCCGGCATTTCCTTCAGCCAAGGATGCTCTTCACCGCTGCGCTCAATGCGGTGCCAGCCAATCTCCTTAAGCGTATGCCGATATACTTTTGCGCCAAGAATCTCCGCAAGCATCTGTGCGCCCAGACAGATTCCCAATATTTTAATTCCGCGGTCCATCGCCGATTTGACAAACCTTTTCTCATCCGCAAGCCAAGGGAACTTATCTTCTTGATAGACGCTCATTGGCCCGCCAAGAATAAGCAGCAGCTCCGTTGTGTCCAGCCATTTCTTATCCAATTCCACTGCCGGGTTAACAACCGTAAGCTGATGTCCGCCCCACTGCGCCCAATCCGAGAAAGTGCTTATATCGTCAAAGTCGAAATGCCGAAACGCCAGTATGTTCATCCCAATTCCCTCCCGTGTGAAACGTGTCTGTTGTCTATAGTCTTATTGTAGAGCTGAATTCGGGAAGACTCGACTCGATTTTCTCACATAGTGGGAAACGACAGGAATTCATTCGGTTAAAATAGGATTAAGTAATGGCAAGCGGGCTGTTCTGCACGGCCTTCAGCCACTCGGATGCCATCAAATAATGGCCGGCCGCCGTTGGATGTACGCCGTCAAACAGCCAATAATCAGGCTCAGCTTTTTCCGCCGCTTGATCAAAAGCCTGCTGGAAGGGCACAAATACCGCCTGATACTCTTCCGCTAATTGCTTCACAACCTCGCTCTGCCGCTCTACCCTCTCGCGCCAGCCGCTCCATTCCTTGGCAGTTACGCCTGTCCGCAGAACAAACGGTTCGCAAAGAACAAGCCCGGTCTCCGGCAATACTTCCTTCGTCTCCTCCAGCAGAACGCGGTAAGCCCGCTCGAAACGGTCCGTCGCGCCGCTAGGCAGCTTGTCCATGATGCGCCATGTATCGTTAACCCCGATCAAGATACTAAGGAGATCCGGCTTAAGCGCAATCGCATCTTCATTCCAGCGCGCGTACAGGTCGGATACCCGGTTCCCGCTAATCCCCCGGTTAATGAATTGATGCCCGGCCTCCGCTTGCTCGCTGCCCAGCCGGCCGGCAATATGATACGCATACCCTTGCCCAAGCAGCTGGCCCGCATACCCATCCCGAGAACGTCCGCAATCCGTGATGGAATCCCCTTGAAACAAAATCACTTTCCCCATTCTAAACTTCCCCTTTGCGTATGAAATAAAGCAAACGCTTCCTCTCCCATTTTATAGAAGACTACGTTCTTCTGTAAATCATGGAAGCGGCAACGAGGCCAACGCAGACTCCCGAAACAGGCGCAACAGCCAAAATACTGATAGCCGGCAGACCGCTGGCATTTAATTTCAACCCCGTGAGCAGCACCGCCCATAGGAACACAACCATCCAATACATCCATTTCTGATAGGAAGGCACGGTAACAATATCCTCATTCCTCGGATTGCTTTTATACAGCTTAATAAGGACCGTTAGCGTTATGACCAACAGTCCCAGCAGAGAAAAGCTGTACTGCAGCATTTTAAATAAAGGCAGATTCAGAAAGACAATCCGATTCAAAACAGCCACGTGATGAACAAAGTAACCTCTCTCGTGCGTAAACCCGTCTACCAGAATATGCGTATAGAACCCGATGATCACGGAAATCAAATAGACGAACCAAGCCTTGAAGCCTCTCCTATCCCAGCTGCCGATCAAATGATAGGCACGTTTATCTAGATCAAATAACGAAGGAAGATGCAGGGCAAGCGAGGCTTTGACCACATAATGAAACAAAAGGCCAAGCACAAGGCTAAGCGGGATAACCTGCAGGAATAAGCCCGCAGCCGTATGCCCGATAGACTGATAAGGCTCCAGCCGCACGAAATACTCCATATCCGGCCCCATGCTGCCCAGCACCAGCCCCGTAACGCTCAAAAGCTTTCGGTTTATCTTTTTTAGCGGATAAGCAAATATCGGATGAGCTAGCGTATAAGGCATCCCTTCGAGCTCCAATCTATACTTTATTTCTAAAGGTTATAGACGAACGGAACAGAAAAAGGTTACAGGATTTTCAAAAATTTGAAAAAGACTGGTCATCTATAATAGATGGGTGTATATTTATTCATAATATTGCATTAATATTCTTGGATGGAGGTTGCAAAGAAGGATGAAGCACACCGTATTTGTGGATGGTCAAGAAGGGACAACCGGCCTCAAGCTGCTTGATTATTTGTCCCGTTTTTCATCGATCGAAGTTCTGAAGATTGATCCCGCGAAAAGAAAGGATCCCAAGGAAAGGGGAAAATTACTTAATGAAGCGGATCTCGGTTTCCTCTGTCTTCCCGATTCGGCTGCCAAAGAGTCTGTCTCGCTTGTCAAAAATGACAAGACGAAATTAATCAACGCAAGTTCATTATTCAGAACGGACAGTAGCTGGGTATACGGGCTGCCGGAATTAAAACACCAGCGGGAACGGATACAAGCGTCATCGAGAATCTCCGTGCCAGGCTGCCATGCCACCGGCTTTATCCTCTCCGTTAGACCTTTAATAGAATCCGGTCTCTTGCAGAAGGACTATCCTGCTTCCTGTTTTTCGATCTCGGGTTATACGGGGGCCGGAAAAAGCGGCATTGAAGAATACGAGAATGCAGACCCGGCTTCCATCGATAAACTCCATGTTCCGAGGCCTTATTCCTTGCTGCATAAACATAAGCATTTACCCGAAATGGTCATGTTCTCAGGACTTGAATATCCCCCGGTGTTTACGCCTATTAAAGCCAATTATCCCCAAGGGCTGGCAATGACCGTTCCGTTAACGGGAAGAAGCATGGCTAAACAGGCATCCGCAAAAACGGTGCGCGAAATATTGGCCGCGTATTACGAGGCAGAGCGATTTGTCCAGGTTATGCCTTACGATTCGGAAGCTTATCTGGAGGACGGTCATTTCCTTATTGATGAATGCAAGAACACGAACCGGTTGGAAATCTTTGTTTTCGGACAGGAAGATCATATTACGATTGTTTCAAGATACGATAATTTAGGCAAAGGAGCTTCGGGTGCTGCGATTCAAAATATGAATTTGATGCTGGGATTTGACGAAGCGTCCGGTCTGATCCTCTAATAAAACAAGAGCCGGCTACCCATGGGGTAGCCGGCTTTGCTGTTTATTAACCTTGAACCGTTGAAATCAGTCTGTACAGAATCGTTGCTGCTTCCGCGCGCGTTGCTGTTTTATCCGGGTAATAGTAGCCTTCCGGCGTCCCTTTAATCAATCCGGATTTCAGCGATTGTGCCGCCGCGTCAGCTGCCCAAGCTGCAATTTCGCTGCCATCCTTCAAGGCCGCAAGCTGATCTGCGCCGGCAGCTTGCGACTTGCCGACAAAGGCAAGGACATTAGCCGCGGTTACGGCAAGCTGCTGTCTTGTAATTTTGTCATTCGGACGGAACGTTCCATCCGTAAAGCCTTGAATGATACCCGCTTCCGTTGCTGCCGCTACCGCGTTAGCATACCAGGCATTTGCGGTTACATCCTTAAAGCTGTTTGCCGGGTTGCCTGCTGTCAAGCCAAGAGCTCGCGTCAGCATCGCCACCCACTCCGCACGGGTCAACTGCTGCTCAGGAGCAAATCGATCGGCGGTTTCACCGTTCAGAATCAAGCTTGAAGCAAGAGCGCTAATCTCTTTTTCGGCCCAATGCCCTCTCGTATCGGCAAACGATTTGTTTATGGCCAATACCGCATAGACGCTGTTATGATTCGTGCGAATAATCGCGGTCACGTTACCGTTTGCATCGGTAACAAATGTCGTTGGCACCGGAGTTACAGAGCCGTCCGAACCGATTACAACAGCAGCGGTTGGCTTCGAGGCAGGTTTGCCAAGCGGAATCGTGCGGGTTACGTACTGCTTCCCAAAATTCTTAACCTCTTGCCAATTCGAATGGCTGCCTACCCATACGTTAAATTGAACGGGAGCTCCAACCAATGAACCGTTTTGCTGCTGCAAAGCCAGTTCGCCTGCATGCTTAACCGCATCGGATACCGCGCTGATTGCCACGCGAAGCTGTTGTCCGTTTGTTACGGAGCTGTTTAGCAAAGCCTGCAAAGGAAGCTCATACGTTCCCAGGCCAGTTTTGACCGTGATCGTCAAAGACTTGTTGTTCTTCAGAAGCTCGGCAAGCGTAGAAACAGGGAATTCTGCCTGCAGATTGCCTTGCCCTTTCAGATCCGTCAAATCGATTGTAATGGAATCCGCTTTGCCGCCTTGAGCTGCGTTTGCCAGAATAGCTGCATCCACCTTCACAACGGACGCCGGCTCTCCGTTAGGAGCGGTTTCCGTTGCTGCCGTAAAGCCGCTGATCGTAGATCCAGTTCCCGAAGTCGTGACGACAGGACCGGTCGTTGCGTCTCCGCCAGTGGAAGGCGTTGTTGTCGAGCTGCCGCTTGTAACGGTTACGGTTGCAGTTGCCGTAAAGCCGCCGTCTTCCGTTGTCACGGTTATTTCGGCCGTACCTGTTCCTTTTGCCGTTACCACGCCATCCGTTACCGTTGCAACCGAAGTATTGCTGCTGCACCAGTACAGGTTATGGTTCTCCGCGTTGCCTGGTTGAATCGTTGCGGTGAGCGTGTCCGTCTTGGTATTGGTCAGATCGAGAGCAAGCTCAGCCTTATTGAGCGTTACGCTTGTTACGCCGACGGTAGCATCCGGATAACGGTACACTTCGAAATCGTCGATAGCCGCCCAGTTGCCCGCTTTTGCATCGGAGAAAACGCCGATTTGCAGCTTGCCGTTGGTCACCTCAATACGGTCGATCGCAAACGGAGTGTAGACGCTGCCGCTTGCGCCCCTCATGTCTTTCGTCAGCTGCGGCGCATTCTCGCCGTAGCCCGATACCTCGAGCTGGAACTTGTTTTGTCCGCCTCCCGTTCTTACCCACACTTGAACCTTATACACGCCGTTCGGAACGGTTAGCGTCTGATAGTTCGATTGCTGGTAAGCCGAACCGGACCAATGGGTCATTTTATATTTGCCGCGCGGGTTATCATTGTCGATGGACGAAGCATTCGACTGCGTACCCGGATGCCATTCCTGCCATGGAGAAAGGGTTGCTTTGCCATTGCTGTCGGTTGTTTCGAAATCGAGATTGTTATCTGGGAAAGGTACCAGAACGCTTGCCACCGCAGGTGTCTCGGTGACCGCATTGCTAGCCGCCGATTCGTTGCCTGCTTGGTCTACCGCCTTCACCGTAAAGGTATAACGCGTGCCCGCTTTCAGGTTGGTCACCGTATAGACGGAAGACGGAGCAGGATCAACCGATGCCCGTTTAAAGCCGTTGACATAAATGTTGTACTTCAGGAAATCGGTCTCGACGTTTGGTTCCCAAGCCAATTTAACCTGTTCGATTCCCGGCTCCGCCGTCAGGCCAACCGGTGCCGAAGGTGCCACGGAATCCGAGCCCGCCACTGTTGTTGTGTTTACGGAAGAGCTTGCCGCAGATTCGCCGTTAGCGTTAAACGCCGTAACGCGGTAGGAATAAGCCGTACTGCCTCGAAGCCCTTGATCCGCATAACCGGTCGCATTTCCGGCCGCGAGTCCAATCAGCCGGTAATCCGGATATACTCCGTTTGCCGTAGTTTCCGAATCCGTGGTAGAACGGTAGATTTTATAGCCGTCCACATCTGCGACCGCTGTCCAGGACAGCTTGATATTATGTCCGCCTGATAGCTCAGCGCCGACTCCTTGCGGTGTCCCCGGAGCGCTCGTTCCTTGTGCTGCCGATGGAGCTTTTGCAATAACCGGAATCAATTCCACATCGTCGAATGCAGCCCATTCGCCGCCTTTATTGCGGGAATGGATACCCAACTCCACTTGTCCGTTCGTCACTTGAATTTCCGGAATAACGATTTGCGTCCACGATCCCACATAAGCCGTAGTTGCCGCCGCAACGCTCAGATCGGCGCCGCCGTATTTCTTCGCTTCCAGGCTTACGTTCGTATCGCCGCCCTTTTGATACCAGACGGAAGCTTTATACGTACCGTTAGGAACTTTCACCGTGCGGAATGTGGTCTGTTCATAAGGCGTGCTGCCGCCTAAATAATGAGTAAGCTTATAAGAGCCGCTTCTTGGATTATCCCTGTCCGCCTTTTGAGCGGATGCTTGGCCTTCGGGCGTCCAGCCATTCCATCCGGCAAGTCCGCCTTCTTCAAAGCTGCCGCCAATGCTCAAATAGTTATAGCTGCTTTGCACGAAATCATAAGAGAACTGGAACCAGTTCAGATTGGCTTTGCCGCGGAAAACGACATACAACTTATGCTTGCCGGATACGGATTCCGCTTGGGCGGCTTTTGTAATCCATGCCCCGTTTGTATCCGTGAGATCCACGCCGCCGACATACTCGCCGTCCGGACGGTCAAGGCGGAACTCGATGCCGCTGTCGCCTTGCGATTGCGCTCTGACCTTCACGCTTGCCGTGCCATTCAGGAATTCAACGTTATCAAATGCGATGTAGCTGCCATCCATCGTTGTACCGACAGCTTTGCCGCCGCCGGCGTCGGTAGTTACTGCCGTTGTCACGCCGTTCATTTCACTGTAATCCTCGGCCTGCAGGGCAGCATACGGGCTGATTGCAGCCGCGCTGTCCTGTGTTCCGTTCCATACAAAGCTGGCTACGGCACCGGCGGGAAGCGTATAAGCGAAGCTTTTGGATCCCCAGCGTACTTTGAAGTCCTTCGGCTGCTTCGACGAGTTCAGGGCTACCAGTACTTTGGAGCCGTCCTTATTGACAAATGCAACATCCTCGATGCTGCCCGCGCCAAACGTATTGGACTTGATCCGCTGCGCTCCCGGCAGAACAAATTTGCTTGCCTGGCCAAAAGCATAGAACTCTTCGTTGTACTTGACTTCATCCGTGCCGCTGTTAACCGTAACTATACCGCGGCAGTCCGAACAGCCCCCTACATACGGACCGTGATTCTCGTCAAGCGCAATATTCCATTTGAGCGATGTGCGAGCCCAGTTGCGGGTAGCGCCGATGATGAGATTCTGAGCATCCCACTGCACGTTGCCTGCAAAATCAGGCGCGAATTCACCGCCCGAGCTTTCCGTGAAATAAATGTCTTTGTCCGGATGCTGGTCATGAACAAGCGACTGTGCGCTGACATTGCCCGAATAGCCGTGGAAGGCGGAACCGGCAATATACTTCTTCGCATCCGGGTCGTTCAGAACCTCGATCGGGTAGTCCGGCTCACTCCAGTTATGATCCCAGACCACAATTTTGGTATCGATCTTAGCCGCTTCAAACGCTGGCCCCAGGTAATCCTTCACGAACTTCGCTTGATCCGCCGGCTCCATTCTCATCCCCGGGTAATCGGCCGGTTCGAAATGCGGTTCATTCTGAAGCGTAACGGCGTCAATCGGAATTCCTTCCGCTTCATAGGTTTCAATAAATTTGACGAAGTATTGCGCGTAAACCCCGTAATATTCCTCTTTCAGCTTCCCTTTTACTGATGAGTCCGTTGTTTTCATCCAACCCGGCGCGCTCCAAGGCGTGCCCATAATTTTCAGATCCGGGTTAATTTGCAGCGCTTGCTTAAGGAACGGAATAATGTATGCGCTGTCATGAGCAACTGAGAAATGCTCCAGATTCGGATCCGTCTCTCCCGGAGGCATATCGTCATACGTATAAATGCTGGTTGCAAAATCGCTTGCGCCCATCGGCAGCCGCATATAACTGAACCCAACGCCGTCGCCTTCACGGCTGAACAGCTTATTCATCAAAGCGTCTTTCGCCTGATTATCCATTTGAGAAATGACATACGCCGAAGAATCGGTTAGAGCGCCACCGAAGCCGTCAATCGTCTGGTATTTCGTATTCTCGTCTACGTCTATCGTCAGCTCTGCCGGCGCGCCGTTCGATTCGAATGCGACATCCGGCTGCTTGGCGATCAGATTGCTCTTGTCACCGGTTGTCATCCATACGTTTACCGGATCAGCGGCAGCTGCCGATACTGCCGGCAACGCAATGCCGGTAAAGCTCGAGACAACAAGACCGGCGACCAGTGTCTGCGCGGCCATTCGTTTCCACATACTTGCTCCCATGCTTCAAGCCCCTCTCAAGAAAGTTTCTCTGCCATGCTGAGTACTGCTTTTCCTATTACCCGTTTAATAAATAAGCCTTGTTGCACCCCCTGTTCCTTGCATGGATCCCCTGGATGTATGTCTTGTTGCTTACCTGAATTGGATAATATCATCAATTGAAATCGATTTCAATAAGTTGATAAAAAGAAATTAACCGCTTTCATACAAAAAGTGCCGTTTTATGGCGTTAAATATATAAAAACCGATTGTGCGATATGTGATATCTTTTGAAATCGATTTCAAATAACGTTAATAAAACACCCGGTACATCCCGTACCGGGTGTTGATCGTCTACCCTCGTTTATCTTTCTTTTGGTCCGCTATTCCCCGGCTTCGGTTTGTTGGCTGCGATATCTCCCCGCACGATGCCAAAACCGTTAGTACCGATATACACGCGCCCGTATACGCGCGGATCGCCGGTAATGGCTTGCGTCGCATTCGCATATTGATGGAGATCATCATTGATCCGAATCCAGCTGCGGCCCGCATCATCCGACCGGTAGAATCCAAACTTGCCGTTGATACGCCCATTCATATATATCGCCATATACGATTGACCCGGTGCAGCCTTGCCAAAGCCGATCATCGCCGATTCCTGCACATTTTTCAACTTCGTAAAGGTGGCACCCGAATCGGTAGAATGGAAAATGCCGTATTCGCTTTGCGTGTTCGTATTATCCTTCGCCGCAACCAGCCAAATATCGCCTTCAACGCCAGGAACCGCTTTAAACTTGCTATTCAGCTTTGATGGCAGGTTAACCGCTTTGACGGATTTAACGAAGTTTGCCCCGCTATCCTTGCTTACATAGAAAGCCCCGTCCGCATAAGCATAAAATTTGGAGGAGTTTACTCGGTCGGAGGATACCGTAGCTCCCTCCGGAATGCCGGCCGAAGCTGTCCATGTCTGGCCATGATCATTCGAGTAGCTTACCGGTCTGCTTTGGTCTGCCGAAGCGCTTTTCGGAGCCCATACAATCGTATTTCCGTTGGCGCTAAGAGCAACCGTTCCGCCTTGCGTTTTATCCCCGTCTGTATCTGTCCACGCGTTGGAAGCAGGTGTCCAGGTCACACCGTTATCCGTGGAGAGGCCTAACCGGGCATCTTTATTCTCCGCATTGCCTACGCGAACGATTAAGTTCGGATTCAACTCGGCATAATCCAGGTCCGTGCTTGTGCCAAAGTAAGGATTCGTAATCATGGTTGGCGCTTTGTCCAATTCTTCATGCCGGAAGCCGCCAATGTCGCCCATTGCGCTGATCAGATGCGCTCCGTCCGGAGGGCTGATCAGACCGAGAACAGCCGTTTCTTCAATTCCTTCGGCATGAACGGATACCTTCACCTTATCGCCGTTATTGCGGTCCAATGCCGTCAAATGATCCGCAGCAAATAGAGTAGCGCCTGTTCCGTACAGAAGCCGGTCCGGATTAAACGGGTCAATCTCGAGATCGCCAATCATCCAGCCAAGCTTCGGATTTTGCTCGACATCGGTCGGACTCGACGTTCTACCCCAATCCAGCCATGGGGATTGCGAGTAATCCAGATCATACTTATTCACCCTCGAATAGCCTTCCCCCATCGTCCAGAAGGACGTCCAGGTCGCTCCGCCATCCGTGCTTCGGAAAATATGCTCATCCGGCCACCACATATTCATTGTTGCGACCATCACCGTATTCGGATTGGAAGGATCTACCGCAAGCCCTCCAAACGGATAGGAAGGGACTCCGCTGGCATCGGTTGGCGCAATGACAGCCGGACTGATATCCGTCCACGCCCCGCTTTTCGTATCGAGTTTCCAGACCGAACCGGCTTTCGTTCCGTTCCAGGCCGGACCGTCGTAAGGGCCAATCGCGCTGTTATACGTAATATACAGCTTCCCGTCAGCCGTGAGTACGCCATGATGAGGAACAAAGCCTTCATGCGGCTGTCCGGCAACCGGTTGCCAGGTAGCGCCGCCGTCCGTACTTTTGTAAATGCTTTGCTCCGTGTCTGCAACTCCCACGTAAATCGTCTTCGTTGTTTGCGCCGATTTCTTATGCTTTGCATCAGCCTTTTTCCCGGTTGTTGCATCAAAGGCAATCCATACCGGCCCTACCTCTCCGCCATAATAATCCTTTACGTTCTGCTCCGCCGTAAAAGAAGTGACTTTGTTCCAAGTCGCGCCGTAATCGGTGCTTCGCCACAACCCGTTGCCGTTGCGCGCTCCAAAATACACTACGCTGTTATTGTTCGGATCAATCGCAAGACGTTCGCCCATCGAACGGCCCGGCATATTGCCTCCGAATTTGAACGGCAGAACGGTTTTCTTCCAAGTCTCCCCTTTATCGTTGGAGCGCAGCATAACCCCGTTCTGATCTGTAAAGTCATTCGAATAAGTGCCAGCGGCAATATACACCCGGTTCGGATCTACCGGATCGGTTGCAAGGCTTTCCACGCCGGCCATATTCCAATTGTCATAGCCGACCCAATCAAGCAGCTGCTTCCAGGTATTCGTCTTCTTGTCCCAGCGGTAGGCTCCCCCAATGTCCGTTCTGACATAAACAAGATCTTTCTCGGAAGGATTGTAGATGATTCCGGGGACAAATCCTCCGCCAACCGTCTTTACTCTCCCCCAGTCATAGCCTTGCGACTTGCTGCCGGATGAGGCCATAACCCCATTGCCGAACAAACTGGCCGTTAGCGCGATAACAGCGATGATACCTGCAACCTTTCTCTTCATTACACCTTCTCCTCTGTTAAAGTTTAGTTTAGCACATTGATTGAAAACGCTTTCTTATGTGCCGCTGTTATCGTACAACGAAAGCAATTTCCATGGATACCCTTGGTTTTATATGTAAATTCAGTTCAAAATTAGTGGTTGCATATGGCTGATTGCATCAAAAAAGCTTCTCCGAAACGAAGCATTCGAAGAAGCTTTCCAATTTAATGCGATTTGTTGTAATCGAGCAAATGAAGCACCATTGTTACAGCCTCTGCTCGCGTTGCCGAAGCCAAAGGCATAAATCGATTAGTGCTTCGTCCGTTAACGATTCCGGCATCGTAAGCAGCCGCTACAAGCGGCTTCGCCCATGAAGGAATGAGACTATCATCCGCAAAACCGGTAGAAGCCGTTACGGCCTGCTTTCCAACTGTACGCATGAGAATTGTCGCCATTTCCATTCGGCTAATTTCCGCATTCGGATGGAAGCTTCCGTCCTCATACCCTTTAATCATACCCTTCTGATAAGCAAGATTTACGGCATCTTTCGCAAATGGCGCAATCTCCGATTGATCCGAGAAGGTATGGCTGCCGGCTTGCGTATCCGGCTTCAGGCCTAATGCGTTAGTTACGATAACGGAAAACTCCTGACGGGTCACGGTTTGATCCGGGCGGAAGCTTCCGTCCGGAAAACCGCTTATCCAGCCCTGCCCGGCTCCGTCAACAATCAGCTTCTCTGCCCAATGCCCTGCAATATCGTTAAAGCTGACGGGCTTCGTGGGAGAATCCGGCGTTACAGTCGGAGGAGGCGAAGTTGGCGCATATCCTCGGTTGAGAATGACCAAATAGATTTGTTCTGCCCCGTTTTGGGCGGTCACCCTAATTTGTATCGTATTGCTGCCCTGATTTAAGCTAAGCGGAACGCTGTTTACCCCGCTTGCGAGACTAGTATACGCACCTTGATTCAAGCTCATTTCCGTTGTAGCATGACTTTCGGCGACAACCGGCTTTAAGGTAATGGAATCAACGGTATAATCAACGCTTGTGTTATAGGCGAAAGTATTTTCGTCAAATGCTGGGTTTAATGTCCCCGCAGATAACGTCAAGCTGCTGAGTTTGGCATTGCTGCTTTGCCGCTCGACGCGAATGGTATAGGTTTTCGCATTGCCGTCATCCGCTGTAACTTTGATATGCAATGTATTTAATCCATCCTGCAGCGGGATCTCAGGGCTGTCCGTGTTATCGGCTAGGCTGGTATAGGAGCCGCTGCCGGATTGCCACTCTACCTTGGCTGAGGAATCCGCGAGCTTAGGCTTGAAGGTCAAGCCGGACACCGTGCTTGGCATCACAACCTCGTAGTCCGTCGTTGCGCTGTCAAAAGACGGAGCCAGACTTCCGGCCGATAAGCTCAAGGCGGATAAATCCGCATTCGAGCTTCTGCGATGGAGGCTGATGCTATAGGTTTTTACGGTGCTGCCATCCTGTGCGGTAACTTGGACTTTAATGAGGTTGTCACCTGCAGAGAGAGGCAAATTCGTGCTTGCTGTTCCGCTAGTAACCGATTCATCGGTTCCGCCGTTAATGCTCACTTTAATCGTAGCGTGCGCTTCCGCAGAGGTTGGCGTTACGGTTGTAGAAGATACGCTGTTGGCAACCTCGGCGGAATAGGAGATTGTCCCGCTTGAGAATAACGGAAGAATAGAAGCCGCAGATAAATTCAGTTGCGATAGATCCGCATTTGTGCTTGCCGCTGCACGGATGACGTTAATCGTGTAGGCTGTTACCGTACTACCATCTTGCGACGTCACCATGACGGGAATGCTGTTGCTGCCGACAGCCAGATTAATGGCATCGCTTGCATGATCGCTTATCGCAGCTAGCCCGTTTATTGTCGCTGAAGCATCTCCGTCCGTAAGTGTTGGCGTAAAAGCAATAGATGAAGTCGTATACGGAACATTCACAGTGTAGCTTGTATTAGCGGAATCAAAGCCCGGCGATAAACTCCCTTCCGATACGGTTAATTTCCTCACGGTAGAATCATTTGGCTGTGGCCTATGTACATGGATACTGATTATGCGGGTGGCCGTTTGATCGGCGGAGGTGATTCTCGCCTCAATAAGGTTCAACCCCGGGTTCATGAATAAATTACCGCTCGAAGTCCAATTTCCAATCAGATTCCAAGTTCCGCTGTTTACCCGGTATTCCAGTTTCGTCTGGTCATCGCTTACCCTTATGCCAATATAGGAGTTGGGATTCGAGCTTCTATCCATGTATAGATCATAGTCGGACACATCATTTGAGAACTCAGGATATAACTCTCCTCCCGCCGACAACGCTAGGACATTGACATCACTTCCTGCCGCAGAAGCCTGTCTAATTGAGGTTGGCAGCAGGAGACAGATAATCAATAAAATAGTCATTATTTTTCTAAACGGCATGTTGGATCATTCCTTTATGTATAAGATATTCGACATAATTCTACCAAATTATAAGACAAAGATAGATATATGGATAGAGATAAATAAAGAAAAGACGCCCCAGATTGGAGCGTCTTCTATTTTATAATTATGTCCCTGCGGTTCCCGCGTTGCTCGCGGCCTTCTGCATGGCATGCATGCCGATAATGACGGCAATAAGCTCGTAGGAATCCAGAAATTCGCATTGATTGTCAAGCACGAAAGCATCGGATGAAAACCAACCGTTAACTTGTTTGAATTGGGCGACAATGTTATCGGATTCATCTATTACATCGTATTCTCTCGAGAAGGCCGGCGAAATAATCTCGTAATCGCCGCGGCCGATCGTTTCATAGGAATATTTTTTCGTGAAAAACGACAGCCTGCTTCTAAGCACTCCCGCTTCCTCACCATCCGCTCCGTTGACCTCCCACTTGCCCGAGAAGAAGGGGAACCTCCCGTTATAGAGCAGTTCACCGTTCGCACCGTAGATATCGATGGTAGAGCTAAAAGCGCTTCTCATATCGAGCTGCCCGACTTGCTGCTCCTGCTCGTTTAAAATCTCCGTCACACCGGCATTCCAAAAATTCTCACGAAAATACAATTGCAATTCAGTCGCCCCTTTCGCATGCCGTGACTATTCCTTTTTATGTTATGTATAACGCCGGTACAAGTCAAAATGTTTCATTATTCCCGCATATCCGACGCTTTATGGGTGAATATCAGCAAAAAGAAGGCTGCCGTCCCCGGCTGTCTTCTTACAAAATGGGAACATACACATCCGCATTGCGAACATGCTGTTCTTCACCGAAACGGAATACTTCAAGCGCTAGAGATCTCGTATTGTTTTTAACGTTCATCGCTTCCAGGGCCGCCTTGATTAACGCATATGGATCCTTTTCGCTTGACCTTACCTTCGCATAGCTCTGGCCTGGAACGGAAAAGCCGAGCATGCCTTCCGGAACCTCGTCGATTCGGGATACTTCCATGCAGTATATATAAGTGAACAGAAAATCATTGGCAAAATGAGGGCAAACATAGCTGTCCGCATTGATCACGTTCGGAATCTCTTTTATTCTGGACAGAAAAAGCTCATTGACCTCCTGGATGCTTTTCGGATTTACGCGCCTGAATGCATTCGTAACCGCCACTCCAACAAAATGCTTCTCTTCCAGTGTAACAATCTCGACCTGCTCCAATTGCTTATTGGTCACGCGAATCACTTCTCCTCATTTAAATTTGGATAAAGCGGCGCCAAAGCGGTATCGATCTTGTCGGCAACTAGCGTATAGAATTCGGGAACATTCGGGCTCTTGGAACTCGGAATTTCTTCAAAGGCCCGAATAAATAAGCCTGAAGCTCCGGCCGCCGACAAAATATCGCCAACCGTCCAGCTGCAGGCGAGCACTTTGCCAAGACCTTCTCTCTCTTCCTCCGGCAGTAGCTTGGCGAAGGCAACCTCGCCTTCCTTAATCCCTTTTTCGAAGTAATTGCCGCTTGGCTCAGTAAGATTTCTCGAGGTTACCCAGGCCCTTGCAAAAGGATGAAAATCCGTCAGCAGAAATCTTCCGTTCGCTCTCAGCCTCCGGCGGACAACATCAAAGATCGCATGAAGATCGGAGAAGTAATGCAGGACGCCAAACTCCATCAGAACGATATCGAATTGTCCCAGCTCTTCCTCATCCGGAATAGACAGGGCATCCGAACAGATATAATTCAGCTTAACTTTGGCCGCAGCCGCAACATCCAGCGCATACCTCTGATTTTCCGCCGATAAATCCACGACTGTAACCTCTGCTCCCTGCATGGCAAGCGCGATCGCTTTTCTGCCATGCGAACCCAGCAGATTAAGCACCCGCTTCCCCGACGGATCTCCTATGTACTTCAGCCAATAACGCAGATTATGGCTGCCCGTCTGCCTTAACGTCTCGGCTAATTCAGCGGGAGTACCGTATTGCCGAACCCAAGCTTCATAAGCCTTCGTCTCCCACGCCATTTTGTTTGCCTTCACTAACCGTTCCTGCAAACCAACCTCTCCTCTCATGATAGACGGCTTCGAGAAACTTCCAAAGCTAAACTTCCAAAGATAACCAGATCTATTATATACGAGAAGGTACTTGGCAAAAAGAAAAAAATCCGCCTTGAGCGGATTTCTGTCTAATAATCCCTATATGCTAGAATTTACGTTTGCTTATTTCCTGCGCCGCTCTCTCCTGCGTAAAGACATCCTCGGGCGGGACCATCCGCTTAGGAAGCGTCCTTCCGGCCATAATCTCCTTGGCCGTCTGCATCAGCTGAGGCCCAAGCAGCGGATTGCACTCCACCACCGCGTTCAGCTTGCCTGCCGCAAGCTGCTGCAGCGCCTTTCGGGAGCCGTCGACCGAAATGACGATAATATCGACTCCGGGTCTAAGGCCTGCTTCCTCAATCGATTCAATGGCGCCAAGAGCCATATCGTCATTATGAGCGAATAATACTTGCGGACGCTCGTCTTCCGGCACCTCCAGGAAGGTGCGCATCACCTCCCTGCCCTTCTCTTCCGTAAAGTCGGCGGGAGCGCTTTGCGTAATGACCATATCTTTTCTAGCCTTTATAATGCTGCGGAATCCTTCTCCCCGCTGAATGGAAGGCGTAGAGCCTTTGGTTCCCTGCAGCTCCGCTATCCGGATCGGGCCAGGCTGGCTGCGCATGAGATCAAGAAGATATTTTCCCGCCCTCACCCCTTCTTCATAAAGGTTAGAGCCAATCGTTGTGACAAATAGCGACGAATCCTTTACGTCAACCGAGCGATCCAAGATGACAACCGGAATCCCGGCCTGCTTGATCTCCAGAAGGATATCCTCCCAGCCGGATTCCACGACTGGCGCGATGGCGATAACATCGACCTTCATTTCAATAAAAGAGCGGATGGCTTCGAATTGCTTGGACTGGGACTGCTCGGCATTACTCATAATTAACCGGATACCCGACTCGGCAGCCGCATCCTGGACTGAGGCCGTATTGGCGAGGCGCCATGCGCTTTCGCTTCCCAATTGGGAGAAGCCGAGAGTTATCGTTTTCCCGGGATTTACGTTCGAGGCTGAGCTCTTCAGCCATTCGCTTATGGCTGGCGGTGCTTCACTGTCTAAGGCCGGCACGGGGGCGGGTGCTTCCACCCGGGAAGTGCAGCTTTGAAGCAGTAAGATTAGGACCAAACCAAATAACAAATAGATTAGCTTCTTCATGCCTGCCCCACCCCCTTGAAAGGAATAACTTATGTCTTTAACGTGACCCTCCGGTCACTGAGCAGTCTCTGGAAGAGGATAAACACAAACAGTAACAACCCGATCACAATCTTTGTCCACCAGGAGCTTAGCGTTCCTTCGAAGCTTATTATAGTTTGGATAACCCCTTGTATCAATACGCCGATCAAGGTTCCCGCGACGTAACCGACACCGCCGGTAAGCAGCGTTCCGCCTATAACAACGGCCGCAATCGTATCAAGCTCCAGTCCCATGGCATGCAATCCGTATCCGGATAGCATATAGAAGGTGAACACGACTCCCGCGAGCGCCGAGCAGAAGCCGCTGAACGTATAGACTAATATTTTCGTTCTGGCCACCGGCAGCCCCATTAGGAGCGCGGATTGCTCGCTTCCCCCAATCGCATACACATTGCGGCCAAATCTCGTATAATGCGCAAGATAGATAGCGGCTAGAACAATCACCAACGCAATGATTACGTTAATGGATATATTGCCTCCGGGAAGCGGTACCTTGGTTTGGGCTGCCTTGGTAAAAAAGCCGTTTGTCACCGTAATCGTATCAATGCTGATGATGTAACAGATCCCTCTGGCGAGGAACATTCCCGCAAGAGTAACGATAAACGGCTGGATTTTGAAATAATGAATAATGGCCCCTAGCAATGTCCCGAATAAAGCTCCAAAGATAAGAACCATCGGAATAACAACGACCGGTGACCAGCCGTGCCGCTCTACCAATGTGGCGCAAATCATCGTAGTGAGGGCAATAACGGAGCCGACCGACAAATCGATGCCGCCGGAAATGATGACGAAGGTCATCCCTACGGCCGTTATGATAAGAAACGAATTATCGATGAGCAGATTATATAGAACCTGTGCGGAGAAAAATCCGGTGTAGCGAAATGAGCCCGCGGCGAACATGACCGCTAGCAAGCCAAAGGTCACAAGGATCGGAACGTATTTGCGGTTAAGCATGGCGGGTAACCTCCTGTTCTGCAGGGTAATTCCTCTTCTTCCAGCGGGTAATCAACGTCTTGCGGAACGCCTCGGATTGAATGAGGCATACGGCAAGCACGACAAAAGCCTTGACGACAAGCGTAATCTCGGGCGGAACGCCAATCATATAGATCGTGGTGGTCAAGGTCTGGATGATCAATGCGCCAATAACCGTTCCCATCAAATAAAACCGTCCGCCATTCAGAGAGGTCCCGCCGATCACGACTGCTAAAATGGCATCCAGCTCATACCATAGTCCGGCGTTGTTCCCATCCGCGCTGGAGACGTTCGAGCTTAGAATCAGCCCTGCTATTCCCGCGCATAAGCCGCAGAACACATAGACAGTCAGAATCACGGTTCTGGAGCGAAGACCCGCAAGCCGGCTAGCCTCCGGATTGCTGCCGACGGATTCAATAAACAAACCGATGGCTGTTCTTCGTGTCAGCAGCGAGGCAATCAACAGCACGGCCGCAACGATAAAGATAGAAAACGGCAAGGAAGCAAGCGAACCCGCGCCGATATATTCGTAGTTCGAATTGGATACGGTTATAATTTGCCCGCTGGTAATTAACTGCGCAATACCACGCCCGGCAACCATTAAGATAAGAGTCGCAATAATAGGCTGAATACGCGTGACCGTAACAAGCGCGCCATTCCACATGCCAAGCACGATAGACAGCGCGATGGATGCCAATACCGCCCCAATTACGAGCAAGACGGAGCTTGGATCCGTGCCTTTGCTTATTGTCAGACAAGCCATAGCGCCGGAAATCGCCACAATGGAACCAACGGAGAGGTCGATTCCGCCCGTTGCAATGACAATGGTCATTCCGATGGAAACCAGGATAAGAGGAGCTCCAAAATTAAGAATATCAATCAAGCTGCCGTATAAGTTGCCGCCCCGGACCGCTAGAGAGAAGAAATCCGGTGAATAGATGAGATTAAACAATAGCAATGCCCCAAGCACAACCAACGGCCAGAACAAATGATGACGGTGCATTTTGCCTCCCATAGCCTTATCCCCCTGCCATCGCTTGCATAATTTGCTGCTGGTTCAGTTCGCCGCCGCCAAGCTCCTTGACTTTGGAGCGGTCCCGCAATACTGCCACGCGGTCGCTGACGCGGATGACCTCTTCCAGCTCCGAAGAAATAAAGAGAACCGACATTCCCTGCTTCGCAAGCGAAAGAACCAGCTTCTGGATCTCCGCCTTGGCCCCAATATCGATTCCTCTCGTTGGTTCATCCAGGATCAACAGCTCGGGTTCCGTCAGCAGCCAACGGGCAAGCAGTGCCTTCTGCTGATTGCCCCCGCTCAGGTTCTTAATCAAGTGTTCGGGGTTTGGAGGATTAATGTTCAGCATCTTGATATACTGGTCTGCGATTTCATCCTGTTTCTTGCGGGAGATCGGCCGGAGCCAGCCTCTTGCTGCCTGCAGCGCGAGTATAATATTTTCACGGACAGTCAGATCGTCTATAATACCCTCGGTCTTCCGGTTCTCCGAGCAGTAAGCAATGCCCAGCTCGATAGCGCTTCTTGGCGATTTCACCGGACTGCCGGATTCCCCGGCAAGCAGCTTCCCTTGATCCGGCCGGTCTACGCCAAAGAGCAGTCTTGCCATCTCCGTCCGGCCGGAGCCCAGCAGGCCTGCTAATCCAACTACCTCTCCCTTCCGGATCTCAAGATCAAACGGGTTAATCGCCCCTTTTCGGCCAAGCTCGGATGCGGTAATCATGATACTCCCCGCGGCGGCACCTGCCTCTTCAGACAGCTTCGGCAGCTCTTCCAGCAGCTTAAGATCCTTGCCGATCATCTTCAGAACAAGCTCGATGCGCGGCAGTCCCGCTGCCAGGTACTCGCCTTCCAGCTCTCCATTGCGTAGAACGGTAATCCGGTCAGACATTTCATAGACCTGATCGAGAAAATGGGTAACGAACAATATAGCCAATCCGTCGTTTTTCAACTTTCGCATAATGCTGAACAGCTGATGTACCTCATTTTGATCCAGACTGGAGGTGGGTTCGTCGAGAATAAGCACTTTCGCCGAAATGCTGAGCGCCCTGGCAATCGCAATAAGCTGTTGGACAGCGACGGAATAAGCATGAAGCGGCAGCGTAACGTCGATGCTCAGATTCAGCCGTTCCTTCAGAAGCCGTGCGGCTTCCTTGTTCATCTTGTTCCATAGGATTCTGCCGAATTTCCTTGGCTCCCTCCCAATATAAATATTTTCGGCAACTGTCAGGTTCGGACATAGATTCACTTCCTGATAGACAGTGCTGATCCCGGCTTTCTGCGCCTCTAACGGCCCGCCAATCGAGACAGCCTGATTTTCGATGGTAACCGTACCTTCATCGATAGAGTAGACACCGGTTAACACCTTAATGAGGGTCGATTTGCCTGCTCCGTTCTCTCCCATCAGCGCGTGAACCTCGCCGGGGAACAGCCGGAAATCCACATTGGACAAGGCCTTTACGCCGGGGAAGCGTTTGGTGATTCCGGTCATTTGAAGAATAGGTGCCTGCATGCTGCTCTCTCCTTTCCAAGAGAAAAAGCCGCCCAGCGGCAATCTGGTGCTCCAGGCGGCTTTTCATTCTTTTTATTAGTACTGGCGGCTCGGCAAAGCTTCCTTCGCCTGCTCGGATGTGAAGGTCGTTTCGTTCGTTACGATACGCGTTTCAATTTCTTTGCCGTCTACAACCGCTTGAGCAGCTTCCATCAACTGAGGTCCAAGCAGTGGATTGCATTCCACGATAAAGTTGATCTTGCCGTCTGCCGCGGCTTGCATCCCGTCTTTGACCGCGTCTACCGAAATAATGATAATGTCTTTGCCCGGCACAAGACCTGCGGCTTCAATCGCTTGAATAGCCCCTAAAGCCATGTCGTCGTTATGCGCGTAGAGAACATCAATGTCTTTATGCGCCTTCAGGAAAGCCTGCATAACTTCCTTCCCTTTGGCACGAGTGAAGTCGCCGGTCTGGGAAGCGATAATTTTGAGCTTGGGATTCGAAGCGATCGTGTCCTGGAAGCCTGCCTTGCGGTCGTTCGCCGGAGCGGAGCCTGTTGTTCCCTGCAGCTCGACGATATTGACATCTTCCTGCGTATCTTTGTATTGATCGACCAGCCATTGACCGGCTTTCTTGCCTTCTTCAATAAAGTCCGAGCCGATAAAGGTCTTATACAGTGACGTGTCGGCCGAATCTACCGCACGGTCTGTCAGAATGACCGGGATACCGGCATCCTTTGCTTCCTTCAGCACCGTATCCCAACCCGATTCCACTACCGGGGAGAAGGCGATAACATCAACCTTTTGCTGAATGAAGGAACGGATCGCTTTAATCTGATTTTCCTGCTTCTGCTGGGCGTCCGAGAACTTCAGATCGAACCCGGCTTCTTTCGCCGATTCCTGGATCGACTTCGTATTAGCCGTACGCCATCCGCTCTCCGCCCCTACCTGCGAGAAGCCAAGCGTAATTTTCTTATCGCCGTCTCCCGAGCCGCTGGCCGTTTCTTGGGCCGCAGCCGTCTCGGCCGGCTTATTTGTTGCGTTTGCCGTATTGTTCGAGTTGTTCCCGTTGCTGCCCCCGTTGCCTCCGCAAGCGGTTACAATAGACACCATGACAGCAAGCGTTACCGCAAGTCCCCATCTTTTCTTTAACTTCATCAGGTTAATCCTCCCTTTTCGTTCACCATGCCTGGCGTGATTCAAGTATAGAACCGTTGCGTGCAACGGAAATATGGAGTCCGTTTGGAGAATCGTTGAATCCTTTTGGCAACTTCCCGGAAATCGAGAGCGTAAAGTGTAATTTTTTTCGCAAAAGGTGCACTATACCGCGAATCTCTTAAAAGCTTAAAGTTTCATGCTATAATGAAAAAAATCAAATTTCATCCTCAATTGGAGAGAGCAGCCAATGAAGCTCATCAAATGGATTACGTCGAGCCTTAGGGCCAAATTGCTGAGCATGTTTATTATTCTTACCGCGGTTCCATTACTGGTGGTTGGTCTCATCTCCTATCAGAAATCGTACAACACGGTCTCCGACCATAGTAAAGCCTCAACCCAGCTTGTCGCGGATCAATTAGCCCGCAATATGGATATTTTGTTCGGGGATACCGAGAGGATTCTCGAGATGGGGAAAGATCCGCAGGTGCTGCAATTTCTTTATTCGCAATCGGAGACGTATCAGGAAGCCAAATCGATCCTGCAGACGTTCAAGTTCTACCGCGAAACCTATAAGTACGACAAAGTGCTGAACATATCGATGGTTAATTTTTACGGGAAAGGTATCAGCGAACGGAAAGGCGTCTTCCAGCTTGACCGAAATCCACTTCGCAATCCGTATTTTCAATATTTGACGCAATATCCCGATGCGGTCCTGCGAATTCCGGAATCATCCTCGTCCGATTCCAATCGCCTTGACGGGTTCACCTACCCCGGGCAGAATGCCTTGTCCATTATTGCGGCAATCAAGCAAAGGATTACCCATGAGGTGATTGGTTTTATCGTCATTGACCTCAATGAAGCGATGATTGACGATTTTCTCAAAAATACCGTCATCGGCAAAACCGGCTTCTTCTATATTAACGACCGGTACGGAACAACCGTGTTCCAGCCTCAGTCCCCTGCGGCCTCACCAGCTATTCTGGAACAAATCGATCAGGAACCGATGACCGCGGCAAGCGACAGCTTTGTTCTCTCCACCAAAGCAAAGCCTCAATTCATCGTGTACAGCACCTCTCAAATAACCGGTTGGAAAATTGTCGGCGTCGTGCCGTTTCAAGAAATTATCGCCGAAGCGAACGGCATCCGTCAGCTCATTATTGTCAGTGTTGCGCTTAGCGCGGTCTTTGCTTTAACGCTGTATTTCTTCCTGACGAACCGCCTGACCCACCCGATACAAATTCTGATGAACAAAATGCGCAAAGCGTCCGGCGGGTACCTCGATGCGAAGGTCACGCCCAGCGGGACCGATGAAATTGCCGATTTGGGTAACAGCTTTAACCGGATGATTGAAGAGATCAAAAGCCTGATGGAGAAAAACCGGCGGGAGCAGGAACAGAAGCAGATGGCGGAGCTGCGGACCCTTCAAGCCCAGATTAACCCCCATTTTCTGTACAATACCTTGGACTCGATTATATGGATGGCGGAAGCGGAGAAAAAGGAAAGCGTTATCAAGCTTGTCAAGGCTTTAGCCCGGTTTTTCCGGTTAAGCTTGAACAAAGGCCGGGACTGGATCTCCGTCAAGACGGAGCTGGAGCATGCCCATACTTACCTGGTCATCCAGCAGATGAGATATCATGACATTTTGCAGTACGAGATTAAGGTGGATCCCGAGCTGCAGGTCTACCCTATTCTGAAGATGAGTCTTCAGCCTTTGATCGAGAACGCCATTTATCACGGCATCAAAAACAAGCGCGGCCAAGGATTGATCATCATCAGCGGACATGTGGAGGATCGGGATCTGGTTCTTACGGTCGAGGATAACGGGATTGGGATAACCCCGGAGCGGCTTGCCGAGCTGCGGGAGGAACTCGAGCTGCCTGTCGATTCTCTTGCCGTTAAGCAGGATGATCAGGAAGGCGGCTTTGGCCTGCAAAACGTGCATCAACGAATCCGGTTGTATTTCGGCCAGCGGTATGGGGTTGAGATTGAAAGCGTATACCGGGAAGGCAGCAAGATTTCAATTCGCATTCCAAAAAAATAAGGATGGTCATAACGATGAAAAAAGTGATGATCGTTGACGATGAAATATTGATCCGCGAAAATATCCGGAGCTGCGTCGACTGGACGAAGGAAGGCTTTGTCTACTGCGGCGACGCACCGGACGGAGAAATAGCTTTACCGCTTATCGAGGAGCAGCAGCCCGACATTCTGATTACCGACATCAAGATGCCGTTTATGGACGGTCTTGAATTAACGGCCATTGTCCGGAAACAACTGCCTCATATCAAAGTTATTATTATGAGCGGCCACGATGAATTCCGTTATGCCCAAAATGCGATTCGCCTTGGTGTCGAAGACTACTGTCTGAAACCGGTTAGCGCCGCCGAGCTGATTGAGCTTCTCCGGAAGGTCAGCGTCAAGATAGATGAAGAGCAGAAACGGCTCAAAGGCCAAGCCATTACGAAGGAAAGGCTGCTCGCTGACCTCTGCGGCGGTTTAATAAGCACTTCGGAAGCGATTGAATCCGCTAAGGAGTTGAATCTCTCCCTATCCTCCCGCTTCTATGCCGCCGCTGTTCTGGATGTCAGGCCGGCTGATTCTGCCGACCAGCAGCTCTTGACCAGCGTCAGGAACGAACTAGATCGGCGGCTTGAACAACCGATCGAATGCTTATCGTATTACCGGAGCAAGACTGAGCTCGTCTATATCTTCAAGAGCAATTCCGCGGAAAGCCTGACGGGCTTTATCCAGACATTCAACTCCGATATCCGGTTACAGCTCGAGCAGCTGTTCGACTGCGAAATTTACGCCGGAATGGGCAGTCTTCAAGAGCGTATACACGGCATTCATATTTCTTGCCTGGAGGCGGAAGAAGACAAATATATTAGCCGGCTTACCCGGCTTAACCAGGCGTCGCTTCACGATATTCATGAGCCAATGAATATCGTCATTAACCGCAGTCAGTTCCTCGAGTTTGCGAAGATTGGCGTACCCGCAGAGCGGGATTCTTTTGTTAGGGAGTTTGCGGCACCGTTAAAAGCTCTTCCTTTTAAAAGCAGCTACAGCTTCTATCTGTTCAACGACCTCACCCTGGAGGCGCTGCGCTGCGCGAAGCAAACCTTCCGTACCGGTGCGGATCCGGGCTGCAGCGCCCCCCGGCTTCAGCAGGAAATTAAAAAAATAGCTTCTTGGGAAGAGTGCTGCTCTTATTTGAATGGCTTGCTGCAAGAGCTCTGGCAGTGGCGGTCGGAATCCTCGGACAAATACGGCGACGTTATCAAGCAAGCGAAGGATTACATTCAATCCCACTACAATAATGAACAATTATCGCTCAAGATCATGGCTGCCCATGTGAGGATCAGCCCTAGCCATCTAAGCAAAGTTTTCAGCCAGGAAACCGGTCAGACCCTTACCGAATATTTGACGCAGATCCGAATCGGCAAAGCGATGGAGCTTCTTAAGACGACCCGCAGCAAGTCTTTCGAGATTGCTTTTGAGGTGGGCTATAATGATCCTCATTATTTCTCCAATCTATTTAAAAAAATGACGGGCATGACACCCAAGGAATACCGCAATCAAGGAGAAAAGGATGAGACGGCATGAGACGGCTGACGCGCTTGTTTATGATTTTTACCTTGCTGCTTGCCGGTTGTTCCAACAATGGGACAGGAGAGCAGTCGTTATCTTCTGCTCAAGGCTCCCCATCGCCAAACGGCAGCTTTGCCAAGGATAAAACCTTCGGCATTATTTATCCGATGACTTATCCTACTTATGAGCTTATTACGCTTGACGCTAACGAAACCGCTGCGAACAACAACGTGGCTTTAATCGTTAATGCGCCGGATGAAGCGAACACCGAGCAGCAAATCCGCATTATGGAATCGATGATCAAGCAAGGAATTGACGGAATAGCCATATCCCCCGTCGATTCCGCGGCGCTTGCTCCCGTCATAAATAAAGCAGAGGCAACCGGAATTCCCGTCGTTACCTTCGAATCGGATGCGCCGGGCAGCAATCGCACCGCTTTTATCGGGGCAGACAACTTTATGACCGGGCGTCAAAGCGCCATGACGGTCAGCCGCCTTCTTGGCCATAAAGGCATGATCATTGTGGAGAACGGCATGGAGGAAATGCTGGGAATGCAGCAGCGGCTGGAGGGCTTTCTCGATTATCTGGCCCAGGAATCGTCCATAGACGTGCTGGAGGTTCATCATAATAAAGGCAGCGAGGAGCAAGCGATGAGCGATATCGAGACCATGATTGACGCTCATCCCCACTTTGATGCCATGGTAGGTCTCGACTATATCTCCGCTTCCGCATCTACTTTGATCTGGAAGGCAAAAGGGTTGAACCGGCTGGCCATATCAATGGGCATTACCTCCACAAACAAAGATGCCTTGATTAATGGCCAGCTTGCTGCCGTCATCTCTCAGAACGAGACGATTTGGGGTCGAACGATTGTGGAAACCCTACTCCGGGCAAGCAAAGGAGAGAAGGTAGATTCCATGCTGAATACGGGGATCACCGAGCTTAGCGCAGACCAATTGAAGTAACGCTCAAATGAAGATGGCGAACTCCATTGGAGTTCGCCATTTATTTAAACGGTATCTAGTCTGTACAAAGCGGCGCCATGCGGCGCAATAACCGAAGATAACGAGGAGCTTAGGGCGCCCAATACCTCTCCTGTCCACAAGTTCTTGATGCTTGCTTCTCCGTCCATACCCAAATCGCCGAAGGATACGGATACTTCCGTCTCTTCTTCGCCGGTATTAAACAAAGCCACATAACGTTCCCCGTTGCTTCCTTCCGCGGACCATACCACTCGATCGCCAATCCGCGATACTTGTCTTGCGCCAAAGCTGGTACGGTGCATATGCAGCACGTCCCAGTTCGTCAACAAAGTCAACGTCCATGCGTCATTATCGCGCATTTCGCCGCCCATCATAAGCGGGGAACGGAAAATCGTCCACAAGGTCATCATCGTCAGCTGCTCGTCGCGCGTGAAGTTGGTCATACGGTCCGGGTGCGAGCAGCGAACGCCGATGCGGCCAAGTGGAAGCATATCGCAATCCGGCCAATTGCCCGGCTTCGGACGCCCCTCCCAAGTTTTGCAGCGGTCGAACATGTCGAGCAGCAGCGGCCAGCGGTCCCAGAAGTCATCCGTCATCCGCCACAGGTTTGCGTTCTGTTCCAGGAAATCCGCATGCTTCACGGGCGCGGGACCAGGCGACAAGCTAAGCACGATTGGACGTCCGACATGGTCAATGGCTTTGCGGATCAGTTCAATCTCGCCGAGATGCGCTCCGCCATGCAGCCAGGAGTCGGCGATATCATCCACTTTGATGTAATCAACGCCCCACTCGGCGTACATTTCAAACAGCGAGTTGTAGTACTCCTGCGCGCCTTCCTTCTTAGCGTCCACGCCGTACATATCCGTATTCCAGCCGCAGAAGGAGCAGGTATGCGCGATATCTCGGGCAGTTAACGAAGTGCCTTTAATAGGCGTATTATCATGAACAGCCTGACGCGGTATTCCGCGCATAATATGAATGCCGAACTTTAATCCAAGGCTATGCACATAATCGGCAAGCGGCTTGAAGCCTTGACCGCCTTCAGCGGAAGGGAAGCGGTTCACTGCCGGAATGAGCCGGGAATAATCATCCATTTCAAGCCGGACGAAAGGACGGTAAAGATCCGACACGGCCCCCGGTTCGTACCACTGGATATCGACAACGACATATTCCCAGCCAAAAGCTTTCAGATGCTCCGCCATATAATCGGCGTTACCGCGTACTTCGTCTTCCCTTACGGTTGCGCCGTAACAATCCCAGCTGTTCCACCCGAGCGGCGGTGTTGGGGCAAATTCACGATGCTGCATAATGACCCTCCTGTATTTCAAGAATGAATAGGAATGAATTGCTCTATATCCCTATATTAATTCCTATTAGATCAGGTCATCTACAGTAATCTAGCGTCAATCATAGTAAAATATTGCGCCCCTCGACTATTGCTATTAGTCGAAATATACCCGGTTATAGACAAGCTGGCCTTCCCCTTGACGGAAATGACCCGGCGTCTCCCCCGTAATTTTGCGGAACCATTTAATAAAATAACTGCCGCCGGAATAGCCCACCTGCTCCGCGATCCGCTCCACGCTCCAGTCGGACTCCTTCAGCAGCCTGATCGCCTCTTTAATCCTCGTCTGATTCAAATAATCGTTAGGGGACATGCCTACCGTTCTGGTGAACAGGCGCAGCAGATGATATTTCGACAAGCTTAGCTGGTCGGCCAGTTGCTCCAGACTGATCATATTTTCGTAGTGCGCATCGATATAAGCGACTGCTTCTTTCACCTTAAGCGGCCACTCCCTTGTATCCTCCTTCGGAGCAAGCGCAAACCGGCATAGCTCGGAGATAAACTGGTACACATAGGAGGATGCCGTATACGGCTCCTTGATCCGGCCGGCATGAGCTTCTTCGTACATCTGCAGCAGCCTTATCGGACGGCTTCCCGTAGGCAGGAGAGGAGTTTCTCCAAGCTGCTTCTTTACCTCTTCCCAATTCGGGAGAATGAGAGAAGGACGAATTAATACAAATATAAAGGACCAATGCGATCCTTCCGGCGGAAAATAATAGCGGTGATCTCCGGGGATCTCCGTCAGAAAGGCTTGTCCTGCCTGGATACGAAAGGTCTCCGTCCCTTTCTCGTAAATGCCTTCTCCGTCAAACGTATATTGAAACAACAACAAGGGTCCGTCGTTCCGGGTCAATCCGTCCCAGCGGTAATGCTGGTCGCGAATGACATCTTGTCCAATCGCAAACAGATTGCATAAAGCCAGATGCTCCGGCATTGTAAAACGGAACCCAAATGTTCCCGTGCTTGTTAATTGACCTGCGTTCATCTATATTCCCCGCTTTATTCGGCTAGCCCGTCTAGCTCGCGGGCTGCCGCAAGTGCCTGCGTCCGGGAAGATACGCCAAGCTTGGCGTAGATCCTGGACAGGTATACTTTTACCGTGCCTTCCTTTAAAGCCAGCTTGGCCGCGATTTGTTTGTTAGGCGCACCTTGTCCGAGCAACTGCAGGATAAAGGTTTCCTGCTCCGTTAAAGGTTCGACCAGTACCGGTTGCGGTTGAGAAGGATTGTCCTGCTGAGGGAAGCATTCCAACAGCCGCTGCACGTAAGCAAGCGATACACTCGGCGATTCATTTTGTACGGCCTCTCGCTGCCGATGCTCCACATACATCTGAAGCAGCTTTTTCATTTGAATCCCCTCGTCAACAAAGCTGCGAATATAACCGTTCGACTCCCCGATGACAAGCGCTTCATGAAGAAGCTGCATTGCCGCGCCGCGATTGCCGCGCTGATATTCCGCGAGCGACTGCACAACGCTGATCTCCGTCCGAACAAGGAAGCAAGGGTCCTGTTCAATCGAGGACTTGATAAATTCCAATTGCCTCAAAGCCTCGGCTGTTTTCCCTTGCGCGGTCAGTATCCTGGCGTAGACGGTATACTCGGTCCAACGGTTGGATGCCGGTTGAATGCGGTCTGACAGGCGCAGCCAGGATATCTCCGCTTTGGCTTCCGCGAGATTGTCTTCCTTGACGTAAAGATGGGCACGGCTTGCGCGAAGCGGATACAGCCAGTGATACTCGCCTTTTTGGTCCGCCATTTGGACGGCTTCGTCAATCGCTTCATGCGCCTTCTGATACTGTCCGTTAGCGGCGTAAAGGCGCGACAGCGTAATCCGGTTAGGAATAAACAAGCCTGCCGTCTGCCTAGCCCTGTCGGATTGCTCGATTTTGCGAATGAGCTGCAGACTGTCGCTTTGCCTGTTCCATTCATAATAGCCTTCGCTTAGGGCTTGAACGACATATAAATTAATGAGCGATTGCCCCCACCCGTGCTGCTCCAGTACGGATACGAACCGCTGACCGATCCGTTCGGTATCGGCCGACAAAATGCCCTTCAAGCCAAAGGCTGTCCGCCTGACGAGCGGCTCAATCATATTGTAATTAAAGTTGTAGAAGATGGGATCCTCCGGCAGCACCCCTTGAAGCCGGTACCCGACAAACGAATCCCATTGCTCGTAACGCCCCGTATAGAAGAGCAGGTTCGATTGAAGGAACAGCATGCCTCCCTGCAGCGGTTCAAGCTCAGCAGCGGTATCGGGCTGTTCGTACATGGTTTCCAGCTTCTCTACGGTCTCCGCGGAAAAATGCATCTGCCCCAACAGCAGATGCGCGAATGCACGATACATTAATAAACTCGCCGGGATCGGGATATGTTCGGAGACCGCCTGTATGCGTTCAAGCAGCGAGGCTAGCTCGCCTTGTTTCAGCGCATCCGGAATGTATTGTTCCAACCTCTCCGCAGCTTCCTTGTAGCTTTCTCCGGCTATCGCATGGTCGATGGCCTTATCGAGCATCCCTCGGGCAGCAAAGGCCTGACTAGCCGCATGATGATATTTCAACCATTGCTCACGGCTTCGGGAGCGGAGACGGTTCTTCAAAAATTCGGCAAATAGCGAATGGTACCGGAACCAGCCGTTATAATTATCAAGCGGAATAACAAACAAATTGAGAATACGAAGCTGCTCCAGCATTTCGCGGCTGTCCGAGCGGTTAAACGCCTGATTGCATACCTCCGCGTCCATGCGCTCGAATACGCTGGTTTGAAGCAGAAAGTCCGTAACGCCCGGAGGCAGCTTGTCGAGCACCTCCTGGAACAAATAAGAGGAAACCTTTTCATTGCTTCCGTCAAAGCCAGCGATAATCCGGTCCATATCCTGCTGAGCCTGAAGCGAGATGGAAGCCAGTTGAAGCCCCGCAACCCATCCTTCCGTTTTTTCAAACAGCTTGCGGGTATGCCTTTGCTCCAAATAAATCCCTGCCGATCTGCAGAACTCTTGCGTCTCCTCTTGGGTAAAATGAAGCTGCTGCATGCCGATATCCGTCCGTTCTCCTCTCGCAAGCCATTTGGCCGCGTCAAAGGAGATTTCTCCCCGGCTTGCGATAATAATCCGGTGATGGGAAGGCAAGTATTCTATGAAATAAGACAAGCTGTTATGGATCTCCGCCTGCTCGATATGATGATAATCATCCAGCACGAGGGCTATTGAATCTTGAGTTGCGGCAAGTTCGTTCAGAAGCGTATCAATGATCGCATTTACCGTTGAACCCGACACAAGTGCTCCAACAGCGGAAAGCGAATCCGCTAAAGAAGATGGGCCTGTTTCCATATAAGCATTTAATACATACCGCCAAAATCTCGCTATATCATTATCTCTTTCATCCAGAGACACCCATGAGGTTTGAATGCGGGCGGATTGTGCCCACTGCGCTATTAAAGTGGACTTTCCGGAGCCCGCCGGAGCGCATACCGTCACCATTCGGCCCTGCATCCCTTGCTCCAGCGAATCAAGCAGCCGCTCCCGGATAATAAGATTTTTCTTAACAACAGGAAGCCGTATTTTTGTTTTTAATAGGATAGGTTCAGAAAATAACATACGCTCTCCTTCTAAGTCAGAAATATTATCTTTATTATACTGAAATTTCGACATTTTTTGCTCAAAAATAGTTTGAGAGGCTGGACGGATTAAACAGAAAAAACCATTACCTGTTTCGGCAATGGTTTTTCGCTCCACTCACTTTTAATTTTGATAGTATTCAATCATCCGCAGCAGCAGCACTGCTGCCTCCGCTCGTGTAGCTTGACCTGACGGCACGAATTTGCCGTCTCCTCTTCCTTGCAATATACCTGCTTGCTGCAAGGCGGCTACATAGCCGGCAGACCACGCCGGAATATCCGAGGCGTCGGAGAACAAAGCCTTCACCTTCTCCGGTTCCAGCGGCTTAATCCCCGCCGCTTTGGCCAGCATGGTCACAAGCTCTGCCCGGGTAACCTGGTCGTTTGGCCGGAACGAGCCATCCGCATAACCATTCACGATTCCGAATTCTTTTGCTCTGGCTATAGCTTCAGCTGCCCAAGCCGGAATTCCGTTTTTATCCGAAAAGACTAATTCCGGTGCTGCAGACCCGGATTGATCAATCACCGCATTCATAAGCATGGTGACGAATTCCGCCCGCGTGACTTGTCCTTCTGGCCGGAACGTACCGTCGTTAAAGCCATGAACGATTCCGCAGCCGTATGCATCCTTTACCGTCGTTTCCGCCCAATGTCCGGACATATCGCCGAATCGGGAGGTGCCGTCAGATACCGGCTTACATGCGACAAGCTCAAGCTTGCCGGGCTCTTCCGGCTCCACCTGAGGCGGATTGACCGGATTGTATCTTGTAATTTTTACGGTATACTCCTGTACCGTTGTCCCATCCTGAGCGGTAACGCGAACCGTAATGGTTTGAGTGCCAACTGCCAAATCAATGAATTCGCCCATCGGCTCTCCTTTTTCATCCAAAATGTCGGCTTTAGCATTCGCATCGCTTGGGACAGCAGTCACTTTCGTTTTCGATACCGAATACGTAACTCCCGCCGTATAATTCAACGTTGAGTCCTTGAACGGCTCGTTCATTTGGATATCGCTAAGCTTAAGCGTGCTTAAATTCGCATTGCTGGATACAATCTCAAAGCGATATTCGGGAGTTAAGCCGCTTTCATTGCCGGCAGCATCCTTTGCTTTAGCTTGAACGATATGCGCTCCAATTGCGAGAGCCTGGCTCGGTACAAAGCTCCACCTGCCGTCATCGCCGGCTTTCGCATTACCAACGGTGTCGCCATCCAGCTGAATCGTAATCTCAGCGTGCTTTTCCGCTGTTCCGGCAATTTCGGGTTTTGTCTGGTTTGTCTTTGAACCTTCATCCGGCTTATTGAAAAGCGGAACCGATGGGGCAGTCGTATCAATGACAAAATTCAGCTGTACGGCCTCTTCCTTCGCATTGCCTGCGGCATCGGCCACTTTGACCTTTACCTGATGGCTGCCGTCACTTAAACCATCCGAAGAAACAAAGGACCATTCACCTTCTTCATTAACTTGAAAAGGCTCCATTGCAGCTCCGTCCAGCGTTAATAAAATCCATGCTCCTGCCTCCGCATCCCCCCGAATGAGAGGTTTGTCCGTATTGAGCAGCGCCCCTTCGATTGGAGCCGCTACGTCAGCCCATTCGGGAGCGATTGTATCTATCGTAAATGATACTTCATCCGATTGAGGCCCCTTATTGCCTGCTTCATCCGAAGCCATGGCAGAAATCGAATGCTCGCCGTCGGGCAATTCCTCCGCAAGAGTAATCGACCATGCGCCAGATTCGTTGGCTTTTCCTTCAGCAGCTTTATGGCTATCTATATAAATAGTAATGGCCGCGTCCGCTTCCGCCGTACCCGAAATGGTCGTTTTGTTCACCTTCGTAACGGCTCCATCCTTCGGCTCAACAATAACCGGCGCTTCCGGTGCCTTGGTGTCTACCGTCCAAGAAACGGAAATTGAGTCCTCGCTGACATTGCCTGCTGAATCCTCGGCAACGGCTTTCGCGATATGAACCCCATCCTTGAGCGCCTCGGTTATCGGGTAATTCCAATTGCCGTTTTCGTTGGTTTTAATCGTTGTCACAGCCGTATCGTCCATATAAATCGTAACCTTCGAGCCCGCCTCTGCTTGTCCTTTAAGCACTGGCTTACTGCTGCCCGAAATAGCACCGTTTGCCGGGGCTTCAATAATCGGGGCTGCAGGCGCGGTAGAATCAATAATAAACACCAGTTCAACGGAATCTGCGGAGGCATTGCCCACGGAATCCCGGATCGTAATCCGCACATGATGAATACCATCCGCTAACGAGGACACCGGCTGGGCCTTCCATTTCCCTTCACCGTCGGTAATGACGGCCGGCAGCGCTTGATCATCGATTTGAATTGAAACTTCGGAGTTTGCTTCGGCAGTGCCTGAGATTGCCGGTTTGTTATCGCTCGTAACCTCATTGTTCTCCGGCGTCAATACGACAGGCAATACCGGCGGAGTCCGGTCAATGCGGACTGTCGCTGCCGCGACAGAGCTGATGTTACCCGCTTTGTCGATCGACCTCGCACTGATCGTGCTCTCTCCTTCCGCCGTAACCGACAGCTCTCCTTCATAGTTCGTCCAATCCTTCGCTCCGGCACCCGTAATGCGGTATTCGGTACGGTCAAGGCCGGATTCACCGCGATCGGAGCCTGCCGTAATGGTTACCTTCACGGCGTTTGCCGATGTCCATTCCTCCGTATCGGGAACAACCGCCGGAGCATCGGGTAACGATCGATCGATTTGTACCTTTCCTTCCCGAACCTCTCCGACATTCCCTGCTTGGTCAATGGTCCTTGCGCTGATCGTCGTAATGCCCTCGGCATCAATGCCAACCGTTTCGGAATAGACCGTCCAATCCTTTGTCGCTGCTCCGGATAAACGGTACTCCGTTCGGTTTACTCCCGATCCTCCTTGGTCTTCGCCGGGCAAGATCGAGACCATCACCTTATCCGCCGAAAGCCAACCGGATTTATCAATGACTATGCCCGGCGCGGTTGGGGCTGTTTTATCCAAAAATACGCTTGTGTCAGCAATGTCGCTTATATTTCCTGCCTGATCTACCGTTCTCGCGTGAATCGTTGTCCGGCCTTCGGCCGTCACGGTAAATTTTCCGTTATAGGGTTTCCAATCCGCATCAACTGCTCCAGTCAAACTATACTCGGTAATGCTTGTGCCCGATAAAGGATCTGTCCCCGGCGTGATCGTAACGTCAACGCCCGAGTTCGTCCACTTGTCGGCGGAAGCCTCTATTTGAGGATGCTCCGGAGCGGTTCGGTCAATCTGAACGGTCGCTTTGGAAGCTGTTCCTTTGTTGCCTGCTTTATCTATCGTTCTTGCAAACACCTCGGTTTGACCTTCCACGGTTATGATAATGGGGCCCGTGTAAGGCTTCCAATCCGAATTGGCAGCACCGGACAGGCTGTACTCCACTTCTTTCACACCGGATCCTCCGTTATCGGTTCCCGCTGTTGCGGTTACCGTTACACGATCTCCCGCATTCCAACCGGATACGTCGGGAGACAGCAGCGTTTCACCAGGCGACGTAAAATCAAGCCCTTGCCATTCCTCGGATTCTTCGCTTATGTTCCCTGCCTTGTCTACCGTCCTTGCCGTAACCGTCGTTTGGCCTTCGACCGTAAGGTGAATCGGTGCCGAATAAGAAGTCCAGCCCAGCGTGGTTGCACCGGACAGCTTATACTCAACGCGATCGACCGAAGAGGCGCTATCCGCACCGGCAGTTAGCGTTACGGTAACGTTAGCTCCCGACCAGCTTCCGCCTGTGGGGCTTATAACCGCAGCTGCGGGCGGAGTCCGGTCCAGCTTCACGGTTCCTGTCGATACGGGACTAATATTGCCTGCTAAGTCTATCGTTCTTGCACTTATCGTTGTCTGGCCTTCGGCAGCGATGGATATCTGGCCTGTATACGTCGTCCAGGTAAGCGTAGCGGCACCGGTTAAACTATACTCCGTGCGCCCGATTCCTGAGCCACTATCCGCTCCTGCCGTTACGGTAACTTTAACGGAAGCGGCATTCGTCCAGCCTGTCACATCCGGCGCAACGTTTGGCGCCGCGGGTTTTGTTTTGTCGACCTTGACCGTAACCGGAACCGCTATACTCGTATTGCCGGCATTATCGGTTGTTCTTGCTTCAACCGTTGTCTGGCCTTCCGCGCTTATCGATAGAACACCGGTATACGTTGTCCAGTCTTTGGTTATTGCACCGGACAGCTTGTATTCCGTTTTGTTCACGCCTGATCCTCCCGCATCGGTTCCGGAGGCAACCGTTACCGATACATTAGACGAGCTCCAATCTGATGCCGAAGCTGTAATGACCGGGGCGGTTGGTTTTGTCTTGTCTATGGAAACGACCGTCGTTCGTTCGGTACTTATATTGCCCGCCTGATCAACGGTCCTGGCGTGAATGGTTGTCTGGCCTTCCGCGCTGATTAACACGGTACCCGGGTAGGTAGCCCAATCCACAATTGTTGCTCCGCTAAGGCTGAATTCGGTTCGTGCAGCTCCCGAACCGCCGTTATCCGTTCCGGCTGTAACGGTAAACGTTACGCTCAAAGCGGACCATGTGCCGTTAGAAGGCGTTATAATCGGAAAAGCAGGCTTGGTTCGGTCAATTTTTACAACCGTTGTCGAGATGGAACTGATGTTATTGGCGTTATCCACCGTTCTGGCGCTTAGCGTGGTCTGTCCTTCCGCACTGATCGTTACCTTTCCGCTATAGGTCGTCCACCCAAGCGTCGTTGCACCGCTAAGACTATACTCGGTCCTGTTGACGCCGGAGCCTGTATCCGCCCCCCCGGCGACAGCAACCTGAACGGACGCGGCATTTGTCCAATTGGCCGTATCCGGCGTTACGACAGGTGCCGTTGGCTGGGTTTTATCCACCTTTACGGTTACCGTTTTGCTCGTTCCGATATTACCGGCATTATCAATGGTTCTTGCTTCAACGGTGGTCTGTCCGCTCGCCCCAATTAAGATCGGACTATTATAGGTCGTCCAATTCAGGTTAGAGGCGCCTGTCAGCCTATATTCGGTCCGGTTAACGCCGGAACCTCCCGTATCCGTACCGTCCAGGATAGCTACCGTAACATCCGTACTGCTCCATGCTCCCGATGCCGGGGTTATTGCGGGGGCTGCTGGCGGCGCCATATCAATCCTAATAACAGCAGTCCCTTCGCCGCTTATATTGCCGACTTGATCAATAGCCCTCACATGGATCGTCGTCTGCCCTTGCGCGAGAATCGAGAACCCGGCGGTATAGGTATTCCATGCTTGGGTAACGGCTCCGGAGAGGCTGTATTCGATCCGGTCTACACCCGAACCTCCCGGATCCGACGATGACGAGAACCAAGCCGATACCGAAGTTGAACTCCAGCTCGTTTGCGACAGGCTGATCGTTGGCGTTGTCGGCGGCGTCCGGTCAATCTTGACAACCGCGGTTGTTACAGCGCTTATATTCCCGCCATTATCTACCGTTCGCGCGGATATCGTTGTTTGTCCCGAATTTGAAATTCTTACCGGATCGGAACCGTTATACGGGGTCCAGCTTGCGGAAGTCGCGCCGGATAAACTGTACTCCGTCCGGTTAACTCCCGTTTCCGCATCCGTTCCCGGCACGATGGACACGTCCACATCGGAAGCGCTCCATGCGCTGCCGACTCCCGTTATGGTTGGGGCGGACGGCGGGTTAAAATCGAAGGTCAGCTTATACAGTTTTGTATTCAAATCATAGGTTGAATCATTGTATCCCCCAACGACGTATACGTCCGATCCAACCGCCACTAGACTGGCATTTTCCAATTGATCCGGATTCGGGACATCCGATTTCCAAGTATTTGTGGAAGGGTCGTACAGCGCAAAAGTTCTATTGCCCATAACTAATACTTTCCCGTTATCGAGAGTCACTTGCGAATGCCTGAAAAAAATATCCCCGGCGTTATAAGGCATCTGAGCAGCTCTGGTCCAAGTGTTTGCTGCGGGATCATAAATATAGGAGTCAAAGGAATAGACATAACCGCTAAGACCGCCGGTAAGCAACACGCGTCCATCCTTCAACGTACTCTGAGCTGCTCCGTAAATACCGATAGGCAGCGGGGCAGCCTCATCCCAACGATCCGCAGCGGGATTATAGATGTACGCGTTGTTGTACAAGGTGGAGCCCAAGCTTGGGGAATAAATCTCGTTCGCTCCGCCTACGGCCAACACGCGGCCGTCAAGCAGCGTGCTCTGGGAATGTCCCAGCACCGTATGCGGGAAATTCGCCGCATTGGTCCAAGCGTTTGCGGAAGGATTATAAATGCGGACAGCATTGTTGTAGACGTAGCCCACATTATTCATGAACGCATTCCCTCCAATGGCAAGCACGCTGCCGCTTGGCAGCATGGATTGCGCGTGATAAGCCACCGGCAAAGAAGGCGCATTGGAAGACCAGGTTTGAGTAACCGTATCGAAGACGTACGAATTCTTCGAAAAAGAATTGTTTCTTGCGTTTTGTCCCCCGGTTAAGAGGATTTTATTTCCCCCAACCGCGCTAGCCATAGCTCCGGAAAGCGTCTCCGGCGGGATAAAAGACGATGGCAGCTCTTCAACCGACACAGCGGCAAATGCTGTTTTTTCACCTCCAGTCGGCAAAAATACGAAAGCTATTGCGATAAGCAACAGCATGCAGCTTAATTTACGAAACACGATCTTCGTCCTCCTCTAACTGAATGAGCAGGACAAGCTTAGCAAATATCATTTTCAGAGCCAATTAACTTTAGTTAACTGCATCAAATAATTTTTTATTAATCCCTTGCCGACTCTCGGAATTGCCCCGGCGTAAGACCGGTTACCTTCTTGAAAAGGTTATGGAACGTCGGCTCGCTCTGATAACCTACCAATTCTCCTATTTCCTTCACCGGCCGCCCGGTCATGATCAAGTAGCGCTTTGCAGCTTCCATCCGGCACCGGATCAGGAATTGGATGACGGACATCCCCACTTCCCGGTGAAACAAATGAGACAAATAGTACTTGCTGACGAAGGTGACTTTAGCAAGCTGTTCCAGCGTGATAGGCTGCTGATAGTTTTCCTCGATGTAGCTTCGGGCCTTTAGGACAGCCGCTTCCGCAGGCTTGACGAGCCTTCGTTCCGTTGATTCACCCGGTATTTGGCGCGCCAGCCGCACAAGCATTAGTCCGAACAAATGGTTGGCTGCCGCCCTGGATTCCGCTAACCCGGAATGCAGCTCGGCCAGGCATTCCCGCACCAGCCTTGCGAACTCCTCCATTTCCCCCCCTAGTTGTATGACAGGCGTCTGATCCGATTCGAGGAAGTAATCTTGAGGGCATCCCTTCGCCTGCAGACCTTTAAAAGCAAAATAAGTAGCTCTGAAGGGATACTGCGTTGACCATTCTTCATGCCATATCCCACGCTGGTACAGCAGAACGGTTCCCGGCCCAACCTCGTACGACCTGCCGTCGACAACAAATGTCCCTCTGCCTTCTTCAACCCATAGCAGCTCGCTGAATGACTCATGCCGGTGAAGAGGATGCTGAAAGGGACTTGCTTCATGACAATCGAATTCGCTGCCTCCGATCAGTGAAGCCGGACTTAGAACTCGCGAAGACACTCCCATCCTTTTCCCTCCTATTCGCAAGAATGAATAGCCCGTTTCGCAAGATAACTCATTGAGAACAGGCTAAATTTCCGTTATTTTCTAGTTAATCGCGATTACTTGAAATATAATCGTTTCTCCACTCTATTTGCAATAAGCAATAGCTATTATTAGGAGGTGTCCTCATGCTGGAGTTTAAGAAACGAAAGCTCTCGGATGATAAATTCGAGGCATGCGCCGTATTTGACGTAAACAACGACGGTGTGCCCGACATTATTAGCGGGGCTTACTGGTACGAAGGACCGGGATTTAACCGCAGACACCGGATCTGCGAGGTAGCGGAAATCGGCGAATATCACGATGATTTCTCCGACTTCCCCATGGATGTAGACGGTGACGGCTCGACTGATATCATCACGGGCTCCTGGTTTACCGAAACGTTAAGATGGCGCCGCAATCCCGGTACTACAGGAGAAGATTGGAAAACGACCGACATTGACCGATGCGGCAATATAGAGACGATCCGATTTAACGATATCGACGGCTGCGGCGTGCCCGAAATTTTCCCCAATACCCCAAACGAACCTCAAGCTTTCTATAAGTTGTTGCGCGACGCCGATGGCAAAGGGACCGGCCAATTCCGAAAAATAATAATCGGAGATGCTCCAAGCGGGCATGGCATGGGTTTTGTCGATATTAACGGGGACGGCCGCGTTGATCTAGTCCTAAGCGGAGGCTGGCTGGAGCAGCCGGAAGATCCGTATCGGACGCCTTGGGTATTCCATGCCGAATGGTCGCTTGGCTCAGCCAGCGTGCCGGTCATCGGCCATGATGTGAACGGCGACGGTCTCGTCGACCTGATTGTAGGTCAAGCGCATGATTACGGACTCCACTGGTATGAGCAGCGCCGGACGGAAGACGGCTCCCGCAGCTGGATCCGCCATACGATTGACGGTACCGCTTCCCAGTTCCATGATCTTTGGCTGGTTGACCTCGATCTCGACGGCAAGCTTGAGCTTGTTACAGGCAAACGTTACCGTGCCCATAACGACGGCGATCCGGGAGCGCATGATCCGATTGGCATTTATTACTACACCATTAATAACGGACGATTCGACAAGCATGTTATCGATTATGGACCTGCAGGTGAAGCTTCCGGCACGGGCATTTATTTCTGGATTCAAGATCTGACGGGCAACGGTTATCCGGACATTGTCGCGCCAGGCAAGGACGGGCTTTATTTATTCGAAAATATCGGACCGGCAAAGGAGCGATTACGATGAGCACAAAGCTGCGTATCGGTTTTGTAGGCGTAGGCGGAATGGGGCAAATGGCGCATTTGTCTAATTACGCCGTGCTGAAGGAGGAATGCGAGGTGGTTGCCTTGGCGGAGCCGCGGCAGCAGATGGCCCGGCTCGTAGCCGACCGTTATGGCGTATCGGAGGTTTACGGCAGCCATCTTGAGCTGCTGGAACATGCATCGGTTGACGCCATTGTTGCGCCTCAGCCCTTCCGTAACCATGCGAATGTTATTCCGGATATTTTGCGGGCTGGCATTCCGGTTTTGACGGAAAAGCCTCTGTCTCTTACGGTGCGGGAAGGCGGCAAAATGGTACGGATAGGCGAAGAAAGCGGCACGCTTCATATGATTGGTTACCACAAACGTTCGGATCCGGCGGTAGAATACGCCAAGCGCGTTATTGAAAAATGGAAAGCATCCGGCAGCTATGGCGAACTGCAATATATCCGGATTACGATGCCGCCGGGAGATTGGGTTGGCGGAGCAGACCAGCCGATTGGCAGCGATGAGCCTTATCCCACGCTCCTGCTGGAACAAGTTCCCGACGGATATACGGACAAAATGACGCAAATGCTGGACAGCTTCGTCAATTATTATATCCATCAGGTGAATATGTTCCGCCATCTGCTTGGAGAGAATTACAAGCTTACCTTCGGCGACCGCCGCGGTATTATGCTAAGCGGCGAGAGCGACAGCGGCGTTACGATTACCTTGGAGATGGCTCCTTACCACACCTCCCACGAGTGGGAAGAACAGATTCTCGTAGGTTTCGACAAGGCTATGTCCGCATTGATCTGCCTGCCCCGCTGGCACGCCAACGCGCGGGAAGAGTAACGATCAAGAAAGACAACGCTTCCGCCGACGAAGCTCTTACTTACGAGCCCATTCTGCCGAACGTCTCCGCGATGCGCAATCAGGCACGTTATTTCCTTGCCGCCGTCCGCGGCGATCGGCCGGCGCCTTGCACGGCTAAGGAAGCGCTGCAGGATTTGATATTTGCCCAATCGTATGTGGAGTATATGAACCGGACCTATCCGGAGAACCTGCCGGGATACTAAAAAAACGCTGCTGCGCCAATTGCGCAGCAGCGTTTCCTTATAAGGTGCTCATCACGATATTGCGGAGCTTCCGTGTCAGCGGCGTAGTGCCCGCATCCTTCTTCTGAATCATAAGCAGAATCGTCACACCCTCTTGAGGGAAGTTGCCGAAGTATGCGCCTAACCAGCCATCCCAGCCGTATTCTCCCGGGCTTGCCAGAATTCCCGCAGTCTTTGTGTCCGTCACGACGCGCATCAAGTTTCCGTAGCTGTGACCGGTCAGCGTATGCCAGGCGTCAAAGGCAGGCTGCTGGCGGGCATTTAACGTTCCCGACGTTAAATATTGAACCGTTCTTGGACGCAAAATGCGTACGCCGTCCAGGCTTCCTTGGTTCAGAAGCATGGTCGTAAATTTCGCCGCGTCGTCAATCGTGGAGACAAGTCCCGCGCCTCCGGATTCGAAAGCCGGTTCACGGTCCATTTGATGAATAATGCCCAGATGATTGCCCGTAAAGAGACTCATTCCGTCTTGCTCGCTTGCGTACGTTTTGACGAGACGCCCTCTCTTCTCTTCCGGCAGCCAGAAGCCCGTATCCTTCATGCCAAGCGGGCCAAAAATCTCCTTCCGCAAAAACTCGCCAAAGCGCATGCCGCTTACCACTTCGACGATTGCGCCGAGCACATCGGCCGATGTGCCATAAGTCCAGGAGGTTCCCGGCTGGAAAGCAAGCGGGCCTTCGCCCAGCTTGTTCATGGCTTCCACGGTGCCCATCGGAGATTCTCCTAACAGGCGTTCGTCAATCTCTCTGAACAAAGCCTCCGTAGCTTGTCCTGCCGCATGAGTTCCGCCGTATACCAGGCCGCAAGTCATATCAAGCAGGTCATGAATATTCATTTCCCGTTCCACGGGCACAAGCTCGCCGTTAACCTCGGCCTGTTGATTTTCGAAGCCCGGCAGGTATTGGCTGACCGGATCAAACAAGTCAATTTCTCCGCGCTCCATCAGAATCATAACGGCCGTTGCCGTAACGGGCTTGGTCATCGAATATAAGCGGAAGATTGTATTACGCTCTACCGGGCGTCCCGCTTCGCGGTCGGCTAGTCCGTCTTCATGATAAAAAATTTCTTCGCCGTCTTTAATCACCATAAAGCTGGCGCCGGCTACCTCGTTGTTATCGATGCTTTTTCTAAGCGCTGATTTAATCTGGCTGACTGCTGTCTGATCTAACATGATCGATAATCTCCTTCGCTTTCAATTACTTTCAATGACCAAAAGTATATTCGTTATTGAAGGAGAAAACTCCTTTATATTAACCTCACTATGCCTTGATTAATTGGTATCTTCCGCCTGCAACCGTCTCGAATGACAATAAGCCTTGCTCATCCAATGCTGCTGCAATCGCAATACCATCCGATTCCACGCGAAGCGCTGCAGCCGACCGGATCCGGCACATTCCGCCCGAGTTGGAAACGATCTCCGCGGTTGTAACAGCCCCTTGCTTCCATTGGAGCGATACGTCGAAATGGCCTCTCGCCCGCAATCCCCTCACATAACCTTGCGGCCAGGCATCCGGTAAGGATGGCAGCAGCTCCAGGTAGCCTTGATGGGATTGCACAAGCAGCTCGGCGATTCCGGAAGTCGCAGCGAAGTTGCCGTCAATCTGGAATGGCGGATGGGCATCAAACAGATTGCCGTATACGCCGCCATGATGATAATTCGTGTTGCCTTCCTCTACTAGAGTCAATAGATTCGAGAGCAGCCCTAATGCCCGGTTGCCGTTGCCAAAGCGAGCCCATAATCCAACCTTCCAGCCTAGACTCCAGCCCGTACCGCCGTCTCCGCGGATTTCGAGAGAACGCTGGGCAGCTGCCATAAGCTCCGGAGTCTCTCCCCATGTCAGTTGGCGACCGGGATAGACGCCGAACAAATGAGAGACATGACGGTGGAATTGATCCTCGTCTTCGAAATCCTTCGACCATTCCTGAAGTCTTCCATTCTCGCCGATTTGCAGCGGATGAAGCCGGCTGCGCGTGTCCGCGAGCCGCTCTCTGAATGGTTCATCAACGCCAAGAATCGTTGAAGCCTCAATCAGATTCGTGAACAAGTCCCAGATAAGCGACAAATCCATGGTAGACGCGGCGCTGACCGCAGCCAGGCCTTCTGCCGTACGGAACTTATGCTCCGGGGAGGTCGATGGCGACGTAATCAACCGGCCGTCCTTGTCTTCATGCAGCCAGTCCAGGCAGAATAAGGCCGCCTCTTTCATGACCGGGTAAGCCTTATCCCGCAGAAACGCCTCGTCTAATCCAAATGCGTAATGCTCCCATAAATGCTGGCAGAGCCATACGCCGCCCATCGGCCAGAACGCCCAGCCCGGATCCCCGTGACCGTAATCGCCAGCCGGCGCAGAATGGCACCAGATATCGCTGTTATGATGCGCGGTCCAGCCCGCAGCGCCGTAATTCGTTGAAGCGGTCTTCCGGCCGTTCTTGGACAAATTCCCGATGAAATCCAGCAGCGGCGTATGGCAATCGGCCAAATTACAGGTTTCCGCAGGCCAGTAGTTCATCTCCGCATTTATGTTAAGCGTATAGTTGCCGCTCCAGGGCGCTCTTGTCTCTTCGTTCCAGATGCCTTGCAGATTCGCGGGCTGGGTTCCTTTGCGGGAGCTTCCGATCATCAGATAACGGCCGTAATGATAAAGCAGCTCCACAAGCCCCGGATCGCTTGCCCCGTAATCCCGGATTCGCGCGTCTGTCGGATAATCAGGCGGCGCAATCGACTCGCCAAGACTCAGCTCCACGCGATTAAACAGCTTCCTATGATCTTCAATATGTCTTTGCAAGAGCGATTCATAGGAAAGCTTCTTGGCTTGCTCCAAGTAAGCGTAAGCTTCTGCCGACTCGTCCTTGCCTTCGCTTCCCGGTGAACGGTCGTAGCCGTTAAAGCTGGTTGCCGCGCTGAAAATAAGAGTGACGGCCGTTGCGCCCGTAACGCGCAGCCCGTCATTGCTGTAAGAAGCTTGTCCTTCTTCCACCCGGGCTGCCAATCGGCCTTCGAACCGCATTGCGTTGGCGCTGCCGGGCTCTCCATACTTAACAGGCATGTCCGTGTCGTAGTAACTCGGATCCACGTGTTCCGGCGCGTCTCCCCGAAGTATCAGGCTATCCTTGTCAAAAGCCGTCTCGTACCGCAGAGCGCTCTCAAGCCGGGCAAGGAAATTAAGCTTGCCCGGCTGACTCGCTTCGAGACGAAGCACAACAACCTGATCGGGATAAGATACGAATAAACGTCTCGTATAAGTCACGTTGCCGATTTGATACTCAACCGTTGAGGTCGCATCATCAAGATGGAGCGCTCTCCGGTAATTTTTCATCGTGTTCCCGTGCAGAAATTTTATATAAAGATCAGCCATCGGCAGGTAGGATTGCGTATATGGCCCCATCATCTGCTTGCATAACCGGTCGGCTGCCGCATATTGCCCCTCTTCGATCAATTTTCTGACTTCGGGCAGCACTTTGACAGCGTTGTCATTATCTCCGTGGCGGGGGCCGCCGGACCAGAGGGTATCTTCGTTTAACTGGATGCGTTCCATTTCCGATCCGCCAAACATCATCGCTCCAAGACGTCCGTTCCCGGTTGGCAGCGCGTCGGTCCATCTGACCGATGGACGATTGTATTGCAGTTTCATAGCAGCCTTGCTCCTTTTTGTAGGGGATATAAGTTGAAATCTATGATTTTATTCCTTTATTCCATAAAATCTTGCGCAGTTCCTGCCTAAAACAAGGGATTGTTCTTCTTCCGTAAAAGCTTCCAGGTAATGCCTTACGATATTTATCGTCTGATCGTAGGCACCGCTTAACGTACAAACCGGCCAGTCCGAGCCAATCATCAGCCTCTCGATTCCGAAACATTGAAACACGGTATCCAGATAGACGGCGAAATCATTCTCATGCCAATTGCCCCACTTCGCCTCCGTGACCATGCCGGACAGCTTGCAGCAGACATTCGGATAAGCCGCGAGTCTTGCCAGATCCTGAGCCCACGGCTCAAATCCTTTATTGGCAATATCCGGCTTCGCGATATGATCAAGGACAAAAGGCTGATTAGGGAACATTTCCACAAGCTCGGCAGCATAAGAAAGATGTTTGGGAAACAACAGCAAATCGTAGGTTAAACCGTACTTTTCCAGAGAAGCTATGCCATTTCTGAAATCCTCCCTCAGTAGAAAGCGGTCATCCGGCTCGTCATGCACCACATGGCGAACCCCTTTAAGCAAAGGGTGATTGCCATATTGCTCCAGCTGCCGCTCAATCTCCGGCGAGCATAAATCTACCCAGCCTACAACGCCTTTTATCTCGGAATAACGATCCGCCAAGTCTAAGAGCCATTCCGTTTCCTGAAGCGACTGCCGGGCCTGAACGGCAATGGAACCGTCAAATCCGTTTTGCAAAAGCAAGGGCTTCAAATGCTCCGGCAGAAAGTCAGCCTGAATCGCCTTGTGCTGCGCGGACATCCAGCCGTAATCCCGTTCGTTGTACATCCAGAAATGCTGATGGGAATCTATTCTCATGCGCTGCCTCCTTTTCTTTAACCTAAGGCCATTCTATCATCGCTTTAATCACTTTGTTAGCGGGATCCAGCCAGGATTCGAAATGATCCGCCATTTCGTCAAACGGCACAAGATGAGTCACGTAGCTGTCAACGTCAATGCCTCCCGCACGGATAACCTCCAGTACATGGAGGCAATCTTCCTTCGTTGCGTTGCGGCTTCCCATAATGGTCAGTTCCCGTTTATGGAATTCGGAATCATCGAAGGAAATATGGCCTTTTACTAATCCCACGTACACAAGCGTCCCGCCATGCGCCGCGTAACGAACCGCTGCCGACATGGAATGGGTGTTTCCCGTGGCATCAAATACGATGGTCGGGTAATCGCCGCCCGTCAAAGCCTCCAACCGGGAGAACGGATCATCCAGCGCATTAACGGCATGATCAACCTTTGCCCACTGCTTGCAAAAGTCCAGTCGTTCGTTATTCACATCCATTGCGATAACATTCGCGCCCGCATGCTTGGCGAGAGCCATGATGCCAAGGCCGATGGGCCCCGCTCCGATCACGAGCACCGTATCACCGGCCGCAAGTCCCGACCTCCGTACGGCATGCGCTCCGATGCTGAACGGTTCCACGATGGCCGCTTGCTCCAGGCTCAAGCCGTCCGCTTTGAGCAGATGCGTAACGGGAACGGAAATTTTCTCGCGCATTCCTCCATCCGCATGGACGCCCAGCACTTGAATCGATGTACAGCAGTTTGACTTTCCATGCCGGCATGCCACGCATTTCCCGCAATGCAAATAAGGGATAACGGCAACCTGATCGCCGGTTTTGAAGCCTTCCTCGTTATCGCCGATTTGTTCGATAATACCCGACAGCTCATGGCCGAGTATACGCGGATAAGTGAAGAACGGCTGATTTCCTTTATAAGCATGAAGATCCGTTCCGCAGATGCCGACCCGTTTCACCGATACGATCGCTTCACCAGCCGTAAACACCGGCTCCTCGAGATCCGCATACCTGAATTGCTCAACTTGCTCGCATACAATCCCCTTCATCATGCAACGTCTCCTCTATCTCTTATTATAAAACGGTATACCGCTCGCCCAAGTCTCGTTCATAATAGGCGCTAGAATTTTCCTAACTTCCCCAAGCAGCTCAAGATTAACCGGCTCATCGACCCACATCGCGTTCTTTGCAATGTTTGAAGGATTAGCCGTGCTGACAAGCGTTGTTGGAATCCGCTCGTTCATGGTAGAAAATTGAACCGCAAGCTTGGCAATATCCTCGCCTTGCGCGGCGCAATACTCCGCTGCCCGCTTGCATAACTCTTTAACCTCCCGGCTGGCGGGATGCCAATCCGGCGTACCCCGCGTTCCCAGCAAGCCCATCGATAGGGGCGATGCATTCACGAGTCCGATTCTCTTTTCCTCTATTAAAGGGAGAATCGTTTCAAGCGTTGTGTCATTCAAGGAGTAATGGCAATACGAGATGATGGCGTCTATGTCGGCGTTAGGCAGGAACTCTTCAAATAAGCTGAGCGGCAGCCCGCAAATGCCGGTATTTCGGATTTTCCCTTCGGCTTTCAACCGCTGAATGGCGGGGATCGCCTCTTCGTAAATAATAGCCGGCTCTACGAATTCAATGTCATGAAGGAACAGAATGTCCAAATAATCGGTATGCAGGCGCTGCAGGCTCTCTTCCACGCTTGCGACAATGGTCTCTCCTCTGAAATCAAAAGCATCCGCCCCGTATCTGCCTGCTTTCGTAGACAGATAGTAACGGTCGCGCGGAATGCTCTTCAATGCTTGACCAAGCACCGTTTCCGCTTTCTTGAGTCCGTAATAAGGCGATACGTCAATCAGATTAATGCCGGCATCGATTGCCACATGAACCGTGCGGATGCTTTCGTTGTCATCCGTTTCGCGGAACACGGAGCCAAGCGAAGAAGCGCCAAAGCTAAGTGCCGATACTTGCAGTCCGGTCTTGCCAAGCTTTCTATATTTCAAAGAGTCTCACTCCTGTTATAAAAGAATATAATTTCATTCTACATCAGCATAATCACACATGAAAACGCTCTAATCCTGTTATTTTATGCTCTAATTTGCTATCATCGAAGTAGTTACTGGCAGAAAGGAAGACGAAGTCATGCAAACCATACACAAACGCTTCGAGGAAACGGATAAATTCCCGTTCAGCCTTGTCTATCGGGATACGAAATCGCCGCAGCGGGAGCTGCCCGACCATCTGCATGACTGGTACGAGATTGTTTTTGTTTATTCCGGCGCAGGGACCTTCTTCATCAATCACAGCTTTTACGAAATGAATCCCGGCGATGTGTTTCTTATTCCCGGCAATACGGTTCATCGCGCGTTCCCGGAAGAGCTCTCGCCCGTGACCTCCAGCGCGATCTTCTTTGCGCCCCGTTTCATTCAGCCCATGGAATTCGGTGAATCCCATTCGCTGCTTCGCTGCTTCGAGCAAGCACGGAAAAGCAAAAGCTATAAGCTGGAGACATCCCTTGACGAGCGCCAGGCTTTTTCCGGCCTGATTGACGTCATGAATGAAGAATGGCATAACCGGCTTCCGAGTTATCGTGCAGCTATTGCCGTCAGGCTTTATGATTTCCTTATCGCGTTGAACCGGATGGCCTTGACGGAGACCGAGCATACGAGAAGCTCCAGCACCGAGCCGTCCTGGATCAGAGTGATCCTCGATTATATTGATGCTCATATCGGATCGCAAGAGATGAGTCTCGCCGACCTATCCTCGAAAGCATCCGTAACGTATGCCCATTTCTCCAGAGTGTTCAAACAGCATACCGGCATGAACGTAAGCGAATATATGCTGATCAAAAAAATCATGTTAGCCAAAGAAAAGCTGATGCTGACGGGCGATACCATCGCCTCCGTGTGCCAGGCATGCGGCTTTGAAAGCGAATCCTATTTCTATAAAAAGTTTAAGCTGGTCACCGGGATGACCCCCGTGGAGTACAGGCGCAGCTGCCGGTAAAGTCGATTTTCGCTTTTGGCGATTTCCCCTTGTTTTTCGGTTGATTCACCAAGAATAGCAGGCGTCCAGCCTATATGCTAAGGATGAAATCACAGAATCAGAAAGGGTGAACGTTTATGTTGGACAGCACGAAAGTATTAACCGAAGAGCAAGTACGCTATTACAGGGAGAATGGATTTGTTCAAATCGATGACATGTTGTCTGCGGAGGAGGTCGAGGAGCTGCGGGGCTACCTGGAAGAGACGATGGCGGTGCAAAACGGGCGCTCCACGCAAACGGCAGCTTCGGGGGATCTCTATTACAAAGTGTTGAATCAACGGGTTAATACGTGGCGGGATCACGGAGGAATGGCCCGGTTTGTGTTGTCCCGCCGGTTGGCCGACGCTGCCAAGCAGTTATCCGGAGCAAGAGGCGTGCGGCTCTTTCACGATCATGCCTTGCTGAAGATGCCTCAGGATTCGAAGCCAACGCCCTGGCACCAGGACTTGCCTTACTGGCCGATGAACGAGCCGGGCGCTTTGTCCATCTGGATTGCCTTGGATGATGTGGACGAGCATAACGGATGCTTGATGATGGTGCCTAAGTCGCAAAAAATCAAAAACTTGAAATCGATCGACCTTGTTAATCCGGAAGATATCTTCTCCAACGATGGCGCCAAGGATGTGGACCGCAATACGGCAGCCGTCGTGCGGATGAAAGCCGGCAGCTGCTCCTTCCACGACGGACTCACCTTTCACTATGCCCATGCCAACGAGACCGATAACCCCCGCCGCGCTCTTGCTATCGTCTATATGCCGGACGGCACGACTTACAGCGGCGCGAACCATGTATGTACCGACGGGCTTGGCTTCCGGAAGGGTGACGTGTTGACCGGCGGACTATTCCCTAGGCTCGCCTGACTCGGCGCGTCCCTTCATCCGCTTTCTGTAATGGCTTGGCGTTTCTCCCGTGAGCTTCTTGAAAACATGATTGAAATGGCTCAAGTCCTCGTATCCTATATCCAGCGCAATGCGGGCAATCTTGTCGCTTGAAGCGGCCAATAATTGCTTGGCAAGCTGAATTCGCTGGTCGTTACGAAATTCCACGAAGGACATTCCGGTCATTTGGCGGAACAGCAAGGTAAACTTGCTTTGGCTCATGCCCGCCATCTGGCTGATTTGTTCCAGCGACAAGGGATGGGATTGATGACGTTTAATAAATTCGCATAGGCGGGCGATCATTTCCCCGTCGTTCTGAATGGAAGGCAAGGAATGATTGCGGTTATTGACATACATGCGGCTGAGGATGATAAACAACTCGATGAGCTTTGATTTGATTAGAAAACGATACCCGCTTTCCTTATTTCCGTACTCCTTCATCAGCTGCTCCAATATTCCTCGGATGTCCAGCATTTGCCGGGGAGACAAGGTAAGCTTCGCTTGGAAGGATACATCCGACCGCAGAAACGGCTCCATATAATAAAAGTCGATAAACGAAGTGACTCCCGATAATACGGCAAGCTCCCGTTCGAGAAGAGCCGGTACGAACAGGACATTCACAACCCCCATCCCTTCGCTCTGAACGACCGTATACGCATGATCCATGCCGGGTTCGATGATGAACACATCTCCGGCCGCAATAGGGAATGTTTGTCCTTCGTATTCGTGAAGTCCCGAGCCTTGGCTAATAAAGACGAGTTCTACGAATTCATGGCGGTGCAGCGGAATCATCGTACCCTGCTTGAGCTCATAAGGTTCAATATGAAATAGAAAATGTTCGCTTTCCAGATGCTGATCGCTTTTCAGCACATCGCTCATACGGGTCCCCCGTCCGTTCATAAGGCGCTTTGCGGCTTGCAAAGCGCCTTTGCTGGACTATCAGATTTCAATGGAATTGTTTGATCTTCAGGAACAAATCCTTAAATACCGCATCCCGGTCAATATATCGCACGTAACGGATGAGATGCCTCGAAGGATCTGAGCTCCAACGGAAGTCTTCCGCAATGCGTGGACTAGGAAGCAGCTGCGAAGGTGCCCATTTTGGATTATTCAGCCAGGCTATCGTAGAGATATCCCAGATAACTCGGGAGTAGGCATAATGATCATCCGCGCAATCCCGGTAAGTCTCGTACAAATATTGCCCCAGCTCCCCCTCCGGCTGCACGTAATCCCGAATTTCGGATAACGTAGTCCTCAGATTCGAAGCAACTCCCATGCAAGGAATTAGAACAAGCGGCACGCCGCTGTCCATAATGACTCTGGAGGCATGCAAGTCCTGGGACAAATTAAACTCCCTTGTATCTCCCCATTCCAATGTATGGCCGCCAAGCCACACCACTACAATCTTTTCGATAATCCCAGGTTCCGTCAAAATGGCGCTTGCCACGTTCGTTATCGCTCCAATAGCTACCACATACAGCGGATCGTCGGCTTCACGCTGCATCGCCCTCTTAATCAGATCACGGACCGCATCACTTTCAACGGGCAGCTCGGCACCGGGCAAGTATTGCTCCGAGCCGCGAAAGGCCGGAACGTCCTCGCGCTTGAGCAGCTTTCGTATTTTCAGAATCTCGTTATAGCTTTTTGTCATGCCGTCGCCCGGGCTGCTGGATAATTCGTTGAAGAACGGGGCGGCGTATAAAGCCTCGACTTCCATTCTCTCATTCGACAGCAAAGAGTAGGCTACGGCGAATTGATCGTCAATTTCGTTGTACGTATCCGTATCGAGAACGATATGGATTTTCCCGGTTGGCGGGGCTAATCGTTGGACCACAAATGATTCGGACAGCTTCGGATACGACATTTCCTATTCCTCCATTATCAACAACCCATATTGTGTAAGCCCTTGCAAGATCAACTTTAAGCCGTTTCAACTCCAGCGTCAATGCGATTACGGAACCAATCCGTGCAGCTTCTTGAACGCTTCGGGATTCATCCCGTTCAGCTTGCGGAATACGACGCCGAAATAGCTCGAGCTCTCGAAACCAACCCTGCCCGCAATCTCGTACATTCTCATCGCCGGGTGCTGGAACATAAGCTGCTTGCTCCGTTTAATGCGCTGCTGGTTAATGTATTCCATCGGTCTGATATTCATCGTCTGCTGAAACATTCTGCATAAATATTGCGGGGTAACGGTCGCCACAGCCACCAGCTCGGTAAGCGTCATCGGTCTTTGCAAATTGTTCTCTATATAATGAAGGACGGGCTTCACCCGGTCGAACTCCTGATCCGAATAGGATGGGGACAGCAATTGATATTTAAGATCGATTAACAGGCCGTATAACAGCTTCGATCGTTCGAGGTCAGCCTCCTGATCATTGTCCATGGCCAAAGTCAACATCTGTTCCAACGGCTTGATGAGCTCATTGGTCTTCAGTCTTCCTGTTCCCGATTCGCTAATTCCGGCGAACAACAGCATTTGGTCCGCCTCTCGGCCGTTAAACGATACCCACGATACCTTCCATTTCTGATTCAGCGGCCTGTAGGAATGAGGGGTGTCCGGATAGAGGAAAAACACATCGCCGGCTTCCACTTTATACGCCTTGCCGTTCACAACGACCTCTCCTAAGCCCTCCAGTACTTGATGCATCAAGTAATCGGGAAAGCCTTCGGGGCGTTCGGTTTCCATTTGATGCTCCCAGTAGCCAACCGTCGTTGCAAAGAGCGGAAGGCCGGATGTTTCATCCTGCGAGCAGAAGAAATAATTACCCTCCATCAGGAAGACCTCGTTTCATATTTTAAGAGATGAATGTAAAATCCTTATATTTTATAAGTATACATTCCTCACTATACTATGAATATACTATCATTGAATTTTAGGAGATGAGAATTTTGCGAGCCAAACTTAATTATCAGCCGCCTGCAAACGGCTATCCGGAATGGAACAATAACCCTGAAATTTTCCAAATCAACCGTATTCCTGCACACGCTTCCATGATGTCGTACAGCTCTGTGGAAGAAGCTCTTATTGGCGATAAAACGGCTTCGGAACGTTATTTGTCCTTAAACGGAGTTTGGAAATTCGCCTTTGCCGAAACACCCGATACACGCATTCAGAACTTCTTTCAATCGGATTACGATGCCAGCTCTTGGACCGACATGCCCGTTCCATCTCATTGGCAGTTCCACGGCTTCGATTATCCGCAATATACGAATATCCGTTATCCATGGATCGAATCGGAGCCGGAATTGCAGCCGCCATTTGCCCCGACCAAATACAATCCGGTTGGTTCCTATATCCGAAGCTTTCAGGTTCCGGAATCCTGGAACGGTCAACCGGTATACTTGAGCTTCCAAGGCGTTGAATCCGCCTTCTACGTCTGGGTGAACGGCGAGCTGGTCGGCTATAGCGAAGACACCTTTACCCCGTCCGAATTTGATATTACTCCTTACTTAACGAGCGGCGAGAACAAGCTGGCCGTAGAAGTGTACCGTTGGTGCGATGCGAGCTGGCTGGAGGATCAGGACTTCTGGCGCCTCAGCGGTATTTTCCGCGACGTGTACTTGTATTCGAAGCCAAAGGTGAATATCTCGGACTTCTTTGCAGGTACCCACCTGGATGAGGAGTACCGGAATGCCGAATTGGAAGTTACCGTAACCCTCGAAAATTACTTTAACGAAGCAGCGGACGGCATCCGCGTTGAAGCCCAATTGTACGATGCTGAGCAACAGGCTGTATGGACGGAACCTGTAGCAGCTACCCATTCGTTCGCAAGCGACGGCGAGCATCGGCTGTCGCTGTCCGGCCATGTGGAGAACCCGCTCAAATGGAGCGCAGAGGCTCCTCATTTATATACGTTAGTGTTAACGGTCAAGAATGATGCCGGCCTAATCGAAACGCATAGCAGCAAGGTTGGCTTCCGGACGTTCGAGCTCAAGGACGGATTGATGCGGATTAACGGCAAACGGATTATTTTCAAAGGCGCAAATCGTCATGAATTTTCCTGCGATACCGGCCGGGCTTTATCCAAAGAGGATATGCTCCGGGATATCAAGCTTATGAAAACCCATAACATTAATGCGGTCCGGACCTCCCACTACCCGAATCAATCGGTCTGGTACGAGCTATGCGACGAATACGGTTTATACGTCATTGATGAAACGAATCTGGAAACGCACGGCTCCTGGACCTTCGGTCAGCAGGATTTGCCTGCTCATACGGTTCCGGGAAACCATCCGGAGTGGAGAGCCAACGTGCTGGATCGCTGCAATTCGATGTTCCAGCGGGACAAAAATCATCCTTCGGTTGTCATCTGGTCGCTTGGCAATGAATCCTTTGGCGGCGATAACTTTATCGCTATGCATGATTATTTGAAGGAAGCCGACCCTACAAGGCTTGTGCATTACGAAGGCGTGTTCCATTACCGCCCTTCCGAAGCTGCGTCGGATATGGAATCCACGATGTATGTTCGTCCTAACGAAGTTGAGCAATATGCCCTTCATCATCCGAAAAAACCTTATATCCTGTGCGAATACTCACATGCGATGGGCAACTCTTGCGGCGGGCTTCATAAATACGCGGAGCTGTTCGACAAATACGACATTTTGCAGGGCGGATTTATATGGGATTGGGTAGATCAGGCGATCCGGACCAAAACGGCTGACGGCGTGGAATATCTGGCCTATGGCGGCGATTTCGGCGAATCACCGCATGACGGCAACTTCAGCGGCAACGGCCTCCTGTTTGCTGACCGTTCCGTTACTCCAAAGCTGCTTGAAGTGAAAAAATGCTACCAGAACATTTCGATTTCGGATATCAATCTTGCTGCTCAGACGATTCGCGTAACGAATAAAAATTTATTTACCGACCTTGGCGTTTACGATATGAAGTGGGAAATTCAGCATGAAGGAAAAACCGTTCAGAAGGATGTAATGAAGATGTCGTTGGCACCAGGCGAGACTACGAAAGTAACGGTACCGTACAGCCCTTCGTTCTGCGAGCAAGAAGCGGTTCTGACCATTTCCTTCGTTATTCCGGAGGGATCGAAATGGGCGGAAGCCGGCCATGAAATCGCTTGGGAGCAGTTTATCCTATCGCCACGCGTGGTGGAGGTTTACAGCAACGTTACCGATGCCGTTCATGCTCCTCTGCGGTTAAACGAAGAACCCGAGTCGCTGCAAATCAGCAATAACGTATTATCCGTTACCTTTAGCCGTCTGACTGGCGATATCGTCTCCTATCGCTCCGGAAACAAAGAGAATTTGCTTGAACCAATTCGTCCTAACTTCTGGCGTGCGGCAACCGACAATGACTTCGGAAACAAAATGCCGGAGCGCTGCTTGGTATGGAAGGATGCCGGAAGCACCAAGCAGCTCATTCAGTTTGCATGGACCGCAGCTCAAGACCGCTGCCATGTCACAACGGTGCATCAACTGGCTACAACTCCCGCGTCTTTGCTTACAATCAGCTATACGGTTCATGCCAACGGCTCGATTGATATCCGCGAGCAGTTAATGCCTGGCGGCGACAAGCTGCCTGAAATACCGGAATTCGGCATGCTGCTTGTTCTTGACGGCAGTCTGGATACCATCTCCTGGTATGGCTTAGGGCCGCAGGATAGTTACTGGGATCGCAAAACCGGCGCGAAATTAGGCCAATACAGCGGTTCGGTTAAAGACCAATTTGTTCCTTACCTGCGTCCTCAGGAATGCGGCAATAAGACCGATGTCCGTTACGCAGAGCTTACAAACGGCGCCGATGGAAACGGTATTCGCTTTGACAGCGCCGCCGTTATGGAAATCAATGCCCTCCCTTGGACGCCGGATGAGCTTGAAGCAAGCGACCATCCGTATAAACTGCCTGTCTCGTCCAAAACCGTCGTACGCGTAAACGACAAGCAAATGGGCGTTGGCGGCGATGACAGCTGGGGGGCTCCTATTCATCCGGATTATAAGCTATTCGCTAACCGGACTTATAGCTTATCCTTTACCATTTCTTTGATCTAACCAAGCAAACAAGACCATCCTGGCTTCAGGATGGTCTTGTTTGCTATCGGGAGATGAGCTCGATTAGTTGGGACGGGGTTCTGAGCTTTGGAAAGTCCGTCCATTTCCCCGCTCTTTCTTCGGGAAGAAACCATGTCGCATGGTAAGCCTGCAGGCCGGAGCTTGACGCGCCGGATAATTCATTAGAGCCTCCATCGCCAATAAATAAGGCGGCAGACGGCGGCACTCCGATCCGTTCGCAAGCAAGCTGGTAAATGCGGGGCTCAGGCTTGGCGGTATTTACCGCATAAGAGAAAATCGCATCGTCAAAATACGCAGCTAGTCCGCTGGCTTCCCAGGAAGATACCTCCTCCGGCGCGCAATTGCTTATGAGACATAACTTGATTCCCGACGCGCGGAGCTGCCCAAGCATGTCCAGAATAGCCGGCTCTATCCGGTTGAACGGGACGGACTTGGAAGCAATACGTTCATTATGAATGAGATCGATGATTTCTTCGGTTGCTTCATGTCCAAGCGTACTCAGAATATCTCTTAATACGGAAGGGAAATCCGGGAAAGTCCCGTTCATCCTCTGCTCTTGCCTCTTTTTCCACTCCTGCTCGAATAGCTGGGTATCCACCCCGAGCTGTCCGACAAAATGATTCGAACGCGGCGCTTTCCGTACGCCGTTCTCAAACTCGGTAATTAAAGTCTCGAACAAATCAAAAAACACGGCTTGGATTTTCAACAGGATCCCTCCAGGCTGGCATGGTAAACGGGAGACAAATAGCTTAAACCAATTTTATTTAGATGCAACAGGCGCTCTTCCAACTCCAGTAAGACAGGAAGCGTATCCGTTGACTTACTGGCAGATATAAGATCACGAACAAACAACAGCAGTTCTTGAATAGACAATCTCGAAGCTTGATTAATCGTCTGTCCATCTACCGTAACGGACAAACATTCCTTGTCGTAATGACTGCTTTGGATGCAATCCGGGCAATGAACCGGGCCTGAAAAATAATTAATAGCTTTTAGATTGCCTTTGCTTGTTGTACCGGAGTCTCTCAGAAACTTTACATCGTTCACGCAACCTCTGTAGAAGCCCTGTTTGAGTTTGGATTTGTGCGTATAAGTTAGGAGCTCATCCTTATAACCGTACAATAAAATCTCAATAAAGGTAGGATCTTGCTCTGCCAACGGACGATCATAGCTGATGCCAAGCACTTCGGACAATTGTTTTATCATTTCGACGGGTCCGCATTTTGTGCCTGCCCATAATAGGACGGCACCGCGCTTAAGAGACAGCTCCGAAGCAATCATGCGGCGGGGATCAATGTCAATCATTGCCGGACTACCGCTGCATGAAGAGCATTCCCTATTTGTTTTGTGTTCAGAGAAATTGTCTGCTTCCCATCTCTTCCCTTCATCCCTTTGATTCCCGCTCCAAGCATATAATTGCTTTAGTCTTTCCTGCACGCTTGTGATTATGGCAATTAGAGAACTGCGAGGATTAAACTTATCCGTAGCTATGGTTTGCTGCATGCTCACCGACGCCTTCCTCCCTAATATTGGAAATAATATCTAACACCAACTATAACGAATTCCAGCCTTCCTATCAATCATTCAATATGCTAGTATAGCGAAAAAGAATCCGTTCTTTCTTCATTAAGGAGGCAGCAAATATGTCTACATTCCGTTTTTCGCCTTATAGCGTAGCCATCATTACGCCTTTCCGTCAGGATGACACGATTGACGAACAAGGAATCCATCACATGGTTCAATATTACGCGGAACAACAGGTTTCTGCCCTGCTGGTGGGAGGCTCAACCGGGGAACAGCACTCCTTGTCCTTGGAGGAGAGAATCCTTCTCTATCAACGAACCAGGCAAGCCGCTCCTGCAGAGATTCCTTTATATGCGGGAGTAGCGGCGATCCGAACTCGTGACGCGGTCCGATTAGCGACGGAGGCTGAAAAAGCCGGACATGCGGCGATTATGCTTGGTTTTCCGCCTTATGTCCGCCCAAGCCAACGTGAAGCTGCTTTATATGTTGAAGCGGTATGCTCAGCTGCATCGCTGCCCGTCATGCTCTACAATAATCCTGTACGAACGGGATTTAATCTGGAGCCTCAAACCATAATAGCCTTGGCTAGGAGGTTCCCTCAAATTAAAGCGGTAAAAGAAGCCGGCAGCCCGGATGTCGTCAAAGGGGTTACCGAAGAGCTTGGGGAAGATTTTCAAGTGTTGTCCGGAATCGACGCTACCATTGCAGAATATTTTGCAAAAGGTTATAACGGCCTAACGAGCGTTGCAGGCAGCCTGTTCCCGAAAGAAATGAAAGAAATCGTTACTCTGTTACGCTCGGGACAACAGGTGGAAGCTTCGTTAAAACTTGCGATTGTTCAGCCTAAGCTGGAGCTGCTCGGCAGTATCGGCTGGGTCAGAGTTATCCGTCACCACCTTGCAGCTCAAGGGATCATAGCGGGCGGTTTCCGCGAACCTCTCACTCCTCTAACCCCAGAGGAAGAAGCAGCGGTACGCACCGTCTTGCAGTAAAGAAAAGACGCCTTGCAATTCAATTGCAAAGGCGCCTTCCACGTTCTATTCATTATTTGATTGTCTTCATCACGTTTTCGAGTCTATTCAAGCCTTCTGTCAAAATCGCGCGCGAACAGCCGATATTAATGCGGATAAACCCGTCTCCGGCTTTCCCGTAAGTCGAACCCTCGTTAATCCGAAGACCGGCTTCTTCAAACAATCTGCGGCTGAGCTCCTCTGACCCAATCCCGAGATTTCGGCAATCCACCCACATTAAGTACGTGGAATGCGGCGTGATTACCTTTAGCCTTGGCAGTTTTTCTTGAATATATGAAAGGAAATAGTCACGGTTGGCTTTCAGATAAACCAGCAGCTGATCCAGCCACTCTTCTCCCTTATTGTACGCAGCGATTAGCGCTTCCACCCCAAATGTGTTTGGTTCATGAACGCCTCTCATAAGCAGATCCTTCTTGAATTTATCCTTGTATTCCTTATTGGCGGTAATGATGTTCGCCATCTTTAATCCGGCAATATTAAAGGTTTTGCTCGGAGAGGTGCAGGTGATCGAGTTGAACGCGTCTATCGAAGCAAACGGAACATAAGGCTGTCCTTCAAACACCAGATCCCTGTGAATTTCATCGGCTACAACAAGAACCCCATGCTTTTGGCAAATGGCGCTTAACCGCTCAAGCTCGTCCTTCCGCCACACTCTTCCTACCGGGTTATGGGGATTGCACAAAATAAACAGCTTAACGGCTTCATCCGAAGCCTTCGTCTCGAAATCCTCAAAGTCGATTTCATAGGAATCGCCCGTATTGATCAGTTCATTCTCAACGATCTCGCGGCGGTTATTGGCAATGGTTGTATAGAAACTGTTATACACCGGTGCTTGAATAAGCACCTTGTCTCCCTGGCTCGTAAAAGCTTGAATAATAGCGGCCAAAGCCGGAATAACGCCGGGACTGAAAGCTATCCATTCTTTTTCAATCTGGAAATCATGTCTCTTCTGCCACCAGTTGATTTCCGCTTCATAATAGGCGTCCGGCAAATGGGCATAACCGAATACCCCGTGCTGGAGCTTACTCTCCAATGCCCGAAGGATGGGATCCGCTGCCTTGAAATCCATATCTGCAACCCACATGGGTACAATATCTTTTTTGTCCTTCGCTGAGTCCCACTTAAAGCTGTTCGTGTTTTTCCTGTTAATGACTTCATCAAAATCATACTTCATCTTGCATGCCACCTTTTCTGTTCGCAAACTTCTGCCTAACATATAATAGCACAACTCCCGCCAGCAATGCCCATAACGGAGCCGATATGCCGAACAAATGAAGATGCGAAGCGGCCAGGACAAAGGTAACGGTGGACGGAACGATGTATGGACGAAGCTGCACGGCCGATTTGACTGACTTCATAAAAAGGCCAAGCAAAGGAATACCGGTCATCAAAGCGATAAACGGGGCAGGCAAAATCTGAATCCAACCGATCAATTTCGATGCGAACAACCCGAATAGAATGACCAAGCCGTTAGAGGTTACTGCCGCGCCTATACGTTTCGAGGGATTGCCGGCTTCGGGACTGCTGCAGAGAGCCGTCATCATCCCTCCCACGTTTGCCGCATGCCCGCCGAACAGTCCGGCAGCTACGGAAGCCAAGCCGGAAGCGCTTATGACTCGGTTGACCGGCGGATCGTATTCATGGCTTTTTAGGGCGGTAAGACTTACAGCCAGATCATTGCTCATCACGATAAACGACAAGGGGATTGCAATGAAAAATATAGCGGCAGTCGAAAATTCGGGAATGATCGGCGCGGGAAGCTCAAACGGTAAACCTTGAACAGCCGCCCATGGAAGTCGCTGTTGAAGAAGCAAACCAACAAATCCCATGATCATTGCCCATAAAGCCGGCGACAGAAGCCGCGTATAACGAGGAATCAGCCAATACCCGGCTGCGGCCAGGATGCCGCATAGCGGAAGCTGTACGGAAGACGGAATCATTCCCCAGACATAGGATAATAACAGCCCAGCCAATAAGGCATCGATTATAGGCTTGGGAATCAAGGGCAGAGCCCGTCCAAAAATCCCCGTACTGCCAGCCGCAATCATGATGACTCCCGACAGGATAAATCCCCCGGCTAATTCCGGCAGCGCATAGTGGGCGGCAACGGACCCGATGTAGGCAATCCCCGTAATGGAATGCGCTCCCGCAAAGGGCATTTTATATTTAAGAGTGAGTATCGTATTTAACACACCGCCAGCGACATAAACGGCAAAAAACCAAGATAAAAGCTCGTGATCGGACATTCCGGCCCGATCCGCCGCTTGGACAAGCAGGATTGCGCCTCCGGTACAAGCAAGCATGGCGGACATTATTCCCATAGTGAAAAATCGCAAGGCACATCCCTCCTTCAGCCCATAATAGGACCAAAGGGAATAACTGTAACCAGCCAATTCGGAGAAACTTCTGCCATCCACCCATAAAAAAAGAGCCCGCTCGCGCAGGCTCTTTCCTTGTTTAAGTCCACTTTTTCTGATAAGCGGCAATTTCTTTGTATTCTGGCGTAAGCAGCCTGGATACCCGGACGTAGATCCGGCTCAGCTCCTTGTAACGTTCAACGTTGGCTTGTTCAGGCAAATGCTTGTGGGAAGTTCCCATCATACCCGACACGACATGAAGCGAATCTACCTCGCCAATGCTGTACAAGCCTAGGATCGCCGCGCCAAGGCATGAGCTTTCGAAGCTTTCCGGCACATGGACCTCTTGCTCGAAAATATCGGACATCATCTGACGCCACAGCTCCGAGCGGGCAAAGCCGCCGGTTGCCTGGATTTTCGTCGGATGGCCAATCAGCTCCTCCAGTGCCATATACACCGTGAAGAGGTTGAAAATTACGCCTTCCAGCACCGCGCGGATCATATGCTCCTTCATATGCTGCAGGCCTAGGCCAAAGAACGAGCCTCTTGCATTGGCATCCCACAGCGGAGCTCTTTCGCCCGCTAGATAAGGATGGAACAACAGACCGTCTGCTCCCGCCGGCACGCGCGCGGCAATTTCCGTCAGAATATCGTACGGGTCCTTGCCGAGCCGTTTAGCGGTCTCGGTCTCCGCGGCGCAAAGCTGGTCTCTCAGCCATCGGAATATCATCCCGCCGTTGTTAACCGGACCGCCAATTACCCACATATTCTCGGCTAACGCGTAACAGAAGATCCGCCCCTTCGGATCGGTGACCGGCCGGTCCGTTACGGCCCGGATTGCCCCGCTTGTCCCGATCGTTACGGCAACGGTTCCCGGCTCAATCGCATTCACGCCAAGGTTGGACAATACGCCGTCGCTAGCTCCTACAACGAAAGGAGTTGAAGCAGGCAGCCCCATCTCGGCGGCCCATTCCGCCTTCATGCCTTCCAGCGTATAGGTCGTAGGCACAGGCTCGGATAACCGCTCGGGCGTTACGCCCGCCACCTGCAAGGCTTCGGCATCCCAGCCGAGCTGGGTTAGATTAAACAGCCCCGTCGCCGATGCAATCGAATAGTCAATCACGTACCGGCTGAACAGCTGATGGAACACGTATTCCTTGATGGAAATAAACTTGTGCGCGCGGGCGAACAGCTCCTGCTGCGTGTTGCGCAGCCATACCAGCTTGGACAAAGGAGCCATCGGATGCAGCGGCGTACCCGTGCGCAAATAAATTTGATGGCCGTTCATCTCGTTCCTGATCCGCTCCGTCCACATCGCGCTGCGGTTGTCCGCCCAAGTGATGCAGCGCGTCAGCGGACGGCCTTCGCCGTCAACCGCGATTACGCTATGCATCGCCGAGCTGAACGATACGCACAATACGCCTTCCTCGCCAATGCCGCCTTTGGCTACAACCTGTTTAATCGTACCAACAACCGCGCGGAAAATCTCGTCCGGATCCTGCTCCGCTACATCTGGCTTCGGTGAGTACAGCGGGTATTCGATCGTATGAGTCGCGATGACTTGTCCAGCCTTGTCAAACAATACGGATTTCGTGCTTGTTGTCCCGATATCCGTTCCAATTACGTAAGAGGAAGCCATTGCTGCTCACTCTCCTTTCTCTCTATCCAATCCATGCCTTCTATCTTTAAACGACGGCGTTCAACGCCATAATGAGCACAAGCGCCACAACGGAAATAATCGTTTCCAGCGCTGTCCAGGTCAGGAGCGTTTCCTTAACCGTCATGCCGAAATATTCTTTGATCAGCCAGAAGCCGGAGTCGTTCACATGGGACAAAATAAGCGAGCCTGCGCCGGTTGCGAGTACAAGCAGCTCCACGTTGGTTCCCGGCATTGCTGCCGCGATCGGGGCCACGATACCCGCAGCCGTCATCATCGAGACGGTTGCGGAACCGGTTGCGATCCGGATCATCGCCGCGATGCCCCAGCCAAGCAGAATAGGCGATACATGCGAAGAAGTAGCAAGATCAGCGATGTAGTCGCCGATACCGGAATCCAGCAGCACGCGGTTAAACGCGCCGCCGGCGCCAATAACAAGCAGAATCGTTGCCGTAGGGGCGAGACAGTCATTCGTAAATTTCAATACTTTCTCGCGGCTGATACCGCGGGCAAAGCCTAAGCTGAAGAACGAGTATACCGTTGCAATCAGAAGCGCCACAACCGGATCGCCTACAAATTTCGCGGCAAGGAACAGGGTATCATCCTTCGCAAGGGAGCCGCTTTCCACGAATACGTCGGCGAATGTGGCAATCAGCATCAGGAATACCGGAATCAGAATCGTGATGAGCGTATTGGCAAAGCCGGGCAGTTCGCGGTTCTCATCGGTTTCCGCAAGCTGATCTCCCATTTCCTTCGGTACTTCCTTATGAATTCGTTTGCCAATCCAGCTGCCGTACAGCGGTCCGGCAACGATTGCCGTCGGCAGACCAACGATAATCGAATACAAAATCGTTTTGCCGATATCGGCATTAAAGATGCCAACCGCAGCCATGGCAGCCGGATGCGGAGGCACCAGACCGTGAACGACGGATAAGCCCGCTACCAGCGGTACGCCAATTTTGACAAGCGAAAGACCTGTTTGTTTTGCAATTGTGAAAATAAGCGGTACAAGCAAGACAAAGCCAACTTGGAAAAATACGGGAATGCCGACGATAAACGCAACAAACATCATCGCCCAATGGACTCTCTTCTCGCCGAACACGCCGATCAAGGTCCGCGCGATCCGCTCGGCGCCTCCGGATTCAGCCATCATTTTTCCGAGCATCGTGCCCAGCGCCAATACAATCGCCAGGAAGCCTAGCGTATTCCCCATCCCGGTCTTGATAGAATCAATGATGCCGGTCTGGTCTTCGGTAGCAATAACAGGCATTCCCGCGGCAAGCCCTGTGCCGATCGCCGTAATGATAAGAGCGACAAACGGGTTAAGCTTGGCAACCGTAATGAGCAGCAGCAGCACAACGATTGCTGCAAGTACAATAAATAGCAACATGGTGTAGTTCCTCCTGAAATGGATTATTGCGGCTGACCGTCGCGGTATTCCTGCGGTGTCATGCCGAACGTTTTCTTAAAGGCGCTGATGAAGGAATGCGGTCGTTGATAGCCTAGCCGGGCAGCGATGACATAGACCTTCTCATCGCTGCGCCGCAGCATGGACTGGGCTTCTTCCATCTTCGCGCGCTGAATGTAATCACTTAAGTTTTCGCCTGTTTCCAGCTTGTATACCTTGGATACGTAGACGGGATGCAGCTTGACGTAATCGGCCACCGATTGAAGGGAAATATCGCCGGTTACGTTGTCGTCTATAAAGCTTCTTATCCTCTCGATCAAGGAATGCCGATTATCCTTTGTTTCCTTTGCCATATCCTCCTGCAACGCTTTTAGCGTGCGGAAAGCCCATTCCCGGAGATGCTGCACGGTCCGAAGCGGCATGCCGGTCGTCATCCGGTTGTAATCGGTACCAAGTGTTTCGTTTAAAAGACGTCCGTTCTTATGGGCGATATAAGCATAGGCCGAAGCCATCGTAAAATAAATTTCGAGCAGATGCTCTTCGGATACGGATACACTACCCTCCACTCCCGCGAAGATACGCTTATACCTCTCTTCTACCGCTTCCCATCTCGCGGCTTCCAGCAAATGAATCAATGCCGGCGGCTCGTACAGACAGTCCAACGAGCGGATTGCCGCAGGCTCGCTTTCCTTCTCCTCCAGACGCATGAACTGCTCCGGCTCCTGCCCGATCCGGTTGCGGAAAGCCGTAATGGATCGGTTATAAAAGCCGGGAACATCTTCCGGAAAAGCTCCCGCGCCGCTTACCAGAACGGATATCTTTCCTTTCAGGTAGACCCCTACGGCGGATTGCAGCACCGATGCCGTACGCTCAAGCCAGCCCGGATCATCCCTTTCCGCTTCATCCTTAGGGGTAAGCAGAAAGATGAGATAATCATGGGCATCCTTCGCATGCCACAGCGAGTAACGACCGCCGAACAGCTCTTCGGCCATATTGGCAACCGCGTATTCCTTCCAGGACATGTCCTCTTCGGCAAACTCCCCGAACCGGTCATCCAGCCGAATAGCCATCAGCGAAAATCGCTCCCAATCCCGGTCGCCAAGCTCTAACCGCGACATTTTCTCCCGAAGCGTCTGCCTGCTCCACAGCTTTCCCTGCAGCAGCTCCTGCAACAGGCTTGCCCTTAACAGGGGCAGATGCTCCTTCAGCGTATACGTCATCCTCTGGGCGGAGATCACCTCTTCCCACTCCTGCTTCAGCTTGAGAAGCACGCGTTCCACCGTTGCCAAGAGATCCGCGGTCTTAACCGGCTTGAGCAAATAGTCCTCGGTCTGGAACTGCATAGCCTGCTTCGCATAGTTGAATTCGGAATAGCCCGACAACAGGATGCTTTTGGTCTTCGGCCATTGCCGCTTGATCTCTGAAATAAGCTGCAGCCCCGACATCCCCGGCATGCGGATATCCGTAATGACGATATCGATGGAAAATTGATGAAGCTGCTCAAGCGCTTCCTGGCCGGAATACGCCTTGTACACCTGATCGATGCCCACGGATTCCCAATCGACCGTTGTTGCCAGACGGTCCACGACATGCGCTTCATCATCCACAATTAAGAGCTGGGCCATTCCGTTTCACCCTCCAACCGATCGTTATTCCCTGCCTTGGCATTTGCTTCGATCTTCAGCCACGCTATCGTAACGACAAGACCTTCTCCATCCGCTGCATGCCGGAAACGAAGCCCCGAGCCTTTTCCGAACCGGCCCTGCAGCCGCTGATGCACGTTCCAGGTGCCGCATCCGATCTCGTCGCCCATTTCCTTCTCGTCTAGCAGCGCTTCCAGCCTAAGCCGTTCCTCGCCGGTCATTCCCGCTCCGTTATCGGCAATTTCAAGAAGGTTATAATCCCCCTCTTGCCTGCCGGTAATGGAGATAAGCCCTCCGCCGATCCGGCTTTCAATCCCGTGCACAATCGCATTTTCGACGATCGGCTGCAGGGTCAGACGGGGAAGCGGCTCCTCTAACAGGGCATCCGGAACATCGATTTCGAAGGCTAGCCGCCCCATCCTTAGCGTATGGATGTTCAGGTAATGCCGGACGAATTCCAGCTCCTCTCCCACCGTTGACAGCTGATTGTCCACCCTGGTCGTATACCGGTAAAACTCGGCCAGATTTTCGGACATCGAAATAACCGAATCCCGGTCCTCCATCATCGCCGAATTGATAATAAAGAACAGCGAGTTATACAGGAAATGAGGATTAATCTGCGACTGCAGCTGCTTCAGCGTTGCTTCCCTGGATCTTAGCTTTTCGCTGTATATATCCTCGATCAACCGCTGAATCTGGCCGGCCATTTCGTTGTAATGACGAATCAAGTCATCAAATTCGTTATTAGCCTTATAGCCGATCCGCCAGGACAAATCGCCGCCCTTCATCCGTTTGATACCGGCGATCATCTTGGACAACGGAATCTGAACATTGCGGTAGAGCAGAACGGAGGCCAGCAGCCCGATCAAAACAAGAAAAGCGATTGAGCCGTAGAACCAGTTCCTGGCCTGAACGATAGGGGCTACAATCCGTTCGACCGGTACGTAATCAACCAAATACCAGCCTAACTGGCGCGACTTCGCGTAACTGACCAGGTACGTCTGTCCATCCATCTTCAAGATCCGTTGACCGCTTTGTCCGAGACTCCCGAGTGCAAGCTCCCGAATGACCTTGGCGGAAGACGCTTCCGCATACGTGCTGTTGCGTACAGGCTCCTCATTAGAGCGGAACAGAAACGGGTCGCCCCGGTTCTCCTTCTTGTATACATCAAGCATGTCGCTAATATTCTGGACGGGAAAACGGACCTGAATAACGGCTTCCGCGTCTTCAACCTTTACGGCAGCGGCAGGAACTCCGGTCTCGCGGACGAACGTATCGATCGGATAACCGCGCGAGCTGTCCCGCTCGTAAATCCAATCCTTCTTGATCCTTCTCCCCGGCGATTGGATTTCGCTGCCGTTTAAGTAAATATTCGAGGAGAGAACGAGATTCTTCTCCGGAAAAGCAAAGGTTAAATCGTTAGACCATGAGCTGGATACGCTTTGCAGTCCAAGCTTTTCTGTTACTCTGGCCTGCTCCTTCAGCAAAACGCTTTCCGGCTCGCGTTGGGCGGGAGACAGAAAATCGCGAATATGCGGATCATCGCTTAAGATGACCGGGAACATCGACAAATTTTCCATCGTTCCGTCCATTTGATCCATAAAGAAAACAAGCTTGCTTAAGCTCGAAGAACGCATTTGCTCTTCCACAACGCCGGTTGCAATCCGGTTCGAATAACCGTATAGCAGCACAACGGGTACTAGCAGCAGGATGATGGTGAAGGCAATCTTGTTGAAAATCGACAGTCTGCGCGGCATCTTGGTTACTCCGCTTCCTCATCAAGGAGAGCCTGCAGAGCGGCATTCGCCTGATCGGCCGATTGCCGGATGTCCGTCTCTCCCGTGATGACCATTTGCACGATTTTTCCAACCTGCTCCCGCGCTGCCGCTACGTCAACGGTCTGAGGGCGGTCGTGATCGATGCCTCCGTTAACCGTTTGCCGGAATACGGCTGCCAGTTGCTCCGGGAAGCCAATCGTGCCCCGCGGATCCTTCCATACCGACGATCTTGGTCCGGGATTTCCCGCCTGCTGGGTAAGCAGCATGACGGACTTTCCGCTTGCCCATTTAATAAATGCCCATGCCGCTTCTTTATTCGGCGATTTCGGGTTAATGGCAAGCCCCCAGGACGTAATGTTGTACGGCATGGAACCTTTTGTCCCCGAAGGAAACGGCGCAAAACCGACATTTCCCCGAACCTTTGACTCTTCCGTATCCAGCGCGCGGTAGATCGAATTGGCATCGGTGTATAACGCGGCCTTCCCTTGCGCAAAAAAAGCGCTTGCCTGTGGCCAGGACATGTTGATCGCATTAGGCGGCCCGTAATTTCGAAGAAGACCGCCATAGGTCTCGAAGGCTTTGATCGCTTCCGGAGAATTAATCGCTGCTTTGCCGTTCTTGATAAAATCTCCGCCTTCGGAGTAAAGAAACGACGAGACCTGCGTTACAAGCGGACTTCGCTGTCCTCTGGCTACAAAGCCGTAAACGCCTTGCTCCGGATGATTCAGCTTCGCCGCCGCTTCTTCAAGCTCTTCGATGGTAGCGGGCACCTCAATCCCCGCTTCCTTCAACAGATCTTTCCGGTAATACAATATTTGCTGCTCCGTCACGATCGGAATGCCGGCTAGATGGCCGTCTACCGTTGAAGAACGGATCGATTGCGGCGAGAAATCGCCCAAATCGTATTCCGCATCCTGCCCGGCATAAGCATCAAGCGGTTCAAGCCAGCCGCTCTGGAAGAAGAGCTTGCCTTCCTGCAACGGCCGGTACATGAACACATCAGGCGTTTCCGAGCGCGCCGTGAATTGTACCGTCAGCTTTTGTGTCAGCTGATCCTCGAAATAGCCCTGGATCCGCACATTAATGCCGGTTTCCTTCTCGAACTGGGGAATTAACGGCTTAATGACGTCAACCCAGGGATGGGATCCGGTTACGAACGTAATCGTTCGGCCTTGGATTCCCTCTCCGGGCTTTGCTTCGTTCTCTGCTGAGCCCGGCTGTTTGTCCGGATTGTTACTGTTACTGCATCCGGCTAACGCTGCAACGACCAATAATCCAGCCCATCCGGTCTGTAAGAGCTGCAGCTTTTTCATGCCTTACTCTTCTCTCCTTCAAGCGGAATCGGCCTTGCCTCAAAAAGCAACGTCGATTTGCGTCGAAAAATTTTTATTAAGCATCCTTAACATTACTGGATAGCCGGTTCAGGCGATATAACGAATACTAAACATTGATAACGAATCCTAAAGATCGGCGTTACCTATTATTGCCTGTACGTTCGTTTATCACTCCAATCGGGCAAATAGAAAGAGGCCGCAGCAGTCGCGGCCTCTTTCGTAAGCGGATTTATACGTAAAAACTTCTAAAAACAATATCCTGATCGTAATTCCCAAAGCCTTTTCCGTATAGGGTTAGTCCTCCCCGTCCGCGTCCGGTATCTTCCGCCGCTATGCGGAAAGTCCAGTTAATCGCGCCGGTCCCGATATCTTTAAGACCTATGTCCGAAATTTTCAAACCGTCGATATACGAGCCGGTCTCCTTGACTCGGAGCACCTTCAACAGGCCGTATTGATTGACGTCGCTGGACCACCAATCCGGAGTAAGCCTTCCCCTCGTTTTCCCGAAATCTCCCGGGCTTGTCCATACGCCAAGCGATTTTCCGTTAAGACTGAAATGAATATCCGACGGCCAATTCTCATTGACGCGAGGAGCCTCGGAGCCGATTTCGAAGGAAATCTCGATCTCGTGCAGCCGCTGATCCTTATAAAGGTAATTAGGAATTTTATATTCCACCCACCCTCTTGCAAGCCACAGGATTCCCGCGTTTACCCTCTCCGGGTCCATGAAGCAGGCCGGATTATCGTACTGTCCGATCATTTTCTCCGTGGTTGCAACCCCGCAGGTTGGCCATGCCTCATAGTCGGTGTAGTGGCCGATTGGCACGGACAGCCCATGAAAGCTTAATGACGATGATACATTGGGAGACAGCTTGATCTGAAGAAATTCAGACTTGATGTAACAATACTTGTAAGTTCCTCCGTCAATCCGCTTCATCTTGCTGCCGACAATTCCCGCCTGCTCCAGCTTGCGGATATGGCCGCTGATAACCGCGCTGCTTAGAAACATCTCGGAGGCAAGCTCCTTCACATGGCGCTCCCTCTCGAACAATTTATCAATAATTTTCAAACGCACCTCGCTTGCCAGCGCTTCATAGACAATTAAGGACTCCGCATTGGTTGATAGCATCATTTCACCTCGATAGGATTTTGTTTTTCCAAAATCCTAAAACTTATTGTTGTCTGCTAATACCTATTATGTTACGAATATTATAGGATTTCAACCATACGGATTTTGTTTTTCCCTAATTCTAAAGGAGGCTTTACCATGACTATTCGTTCCAGCATGCTTATTGACAAGAACTTTACCGTCTCCCCTGTTGATCCCCGTGTATACGGTTCCTTTATCGAACACTTGGGTCGTGCCGTCTATGGCGGCATTTACGATCCGGGACATCCGACGGCTGACGGGAACGGCTTCCGCCAAGATGCCATTGAAGTCATCAAAGCTCTGCAGGTACCTATCATCCGCTATCCGGGAGGCAACTTCGTATCCGGCTACAATTGGGAGGATGGCGTAGGTCCAAAGAGCGAACGGAAACGCCTGCTCGAGCTGGCCTGGTGGACGACGGAAACGAACGAGGTAGGCACCAACGAATTCGCGGATTGGGCCAAGCTGGTTGGCTCCGATGTCATGATGGCTGTAAATTTGGGGACGCGGGGCATGGATGCGGCAAGAAATCTTGTGGAATATTGCAATCATCCCGGCGGTACTTATTGGAGCGATCTGCGGATCTCTCACGGCTACAAGGAGCCTCACCGCTTCAAAACCTGGTGCCTGGGCAACGAGATGGACGGTCCGTGGCAGATAGGCGCCAAGACGGCCGTCGAATACGGACGGCTTGCCAATGAGACCGCAAAGGTAATGAAATGGGTTGACCCGTCGATCGAGCTTGTTGCCTGCGGCAGCTCCAGCAGCGGCATGAGCACCTTTGCAGACTGGGAAGCTACGGTGCTTGATCTTACTTATGATCAAGTGGACTACCTGTCTCTCCATACCTACTACAATAACAACAATAACGATACGGCGAACTTCTTGGCCAAATCGCTCGATATGGACCAATTTATCGACAGCGTAGCCGCGATCTGCGACTATGTAAAAGCGAAGAAACGCAGCAAAAAAACAATCATGCTCTCCCTCGACGAATGGAATGTATGGAACACCATCGGCACAAGCCGCGCCGACGAGCGTTGGCAGATTGCTCCTCCGGAGTTCGAGGATGTGTACACGCACGAGGATGCTCTTGCGGTTGGCTGCTTCCTGATTACGCTGCTTAAGCATGCGGACCGTGTCAAAATGGCTTGCATCGCTCAATTAATTAACGTTATCGCCCCAATTATGACCGAGACGAACGGCGCGATCTGGCTGCAAACGACCTACTATCCGTTCCTGCATGCCTCGAACTTCGGACGGGGTACGGTGCTGCAAGCCAATATCTCCTCGCCGAAATACGATTCCAAGGAATTCACCGATGTTCCGTATCTCGAAGCGATCAGCGTCTTCGACGAGGAGCAAGGTCTATTCACGGTGTTTGCGGTTAACCGCCATCTGGAAGAGCAAATGGAGCTTAGCCTGGACCTCCGCAGCTTCGGAGAAGTAAGCGTAATCGAGCATATCGTCATGGAAAGCGAGGATTTGAAAGCCACCAACACCAAATCCAATCCTCGCAATGTCGTTCCGCATGCCGGAGGCCGCGCTACGGCTGATAACGGCAGCGTTCAAGCGATCTTAAACAAAGCCTCCTGGAACGTAATCCGCCTGCAAACCAAAAAAGGATAACCCCTTCCGTAAGAGTATCCGCGTATGAAAAGAGGCAGCCGAAACCGGCTGCCTTTTCCTTATGTTTTAATTCGTGCTCCAAGATGGAGTATGAACACGTTGCGGTTCATAGTAATTAACGCAGCTTCATGATTTTTAATGCCGCCGCGATAAATACTTTAACGCCGATTCGCATCGAATTCTCGTCAATCGTGAATCTCGGATGATGATGAGGATAAATGATTCCTGCTGCCCGATTCCCGGCGCCAATATTGAAATACGTGCCCGGCACGCGGTGTATGTACGCCGACATGTCATCCGCCGCCATGCTTGGTTTTATCGTATACAACGCCTCTTCGCCCAGAACCTCTTTAATAGAGTCGGCTACAATTCCGGTAACTTCTTTATCATTGATTAGTGGCCGATATCCATAGACGTAATCCAGCTCGTATTCCGCACCGTGAGCATCGGTAATTCCACGTACAATCTGTTCCAAGCGTTTCGGCAATTCCTCGCGAAGCACGGGATCTATGCAGCGGACCGTCCCTCCTAGCTCAGCGCTGCCGGGAATGACATTATGCGTCATACCGCTGATGAATTTCGTAACTGAAACGACAAGCGGCTCCGTTGGACTATAGTGACGGGATACCAGATGCTGCAGATTGGTCACGACCTGTGCCCCTATCGCGATAGAGTCGACCGTTCGATGAGGTTCAGCCGCATGGCCGCCTTTTCCATTAATTTTAATGGTGAAGATGTCCGGCGAAGCCAGCATCGGTCCCGCGACCACGCCAACCTTGCCAACTTCGACCGGTGACTGCAGATGGGCGCCGATAATCGTATCAACCCCATCAAGAACGCCAGCTGCGATCATCTCCTCGGCGCCTCCGGGAGGAAGCTCCTCCGCATGCTGGAAAATAAAGCGGATTTCCCCTTCCAGCTCCTCAAGGTTCAGATGATCCGTTAACAGCTTGGCAACTCCCAGCGCAATTGCCGTATGTCCGTCATGGCCGCAGGCATGCATTACGCCAGCAATCTCGGAAGCAAAGGTCAGGTCATTCTCTTCCTGAATAGGAAGGGCATCTATATCGGCGCGAATAGCGAGCACGGTCCCCGGCTTTTTCCCGATCAGCCTTGCCATTACGCTTGTTGCAGTTGGTTTGCTGACAGCCAGCTTGCCAAATGCCAGAAGCGTTTCTTCTATATAATGTGCGGTGCCGGTCTCCTTGAAGCTAAGCTCGGGATGCTGATGCAAATAACGTCTCCACGCAACAACTTGGGAATGCTGAACTTCGGCAAGCTCCATCCATTGTGCCAATTGCAACGTTATCGCTCCTCTCGGTTATAGGCTTCAATGTTCCGATCGATCTGTCCCATATGCTTCTCGACATGATTGCATATAAAGCTGTCGACGATATGCGCAATAGAGATCGGCTCTTCTCCTTTTAAACCGTAACGCTGCCATTGCTCTTCGTTCAGCTTCCGCAATAATGTCGCATTATACGCGGTTAAGGCTTCATAAGCAGTCAGCATCTCCTCTACTGTCGTCTTGTTGAAAAGCTGCTGAGATACCCAGCCTTCGTGGGCGAAAGTAACGATAGGCGTTATGGGCTCGGATATGATTTTACGTATACGGTAGGAGTTCACGATGTTCGAGTCCAGCAAATGCCCGACGATTTCGTTTATGCTCCACTTGCCGGGACCTGGCTGCCATACCAGCAAATCCTCCGGCAAATCCTTTACTTTGTTCTGAATCTTATCTTTTGTTCCTACATAATTAACGATCGACGCCGCTCGTGCCGAGACGCTCATAGCTGAAACCTCCTGTTAAGTAGACTAGCTGTTACTTCAACGCTTCGTTAAGAAACGAGTTGTCGTACACTTTACTGATGTCTACCTTTGTATCCACCGTGCCTGTCGCTTCCAGAATATCGGCCGTTGACTGCATGGCTGCTTCAATCTCGCCCGATACCGGCTCATTGATGTAATGCGTATTCTCGAGCAGCGTACGTACCAGCTCCGGATCCATCTTCTTCTCGGTTGCTAGAATCGTAACAGCCTCATCCATGTTCGCCTTCACCCAATCTACCGTTTGCTGGTAGACTTTCAAGTACAGCGCCGTCAGGTCCGGATGATCCTTCAGGAATTTATCGCGGCCGATCATTACGGCCGGAGCAACAAAGCCCATCGTCTTCACGCTTTCCAGAATGCGGGCATGGCCGGCTTCCGTCTCCATCGTTACAATCGGATCCCAGATTGCCCACGCGTCAACGCTTCCGGATTGGAAGGCGGGATTCGCTTCATCCGGTTGAAGCTGCACAAGCTTGACATCATCCTCAGACAAGCCGTTTTTCTCCAGTGCTTTTATTAGAAAAATATGTCCGGAGGAGCCTTTCGCTACGGCAATCGTCTTGCCTTTCAAATCGGCAACCGATTGAATCTTGCTGTCTGGCTTGACGATCACGCTGTTCTGATTGCCCTCGACGCCGGTAACGGAAATTACCGTAAACGGACTTTTTGCTGCTTTGCCCGTTACGACGGTACCGTCGCCGATAAAGGAAAAGTCGACGCGGTTTGAGACAACGCCCTCAAGCAGCGGCACGGAGCTTTGGAATTCATTCCATTTCACATCAGCATTGACTTTGCCGAACGCCTCTTCGAAGAATCCTTTGTTCTTCGCAATGGACAGAAGGTTTAACCCGCCGTTGATCGCGATATTTACCGTTACTTTTTTATCTCCGTCCCCTTTGCCCGCGCAGGCCGAAAGAGTGAGCAAGCCAATCATAACGGATAAAATGATCAAGCCGTACTTCCATGCCGGCTTTCGTTTTACTGCTGCAGCTTTCATCATGTACATCCCCTTGTTTTCGCATTTGCTTGTATTCGTTTATCCAATCGATTGGGTCGGATATACGTATTGTAATATTTCCGATTAATCTAGTAAAATAACTATGAAATATATTAACATAACTATCAGTTATGTATCAGAGGTGTTTACATGAACCTTGAGCAATTTGAATATATTGCCGCAATTGCCAGGACCGGATCCATTACCATAGCCGCGGAACAGCTTCACGTCAGCCAAGCCGGAATCAGCAAAGCATTGTCCAAGCTGGAACAGGAGCTTGGCATCACGATCTTCAAACGGTCCCGGCTCGGCACCGTTCCAACCGACCGCGGGAAGATCATCATCGAGAAGGTATTCGAGATATTGGCCCGGATGGAGGAAATTCGCGAGCAATCGATGATAAAAGGCTCGTTGACCGAAGGCGAGGTGCGTTTCTCGGTTGGTCCTAATTTCATGGCGGTGCTGACGAAAGCGATTATCGCGTTCAAACGGGATTACCCTAACGTGAAGCTTGAGATCACGTCGAAAAGCACGGAAGAGGTTATACAGGATCTGAAGGAAGACCGGTCCGACCTCGGGCTTATCTATCTGGATAACCACAAGCCGTCGGATGTGAAGGATTTGCAGATGAAGACCTTGCACGTATCGCGAATGGTCGTGTGCGTAGGAAGACGCTCGAGCCTGTCGATGAACAAAAGCTTGACGCCGCAGGAGCTTCTTGGCCAGCCCTTTGTCAACATCGACGGCGTATGGTCGAATTGGTATCTGAAGGACTTCATGGACAAATACGGGAAAGTAAATATCCTGTTTACCTCCAACAACATTGAGCTGTTAAAACGGACCATCGCGGAAGGCGCTGCAATCGGGCTGTTCATCGAGTATGCGATGGAGAATGACCCGCTTGTCCTTAACGGGGATATTGTCATGATACCCCTTGTCAGCCATGAGCCGTCTACCGTCTCTTTGGGGTGGGCAAGGCTTGCCAATAAACATTTTTCGATTGCGCAGAAGGAATTTTTGAACTATTTGATCCGGGAATATAACAGCTTCTAATAAGCGATTTATTCGTGAAATCGCTTATTGACAACGGTTTTTGCTGTCTGCTAATATTCTCCCTAATTCATTGGACGCAATTTTACATCATTGCAGGGAGGCTGTCTCATGACTGCTGAAGCATTGGAAATCAGTCAGTTAAGCAAAACATTCCGCACGGCGGACAAGGCTACCCATGTACTGGACAATGTCCAGTTAAGCCTGAAAAAACAAGAGTTTGTATCCATTATCGGTCCAAGCGGCTGCGGCAAAAGCACGTTGCTCAAGATTGCGGCTGGGCTTGACGTTGACTATGAAGGACTGGTGCAGCTTGACGGCATCGACGTGAGTGGTCCAAGCAAAGAGAAGGGCTTTATTTTTCAGGAGCATCGGTTGTTTCCGTGGGCTACGGTGGAGAAAAATATTGCCGCCGATCTGTCGCTCAAAAATCCCGAGGTTCGCCAAAAAGTCGACGAGATGATTGAGCTGGTTCGTCTTCAAGGATTCGAGAAGGCTTATCCGAAGCAGCTTTCCGGAGGCATGGCGCAACGAGTCGCTATCGCCCGCGCGCTTGTCCGCAACCCGCAGGTCTTGCTGCTCGACGAGCCGTTTGGCGCGCTGGACGCTTTTACCCGCAATCATATGCAGGAATCGCTGCTCGATATTTGGCGGCAGAACAAGACGTCGATGCTGCTTGTCACGCATGATATCGACGAAGCTATTTTCCTATCGAACCGGGTTGTCGTTATGGATGCTAGACCGGGAAGGATTAAAGCGATTATTCCCGTTGATCTGCCTTATCCGCGCAACCGGGTCAGCGCCTCTTTCCAGCAGCTGCGTACGCAGGTTCTAAGCGCTTTGGATCATGTCGAAGAAGAGGGCAACAGCTATGAGATCTAATTACTTACCACGGAAAGGTTGTCTATTCGCATGATTGGAAAAGCAGGAGTAAAAAGATTTTTATTAAGTGCTCTTATCCCGTTCCTTGTGCTGGTTGCCTGGCAGCTTGCGGTCACAAACGGTCTGGCATCCCGTCAAATGTTCCCTCCTCCAACCTCCATTCTCGGCGATTTCTACGACATGCTTAAATCCGGGGAGTTAACGCATCATCTCGGAATCAGCGTGCTTCGCGCCATGGTTGGATTCCTGATTGGCGGCGGTCTTGGCTTGCTCTTCGGTCTGCTTAACGGCTTATACAGACGAACCGAAGAATTGTTGGATCCTACGATTCAGATGCTCCGGACCGTACCGCTTCTAGCGATTACGCCGCTGTTTATCTTATGGTTCGGGTTCGGGGAGTTATCTAAAGTGCTGCTTATTGCAATGGGAGCATTCTTCCCTCTATATGTCAATTCGTTTCTTGGCGTTCGCAACGTCGATTCAAAGCTGTTTGATGTGGCCCGGGTGCTGGAATTCAGCCGTTTCCACCAGTTGACTAAAGTCGTCATGCCTGCGGCAATGCCCAACATTCTGCTTGGCATGAGACTATCGCTGAGCACGGCTTGGCTTTGCCTAGTAGTCGCCGAATTGATGGGTGCCGATCAAGGCATCGGTTATCTCATTCAGGATGCCCGCTCTTATATGCGGACAGGGGTTGTATTTGTCGGCATTATTATTTTTGCCGTTGTGGGCAAACTGACCGACTCTCTCGTGCGCGTATTGGAATCCCGCTTGCTGCAATGGCGGGACAGCTATAAGGGTTAAGAAATGTCCTTGTCCACACCAATCTCTAAAGCTTATGCGGCTGCCGTAGCGTACGCTGTCATCATCGGCTTCTCGTTTATATTTGTCAAATTCGCCCTGCGTTCAACCGACCCTGTTGGCTTGCTTGCCCATCGGTTCACGGTAAGCTTCGCGGCGGCGAATCTGCTCGCTTTAACGGGATGGGGGAAGTTCCGAATATCCGGCCCCGGGTTCATCAAGCTTCTGCCAATCGCCGTCTTTTACCCCTCCCTTTTCTTTGTTTTTCAGGCCTTTGGGCTGTCTCGACTCCCGTCATCGGAAGCCGGGATTATCCAGGCCGCAATTCCGATTATGACCATGGTGCTTGCTGCGCTGTTCATCAAGGAGCATGCAACAGTCTGGCAAAAGCTGTGCATTCTAATGTCTGTTGGCGGCGTGAGCTTTATTGTCGTCATGTCCGGTCAACAAACCGGTACGGGAACCGCTAAATTAACGGGTTATATTCTGATTCTGCTCTCCGCCTTTTCTTCTGCCGTGTATAACGTCATGGCAAGGAAGCTGACGCAGACATACCGGGTAGCCGAAATGACTTATATAATGATGGGCATTGGTTTTGTTGTTTTTAACGCAATTTCTCTCTCGCAGCATGCGGTTAGGGGAACGCTCGCGGACTATTTCGAACCATTTGCGGATATGCGCTTCGTTATCTCGATTCTGTATCTGGGACTTCTATCCTCGCTCCTCACTTCGTATTTGACTAACTATGCGCTAAGTCATATCCAAGCTTCGCAAATGAGCGTATTCATTAATCTCTCGGTGCTTGTCACGATATCGGCAGGAATACTCGTATTGCGCGAGACGCTTGCCTGGCATCATTTCGCGGGAGCCGTACTTATTCTCGGAGGAGTAATCGGGGTGAACGTGAGAGGCAACCGTTACAAAAAGAGGCATTTCCGGACGTAGCATGAAGTCCGGGAATGCCTCTTTTTTCTATTCTGCTAACAAATTTATCTCAAAATCCTCGTCGCGGTCGCATACGAGAATCCCGTCCCGCACATCGAGCCGTGCTGCTTGAACGGATGACCGGCGCTGCTCGTATCCTTCTTTTGCGCCTTCCTGCATCCCGCTGCGTCCCGGATGGGTGAAATAAAAGACATATGCCTCGTCCCCGGAGACAACCACATCCGCATGATGGCCTATCCATTCGTCATCCTTACGGACGCCAGGGGTTTCGAGAATCATCCCGTTCCGGTCCCAATTGTCCAAATCATCGGAGCGGTAAACGCCCTGCCCTCTCCATTCGTCGATAATCATCCAATAGCTGCCTTTGAACCGGAAGACATTAGGTCCTTCATGCCCGCGATGCGTGAGCACGGGTCTGGCGCTATGCCAATGGTATAAATCGTCGCTGTCCGCCGCGTAAGTAGCCGATCCATGCTCTTCATCCTTGTACCACATCCGGAAGCCTCCTCCCGGAAGCTCATGGACGCATACATCGATGACGCGATTCGAGCTAAGGGAAAGAGGTCCTTCCAATTGCCAGTCGATCAGGTTATTGCTCGTATAATGAATGATCCGGCGATCGCCCGTCCACTCCACCTGGATGCCTTGAATATAGCTGACGTACATATGATAAATGCCGTCATGCCAATAAATTTCCGGTGCCCAGAACGTATTGCGCCCCCACTCGAAATCAAGCCCTGGCAGCGTCCCCCGATATACCCAATTCCGTCCGCCATCCGCAGACGTCGCGACTCCGAGATCCGAGCCATGCACCCAGGCTACCCCAGGCCCTTCCGCGGTTGCCCGTCTGCTCGTATACACCATCCACCATTCTTTTGTTTCCCGGTTATAAATGATCGTAGGATCCGTTGCCCCGTCATAAATCGGATCTCTGAATAAAGGTGCTTTCATAGCCGCTGTTCCTCTCCGTTCCCAGTTGGAATTAACCTTTTACCGAACCTAGCAATACGCCCGAAATAAAGAACCGCTGAGCAAACGGGTACATCACAACCATCGGTATCGACGCGATGACCATGGAGGCTAATTCAATCGTACGCGACGTAATTTCGCCTTGTCCTTGCGCCAAAGACAGCAGCTCGGATACGGCGGGATTGGACAGCGAGGCCGAGCTGGACAGCTGCTCCACCGCCGAGCTTGTCTGAAGCAGCTTCAGAATCAAATACTGCAGGGTTTGAAGGTCATTGGATTGCGTGAAATAAAGCGTTGTTCCGTAATCGTTCCAAATTCCGACCGCCGTAAAGATCGACAATGCCGCCAATACCGGCTTCGACAGTGGCAGAACAAGTCGCAGGAAAATCGAGAATTCGCTTGCCCCGTCCAGCTTGGCGGATTCAAACAAGGCATCCGGAATCGCTTTGTAATTCGCGTTGAGGATAATAACGTTCCAGAAGCCGCCAAACAAAGAAGGAATAATATACACCCAATAATTATCATAGAGATGGAGCCAGTTGATCAATAAAAAAGACGGGATAAGGCCGCCACTGAAATACATGCTGGTGAATCCAAGCGCCATATACCATTTTCTCCACTTTAAATAGGGACGCGAGAAGGCGTAAGCGAACATCGCCGTATAAAAAATCGAGATGATCGTTACGAACGCCGTACGGGATATCGTAATCCAGGCTGCGCTGAGCAGACCCGGATCGGCCAGAACCGCTCGCCAGCTCGCCCAAGTAAAAATACGAGGCCATAGAAACACCGGTCCGCGCTGCAGATCAATCCCGCTATTCAGGGAACTGATAATGGCGTACCAAAAAGGATATACGGTCACAATCATGATCACTACCATGATCACTGTATTCGTAACGGAAAATGTACGGTCTCCTAGAGACTTTCCTCCAACCATACCGGGATGCCTCCTTAGAACAGACCTGATTTTGTAATTTTTTTCGAAGCATAGTTAGCTCCCACAAGCAGGACAAGCGCTAGCACGGACTTCATTAATCCGATAGCCGTCGCGACATCGAACTGGAAGTTCAATAGGCCCGTTTGATAGACGTATGTATCGAGGACCTGGCTCGCAGGCAGGTTCAAGGAGTTCTGCAGCACGTAAATTTGCGTAAAGTTATTGTTCAGCATGCCGCTTACCGCGAAAATAATCATGATCATTAAAGTTGGCATGATGCCGGGCAACGTAATATGGAACATTCGTTTGAACCGTCCCGCTCCGTCGATTGACGCCGCTTCGTACAACGATTGGTCGACGCCGGCCATCGCGGCCAAGTACAGAATCGCTCCCCAGCCTAGATCCTTCAACAGATTCGTCACGATAGCCAGACCCCAGAAATAGCTTGGATCGGATAGAAATTGAAGAGGTTCTTTCACCAGATGCAGATGAACCAGCAAATAATTGATAATCCCTTCTTGCGGATTCAGCAGCGTAATATACAAGCCGCCATAAATGACCCAAGACAAGAAATGCGGCAAGTAGGTAATGGTCTGAATAGCCGATTTGAACCTGGTACTGACGATTTCGTTAAGCAGCAAAGCGAAAATAATCGTAACGGGTATGCCGACCAGCGACCCGATCAGATTAATGCCAAGCGTATTTTTGACCATGGGCCAAAATTGAAAGTTGTCAAAGATCAGCTTGAAGTTATCGAAGTGATTCCATGGGCTTGTAAATATCCCTTTAACGCCGCTGATCGGGTCGTAATGCTTAAATGCCATCAGAAGGCCAAACAACGGCAAAAAGCTGAATACGATAATAGAGATGACGCCTGGCCCAATCATAACCGCTAGCTCGGTCTGCGTTCGCAAGTCGGATTGCAGCGCGTAGCCCTTTTGCTTCTTCCTTTTTTTATCCGACGGATTCATCAGCCGACTCCCTCCTGCTCAAGGGCGGACCGTGCCGAAGCTTCCGATTCGGCTTTGACACGATCCCCTTCGTTCCTTAGTTAAGAATTGATGCCTTTAATCGTTGTGCCGTAGCTTTCCTGCTGCTTATGGAACTGTTCGTTGATTTTCGCATTGATATCGTCCAGTCCCATCTTTTTCACTTGGGCGATCATATCGTCATAGAGCTTATCTCTTGATGTCTCGTCTTTAGCCAGAATAATCTTGGATATTTGAGCCTCGAGATAGGTTTTAATTTGCAGTTGATCATTGGCCAGCTTGCTGCCCGCTTCAATGAAATTGCTAGGCATAATCAGCGCGGAAGAATCGTAAATCTCGGAGTTTTTGCCGATTGTCGTCTGTACCTGCATCGCCATAACGCTGTCTGCCCCTTTATTGGAGGTTGGAGCAACCGTCGCATGATCATGCCAGGCAATATTGTGGAACGGCCAGAACGCGAATACGCCTGTCTTGGAATAATCGGCCGCATCCTTCAGACCTTGCTCCGTCTGCACGACAAGTCCGTTCGCGTCCAGCGTGTAGTCGGTTCCTTCGAAGCCGTAATAGTTGAGTATGAGCCCTTCGTCACTGGTCATGAAATCAAGCCACTTGGCAATTCTCTCCGGGTTAGGCGCATCCTTTGAAATAAACGTATTCATCCAGCCCGTTCCTGCTTTCAGAGAGCGGCCTGCTACCGGCTTTGTCCCCTCATTCGACATCATCGGGCCTGGCGTAATCCATGTACCGACCGCATTCTCGTCCGTAAATCCGGTATTTGCGGAGTTGCCGATGAAGCTGAATACCCTGCCAGTCTTGACGGATGCCTTTATGGATGTATCATCCACCGTCATCTGGCTTGGATCAAATGCGCCTGCTTTTGCCGCTTTGTACAGGAAATCAAGCGCATGCTTCGTTTCCGGAGCCAGGATAACGTCGCGGTAATTGCCATCCTTATCGACCGGCATAGCGCCAAACATGGCTTCCAGCGTGCCAAGGGTGCTGCCATGTCCTGTCCCGCCAACCGATAAACCTTGATAATCTTTTCCGTTAATCAGCAGCGGAACAACAGGCGCTCCATCGATTTTCAGCCCCTTCACTTTCTCGAAAGCCGCAAGGACTCCGTCCTCCGTTTTTAACTCCTCCTCCTTAATACCCGCTTGCTTCATAATCTCCTGATTAAACATAATCGAGTTGTTATTCCGGTACTTTGCGGCATCCGAATAAAATTCGCTTGAAGGCGGGTAGATCTCTCTAGCATCCTGCGTATCCATATGGCTCGGATAAGCATACCAGCCGCCGTCGCGCTCGATTAAGGCTTGCTTCAAATCCTGCGGAAAATTCGTCAGAAGCGGAGAGGATGGATTATATTTCTTCAGAAATTCGTCCAGATTCCATACTTTGCCCGCGTCAATCAGCTTCTTCTCCAGCGTGCCGTCCGTCAGCGTCATAATGTCCGGCAGCTTATTGGACGAGACAAGCATCAGGCTTAATTTCGTTCCCGCATCCTGAGCCGGAATGTTGAATTCGAACGATAAGCCGGTCTTGCTTGTAATTGTCCCTTCTACCGAATTGGGATCCGAATTCCATGGCGACGGCGGATTCCATCCGCTTACGTCAGAAAACCACGTCAGCTTGACCGGAGCCGTGTTCTCCGCCGTACTGCTGGAGGACGGTTCCGCAGAATTGGCTGGCACATTATTCGTTCCTTCCTGGCTGTTATTCGGTTGATTCGAACTGCAGGCTGAAAGCGCTATCGAACAAGACAATAGCATGACCGTCCACAAGCTGTAATGCTTTCTCATACCTTTGTTCCCCCTTAAGACTTATAATGGCTCTTACCCTTCCCATCATAGTTGGATCCAGCCCTCAGCCATATGTTTGTAATTTTGCAAATTGGTGCGGATTGTAGATAGCGCTTTCATAACTTTCTGAATTTGCTTGGCGTTAACCCGACATGCTTCTTGAACAGCTTGTTGAAATGAAAATAATCTTTGTAGCCGACCCGCTCCACAACCTCGTGAACGGATATAAAGCTTTCCTTCAGCAGCTCTTTAGCAAGCGCGATTCTTTTGCCCGTAATATAGTCCGAATAAGAGGTTCCCGTCTCCTTCTTAATCAGGAAGCTAAGGTAGCTAAGGCTCAGATTAAAACGTTTGGCGATAGCCCCCAGCATAATATCCTCCGTAAAGCTTGAATCGATATAGTCCATTACCGCTTTAACCTGCCCGCTTATTACCGGGAGATCAGGCTTACCTTCCAGTTCGAAGCCATTTTTCAACCTCTCAAATACGGCATCTATCGAAGAATATGTCCTTGCCAGCTGATCGTAAGTCAGAAATTCTATATCCTGCTGCGAGCTTGCCTGGCTGTAATACTTATGGATAAGCGAAATGATCTGATTGTACACGCTGGCGAATTGGTCCAGCTGCATGCCCCGGCATTGCTCCATCAGCCGTTGAAGGCATTCCTGCATACCCGATAGTTTTCGTTCTTTCATGCTCAGCTCCAGCTGCAGCATAGTTCCCGAGATCCCGGCGGCCATTGCCTCATTCTCTTTATAACGGACAATCCGTTGATCCGGATAAAAGCATGAAGTGAATAACGCGATATCCGCCGCATGAAACATCTTTGAAAGCGGATAAGACAAATCAGCCGGCATACTGATTCCGATATGGCTCGCATCATTAAGACTGCCGGTTATAAAATCCAACAGCTCCTTGGCATGCAAGGCTTCATCATACTGCAAAATATAGGACAGCTTGTTTGAGCCCGTTCTCATGACATGGGCATTCATCTCAGGCATTTCCGCAACTCTCTCGGAGGAATCCGTCGCCGTAGCATACGGAAATAGAGCATTGATGAGCAGAACATTTGGATGCTCCGGCTTTATCCCCCGATTGCGCATGTACTGACCGATCGTAGTATGACCATCGGCATCCAGCAGTTCAAACAAATCGTTAAGCTGTGCATCGGGGTCGCCGGCATCCAGCTTTTTTTGCTCCAAATAGCCTCTCAAACGCCCGATCGTTTCGATCAGCTGTTCCTTCTCGATTTGCTTAAGCAAATAGTCGAATGCGCCAAGCCGCAACGCCTGCTGGGCATATTCAAATTCGGAATACCCGCTCGCAAGAATAACTTCCGTCTCGAGCTTTTGCTTGGCTATTTCATTCAGCAGTTCAATTCCGTTAAGCCCCGGCATCCGGATATCCGATATTACCGCTTCGGGACGATGCTCCTCAATAAACCGCAAAGCAGATGAACCGTCGTAAGCTTCGCCAATAACCTGAAACCCTTCCGACTCCCAATCAATAAGCTTTGATATGCCGTAAGCGACCCAAGGCTCATCATCCACGATTAACACGCGATACATGTTCGTTTCCTCCCTCGTTGACGTGCGGCGGGAAAGAAATCCTGACGCACGTCCCTTTATTTAACACGCTGTCAACCTCAAGCGTTGCAGCATCGCCATAGAATAAAAACGTGCGGTTGTAGATATTGGAGATTCCGATCCCCTTTTGCTTCCCTTGTTCCCCCGAGACAAATTCCTGGACGCCGGTAAAGCCTTCCCTTATTTCTTGCAGCTGGCTCTCACTCATGCCGTAGCCGTTATCCTGAACAAGAACATGGATCCGGTGATCGGCGGATCTATGGATATCGATCAACACCTCTCCTTCGCCCAGCTTCCGTTCCAGCCCATGAAATACCGCGTTTTCAACAAGCGGCTGCAATAACATTTTGAGCATCGTCTCGTTCAGCAAATTCTCTTCGCAGCGGGTAACGATCTTAAACCGCCCTCTGAAACGAAAATCTATTATTCTCGCATATTCCCTAATGTGGGCCAGCTCCTCCGCAATCGTCACAAAGTTGCTCCCTTTCACCGCATAGCGGAACATGCGCGACAGAGACTCGGAAATATCCGCAATATCGCGGACATCATGGTAAAAGGCCATGGCGCGGATGCTTTCCAGCGTGTTATAGAGAAAATGCGGATTGATCTGGTTCCGGAAGGCCGATATTTCCATTTGTTTTTTGGCCAGCTCAATTTCCAGCATTCGGATTTGGGTAGATCGGACCTCGTCACTTAGCTCGCTGATATCGTCCAGCATATTGTTCAGCTTTTGGCCAAGCACGCCGATCTCGTTTTTATGAACGACCTGATAGCGGCTATCCTCTCCGTTTTTCGGATAGGATTTGATGAAATCCATCAACGATTTAATGGGCTTGAGTATCCGGGTGAAGAAAATAAGCAGGAACATGCACAGAATGCCGAACATAATGGCGTAGGTTGTAATATTAATCCGTTTAACCGTTCCCAGCTCGTTAAGCAGCTCGCTCTTCGGAATGATACTGATCAGCTTCCAGCCGGAAGGAGCAAGCGTAATGGACTGGACGATAAATTTCGAGTTCGCCTTCCACTTGCCTACGTTCACCGAATCGCTGCTGGACACCTTGCCTTCGCTGGTTAAGATATGATCGTTCCGGTCCAATAGCATAACCCGGGAGTTGGCCGTCACTTTTGCGCTTCTCAGAATCGGGCTCAGGTTAGAGACATCCATCACGTAACGGCCGGTGCCCCGGTATTCCGTTGCGATATGGTTGCTGTCCAGTCCGTAGATCGGAGCCGTAATGATGTAAAAATGCTCTGTCGGACGGTCATCCAGATTAACCAACCCGGAATAGGACATCGTCTGCACGGGTGCCGTCGTCTCGTCCTGACCCTCGCCAAGCCTTGTCATCAGCTTCCCGCTTCGGTCATACAGCTGAATCCCTCTAATATTGGATTTCATCGACATCGTGTTGGCGAACACCGACAGCACTTCGCGGTTTATTAATACCCGGTCCAGCATATCGTCCGCTTTGATATAAGTCTGCACGGTAGGGCTATAAAACAAGAAGGTCGAGATTCCCTGCATGTCGCTGTCGAAGCTCGTCATCTTCTCGTTCACCTGCTGCAGGATGGTATTGACGGACGCGGTTACCTTCCGTTCGATAATTTGCTGGGCAATGCGGTTCGTAATGATATACGTAATAAGCAGCGTGACCAGCATAAGCGCAATCAAGATCAAGATCTGCCTCATTAAGCTGGGCTTCCATATCCGGTTCAGCATAACGATCCCCTTTTCGAATAACAGCTGTATGGATCTCAAATAGACGAAACAACAAAAAAACCGCTTTTTAGGCGATTTTTTCGAAAACTTGCTTTATTTCACTCTAAATACCGTAATGGAATGCTTGGGAAAATCGTACGCAAACCTGTTGCCTTGGACACGGATACGGCTCTGCTTCGGGGATACCCGGTCAGGCGCTTCGAATGTATTCTCGTCATCCAGCGAATGGCCGGACATCTCGTGGATATCAACATTCAGGAACGGTTTCTGCAAATCTTCCAGCACCACGTCAGCGTTCACGGAGTTGTCTTGTACATTCACAACCTTTACGATGGTATCGCCGGTTGTGCGATCATAGCTGGCGGAATAATACAAAGGCTCGATGACCGGCAGTGCATCTTCCGTCTCATTAATGAGCTCGCCGTTAATCCATGCGCGTATCCGACGACCCGACACTTCCAGCTTCAAGTCGTATTCTTTATGATCTTCTACGTTAAAAAGGCTTTGAGTGAGGACGGAGCCTCTTCCATTGATATGGGAGGCAATAATCGAATCCTGATTCTGCCAGCCGCCAAACTCCCAGATTTGCTTATTCTTCTCATCCGTTTGCCCGAACTTGAGATTAAAGCCTTTAGGTCCGCTCATTCTTTGCGCTTTCAAGGTTATCGTGTAGTTCTCCCAATCCGTTTCCCCTAGATCAATTGCCTTGACCGACGTCCCGTTCCGTCTGTCTTCTTCCGTATCGGAAAGCGTGCAAGGCAAACCATTGTTCAGCTTTTTCACTTCTCCGTTGTCGTTGTTCACCAGCACGATATCCCAATAACGGAAGGAGCAGCGATCCGTCTCAAGGGATAAAGCTCCGTTAATCGGCTTCTTCATATCGTTAGGAGCAGCTTCCAGACCGCTTGCTTCGATCGTGATGAGCTGATCCCCTTGATGATGCATAAACAGCTGCTGCACATAATAGTTAGGCGTGCCGTAAACCTCATGATTGTTGAACCAGATCATATCCGGCTTCCAATTCACGTAATCGACGTTGCACAGGAGCGGTGCATAACAGGCAAGTCCTACGGCATGCGCGTTTTTCTCAAGCCCCGTCATATAAGCTGCTTCGGCAAGCGCGTTATAATACGTGTTCCCCCACGAGGCATATTCGCCGAGGAACACTTTCGGGTCATCCGCTTTGAAGTTGTCATAGCGATGGTAGTTGGCCAGGAACCATTCCGGCGAACTGTAATAATGCTCGTCCACCAGATCCGATTGATGTTCTCTGGCAGATTGCCAGCCGCGTTCATATTCCGTTCCCGCGGCAAATGGCCCCGAGGAGTTTATCACCTTCATTGCCGGATACTTCTCTTTGATGGCGCGATGGAAGTACGGGTATCGTTCGAAGAACGGTTCCCCAACCTCTTCGTTGCCGATTCCGATATACTCAAGCCCAAACGGCTCCGGGTGACCCAGCTCCGCGCGAATCGCTCCCCATGTAGTCGAAGCATCGCCGTTAGCGAATTCAATGAGGTCTAACGCATCCTGGATCCATGGCGACAGCTCCTCGATCGGAACGATTCGGTTGTGATGCGGATCATAGCCGCCCGGCAGAATCGGGATTGGCTTGGCGCCGATGTCCTCGCATAATTGAAAATATTCGTAATAGCCAAGACCCAGCGTCTGATTGTAGCGCCAGTTGTTCCTTCTGGCCGGTCTTTGCTCAACGGGGCCAATCGTGTTTTTCCACCGGTACATCGAATTTCGGTCATCCGGGTTTAAGGAGCCGTCATGCACGAGGCAGCCGCCCGGGAAACGCATAAACTTCGGCTTCAGGTCGGCAAGCAGCTTCGCAATATCTTCTCTTAAGCCCCCAGGACGCTTAAGATAAGTTTTCTCCGGGAACAACGATACCATATCGAGATACAGCTTCCCTTGCCCTTTTGTCAAAAGAACAAGACGACTGCCCGTATCCGTCGCGGCTGATGTTATTACAGCCTCGTATTTCATCCATTCCGATGAATGGACCTCAATGGCCGCCTCGCCGTAAACAGTACCGTCCGCCCCTTCAATCGTGACGGTCAGAGGTTCATGGAAGCTGGCGTCACGCCGCGCAAATACGGAAAATAAATAACGGTCGCCTTGCTTGACGGGAATACCGCTGTTGAAACCAAGATTCATAAGTCCAACGCCATTCCCCTCCGCAGCAATATCAATTACGGCGTAATGAGGGATACGCGAGTTAATCGGTTGGCTTTCCCCGATCGTTGCTTCCGCCTGTCCGCCGCCTCTTTCTACCTTCTCCCAACCCATGAAAGCGTGGTAATCGGGATGGTCGATCGGATCAAATTCGAAGGAACGGTTCTGAACAAGCTCCGCGTAAAGCCCCCCATCCGCCGCATGATTCAAATCCTCGAAAAATATGCCGAACAAGTCGCCTAATTCCGCGCCTCGTTCCTTCGTGCGTACTGTTAATACCGGCTGCGTGCTCATGTCGATTGAATCTCCTTTGCCTCGTTTTCTTACGATTCTAAGGAGTTGCGCCTGCGAAAACAATTCATTATCCTGCCTTATAACTGACCTATCCTGCTATCCATAGAGAACAACCTGACAGATCTGATATAATTCCATCAGCATTGTCTCTACAAGGAGCTGGATACGTTATGGATCATTATAAGCTCTCCGGGCTTGGACCAAATGAAACGATCGGCGTCTTACCCGATTACTATTTCCCGCCTTACATAACGCTTGCCCATATGTTCTCAGCCCCCAGCCATTGGGCAATTCGCAACCGGGAGATGAAGCAGTATGTCCTTCAATATGTCGTTGACGGCATAGCTGACTACCCCATCGAAGGCACGCCTTATACGACAAAGCGAGGAGACCTGCTCTTCCATCGTCCCATGGAACGGCACTCAATTCTACCTCATCCTTCGGAGCCGTATGTTTGCATTTCCATTGTTTTTCACTTTGGCCTCTCGCCATTTCCGATCCCCGAATTGTATGAAAGCAAGCATTATCTCGGCAACTATTCCGACCATCCCATCAACAACATGCTATCCGACCTGGTCACCTCTTACAGACAACCCGGAATAATACATCAAATGCGATGCCAAAGCCTGCTGATGCGCATCTTGGCCGAAGCTTCCCAGCGTAACAAGGAAAATGCACAAGCTAAGAATGATGCCTCGAATAAACCTCAAGTCGTGCTCGTAAAAAATTATCTGCACGAACACTATGCCCGGGATGTGCAACTCAAGGAATTGGAAGTGCTTAGCGGCTGGAGCAAAAACTACCTGCTGCTCGTATTCCGCAAGTATATGGGCATGTCACCGATGCAATATTTAACTTGGCTGCGAATAAATAAGGCCAAAGAGCTGGCTATCCATTCCAACCTTACAATCAGCGAAATCGCCGAAAGCGTTGGTTATTCGGATGTCCATACCTTTGGCCGCATGTTTAAAAAGAAAACCGGTCATAGCTTAAGCCAGTTTTGCGCCAACCTCATTTATTCCTGACATTCGCATCCAGCAAGCACACAAAGCCATCCCGCGAGGGATGGCTTTGTGACGAAAGAAAAACGAATGCTATTAAGTCGCAATCTCCTGCTGAATGACATGGCTGTTATCCAAAAAGGCCGACCTTTCCACTTGATACAAATCATAGATTTGCTCGGTCTGATTGATTCGAGTATACATATACGGATTAAGCTCATTGGCTAAGGTGACATAGGGCAGCTTCTCGACCGCTTTTTTCGATCGGATATTTTGCTTGCGAATTTTTAAAAATACCGTTTCAATCCCATGCTCCAGAAAAAGCTCCGTGAAAAATGCATCCTTAGCCAGCTGGTTATACCCTTTGCCGAAATAAGGAATGCCGATCCATGTAGCCAGGAAGCCTGTATGGTTAACAATATCGTAGAGATCGATACTGCCAATGGGTTGTCCCGTCTCATTCAGAATCGTTCTTGAAATACAGGTGCCCTGCTCCTCTTCGACGATCAACTGCTTGGTTGCGAATAAATATTCTTCATACGACTGGGGTTTGTAGCGAACGTAAGGGAAAACAGCGGGATCAACCAATAAATGATACAAGGAGTGGCATTCGTGCAAATCTCTTTTTTTAATCATCGTATCTATCACCCTAGTCCTTGAAAGTCGTCTTCTCAAGTATATAAAAGGACATGAGGGATTGTATGAACGCCACGTTTTGTTTGTGTAAATCGCGCTTGAAAAAGGACCACTCCAAGTCAATCGGCGTGGTCCTTTCCTCTAATTAAAAGTTAACGCGAATCCGCTTTGCACGTAGTTCACGTTCGGATAGGCGATGTTTCTCGTAACCAGATTGTTAAACGTTGCCGATCCGTTCCCCGTATAGGTATAGATGGCCGCCCCTAAATGCGGGCCAGAGAACCTCGACGTCGTTACCCCGTCTTTGCCGGTACCGTCAATGGTCACGTTGTTAAAGACGATATTCTCGAAGCCTCCTCCGTAACCGAATTGAATCCCGTCACGCTGCGCATTAATGATATCAATGTTGGTAAAGGTCACGTTTTTGATCGAATCGTTGGAAGCCTCCAGATCGATCGCTCCCCGCTCCCCGTTATACAAGTCTTGACTCGTACCGCTATTAATGATCGTTGTATCCGAGACCGTAATCCCCGTATTGTTCTGGAAATGATAGCCCGGGAAGACCGTATTCAGACGGACGCCGGAGCCGCCAACGGTATCGATAATCACGTTGTGGTCGGCTTTGTGTCCGCTGCCGCCAAAGAACGCAATGCCCGCCGCGCGCCAGTTGTTCTCAATCGTGTTGTAGGAGAACGTATTGTTCACGCCTGCGGGAGCGCCGTTCGTGTTACTCGTCCAGACCGCCAGAGCATCGTCGCCGTTATTGCGGAGATTGCTGTTGCGAACGATGGAATTGCTGGTGCCTTGAGCAAAGTTGACGCCATCCGCCAGATTGTTCCGAATTCGGCTGTTCTCGATCGTCAGCCCGTTCGCGTAAATCGCAGGCGTATGGGCATAATCCCCCACCCAGAAGCCGCATTCGAAATGCTCCACCCATACGTCATGGATTTTGGAGTTCGTTCCGAAATTGTCCATAAAGCCTTTGTAAATCGCGTTCTGACCGTAACGGGAACGAAGCTTCGAATTCAGGTAGACGTTACTGAAATCCAGCTTGCCTGTAATCCGGAGCGAGATCCCCCCGCCGGCTGCGTTCGGATTCGTAAACTGAATATTCGTATACCAAAAACCCGCGCCTGTAATCGTCAGGTTATTGATCATATTGCTGACCGAGCCAATCTCCCACATGTTGCCGAGATGGAACGTGCCTGCAGGGATATATAACGTTTTGTTGGCCGCTGCCGCTGCGTTAACCGCAGCTTTGAAAGCCGTAAGATCATCTTGCCCATCATTGGCAATCGCGCCGTAATCGGTCACGGACACCGAATTAGCCGGTTGGGCAATTGCCGTCGGAACCTGTTCGACCTCGATGAAGTCTACCCCGTATTCGATGCTGTCATTTCCTTTCTGAATGCGAACAGTATCTCCCGGCTGAAGCGGAGTATCCAGCTTCCAATGCACCTCGTCGAAGCGGAACAACGGCCGTCCTCCGCCTGGAGCATCCGCCGGCATATCTCCCGAGAAATATTGCCAGTTATAGTAAGAGGATAACGCTACGGTCTTCACTTTCACATTGTTGACATAGACGTCAAGGGAGCCGCTTTGACCCATGCCGTCCGCCGAGTCAGGCATCGTAAAGCGCATCGTCACGCCCGCTCCGCCTTCACCTTGCCGTACGGTCCATTGCAGATAGGAACCGCTCGAAGGAAGCGCGATATATTTTTGCCCGGAAGCCTCGGATGCCGTTAATGATTGATCAAAGGTTGGTGCGGATTGCAGCGTTGCTCCGCCGCCGCGGGTTGCGTCATCCGTATCGTACCGGGTATACGGTACGCTTGCGCCACGGACCGAGTAAACAACCAGATTCGTTGTGCTTACGTTATTTCCTTGCTTGGACGCCGCTTCATTGGCATCCGCTGCAATGGTTGTCGTTACGGTGTAATTGCCGTTGACGGCCGTCCAAGTGCCCGGAATGCTTACATTAGCCGAAGCCCCCGAGGCTAAAGCACCGTTATACGAGCCGCTAAACGTCTGGATTGTGGAGCCGGCCGAATTTTTCAAGGCCACGGTAATGGCATGGGAGCCGCCAGCGGAAGCTACGGTACCTTGGTTTTTCAGATTTACCGTAAAGGCAATCGAATTGCCGGCTACCGGATTGCTAGGCGTCCATGAGGTTGTTCCGGCAAAGTCGGCGCTTGCAATTGGCGCAACCACCAATGCCGCCGCATTCGTATAGCTGTTATTGTTGTCGTTAAGCTCGATGACGGCATTATTCTCGTCTACTTTCGCGCTGACCGAGTAGCTTGCTGCTGTCTTGCTGCCGATATTGACGGATACGGGAGCAGAAGCACCGGCAGCTAATGCCGCCACTGCAGCAGAACCGGCTAGCTCGTTGTTCAGGTAGAAGTTGACGGTAGTTGCCGCGGAGCCGGCATTGCCATCATTCTTAACCGTTGCGTTAAGCGTAATTGCGCTGGATTCATCCGGTGACGCCGGCGACCAGGACAAGCCCGTAATCGTCAAATCCGGATTGGCCGCAGGCGTGCCGAATACCTGGAATTCCGCGATTTGACCTGCCGGAGCTCCGGAATTGGACGCAATGTTTAATTGAAGCCGTTTTACCGTAGCCGTAACCGGAATCGTCACGGTGTTGCCGGAAGCCGGGTTAAAGGTATACGACTGCGAGGAGACAAGATTGCCGAATGTTGTTGTCGTCTGATTGTGGCCAAGCACTTGAATCGTCTGGGTGCGAGTGCTCCACTCGCTCGCCGGATTCAGCTTTAATACGATGGAGGTGACATCGTAGTTTTTGCCGAGATCAAGCGTCAACGTGCTTGGGTTGCTGCCGCCTTCCCAATACGTGCCCGTATTGTTGTCGTTAGCGTTCGAAGCTACAAACGATTGCGTATTTGAGGATGCCGTCATGGTCTTGCCAATCGCGATGTTATCGGTTGCCGGCGGTGTTGGCGTTGGCGTTGGTGTTGGTGTTGGCGTTGGTGTTGGTGTTGGTGTTGGTGTTGGTGTTGGTGTTGGTGTTGGCGTTG
>NZ_BILY01000016.1 GCF_004000805.1 Paenibacillus glycanilyticus NBRC 16618
CCCGCGGGCGCGCCGAGCACCGGGCTGCGCTGTAGCAGGCTTTTTGCCTGCTGCAACAGCTTCCGCCACAAAACCGTCAAACTCTGCCCGTTGTGCATCATTGCCCATTGGGCAATAATATACTTATACAATTGTTGCCCATTGAGCAACGAACGAAGAGAGGTGAAGGCACGCGGCCGGTCTACGATGAACAAGCAAAGCTTGCGTGATGTCAAAAGAGAAGCAACGGCTAATGCGCTTGCGGAGGCGGCATTTGATCTCGCGATGGAACGCGGGATGGACAGTTTTGTAGTGGAGGATGTTGTGCAGCGCGCGGGATATTCGAGAAGAACGTTTGCGAATCATTTTTCCTGCAAGGAAGAAGCGGTTGTTATGGGGGCTTCCGCCTTCAACAACGTGGATGAGGTGCAGCAGCTCATCGAGAGATTGACGGAGAACTCCACTCCGCTTGAGGTTATGGAGCATCTGGTCCGGATGGAGCTTACCGCTGGCCTGTTCAAAAAAACGCGCGAGCTCGTAAAGCTGTCCAAACAGCACCCTACCCTGGAGCCTTACATTCTCAGCGCTCTTCATAGCCATCAAGGCATGGCCGAGCAATTGCTGCTCGATTTGTTCGAAGACAACTATGCTAAGGGCTACATTCAGCTGCTCGTTGGCGCTTCTTACGGCGCCGCGCTTCCGATGCTGTATGGCAGCGGCAACATCCTGTTCCCGGGTCAATCAGCGGAAGAGTCGCCGGACTCTATCCCGCTCGATCAATATTTAGATGACATGTTTAACTACTTGAAAAACGGTTTTTAGATTTTATTCCCTATATAAAAGGAGAACCACACTGTTATGTCGACTTTCCTGTACAAAATAGGCAAAACCGCTTATAACAAGCCTTGGCATTTTATCATTGCGTGGATCGCCATTCTTGGCGTTGTTGGCGCCCTAATCGGCATTAACGGCATTCACACCAGCTCCGAAATGAAGATCAAGGGCACGGAAGCGCAAAAGGTATTGGATCAGCTGGCAAAAGAACTGCCGGAAGCTTCGGGCGGGCAAGCAAGCGTTGTATTTACCGCGCCGAAAGGCGAACGGCTGGATACTCCCGATCGTATAGCAGCGATTACGAAAGCTATTACCGATGTGTACGGCATTGAATATGTCATTAATCCGGCTGAAGCAGCTGCCGCGGCAGGCGCAACGGCAACGGATGCGGCTCAATCCGGCAATGCGACTGCCGGCAGCGAGCAGCAAAACGCTTCGCAAAGCGCCACGCAGACCGATCCATCTCAAGCGGCTGCGGCTGCTCCATACGGTCCGTTGATTGTTGAAGGCAATCCGGTACCCGGCGTTATGATTTCAGCTGACGGCAACGTCGCTTTGTTCCAATTCCAATTCACCGTGCAGCAAATGTCCCTTCCGCAGGAAGTAATCGACTCTGTCGTGGATGACGTTACGGCTGTTGAACAAGCAAACCTGGGCATTAAAGCCCTGCCAAGCGATACGCTTGTAGGCAAACCGGCAATCGGAGCTACAGAAGGAATTGGTATCGTTGTTGCCGCGGTTGTTCTGTTTATTACGCTAGGCTCTGTTGTTGCGGCCGGTCTTCCGCTTGTAACCGCATTGCTGGGTGTAGGCATTAGCGTTGGGGGCGCTTATTCCCTCTCCAAATTTATTCCGATGACCGACATCACGCCGGCGCTTGCTATGATGGTTGGTCTAGCCGTCGGCATCGACTATTCCCTGTTTATCGTAAACCGCCAGCGCCGCATGATCCTGGATCAGGGCCTTAGCGCCCGCGAAGCGGCAAGCCGTGCGGTTGGTACGGCTGGCAGTGCGGTATTTTTCGCGGGGTTAACCGTTATTATCGCGTTATGCGGCATGGTTGTTATGAATATCGACTTCCTGACCGCTATGGCGCTTGTTGCTGCAGCAAGTGTCTTCATTAACGTCCTTGTAGCCTTGACTTTGCTTCCGGCATTGCTTGGTCTGGTTGGCGAACGGATCGTTTCCGAGAAAGCGCGGAAGAAAAACAACGAACAAGCGGGTGTTGCCCGTCAAGGTACGGCTCATCGCTGGGCAAGCGGAGTTGTACGACGCCGCTGGCTTGTGATTGTAGGCGTGATTGTTATTCTTGGAGCGGCATCCATTCCGGCAGCCAACATGAAATTAGGCATGCCATCCGGCGATACCGCAAATCTGGATACGCCAGCTAGACAAAGCTTTGACGCGATCTCGGCCGGTTTTGGCAAAGGCTTTAACTCGCCGCTTCTGCTCGTTGCCGAGCCTGCAAGCTCCTCCGACAAGGTTACGCCTGAACTTCTCGGCAAGCTTGTGCAGGATATCCAACAGCATGACGATGTTGCGGTTGTTACGCCAATGGGCATTAACAAGACCGGCGATATCGGGATTATCAGCGTTATTCCGAAATCGGGTCCTACGGACGACGAGACCAAAAAGCTCGTAAAAGAGCTACGCGATCAAGACTCCAGCATCTCGCAATCTAACAAAGTGACGCTTGGCGTTACCGGCTTCACCGCGATTAACATCGATATGTCGGCAAAGCTGGCTGAGGTATTCCCGCTCTATATCGGCATCATTCTAATCTTGTCGCTGATCATTCTGCTGCTCGTATTCCGGTCCATTATCGTTCCGGTGAAAGCAACTATCGGCTTCCTGCTTAGTATCCTCGCTACCTTCGGGATTACAACCGCAGTGTTCCAATGGGGCTGGCTGCATGATCTGTTCGGCTTTGATACCGGCGGCCCGCTTCTCAGCTTTATGCCGATTATGGTATCCGGCATCCTGTACGGCCTTGCGATGGACTATCAAGTCTTCCTTGTCAGTTCCATGCGGGAAGCTTATGTCCATGGACATAAAGGAACAACTAGCGTGGTTGATGGCTATAAGCAAGCAAGCCGCGTCGTTGTGGCGGCAGCCGTTATCATGGTATCCGTCTTCGCCGGGTTCATTCTGACCGAAGATATTATGCTGAAGCAAATCGGCTTTGCCCTCACCATCGGTATTCTTATTGACGCATTCTTCGTCCGCATGGCACTTGTTCCGGCTATTATGGCCGTGTTTGGCGACAAAGCATGGGGTATGCCGAAATGGCTGGACCGCATTCTTCCAAACCTGGACGTTGAAGGCGACAAGCTGATTGCAGAGCTTAACAAATCGTCGAATCCGAATGGCCATAAAGAATTAAAGAAGGCTAAACCAAGCCGGGCTCATTAGAACAAAATCAAGAAAGGACCACTGCCAGCAGTGGTCCTTTCTTTTATTTCACCGTAATCATCGTATAGACGCTTGTGTTGTAATGACTGTGAACGACCGATTCGTCCAACGAAAATAGACACACGGCCTCTATCAAATAGTTTCCCGGAGATAGAATTAGTTCCTTCTCGGAGTAAAACTCCCGCCAGAAACCCGCCTTTGGGTCATCGCTGCTATAGCCGCCGCTCTTCACGAAAGGATAGTCAACCGTCTTGCCCTTTATAAGCTTCGTTGACGTCAGCTCCGTCGTACTTACTCCCTGCATATCAAATTCCAATCCGTCCGTGATGCGGAATCCGACGACTGTATGTCCACCCCAGACGGTAAATGAATCGTCGTCTCCAACGTACGTCAGACTAGCGGAATACGGAATGGGCTCATTAGCAGCAAAGGACGTTTTCTCGATATTCAGCTTAAACTCGAACATGTCGTCCTTGTGCACAAGCTTTGGATGATTCATCCTCTCTTCTATGTCAGCGTCGATTTCCTTCTCCTGCGCCTTGCCCCCGCATGCGGTAAGCAGAAGGATGAACAGAAGTACAATACCCGCTCTAATAACGTTCTCCCCCATTCACCCTTTCCAAAACAGACGGGGAGCGTAAGCAAAAGGTTACATCATGCCGCCTTACAACCCGCGGTTGTAATCGTATTCAATCGCTTGCAGAAAAGCCCGGGCAAGCACGGCATGACCCGACATATTGGGATGAACCCGGTCCCAAGCGAGAGTTGCCGGATAAATATGTCCAAGCACCTTGTTAAACGCCGCCTGCGTATCCACGAAACGGGCATCATACTTGGATGCCAGCTTTTGGACAACCTGACCGTATTGATCCATCGTTCTGCGCATCGGATCCGCTTCGTTCGGCTCAAGATAGAATGGAGTCATTAACACAAGCCCTTGAAGCGTTGGTCTGGTGCGCTCCACCAGAGCCTCCAGCTTCTCTTCATATTCGTCTATGTAGACATGCTGCTCGGTCTGAGCGGGCAAATCATATTGCCTCCAAATATCGTTTGTGCCGATCATAATAGACAGCCAGTCCGGCTTCAGATCCAGCACATCCGTTTCCCAGCGGTCCGTTAAATCCCGAACGTTATTGCCGCTTGTTCCCATGTTCACCACGCGGATACCCAGCTCTGGATAAGCTGCGGTCAACAGCGCATCCACCAACGACACATACCCTTTCCCGATAGCGCCAAACAGCCCTTCTCCCCTAGGTCTAGCCCGTTCGCAATCCGTAATGGAGTCCCCGATCATGACCAGCTTCGAATTTTGCCCTAACAACATTCATATGGCCCCCTCTGCCGAACAATAAGATATTGAAGAATCTACCACATTCATCATACCAAAAAACCGAAAAAGGGCTACTGAAATTCATGCTTAATTAAGCGGAAATGCTTCGCTCTTCGACACATGGATCATCTCGCCTGGATAGAACGACCGAAAGTACGACTCGACTCTGGAATGAATATCGCTGCGGTACCAATCCGTCAGGTCATGGTCGTCAAACAGCTGAGGCATGCCTAAACGCTTGGACCTCTTCCCCATGGAACCATCTCCGATTGTTAGCGTATCGATCCAGATCCGGTCCGCTATTCCTTCCAGTGCCTTTGGGAAATCCGGCGTAAAAGGCAGCACCGGAGAGATTGCAGCTTGCGTCATTATCCCGGCGTCATGCACCTCTTTCAGAGCCTTCAGCCTCAGCTTGATGCCCGGCGCGTAGGGAGCAAATAACCGCTTCATATCCTCGCGGTCCGTCTCTACCGTCATCGATACTAGAACCTCGCATTTGTCCTTGAGCAACACGATAAGATCGAGGTCCTTCCTAATAAGCGGGCTGCGCGTCTGAATCTGAATCAGATCGGGAGGAGCCTCCAGCATTTCCTGCAAAATTCGCCTTGTAATCCCCGCTTCCCGCTCGATCGGCTGATAAGGATCCGTTGCAGAGGACATAAAGATATTGATCGGCTTATTTTTCCGGCGCAGCTTATTCACTTCGTTCCGGTAAATGTCCGCCGCATTGGTCTTAATGTCCACCCATTCTCCCCATGGGATCTGTTTGAACTTCTGGATCGGCATTTCTCTCACATAGCAATATTTGCAGGCAAACGAACACCCGCTATATGGATTAAGGGAATGGGTAAAGCCGATATCCAAGTAACCCTTTGCTTCGCTTAGAATACTCTTGGAGACGATATCTCTGATCTCGACAGCCATGGCAATCCCCTTTCTTCAACGGAGAACATAGGAACATATGTTCCTTCTTTTATCATAACTAAACTTCAGCTTTTAATCAATCTCTTCTGGAATAATGGCCTTTGGGAACGGGTAAACCAACCAAATGAAGAAATAACAAACATGGATAGGCGGAGGCACGCATGGCAGCAAATCAGAATCACAAATTATCGGTTATCCCTCTTGGCGGGGTTAATGAAATCGGAAAAAACATGTACGTCATCGAATGCGGCGAAGATCTGATCGTTGTAGACTGCGGATCTAAATTTCCGGATGAAAGCTTGCTTGGCATTGATGTGATTATTCCGGATATTACGTATCTCATCGAAAATGAGAACAAAGTCCGCGGCCTTGTCGTCACGCATGGTCATGAAGATCATATTGGCGGAATCCCCTATATTATTAAACAATTAAACATGCCTATTTATGCAACAAGGCTTACGCTTGGTCTAATCAAAGGGAAGCTGAAAGAACATGGTCTGCTGGGTTCAACAACCCTTCATCAGATTGAACCGCAGTCGGAGATTACCTTGGGAACGGTTCCCGTCAGCTTTTTCAGCACTAACCACAGTATTCCGGATTGCCTAGGCATCGTATTCCATACTCCCCAAGGAACGGTGGTCCATACCGGGGATTTCAAATTCGATCTTACTCCGGTCAATAACCAATACGCCGATATTCACAAGATGGCAGAGATCGGGAGAAACGGCGTATTAGCGCTGTTATCCGAAAGCACCAATGCGGAACGTCCGGGCTTTACCCCATCCGAGCGTCTGGTTGGGGCGAATATTCAGGAAGCTTTTTATAATGCGGACGGCATGATTTTTATCACAACATTCGCATCCAATGTCCATCGGCTTCAGCAAATTATTGACGCCTCGGTCAAAACTGACCGAAAAATCGCCCTGGCCGGCAGAAGCATGGTTAATGTGGTGGATATCGCCTCTACGTTGGGCTACCTTAATATGCCTTCCAATATGCTGGTGGACATTGCCGAAGTCAATAAATACAAACGAAATGAAATCACGGTGATGTGCACGGGCAGTCAAGGCGAGCCTATGGCCGCATTGGGGCGGATTGCCAGCGGCAATCATCGGCAGCTAGCCGTTCATCCGGGCGATACCGTTATTTTTGCCTCCTCCCCTATTCCGGGGAACGAGCGGAATGTTGCCCGAATCGTGGACAATCTGTTCGAGAGAAAAGCCAAGGTTATTTACGGCTCCGGATCAAGCACCGGCATGCATGTATCCGGACATGCCAGCCAGGAAGAGCTGAAGCTGATGCTTACGCTTATGAAGCCGCAATATTTTATTCCCATACACGGCGAATACCGGATGCTGCACTTGCATCGCGAATTAGCCGAATCCGTTGGGGTAAAAGCAAACAATATCTTTATCCTGAATAACGGCGATGTCGTGGACTTTGCAGGCTCGGAGGCTTTTCACGAAAGAAGCGTTACGAATGGAGATACCTACGTCGACGGGCTAGGGATCGGCGATGTAGGCAACGTGGTGCTGCGCGACCGCAAGGTGCTGTCTGCCGACGGCATTCTCATTATTGTGGTTACGATCGGGAAGAACGACAACAAGATTGTCTCCGGACCGGACATTATTTCCCGCGGTTTCGTATTCGTCAAGGAATCGGAAGGATTAATGGAGGAAGTACACCGGATCACACTTCAGGAAATGGAACAGCTGCTGGAGAAGGAGAACAAGCTCCATAAGCCTTGGAATCTCTACAAGCAAAGCTTGAAAGAGTCGGTCGGAAAATTCCTGTACGCCAAAACAAAACGCAGACCCATGATACTTCCGATCATTATTCTGGTTTAGCTGGATATACTATTCAGGCCGATTAATATACCGGTTGCACGACATAGAAGAAAGGTGGAGAAACCTATGACATCAAGCCGCGGCCATCAAGGCGCTCATGGAATCGGACAAGTAGAGAAGCAATTAAACCGTCAAGCGCAAGCTGCCGAACAAATGCAAGGCACCAGCGAGACCGACCAAGAGGTGCTTGCAGCTAGTCAGGAGCCTTCCTCCGTAATGGAAGAAATCATCGACACGCATAACGAGTAAAAAGGAATACTGGCAAAAAAGAGTATTTGATCTTTTCGCGATCAAATACTCTTTTCTTCATCCTGATCATTATCCATCTCCACGGGAAAAGTAACGGACACGACGGTCCCTGTTGAACTCGTCTCTATCGTCAGTTCCCCGCCCATTTCAATAATAATTTGCTTGGAGATAAACAGCCCTAAGCCATTGCCTGACTGTTTGGTCGTGAAAAACGGCGTAAACAGCTTATCCATCACGTCAGGCGGAATTCCCGGCCCCGAATCCTGAACGAACAAAGTGACGGTATGATCTGCTTCCCGCAGCCCAAGTACCAGCCTGCCTCCCGATTCCATCGCTTCAATGCTGTTCTTGCATAGATTCAAAATGACCTGCTTCAATAAAGCGACATTGGCTTTAATCGACCTGCCGGCAACAACCCCGTAAGTGTCCATCTGGATATTGTTCATATTCGTATCCACTTGGATGAGGGGAAGAATATCGTTTACCAGCTTCAACATATCGATCGTTTCCATGCTGCTCTCTTTGGGCTTGCGGAGCCATAACATTTCGCTGACCAGATCGTTAATGCGGGAAAGCTCCGTCTGGATGAGCTCGACATAGCGCTGCTCTTTCTCAATGCCATACCTTTTCAATGTTTCGCCTAACAGCTGAACAAATCCCCTTATGCCCGTCAGCGGATTTCTAATCTCATGCGCCACGCCAACAGCCAATTCGCCAAGCGCCGCATTCATCTCCGACAAGCGCAGCATCTTTTCAATGTTTTTCCGCTCGGAAATATCGACGGCCGTTGCAATAATTCCCGTTACGCGGCCCTGGTTGTAATAAGGGATTAAGGTCTTGTATAAGCTTCTTCCGTGCAGCTCGGTTTCGAAGCTGATCGTTTCCCCTTGGAGAATCCGGTCATAATATTGCCCCTCCGTCTTGTAGAGGAAAGGGAATATTTCCCTGACCGTTTTCCCATAGCTGTTAGCCGTCGTATAACCAAGCTCCTCCGCGATTCTCCCTTCGGCCAGGACGTAATAAAGCTCGCCGTCTTCCCTCTTCTTCATTTGAATCACAAAGCCGTTCACGGAACGAACCGTCTGCAGAAGCTCTTCTTTCATTTCATCGTATTTATTTTTCTCGATGGCTTTCACGATTGAGATGTCTCTGCCCGCGATCAGAATACACGGCTTCGCCAAGATGTTGATCAACTCCAAATTCAGGACGCAGGTCACGATATTATTCTGCCGGTCTCTGACCTCGATCTCTAAATCCTGGATCAATCCGCTCTCCTCCAAAGCGGACATGACATTGTCCCGCTCCACCGCGTTCGTCCAAATCCCCAGATCAAAAACATTAAGCTTAAGCAGCTCTTCGTCACTATAGCCCAGCCTTCGAACAACGGAATCGTTGGCGTAAATAAATTCGCCGTCATGGAAGGTCGTAATGCAGACGAATTCCGATCTCATGCTCAAAATCCGGTTTAATAAAAATTGCGTCAGCTCGCTATTTTGATTCACGAACAGTTCATGTTGGAAGTGATCTCTTAGCGACAGCATGGCATCCACCTACATTCCGTCTTTTTCTAGTAGTGATTATACACTCCTTATGTTAAATCGGAATAGCGGGAAACAAATTTACTGCTATATCGCGAACAAAAAGAGGAGCGTTAGTATCGCTCCTCTGTTAAGGCCTTATTAAAGAGATTGCCAGATCTTCTTCAATTGATTGAGTCCCTGCTGAACGCCGAAACGGCATGGCTCCAAGCCTTCGAACTCAACGGAAATATAGCCGTCATAGCCGGAGCTTTTCACAATGCCGAGCACCCGGCACATGTCGATATCGCCTTGGCCTACAATGGCTCCACGCAAATAATTGCCGCGTGCGGAGCGGAACCAGCCGTCTCCAAGGTCGCTTTCGGGATGACGCACATAGAAATCTTTAATATGTACCATAGCCGCATACTCGATATTATTGGAGACGCCAACAACCGGATTTTCGTCTACGCAAACGAAGTTGCCGACGTCCAGCGTTGTTTTGAAATTGTCCCGGTCCGTTGCATGCAGGAGTGCCTGGACACGATCGCTGGCTTGAAGGAAATAACCATGATTTTCAACCGTTGTCGTAATTCCCTTCGCAGCCGCGTAATCGGCGATCCGGCGGCAAGCCTCTGCGAGCTTGGGAAGCTCGTTGTTGAAATTTCGGATCGACGTATCCGGCGACGATGCCACGTCGTGGCGCATCAGACCAACGCCAAGCTTAGCCGCAATATCCACTTCCCGCATAACGCGCTCAATCTCTTGCTCGTATTCCGCTTCGCTTTTACCGGCGAAATTGGCTCCTATCAGATAGTTGGAGATAGCAATGCCCACCTCGTCCGCTTTACGGCGGATGTCATCAATTAATTCCGAATTCTCCGTCAAATTGAAGCCAAGCGGCACAATTTCAACATGCTCGCCGCCAATTTCGGCAATCGTGGCAATGACGTCAATAACGTCCATTTCCCCTGATTGAAGCGCTTGATAGTAGCTATAGGTGCTGATCCCAAATTTCATCGCTGAATCTTCCTCCCCATTATGGCTGACTCATTCATTCACGTTATAGCCAAGCTAGTTTACCTATCTATCAGAATAATACCATGGTTTGGATATTGCGGATATGGAGGATTGCAGCTCACGCCAAAAACCAACTGGCTTCATTTGGAAACCAGTTGGTTTTGATTCGTTACTTTTACGTATTCTCAAGACCTAGTCGTTCATATTGCTCGACTGGCGAATCGTTCTCTTTCATCAGCTGTGTCAGCAGCTTTACCATCCTTGCCTCAACCTCCGCATTCTCCAAAGGCTGGGTTTGCCGCGGATCCAGTTCGACATCGAATAACAAAGTACCGTATTCATGCAGATTTCCAAAAGTCTTTGCCGGAATGCGGAGCGTTTTGATGCCTTTCGTAAATGTAAATGGCTTGGCCAGCTCCAATTGCTGCAGCTCATTCGGATGGAACCGGCTGCGCATATGCGTAGGCATCAACGTGTAATCGTACAGCGGCGTATTGTCTTTGGACGCCGCCGCCTTCATATACACATAACGGCCGTCCGTCACGTTAACATGCCCGCCGTGGATGCCGAACAACGCTGCTTCGCGAACCGGCTCGTCTTTCTCAATCGTATAACGCAATGACTTCCCTTGCATATCCTTCGGCAGCTCCACTTGGAAGAAGTCGAGCAGCGTCGCCGGAAGGTCGATGGTCTGCACCAGGCTGTTTCTTCGCTCGCCCTTGACTCCTGTCCGCGGATCCCAGATAAAGAGCGGCGTATGCGCTACTTCATTGTAGAATGGCTGTACGCATTTGGCCCATTGCTCATGCTCGCCTAGCAGGAAACCGTGGTCCGTGTTTACGATCAGCAGCGTATCCCTCCACAGATCAAGGCGGTCCATCGTATCAAGAACTTTCCCCAAATAATGATCGCACATCGTCAGCAAGGCTGCATATTCGTAGCGCATATGCTCTACTTCTTCCGGTGATTCCGTAACCGGACCATACACGGGCCAATCGGCAAGCCGACCCTCATACTCATGCTCGTAGAGCATCTTGAATTCCTCCGGACTGTAGAAAGGCTCATGCGGGTCAAACGTCTCAAGCTGGAGAAACCAGTTATCTTCCTCATGATTGGTCTCGATAAACTCCAGCCCCCCGGCAAACGTCAACGCCTGCGGAAATTGACCGGCGTCTACAATATATTTGCGGTTAATCCGATCCTGACGGTACATTTTGCGGGCAATGGGATGAAGGTTGTTCAGATTGACGCCTTCCGGATTACGAACCTCTCCCTTCCATGGATCTCCTTCTTGGCCTCTGATCAGCTCGAATGACTGATAACGCGGATGATAGGTCCCGCCTCCGTCCTCCCAATAATGCTGATGGTCGGTAATTAAATGGGTATATACGCCCGCTTCACCCAATCGTTCGATTGCGGAATCGTCAAAGGGCTCGAGCGGTCCCCAGCTGCGATGCAGGAAATTATATCTTCCCGTATGCAGCTCGCGGCGGGCCGGCATGCAGGGCATGCTCCCGACGTAGCTTTTGTCGAACACAACGGTCCGTTCCGCCAATCGCTTGAAATTTGGGGTGCGAATCCAATCCGGCCCGCCATATGCAGATAACATATGCCGGTTTAACGTGTCAAACATGACCATAATGGCTTTCATCTATTCCTCATCCTTTCACACTGGACGCCATAACGCTGCGAATGAACTGCTTCTGGAACACGAAGAACATCACGATAATCGGAAGCGATACGAGCAGGGACGCTGCCATGAGCAGGTTGTATTGAACTCCATGCTCGCCCCGGAACACTTGCAGGCCAAGCTGAAGCGTCCGCATCGACTCGCTGTTCGTGTAAATTAACGGATGAAAGAAATCATTCCATACGCTAACGAACTTGAAGATGCCAAGCGTCGCAACCAGCGGCCCGCTCTGCGGCAAATAGATCGTAAAGAATAAACGCAGATAGCCCGCTCCGTCAATAAAAGCCGCCTCGTCAAGCGCCTTCGGAAACTGCAAATAAAACTGACGTGCCATAAAGATACCAAATGCCCCTGCCAACTCGGGTATGATCAGAGCATAATAGCTATCCAGCCAGCCGTTGCCTCCCGAGCCAAGAAAGTTATTCCCTCCAAATAGCGGAATCGACTTCATAATCAGAAACTGCGGGATAATGACAACCTGTGCAGGCACCATCATCCCCGCCAGCATGGCCAGGAAGATAGGCTGATTGCCTTTAAAGGAAATACGTGCGAAAGTAAAGCCCGAAAGCGAGTTAATCAGCAGACTTCCGATTACGACAACAATCGTGACGATTGCGGTATTTTTGAAATAAGTAGGCCAATCCCCCTTCTGCAAAGCTTTCGCATAATTGTCCAGATGCCAGGTTTCCGGCAAGAGACTCATGGCTCCAAGCGAAAATTCGGCATCTCCCTTCATGGAGGTGAAGAAAGCTATCAGAAGCGGTAAGACCGTTATCGCGGAGATCAAGACAAGGACGAAATACGCCATGCCTTGTTCTGTTTTTGTCAGTTTCATTGTTCACCTCTATTCGGCCGACGCATTCCGGCTGCCCACGGCGTATTGAATAACCGTCACAACAAAGGTTGCAGCGAGGAGGAATACGGCCATGGCCGACGCATAGCCCATTTTATACTCCTGGAAGCTGGCCCCTACGATTTGGGTAACGACGGTCGTACTGGAATTGGCCGGACCGCCTCCCGTCAGCACGAAGACAAGATCGAATACCTGGAAAGAACGAATCGTAGCGGTAATAAACAGGAACAGCGTCATCGGCTTAAGCAGCGGTATTGTAATATGCCAGAACTTGCGCAAGCCGGACGCCCCGTCGAGACTTGCGGCTTCATATAAGCTTTCCGAGATACTCTGAATACCGGAGAGAAAAATAATCATGGCGTAACCGATGCCAACCCAAATCCCAATGAGAATAACGGAGCTTAGCGAAGTCTTCGGGTCCTGCAGCCAGTTGCGGCCTTCCAAACCGATTAACTTAAGGAAGCCGTTAATAGGTCCTTGGCGCGGATCAAACAACCACAACCAGGTCATCGCGACCGCTACGGATGAAATAACCCCAGGCAAGTACAAGAATGCCCGAAACAGGGCGAGCCCCCGAAGCCTCAAGGCCAGCAAGTTAGCCAGGATAAGCCCGATAACCATGCTTGGAATAACTGTACCGATCCAATACAACGCCGTATTTTTCACAGCCCGATGAAAGATTTCGTCTCCCCACAGACGTTCAAAGTTTTTGAAGCCTACCCATTCCGGAGCATTCAGCATCGTATAGTCCGTAAAGCTTAAATAGAGCACCCAAACGATCGGCAGCAAAATAAACAATACGAACAAAACGACGCTTGGGAATATAAGCATATACGGAATGAAGCGGTTTAACCCCTTGTTCATTAGTCGTGCCTCCCGGACAGGGAAAGCAGCCCGTTATGACTTTCAGGGCCGCTCTCCTCTTAATCTCCCTTACTTGGCGCTCTCGATCTCCTCTCTTGCCAGATCCGCGTTCGCCTTCAAAGCTTCTTCAACAGGACGGATCCCGTTATAGGCTTCCTCCAGCGCGAGGCGCAAATATTTCACGTTAATTGCCCAATTTCCGGAGGCACCATAGCCTTTCGCGTCGTTTAAAGCCTCAAATGCCGCAGCGTACGCCGGGCCTAGCTTCACATAGTCGTCCTTCAACGATTGAAGCGGCGGAATAGCGCCGGTCTTTGTCGTAAACTCCAGTACATTGTCATCCTCGAAGAAGAATTTGATAAACTCCCAGGCTGCTTCCGGATGCTTCGTCTTCTGGGCGGCAGTCAGGAATGTGCCAAGCATCAGGGCTGTTCGTTCCCCTTCGGGACCTGCCGGCGGCAGTGCCCATCCGATGTTCTCTTCCCCAACCGTTTTCCGGAGCTCCGCAATGCCTTGCGCGGAGGTGAAGGATATGGCGGCTTGGCTGTTTTGGAACGGAGTGCCGTTTATCTGCTGCTGGTTCGATGGAATAATGGCGCCGGATTTATATAAATCAACCATCTTTTGCACCAGCTCTATCGATTTTGGCGAATCAAACGTAGGGTTACCATCCGCATCGTAGAAGTCTTCGCCGAGCAAGAACAGCAGCGATAAATACGATTGTTCTCCGTTTGATGTCTGAATATCAATGCCCGCGCGTTCCGTTGTACCCCCATTTACGACCTTAAGCTTTTCTGCAAAATCGAATATCTCGTCAAATGTCTTAGGTGGAGTCTCGGGATCAAGACCGGCTTCCTTGAAGAAATCTTTGCGCCACGCAAGCGGCCGGATTTCCGGAAGAAGCAGGCCGTACTGACCGCTCTTATATTGTCCCGCCTCAAGAATATCAGGGAAGAAATCTTTCTCGCCCGCCCACTGATCCTTTTGAATGTATGGCGTTAAATCCAGGTATTTACCTTGATTTACCGTCGAGATGAGCTGACCAAAGCCTAAGCCATGAACGTCTGGCTGCAGACCTCCCGAATAAGCGACCGTCAATTTCTGAAAATAATCCGCCCAAGGGATAAACGTAGGCTCCACATGGATATCGGTATGGGCTTGTTCGAACTTCGTAATGACGTCCTTAACCGCCCCTGTCAAAATTTCGTCCGTTCCCGGATACCAGAATTTCAAGGTTACCTTCTCTGACTTTTCCGTACCGTTCGAAGAAGCATTAGCGCTGCTGGCACTGCTCTCCGAATTCCCCGACGAACATGCCGATAAGATAGCTGCCGTTGAGAGCACTACCGCAAGACCAAGCGTAACTTTTTTCATATAGGCTTCCCCCTGCCAATAGATAATGTTGAGACAAGCAGCGCGCCATCCGGTTTTCCGGTCTGAAATGCAAGTTCACTATTCCTGCTGGATTACTTGTATTTATGCTTATCAATGTTTAGTATTATAGCATCTAGCCCTTTTCGAGTATTTATCAGAAATGAAGATTAATGTTTCAAAAATACAGATTTTTATAGTTAAGGGGGATTGGGAAATGAACAACTTTATGGAATTCAGCAATCAAAGCTCGCTTGATCATGTCAACATCAACATCCGCTGGCTGAAGGAATGGCGATTAACGGATGTCCATCATCGCCATTTGTTTATTTTTCCATACACCGCCTTTTGGCTCGTCCTGTCCGGCACGGCAACCATTGAGCTGAACCATGTCCCTTACAAGGTGAAGGCCGGCGATATCGTATCGATCCCCTCGAAATCGGCGCAGTCCTGGAAGGAGGTTGGTCAAGATGAGCCTTTTTGCTACCTGTCTCTTGCCTGCGAAGCTACGATTGGCGTCATTGATTTAATCCGGTCCTACAGCTTCCCCCCTATCGTCTCCGATATCCCGCAGGAGGAGATTAATCGGCTCATCGCCGAATGGAGATGCCTCGCGGACGAGTACAACGATTTCATCCAGCTCTTCGACGATAAGGATGTGAAATCCATGGAGAAAGGAAGCGGGTCCTATCCGGTGTTCAAGCTGAATACGGATCAGACGATTCGCCATCTCCGGATTCGCGCCAAGGGTACGTTATGGGTGCAATTGCTATGCCAGACGCTCCGGTCCCGCCTGCCCGACGAACCTGTCGCCTTCGATAACCGGGTATTTGAGGTATGCGATTACGTGGAGAAGAGGCTGCATGAACCTCCTACCCTGGACGAGATGGCCGATTTTGTATCGCTTAGCAAGGAGCAGCTCCGTACTCTCTTTCAAGCCGCTTACGGCATTTCCCCCGTAAAATACGTCCGTCACGTTCGGCTGCAGCGGGCAAGAGACTTGCTTATGCTAACCTCCTATCCCTTGAAGGAGATTGCCAGAATGATCGGTTTCCAGGACCAGCATCACTTCTCGCGGGCATTTCAGCAAGCCGAGAATATATCTCCCCAGGCGTATAGAAAAAGGATTGCTTCGAGGGAGTAAAAGCTTTAGCCCACTTTTCATAAACCGTTCTTAAACTCTTGCGGCGTCATCCCGTATTGGGTCTTAAACAGCTTAATGAAATACTGCGGCTTCTGGTAGCCGACCTCATGGGCGATTTGGCTTATCTTTAAGTCCTTGTGCTTCAACAATTGCACCGCTTTCTCCATTCGCAGCCGAAGCACGTAGTTCGAGAAATTTTCCTTTGTCTCCTGTTTAAACAGGTTGGATACATAGACGGGATGCAGATTGACATGATCGGCCACCGTTTGAAGAGTTATATCCTTTATATTTTCTTGTATGAACCGGCGGATTCGCTCCATCAGGTCAGACCGTATGTTGTCCGAACGGCTGTCGCTATAAGCTTTGATTTGAACATAGCTGCCGAAAGCCCATTCCTTTAACGGCTCCACGCTCCAGCCGGCATCAATCTTCAGCATCTTATCGATTTCTCTTCCGAACACTTCGTAAATTCGTTTGCCCTTCTTGTGCAAATAATAAGAATAGGTTTGCAGCAAGGTAACGTAGATTTGCAGCCCGTATTCGCGCGCTCCGCCGCCCGCGCCTTCAAGCTCTTCGAATATCCGGTTAAGCTTGCTCTCGAATCCGTTCCACTGCTCCAAATCGATCAATTCCATAAACGTTTGGGAACGATAAAGCTCCGCAAGCGGCTGGATTTCGAAAACCTCTTTCTTTTGCTTCGCGTCAAAAAAGCTTTCGGTCTGGTAGCCGATATAATCGGTGTAGATCGATAATGCGGAATGGTACATGGGCAAAATGTCGTTCGGGAACCCGCCCCAGCCGCTAAGCACAACGGAAACCTTCGACTTCAAATAAAGCTTGATCTGATGCTGGGAGAGCCTCGCCAAGTCTTCTATTATCGCAGAGTGGTCTCTGCCTGATTGCACAGACGGATTAGGCTGAACCAGAAAAATCAAATAATCATGCGAATCCTTGCAATACGCCACATGATATTTGTCCGCAAAAACCTCTTCCACAATATTAAACATGGCATATTCGATCAACGAAAGACTATAGAGATCCGTATTCGAATAGTCTTCCTCTACTCTCATGCACAAGAGAATGGCTTCCTTCTCGGCGGAAAAAGGAAGTCCGTACAATTGAAGCTTGTCCTGCAAAGCCGATAACGGGTAGCTTTTGCCGGATAACAATTCGAACAGGAACATTTCTCTTAATTTTGGCAGGCTTTCGCGGAACCGGTAAGCGAATTTCTGCTGATTGAGCAGCTCGTTTCCTTCTTCCGTAATCCGATCGATAATGGTGCGCAGCGTCTGCTCCAATTCCTCATTCGATACCGGTTTTAATAGATAGTCGCATACCTGCTGCTGAATCGCTTCCCTCGCATATTGAAATTCATCATAGCCGGTTATAATAACCGCCTTCGTATTTTTCCATTTCTCATTGATTCGGGCAATCAATTCAAGTCCGGTCATCCCGTTCATATGAATATCCGTTACCACGATATCGACGGAGCGGTAATTCAGCAGCTCCAGGGCTTCTTCGCCTGAATAGGCTTTGTAGACATTGGAAATCCCCATTTGCTCCCACGGAAGTCCAATGGCCAAGCTGTCCACCAAATGCGTATGATCGTCCACAATCAAAATTTCGTACATGCTTACACACCTTCCTTGCCGCTCCAGCTTAGTTGCACGCATAGTCCGCCTAACTCCGATTTGCTGAGATGTACGCCCGAATCGCTGCCGTACATTAACCGCAGGCGTTGGTGAACGTTTTTCAGACCGGATTCGATTTCCTCGCTGCTCGAATGAATCTTCTTGCGCATCGCTTCAATCGTTTCGTAATCGCCCCCGGTGCCATTGTCCTCCACCGCTACATGGTTCATTCCTTCTTCGCTCCAGCATCTAATGCGGATCATGCCGAATTCGGATTGGTTATTGAACGAATGCAGGATGACATTCTCTACAAGCGGCTGTACGATTAACCGCGGAACTTCGAGCTCCGCAAGCTGCGGCTCAATCTCGATCTGATATTCGAAGTCATCCCTCAGCATGCAATGAATTTCCAGATAGAAATGGATCAAGTCCAGCTCCTCTTGCAGCTTCACCATTTTGCTTCCCGTCTTGGTCGTATACCGGTAATACTTGCTTAAGTTCATGGTCATCGAGATAGCGGCTTTATTTTCCTTGAGCTCTATCATGCTTTTGATATAAGCAAGCGTGTTGTACAAAAAATGCGGATTGATCTGCGACTGCAGCTGCTTCAGCGTTGCATCCTTGGACCTGAGCTGTTCCTTGTACACATCCACGATCAGCTCCTCGATCTTGGAGGCCATGGAGTTAAATCTGTCGTACAGAAACCGGTATTCCCCCTTGGGCTTATCCGTCATCCTTACGGAATAAATCCCTTTCTCGATCAGATTCATGTTCCGCATCATCTTCCGAAACGGAATTTGAATGTTGCGGTACATCACGAACGCCAGATAAGCCCCCATGAACAGAAGCATGCCGCTTATGAGGTAAAACATGGTCTGGTTCCGGCTGATCGGCGCCATAATATGGCTGATCGGTACATAGTCGACGAGATACCAGCCAAGCGATTCCAGCTTCTGATAATGAACCTGATACTTCGTTTTGTCGGATCGAAGAAGCATGTACCCGCTTTCCGTTGAGGGATCGATCTCCTTAAGCCGGGGAAGAAATTCGTCGATTTGTTTTACGTTAACCGAATAATTATAGATAGGGTCCGCTCCGGGATGGTACAGGAACGGATCGCCCGAGCCATTCGCTTTGAATTCCGACAAGGCGCTTCGAAGCGCGGATACGCCGAATTTAAGCACAACCCGCATACGCGCCTCGCCCGTCTCCGCCGAGTTCTCGGGATAAGACAAGATTTCCATGAAATAATCCTCGTTAGAATCGGAATAGTACTGCCAAAAGGTATCCTGCAGGGGAAACTCCTTCGGAAGCGCATTCAAGCTGGAGTTGCTTTTGATGACGATACCGGTCTTGGGATAGAGAACCGCGATGACGGCTTTCCAATCGCCGTAACCGGCAAGCCGGTTAATTTCTTCCGAGACGGTTCGATTAACTCTGTATTTGCCCAGCACATCGTCCAATAAATCGGGATACGCTAAATTTCGCACGTCCGTGCTTTCGTACAGCATTTTCTTATACGTATCCAGCCGGAAGAACAATTGGTCGAGCTGATTGGCGAACGTTTCGATCTGATACCGCTTCACCTTTATAATTTCATCGGTCAACACATCCGTGCTTGTTCGGTTCGACACCGCAAACAGGAGCAGGATCGGGATAAGTAAAATCAACAACGTAGCGATCAATTTGGTAAATATGTTGAATCTGCTCATGACTGATCGTCCTCTCAGCTTCTTGCTCATGGCATTTAATGCTGGCGTTGAAATTCGGAGAACTGCTTTTTCAATTCGGCAAAAACAATATCAAAGCCCGCTTTCTTGAGAGCTGCGAGGGCATCGTCATAATATTGGTCGTAACTGGCTATCCCGAAGTTGATAGGCTCGAATTTTTCTTTATAGACCGCCATCACTTGCGCGATCTCGTTCTTAACGGGAGCTTCGTTGAAGTGGAAGCCGGATAGCTTGGAGATGCGCGAATTCTCGTCGTTCGCAAGCATATCCTCGATCACGTCATCCTCTACGTTAGCCGGAGCGATAAAATAATCCTTGTTCCGCCACATCCATTCGTACATCAGCTGATCATTGGTCAATTGCTTGATTTTACCGTTATCCAGCACATAATCCTTTCCTTCAACCCCGTAAATAATAAAGTTGTAATTTTCTTTGCTTTGCAAAATCCAATTCATAAACATCATCGCGCGTTCCGGATTTTTCGACGCGGAAGTAATCATAAATGCTTCATTGCTTGGCGTCGTAATATACTTGGGCTTCTCTTTCGCCAGATAGTACTCGCGGAGCCTCGCTTCCGGATCGGCATTCCGCGCCGTTTGCAGATTTTCCATCGCCCGGGAAACAGCGCCCACGCGGAAAAGAAGCTTGCCCGCATTCTCCTGATCGATCTTCGCAGCCGGATTCCCCACGAGGTTCATGTCGATAATCCCCTTGTTCACCCAGGACTCGCGTAAATGAGCTACTTTCTTGTACAGATCGGACTCCACGTAGCTGAGCAGCTCTCCCGAATCCTCGTCCACCATAAACAGCATTCTCTCGTCCAAGGAAGAATAGTTCCTGTCCGTCAACTCTCGCCATAACAATTCATGCCCGCGGTCGGTTTCCAAATAACCGTAATAGCTCGGATCTATCGCGTGCATGCGTTGATAGAATTGTTCCAGATCCGCTATCGTCTCAACGTCCGTCATGCCGACCTTCTCCAGCAAGTCCTGACGGACCATGACGGAGGAGAATTTCCCGGCCGATGTAAAGGCTTGGGAGGGTATCGCCCAAAGCTTCCCGTCGATCCAGTTCTGCTTGAAATTATCCTCGGGTATATGTTTAACAAGATCCTGCCCGTATTGGCCTAGAAGCTCGTCTAACGGCTGAATATAGCCTTTGCTGTAATAAACGGAGACGAACGGCGCGCCATACCAGAACAAGTCGTAATCTTCTCCGGTGGATAGGGCCAGCTCCAATTTTTGCTGGTAATTGGACCATGGAATATAAGTCAATTCCAAGTTCATGTTCAAATCTTTCTTGAGCCGGTCGTTCAGTTCATTCTCGACAAAATCGCCCATGCGAGACGACTGGTCTCCGGGCATAATCACCTTCAGCGTGACAAAGGATTCCGGTACGTCTTTTCCCTCGTTATCCGCTGTATCGGAATGAAGGGGTCCTGGCGATTGGGAGGAGCCCGGGTTAATATAATGGCTGAACAAGGCGAATAAAAGAGTTAAGAAAAGTATCGCAACGGTACCGATCACAGCACGCTTCATCTTTGTAAGGCTTCCCCTTCACCATAGAGTCTCGAGTCTCAATGCTAGTCTACACTAATTCCAATAACGTGAATATGCCGTCATAGAACGGGAGCACATGGGCGCTAACGCCATGTGCTCCCGTATTCATCTGCTTCTTAATTCATAAATTGAACGAATTGCAAAAACCGTTTGATCATAACGGCGGCTTCCGCGCGGGTTGCATTCGCTGCCGGATCTATGGTCGCCATAGACTTCCCTTTTATGATTCGAGCAGTGAGCAATTCGGCTATCGAAGCTTTTGCCCAAGGACTAATGGAAGCTTGATCCTTATAGTTTTCAAGAGCATTGCCGTTCGCTTGGACCGGTTTGTTCACATAGTTCAGAGCTCTAGCTGTCATAACCGCGATTTGTTCGCGGGTGATTCGTTCATTCGGTTTAAAGGAACCATCCGTATAACCGTTAATGATCCCCGCATCAACGGCCGCTGCAATCGCATCCGCGAACCAGTCTCCTTGTGCTACGTCGCTGAAATCGGTTCCCGCAGCCGGAGAGCTAAGCCCAAGGGAACGAACAAGCAAGGCCGTAAACTCCGCGCGGGTAATCGGTTTGTCCGGCGAGAAGAGTTCAGGCGCAGTACCGTTTACGATTCGTTTCGAGGCCAGCAATTCGATTTCCGGCTTGGCCCAGTGTCCCTGAAGATCAGCGAACGTTCTGCTGCCCGAATCCGAAACAACCGCGTAAATGCTGTTCCCGTTGCGTTTGATGACAACTTCCGTGCTGCCCCCGTTAACTTGAAGGAAGGATGGAACAAAAGCAAACGTCCTTGTATCCGGGTTAAATAGAAGCGCAGTCGCGTTCGCTTGATTAACGGCTCCCGGCACAATAACCGTTCTCTCGAGGTAGGTGCTGCCGAAGCCGGTTATCTCCACCGATTGTCCGTTTGCCTGGGCATAGATTTTGTAGTCCAGGGCAGGAGCTAGCAAGGTTAACCCTTCCTTGCTTGCTTGTTCAGCCAATACATCCGCCGTGCTGCCTGCAACTTTATCGATAACCATGCTTAAGTTCATATTCTCAAGGCTTACGCCAAGCTTTTGCGCTATATCGGCCAAGCCTAAAGCTTTGACGGGAACCTTGTAGCTTCCGAAATCCGTCAGGATAAGAATGGATGCATCCGATAGGTCCTTCCCAGCATCCACTAAGGCAGACGATGGGATATTCACCTTCACGCTTCCGCCGTTGTTTTTCAACTCGATAATAACGGAATTGGAATTGACGCCGGATGGCTTGCCGCGAAGTGCCTGGAAGGCGTCTTGGAGCTTCTTCGCGTCAATGGCCGCTTCGGTCACGCCGTCCGTTGACCGGACAATAGTTACTGCATTTTGCCCCAGCTTGATGCCTTTATCCGTTAAATCCGGCCCTGGCTGCGAGGTTGTTCCGCCGGAGGACGGGTTCGAGCTGGAATCATTGGACGCAACCGTCACCGCGAATTGCTTCTCCAAGTTGCCGTCGGTAGATTTAGCCGTAATGACGGTGCTGCCGATTCCGACAGCCTTGACCAGGCCAGCAGCGGATACATAGGCAGCTTTACCGTTCGACGACGACCATACTACTCTTTTGTTGCCCGCTTCCGCCGGCACAACCGCGACATTAATCTGTGCGCTGGAACCGGGAGACAATTGAAGCTGGCTTGTCGTATTCGCCGTCAAGCCGGTCACTCTGACCGGAGCCTCGGCCGTGCTATCCGTTACGTCTACGCTGCCTAGCTCCAGCCATCCGTCACTATTCTGCTCCTCGTTAGCGAAGCGGAACTTCTTGGCGTCCGCGTTGATCTCCTCTAACGGATTCACGTAACGCATCAGGATTTGATAGCTTCCGTTGCTTAAAGCCGGATTGCTCGTCGATTCGAACAGCTTATTGTTGTCGAATCCGTTTGTATTCGGAAGCAGGTCTTTCAAGTCCCAACCGGGTTCCCATACCTTCACGATGCCGCTTTCGGATTTGGCCGCAAGCTCTATCTTCCAGTTATAGTAGAATGGCGCCACCCCTCTGTTTTCAACCTCTACGCCGACCTTCAGATTTCCATCCGCAGCATCCAGATAGGCAGAAGGCACGTAATATTCATAGCCCAATCTGCGCGATCCTTCGACAGCTCTTGCCAGCGGTTCGGACTCCAGCGGCGTTTGGAATACCCCTTGCGTAATCAGCCAGGAAGCATGGGTCAAGTTCAGGCTGGTGTAATAATCTTCGCCCTGCGCCCCCTCGATTGGCGCCGACGGTTCATTGTATACCGGCGGATCATTGTTCCACATCTTCAATTGAATTTCCGGTCTCATCTCTCCGCCCATGCTGTTCGTTTTCCAGAAATCCGTCACTCCAGCGTCTTTGACTTTGCCCCAGAAATGCCAGCCTTGGCCTCCGAGACTTGGCGGGAGGGTCTGGAAAGCAAAGGAATCGTCATGATAGCCGACATCGAAATTTTTGGTTTTGAGCGTGCTGTTGTCCATCGGATATCTTAAGACAAGCTGCGTTTCGTTAAACGCGTTGTCCATATCGGTAAGAACCCGCTTCAGGTTGGCGTCTGTCGGCATTAAATTCGGCGATTTGATATTTCCGTCGTAAGGGTACGTATGCCATTCGCCCCAGAAGCCGATCAATCCAATGGTCAGGAAGCCGATACGCGGATCGCCGTCATAACGGGCTCCAAGCGCCCCAATGAAATTGTCCAAGGCGCCCAATAAATGTTCATCGTTATAATCAGGCGCTAGACTTGTTGCATCCTTACCGTTGTTATATTCCGAATAGGCGTAAGTCTGCAGCCCTTCGTCCAGAAGGAATTGCGGGATTCCGGACGGCTTGTTCGGATAGTCCAGATAAATCCTGAATACGGCCTGATTGCCTCTGGCTGCAACGGCTTCAAGCCGTTTGTCCAGCTCCGTCCAATTAAAATCATTCCGGTTGTTCATCAGCTTATTAAGCGGCAGGTAGAAGAACTCCAAGCTGTAAGGCAGCTGCGTTGGCTGGTCTCTCCAATCATCGCCTTCGGTGAAATAAGACTCCTCCGAAGCATCGTAGAAAGGAAGGAGACCCTTAAGCGGATTGTCTACCGGCGCACTCCGATACGTAAGCGCCTCCGTTCCGGCTGCTGTTGCCCAAGCTGGAGGAGCCGGGTGGTCAACAGGCTCGGTCGTTGATCCTCCTCCTGATCCGCCGGTTCTGCCAGCTAACGCATAGAGGGCAATTTGGTCAATACTGAGAACATTGTCGGCTTGATTTTTCGGGCCAAAGCCGAATTGAATTTGCAAAACCTTGCTCGCATCAAACTTCGCGTCGCAAGCATCGCAGCCTTGCCATGCGGACTGGATCAATGCGCTCCAAGGAATTCTCACCATTCCCTTGTAGCCTGCGGCAATGGATAGGGAGCCTCCGCCAAGAGTAGTTGTTTTCCAGCCTTCGGCACCCTGATAGAATTGTACGGTTCCTCCTTCTTTCAAGGAGAATTCGCCTTTTGGCGCATCCGTAACAAGCGAGATATTCAGATCCATATTTTTATTCGTTGGCGATTGGTTATTGGCCCAGAAGGTGAGCCCGTCAAAGGCGGACCAATCCGAATCCGTCCCGTTAAAGGCAACGCGTTTAACGTTTACCCAATCGGATGCCGTTTTGCCCGGAGGAGGGGAAACGGAAAACTTCATCGCTTGATTGCCGTTCGAGACATTCACGTGATCGATCGTACGAAGGGTAGACGGTTCTCCGGATTCCCAGTCGATCCGCCAGATGTTCTGCAAGGCAGCATCGTCCGCGTACGATTCGAAATCGTCCAAACTTTTATTCGCCCGATAGAGCATAATGTCATCAATCGTGATGACGTTATGCGGATAACCTGTTGGCGGGTATCCGAACTGAAGTCCCGTTACTTCGCTTGGATCAAGCACCGCTGCGCAGTCTGCCTGAACGCCGTCGCATTGCCATGCGGATTGAACGAATTGATCCCAAGAGAGCTTCACAATACCCTTGAAGCCTGCGGGAACGTTAAGCGACGCTCCATTAAACGCCGCCGGCTGCAAGCTTCCATCCGCCGCAATCGTTAAGGCATGCCCACCTTCCTTCAATCCGAACTCGCCTTTCGCCGCAGGCGTCTGAAGCGCGACATTTAAGCTGAAAGCCTTATTGTCGTTTGTTGTATTGTCCACCCAGAAGCTTAATCCGTCATACTTGGACCAATCCCTCTTGCCTGAAGGGATGGAATGAATAATATTCGACCATGTCGAATCCGTGATTGCGGTGGACAGCCGGAGGCCGTTGCTTCCGCTCGACTGTCCAAGCTCTCTAGTAACGGAGCCCGGTTTGTCGGACCATGCTTCCGTCCATGCCTGCCCAAGGGCCGCATCATCCGCATAGGATTCGAAATCCTCGATAAGCCCCGGTATGTCGGAACCGGCGGTTGATACGATTGCCGGTTGCTCCGGATCCGCGCTTACCCTGCTCGCGGCATTCCCAAAAAGCGTGCTCAATAACAAGGCGACAATGAGCATCGCTTTAAGCGATGTTCTTCCAATATCGTGCACGGATAACAGTTTCATCGAAATCCTCCTCTTTGCTATTTGAAAGCGCTGTCAATAATAAGCTTTAAATGTTGTCCCTTTTGTCCGTCATTCAAGCTGAAACAGGTTTTATCCGGACTCGCAGAAGTCCGGATACCCATTATCCTTTTGTAGCACTGAAGGCGATCCCTTCAATAAATTGTTTTTGGAAGATAAAGAAGAGAATAATCATGGGAACGACCGCCATAAAGGCGCCTGCCATTAACACCGGATAATCCGTTCCGAACATGGACACTAACGTCGCTATGCCCGATGACAAGGTCATCTTCTCCGGAGAGCTGTTGATAATAAGCGGCCATTGCAGCTCGTTCCAAGCCCACTGCAATTGAATAATAACGATGGCTACCAAAGCGGACCGGACTAAAGGAAGCATGATATGCCAATAAATTTGGAACGGATTGCAGCCATCCAGAACCGACGCTTCCTCCAGCTCCTTGGATATGCTCATGAAAAATTGCCTTAGAAGGAAAGTGGCAAACGGGCTGATTAAGGAAGCAATCCACAAAGCGGTAACGGTGTTGACGAGTCCGAGATCACTCATCATCATATATTGCGGCGTATAAAACACGGGATTCGGCACCATCATGACCGAGAGAATCAAGATAAACAGAATCGAGCTTCCCGGAAACCGGATCCGGGCGAAAGCATAAGCCGCCATGGAACTAAAGATAACGGGAAACACGGTCTTCATGACCGCCGATATAACCGTGTTCAGGTAATAATGCGGGAACTCCGATTGCTTAATCGCCTCTATATATCCTCTTAAGCTGGGGGCATCCGGTAAATAACGGATCGGAATCTGCGTGGCTTCCGTCGTTGTCTTCAGCGAAGTCAGCACCATCCATACAAACGGAACAAGCATAGCGATGGCGCTGATAATAAGAATGATGTGAACAACGAGGTGAGCCTTCCTCGCCGATGAGCTGATCATAGTTGCGTCCTCCCCCTTTCTCAGTCGTAGACGACCCATTTTTTCTGGAATGCGAATTGAATGCCTGTCAGCGCAAGGTTAATCACCAGCAAAATATTGATAATGGCAGCGCCGTAATTGCGGTCATTATAAATGAAGCTGTTCTGGTAATAGGCATACACAAGAGAGCGAACCGACGGAAGCGCAACATTCGTCTTCCCGATAATCAGATAGATCGAGTCGAAAATCTGCGTAGCTCCAATTAATAGAATGATGCTGGTGAAAAATAGAGTTGGCGTGAGCATCGGAATGGTAATATACCGAAACTTGTTGAATCGCTTGGCGCCGTCGATATCCGCTGCTTCATACAGCGATTTCGGTATCCCTTGCAAGCCCGCGAGAACAAGCAGCATATTCATGCCGATGGCTCCCCATACGCCTACGATAACCAGCACAAGCATGGCATAATGGCCATTGGACAGCCATGCGATATGCGTCCCCAGCAAATGGTTGATGAGGCCGAAGTCTTTAGCGAACAGGACAACCCACACCATCGCTGCCGCGGCAGGCATGGTCACTTGCGGCAGGAAAAAGATGACGCGATAAAGGGATACCCCTTTGATCTTCGTATTCATCAGTACGGCAAATAAGGTTGAAAGCACAAGCGTCAGGGGTACAAACATCGCTACATATACCAAAGTGTTGCGCAGATTTTGCCAAAACTCTTTATCGCGGAATAACTTCGCATAGTTATCGAATCCAACCCAATGATTGACGGTCCCGAAATTTTCCGAGTGCTGGAAGCCTAACAGGATCGATTGGATAACCGGCCAACCCCAGAAAACCAATGTGCCTATGAGAGTCGGCGCGATCATGAAATAAGCCCACACATACCTGCTTCTGGAATTCAATTTCACCACTCCCTATTCATCGGAGACATTCCTGGCTGCAGGAACGTCTCCCGAATTCCGCTTTAATTTAACGATACTTACCTAATTACTTAGTATCCGCGATTGCTTGATTCATCATCTCCGCAACCTTCTTGGCGCCTTCTTCTACCGAGATGGCTCCGCCCCATGCCTGCGACATAATCTCAGGCTCTTTTGCGAACCATACCGGATACGACATCGAGCCGCTTGGATACGGAGTTGCGTCGGCTACTTGCTCCGTGAATACTTTCAAATTTAGATACGGTCTTGAAGTCAGCCATGCCTCCTGCGTGCCGTTGTACGCCGGAATAGCCGCGCCCATCTCCGCCGTAATTTCCGCTGCTTTTTGCGAGCCCAGGAACTTGAGGAACAGCCAAGCCTCTTCTTTGTTTTTGCCGCTTGCGGACATCACGTTGCCAAGGCCGTTAATGATATTGGCTCTTTTCACTTTGCCCATAGGCAGTTTCGCCCAATCCCATTTCCCCTTGATAATGTCGCTGCTGTCGATATCGCTGATCCGCCAGGATCCGTCGAAAATCATCGCTAACTTGCCGGACTTGAACATCTCGGTTGCTTCCATATCCGTCATTTGCTGATGAGTTGGAGAAGCGCCGTCAACCGTCATTTGATAGCGGGCTTGCAAAGCTTCGATAGAAGCCGGATCGTCGTACCCCGATTTGCTCATATCATCGGAAATGATTTTGCCGCCGTTAGCCAGCATATCGTTCCAATAGCCGGTTTGCGTATCCATCTTGGCTCCAAAGCCGTAAATGCCCTTGTCAGGCTGGCTCAGCTGCTTGGCAACCTCGGCCAGCTTGGCATAAGTCCAAGTGTCGTCCGGATAAGGGATGCCCGCTTGATCGAACAGCTCTTTGTTGTAAGCCAGACCGATGGTATCGAAATCTTTAGGGATGCCATAGTTCTCGCCGTTCAGCGTATAAATGGAAGCAAGATTCGCCGCGTAATTATTGAGGTCGATTTCCCCGGCTGCTACTTTGCTTGTGATCGGCTCAAGGAATTTACCGGAGGCGTAAGTTGCGAATTGACCTCCGTGCATCCAGAACACGTCCGGTAGCGTCCCCGCAGGAGCGGCAGCTGACATTTTTGTCCAATAATCGGCCCATGGGATAACTTCGACCTTAACCTTAATATTTGGGTTTTGCGCCGTAAATTCTTTTGCGATCGCTTCCATAGCCGGCTGCTGAATTTTATCCCAGATGGCATAGGTAAGCGTTACGTTCTTTTTAGGTGCATCCGTTGCCTCACCGGCATTGCCGTTCTTGCTGTCGTCCGGTTTGCTCGTTGGCGCGTTGTTCGAGCTGTTGCTGCATGCAGCGGTAATTAAGGAAAGAACCATCAGGACAAGCACGAGCATGAATGAAAATTTGTTTCTTTTCACCATTTGATATCCCCCCAATAAATTGTTTAGGCAAAAATTTTGCGTAAACTCTATCATCAGCATCACCCTTGCCTCTTACACATTTAGTTTAATCGATTTCTACAAACGCTTTAAATGCCTCATTTTTAAGATCGAATGCCTTATTGTTAAGATGAAAAAAGGTTTGCATTCAAATATAGATTCCTCCATAATATCAGTAAATAATTGCGCAAATTATTTCATAAAACAAATTGGGAGTGTCTACTATGACAATCACTGCACTGCAACGGGAGCCCGGAGAATTCTGGTGGGGAGGCGTTATCAATGAGGGTCATCTTATGCCGTTTGGCGATCAGCCGCATTCGCGCGACCTGCGTTTGACTGACGACAATCAAGCTTCCCCCTTATTGCTGTCTAATCGAGGAAGATATATTTGGTCCGAAGAGCCTTTTTCCTTCTCCTTTAACGAGAGTACCTTGACGATCGATCATTCGCAGAAAATTACGATTGAAGACGGTCATTTCACCCTTCAAGGCGCTTACCGGCATGCCTGCGTCAACCATTTCCCCCCTTCCGGCGTTACGCCGGACGAAATGGCCTTTACGGCGCCGCAATACTGCACTTGGGTGGAAATGTTCTATGAGCCGACGCAAGAGAAGCTTATTCAGTACGCGAAATCTATTATCGAGAACGGCTTTCCCCCAGGCGTCCTGATCATTGACGATAATTGGATGCAGGATTACGGAACCTGGGATTTCGAGAAGCATCGTTTCCCTGATCCAGCCCGAATGATTCAGGCCCTGCATGAATTAGGATTTAAGGTCATGCTGTGGGTATGCCCGTACGTGAGTCCGGACAGCATCACCTTCCGGCAATTAATGAGCCAAGATCTGTTGATGAAGCATGCGGACGGCACGCCTGTCTTAAGAAGATGGTGGAACGGGTACAGCGGGGTCGTGGATTATACCCGCGCGGAAGGCTCCGCATGGTTCAAGCGGCAGCTGGACAGGCTGATCGAGGATTACGGAGTTGACGGCTTCAAGCTGGACGCGGGCGAGCCTATACTGCCCGGCCTGCTGAATGACGTTTCCCGGGACGTCGAATGGTCGCGTCCTATTCTCCCGATGGAAGATTGCGAGGCTTACGCGCGATTGGGAATCGGATACGGGCTTAGCGAGCTGCGGATGTGCTGGAAGCTTGGAGGCCAAGCGCTTATTCAGCGGCAGCGCGATAAGACGCACACGTGGGATGCGACAGGGCTCGGGGGACTTATCCCCAATGCGATTGCTCAAGGCCTCATGGGTTATGCGTATAATTGTCCCGATATGATTGGCGGAGGAATGGATGGCGATATCAACTCGCCTCATTTCCGATTCGATTCCGAACTTTTTATCCGTTTTGTTCAGTGCTCGGCTTTATTCCCCGCTATGCAGTTCTCCATGGCTCCTTGGCGGGTTCTGAGCGGCGAAGAATTATCCTGGTGCATGGATGCGGTGAAGCTCCGGACAAAGCTTGGCCCCGCTCTCCTCGAGCTTGCGAATCAGGCTGCCGCGGATGGACTGCCGATCCTGCGCAGCTTGGAATTCGTTTTTCCGAATCAAGGCTACCATGCAATCCAGGATCAATTCATGGTTGGCGACTCTATTCTGGTAGCCCCGGTATTAATGAAAGGACAACTTACTAGAATGATCCAATTTCCGGAAGGTCGATGGCTCGGCGATGACGAAAGTGTAGTAGAAGGCCCTATCCAGCTAGAAGTACATGCGCCGCTGTCCCGATTGCCGTGGTATCGAAAAATCTAAATCGTTGCTTCGAGGAGGGTGATCTTTACATGAAAAAAATCAAACTAGCCGTTATAGGAGCAGGTGCGCGAGGTTTCTTGTCCTATATGCCTTATGTTCAAAGATTTCCGAGCGAGGTTGAGGTCGTCGCAGTCGCGGAACCAAGCCAAGAGAGAAGAACGAGATTTGCGGAAGCGCTAAACTTAACTGCGGATCAGCTCTATTCAACATGGGAAGAATTGCTGGGCAAGCCCAAGCTTTGCGATGCGCTTCTGATCTGCACGCAAGACCAGATGCATTACGAGCCTACGATAGCCGCTCTCCGCAAAGGGTATCATGTCCTGCTGGAGAAGCCGATGTCGAACAGTCCAAGCGAATGCGTAGCCATGGAGGCCGTGGCCCGCGAAGAGGGACGCCTGCTCTCGATCTGCCACGTTTCGAGATATACCCCTTTCTGGCAAAAAATGAAGCAGCTTATTCAAGACGGCTCCATCGGAAACGTCATGTCCATTCAACATAACGAAAATGTCGGTTACCTCCATTACGCTCATAGCTTTGTGCGGGGCAACTGGCGTAACGATACGCTCTCCAGTCCAATGATCTTGGCCAAATCCTGTCATGACATGGATCTCATTCGCTGGCTTGTGGATGCCGACTGCGCGAAGGTCAGCTCCTTCGGTTCGTTAAGCCACTTCCGGGTTGAGAATGCGCCCGAAGGGTCGACCGAACGCTGCACGGATGGCTGCGCGGTGGAATCGACCTGCCCTTATTCCGCATTGCGATTCTACATGCAGGACACGAAAGCGAATCATTTTGCGGCGCTTATCGCGGATCCTCCTACCGAAACGAACAGAATGAAGGCGATCCTGGAAGGTCCTTACGGCAAATGCGTTTACAGAACGGATAATAACGTCGTCGATCATCAGACGGTAAACATGGAATTCGAGAATGGCGTTACCGTTATGTTCAGCATGAGCGGGTTTACGCGGGATATTAACCGCATCGTTCAAATCATGGGGACAAAAGGGGAAATTCGCGGCGATCTGTTAAACGGCCGTATCGAGCTGTTCGATTTCTCCTCCGGCACGTTGTCGGTTATTCAAATCCCTAGGAGCCAGAGCGGTCATCAAGGCGGCGACGACGGCATCATGCGGCAATTCGTGTCCGATCTCCGGCATGAAAGGTACATCGATACCTTGACCTCCGCGCAAGCCTCGTTGGAGAGCCACTTAATGGCTTTTGCTGCCGAGAATTCAAGGCTGAATGGCGGCGCACTCGTCGACATGAAGCTCTTCCGTCAATCTTTTGCGTCAAATGCAACCGGTACTATGCCAAGCGATACCGCGGTATAAAAAAAAACGATAAGGCTGGCCTGCGCAACCGCAGGCCAGCCTTATTTTTTATTCGAAACGAATCTCGTCTATCCAGACCGTGCTATTGCCTCCGTGCCAGAAGGTCATCGTCAATTGTCCGGGGCTGCTGCGGTCTACTCCGTTCGATGCCAAATTAATAGCAATATCCTTGTAGCTAGCCGTAACCGTATCCCCGCTGAAATCACCCAATGTCTTGGTCACTCCGCCAATCGTGAGCTGCATATGGTTTTGTTCCCCGCCGCTTGCGCCTTTGATGCGAATGACCAGCTTGGTGTAGCTTCCCACATCCTGGGTAATATCCGTGCCTAACCATCCGTTGTTGTTATACTCCAGCTTCAGAGCCCCCGAATCAATAACGCCCGCATTGTTGGCGAAGCTGTTTGCGCCCGCCCATTTGCCGAGATCATTGGTTCCCGGCCAGCTAGGCGAATTGTCGAAATTATCGACCAGCAAGCCAGTGGCTCCGCCGCTTCCGGCATTGGTCGTTACATTAACCGCCGCGCTGGCTGCCGATAAATTGCCCGCTGCATCTTTTGCTTTGACCGTATACGCGTATGCCGTATTGGCGTTTAATCCGCTGTCCGTAAAGCTGGTCGAGGTCGAGGTGCCTGCTTGATTCCCGTCTCTGTAAATGACATACTGCGACACGCCGACATTATCCGTCGAAGCGCTCCATGCCAAGCTGACGCTGCTTGAGGTTTTGCCCGAGACGCTTACGTTGGTTGGCGCAGCAGGCGCTTGCGTATCCCCGCTGCCGCCGCCGGCGCTAATCTGAATACGGTCAAAGTCAGGCGCCCAGCCTGTCGGGTTGGAGAAATGAATCGTGTTATTGCCTGCATTCAGCTGTACTTGCGTCTGAACGGTGCCAATGGCCGTCCAGCTACCCGTGCTAGGCATGCTCAGCGTAACCGGCGATTCTCCGTTAACCCGTATTTGCGCGGAGCGGGCTTCGCCACTGAGGTAAGAAACAGTCATGGTGTAGGTTCCAGCAGTTGACGCACTCACTCCGTTGAATTGCAGCGTACCGTCATTATTGCCGACATACCCCACTTTGGAGCCACCCGAACAGGTACTGCACGCGGAAATGACCGCCGCTCCGGTCCGCGTATTCGCTGAAGCCTCCGCTTCATAAGCGGTCAAAGTGCCTCCACCTCCGGAAGCGCTGGTGGTCGCGGTTACGGAGCCGCTTGCGCCGGATACGTTCCCCGCTCCATCCTTGGCTTTGACGGTGTAGACGTAGCTCGTGCTTGGACTTAATCCGGTATCGGTGAAGGTGGTGCTTGTCGCAGACCCTGCCCATACTCCACCGCGATAAACGTCATAACCGGTCACGCCTACATTGTCGGTTGAAGCCGACCACGACAAGCTGACGCTGCTCGAGCTCGTGCCGCTGACCGTCAAATTCCCCGGAACGCTTGGCGCTTGAGTATCCGCGCTTCCTCCGCCGCTGTAGCCGCCATCATAAGGCGTCTGGCTCAAGCTGTACGAAAGCGTGTTATCCGGCTTCAGCTGATCGAAAGGTCCGATGTTCTGATCAGAGGGATCCATGCCGATTCCCACTTTGCCAAGCGGTGTTCTTCCGCCCGTATAATAGTTCGAGTTCGCGAATCTGGCGCTAGGCTTATATCCGGCCGGATCCAGAATGGTCAGCGCCAGGGTGTAGGTTCCCGCCGCCATATTGGACGGAATCGTAAAGGCACCCGAAACCTGTTGAACGGCTGGCGCTTGATTGTATTGACGCGTCGCGGCGTTCCAATCGTCGCCCGGCATCCAGTTCCGTATATCCGTGCCGCTGAAAATCCCCTTCCATGCAACCGTGCGGTCGCTTCTCAGCAAGCTCGCTTCCACCGGCCAGTTATAATAGAACGGCGCGGAGCCTTTGTTCACGACCGAGAAGGACACATTCATGGATCCGCCGGGCTGCACGCTGCCTGAGTATGTAGCCTGGTTGATGACGAACCGATAGCCGAATTCCTTCTGCATCAGCGCAGCCCCTTGCGAGACGGCGGAATTGTTCGCATCGTACAAATCAATCCAGCCCAGACTGGTGGTATGCGTTTTTTTGATCCAGTCGATCACGTAGTTCCGATGGTTCGGATCGCTTAACGTATCGTTTGGGGAATCACCCGGCTGAATATTTTTCTGCCCCCAATCGTAAGCAACCTCCCCGCCGTTAACCTGCGTTCTCCAGACATTTCTCGCCGCAATGCCTTCGCCTCCCGACAGGTCATCGATTAAGGCAAACGAATCCCACAGAAATCCGAAGTTGAAATTTTGGAAGGTATCGGGATAGCGCACTTGCACCTTCTTGTTCTGAAACGCCTGCGAAGCCGCGTTGCCTAATGCGGTCTGGAAGGCGAGCGGAATCCGGTCGGTCCCGTCCGCAAGCTTATCCGGATAAATATGATGCTCTCCCCAATTCCCCCATAGCCCCAGCTCGATGTAGGCCACTCTCGGATCGTTATCCCAAGCTTGGCCAAGCTTCTGGATGAAGGCGGTTAGACGGTTTTTCAAGGTGTCCGTTGTCCATTGCGTAGCCACGTCCCCGTGAGGAACGCCTTCCGGCCAATATTCTCCGGTGTTCGGGTAAACGATGACTACGCGAGGAATAACCTTTTTGTTCTGACTTTCGATCCCCGCCCAAGCTGTATTGCTCCAATCCTTGATCTTCTGAACGGAGTCTGACGCCGCATTCTCCAAATCGGTGTATTTGATGTAATGCTTAAACACAGTGCCGTATTCATGATTCGAGAAACTCGTGTCATTCAAAAAGCGGGTTGGCCGAAATCCCATTAAGGGGTTTTTGAACGCCTCTTGCGTTTCCGTCAAATTAACCGTGATTGCGCCAACGGCTGCTGACGCCTTATCCGGAAACGGAAAGGCAAACGAACCTCCTGTCAATAACACAAACAACAGCAAAACGGTAAACGCTTTCAAAATTGCCCTGGAACCTATCCTTCTCATCAATCATCCCTCCCATAGTGATGAAATTTACGCAAATAATTTGCGCAACTTATTTGCGCTCTTAGTATATTCTACCAGCGTTTACCTCGTCAATCTAAAAACAAAAATAGCCGTCCTCCGATCCGGCGATCGGAGGACGGCTATTCACATCCGTTTATTACGCTTTGCCTGCCGCTTTCGAGCAGGATTCCCGCTCAATCATTTCGGTCTTAAGGCTAATGTAAACTTCGGAAATGTTCTTGCTTGTTATCAATTCAGTCAGCACTTTTACGATGACGGAGCTGATATCGTATCTAAACCTTCTTACGGTCGTTAACGGCGGAACCATGAACTCCGACAGCTTCAGATCATCAAAGCCCACCAAGGAAACGTCTTTCGGAATACGGAGGTTCATTTCGGCCAAAGCCTTCATGGCCCCGTACGCAATAATGTCGTTAAACGCGAAAATCGCGGTGATAGACGGCTGTTCCCGCATCAATTGCTTCACGGCTTCATAACCGTGCGAGGGATCAAACGCGCCCATTGCCACATTGGCGTCGGTCCATGGCATCCCCAAATCGCGGAATGCGTCTTTGCATCCGTCCAGCCGGTTCAAATTGACGAGATGATTGCGGGGTCCCGCAATCATTCCGATTCTCCGATGGCCTAATCCGTGCAAATAACGGATCACCTCGTAAGCGCCTTTTCGGTTGTCGTAGTCAATATAGTTTTGCCCCGTATTGTAGGTTCTTCCGTTCGTAAACACATAAGGGATCCCGAGTCTATTCAATTCCTCATACATCTTATCGCCCTCAACCGGGTCGAATAGGATGGCAGCATCCACTTTCTCCTCGCCCAAAAGCTTATAGGCCGGAGACGACTGCGAGTCCGAATAATGCTTCACGATATGAACCTGATGTCCGTATGCTTCAAACTCATCCTTTAAGTGATTCAAGTCGGCGGAGGTAGACGGATCGTTATCGAAAAAGTCATTGTTGCCCGGTACGATAACGACGATATTATAAGATATTCCAACCTGGTTGGAGGGAGCAATCCCCGGCTTTAAATGCTCATTGGCAATATCCAATACTTTTTTGCGAGTCTCTTCGCTGAAATTGCCCTGGTTGTTAATGATTCTGGATACCGTACTAATCGAAACGTTTGCTTTTTTTGCGATTTCTTTTAGCTTGATGCGAGCTCCCTCCATTTCCTAAGAAACTTTTTTGCATAATAAGAAAATTATAGCGGTTGTTATCTCATCCAGTCAACGTACCTTTAGAACAACAAGGCATCCAGCGAATAAGCCCCTGCTCCGGTCAGCGCTACGCCGATCGCTACTGCAACGAGTACCAGCGGATATTCATACCCGTTTGCCGTTGACCACAAGCCGTTAGGCAAATGCACTTTCACTATAGCGCCTGCCATGGTGAGCACAATCATTACTCCTGCCGCTACGGTGAACAGTCCAGCGGTGAACAGTGCGCCGCCCAGCAATTCCAACATTCCCGCAAAGACCGCCATAACAACGCCGGGACGAATACCAACCGATTCCATCCAGCCTCCCGTCCCTTTCGGACCGTATCCTCCGAACAAGCCAAACAATTTCTGTGCACCATGCCCAACAAACAACAAACCTACCACTACCCGAATAATAAGAAGTCCCATATCCATCATTTTCATTCATCTCCCCAATTTTAATTAATAAGTGAATCCGTCTGGCGTTCATCTCTTAGCAAAATCGCTTTGTCGGCAGCCAGCTTCTTCGGAGTTACGTCATACCCATTGTCATCGATGATCGAGACACCCAACAGCATATCGTGAACTTGACCTCGGATCTGCTGAATATACTCCTTGCGAAGCTCTGCCTGTTCTTTTGTCTCCTGCTCGTTAAGTCCTTCAGCATGCTGTTTTCTGCTCAATTCGTTAATGCGTCCCAGAATAGCAATCATAATCGTAGGCTCCTTTGTTTAATCGATTTTATCTTTAATTCAGTTATCTTAACTTAAAGATATATGGCATAAAAGATTACCCATTTTCTGCTCACTCCTTCATGCCCATTGCATTTTGCTGTACATTTGATTTGGCTGTTATCTTTAAATTAAATATCTTGAATTAAAGATATAACAAATTCGTACTGCTGTCAACAGGCAAAATAAAATTTCTTCCTTCGCTTAACCTTCCGGACCTTTCTCTTTGTGACTGAAAAAATCCCCTTCTAACGAACAGTATGGTATAGAACCGGAATGGTTCCGTATCTTATTCATCTATCCCCGATGCTAGGAGGGAAAAACCGATGACGCCCCAACTCGCTGAACGTATAAATCACTTATCTCAAAATAATACCTCTATCCTTTCTATAATGGCCGAAATGATCGCGACTATGGAGTATGACGCCAAACTCAAAAAGGAAATTCTTTTTAAAGTTGATGAAATCAGCATGGAGATCTCCAAAAAAGATAAACTCTGTTATGACGTAGTGAATGCTACTGATAACGGTGGCTATCACAAAGCTATGATGGTATGGAAACAATTTAGAAAGGATGTAGAGCATGCTCTAGGTGAGTTGCATAAGCGCATTCAACGGACAAGATACCCTGACGAATGGAGCGAGACCTATGAGCTCTTGAAGCGTCGAGCAGCTCTACATGATGATGAAGTGGCAAGATTAGAGCGGAAAGAATAGCAAGTTATAGCCTCGCGAACGTGATGTAATCGACTTGGACAGGCTCTGCCGATAGGGTCCGAAGTGCCCGGTTGATCTGTCCCCGGTGATATTGCCCGTGTAGGAGGACCTGCAGCAGAATATCGCGGACGGATGTTCGGAACGGAACACCGCTCTGATTCGCATAATCAATCATTTCGTCCAGCTCCGATTCCTCAAGCCCTTCGATATAAACATGATATTGCTCGGCGTTTTCTTCGAACATCGTCCGGATCGCCGTCAGGTCTTCCGCTTCCTCCCACAATGAATATTGCGCGCTGCCCCTGCCCTGCAATCGGGACAGCCAGACTTGCTCCGCAACAGCGACGTGCCGAACCAGCTTCAGTAGATCCTTGTTCTTCGTTTCACTCTCCTCGAGCGCGTCCAAAATTCGCCCGTCCGCCCAGTACAGGTGGTCCATCATGCGTCTAATCGTCTTCATTTCGTTTTCCTCCTCTTCGTCTCGTCAATTACTCGACTCTCCTGTATTCGTTTTCTCAAATCCTGTTTAACATTAGGCCTCTCTTGTTTACCTTCTAAATAAGAGGGGTGAGAGCAATGAAACGAGTGTTTGCGATTCTTCCGTTTTTCAAAAATTTGTACAGCCGTTTTCGCGATGACGATGTTCCTGCTCTAGGAGCACAGCTTACATATTACTTTATTTTATCTTTTTTTCCGTTTCTAATCTTTGTGGTGAGCTTAATGAGCTTTGTCCGGTTGTCCGGAGACAGTGTCGTCGCTGAGCTTATACGCCTGCTTCCGCAGCAAACGGGTGAAGCGATTCAAACGATTCTGCAAGAGGTAACGAAGGACAGCAGAGGCACGCTGCTATCAATCGGTATGATCGCTACGCTCTGGTCAGCGTCCAATGGCGTTAACGCGGTCATTAAAGGTGTCAATAAAGCTTATGATGTCGAGGAAAACCGCCCGTTCTGGAAAGTGAGAGCGATCTCGCTTGCGGCAACGGTTGTGTTGGCCCTGGCCATTTTGCTCGCGATTGTTTTGGTTATTTTCGGAGAGGTTATCGGTAATTTTCTATTCGATTGGTTCAATTCCCCGGTAGGCTTCGGACTCGTCTGGGGCACATTGAAATACGTCTTTCCCATTTCGTTCATGATTGTTGTTTTCTCGTTGCTCTACTGGATTGTACCCAACCGCAAAGTTCCTTTCAAAGCTGCCCTTCCGGGAGCTCTGTTTGCGACCTTTGGCTGGATCGCATCCTCCTTGCTGTTCCAGTTCTATATCAATAACTTTGGCAACTATTCCAAAACGTACGGAAGCATTGGCGGCATTATCATCCTGCTGATCTGGCTCTACATCAGCTCCAATATTATTATTCTGGGCGGAGAGGTCAACGCTACGCTTGAAAGCGGGCAAGCCAAGCCTTCTGTCAGTAAAACGCTGGCGAACGGCCGCGGCAAGCAAAAAACTCATTCGATTAAGCTATAGCTAATCCTATATTCAGAACAGCTGTTTAGGAGCATGCAGAAAAGCGACCCGTTACGGTCGCTTTTCTGCTGGAATGCTTCTTTACAGCCCCAAAGCATTACCCTTCTCTAGCCGCAAAATATGCTTCTCGCCATCGTCGGCCAATGTCCTGAACTGGTTGATGGTTTCCCTCATTTTCGGAAGTGCCTGCTGTTTGTACGAGCTGATGGAATCAAACGCGGACAGTACATCCGCAAACGCTTGTTTCAACGTATCGACCGAGACCGTAGCTTCAATGGCTTGCTGTTGAATGGCAACGCCTTGCTCCTTCAGCATCCGGGACGTGCCGGCGATAAGGTTCGTCGTGGTCTGATTCAACAATTCGATTTTCTTGAGAACGATACCTTGATTGTACAAGGCGCTCGCCACCGTAACAGCTATTTTCAAAGCCGAAATCGTAACGGTCTTCGCCCGGTCCACGCCGCGAATGAGCTCCTTATTATTGCGGATAACGACCTCGTATGCCAACATCCCTTGCTGATTGACGACCAGCATTTGCTGCAAATCCATGACCCGCTGGCGCATCGGGAACAGGATTTCCTCGGTTATGAACCGAATCTTCTCGGGGTCTTCGCTGCGGCTTTTGGCCGCTTCGATCTGGGCTTCGATGGATTCGTCCATGAACATCCCAAGCTGAATTTCCTTCTTGAGCGTTTTGGTCAGCTTTCGGATTTCATGCTGTTCGAGCTCCAGCGTCGTATTGTCGTTTCTGAGCACGGCACCGCCTTTATCCAGCGACACCACGATATCGGCAATCACCTCGTCGGCCTTCTCGAACTTGAGGAAGTACGCCCTCAGCGGATTAAATAGCTTGCCGAGAAATCCTTTCTTGGCAAAGTCGATCATACTTGGATCCAGATCCTTCAGCTGCGTATGCAATTCGGCTAACCCCTTCGCAACCGGGCCGCCCTCATCGCCGGATTTCGCAAGATTACCGACCGAGACCTGCAGCAGGGTGTTTTTGTCGGAAGAGCGTTTCATGGTGTTCAGCCCATAGGCGTCGATCGATTGAAGAATCTCTTTGCGCTGCTCCAGCGACTCGACATCCATCGTCATAATCATTTTAACGTTGGAATCCGCTTCTTCTTTCAGCTTCGCCTCTTCCTCCGGCAATGGCTGTATGGTAGGCTCGATCTCGGCCTTCAGCTCCTCCGGACTAGATACGTTCATCGAAAATGCCATTGAAATCCCCCCTCGAATTGGTTACATCTGCACATTGAATAGATTGCCGATCTTGTACACGACATCGTCCGTATCCGCGTTAATGCTGGCCGCTTCGTTAATGCTGGAGATATTTTGCAGCGCTTGAATATTGGCGTTGTAGCCGATCGTGTAGATCGGGATCTTATACGTCTCGATTAATCCCTTGATGTCCTGCAGCGTATAGCCCTGGTTCGTCTCGCCGTCGCTAAGGACGAAGATGACAGGCTTGGTGTTGGGATCGATGGCCAATTGATCCTCGAGCAGCTTCAGCGCTACAACGATTCCGTCGAAGGTAGCCGTACCGCCGGCGGACTGCAGACTTTCCACCGCTCCGACGAATAAGGACTGCTGATTCGTGTCGTACTTCGCGATCGGCAGCTTGATGGTAACGCCGTCCGAATACGAGACGAGACCGATGCTGTTGTCCCTGCCCAGGTATTTCTGCCCTTTCAACAGCGACTCTTTCAAACGATTGAGCGGCTCGCCGTCCATGCTTCCGGAAACGTCGGTGACGAAAACCGCGGTGATCGGCTTACTGCTGTTCTTTTTCTCTTTCCATACCTTCTGCGCAGATATAAGCATGTCGCCATCCACGGGAGCAAGCTCCGATTTGTAGGTTTCAAGACCGTTAAATCCTTTTTCCTGCGCGGACTTCATGTATTTGTCTTGCGTAACGAACTCGGCGAATTTCTTGAGAATATCCAGCTTCTCCTGCGGCAGATCGCCTAAGGCGTAGAGCGGACTATCGTGCCTGAACCCAAACGGCGTAAATACGTACCCGCTTTTCAAGTCCGCGGCGTTGACGTAGGTCTGGTATTCAAGGACGAATCCGTCCAGGGCGCCCGATTTGGCCGCATCGCGCATCTGAATGGTCGTAGAGGCGATAAACGGCACATTGGACTGGAACTTTTCAAACTCCTGCACAGCTTTATCGCTCAACAAATTGGTATTATCGAAGGTATGAAGTGCTGTTACCAGAAAATTCAAGCCTGTGGAGCTTGCGAAAGGATCGGTATAGCCCATGGAGAGCTCGTTATTAGCGATAGCTTCCGTTACGGATTGGATATTGACGGAGCCGTACTTGTCGATCATGGCGTCGTACTTCGCTTTGGCAATGACGATTCCGGGAACATTGCCGACTAAACGCTTGGTCACGAGCTGCGTTTTAACCCCGCTTGCCTGAACCATTTCGCCCCATAGCTCATTCGAAGGAGTAAACGCATCGGGTACGTATTTACCGGATTTGATGTAGTCCGCTGCCGTGCCCGAGGCGATATTGCGAATCTTTACCGACACGGACTTTCCGTTCACGGTTATATTCGCCTTGTTAAACTCGGTCGCTACGTCCGTCAGCCATCCGTCCACGCCCGTTCCCGACTTTTCCGTGGAGGAGAAAATCTCGACGAAATTGTCGTTCGTGTTGTTCACCGTGATAGGAAACTTTCCGATGTCGGGTAAGGAAGCGGCGACATCGACGGGGTCCAGGTCGATCTGGCCCTTCACGGGCGTTTCAACGGCCGGGGAGATCTTTTTGTACAGCTTGTTTAATCGATCCCCGGCATTCTCGGCCGTCACCTCCGCCTTCGATTTGCCCAGATTGGAGGTCAAGGTTACCCCGGCGTAAACAAGTCCGAAGACGACCACCAGAAGAACAACGGAGATTAACAAGAAATTACCTTTTCTTTGCATCCAGGTCACCTCTTAATTCTTGTAGTATTGGGTTTGTTTGATCAACGTGTCGATTTCCTGCATGCAAGGCATGCTGTCGATGTCGCCCGGCTCCAGGCTATCCAAGCGGGAGATCTCCAGCATGAGCTGATCCAGCTTTAACAAGATTTCCTCGTTAGTGCCGAGCGATTGCTTGGTGAAGGAAAGATATTCGCCGTACACGTTTTTTCTGGCTTGCAATAGCTCCGGCGATAATGGCGACGGCTTCCGCCCCGAAACGCTTTCGAATTCCGATGCGTCGAACGTATGCAGCCGATTGAGAATGCTCCTGACGTTCAGATAGAACAGCTTCTCCACCTCGTAGATGACGGAGGAAAACTTCTTATAGCTTAGTTCCGAGGGATCGAATCGCTGTTTCAAAACCTCGAGCAGCGTGTTTCTTTTCTTCTGCATGCGTTCCAGCTGACGTAAAGCCAAGCCGATATCCTCTTCTAAAACCTTAATGCGCCGGAAGCGAGATAATGCCTCGACATAATCGTCATGCGTCTTCATCTCCTTCACCGGCAGAGCTGCCTTGGCTTTAAATAGGAAGGAATAACACCCATAAGTCAGCGTGATGGCGCTGGCGACGAGAAAAGTCACGCCGATTGCCGAGGAGAGCGCGTTGCCGCCAATCTCGATTCCAATAAATCCGCGGGAGAAAACGACAATATTCAACGCTACGACACCAAGTGTCAAACCAAGCAGTTTTATGTATCTGGTCACGCTTAATCGAACACCCCTTTGCCAAAATCTCGTCTCACTATCATTGTACAACACTGTTAAATCTTGGGGCTAGAATTTTATGGCTAAGAGTTTAATTCCTAGCAAAACCGTTCATCGTTTTAAATACTGACAAAAGCAGGCATTATTGGGCATATACGCGCGTGAGGCAGCTCACGTTTCCGTTTTCAAGAAAAATCGCAAATAGGCGCTGGAGAATAGAACCTGCTATGCAGAAAAACCACCTCGGCGGGTGGTTTGGAAATCCTTAATACGACAATGATTTGATAAGCAGTGACATAGCAAGTACGATTACGACAATTCCCCCTGCTTTTGACGAAAAGTAATAAAAATCGCTGGGCTCTTGGCTATTCGTCCATATCCACTTAAGGGAAATCAGGAACAAGAAATTCTGAAACCACTCATACTTAAAGAGGCACCAGCCATATACAATCAACACGAGCCCTCCAATAAAAGCGAAGAGGTTTCCCCGTTCCGGCTGATAATCGGGATAGGCAGCCAACAAAATCCAAGAGGGCCAATAACGTTCATCGTTCTCCCCCAAAATTCTTTTATTGCCTTCATAGGCGGCTATCATTATCGAAGGCTCTCCGCGTTCATCATAAGTCATTAGAGAACCATCCTGGTCCACGATTGTGTAATAGTGCCCATCGGCATATTCCACCTTATATTCGGTCGATTCAGGCCCTTGCGATCTAATCACTCTAAATAGTTCCTCTTCGATATATACCTCCCGGACAGGGTCCTTAATGACAACTTTAATGTCTGGACCATAGGAGGACTTGTAGGTGATGAGATTTGCTTCATTGCTGGTTGTTTTATATGCGATTCCATCCACTTTTAGGACGTTCTCGAAAAAATACCATCTGGCGAACAAGGCGATGGCTGCGCTTGCGGCAATTATGCCAATGATTGTGAAGCAGGCTTTTAAGCGGTACCTTTTGGGCTGCATAACCGGGTTCATTTAAGGTCCCCTTTCCTTGGACGAGCTTAATAGCAATTCCATAATCCATATATAGCAATAAAATGCAATATTTATATACGCTTCATTTTCCGCTTTTGTTGCACTGTCCTGCTCTTTCTAGCAGAATCTCAATACTGGAGAATATAAGAAAAACCCAAGCACGATATGGTTCAGACTCAAGGCTACTTAAATGAACGGCTTATTACCGCAACACTCCGGACAACAATTGCATTTCGCCGCTTCATGCGTTACTATTTTTATATCGACAAATATGCAGGTCTAAATAAGGAGGGTAACACGTCATGTGTCCCCGTACCAAAGAACAAAATGAGCAGATACGTTTACAGCGCAGAGAACAGATTCTGGACGTAGCCGCTCGCTCCTACTTCCGCACGGGCGGCAGCTTTGATATTCGGGACGTCGCCCGCGAGGCGGGGCTTGGTTACGGCACCGTATACCATTATTATCCCAACCGGCATTTGTTAATAGAAGATGTGTTAGAAAGCGGCTTCGAGCGATGCGAGCAAGTAACAGCAGAGTGGAAAAACAACAGCGGCAGCTCTCGGGATGACCGCCAGTTATTGGCGTATTGCATAGCACTGCTTCGGCTGTGGCAGTCGGACGCCCGCGCCTATCTCGTCTATAAAATGGCGTCGGAACATTATGCTGGCTTGCCTGAAAAAGATCGGCAGCTCGCCAAAAGAAATTTTATGGAACGGCTGTACGTTCCACTCCAATCAATCGCCCAATGCGAAGACGACAGCGTTGACCATATGCTCGCCGTGCTGGTCGGTTGCTGCGGGATGCACTACTATTCGGGCAATTCCGGCCTGGACGTTGATCGAATCGCCCTACTCGCTATGCAAGCTATTACGAAGGAGTCCTGATACGAACATGGTCATTTTAAAAAGCATGCATGAAATCGAGGCTATCCGCAAGGCATGCCAAGTGGTGGCTGAGTGCCATCGTACAATTGCCCCGCTTATCAAACCGGGTATTACCACCAACGAGATTGAGCGCATATTCGAGGAAATTATGCGGAAGCACGGCGCAAGGCCCTACCAAAAAGGCTATAAAGGCTATCCGTACGCGACCTGTGCCTCCGCGAACGATGTGATCGCGCATGGCTTCCCTAGCAATAAACCGCTTGAGGAAGGCGATATTGTCACGATCGACACGGTCGCTGAGCTCGATGGCTGGCTCGGCGATTCGGCCTGGAGTTACGCGGTCGGGCAAATCTCCCCGATAGCCGAGAAGTTGATGCGTGTCACGAAGGAATGCCTTGACCTGGGCATCGAGCAGGCGCTGCCAGGCAATCGGCTCGGCGACGTGACGAGCGCGATTCAGCGGCATGCGGAATCACACGGTTTCGGCGTCGTGCGCGACCTACTCGCCCATGGTATCGGCCGTAACCTGCACGAGGAGCCGACTTATATGCATGTCGGCAAGCCCGGAAAAGGCCCCCGTATCAAGGAAGGCATGGTGTTCACGATTGAGCCCATGATCACCGAAGGCACCTACTTGATGACAATCGATTCCGACGGATGGACCGCTCGAACGTTGGACCATAAGCTTGCCGCTCAATACGAGCATACTATTGCCATTACGGCCGAAGGTCCGCAAATTTTGACTGCGCAATAGAAAACAAAAAAAGCCGCGATTTACGCGGCCTAAATGAGATTAAGAATTCCTTATGAGCTAATTACGTATTATATATATTTTCGCATTCCTTCACGGTAGGTTGATAGAAGCAATGCTTCTTCCAGCGTCCTACGAGCGGCTGATCGTACCAGGTATCCGGGCATGGTCCGGGATTCTCGAACGATCCCGGACGGAAATACCATAGGGAGAATTCTCCCGGCCAATTCCGCTCCCCATTCACTGCCCGTTGCGCCAGACGGCGTTCCCTGTCCCTCGCACCCTGATAGTACAAACTATGCTGCAATGCTTCGAATGCATGAGGCTGCTCAATCATTTGGGGAATTGTCCGGATATTTTTAAAATCGGAGCAATTTCCTCTTATACGGTTAATGCCGACATTTCCAACAAGCAGCATGCCCATTTCGCCTTCGGTCTCAGCTTCAGCGCGGAGTAACCTTGCCAACATATCGATATCGCGACTCCTGGCTTTTACAACTGCCATTGACTCACCTCTTTAGCTTTCTAGACTCATCATATTATAGGCAAAGCGGAAGTGTTACTCGGACCACAGAAGAGCTCGATAATAAAACAAATCAGATTGCATGATTTGCAGTCTGATTTGTTTTGTGAGTGACAGTTACGAGTGAGCCTAAAACATGCTGAATCCAAGACAATTTATAGCTGCTACTGAGACTTCATATATACAATTGAGATATTCAGTGTTTTTATAGATACTATTGAGACCAGATCCTTTATCTACAGTTTGCCAATGAAGGATTACCTTTGAGCACGATCTGCTGCCATTTTGTTGTTTTGAACTAATGTTCCCAGTTAGTGCAAGAGGCAACAAATTAGGCAATCTGTGTATGACTTCATAAATAATCTCATATAAACTGATAAGCAATTACAATAATTAAACTTAGAATAATAAGTAAGACACCACCAATCCTCGTTATCAAAATATAACGATCAGAAGGTTCGGTCGCATCATTTGACTTCCAGCTCTCTTTTATTGTCCAAATGACATCAGGTTTTATGGTCATTAATAATCCAACAGAGAGAATGATAAGAAATTGAATGTAAACCAATTCAGTGTTTCCCTCCCATGTCGATCAAAACAACTATAAGTTTCTCATCGCTCGAAGTAATAAACAAGTTAATAATTTTTATAACCACTTAGCACCATTAAACAATCCTGCCCTTTAATTCAAAAAAACAACAGCCTAGGCCGCTGTTTTTTTGAACTAAAATAGTCCGGGTTATCCTATTAAATGCTGAAATACCTGTAGGAGGAATACTTTAGATATCAATATTAATAATACAGCAGCTATCCCAATAAAGAATCCAATAAATGAAACAACTACAAGTTTAAGTTTGTTCATGATTTATACTCCACTTCATGATAATGCTTTTGCTCTACAAATTTACCATGAATGAAGTACCATCCCAATACTACAATTTGTTCCTGTAACCTGCCCATTAGTTCAGCAAAAAGCAGCCGATCTTTATATACCGGCTGCTACCGTGTTGTTGAGCTATAGTTCCCAGTTAGGGCAGTAACCCTTAACGAATTTTTAACTGTTATTGAAGGTGATTCGTCCAACACCATTGAAATATTCACTTAATCAATAATATGGCATTTAAGGAGAAGACATATGAGTGAATTTACTGCAGGCAATCTTGTTTTGAATTATCATAAAAAAGTTGTAGAAGCCTCCAATCCCTTGATTATAAAACCGATTAATGATAATTGGAGCGTGTTCTTTACAAAGGACACCGAGGTTAGTGATATCTATCCTGCTGATGTAATGAACATAACCTCTGAAGTACCAGTACTCTATTTTTATAATTTCGAAGACCATGGTTGGGGCTTTACTATCCTGTATCAGAATAAGGTTCAATCTATTTTCGATTTTTCATATGAGAATGACGAAATAGCATTACAGAATTATGTACAAGAACGGTTTCCTGATAAAGAATCCATTGAATTGCTCTATGTGAATCCTGATTCAGACGCTTTTCGGGAGAAAATGATCGAGGAATTCTATAAAGAAAATAGCAAGGTAGACCAATTAAAAAAACTTATTGAGCATCTGGATGTGGATACTTTTGCATTGTTTGATTTTGAAGCAAATAAAATTGATAAATTGAAAGAAATCTTCAGTATTGAGTCATTGGAAAGTCTCCAAGACCGTTATAGTTTTATTGATAACTTCAAAACAATTATCGATATCCAGGAAATGAGTTGGATTCGTGCTGACCGTATAGAGAATCTGTTGGAATAGAAGTTAGAAATTGTCGTCTTTGTCATTATGTTACGCAGGCCACTTGTTTTAGCTTGTAATAATGGTAAGCAAGTGGCTCTTGCTAGACTAGCGTTCCCAGTTAGCTCAATAACTTATTTAACTGAGCGTAGTACTCTTCTTGATTAAATGTCATGCTTGGAAAATTGGCCAACCAATCTACTCTTGTTCCTATACACTCGTAGCCCTTGATTAATTCCTCTCTAATACTTCTGTCCAACCCAATTCTGTTCCACTTTATGAGATTGCCTTCTTTTACAACCTCTACAACAACCAAAGTACACCATAGGTCACAGTCATCTGGACACATTAATATTGGCAGCATTACAATTTGTTCCGATGATGTATAGCGATTTAAGACAAGGGACTTTTCCCTTGGTTCATCTATCCAATCTAAAATAGTGGGGATCAAGCCTTCGTAATCCCCCTCTGGATTCCTAGATTGAAGTATCGAGTCAAGAGGCATCCCGTCAACTACTATACAATAATGGTCATTGTCACAATATTTACTTTTCATTTTTATTACTTCCATTTTGTTCTGTTCCAAACCTATACCTCACTTTTAACAACTTATCCTCTTATCAGCTGCTGTATTACTATTCTGAACTAACGTTCACCGTTAGTTGAACGTTCGACTAATGAATTTATCTCGTCAGCCAAGTTTAATACTTGTCTCGCAACCTGCCCTAGCTCCAGGGGACACAGCAGCTATCATCACTTTAATCTTGATTTAATAAATAAAAGAATTAGCAATATAAGAGCATACTTTCCCCACGTTACTTTAAATTTAGCACTTTCTAGTATCGTGGTTGGGGCATGGAAAATTGCAAGATATAAGATAATTATTATAAGAACAATAATTGCAAAGTTTAAGACTTTTTTAAATAAGTTCAAACTTTTCACCAACCCATTATCTTAAGAATGTCTATTTTTCACCAATCTACATTTAGATATTATACAGGAAATGGAACTAAACTGCCCTTTAAACGTAATAAAGCTGCCGATCATGTTCCAGCAGCTTAATCAGTTTAACTATTCAACTATCGTGTCCCGTTCGTATTATGAGGTCACCAGAACTTACTGGTCGACCTCATTTTTGTTGGGGCGTAAACTTACGGATAGGCTGGGCAGGACGTTCGTTTCCTGGGAGGCTGATCCCGTGAGCTATACTGTCCGCCCCCTACTCGTAGAGATCATGTTTAGGCTGGTTGGGACTTAGATCCCGAATAACAAGCGATGCTGTGAGTCTGTGAGGTAAGGGGTTGCCAGCTAATACACTAGTAAAGGATAGTTGAATGAAGGTACTGGTATTTGATTAACCACTCGATAACGAAACTTGGCGGACTAACTCGCCTTTTTTGTTAAAAAGAGCAACTTCCTTTGAAGATATCCACTGTATTTTGCCAAGGTAAGACACATACGCCCATTCGTTTGGTCGATCATTAAAAACTTCAATGCGAAGTATCTCTTGATTAGTTTTATCGAAGACAATTAAGTAGCCTTTTACAACAGTTACTTCGTGGACAATGTATAGCCTTGCTTTAAATCTTCTGTCAGGACTTGAAATCGGCTTTCTCCAGAACCACTCATTTTTCATCTCTGCTTTAATTATTTCTTCAAATGCTATAGCGAATGGAGAAGGATCCCAATTCTTTTCTGATACAATTCTATCTATTCCTTTTCTCAGCAACTCTAATGTTGTTTCTTTTTTTTGGTGATCACTCATGGAGAAAAATGAATCTACATTAAATTGCACCTGAGTCGTGCAAACTCCGAGCAAGTCTAATACTCTTGAATCAGTAACTTCATCCACACATTCAATTAATACTTTCCACGTATCCGCCGTTTTATATTTCTCAAAATTACGTTCATATAGCGAAGCTATACAGCGAATCTCATTCCTAAATTGAACTCTTTTCTGCTTCCAATTCACTTTATAATCTTCAGGTGATCCATCTCGTTGAGGATAAGGAATATCTAAATCAAATTCTTTTAATGTAGGCATTATGTTACCTCTTTTCCCTGCATAGCCTTGTCTTCATTTATGAAATTGTGTTGATGTTAACTTGATGTGTTCTTATTATTCCCTAAAACGCTGAAACACTATATTCGCACTAAACTGCCCGTTCGTATTATGAGGTCACCAGATCTTTCTGGTCGACCTCTTTTTTGTAGGGTCGTAAGATTGCAGTAGCCGGGGATCGAACGTAACTGCCCGTGGGACTCGGATCCCGTAAGCTATTCTGTTCGTCCCCCCTACTTGTTAAACCATGTTTAGGCTGGTTGGGACATTGATCCCGTATCACATGCGATAGTGTGGACAACAAGAAGGTTAGGGGCTGCCGGTGAATTTACTTTGGGAGTGATGAAATGAATCCTGTCATTGGTGTGGATATTTCTAAGGGAGAGAGTCATGCACAAGCCTTTTTAAAACGTGGATTACCTTACGGTAAGGTCTTTTTAAGTTCCAGCATAATCTTGAGGGATTAGCATCCTTTCTTGACTATATTAGAGATGTAGAGTCTGCTGCTGGAATACGTCCCTCCGTTGTTATGGAGGCTACAGGTCATTATCATAGCCCTGTGGTTCAGTTTCTGGATGAGCACCAGTATATAACCATTGTCATTAATCCGTTAATCTCATTTGAAGCCAAAAAAACCAATCTTAGACGGGTAAAGACGGATGCTGCGGATGCCTTTCAGCTCGGAATGCTATTTTATAAAGAAGAGTTTGAGCCCATTAAAAAGCGTGGCCAGCATCTCATGAATTTGCGCTATCTCACGCGCCAATACGATTCTTTAACTGGTATGTATGTCCAAGTGAAACTGCAATTCCAGGCTATACTCGATCAGGTTTTTCCCGAATATCGCGGCGTGTTTGGTGACCTGTATTCTAAGGTTTCACTTAAACTGCTGGCCAAGTACTCTACATCCAAAGATGTGCTAGAAAGGACTGAGAGCGAAGTTACAGCAGCAATCCAAAGCCTTACTGGACGCGGTCGATCCACTTTATGGTGTCTGGAACGTGCTCAAATTCTAATGGCTGCAGCAAAGCGTAACCCTTTTAAAGAGACGGCATTCCCAAGTCATTTAATCTCTATTCAGCTACTCATTAAATTACTTCTTCAATACCAGGAACATCTAACAGACCTCGTAAAATCGATAGATGCCCTGGCTGAAGAATTGCTCGAATATGATTTAATCCAATCGATTCCCGGCATTGGTACTAAGATTGCTGCAACAATCTTAGCAGAGATCGGGGAGATCGATCGGTTCGAACATGCCAAGAAACTAGTAGCTTTCGCTGGTGTCGATCCAAGTGTTTTTTCTTCAGGCAAATTTGTATCAACCCAAAATAGAATCACGAAACACGGCTCAAGGAGGCTTCGCTCAGCTCTATTTCAAGCCGTGCGATGTGGCATTCGTAGTAACCGAAACAAAAAATTAAGAGCGTTCTACGATAAAAAACGTGCTGAGGGAAAGCTGTTCAGGGTAGCCGTAATCGCTTGTGTAAATAAACTCATCCACTGGATCTTTGCCATTTTGACTAAGAAAGAATCGTTCCGTTTAGATTAAGTAGCAAGCTATAGAAACACATGAAATATCTTCCTGTGCCTAAAGGGACGGTTATTTGCTATACCCTTTTTTCAGTATAACACCTCGTGAATATGCCATTAATAATTAAATATTGACAAGCTATTAGCTGGAATAGCTTAATGATGTTTACGGCACTCTAAATCTTTATCAGGGTTTGTAAATGGCTTTCTGAACGAAAAAACGAGCCTTAGAAGCGATTCTAGAGGCTCATTTTCTTTGATTTTAATTGTCTTATTTTATCTTGTAAACTGTCTAATCTATAACCTTTACTCACTCCCAATTTTTCCGCCTATAATTGCTATACTTTATATGCCTTCATAGCCTTCCTTAACTCTTTCCAGGTTGGACGCTTACCGTAGAGCAAAACGCCGGTACGGTAAATCTTCGCGGACAGCCAGCCCGCCGCGTAAATGCTTACGAGCAGGATCGCGATGGAGACAATAACCTGCCAGATTGGCGGATTGGCGAGACCGACGCGAAGCAGCATGACGAACGGCGAGAAGAACGGGATAAACGAAGTGACTTTTACAAGCATCGTATCCGGACTGGAAATGCTGAACGTGGTAATGTAGAAGCCAGCCAGCGACAGCATGGTAATGGGCATAACGGCTTGGCCCAGATCCTCGGTACGGCTGACGATGGAACCAACCGCCGCGAATAAAGTCGCGTACAACAGGAAGCCCATTACATAGAACAGCAAGCCATAAACCAGAAGCAGCGGATCCACCTTCGAAAGATCAATATTATACTGCATGAACGCCGAGTTGTTATGCGGCAGGTTGATGTTGATAATGACAACAACCAAGTAAGCTACCATTTGCGTTAGGCTTACCACAAACATGCCGAAAATTTTGCCAAACATTTGTTTTAGCGGCGATACGCTAGTAACGATAATCTCCATGACGCGCGAGCTTTTCTCCGCCGTAATTTCCGAGGCAATCATCTGGCCGGAAACCATAATACCGAAGAACAAGAGCAGCAAGAGAAGGGTTACAAAGCCCATATCCACGCCTTGCTGAGACTCGGTCTTGCCATTGCCCGCTCCGCCTGCACCATCACTTGCCGCGATCTGCATCGTATTAATAACAACTGGATTTAGCAGCATAGATTTTTGCTGATCCGTCAATCCGCTGTCTTTCAGGACAATGTCGGTTTTTACGATTTGAATGCCCTGCTCCAGCGCCTGCGACGTTTTCTCGTCCATCAGCTTCTCGGATTTATAAGTTACGGTAGGCAGCCCCGTCTCGTTGACGGGACCAAATAGCAGGTAGCCTTTAATTTTCTTATCCGCGACGGCGGCTTTTAACGTCTTCTCGTTCTGCTCCGTGGAGCCCGTATCCGGATACTCGATGAGCTTGATTGCCGGCTTGTCTTGACCGGCGTACGTTTGGCGCAGCTGCTCCGCGATTTTGGTGCCTTCAACTGCACGCGCATCAATGGCATAACCAATGTTAGCTGGTTTATCGCTATTTTTATCAAACAAAGAAATAATATAAGGCAGGTTTGAACCAATACATAAGATGACGACAAAGATCAACGTCGTAATGAGAAAGGATTTACCCTTGAACTTGTTCTTCATCGTGAAGCCTGCTACCGTCCAGAAACTATTCATGCAGATCACCGCCTACCACTTTAATAAAGATTTCGTTTAATGTCGGCTCCATAATCTCGAACTTGTGAATGGTCGTCTGCTCTAGGGCATGGCGCAAAATATTCGACGCCGAGCTCTCCTCCGCAATGCCAACCACGTAGCCGTATTCATGCTTTTGCACACCGGTTACCCCGCTTAGCCCTTCAAGGCCGGTAACTTCTCCTTCCGTGCGAAGAACAACCTTCTCCCGCGGGTAACGTTTCTTGATGTCTCTTAAGCTGCCTTGCAGAACAGGATTCGAACGATGAAGAATCGTAATGTTGCGGCATAACTCCTCGACATGCTCCATCCGGTGCGTCGAGAACAGCATTGTAGTTCCGGAATCCCGCAATTCCTTAACCGTAGACTTCAACAGCTCCACGTTAACCGGGTCAAGACCGCTGAAAGCTTCGTCCAAAATAACGATACGCGGACGATGTATAACCGAAGCGATAAACTGGATTTTCTGCTGATTGCCTTTGGACAGCTCCTCGACTCTTTTGCCGTAATATTCGGGAACCTCGAACCGGTCCAGCCAACGCTTCAGGTTGGCATCCGCGTCCTTCTTGTTCATCCCGCGCAGCTGCGCCAGATATATCAGCTGATCGCTTACCTTAACGCGCGGATACAATCCGCGTTCTTCCGGCAAGTAGCCCAGCATGCTGAGTTGCTCTTGCGTATAAGGCTGGCCGTTGTACAAAATCCTGCCCTCATCCGGATAGATCAGTCCCAGCACCATCCGCATCGTTGTTGTTTTGCCGGCACCGTTGGCTCCAAGCAATCCGTAAATTTCCCCTTGTTCCACCTCAAAGCTGATTCCGTTAACCGCCTTCTTCTCACCGTACTGCTTATGCACTTGATCTACTATTAATGGCTTCATCTATAAATCCTCCCTCTTAATCTAATAAATTATGCCCGGAGCCGTGTCCGTTCCTGCTCAACCAATATGGCCAAAATATCATCCAGCTGCAAAGCCTGCCGGTGCGTAATCGTAATATGTTCTTGCCCGCACCAGTCTTCCGCATCCGGAGCCATCCGCGTAATAACGCGGAGCATACCGCCGCCAGTATCCTCAATCCCGCATTGGCCCGGCATAGCTTGAACCCGCTTGCGGTTAACCTGCTCCCCATGCACGTAGAAGGCATGCCAGCTTCCGAACAGCTCATCCTTCTCGTATACGCCTAGCACGCGCCCATGGATCATAAATACGATATAATCGGCGAGACGCTTCACTTCTTCAACGATATGGGACGCCATCAGAATCGTCCGGTCGCCAGGCTCCATGTAACGGTGAAGGACATCAATCATCGTCCGCCAAGCCAGCGGGTCAAGTCCCGACGAAGGCTCATCCAAGAGAAGCAGCTCCGGGTGATGCGACAGAATTAATGCGAATTCGTATTTGCGCCGCATCCCTTTGGACATTTTGCCAAGCTTGATGCCGTCATCGACTTCAAATAGCCGAAGCAGCTCCTGATAACGGTTCACATCCCATTCGGGATACCATTTCTTCACGAATTCCGTCTTGGCAGAAGCCTTCAGTCTATTATCATGCGGGGAGAACAACTCCGGCAAAAAACCGACTCTGCTCTTCGTCTGCCAGTCTTCATCCTCGGAAATGTTTTTACCCAGAAGCTTGATAACCCCTTTTTGAGGCTTAATCAAATCCAGAATGAGCTTAAAGGTTGAGCTTTTACCAGAGCCGTTAGGCCCTACGATGGCCGTCACGTAACCCTTTGGTACTTCGAGCTGAATGGGTCCCAGTTGAAAATGCGTCCGTTGCAGCTCAACTTCCTTCAAACTTATTGCATTTTCGTTCATCTTCTACCCTCCAAACTTTCGATCCAGCACTTCCCGGAACAGCTTCGTCAGCTCTTCCCGCGTGCATTGTACAAGCTTGCCGGCTTCAACGGCCGCCTCGAGCGCTTCCGTAACCGCGTCAAGACGGTACCGGTCCATCGCATTCTGCTCAATCCGGGCTACATAGGTTCCGGTTCCTTGCTTCGTCCGGAGCAGCCCTTCATTCTCCAAATCCTGATAAACCCGACGCACCGTAATCACACTGCATTTGAGCAGCTGCGCCAGCTCCCGGATAGAGGGCAATAACGTTCCTTCTTCCAGCTGCCCGCTTACGATTAGCGCTCTTAGCTGTACTTCAATCTGATAATAGAGCGGTTCCGCGCTTTGTTCGTTAATATGAATTGGCAGCCACACAGTCTCACCTTCTTCCAAATCAGGAGCTTACCGTAATCTTTTTTGTATAATGGCGGCTCTTAAGCCGCTTTTTGATAATCATATAGCCCAAGTACATCGTAATGACGCATACGAGGAATGCGGCTGCGGTATACCACCATTGTCCCTTCTCTAGTCCGTCCAGCAATCCAAGCACGATACCGGCATTGAAAAAACCAAGCACCGCGCAAATTGCCGCATAGATAACAACGCTGATATAGCAGAACATCGCGTAGGCCTTTCCGGTATGACCGATTTCAAAGTACACGTACAAGACAGCCATCGATAGGGCGTAAAAATACCAGAATAAAGCGAACAACAGATAAGCTCCGACAGATAAATGGTCATGCAGACGGTCAACCAGTATATATTGAGTCGTGAAAAATAACGTCAGTACCAAGGCCAGCACCATAACCAGCTGAAGCATTCTTCCGATTACAAGGTGGGAGAGCGGAATCGGCAGCGTCCGCCATTCGGCCAGCTTGCCGGTGAAGGTATCCTCCCGCCAGAAACGCATCGTCGTCTTGTTCATTACGAATGCCAAGCTTGGGAATGTAACAATAAAGATCATATCGAGCACCCAAGACATGATTCTTTCCGTATCGTTGTAGACCGCAATTGTTATCAAAGCTAGATACAGACTAAATAAAAAAGTAAATAAAATTCCAACCCAATCCCGCGTAAGCTCATGCTTAGCAATATGCCAGGCTCCTTGCCGTAAATTCAAAAGCCTCTCTCCTTCCGAAGCAAAGTCATTATACTGTGTATATCCTTATACACAGTATATACACAGCAACGCTAAAGAGTCAACAGATTTTACCATTTTGACAAAAAAAGAGAGTGTGACTCATGAACTGAGACACACTCTAGCTTTTCAGGAATACAATCCTACCAGCCAAAAATCGCATCAATAACCGGCTTGGTATGGCCTCCCGGATACATCATATAAAGAAGGATATACACGGCAACGCCTGTAATCGCCGTGAAGAACCAGATGACCGAAGTGACTTTTCCCCACTTCCTGTGCTTCGCGTATTTCTCCCTGAAGCCCAGTACAAGTGTTGTTATGCCAAATACGGCTGCTACCGTTGCAAGAACGATATGGAACAACAAGAAGGTTAAGTAATAAGGCTTTAAGCTATCCGGTCCCCCCCATTCCGTATTACCGACAAGTACGGTCCGGGACGAATAGATGATGAAGAAGATGAGAGCTGCAATAGCCGCGGCAATCATCACTTTCTTATGTTGATCGAGCCTCCGCTTAATAGCCAGATTCCAGCCGATCGCGACCAGAATCGCGCTTATGACGATAAAGCTCGTACTGATCGTAGGAAAAATTGTGTACTTGTCCAATGCTATCCCACCTAAAAAGAATTATCCGCTTTATTATACCGTGCCTTTGTTCATGTTGGGCAGATCAATTGGCGCTTCATTTGTCGCATTTGTTACATCGTCATCCTTATGCTCGCGTTTGAACCAGTGGAAGAAGATATAAGCCAGAATGACGCCGTACATGAACTCTTGCAGCAGCTTCATGACGATACCGCCAAGCTGCTGATCCTCCTCCGGGCTTCCCAGAAGGTTGAAAAACTGTGGTCCATCAAACAGCGTAAGCAGCTGGGAAGGATCGCTTACGCAATACCCCATCGCTTTCACCCAAGTATCGGGATTGCTATATACCGCATACATCGGCGTGCTCGCGAAAATAATAAAAGCACAAGCCGGCGTCAGGAGTACGCCGTTGGCAAATACATAGGCCATCTTCTTCAGATCGGTAAGGCGATTCCATTCCGGTACCGGATTCGCGATCTGTGCCCACATCAACATGGCCGCAACAAGCAGGATAAAATAAACAAGCCGGTGCAGCCAGAAATGCGTCATCACATAATCGTTTAGAAGCGGTACATGATAGAGCGAGAACAACATGTTAAACGTTAAAATCGCCGCAATCGGATGCGTCATAAAGCGTAGCTTCTTCCAGCCTTGGGCAGCGAGCATTCTCTGCCAGATAAAAGGTGGTACCGAGAGCAGCAGCATTGGCGGCACAATCAAATAAGAGACGGACATGTCTATCATATGGAACGTAAACATCATGTGGCCCAGCAAGCTGAACGGGCCTCCCTGCACGAGGTAGAACATGACCGCTGCGCTCACGAACATGATTTTCTGCCAGACTGTCGCCTTATCCGCGTGCGGTGCATGCTTCTCCCGCCATGGTCCAATCAGATAGAAGTAGAGAATCACAACGGCGATCATGAAGAACAAAAACCATGGGGTCCACAACTCTTCAAAGCTGAAATACTGTAAGCCAAGCATCGATGGCAGCTCCTTTCAAATATCTGCAAAAAAGGAGGGCCCGTAACTGTATTGGGGACCCTCCTCTTTTCAATTATGCAATAACGTTACCACCAAGCCCAATATTCCGCCATGATGACACACGTGAATACGACGAATACGCCAAACAGGATACCGATAATCGCGAACGTATGGCCGCGATCCTTCATATGCATCCAGAACGCCATCTGTACAAATACTTGCAAGATTGCGCAGCCGATAAGAATGATGTAGATGAAGTCGGTGTTAATCTCACCGCCGGCGACAGCCGCGAAAGCGATCAATGTCAGCAGGATCGAGAAGATAAAGGCAACGATGTGTTTCTTAGGTCCTTCAACCTTATGACGAACCGGACGTTGTTCCTCCGTGGTATGATTGCTTGCCATGGATTAGCCCACCTTTCCCATCAGGTAAACGACGGTGAAGATAAATACCCAGACAACGTCGATGAAGTGCCAGTAGATGCCGGCAACGTATGCTTTAGGAGCAGTTGTAACCGTCAGGCCTTTCTTCAGCAATTGTCCGATCAGAAGCGAGATCCACACGATACCAAACGCTACGTGAGCGCCGTGGAAGCCAACCAATGTATAGAACGAGGAGCTGAATGCGCTCGTTGTAAATCCATGTCCTTCATGAACGTAATTCGTGAACTCGTAAATCTCCAGGCCAAGGAAGCCAAGACCCAGAATGACCGTAATGACCAGCCACCCGATCATTGCTTTCACCTTTTGCAGGTGAAGAGCTTGAGTTGCGAATACGCTCGTAAGCGAGGAAGTCAGGAGCAAGCCGGTTGCAAGCGCAACGAGCGGAAGCTCGAACAGCTCTTGCGATTTGGGACCGTCAAGCACTTGATCGCGGAGTGCAAGGAACGCCGAGAAGAGCGTTCCGAACAATACCGTTTCCGCGCCAAGGAATAACCAGAAACCAAGAATCTTATTGCGACCCTCGAGGGTTGCTTTTTCAGGCTCATGAGGCAATTGGCCTTCAGTATGGGAATGTGCACTCATGCTTTAACCCCCTTATCTTGCAGTTCTTCTGGTTCGATATGGAAGCCGTGATCATCGATCAGGGAGCGGATAATCATACATGTAAATGTAATGATCAGACCGATACCGCCTACAACGAATCCTGCTTCAATACCTGCGATTTTACCCCATTCGCCATGCGAGTACATGAGACCAAGACCTGTAATAAACAAGCCGATCGCCATAAACAATGGCAGAATAGACGGGGAAGGCATATGAATCGAGCCAATCGGTTCAGCCGGAGTCATTTCTTTATGACCTTCCATTTTTTCTTTCCAGTATGCATCATAACCGCGAACAAGCGGCGTTTGCTTGAAGTTGTATTCCGGAGCCGGCGAAGGGATCGTCCACTCCAGCGTACGGCCATCTTCCCAAGGATCATTTGCTGCGTTTTTCGGTTTGAACGCCGTAATGACAACATTCAGAAGGAAGAAGATCGTACCCAGGCCCATCAGCATAGCGCCGATTGTACTAATTAAGTTCAGTTGATTAAAGCCAAGTCCGTCTAGGTAAGTCCAGATCCGGCGCGGCATACCCATCAGACCAAGGAAATGCTGTACGAAGAATGTCAGATGGAAGCCGATAAAGAATGTCCAGAACGTCAGCTTTGCCAGACCTTCGTTAAGCATGCGGCCGAACATCTTAGGCCACCAGTAATGAAGACCGGCAAAGAGACCCAATACAAGACCGCCAACGATAACGTAGTGGAAATGCGCTACGACGAAGTAGGAGTCGTGGTACTGGAAGTCGGCAGGAGCCGCAGCCAGCATGACACCGGTTACACCGCCCATTACGAACGTCGGAATAAATCCTACGGCAAACAGGTTTGCTGCGTTGAATGTAATCGAACCGCCCCACAGCGTGAACAGCCAGTTAAAGATCTTGATACCTGTCGGTACCGCGATCAGCATCGTTGCAATGGAGAACAAGCCGTTCGCAACCGGTCCAAGACCTGTCGTGAACATGTGATGCGCCCATACCATGAAGCCCAAGAAACCGATCAGGATCGTAGCGAAGACCATCGAGCTGTATCCGAACAACCGTTTACGCGAGAACGTGCTGACAACTTCGGAGATAACACCGAATGCCGGCAGGATCAGGATATAAACCTCAGGATGCCCGAAGATCCAGAAAATATGCTCCCAGAGAACGGCATTACCGCCGCCGGAAGGATCAAAGAAGTTTGCGTCGAATATGCGGTCGAACATGAGGGCCGCAAGGCCAACCGTCAGTGCAGGGAATGCGAACAGGATCAGTGCCGAAGTAATGAATACGGACCAAGTAAACATCGGCATGCGCATGAAGGTCATTCCCGGAGCGCGCATATTAATAATCGTTACCAAGAAGTTAATACCGCCGACCAGCGTACCGATACCCGCAATCTGCAAGCCTAGCACGTAATAGTCAAAACCGTGGTCGCCGTTAAATGTAGTGCCCGAAAGCGGTGCGTAAGCCGTCCAGCCGCCGTCTGGTGCAGCGCCAGTAAACCAGCTGACATTCAGCAGGACTGCGCCAAAGAAGAAAGTCCAGAAACCAATTGCGTTTACGAATGGGTACGCAACGTCGCGCGCGCCAATCTGCAGCGGTACAATAGCGTTCATCAATGCGAAGATGACTGGCATCGCTGCAAGGAAGATCATTGTAGTACCGTGCATCGTAAGCAGCTCGTTATATGTATCCGCGCTAACGAAATCGTTAAGCGGTTTCCACAGCTGAATCCGAATGAGAAGTGCTTCCAACCCGCCGACCAGGAAGAAAAAACCGCCGGCGATTAAATACAATATACCGATTTTTTTGTGGTCAACCGTTGTCAGCCAGTCCATCAGGCCGGAATAACGTTTAACCGCATGTCCATGAGCCAAGGTAGGTACCTCCTTTAATCACCGATGATTATTGTTGATAGTCGAGAGTCAATTCCGATAAATATTTAGAAATTCCGTCAAGCTCTTGTTGAGTAAGATCAACCTTAGGCATCAGCGTGCCAGGTTTTACAGCCGACGGATCTTCAATCCAGCGATGCAGGTTGTCGTAAGTCGAACCTTCGTTGGAATATTTCGGATCATCAGTGTTAACGAGAATACCACCGACAGTCTCACGGCTGCCGATACCAGTCAGGTTAGGGAATGCCGGACCGCCTTGATCGCCTACGGCGTGGCAAGTCAGACACTTGCTGACAAATGCTTCTTTAATAGCTGGGTCGCTTGGAAGCGCAACCGGAGCTTGCAAAGCAGCAGTCCAACGGTCAAACGAAGCCTCGTCCACCGATTTTACTTTAAAGTCCATTAAGCCGTGCGAAGGTCCGCAAAGCTCGGCGCATTTACCTAAGTAAACGCCTTCTTTTGGAGCCGAGAAGTACATGATGTTTACGTTAGCTCCAGGGTTAGCATCGATTTTACCGGCAAGAGACGGAATCCAGAACGAGTGAAGAACGTCTGCTGATTTCGCTTCGATGGAGATCGTCTTGCCTTTAGGAATTACCAATTCCTGTGCAGTCTTAATTCCGAGTTCAGGATACTCGAATTCCCACCAATATTGGTGAGCGGTTACAACAACCTTAACCGCCTCCGGATCTTTTGTGTGATCCTTTGAGAGGTTAAATACCGATTGGATAGTTGGTACGCCCAGGATGATCAGCAGGATAATCGGAATGACCGTCCAGATAATCTCCAGCTTATGGTTACCTTCCACTTGTTTCGGAATGGTGTTGTCGCCGGGACGTCTGCGGAAACGAATAATTACATAGAAAGAAATCGCAAACACGACCACAATCACGATGAGCATGATTGAAATCGCCAGCTTCATCAGTCCGAACTGCTCTTCCGCTACAGGACCTTGGGGCCTCAGCGTGGACAAGTCACTTCGTCCGCATGCCGACAGCACGAGCACCATCAAGGCCAGAAGCGGTGCAAGCTTTCTAAAAAACTGCCACCGATTCATCAATAATCAACCCCACTTTTGACGTTTTCGCAGATGCTAACATCTTAGTAATAATGCGGCAAACTGCGTGTTTCACAGATGTTATGACAACTACTGGAACTAAATCACTTAATTAAATATAAAGTTGCTGTACTTATTTGTCAATGTTCCACAGAGAGTTCACAAATTGTTCTCAAAGCTGTCAAAAACTCAGGTTTTTCACGGTTTCGCGGCTTTGACAAAGTGATTAAAAACGTGCTATCAAACACGGTTTCCCTACCCTACATTGTGCACCAAACCCATGGTCAATTATGTATGGAGGCCAAAGTGTATATTTCATCGTTCCCTACAAACCCTATTCCTATAACTGCCCGAATGGAGGCTGATTACCCATGAACAAACGAGTATCCGGATTATTGATGATTTCTTGTTTATTGATAAGCATGACTGCGGCCTGCGGTTATGAGAAGCTCAGCAGAAGCAGCGATCACGATTACGGTAGCCGGAAAGCCGGAGACGCCAAAATGCTCGGCGGCAAAATGTACGGGACTTCTTCCGCCAACAATCCCCGCCAGCATGACAATGCCTTTTTCGAATACAGCAATAAGCTGTCTAATGAAGTTTCCAAGCTTGGCGGCGTAGGCACCGCCATCGTAATGCTCACCGACAAGAATGCCTATGTAGGCCTTGCTCTCGATTGGTCGGCCGTTGGCACCAAGAGCGCAGGGCGTACCGACGAACAGGACCGCAGCGGTTCAAGCGAGGGCGTATACAATCATGACACCGGCAGTCAACGCTGGGATAACCGTCATCTGGTCACGCCCTATAACTCCCTATTCACTGTAAATGACCACAGCATGCTTTCCCCTGAGCTGAAGCAGACCGTAGCCGTAAAGGTCAGGGAGCTTGCCCCGGCTGTCCAGGAAGTTCATATTTCGGCCAACATGGATTTTGTGAACGAACTTAACGAATATGCGAAAGAAGCCTGGATGAATCACTCCCTTACTCCATGGCTCCAGGACTTTAATACCCTCGTGAAATACCAGTTTGCGGGCGGAGATATCATGCCGCAAAAGATTAAGGATTACGATAATATGCGCGCCAAACAAAAAAACGGACAATCCATTATTCCTACCCATTAATGAACTTCCAAAAAAATCTCTTCTATTATATATGCAAAAAGGATCAGGTTGCCCTGATCCTTTTCATTTGATTCACATTCCGCTGAATAAGCAGTCCGCAGCAAGCCCCGATAAACGACAAAGCCGACATGCAAGCGTACAAGGCAGGTCCCCCTATCCAGTCAAAGAGCCAGCCCCCCACCGTCGAGGATATAATACTCGATATCCCGAACAGCAGCATCGCGAGTATCGTTTGTCCGGTCGCTTTCCACTGCTCCGGAATCAAGGTATACAGATATTGAATGGATGCCGCATAGAACAGGACAAACGAAACGCCCTGCAAAAGCTGCAGCCATACAATCGCTACCGGGTTATCCCACCAGGCCGACAGGGCAAAACGAAGCACATAAAAAAACGCCGCTACGGAGATGACCTGCAGTTCCTTGCCCGGCTTGATGAACCGGTTAATTAAAGCGAAGAATGCGACCTCGGCCAGCGTCATTATGAACCAGGCCAATCCAACCATCCCTACCCCGCCGCCAAGGCTTTGCACGTACAAGCCGACGTAGCTGTCGTTCATCCGGTGCGGGATCGCGATCAGAAGCACCAGCAGCAGAAATTGTACGGTACGCTTGTCCTTGAAGAAGGGCTTCATATCCCGCCAAGCCACCGGCTTGCCGGCTGCCGGAGTTTCGGGCAGCATGGCGCAGAGCAAAAACGCGAGAACGCCGTAAGCGGCAAACAGATACATAAAGCTGCCCATTCCGTACCTGTCGCCAATATAGCCTATTATATAGGAAGCGACAGCATACCCAAGCGCGCCGTACATCCGGACGGTACCAAAGCCAACCCCCGCTCTTTCCGCCAAGCGGTAATTCATGCTCTCGGTTAACGGGTCGGCCGGCATCAGGAAGAAGTACATTGCCGCCGTCAGCGCAAATGCGGCTGGCATTAGCGATATCGAGAACAACGCCATCCCAAGTCCAATCGAAGCCATGAGCAGGATCAAGAGCACTGCCTTGACCGTTTTATATTTATCGCTGATCATTCCCCAGAGCGGCTGCGAGACCACTCCGATAATGCTTCCCGTCCCCAGAATAACCCCGATCTCCGATGCCGTAATCCCTTTCTCCGCGAAATATAACGGAAGGAACGACAGGAACATCGCAAACATCGAGAAATAGAAGAAGTTGTATCCCCTTAGCAAAACAAGCTTCATATCTTATCTTTCATCCCTTCATTAAACCTGAACCCATCATACCCTATTTAAATGAAGGAATGCATTCGAAACTTGCTCAACGAAGCGGAGCAAACCCTTCAATCTCGGATAGAATTTCATCTGCGCGCGCAAGTACTTCGTCCGTCAATACTAGATCGATAGCCCCCAGGTTCTCTTTGATTTGCGAAGGCCGGCTTGAGCCGATGATTGCGGAGCTTACACCAGGCTGGCGCAGCACCCAGGCAAGGGCAAACTGCGATAAGGTACCGCCGATTTCGCCCGCCAGCTGCTCCAGCTTTTGAACGCAGGCCAGTACATCCTCCCGCATATAGCTATTGATGACGAAGTTCGTACGGTCATTAGCCGCGCGGCTGTCTGAAGGGGCAGCTTGTCCCGGTTTGTATTTACCCGTCAACACGCCCTGTGCCAGAGGAGAGAACACGACTTGCCCAAGGCCCTCTCTTTCGCTTACCGGGAGTACTTCCTTCTCGATGTAACGCTCAATCATATTGTAGATCGGCTGGTTGGAGACTAGAGGGCGAAGACCAAGGCGTTTGCCGATTCCAACCGCATCGGTGATTTGCGCGCCCGTCCACTCGCTGATTCCCGCATAGAGAACTTTGCCGGAGGCAACCAGATCGTCTAATGCACGAAGAGTCTCTTCCACCGGGGTCTCCGCGTCATAGCGGTGGCACTGGTATAGGTCAATATAATCCGTGCCGAGTCGTTTTAAGCTGGCATCGCATTGCTCCATAATATGTTTGCGAGACAAACCCCGGTCATTAGGGCCGGCGTCCATCGGAAAATACACTTTGGTAGCCAGCACGTAGCTGCTGCGCCGGAATTCCTTAAGGGCTTCGCCCATTACCTTCTCGGCTTCTCCCCGGTTATACGCATTTGCCGTATCGAAGAAGTTAATCCCGTTCTCGTACGCATACCGGATACATTCTCTTGCCGTATCTTTCTCCGTGGCGTCGCCGTAAGTAAGCCAGCTTCCAAGACCAATCTCGCTAACCTTTAATCCGCTGCCTCCGAGTCTTCTGTATTTCATCCGTTGACTCCTCCTCGCCTGATCTCTTTCAAGGCTAAGTGTAAGGCAGTCCGTATTCTTTTTAAAGTAGTGAATGTTTTTTTAATTTATTATTTCTATTATATATACTATACTGAAGGTAACTTTGGCTCGTTAAGAAAGAAAGGAGCTTTAATGATCATGAACGCGAATAATTACATTCCGAAAGAACCCGAAACAATTGAATGCAATATCGAAAAAACGCTGGACGTCATAGGCGGCAAATGGGCATTTCTTGTGATCAGAGAGTTATTCTGCGGTACAAAAAGATTCGGTGAACTTCAACGTCTGATTCCGGCGGTTAGTCCGCGGGCATTGACCAGTACGCTTCGCCACCTGGAGGAAAAAGGCGTGCTTGAACGGCAGGTATTCCCTACCGTACCCGTGACGGTTGAATATACGCTTACGCCAAAAGGCGAAGACCTGCATGCGATTTTGAAGCAAATGAAGCTGTGGGCAGCCAAATGGACTTAGCTTAACATTTTCTTACTTTTACTTGCTTTTTCTGGCGAGTGATTGTATACTATAAAAGTTGTGTTATATTTAACCCCTGTATATCCCTCCAAAAAACAGAAAAATTCATGATTTCCTCGAATTTCGATTTTTCTTTTTCTGTTAATTCCAATCCTTACGAACAGTAAGAACTTTGATTCACACTGGCGCGGTCTAGGAGCCGCAAGGACGGAAGAGAGGCAGGGCTTTCGTTGTTTTAAAGTATGCTTACAAGCTGCTTTGCCCGTTACGCAAAGCAACCCAGAGTATGCGCAAGATGAACATCTCACACAAATCTTGTTGCAATTAACAAGGGATATGAACCACGCGGTCAGCATGATGCTGCATGAAGTACAAACCGCCGAGGTTAAATATACGGTACACAAGCCAACGGCACCCACTTATGGGTGCCGTTATCCATTTCTAGCTGTTTTTCCCTCTTGATGCAAATCCTTTGCTGTACTCCTTGAAGCTCAGAAAGACGCATAACACAAGGAAGCAGATAAACAAGGTGGCTCCTATATCGCCATAAATCCCCCGCATATTGCCGACCAACGTACCCGCAAGCACAGAGACGATCGCGCCGATCAGCGTCAGCCATACCCCTATTCCGTAACCGGATATATTCAAATCGGGCGGCATACTCTTTTTCTTCCGGACGGCAAGTCCAATAAACAAGCTTCCAAGGAACAGGATCTGTACGCCAAACGATAACGGCAGCATGCCAAAAGCGTAAAATAACGAAACTTCATCCGTATTATCGAATGAAATGGCTGCCAGTATCGTAATGACGATCCCCATTGGCAAATTGATAAAATCGAATTTCTTTTTCTTCGTATAGGACGCAATTCCCGTCAGGATGGCTATGTAGAGCGCCGCGAATTTGATCAGCAGAATAGGTACGTAAAGCGAGATGAGGAACAGGTCGATTCTGTCCAGGAAGTCGGTAATGTGAATCTGCTGCACCAGAATCCAGCCGATGTAGAGCACCCTTGAGGAAAGGATCGGGCTTACGACGCTAACGACGCAAAACAGCCAGATCGTCAGAAACATTGCGGAGTAAATGACCCCCATTTTCATGGCTATGTAGATATCGCGCGGCTTCCTCACATGATGCAGGAAGGACCCGAATATGATCAAATCCGTGAAGGAGCCTAAGGCAAGCATGCCTCCCTTTAACGGCTGGGCTATTCCACCGCTTAGAAACGGCTTCAGCTTCTGCATATCAATCTCGTTCAGGAGCAGCAGCGGCGTAAGAACATACAGGGACAGGAACAGCGTAATAAACACGACGTTCGTCCGGAATAAATGCTCCATGGATCCTCCTGCATAATAGGCGAGCAGAAGCATCGTCATGAGCAAGATATAAATCTGCGGCGTACGCAGCAGAATAGAGGAGCTGAAAAAGTCGCTGTATATGCGCAGCTGACTAATTAAATCCAGTGTCAGGTACGCGATTAGTATGCCGTTCAGCAGCCCGCCAAGCCATTTGCCGCAGGAATACTGCATCATTTCGTACATATTTTTTTCCGGGTTGAAGCGCAGCATCCTCCACAGCAAATACGCCATAAAGATGCCGTACGGAATCGGAAACAAATAAGCGTACCAAGCATCTTGACTGGAAGCCATCGTAATAGCCGTCGGCATCGTGTTCATATTGGAAGCAATCAGCAATGATCCAACCAGCATAGACATTTGCATGGTCGTAACTTTCATCCGGTCCTGCATGCTAGACCCCCTGCCCTCTCATCAGAACGTAAACGCCCATAACCATTGCCCGCATGAAGGTAATGTTCATAATGGAGTATATTTTGTGGTTGACGCAAAAAACGATTAACAGGGCGATGACACCCACCACTGTGAAAAACATTGCCTTGCTTGATCCGTTTTTCATGTTTTTCCATTTCACCTTCGCCGTGCCAATCACTAGAAAGATCACAAAAACGATAAACCCTAAATCCATCTATTGATCCTTCCTTCCCAGATTCTCGCTGGTCATCCCGAACCTGTACAAGTTCGCAGTTGCGGAAACTTCGAATTTAATTTTAGGGAAAATCGTATCCCACTCGTTGCGGTATTGCTTGGTCCATATTTGAGGGTATGCACGGTATACGTGAAGTCCAAATCCGACGGCATCGCAATTGGCATGCTGCATGCTATCCAGCGCGAGCTTGATGTCTTCCACCACCCGCTTGGTCACCAGTTGTTCGATCTGCTTGCGCTGCTCGTAATCGTCATAGTTTCTGTTCAGATTCCTGTCCTCGTTAACGCTGACTTTCACTTTCGAATGAATACGAAAGGTGATATTGTCATTCTGAATGATCGGTTTAATAGAGATTTTGGCCTCATTGATGGATACGGTAAGGTAATTGCCTTGATCATTAAAGGTTTCGTCGTATTTACGGAATTGTTGGTTGAGCAGCCGGACGCCAATTGCCGTGCTTCCTTTGGCAACCCCGGTCATTTTACCGTCATGCGTCATCGCAAAGCCTTCGATGAGAACATCCTCCGCCTCGGAGCCTTTCACCCTTGTCTTTACTTTTTCTATATAGGGGAAAAAGGCATCCTCGCCAACCGCGATAATTTTGCTGATAATGTCCTTCACGGAAATCCGTACGCTTGCCTCGGATTGAAGAAGCTCCCTCATCGATTCCGCGGAGAAGCGCTCAAGACGCGTATCGGCGTTCAGCACATCCACCGCTTTGCCTTTTGTTATGGCTATGTAGGCGGTTAACCGGTTTTCAGGCGTACGGGTTAAGGCATCGATAACCGTTTTTGCCCCTTCGGTCCTTGCCAGGTCTTCACCAATAATAATGACGCGCCGATGACCGAAAAACAGATGTCTTGGCAGACGGAACTGGAGCTTCGAGACTGCTTCGCGAACCGTCTTGCCGGTTTCGGTCTTGATGGCGAACGGCTTTTGCCCGCCGGAGCCGCCTCCGCCGCCCATGCTCCCCATATTGCCTGGGAGAGGTATAAGTACGCTCACCCTGAAGCTATCGTTTTCTTTATCGATGGCGCTTGCCAGTACAAAAGCGACGTCGTTAATTTCACGCCGGTCCCAACAGCCCGTCAGCGTGAGGAGCATGCCTACACATACGCTGATGGAAGCCAAACGCCATAATCGGATTATTTTCATACGGATATAGGATACTCCTCTCCTGCTTATTCGGGCTGCGGACGCTGACGCTCTAGATTGTCGGGAGTCAAATATTTCGGACGTCTCCGCATCTTCCACCAAGGCGCGCGAACCATGACATCCTTCATATCGCTTAGATCAACCGGCGTAACCGGGGCCAGATAAGGAATGCCAAACGTCGTCAGCTTAGCCAAGTGACCAACAACAACCATTGCCGCGATCATGATGCCAAGCAAGCCAAAGACCGAAGCGAGCAGCATGATTGGAAAACGGAGCATCCGGATGGCGATCGCTGCATTGTAACGGGGCAAAGTAAAGGAAGCGATACCTGTCATCGAGACGACGATAACCATTGCGGCTGACACGATACCGGCCTGAACCGCCGCCTGGCCAACCACAAGCGCTCCCAGGATACTGACGGCCTGACCGACAGTCCGGGGCAGCCGTACGCCCGCTTCGCGAAGCGCCTCGAAGGCGATCTCCATAAGTAATGCTTCCACGACGGCGGGGAAAGGAATCGCTTCGCGCGAGGCCGCGATACTTAGCAGCAGGTTGGTCGGAATCATCTCCGGATGATAGGTAGAAACCGCGATATACAATGCCGGGGCAAACAAGGCGACAAACAAACTGAATAATCTCAACCATCGCAATAAAGTGCCTAACATAAACCGCTCATAATAATCCTCGCTTGCCTGCAGCCACTGCCAGAAGCCAAACGGAGCGATCAAGGCAAACGGGGTGCCGTCTACAAGGATGGCAACCCGGCCTTCCAGAAGCGATGCCGCCACCGTGTCCGGACGTTCCGTCGTTTGCACTTGAGGGAACGGAGAGAAGCCTTGATCCTGGACAAACTCTTCGATATAACCGCTCTCCAATACGCCGTCGATATGAATCCGGCTTAAGCGGTCTTCCACTTCTTGCAGCAGCTTGGGATTAACGATTCCGGCCATATAGGTAAGGATTACGTTCGTATTCGTCTCGGTTCCGATCACGAAGGACTTCATCTTGAGCCGCGGCGACTTGATCTTGCTTCGCACAAGCGATGTATTCGTACGGAGATGCTCATTAAAGCCCTCGCGTGGACCACGAACGACGGTTTCCGTCTCGGGTTCGGCTACGCTGCGGCGGATGCCGCCTCTGAGGCCTAGGCAGACCGCAGTGTCTTGCCCGTCAACGAACAGAACGCTGTCGCCCGACAACAGGTTGGTAAGCAGCTCTTTGTAGAATTGAATCTTGGAGGCTTGGGCAACCGGAAGCGTAGTTTCGGTTATCAAGTCAATGGTAAACTCGCCGCCCTCAAGGATCATAAGCGCCTTCATCGCCGCATCCACGGCACTGGTCGTAACCATCCCGTCCACATAGCAGAGCAGCGCCTTGGGACCATTCTCGATCTCGAATTCGCGCATCACGATATCCGAGCTGTCTTTGAAGAGCTCCTCCATTATTTTGCCGTTCGCTTCTACAGTGGGCCGGATGGGCACATCCTGGAACTTGTTAATCGCGTAATGATCCAATTTCCCTTCGGGTAAGCTTCTGGCCTTGGTTTTCGTCGGCACTGTTGTCACCACCGTTCATTAATACAGGTTATGATTACCTATTTCGCCTAAATTATGATGAGCGTTCTCTTCTGCATGATTCGGTGCCCAAAGCGCCAACCTATTGCTTAGGAAGGGAGGGAATGACCATGACATCGCCAAAAAACCGCCGCGAAAACGCTTGGAAGCAGCGTAAGCATACGCAGCATCCAACGCATGGCAAAGTGAAATCCTTCGATGAATTGAGCAAGGAAGTTGGACGGACTAATCCTAATGATGTAGAGATTTACTAAGGCGAGGTAGCTTCGCTTAGTGGCAGCTTTAGCTTAGATTAGAGAGATGTAAGATGGGCAGCCGCTGCGCGGAAATAACGTCCTTCCGATCGCTGTTGCCCCCGAATTTCTTCGAATGTAATCCGCTTAATGCGGATGAAATTCGGGGGCAAAGGCGAACACTCCGTTTCTCCAGTACGTTATTTCCGCTGCGCTCCCTCACCTTTTCTTTTTGGAGACGTGTCGGCAGTCAGCTTACCCTGACTGCTTAGCTTAAATCGGAAGGCTGAATATCCGCCTTCCAAACCACGACAAAAAAGACCACCCTTTAGGGCATTGCCCCTTAGGATGGTCTTTCTGTCGTTTGGTTATTCTTTTACGCCGCCGAGCTGCATGCCGACAACGAAGTATTTCTGCAGGAACGGATAAACAACGAGAATCGGCAAGGATGCGACGATTGTAATGGCAGCGCGGATCGACAGAGGCGTAACCATTGCTTTTGCCGCGCTGGCATCGCCGCCGTTTTGCAGCGCCGGATTACTGTTGGAGTTCATCGCCGACGAGAGAAGCTTCATCAGCTCATACTGAAGCGTGCTGAGCTCCTGCTTGGAAGAGGTGAACAGGAACGTATCGAACCAAGAGTTCCACTGTCCTACCGCTACGAACAAAGCCACCGTTGCGAGTACCGGCTGGCAGAGCGGCAGAATGACCTGCAGGAAGATGCGGAAGTCGCCAGCACCGTCTACTTTTGCCGACTCGATCAGGCTCTCCGACAACGTACCGATATACGTGCGGATGACGATCATGTTAAAAGCGCTGACCAGGCCAGGAACGATGTACACCAGGAAGTTATTGAGAAGGTGAAGGTCCTTAACCAAGAAGTAATACGGAATCAGACCCGCGTTAAAGTACATCGTCATTACGATAATAATCGTGATTGGCTTACGGAAAGCATATTCCTTCCGGCTTACCGTATAGGCCAGCATCGTCGTAAGGAACAAGCTGAGCACGGTTGCCAGAACGGTACGCGCGATCGAGATAAAGAAGGCATTAAATACGGTGCCTGTAACAAATACCGCCTTATAGTTCTGAAGCGTCCATTCCCGCGGCCAGACGTAAATACCGCCCCGAATCGTATCAAGCCCCGCATTAAAGGATACGGCTAGCGTATTCAAGAAGGGGTAGAGCGTAACTACGGCCAGCAATATCATGATGATGGCATTGACTGTACCAAAAATCGCCGGCTCAAGCTGAAGTGTTCTTTTTCTCATTGTAATCCCCTCCTTATCAAATAAGCCTTTCTTCGCCGAATCGCTTCGCTATCGTATTGGCGGCGTAGATAAGCGTGATGCTGACAACCGTCTTGAATATACCTGCTGCGGTTGCAAGCGAATAGTTGCCCTGCTTGAGTCCGTATTTCAGTACGAATATATCTATGGTCTCCGACCAATCGACTACAACGCCATTGCCAAGCAAATATTGCACTTCAAAGCCAGCTTCCAGAATCCAGCCCAGGTTCATGATGAGCAAAATAATAACGATGGACTTGATGCCTGGCAGCGTTATATACCACATCTTATGGTAACGGTTAGCCCCGTCAATCTCCGCCGCCTCATACAGGGATGGATCAATCGAGGTAATCGCCGCCAGATAGATGATTGCATTCCAACCGACTTCTTTCCATACATGCGATGCGCCAACAATGCCCCAGAAATATTTAGGCTCACTAAGCCACATGATAGGCTCGTGAATAATCCCAAGCTTCATCAATACTTCATTGACGATACCGCCATCCACGGACAGCGAAGTTGCAACAATTCCAGTTACGATAATCCACGATAGAAAATGCGGCAAATACGAAATCGTTTGAATCGAACGTTTAAACAGCTTGTTCTTCACTTCGTTTAACAGAATCGCGAAAACAATGGCCGTTACGAAGCCTAATACCATGTTAATGGCACTCATGCCAATCGTATTACGCAAAACGCGCAAGAAACTGTCATCGGTAAACAAGAATTTAAACTGCTTTAAGCCAACCCACTCTTGCTCGCCGAAAGATTTTGCCGGCTTGTAATTCTGGAAAGCCATTGTCCAGCCCCAAATCGGGTAATACGAGAAGAGCATGACATAAATGAGTACGGGCAGCGACATCCACATAAGCTGACCCTGGTTTTTGAACCGCTTGGATTTGCGGGTCTTCTTAGGCTGGATAGCAGCCTCTACAGCTATAGTATCTACAGGTTTCGCCATCTCTCTTCCTTCCTCCGCTCCAAAGATAAAGCGGAAGGGCTGAGGCAGTCTGCTTCATCCCTTCCGCTTTCTGCTGCCTTACATTAATTGGTGCTCCAATTTTTAATACGCCATTGAATTTGTTCGTTAATGCGGTCCTCGTAAGCTTTTACGTTGATTTTCTTATACTCGTTTACGTAATCCTGCCATACTTTATCGAATTGATCAGGTTTCGACATAATCGCTCTAGGCAGGAATTTCAGCGAAGCATCCGTCATTTTCTTGTTGGCAATCGAAGCATCGGAGCCGTCAATCAGGTCGATCTGCCAAGCCGGGTAGTAAACCGGGTTATCCGGCGGCATCGAGAAGAATTCCGTCCATGTTTTGTGGCCGTAAGCATTCAGAACTTCTTTGTCGACATCTTTCAAGCTGTCATAGAATTCTACAGGGTCTCCGCCCGGCGATGTTGCATTGCCGTCGCTCAAAGTACCTTCAATCTTAGGCAGGTATCCGTAAATGCCGTCTCCGAGGTTAGCAAGCTTCCAAGCCGGATCCTCGTAGTTTTTGCGTTGCTCAGGCGTTCTGGTATATTTGCCGTCTGCGCCAACTTGATAGTCAACGCCTTCTTCGCCCCAAGTGAACATCTTCTGGTATTTCTCATCCATCAGCTGTTCAAGCGCTTGAATAATGCGTTTCGGATCCTTCGCGTCTACCGAAATACCAAAGCCGTTGTTCAAGTTGATAACGGCGCGGTCGCGGTAGTAGTCCTTAGTGCTTGTGTCATAAACAAGCGGGAAGCCTACGTAAGTGCGGTCGGACTTGCCTTGCGTATTCAGGGAATCTTCCGCGGTTTGGAAGTTCCAGTGCTGGTCGAACATACCAAGGACATTGCCTTGAGTCAGCTTCGCCAGATACTGGTCATAGTTTTGAGTGAAAGCTTCTTTATCCATCAGCCCTTCGTTGTACAGGCCATTCAATTCTTTATAGTAGGTTTTCGAAATATCCTGTGTCGCGAAAACGCTTGCCACGCCATTGTCTACAACAACGCCGCCGTCGTTTGGATGTCCTGTCAGATGCTCAGGCGCATTCAGCAGGCCGAATGTCCGCCAGTCGGACGCGAGTGTCGTAAAGCCGATTGTTTTCTGACCGTCGATTTCAGGATATTTCGCCTGATATTCGCGGATCAGCTTCATATAATCATCAAGAGTTTGGAGTTTAGGATAACCGAATTCCTTCAGTACGGCTTTTTGAATCCAGAAGGCTGGACCGCTGTAGAACGTTTCGTTCACATTGCCTTGATACGCGCCGTAGTTAGGCAGCCAGTAAATGTGGCCGTCGGAAGGATCCTTCATCCGGTTCCAGTATTTCGCGTAATGCTCTTTCAGCTTTGGAGCATACTGCTCAATAAGATCTTCAAGCGGAATAACAGCACCCGCCGATACAAGCTTAGGGTCCGCGGTAATCAAATCAGGATAGTCGCCGCCGGCAATCATAACGCCAAGCTTTTGCTCAAGGTCGCCTACCAGGAATTCCGTCTTAAACGTAATGCCCAGATCTTCTTTAATTTTTTTGAACAGCTTGTTGTCCGGTGTTGGCGATTGGCCAGGAGCCCCGATAAAAGCGGAGATCTCGATTGGCTTCAATGCCTCATCCGTTGCATTTGTGCCCGAATTGCCTGCGTTCGCAGATGCAGATGGCGCAGCGGACGCATCGCTGTTACTATTTTTGCCACCGTTATTGCCATTACTGCACGCTGCAACCGTTAAACTCAAGGCAACCGCGACTGCCATAGTTGTCAACAATGGCTTTTTTGCTTTAACCCCCATTTGCTTCTCCTCCTACGGATTGTGTGCTTACCTCTACATTATGAAGCATTTGAATGCGTTTACATCATAATCAGAGTTAAGCATTATACCCCTACGATTTAAGGTGGGGTATTGTTTTTTTATACTCGGCAAGCTTCATGCCGAAGCGTTTCTCGAATTGCTTCAGGAAATGTTGATAGCTGCAATAACCAAGCCTCTCCGCCAGTGCTGACCCCGAAATATCCTGGTTATGGAGCAGTTTCTTCGCATCGTTCATCCGCAGTTGATGAATATATTCATGAATGCTGACGCCGTATTTTCTGGTAAAAGCCTGCCCCAGGTAAACCGGATTCATATAAAAGATTTCCCCTATCTCCTTCACCGTAACGGATTCGCAGTAGTGCTGGCGCAAATATTCCTCTACCTTGGCAATAGTTCCTCCCTGCTGCCGGCTTCGGCACAATGACAATTCTTCACGGCACATTAGGCAAAAGCTCAGCAAAAACGCATGCAGCTTCATCAAAGAATGCTCATTCGCCCCAACAAGCGGATACCCGGTCTTCTCAAGCATCTGGTCCGCGTCCCCGCCAAGCTCTTTGTAAATGCCGGAGCACTGCACCATAATGTGGGTAGAAAAGGCGGAGATCAAGGAAGGCATCGTTCTTTTATCGGCGAAATGATCAAAGATCTGCTGCAGGCGCTCTACAATCCTCTCTTCATCATTGGTTTCAACGGCCTCAATGATTTTTTCGGCTGCCTCCCATAGATGCGAATCATAGCCAAAGCCCTGCTCCTTAATCTCGTCATAGTAGAGAGGTCTCTCTCTACGGTCATAAAAGAGATAAGCACCCGCTTCCTCGGCGTGCCGGTAAGAGCTTCCAAGCTGCTCCGGCTCCTTCACCAGACTGCCGACTACCATGCTGAGGCTTCCGCGAATCGATCCCCGGAGCGCTTTGTAAAGAAGCTCTGCCGCATCCTGCATAGCCGACTTGCTATCGTCCCGAAGTATACAGGCCATCCCGAAAGAGGTCAGCTCCTGATCCAATATGCAGCCTCCGGCTCCTCCTTCGACTTGCCCCTTCTCAAGCAGTTTCTCAACCTCTTCCACCGCGGATGTTAATTCCGATTCGTCCACTGCAACACGCATGTATACCCATCCGGCAGCCTCTGCGGAGATGCGTTTAATGGAAGTTTGGTCAGCATCGGAAAGTTCCTCGCCGCGAAGCAATGCGGTTAACGCGCGTCTCTGCGCGCAGCGCTCCGTATAGCGGACAACCTTCTGTTTGCGGGTCTCTTCCTCCAATGTTTTGTTCAAACATTCCAGCACTTCATCGGCTTCATCGCTCATAATCGGTTTGGTCAAATAATGCGAGACGCCCAGCTGCAAAGCGCGCCTTGCATACTCGAAATCGCTGTAGCCGCTCATAACGACGAATTTAGTCTGTTTATGGCCCTCCAGCCTCATCTGGGAAATAAGCTCCAGTCCGTCCATGATCGGCATGCGAATATCCGTAACGACTAAATCGGGCTTGGATTCCCGGATCAGGCGGGCTGCTTCTTCGCCGTCTCCGCAGACCGATTCCACCTCGAATCCATTCTTCTTCCAATCGATTAATAATTGAAGACCCTCTATTGCAAACGGCTCATCATCAACGAGCAAAACACGGTACATACTGCTCCCCCTTTCCAATTACGAAGCCGTGCCCGGCTTTGTCTGGTTATTCTCAAGCTGGTGAAGAGGTATTTGATAGCTCACGGTCAGCCCGCCCTCCGGGCCGTTCATCATCCGGAACTGTACGCTTTCATGGTAAAAAAGCTCCAGCCTGCGGTACACGTTGCGAAGTCCGACATGTCCTTCCATCGCATGCTCCGAACGGACCGCCTGCTGAATCCGGTCCAGTGCCTCCTGCTCCATGCCGATTCCGTTATCGGCTACGGAGACCGTTAACCCCCGTTCGGACATGCGAGCCTCGATTCTGACGGCTCCTCCGCCTTTAATCGCCTGCAGTCCGTGCTTGCAGGCATTCTCCGCCAGCGGCTGAATGCTCATGATCGGTACCCGGACGTCATTCGCAAGCGGATCAATATCAACAACATAATCAAACCGATCGCCGAAACGGAATTTCTCAATCTGCAGGTACATCAAGGTGAACTGCAGCTCCTCCTTCAGCGGTACCAGATCATCTGCCCGCCGGAGCAGCCTCCGTAGAAGAAGCGAGAGGCTTTTTATAATTTCGGTCACATCCTTGTAACCGTTTTTCGTCGCCACAACAAGAAGGGCATTTAAAGTATTGAACAGGAAATGCGGATTCATCTGGCTCTGAAGCATATTCATCTCCATTCGCACCCGCTCGACCTCCAGGCTTTTCTGATGAATCTCGAGTTTGTAGACGTCGTTAATCAACGTATTGATTTTCCTGGTCATCATATTGTAGGTGTTAATAAGTCCGCCAATCTCGTCTTTTCCTTCCGGGAGAGTGACCTGATCGAACCGCTCATTGCGCACGCGGTCCATATGCCGGGCCAACTTCTTGATCCGATAATGGTAAGAACGGAGCATAACGAATATTAACAGCGAAGGAATAAGCGTGCTTATGACCGCTAGCCACAGGATGGAACGCCGCGCCTCATCCAGAAGAGTCGTAATCCGGTCGTTGTTAGCCCTGCCAACCAATTTCCATCCTTGCACGTAACTGACTGTGCCCAGCTTGGATACAAAAACGTCTCCCTTTGCCCAATCCGACATATCGGCATCATAAACCGACTTGCCGCGTCCGCCCGATTCCGCCACAACCTGATTCTGCTCGTTTACCAGCTCCAGCTGCAGGCTGTCGCTTTCCCTGCTCAAAATATCGTAGATTTTATCCACGTTCAAATCGATCCTTAGAAATTTGCGGTATTGCGGCTTTACAATGCTAAAGCCTTGATCCATGTCGCTGATGACGCTTATTTTCTTTGCCGGGCCCGTAGTTCCCGACGCCTCGGAATAAGCAATGACGCGAAAAGCATGACCCGGCTGGCTTAACAATGGCCCCAGCCAAGGACTTTTTTCTTCCGGGGTATTAATGACGTAATAATTGTTGCCGGTCTGAATGGTATGGTTGTACGTATAAATCCGGATTTCCAAAATGTTCGGGTACACCGGCATGTAACGCTTCAGCTTATTGCGGAGAACGCTGTCATAGCTCTCGTAAGAGGAGACAGGGCTGTCGTAGGTTTTGTCGAGCACCTCGTTCAGGGAATCGTCGCCTTCGATGGAATGACTCACCGCAACGCTTTCGTCAATCATGCTGTGAAGCTCCGCCGCGGCCCGGTCCATCGATTTGCGAAGGTTCTCCTGTTCGCGAATCCGGATATTGTCCGAGTTCTGCTGGTAGAAAAAAACGTTGATGCCGATAATGGGAATGAGGATGCATAACAAGTAAATCATTAGAAACTTCAGGTTTAGGGGAATATCGTTGATTTTATTCGAAAACAGCCTGTTCTTCACTCAAGACAATCCCCTTTTTGGTTTGATTTATAAGCCGATGGCGATACTTTCGTCAGGGACTTGAAGACGGAGCCGAAGTATTCCGTGCTGTGATAGCCAAGCTCGTTCGCAATGGTGGACACCTTCAGATCCGTTCGAAGCAGCAGCTTCTTCGCTTCCTTAATCCTCAGAAGATGCATATAGTCGTTAAAGCAATAGCCGGTTACCCTCTTGAACTGCTGGCCCATATAGACCGGGTTCAGGCGGAACAGCTCCGCAAGGTCCTTCAACTGCAGCTTCTCCCGGTAATGATCGGTTACGAAGGCAACGGCCTCCTGGAGCCGGCCTTCCGGCCTCTTGCTGTTCAGCTCGTCGATCTGCCCGGCTGCCTGCAGGCACGCTGCCGACAACTGTTCCCGCACATTCCCCAGCAGGCCGTATGGAGGCAGAATCCATTCCGGCGGATTGGCCGGATCCCCGCCGGCTTTATGATAAGCGCGAAGCAGTCCGCCCTGCAGATACGAGAGAGTTGCCGTCAAGCTGCTTGCCGGTTTATGGGTTCCTTCAACAAACTCAACGAGTGCGGTGGCAGCCTCTTCAATTGCGGAAAAATCGTTACGTTCTACCGCCGCTAATAAAGCCTCTGCCCGGCTTGCCGCATCCTCCCACCGCCAATGCGTCTGTTCATCCCTGTGCTCATACCAAAAGACACCCGCCCGTCCCTTATTATACAAGCCTCTGCTTCGGAGCTCCTGAAGCTGCGTATTCAGCTGTCTCAGATGCCGCCAGCCCCGCGTTTCCCCACTAACATAAATCGAGCACGAAGGCCACCGGCCGGAAAGCCTCTCCACCATCCGCCTAATGCCCGCGTCTAATCCCTCTTCCTGTCCATCCTGCTGCGGGGACCATACCAGCAGCCCAATTGAACCCGATGGCTCCTCCATGCATCCGAAGCCGGCCGGCAGCCCTGACAATTCAGCTTCCACTTCTTCCATAGTCGGCCCGGGCTTTCCAGCCTTTGCGTCCAAAACAATCAGTCTCCCCGTTGCCTCCGCCAAGCAGCCCAGACGGGAGGTCAAGGCTGTCCGAGCCTCCTCGCTCTCCTCCTGCAGCGCTCTGGCAAATACGATGGATAACGATTCGCTCGCCGATGCCTCCATGCTGTTCCGCTGGTCCATGTCTAACCGAAGCGAATCGAGCAATTCATGTATTTCTTCTTCGATAAGCGGCTTTAACAGGTACTGCTCTATCTGATGACGGATCGCAAACTGCGCGGCGTCAAACCGCGAATACCCGCTCACAATCACCGTTTTTATCTCTTTCAGCCCTTGGCTTTGCTTCATTTGCCGGATCAGCTCAAGCCCATCCATAACCGGCATCTGCAGATCGGTAAATACAAGATCGGGCACTTCCCGCTCCATAACCTCAAGCGCTTCCCTGCCGTCCGAAACCGCCCAGCAAAGCCGGAACCCATGCGATTCCCAATCGACCATGGTTCTCCAGCCCTCCAGCATAAACGGTTCATCATCTACAACAAGTACGTTGTACATGCGAGCACCACCTTTCAGACGTTTATCTTCGTCGTCAATACCTACCCTCAGTGTCACATAGGGTTACACCATCAGCAATGTTAAAAAGTTAAGATTTATTGGATTATCTTAAGATAAAATGTAAGCGTTTACGATTCATTTTGCAACAAAATTGCAAAACCCCGGTTCCCCGGGGTACTGAGGCATTTGCCCGAATCGGTTAAAATGACTGCTCGGACAAACGGTATTTCGCGGGGCTGACCCCCACCGTCAATTTGAATAAACGGCTGAAGTAGGTATGATCGGCATAACCGACCAGCTCGCCCACCTGATAGATTTTCAAATTCGTCTCTCTCATAAGCCGGATGGCCTCATGTATCCGAATGCTCGTCAGATGGTGAGTAAAAGTAGCGCCGGTCTGCGAGCTGAACTGATTGCTTAAATAATTGGGCGTCACGCCAAGCCGCTTCGCCAGGCTGACGAGAGACAGCCCTTTGTCCCCGTACTCGGCCTCCATAATCTGCATCGCGGAACGGATAATGCGGCTCACGAACTCGTAACGGAGCAGCTTTCCGTCCGTTTCCTCCGTATGCCCCAGCTGCCGCAGACTGTTCAGGTACAAGGAACGCAGCTCCGACACCGCCGCGGTAATCCCGCCAAAGCCCAGCTTGATCGGAATGCCTAGCCGCTCTTCAAGTTCTCTTTTTTTCTTGAGCACGATCTCTTCCATATTCGGAACCGCATGCCTCGAGGTCAGAACGGCTGCATTCATAAAAGGAGGATCATCGATAACAACGACTGTCCCAAGCTCCTTCATATCCTCGGTCAGCTGTTCCTTCATCCAGAAACGGTCGGTCGATTGCCAGAACGGTTTGTCCTCCATTTGAAACGTAAACACTCCCACCCAGCGGAAGGAAGGCAGGGTTGCCTCATCCCTCTGAAGATCGCGCATATACGGCTCGGAGAACAAGGTCTGAACCTTCTTCTCCAGGGAGCTCTGCTCGCGGTGGCGCAATAAGGGAACGGAAGATTCGCCTTGAGGCCTTCCGGCGCTTCCGGAATAGGGCTGCGTCAGGCTTCTTGCTTCCATTGTTAGAATCAGCAGGATCTGCATGACCTTCACCCGGATATCCAGCCGCCTGGCGATATCGCTTTCCGGCTCGCCCGAACAGATCTCCATTAATTCTTCAATATGAGGCATCAGCTGCTGCATGGTAGGCGATTCCGCCCGGAACAAATGCTGCTCGATCCGGCTCAGCAAGCCAAACAAATCCGGGTCGTCCACATCCAGGTGCATCGAAAAATAAGTCATCGCTTCATCCGAAGCGTTACGGCTGTGATGAACCTCATCCGGCCGGATCAGCAGCAGATCCCCTGCCCGCTGGATGTATTCCTTGCCGGTGATCACGGTTGACTGGCTCCCCTGAAGCACGATATTGAGCTCCAGCAGCGGATGCTGATGCTCCTTGTAGGACCAGCCTTTTCCGACGGTGCGCCAATGCGTGCCTAACAGCTGAAAGGCAAGCCGAAAGCTTTCAAGTATGATTTCATGAATGACTTCAGGCACTTCCCCGTCCCGATTCGTCTGCCAAGTCACGCGACCTCACCGCTTCCTGCGCTTTTTCTTGAATTATATCACAGGAGTTATAGAGATGTGACGTACTCATTATATGGAATGCCGCTACTGCTCCGGACAACCGCTGACGAGATGACCCGAACGGTTGATCTTCGTCTGCAAATATTTTTCGTTATACTCCGACACGTCTCCCCAGAGCGGAATCCGGTCTGCCACGTCAAGCCCGGCATTGCGCAGCGCATCCAGCTTGCGAGGGTTGTTCGTAATAAGCGTAACTGGCTTATCCTTCGGCCGTAAGGAGCGCAGTACCCGGATTGCATCGCCGTAGTTGCGCGCATCATCCACAAACCCGAGGTTAAGATTCGCCTCTACGGTATCGTAGCCCTGCTCCTGAAGCAAATAAGCCATCGCTTTGCTGAACAGCCCGATACCGCGCCCTTCATGATTCGCTAGGTAAAAGAGCGCTCCCGTCCCATGCGCCACGATCATCTTCATCGACTGATGCAGCTGGTAACCGCAGTCGCAGCGCTTGCTGCCGAATATGTCTCCCGTATGGCAGATGCTGTGCATCCGGATGAAAGCATCGTCCGCATGCTCGAAATCCCCATAGACAAGCACGCTCGACTGCTGCATCTCCGCAAGATTGGCGCCGGACAGCTTATCTATAATATCCTCGAGCTTGTCCACTTCCTCCTTGCATAACAGCCAGCAATACCAATGAAATATAGCCGTTTGATCATCCAGATTAACCGGCAGCTTAATGGGGCCAACCAAATAAATCTCCCCGTCCTCGCTGTCGATATGCCGGATTTTCCCTTCGAGAATCGAAATAACCTTATCATTCATGGTTCACTAGACCATCCCTTCGCTTCCATTATTGACCTAGGTTGCGCAAGGACAAGGGCTGCTATGCTTATTCGCCGACTTTAATCGTATAGGAAGCGGTAAATATATCGCCGTGGCGCTGGAACTGGCCCCATACCTTGTAAAGCCCCGGAGCAGGGAAGGTCGTCTCGAATAAAGCTTCCGGTCCCGCCGTCTGCCCTTCCTTCGGATGAACATGCAAATAATGCTTAAGATCGGAGCTGACGATAACCACATGGCCGGCCGCGCCGAGGTAAGGCTCCATATCCCCCGCCGGTTCGCCTGTTGCCTCATCCTTGAAGGAGAAAGCGAGCGGCGTTGCCTTACCCGCGTGCAGCTCGCCGGTTTGCAGCGATACGACGGTATTCTGGGCCGTCTCAACAAGCTTCTTGTCCGGTACAAGCGGAACGGCGGCAGCTGTTTTGCCCCCTACCGTCACCTCTGCCTGAGCAACCTGATGAGTTCCTCCGGCGGGGACAAAATCCGCGTAGAGCTGATAGGCCCCGCCTTTCGGAAAGACGGTATCGACCGTAAATTGCCCTTGTCCTTCATCGACCGGATGAAGATGCTGAAATTCGCTCAGATCGCTGCTGACCGCAATGAGATGAATCTCCCTCTCATGGCTTAAAGTGAAATTTTGAACCGGACGGCCGTGCGTATCCTTGAAGCTAAGTTGAATAGTTGCGTTATTGCCGGCCTCAGGCTGCTGCGGCAAGAAGCTCCATTGTACGGTAGCGCTCTGGTTATGCCCTTTCTCATGAGCATGATGATGCTCATGACCGGCGGCGGTGTCGCCCGTTAGCCGCGTGCCGGCTTGATTAAAGGTTACTCCGGATGCGGACGCAGCAGCTGCTGCGGCGGAACCGGATGCGGCCCAGCCCGTTTGGCTGGATGTATAGGCAGCCGACAAAAGAACGGCCATAAGTCCGATATGTAACGTGCGATTTCGATTTTTTCGATTGCGTTTATGCATCATGCGTGATATTCGCCCCTTCCATTTATCCCTAACAATATACCCACAGCCGGTATAAGCTAATCACCCAGGGAGAGGGCAAAAAGCCCCCAATCCCGCGCGGATAAGGGGCTTGAGGGCTTTTAAATGCCAGAAAACGCACGTTGTACAAACTGCAGGATATTCGCCTATTCCAGGTAAGACGGGCGCGTTATGTTGTACAGAATGCAGGATATTTGTCCCTATTGGAGCCATTGTGGGCTGTTTTGCACCGATATGCTGCATTTCGTGCAATGTAGAACCTTGCATCGACCAAGATGCCCCATTATCCTGCATAAAGTACAACGTAAGGGCAGCTCATCCCAGACTAACAAAAAGGCGCTGCCTGACTCCGTCGGAGTTGGCAGCGCCTTTTTATAGCCGGTTAAACGACATCGTAGCCTTGATCTTCAATCGCTTCCTTGATCGCATCAAGCGATACCTTTTTCTCATCATACTGGACGGTTACTTTGCCCGCAGCCAAATCCACGGAGCCGCTTGCCCCTGCTCCGGTAACGGCCTTCTCCACCGCGCTTACGCAATGTCCGCAAGACATGCCTTCAACCTTCAACGTAACATTTGCCATAACACAAATCCCTCCCGATCTTATTTCATTAATTTATTTACGGTAACGAGCAGCTCGTCAATAACTTCACTTTCTCCCGCCTGAATGCGCTCGATCACGCAGCTTTTCAGATGACCTTCCAGCAGAAGCTTCCCAACACCGTTCAACGCAGACTGCACCGCGGCAATCTGGTTCAGCACATCATCGCAATACGTATCCTTCTCAATCATTGCCTTAACGCCGCGGATCTGACCTTCAATCCGGTTCAGGCGCGATACGAGATTGGATTTCATTTTATCGGAATGATGGCTCTTCCGCTCGGCACCTTGTTGTTCCGGTTCGGTCGAATGGCAATGCTCGGTCTTCTCTTGTTCAATCATCTTTAAATACCTCCAGGGGGTATGGCATAGTCTTATCATATCATACCCCCTAGGGGTATGCAATCCGCAATTTGAGCATAAACATCATTAAGATTAATATGCCGCAAACAAATCGGAAGTAAAGTAAAATCAATTCAATTTTATGATGAAGATGGGAGTGGAAGAACGGTTATGACTACGCTTGTGAATTATGCGCACCGGGGAGCTTCCGGCAATTATCCGGAGAACACGATGATCGCCTTCGAGAAGGCGATTGAGCTTGGCGCAACGGGAATCGAGACCGATGTGCAGATGACCAAGGACGGCAAGCTGGTGCTCATCCATGATGAAATGCCGAGGCGGACAACCGGCTTGAACAGCCTTGTTGCGGATACGTTGTCCGATGATCTGCTGCAGCTGGATGCCGGGAGCTGGTTCTCTCCGCATTTCAAGGAGGCAAGAATTCCGACGCTGGAGCAGCTGCTGGACCTCGCCAAACGGACCGGGACGATCATCAACATCGAACTAAAAAACGGCATCGTACCTTACCCCGGATTGGAGCAAAAGGTAATCGAAACCGTTCGTGCTTGCGGCATGGAGAATCAGGTGATCCTCTCCAGCTTTAATCATTATTCGCTTATCGAGTGCAAGCGGCTGGCTCCGGAAATTCGGACTGGCATCTTGTACATGGAAGGCTTATACCGTCCGTGGAAATACGCCTTGTCGATTGGAGCATCCGCCCTGCATGCCTCGCATTTTGCCGTGCTGCCGGACTGGGTTGCGGAAGCCGCCCAGCATGGCGTTATCTATAACGTGTTTACGGTCAATGAACCGGCCGAGATGAAGCGTCTGATCCAGGCGGGAGTCGCAGGCATCATTACCGATTACCCGGAACGGCTCACTAATCTGCTAAACAAGCTTTAATCCGTTTAGTGGATGCTTTTCTTCGTAAAGCCGCCGCCTTGTACGTCGGCAACATTTTCAATCGCGATAAACGCTCTTGTATCAATATCGTGAACAATCGCTTTCAGCTTCGCCACTTCCAGACGGCTGACCACGCAATAAACCATTTGCGTTTCTTCCCTGGAGTAACCGCCGCGTGCTTGGATATAAGTCGTGCTGCGTCCCAGGCGCGTCATAATCGTCTCGGCGATTTCTTCGTACGCGCTGGAAATAATCGTGACGGATTTGGATTCCTCGATACCTTCAACAACAATGTCCATGACCTTGGTTGCGAGATAATAGGTGACCATCGAATACATCGCGGAATTCCATTCAAACACAAATCCTGCGAGGATAAAGATAAAGACGTTGACGATCATGATAATCTGTCCGACCGGCATGCCGAATTTTTTCGATGCCAGAATCGCAAGAATCTCCGTGCCGTCCAGGGAACCGCCGAACCGGATAACCAGACCAACGCCCGCTCCTAGAATGATCCCGCCGAACAGGACGGCCAGCAGTTTTTCTTCGGTAAAGGCATGTACGTGATGAAGCAGCTGCGTGGTAATCGACATTACGGCGATGCCGTAGAGAGTGGATACGGCAAACGTTTTGCCGATCTGCTTGAAGCCGATGAACAGGAACGGAATGTTCAGGATGAAGATGAATAGACCAAGGGGCAAGTGGGTTAATTCGGATACCATAATGGAGATACCGGTGATACCACCGTCGATTACATCATTTGGTACGAGGAATAATTCCAGTGAAACACCCATTAATACCGAACCAATCGTGATAAAAATGGCCCTTTTAAAAATCTCTAAACCGGATATTTTTTTGTGCTCTTTTGCCATCGTGACCTCCAACCTTTTCTTTTTAGGGTAACACAATCCTCAGGTCTTTTCAAAAAATGCGCCCAAAAAAATAGCAGCCGGCGTCATCTTATATGACACCCGACTGCTATTTTGTTCCACTATTTTACTGATTATTCATATAGTACCGCTTTAATTTCATCGCTGTCGATATTGGACTTATCGTAGTAATAGAAGCCCGTATCGATGGTGGACTCTACCTTCTCGCCGCGAATCGCTTCGACGGCAGCCTTAACCGTCTCGTAACCGATGCCGACCGGATTTTGCGTAATGGCTCCGGCCATAACGCCGCTCTTGATCGCGTCGATTTGCGCTTTGCCCGAGTCGAAGCCGATTACGGTAATTTGGCCTTCCTTCTTCAGCTCGGTTACGGCGTTGATCACGCCAACCGCGGAGCCTTCGTTAGAGCCAAAGAACCCTTTAATATTCGGATGAGCCTGAATCATCGCTTTCGCGAGGTCCGTCGATTTCAGATGGTCGCCGCCGCCGTATTGAATGTCGACAATCTTAATATTCGGATATTTTTCTTTGATCCGGTTCACGAAGCCGTCGCGGCGGTCAACGCCGGTAACGGAGGTCTGGTCATGCACAATGACGCCAATCTCGCCTTCTCCGCCGATTAACTCCGCCATTTTGTCGGCGGCGAGAGCAGCGGCGGCTACGTTATTGGTTGAAGCGGTTGTGATCGGAATATCGCTGTCTACGCCGGAGTCGAAGGCGATAACCGGAATACCTGCGTCTTTCGCTTTTTGCAGGAGCGGAATGGAAGCTTGGCTGTCGAGAGCGGCAAAACCAATCGCGCTAGGCTTCTTGTCGAGAGCGGCCTGAAGCATTTCGATCTGTTTGTCGACCTGTGCTTCGGTCTCCGGTCCTTCGAAGGTGATCTCCACGTTGAACTCCGTGGCAGCTTTCTCCGCCCCGGCTTTTACCGCCTGCCAGAATTGATGCTGGAAGCCCTTCGATATAATCGGGATGTAAATTTTGTCTCCGCTCGCTTTGGTTCCGCTGTTGTTCGTGCTGGTTTTGCCGCCCGTATTGCCCGTGTTCTTCGAATTGTCCGAGTTATTCGACCCGCAGGCGCTAAGCATAACAACCGTCATTAACGCAACTAACAGCAATGCCGTAACCTTTTTCACCGAAATCTCCCCTTTGATTTTGGATTCAATCAGATCTTGGATTTCAATCATCCTATATAGAATCTTGGTTCCCCGGTTAGCGAGACTTGCGAAGAGACCAAAGTTTCTAGCGTGAATCGGTTTACGCTTTGCGTCGGCGCAGAATGTCCGCATAAACCGCAAGCAAGATGACGATGCCGACCACAACGGTCTGCCATTCCTGCGGAACGGACAAAATGCGAAGGCCGTTCGTCAGCACGCTCATAATCAGAGCGCCGATAACCGTGCCTACGATTGTACCCTTCCCCCCGCTAAGCGAGGTGCCGCCAATGACAACCGCCGCTATAGCCTCAAGCTCGTAACCGGCGCCAAGCGCAGGCTGGGCGGAGTTGAGCCGGGAAGCAATCAGAATACCAGCCAGACCGGTGAAAACGCCGGTAAGCGTGTAGATTACGATTTTCCAATAGTTCACGTTAACGCCGGACAGCCTCGTTGCTTCCTCATTGCTGCCGAGAGCAAAGTTATAACGGCCGACGATTGTTTTGGACAACAGAATGCTTCCGATAATCGCGGCGATGAAGAAAATGACAACCGCATTCGGGATGGCAAAGCCCGGGATAAGCTTGTCGAAGAACGAGCCCTGCGACACCTCGCTGAACACCGGATGATCGTTGAAGTAGATCGGCTTCGTACCGGAGATGACAAGAGCAAGGCCTTTGGCGATCATCATCATGGCAAGGGTGGCGATAAAGGGAGGGATCTTAAGCCTGGCGACCATCACGCCGGACAACAGCCCGCAAACGGCACCCGTCAGGATGCCACCGATAATGCCAATCGGAACCGGCAGCCCCCAATACGTAATAAACACTCCGGTCATTACCGCGCTTAAGGTCATCACCGTTCCGACCGACAAATCAATGCCGCCCGTAATAATGACAAACGTAGAGCCCAGCGCCAGGACGCCGGTCACCGCGGTTGAGAGCAGAATCCCTACGATATTGGAGAATTGAAAAAAATTGCTGGACGAAAAGGTGAATACGAGAATAAGGACGATCAGACTGGCAAAAGCAAGCACCTGCTGCAGAACGCCCGGTTTCAGAATAATTGCGGTCTGCTTGCCGCCAAGCTGCGCCATTTCGGCTTTTGGCTGCATTTTCATTGACGTACCTCCTCATATAAGGCTACTTTGACCCACGGGGTCACGCGCCTCTGTAACTCGGTTCTTTCCTCTTATTTGCCTTGTTCGAGGCAGGGCTAAGGTGCTTACACCCCTGTAACTCGGTTTTTGCCTGCTATTTGACTCATCGGAGGTTGCAACTTGCAGCGAGCGCCTCTGTAACACGGTATTTACCTGCTACTGGACCATGCGGCCGCGAGTTTGAGCTCGAAACCTCTGCCGATTAAGCTCTTAATGTCGCATATCTCATAATCTGCTCCTGCGTGGCTTCCTCGCGGTCCAACTCGCCCGTGATGCGCCCTTCGCACATCACGATGATGCGGTGGCTCATCCGCAGGATCTCCGGAAGCTCCGAGGAGATCATAATGATCGATTTGCCCTTGGCGGCCAGATCGTTCAGCAGCTTGTAGATTTCGCTTTTTGCTCCAACATCGATCCCGCGGGTCGGCTCATCAAAGATCAGAATGTCGCAACCCTGGGTCAGCCATTTGCCGATGACAACCTTCTGCTGATTGCCTCCCGAAAGGAATTTGACCTCCTGATCGATATGAGGCGTCTTCACCTTCAGCATCTCGACAATCTGCTCGGCCGCCTTCGCAATCTTGCTCCGGTTCACCCAGCCTATTGCATTCACATATTGCCGGAGCGAAGCGACCGCCACGTTGGTCTTCACATCCATCTCCACGATGCAGCCGTACCGCTTGCGGTCCTCCGACAAGTATCCGATTCCCGCCTGCACCGCGTCATAGGGCTGCTTCATTACTACCTTGCGGCCATGCACCGTTATCTCGCCCGAATCGATCGGATCGGCGCCAAAAATCGCTCTCGCCACCTCGGTCCGACCCGCTCCAATCAGCCCCGCGAAGCCGATGATTTCTCCTTTGCGGAGCTTAAAGCTGATATTGTCGAGTGCTCCCTTGCGGCTTAGCCCCTTCACCTCAAGCACCGTCTCGCTGTTCTCCGCTATCCGGTTCTGCTTGGTGCTGTCATAAATCTCGCGGCCAACCATCATCGCAATGATCTGCTCGTTTGTAACGGAAGCCGTTGGCACTGTATCGATATATCGTCCGTCCCGCATGACGGTAATCCGGTCGGTAATCCGCTTGAGCTCATCCATCCGGTGCGAGATATAGACGATGCCAACTCCGCTTGCTCTAAGCTGGTTTATAATAACGAACAGATCATCGATCTCCGTATCGCTCAGCGCCGCGGTTGGTTCGTCCATGATGAGCACCTTGGCGTCGTAAGACAACGCTTTGGCGATCTCCACCATCTGCTGCTTCGCTACGGTAAGATTGGCGACGGGTTCATCCGGATCCAAATCCATGTTCAGCCGCTCGAACAACCGCTCGACCTTCCGCCTCAGCTCCCGCTCGTTCAGAAACAGCCGAAGACCACGCCGAGGCTCGCGTCCGATATAGATGTTCTGCGCCACCGTCAGATCGGGGGCTAGGTTAAGCTCCTGGTGGATGATAGAAATCCCCAAATTCTGCGCGGTTTTCGAATTGGGTATCTCGACTTCCGTTCCGTCGTATACGATGCTTCCCCCATCCTTTTGATAAACGCCGGTCAGCACCTTCATCATGGTCGACTTGCCCGCTCCGTTCTCTCCGACCAGCGCATGCACCTCGCCCCGCCTTAACTCTAAGCGGCAATCCTGCAGGGCTTGAACGCCCGGAAAATACTTATTGATTCCTTCCATGCGAACGAGTATGTCCTTCATGCCCAATCACTCCATCCCGATGTAACTAAGCTCATTCTAAAGCGCTTTCGCTTTTGCCAGAATGGAATAATGTATTTGAATAGTTGAAAAAAATCTGTTCTGTTCCTATTGAAAAAAGAAAAGCTACTCTCCCACAAAGGGGAAGAGCAGCTTCTGATTTTGTTCCGTATACATATTGTCTTTGTTGATAATGACCGATTCCGTATCGATCAGCTTCGGCACCTTCTTGCCCCGCACCGCTTCAATGGCCGTCTTTACGCTGAGGTAGCCCATATTGTAAGGCTTCTGGACAATGGTCGCCTGTAGCACGCCGCTTTCAATCAGCTTTACTTCATCTACCGAGCTGTCGAAGCCGACAAGCTTCACTTTCCCGCTTAGCCCAAGCTCTTCTATGGCCCGTCCGGCGCCAACGGTAGAAGGCTCATTTAGCCCAACAATCCCTTCAATGCCGGGATCTTTGGCGAGAAGCTCTTTGGTCAGCTCATAGGCCTTCTCGAGCCGCCCTTCGCTATAGAGCGTACTTGCCACCGCAATGTGCGAGTGTCCGTCCAGCCACTGCCGCACGCCTTTTTCCCGTTCAAGCTGTGACGAGGTTCCGTAAACGTAACTCATTATGGCGATTTTCGAGGAAGCGGATTCCGGCAGCAGCTTGGCCATCTCTTCTCCGGCCTTCTCCCCGGCCGCAATATTATCCGTTGCGATAAAACTGAGCGCATCGTCGCTGTTAATGCGGGAATCCACCGTAATAAGCTTGATACCTGCCTTAACGATCTGCTGGGCGACAGGAACGAGCCGGTTATAATCGGTGGCGGCCATCACGATCGCATCCGGCTTCTGCCGGATGGCCTGCTCCAGCTGCTCCATCTGGATATCGATCTCCGTCTCGGACGGAGGTCCAATCACCGTGACATTGGCGCCGAATTCATTCGCCGCGTCCTCAACTCCGGTGATGAGCACCTTCCAGAAATCAATCGCCGAGCTTTTTGCTTTTACCGTAACGATGATGTCGACGGGCTTCTCCGTACGCTGGCTTGCCGCCCATTTATAGATGCCAACGACAGCAATCACGATAAGAACCGCGGTAATGGCGATAGATGCGGATTTGCGTCTATACTCGCTCATGCGCCAACACCTCCAGCCAATTCATCGCCTTCAATGGCGGCAATCCGTACCGTTACGGTCGTCCCTTCATCCGGTACGCTTCTGTACGTCAGGCCGTAATCCTTCCCGAAATAAAGCTGGATTCGCTCATGGACATTCACCACGCCAACGCCTTTGCTTTCCCGGTCGTTTCTCCTTGGCTCCAGAATGGTACGGAGCGCCTCCGCCTCCATCCCAACGCCGTTATCGCTCACTTCCAGCCATATATAACCGTCTCGCTTGCCGCCGGTTACCTGAATCGTCCCCGTCCCGATTCTGTTCTTGATGCCGTGGTAGATCGCATTCTCAAGCAGCGGCTGGAGCAGTACCTTCAGCGTGCGGTACCCGTAAATATCCGGATCCACGTCGATATGGAAATCCAGCTTGTCCTTGTACCGGATTTTCTGAATCGTCAGGTAGTTGGCAACATGTTCAATCTCCGTACGGATCGGGACCAGCTCCTGTCCTCTGCTGATGGAGGAGCGGAACAGCCGCGCCAGCGCGGAGGTCATCAGAACAACCTCGTCCGTCTTTTTCCCCTCGGCCATCCATATAATCGAATCCAGCGTATTGTACAAAAAATGCGGGTTAATCTGCGCCTGCAGCGCCGTCAGCTCGCTCTTCCGCTTAATCTCCTGCTCCCGGACGACCTGGCTCATCAGCTCCTCGATCTTGACGACCATCAGGTTAAACGTGCGGGCTAGAGAAGCAATTTCCCTTGGATTGCCGATAGGCACACGGATGTTGAAGATCCCCTTCTCCACCTTCTTCATATGCTCCTGCAGCTGCTTGATCGGACGGGACAGATTACGAGAAATGAAGACGGCAAGCAATAGGCCTACGATCAGGCAAAAGACTCCCGCGGCTACCATCGACAGCTGCATTTCGCGTTTGTTGCCGATTAATTCGTTGACGTAGGACACGCCAACGATTTTCCAGCCGAAGCCGGTATCCTGAATCGTATAGATCCGGCTTGTCTTCCCTTCCTCGGTCGTAAAGCTGCCGCTGCCCTTCGCCAGCACCTGGTCGATTTTCTCCGACTTCAGATTGCTGTAGATCAACTGCTGCTGCGGATGGTAGACGATATTGCCGCTCTCATCCACGATAAATACATACCCGCGTTTGCTTAAGTCAATGTTGTTCAGCGTGTCGTTGATGACGCTGAAGTTCAAGTCGACAAGCAGCACGCCGCGCGGCTCCGTCTGATCCTTGCTCCACAGCTCCCGGCTGAGCGATACGACCCAGTCGTATTCATCCTTGAACATATGCTGGACATGGGAGGAAGACACGACGATGCGGCCCGATGCTTCCTGCGCGCTTGTGTACCAGGGCTGCTCCGCCAGCCTGATGCTTGGATTCAGCTCGACATGCTCGCGGTCCGAGACGAATCGGCCGTTGTAGCCAATCACGTTAATCGAAGCGATATCTTTGCGAGAAGCCATAATGGAATGAAAAGACGCGGAGATCCGCTGCTCGCGCGCCAGCTCCTCCGAGCTTGTCCCGTTATTTCCCTCTTCGCTTACAAGCTCGCGGACATCCTCGTTGCTGAGCGCGAGCATCGATATATTTTCCATGCTGGTAATGTAGGTCTGGATGTTGGCATTTACCTGGCGGATCAGCTCCGCCGTATAGTCCTGGGCCGTCTCGCGGACGGACGAGGCCGACAGCTGGTAAGAGATGACGCCAAGCAGGATGGCCGTAAGAAGAATGAGACAAGCGGAGGCGGCGGCGATATTCGTCTGAATGCTTTTGAATTTAAATAATTCCATAAGCGCGCCTCATGCCTGTTCCGCCGCCGTCCGATGACGGTAATCCGTTGGGGACTCCCCCGTGTGCTTCTTGAACAGAACGCTGAAATACTGCGCATCGCTATAGCCGGTTCTGGCGGCAATCTCGTAAGTCCGGAGACCGGTAAATTTCAGCAGCTCCTTCGCTTTATCCATTCGGACCGCAGTCAGGTATTCGATAAAGGTTCTGCCGGTATGGGCTTTAAAAGCCGCGCTGAAATAGCTGACGCTCATATGAACCTGCTTGCAGACGCCTTTCACCGATAGATTCTCGTCCTCGTAATTCGTTTCCAGATAAGCGATCGCTTCCGCAATCTGTAACCGGCACTGGTCATGGCGAGTTGCCGTTACGCTGTGAACGGCTTGCCGGCAGGCCGTCTTCAGCCATTCCCCGATCTCTTCCATTGTCCTGAACCGGTAGATTTCGGTCATCGGATTAATGCCTTCTCCGAACACTTCGGACTCCTTGCAGCCGATATCGCCAAGTGACTGCATGACGGCAAGAATCGTTTTTTGAATACGCAAATAACAGTGATCGATACTGGTCAGTTCTGCCTTGTTATATCGGATCAGCGCTTCGATAGCCCGCTCTACTTCATCCGCCGTGCCCGTCTTGATTCCCGCTATTAATTCGCGGTCGAACTCGGCCGGATGCCCGGCCGGCGAGCTTCTGCGCTTCTCCATGTCCAGTATGCTGATAACGCTGTTGTCGCCAAGCACAAGCCGGTAATCCAATGCCGCAGCCGCAGCCTTGCAGGTCTCTCTGATTCTCGTACAGCTATGAACGGTCATCCCGATTCCGACCGAAACGGTCAGCTTCAGGAATTGGACCGCCGATTGACGGATACGCTCAGCCAGCTCCTGCGCCTTCTCTTGCAGCAGCTCCTCGCGATCCCCGCCAAGGACGGCCATCACCCGTTCCTCTCTGCTGCGGAAAACAACGGCCCCCGGTTCCGCGCTAATAATCTCCTGCGCGATATTGTATATGGCAAACCTAAGCAGCTCCCGGTCCGTATCCGCGCCGCCCTGCTCTTCCAGCCGGTCCGTGTCGATTGCCAGCGCCAGATAGCAAGGTCCCGTCAATTGAATCTGGAAATAGTGCAGACGCGACGCAATCTCCTTCTCGCTTAAGGCCATCGTCGACATCCGCTCGAGGAAACGTTCCTTGAGGAGCGGCATGCTCTCATGCAGCTGGCTTTGCAGCCGGGCCAGATCCTCCCGCTCTCTCTTCTCCTCGTCCAGCTCCAGCCGGAGCTTATGCAGCATCGCCGAGAACTCGGCAGCCGTTACCGGCTTCAGAATGAAATCCTTTACCTTCAGCTTCAGCGCCTGCTGCGCGTATTCGAAATCGTCGTATCCGGTCAGGATCACGACCTTTGTCTCCGGATACCGTTCCATGACTTCGCGGGACAAGGCCAGCCCGTCCATAAACGGCATGTTAATATCCGTCAGCACGATATGCGGCCGCAGCCGTTCGATGTCCTCCAGCGCCTGCACGCCATTCTCGCAATCCGCCACGCACCGAAAACCAAGCTCCTCCCACGGTATGCGCTCCCTGATGCCTTCCCTTACGACCGCTTCATCGTCAACCAGCAATATCGTATACAAGGACGTTCCCCCTACTGCCTATCAGGATTGGAATTGTATGCGCTTTTATTATAGTCAGCGAAATAGATTTCCGGCAACGAGGAAAAAGAACAGCGCAAAAAACCTCACTGTCCGTGAGGCTCCTCCTTGCTCATGCGGCATCTCCTCTAGCGTCCGAGGAAATGCTCCACAAAGGCGCGGTAAGGCGATTGCTCGGGTATCGCTTGCGCGATTTGGCGCAGGCTTGCCTGAAACTGCTGCATTTGCCTCTTTCCTGTCCAATCGTCCGGAAGCAGCGGATCCGGAAGCATAGGATCGCGTAAGCCAAGCTCCGCAATGATCTCGCCAAGTTCGAGAAAAAGGACAAATAATTGCAGTCCGTCCTCATCTCCCGTATGCTCAAGCAACGCCAAAGCAGGTACCAGGTGCTCTTGTAACCATCGGTCTTTATCTCGATACAACGCCTGCAGCTCCTCAAGCGGCCATAGACGGAAGGAGTGCTCCGGCGTGATGTCATTATGTACAATCCTTGTACTCGTCACCGTTATATATCCGGCAACCTCGCACTGCCGGCCTAGCCGGATGACCTCATCCCTGTAATCCCATGGCGAGACATAGACGCTTTTATAAAGCGAACCAAACCCCAGCTGTAACAGCTCCGATCGGAAGCTATCCCTTCTGCGTCGTTCCGACTCCGGAATCTCGAACATAACCATGCACCATTGCCCGTCCCATTCCTTTTCGTACAAACCGGGTTTAGCGTTAATGATCCGGATGAATTCCTCGCCAAGAGGCGTTGCCTTATATCGGGAACGTTCCGCCGATTCGGCATAACCTTCCTTCTTCAGCCTGGAAAGAGCGTTGCGCACAATCTGATGGGAGATGCCCCGCGCTTCATACACCTCGATAAGCCTGCCGACGGCTGCGCCCGATCCGGCTCCGTCCCCGCTGGTCAGGAGATACAGCAACTGTTTCTCTATCGATAACAAAGGCTCCACGGCTCCTTTGACAAAAATAAACAAAAAAAGATTGACATTTATTCACTGTCAATAATATAACATAAATACAAACGCTCGTATATAAATTGGTTATAAAATTCATTTTGAAAGCGAGGCCTCACTTATGCGCATTGTTTATCACGGACATTCCTGCATCCAAGTGACCCATGATGCCGTTTCCGTCATCATCGACCCTTTTTTGACCGGCAATCCGCTCGCCGTCTCCAAGAGTCTGGAACAGATTAAGACGCAGTACATCCTGCTGACCCACGGTCATTCCGATCATATCACCGATGCCATTCCGCTGGCAAAACAAAACCATGCCCCGATTATTGCCGTTGAAGAGCTGGCCATCCATCTGGGAAGGCATGGCGTTCAGGTCGAGCCCATGCATGTCGGCGGAGCTTGGGACTTTCCGTTTGGGCGCGTCAGTCTGACGCAAGCCCTTCATACCTCATCCGCCTTATCCGAGGAGGGCCAGATTGTCTATACCGGATCACCGGTCGGGATTATTCTCGAGATAGACGGGTTTACCCTCTATCATGCGGGAGATACCGGATTGTTTGGCGATATGCGTCTGATTGGGGAACGTTTCGATATCGACATTGCCTTCCTGCCGATTGGCGGACGTTTTACGATGGGGCCGGAAGACGCCGCAATTGCCGCGTCTTGGATTAAAGCGCGCCGCGTCATTCCCATTCATTACGATACATTCCCTATCATAAAGCAGGATGCCTCTCTTTTCGTTCAGATGCTTCTGCAGCAAGGGCTTGCCGGTCAAGTACTTGCGCCAGGCGAACAAATGGTTATTCACTCAAGCTAATCAAAGGAGTTGCTCTCATTGAGTATATGGCATACTTTCCTCTACATTATCGTTCCGATCCTAATTCCGCTCGCAATCGGAGCACTGCTCCATCGCAAGTTCAAGTTCGAGCTTGGCGGTTTCTCCAAGATGCTCATGTATTACTACATTCCCGCCCTTGCTTTCGTAAAAGTGTATCAAGCCGAGCTGTCCGCTTCTTTGGTCGCTACCATCTTCGTTTTCCTCGCTGCACAGTTCATCCTGATTGTCCTGCTCGGTCATGGCGTCAGCCGGATGCTTCGCCACCCAAAGCCGCTTGCCGCCAGCTTCTCGAACAGCATCGCCTTAACGAATAACGGCAATATCGGTATCCCGGTTAATGCCATGGCGTTCAAGCACGATCCGTTTGCAATGTCCATTCAGATGATGGTCGTAACCTTTGAGCTGTTCGCAACCTTCACCTTTGGCCTGCTGAATGCCAGCAGGGCGGCAAGCGGGCTAAAAAAATCGCTGCTGCAATTTGTTAAAATGCCCGTCCTGTATGCCATTATCGCCGGAACACTGCTGCGGCTCGCCCATATTGACATGCCGGAGCCGCTTCTGACGCCTTTATCGACCATTGCCGACGGTATGCTCAGCTTCGCATTGCTCACGATTGGCGCACAGATGGCTTCCACGATGCTGTCACTCCATACAATTACCGTCTTATGGAGCAGTCTCCTCCGCCTTGCGGCAGCTCCATTTATAGCCTGGCTGCTTCTTGAACTCATGCATGTACAAGGCATTACGGCTCAGGCGCTCTTCATCGCAAGCGCAATTCCGACAAGCCGCAACAGTGCCGCGCTTGCCCTTGAGTACAACAATGAGCCTGGTTTTGCCGCCCAGGCCGTGCTGTTCTCCACCCTGCTCAGCAGCGTGACGCTAACGATCATCATCCAGCTGTCAGGTACGCTTTTTCCGGCATAACCATACTAATCCTACTCCTTCGGTTCCACCGCCAGCTGGAGCTCGCGCTCCAGCTGCTCCGCATAAGCCGTGCTGACGCCCGCCGACCAACCGAACAGCTCCGCCATATAACGGTGCACGCCGTCCTTACAGCGGATAACACGGCTACGGTCGAACAGGAGGCTGCCGCTGCGGCGGATCCAGAAGTCGACCGGCTTGCAGGCCATTTCATGGCGGATCGCATACAGCAGCTCCAGCAAAAGCGTAACCGGAAGCTTTCGGCGAATCGCTTCCTCCTGCGCTTCGGGCATAAGGCTGAGCACGGTATCGATGTTGGACCCGAACCGGCGGACAAGCCGTTCCGCATCCGGGCCGGCGAGCCCCGCTTTGACGGCTGCCGCCTTTTTATCCGAGACAAATCGCTCGTATCCCTCCGAACCGCCAACGTCACCGCCCGAGATCGGAAGCGTCTTCGTCCGGCTCTCGCCTATACCGTCCCGTCCGGCTTTGGCAAGCTGCTCTGCAGCCTGTTCCATAACGGTCTCGGCCATCTTCCGGTAGCCGGTCAGCTTGCCCCCTGCCATGGAGAGAAGGCCCGAAGGCGATACCAGCACCTCGTCGCGCCGCGAAATCTCGGACGGGTCTTTCCCTTCCTGATGAATAAGCGGTCTTACGCCTGCCCAGCTCGATTCCACGTCCTCGGCTTTCAGCCCAAGCGTAGGGAACATATCGTTAGCCGCCTTCAAAATATACTGCCGGTCCGCAGCCGTCATCCTCGGATGGACAAGGTCCTCCTTGTAATCCGTATCGGTTGTGCCGATATACGTCTTTCCGTCGCGGGGAATCGCAAACAGCATCCGCCCGTCTTCCGAGTCGAAGTAGATGGCCTGACCAAGCGGGAAACGTCTCTGGTCAAATACGAGGTGGACGCCTTTCGTATGATGGAGCGTCTTCCCCTTCTTGGATCCGTCCTTCTCCCGTATCGCGTCTACCCAAGGGCCTGCGGCATTGATCGTAACCTTTGCCTTCACTTGTCCCGTATTTCCCGTCAGCCGGTCCCTCACGTCCGCGCCAACGATCCGCCCGTTCTCATACAGCAGCGATTCGGCCTTCACGTAAGAGATCGCGCAAGCTCCGAGCTCTACGGCTCTTTTCATCACTTCTATTGTTAATCGGGCATCGTCGGTACGGTACTCGACATAATAGCCGCCCCCCTTCAGGCCCTCCCGCTTCAGAAGCGGCTCGCGCGTGACCGTCTCGTCTTTTCCAAGCATTTTCCTCCGCTCGGCGCGTTTGACCCCTGCCAGAAAGTCATACAATCGAAGACCAAGCGAAGTACTAAACATCCCGAAGGTACCGCCTTTATAGATCGGGAGCAGCATCCATTCCGGCGTTGTCACATGCGGCCCGTTCTCGTATACAATCGCGCGTTCCTTGCCGACCTCGGCTACAACTCCAATCTCGAGCTGCTTCAAGTAACGCAGACCGCCATGCACCAGCTTGGTCGAGCGGCTTGACGTCCCCGCGGCGAAATCCTGCATCTCCACCAGCGCCGTCTTTAATCCCCGCGTAACCGCATCAAGCGCGATCCCCGCCCCGGTAATGCCTCCGCCGATAATAAGCAGATCGTATTCCTCCGCCTGCAGCCGCCCGAACTGCTCCTCTCTCTTTAGAGCGTTAAAAGTTGGTCCTCCACCATGCCCGTTCCCGCTTGCCATTACGAACAGCTCCTATCGCAAATTCTTTATCTTCTGTGGAAAAAAGAAAACCGCGAACATTTCTCCATTATGCTATTACGCATGATGAAGAACTGCCACGGTCTATTCCCTTATCGAAAACCCATTGCCGCCTTTACGGCTTTCTGCCAACCGGCATACAGCTGTTCTACCCTCTCAAGTGCCATCGCCGGCTCAAAAACGAGGTCCAGCCGCCGCTGCTCCAGAATCTCCCCGCGGCCCTGCCAGTAGCCAACCGCAAGCCCAGCCAAATAAGCGGCGCCAAGCGCCGTTGTCTCGCTGATGACCGGCCGTTCAACCGGCACGCCAAGCAGATCGCTCTGGAACTGCATGAGCAGATTGTTGCGGATCGCGCCGCCGTCCACGCATAGCGTTTGCAGCGGAATGCCCGCCGACTGCTCCATCGCGTCCAGCACATCCTTCGTCTGATACGCAATGGACTCAAGCGTTGCCCGGACAAAATGCTCGCGCCGGGTTCCGCGCGTCATGCCGAATACCGCGCCGCGGACTTCGCTGTCCCAATAAGGCGTACCTAGCCCGACAAAGGCGGGAACAACGTAAACGCCTTCCGTCGAATCCACGGAAGAAGCCAGCTTTTCGCTCTCCTCCGAGGACTCGATCAATTCCATGCCGTCGCGAAGCCACTGCACCGCCGAGCCCGCTACAAAGACGCTGCCTTCAAGCGCGTATTCCACCTGCCCGTTAAAGCCCCAGGCGATGGTCGTGAGCAGGCCATGCTCCGAACGGATCGGCTCCGTGCCCGTGTTCATGAGCATAAAGCAGCCGGTGCCGTACGTGTTTTTCGCTTCGCCTCTCTCAAAGCATCCATGCCCGAACAAAGCGGCCTGCTGGTCGCCGGCAGCGCCAGCGATAGCAATAGGCCCGCCAAACAACGCCGCTTCCGTTGTGCCGTATACCTCGGAAGACGAGCGCACCTCCGGCAGCATGGAAGCCGGAATGTCCAGCCATTCGAGCAGGTCAGCATCCCACTTCAGCTCATGAATATTGTACAGCAACGTCCGCGACGCGTTCGAGTAGTCCGTCACGTGAACCGCTCCGCCGGTCAACTTCCAGATCAGCCAGCTGTCCACGGTGCCGAATAACAGCTCGCCGGCCGCAGCTTTGTCGCGCGCTCCCGCTACCTCGTCGAGCACCCATTTCGCCTTAGTTCCGGAGAAATACGGGTCGATCAAGAGCCCGGTTTTCTCCCGGATCGGCATTTCATGGCCGGCTTCCTTCAGCGCTTCGCAAATGCCCGAAGTCTGGCGCGATTGCCAGACGACGGCGTTATAGACGGGCTTGCCCGTCGTTTTGTCCCAGATGATCGTCGTCTCCCGCTGGTTCGAGATGCCGATTGCGGCGATGCGCTCCGCCCTCAGGCCTTCCTTCGCAAGCAGCTCGCGTATCACCTTCAGCGAGGTTTCCCACAGCTGCACGGCGTCCTGCTCTACCCAGCCCGGATGCGGAAACGCGCAGTCCACCGCCGTCTGGGCAATTGCGCGCGGGTTCCCCGCTTTATCGAATAAAATCGCACGTGTGCTCGTTGTCCCTTGGTCCAGCGCGATGATATAGGTTTCCTGCTGCGTCATAATGATCGATCCCCTTTTTCCATGAATCCTGCATTTCCCAAGTACCCGCTTCCACTATTGTATTCTATTCGAGGCGCTGAGCCAAACTCCCTTTGCCGGGCGCTTACATTCCTTAATATCTCTCCGATACGATCTTTGCCTGCGTGAACAGCAGCAGGTAATCGCGGCCGCCCGCCTTCGAATCCGTACCCGACATATTGAACCCGCCAAACGGATGCGCGCCCACAAGCGCCCCCGTGCATTTGCGGTTTAAATACAAATTGCCTGCCATAAACTCGCGCCGAGCCTGCTCCAGATGCGCCCGGTTTCTCGAAATAACGGCTCCCGTCAAGCCGAACACCGTATTGTTCGCGATCTCAAGAGCATTCTCGAACGATTTGGCTCTCGTAAAAGCAAGCACCGGACCAAAAATCTCCTCCTGCGAGATTCGGGCGTTCGCGTCTACATCGGCAAAGATCGTAGGCTCGATAAAATAACCGACCGAATCATCGGATGTTCCCCCGGCGACCAATCGGCCTTCTCCCTTGCCAATCTCGATATACTCCTGGATTTTGCGGAAGGCCTTGTCATCGATAACGGCTCCTACATTCGTGGTAGCATCCGCAGGATCGCCTACCGTAAGCCGGTTGGTTCGGTCCAGAACCTTCGCCAGCACCTCGTCGTACACGGCTTCGTGGACGATCGCTCTGGAGCAGGCGGAGCATTTTTGCCCGGAAAAGCCAAAGGCAGCAGCTACAATCGAATCCGCGGCAAGCTCCAGATCCGCCTCCGCATCCACGATGATGGCGTCTTTTCCGCCCATTTCGGCAATGACGCGCTTGATCCATTTTTGCCCCGGCTGCGTCTTTGCCGCCCGTTCGTTGATCCTTAGTCCAACCTCGCGGGAACCGGTAAAGCTGACGAACCGCGTCAGCGGATGATCAACCAGATAATCGCCAACCTCGCTGCCCGGCCCCGGCAAATAATTGACGACGCCCGCAGGGACGCCGGCTTCTTCAAGCAGCTCGAAAAACTGCGCCGCAATAACCGACGTTGGGCTTGCCGGCTTCAGGACAACCGTGTTGCCGCATACGAGAGCGGCCGTGGTCATGCCCGCCATAATAGCGAGAGGGAAATTCCAGGGCGGAATGACAATACCGACGCCAAGCGGAATATAATAAAGTTGATTCTCCTCATCGTCAAGAGGAGTCAGAGGCTGCGGCTTGCTTATGCGCTGCAGCTCGCGCGCGTAAAATTCCATAAAGTCTATCGCTTCCGCCGTATCCGCATCGGCCTCGGCTCGCGTTTTGCCCGCTTCAACCGTCATCCATGCGGAAAACTCATGCTTGCGCCGCCGCAGCAGTGCCGCTGCTTTATATAAATACCTGGCCCGTTCGTTTGGCTCGGTAAACTTCCAGCTGTCGAAGGTGCGAGCCGCTGTCTGAATGGCCTCTTCCGCAAGACTGGCATCCGCTTGGGAAACTACGCCGATCACCTGATTTTTGGAGGCCGGATTCGTGGACGGCAAGGTCCGCGTCGTCGTAATCCGGCGGCCACCGATCACCAGCGGATATTCCCTGCCCAGCTTGGAACCCACCAATTCAAGCGCCGCATCGTACGCCTTGTTATTTGCTTCCGACTGAAAGTTCGTGAAAGGTTCATTCTTAAATGTTGCCCTCATACCCGCATCCCCCTTCGATACATGCTCACTATTCCATTTATAGTTCATCCGGCAGGACGTTATGTTTTTTACTTAGAAAGGAGCGATAGACAATGGGTGCAGGCCTTTACCGCCGAACACTGCTAGGCATCACCGGCAACAAGCTTGTGGAGCATCTGTCCATCCGCTACGGCCGCAAGCTCGCTTCCAAATTCATCGCCGGCGACAATCTGGAAGAAGCGATGGATCGAACGGAGGAGCTCAACAGTCAGGGCATTATGGTGACGCTGGACCATCTTGGAGAAGGGATCAAGGACTTGAAGGAAGCCGAGGGCTACAGGGATGAGTACTTAAAGATTGTCCGCGAGATCGCAAGACGCAAAGTGAATGCCAACGTCTCGCTCAAGCCGACCCAATTCGGTCTTGCGCTGGATAAGGAGCAATGCCACTCCAATATCCGGGCGGTTGTGTCGGAGGCGAAGTACAGCCGGATTTTTGTCCGGCTCGATATGGAGGATACGCCGTATACGCAGGCGACCATCGATCTGGTGCGGAGGCTTCATGCCGGCTGGATGACCAATGTGGGCACCGTCATTCAAGCGTATTTGCACCGGTCCGAAGAGGATGTAAAGGCGCTGAGCAAGGAAAAGGTTAATCTGCGGCTGGTGAAAGGGGCTTACAAAGAGCCCCCGGAGGTGGCGTACCAGAATGCGGGGCAAGTGCTCGGCAACTTCAAAAAGCTCATCGAGCATCGCCTGAAGAACGGAGTATATACGGCCGTTGCCTCGCATGACGATAAGGTCATCAACTTCACCAAGGCTTTCGCCGAGGCAAACAATATCTCGAAGGATGCCTTCGAGTTCCAGATGCTCTACGGCCTTCGCATGGGCAAGCAAGCCGAGCTAGCCCAAGAAGGCTACCGCGTCCGCTGCTACGTGCCGTACGGCACGATGTGGTACCCGTACTACACCCGCCGTTTGGCCGAGAAGCCGGCGAACCTGGTGTTGGTTTTGAGGAATATGTTTAAGTAACTTGCCTCCCGCACCCGCCACGCCTTGCAAATTCGCACAAAAAGAAATCCCTGCGGGTACGCAGGGATTTCTTTTTTCCGGCTACATGGGCCGGGGTCGTAAGGACGCAAGTGGACTGCAGGTGGACTCAAAGCCAACGCCCCCCATCCCGGCTAACGAAACGTAGTATCGTTATTTCCGACAAAACAGCCGTTTTCAGATTCTAACGAAACTTGGTATCGCTATTAGGTCGTTTTCAAGCCAAATGTAGCTCGTTCGCCCCAAATAACGTTACTGAGTTTCGTTAGAAATCACAGCGGCCCAAAAACCGCCAAATAAGGTGCTGTAGTTTCGTTAGCGCCAAGCGAGGGCCCATCCAACGTTGTGCTCAGTAAAATATCACAAAAAGAAATCCCTGCGGGTACGCAGGGATTTCTTTTTGCCGGCTACATGGGCCGAGGATGCAAAGACGCAAGCGGGCTGCAGGCGGGCTCAAAGCCAACGCCCCCATCCCGGCTAACGAAACGTAGTATCGTTATTTCCGGAAAAACAGCCGTTTTCAGATTCTAACGAAACCTGGTATCGCTATTAGGTCGTTTTTTAAGCCCAATGTAGCTCATTCGCCCCAATTAACGTTACTGAGTTTCGTTAGAAATCACAGCGGCCCAATAACCACCAAATAAGGTGTTGTAGTTTCGTTAACGCCAACGCGAAGGCTATCCCACTACCGCCACATCGCTCTACTAGTTGCCCAGCAAAATCAGCTCTTTCGGATAGCTGGTCAGCACGCTGACGGAACCGTCCGCTTGAATGTACACGTCGTCCTCAATCCGGACGCCTCCGATCACCGGATCATAGATGCCCGGTTCAATCGTAAACAACAGGCCCGGCTCGATAACCGATTGATTTTGCCCCGAAACGGAAGGCTGCTCATGCACATCCATGCCAAAGCCATGGCCGAGACGATGCGTGAACAGCGGCCCAAAGCCCTTCTGCTCAATGACGTCGCGGGCCGCTTTATCCACGGAAGCCAGCGTTACGCCGGCTTTGGCCGCCGCGATCCCCGCCATGTTGGCGGCAAGCACCGTATCGTAGATGGCGCGCTGCTCTTTGGAAGCCTCCCCCATCACAAACGTTCTCGTAATGTCGGAGCAATAGCCGCCGGCCTGAACGCCGATATCGATCAACACAAAGTCGCCATGCTTGATCGTGTCGTAGCCCGGCGTGCCATGCGGCAGCGCGGAACGGGCGCCGGTCAGCACGATGGATTCAAACGCCGGACGGTCCGCGCCAAGCTTGCGCATCTGATACTCGATCTCTGCCGTCAGCTCAAGCTCCGTCATGCCGATTTTGGCATGGGAAGCGGCGTGTGCCACAACCTTTTCCACCATTAGAACGGCATTCTGCACCTTGCTGATTTCTTCCTCGCTTTTTTTCGTGCGCAGGGACAGAATAAAGCCTTCGAGATCAACAAAACGCGCGCCGCCTAAAGCATCCTGAATCCGCTCAGCCTTGGCGATCGAGACCGCTTCCTTCTCAATGCCCGCTGCCGCAACACCCGACGCCGTATGCTGCTTCAGCACCTCGTAGGCATTCTGCGTATCCGAGATTGGCACAAGCTTGCCGTTCCCGCCAAACGGCTCCGCCGCCGACAGGTCGAGAAGCGGCATGTACAGCGTCTCCTCCCCCGTCCGCGCATCCAGCGCCAACGCCAGGAACCGCTCATGCGGATTGCAGGAAAAGCCCGTAAAATAATATACATTCGTCGGAGACGTAATAAAGGCGATATCGATGCCGTTCTCTTTCAAATAAGCAGCCAGCTGCCCTTTTCTCTGTTGCCAAATGGATTCCATGCATATTCACTCCGTTTCTCAGTAAAAGCTTTCCCTGCTATTATAACGCCGTCTCGCGCGGTAACCAAACCATTCTGCCTCTCCTCTACCATTTTGAAATTCCTCGAAAATAAGTTCATACTATAGCTATAGGGTCCACAGGAAACTATACATAACGTTAACGAGAGAGGAATGAAGCCCCGTGCTGACTTTTGAGCAAAAATTAAACAACTATGCGGACATCATTGTAAAAATCGGAGCGAACATACAACAAGGGCAAACGGTTATGGTTAATGCGACAATTGACGCGCCAGAGCTCGTTCGACTCGTCGTGAAAAAAGCGTATGAAGCCGGTGCCTACCAAGTGAAGGTATTCTGGCATGACGACGCCGTATCCCGCATTCATTATGATCTTGCTTCGCTTGAATCGTTCCTGGAGGAGCCAAAATGGTCCGCCGGCGAAAAGCTCGAGATGGCGGAAAAAGGCGCTGCCTCCATTACGATCGGATCCGCCGATCCCGATCTGCTCCGCGGCGTATCGCAGGAAAAAATCCGCAACGCGGACCGTACGGCGCGTAAAGCTAACGAGAAATACCGTCAAATGTCCCAGGCTTTCAAATTTACCTGGTCGCTGGCAACAGCCCCTTCCGCCGCATGGGCAGCCAAGGTCTTCCCGGATCTTCCGCAGGAAGAGCAAGTCGCAAAGCTGTGGGATACGATCTTCCAAATGGTGCGTGCCGACCAGCCGGATCCAATCGCCGCTTGGGAAGCGCATATTAAGCAGCTGAAATCCAAGGCGCAATATTTGAACGATAAAGCCTATAAATATTTGCATTACGTTGCCCCTGGCACCGACCTGACGCTAGAAATGCCCAAAGATCAAATCTGGCTTGGCGGCAGCAAGCAAAATGAACAAGGCACCTGGTTCGTTCCGAACCTGCCAACCGAAGAAGTCTACTCGGCACCGCTTCGTACCGGCGTAAACGGAACCATCTCCAGCACGAAGCCGCTCAGCTATAACGGCAATATCGTTGACAACTTCTCGTTTACCTTCGAGAACGGCCGCGTGGTCGATTTCAAGGCGGAGCAAGGCGAAGAAGCCATTAAAGGCCTGCTCGATACCGACGACGCAGCGAAGTTCCTCGGCGAAGTTGCCCTAGTGCCGCATACCTCGCCCATTTCGGATTCGAACATTTTGTTCTATAAAACGATCTTCGACGAAAATGCTTCCTGCCACTTGGCTCTGGGCAGCGCCTACGCGTCCTGCATCAAGGGCGGCGCCGGCCTATCGCGCGAGGAGCTGCTCGAAAGAGGGCTGAACCAAAGCATGGCGCATACCGACTTCATGGTAGGCTCCGCCGAGCTCAACCTCTACGGCATCACCGAAGACGGCACCCGCGAGCCTATCTTGGTTAACGGCAACTGGGCGTTTTAATCGATAATGATCCTGCCGAGAAAACATCTCCTTCTAGTTGCTGTTGAAATCGTGATATTGGAATAAATAGTTTATGGGTTTTATCACGATTTCAAAGGCAAGCGTTACACTCTTTCAGGAGATGTTTTCTCTTCGGATCCTATCGATTATTTTTTGAGACAAAAGGAGTGGAACTAGGCTTTAAGCCGGTTCCACTCTTTTTTGTTTTCTCCCCACACCGATTGATAGGTGGAGAAGGAATAGTATCTCATGGAGGAGCGTTAGCGCTTGCCTTTGTTACTCTTGATATTACCGCCGCTGAAAATTCGATCCGAATATCAAGAGAACAACAGCAACCGGAAGGAGATACTTTCCTGCGTAACCAGATCAATCCCCCATCCCGATACTTTCCTGCGCAACCTCATCAACTCAACAATCCCTTCATCTCTAGCATACGCCGCGACCGAATCTACCTATCAATCATAGACTATACCAGTCTATCAGGAGGAGGCTCCCCCCTTGATTCATCAAAACGTGAAGTCCTACCGCTACCGCGTCGGCCGCAACAACTACATCGTTATTAATATTTATCAGACGGCCAAGGCATCGGCCGAAGCCGGCAACGTGCTCGCGAGCAACGCCGTTAACGTGCAAATTATGAAGCAGCTGGCGAAGCAAAAGAAACGCAAACGTTAATCCGCCTCTACAGTCGTCCAAGCAATGGCGAGGAGGTGATTCGAATGGGTCGTAAAAGAACGAAATCCGCTGACAAGAACATTGTCAAATGGAGCAAAGGCACAACCAACGTCCGCGTCGGCCAATCGGCGAACGCAACGATTAACCAAGGCGGCAACGCGTTTGCCATTAACGCTTCCGAGATTGGCGTCGTCCGCATCCGTCCTGGCGCGCAGGGCTAAGCAGATCCAAAAGAAAGCAGGGCTGTTTCGCGTGGAGGTCAAGCTCCGCGCGGCAGCCCTGCTTTTTTCACGATGATCCGCACGACATACAGCACGCTAACGACCATCATCATATCGAAGCAGACGTTAAACAGGAACAAATGCTTGCCGAGATCCGCCTCCCCGTCGCCAACAAGGGGGACGGTAAAGCCACACATCCCGACAAGCGCAAGAACAAACAAAGCCTCCAGATACAGCCGCTGCTGCACCGATCTCCAACGCCTTATATACTCGACGGCAAGCACGGCCAGATAAGCCGCGGCAAACGCCGCAATAAACCAAAGTTTGTTCGGCATAACCTTCAGCTTAAACGTACTCCAGGTGCTATAAGCGTAGCTGACCGCCCCGTAAGGCTTGCCCGCCTCCTTCTCGTAGCTTCCCAGATAAAAAGGCCGGATACTCATTCCGTTCTTCGCAGCTCGCTTCAGCTTCTGCAGGAATCTGTCCGGATGTTTTGCGTAATACAGCAGCACATCTTTATGGCTGATCCCCTCAAGCGCCGCAACAATGCGGGGGTCGTTCTGCTTGATTACCGTATCCTTCTGAAAAAAATTCGTTCCGGCATTCACCTTGAATGCCTCCGGCAATCCCAGCTCCCTAAGATCCGACGCCGGGTCCGGCGAGTCCTTGAGTACACCAAAGAACACCGTTTGATACAGGTTAATATGCTTCAGTCCGCTTGGAGCAGCGGCATACATTGTAACGGTAGCAAGCAGCAGCACGGCCGACCAGATTCCGACCGTCCATCGCCATGCCCGGTCAGCACGCAGCTTCCAGTAACGCAAGCCCAGCAGCAGAAACAGGAGCCCAATTGGGGCGTTTTGCAGCTTCGTGCCGACAAGACAAACCGCCGACAAATAAAAGGCCGTCAGAAGCCAGACCGAAGGCTTGTCCGAATGCGGCAAAGCAAGCGCCAATCCGAACGTAAGCAGCATAAAGATGACGGTGACCGCTTCGCCGAAAAACGAGTTGAAATAAGCGACGTATCCAATATCCAGAAATACAAGCGCCAAGCTTGCGATAAGCACGGTATTAAAGACGATCGAACGCTGCTTATTGAATTTAACGATGACATACAAGGCCGCGACATACAGCACCGAATACAGCAACGATAGGATCCGGATGTCAAACGTCTGCGAGTTGACCGCTCTGCCGATTATTCCCGCAATAAAAACGGGGATGATCTGGGAGGAAATATATCTATCCGCCGAGAACGGCCCGTAATGATACAACCTATGAAAATATCCGAAATACTTGTCCCGGTAAGATTCGCCGGGATCGGCGAAGTCGATACCGCCTGCCAGCATCATGCGGTAAAAGTCGCCATTATTCGCAACCCCGACGGGGCTGAAAAATAACAGCGGCAACAAGACAGCGGCTGCAACGATAACGGCCAGCCACTCCAAACGAATCCTTATTTTCAAATAGTACCTCCGACAAATCTCAACATTTTTGCATGTATGACCTGACTTCCGGACTAGGACTTTATGTGGACATCCTCTGTTGTGGATATGTTATTAACTTTATGTAAAGTCCCACTATAATTGGGGATTATACATGTTGATAATGTGGATAAGCCTGTGGATTAATTAAATTGCCGTACAGGAAAAAGATATAATCCGTTGCAATGCCCGGATGCCCCTGTTGTCTTAGTATTGCCGTCACTTTCCCCCGGTGATACGTACCATGGTTAACAACATGCTGAATAATACCCGATACGCTGCCTCAAATGCTCGAACAGCCGCTTGTGAAACCGGGGCCCACTTTTTCCCGAACTATCGAAATGAAACCTAATCGAGCGTATAATCGTATGTAGGTGATATAAGCTCCAATATTGAAAATCGAAAATTCCGGGAGGATGTTTAAAATGTCTATTTTCAAACGACTTCGTGACCTTACTTTATCGAATGTGTACGCTCTGATTGAGAAAGCGGAAGATCCGATCAAGCTGACTGACCAATATATCCGTGACATGCAAGAAGATCTTGAGGATGCCGAAAAAGCCGTAGCGGCCCAAATCGCTCTCGAGAAAAAATTCAAGCAGCTGTACGAAGAGCAAGCTCAGCTCGTGGAAAAACGCGGCGAGCAAGCACATATCGCGGCTCAAGCTCAGAACATCGACCTTGCCCGCCGTGCGCTGGAAGAAAAAAAATCGGCTGAAGCGAAAGCCGCCGAATACAAAACAAGCTTTGACAACAACAAAGCGATGGCGGATAACCTCCGCGCGAAGCTCGACGAAATGCGCAAACAGCTGACCGAGATGAAAAACAAACGCGAGACGCTTGTTGCCCGCTACCAAGCGGCCAAAGCGCAAGAGCATATCAACAAATCGCTTGCGGGCTTCAGCTCCGATTCCGCTTCCGCAGGCCTGAAGCGCATGGAAGAAAAAATGCTTCAAGCCGAAGCACGCGCCGAAGCATCGAACGAACTTGCCCAGTCCAAAGGCAAATCGCTTGACGACGAGTTCGCGGCTCTTGGCAAGGACAAAGCGGTTGAAGACGAACTGGCCGCGCTGATGAGACAGTACGAAAAGAAGGAATAGCTCCTGCTCGCATGGAATAAAATGGACTGACGCAAACATGTCCGCCGGCGCCATAGCTTAACGGCAGCGCCGGCGGATTTTGCGGTTCTATTACTTTATTGGGGGAAAGATGGTCATGACTTGGACGGATTTGCTTCAAATTCCGGTGTGGACAGGCGCTGGGGCGCTGCTGCTTTTTATCCTCATGTATTTAGACTCATTGTCCACGAAATACCATGATTTTAAGGAAATGAAAGATGGTAATATGGCTGTAGCGGTCCGTTTCGTCATGAAGCTGGGCGCACAGGCCTACATCCTTGCATCGTCGATCGGACAGGCAACTTACATGTGGGAAGCTCTTGTGATCTCGCTTGTATCGTTTATCACCCTGCTGATTGTCGAAGCGATTTTCCGGATTATATTTGGTGCCATTGCCGGCATTCAGCTGGACAAAGGCATTCACGAGGGCAAGGTCGGCTACGCGTTAATCGCCGGGTCCCTTCACATTGCGGGTGCGCTGATTATTGCTTCGGTCTAACAGAACGATCGTACGAAGGAGTAAACCTAGATGAGCATTTTTAAACGGATTAAAAATATTATGGCAAAGCCTGAGCCGGTGAAAGCGGAGAAAAGCATCCTGTCTCTAGCTCCCGGCGATGTATGTGAAGTTTCCCTGGTCACGTACCAAGTAACCGGCAGCAGCCGGAACCGCAGCCGCAACGCGGTTGTGCTGACGCTGCAGGACGGCAGCGACATCCGCTATCTCTCGATTGAGGAACGCGAAAGAACGGTTTTCGCGCTGTACGAGCAAATCGACGGAAGACTGGATACGTTTGACGAAGTACCAACTACCCTTGAGCTGGATGACCGGGCTTATCACATGGAAGAGAACTTCTCGGGTATGATCTCGGCCAACGGCAAAACGCCGTTTATGCAAGGCGGCGAGCAATACGTATGGCAGTATCAGTCCGACGATATGAAGCTGCTCCGCGTGGAATGGCTGGACGGACGCTTCATGCTGTATGTCGGCGAATCCGTGCTGCCCGCGGATGTCCGCGTGATTCGGGGCGCATAGGGTGAAGCAATTCTTAAGTGAATGCTTTCGAAGTAAGAATTGCTTCGCAATTCTTTAAGTTTATGCTTTCGAAGTAAGAATTGCTTCGCAATTCTTTTTAGGAGGAGCAAGATGAAGAAGTGGTGGCTTCATAGCATCAAAATTATTCTATTACTCAGCCTCGTCATTCCCATGCTTGCGGCCTGCGCCATCTCCGACACCGTAAAGGAGAAGTACCCGCTTGAATCGGTGAACGGTTCGGGCAGCCAGACGTCTTACGTCTACCGGGCTGCGGACCAGACCGTTCCGGAGGTCGCCAAGCAGCTTGTCGATAAGAAGAAGCCGGAGCAGCAGTCTGCGGAAAGTACCGAGAGGATGTTCCTCGTCTACAGCGATGAGGTCATCCAGATCCAGCAGGCTCCCGATGATCCGTCGGACTCCCTGATCGAGATCGACTCCAAGGAATACGTACGCAACAACTACAGCAGCAGCTTCCTGGAGGGCTACCTGCTCGCCAGCGTGCTGAGCGATCTGTTCGATAACGGCAGGTACGGTCATGGCAATTACCGCGGTTACTCCCAGAAGGATGTCTACAAACCGAAGACCACTTACCATACGCCAACCGATCAGGATCTGAAAAAAGCACCGCCAATGACGGTGAACCGTACCGGATCCATCTTAAAACGTTCGAAGAACGCCGACTCCACTGCGGTCGGATCAGGCAGCAGCAGCTCCACCGGCAAGACCGGCAAGGTCATTACCGGCGGCTCGTCATCAAGCTCATCGAAGAAGAGCTCGGTCTTCACCAAGCCGAAAAAATCGGCGCCGAAGATCCGGATGGGCTCCGGCCGAGTTTCGCGGCGACGGTGACGATGCGCATGCTTACTGTGAATGGAGCAATAAACACAAATAAACCGCCCGGGCGACCGGGCGGTTTATTTGTGTTAGTCCTATTTTATCTTAGAAGCCAATGTCATTCCGTTCCGCGGCTTTTTGAGCGACAAACTCGGTCATTTCCTCGACACCGGCATCCTTGAATTTATCTTGGGCTTTGTGAAGGATTTTCAAAGCTTCATCATCCGATTTCGCGAAGTAGGCTTTCTGCAATTCCGCGTTAAAATCAAAGCTGCCTACCTTGTCGCGATATTGCTGATATTTCGGCCATTCTCTTTCAAGATAAGAGGCGCTTACTTTATCAATGATTTTAATCGGCATTTTCGCTGAGAAGCTTTCCTCCAGCTTATCCCATTGCGTTTTTTGATCATCTGTTTTCGGCCATGTCACCGTATCGGAGAATGCGCCAGTGAATCTGCCCGGCAGGAAGCTAAGTCCTTCGTCGCGCTTCAGGTCCGGATTGTCGTCAAATTGCTTCTTCACGTCCGGAATCCATTGCGGTCTTCCGTCCACCATCGTGTAATCCTTGCCTTCAATACCCCAGTACGCGAGCAGACGGCCTTCGTCGCTGTTTACGAAATCAATATAACGCAGTGCCGCATCCGGGTCTTTGATCTTCGCGCTCAAGAAGATCGCAGGGAATCCGGAACGTCCTGGCTTCTCAACCTGCGTAGCGATTTCGCCATTTTTATTCTTCATTGGACCAAGCAGCTCGTATTGCATTTCCGGATTCGTCTTATACAGCGTTTTGGACAGATCGCCAAGCATAGGCTGAGCTCCGAATACGGCAAGCTTGCCGGTGGTCAGCTTCTCCATCGCTGTCGTGTCGGTGTTGCTGAATGCTTCGGGATCGAACAGTCCGCCCTGGATCAACTTGCGCAAATACATCATTTTGTCTTCTTCGTCTTTGGACAAAGCCCAGAAGGTCAGCTTGCCGTTTTCCTCGCGGAAGTCCGAAATATTGTAACCCGTCCAGCCCTTCGTGAATTGGCTGGAATCCCAACCGTTGTGCAGCGTTCCGGAAGGGATAACCGGCTTGCCGCTAATATCTTTGAAATTGCCGTTTTTGATCTTCTCCAGCAAATCGTACAGCTTATCCTGCGTATCGATATCCGCCGCATTTACATTCAGCGCCTTCAAAATATCGCCGCGGGCATAAAGGCCATAATTCCAGTTATGAATGCTTTCGATCGAACCGTCCGGCGTCTCCGTCGGAATAATATATTGCTTGCCCTTCAGATCAGGGCTATTCATGTCAAACTCGGCAAAGTCCTTCGCTATGCCAGTCGTGACCAGTCTCTTAATATTCGGATATTTATCGAGATAAGGCGTTAAGTCAAGAAGCTGACCTTCCAGAGCGGCTTTTTTGATAACTTGACCTTCACCGCCGGTTGTCGACCAGTACGGAGCGTTTACGATATCCGGAACCGTGCCGGAAGCGAACATGGTATTCAGCTTCTCGACTTCACTTGTCGTGATGGATTCCATCTTGAGCGTGACGCCAGTCTTGTCTCTAATCGCTTTTGCTACCGGATTGTTCTCTTGATCTTGCGGGAAACCCGCTCCGCCGCCATTCCAGGCGCTCAGGAACGTTAACGTGACCTGCTTGGGTGCATCCGCTTCTTTTTGCCCCGTATTCGTTGCATTGCCTGCAGACGCAGACGCATCTGGTGCGTTGTTCCCCCCGTTATCGCTGCACGCCGTCATCGACAATGCAAGCAGCGGGATCGCGGCAGCCAGGCCAAGAGAACCTTTTAATCTGGTTTTACGCATTTGACAAGCCCCTCTCATTTTTAATTGTATATATAAAAGGCAATGCCTCTTATACCCCTCGCGACTACTCTTTGAGCGAACCTACCAGCACACCCTTTACGAAGAACCGTTGAAGGAACGGATACACGCAAAGGATCGGAGTGGTAATGATGATAACGAATGTCATTCGGAGCGCTTCCGGCGTTACGCCCCGCAGTTCCATTTGGGATTGGCTCATGTTTTGGATGGACGATCCGCCGCTTGAACCCGTCATGGTCTGGAAGGACGCTTCGCTTATCATTTTGTTCAGGAACGTCGCCGCAGGCTGAAGGTTTTCTTTCGAGATGAAGAACTGCCCGGTAAACCAGTCGTTCCACACGCCAACCCCTACAAACAAAGCTATGGTAGCCAATACCGGCATGGAAAGCGGGAGAATGATGCGGGCAAACACCTGCAGTTCGCTTGCCCCGTCGATTCGGGCCGACTCCGACAAGCTGGGAGGGATCCCGTCAAAAAACGTCTTCATGACAATCGCGTTAAAAAAGTCGTACAGCACGGGCAGCACCAGCACCCAATACGTATCGATAATATGAATTTGCCGGTACAAGATGAAGGTCGGAATCAATCCGCCGCTGAACAAGGTCGTAAAGAAGAAGAAAAAGACGATGTATTTCCTTCCCGGCAGACCTTTCCGCGAAAGGCCGTAAGCGAGCAAAGAAGTCAGCATGACGGAGCATAGGGTAACGATTACCGTCCTTGAAACGGAAATCCAAAAGGCATTCAAGACCTGCGGATTATTAAATGCCTTGGAGTAGTTCTCAAGCGTAAATACGCGAGGGTATAAGTAAATGCCGCCTTTCATCGCGTCATAGCCGTCATTAAACGAAAGCGCCAAAAAATAAATAAAGGGGTAGAGTGCCGTCAGGCAAAATAGGAGCAAAACGGTATAATTCAAGGTCGAATATATTTTATCGGCTGCCGACATTCTTCTCGTGCCCATTCCCGCACCTCCTCAAATGAATTATCATCACCATAAAGACACGTCGCTTACTTTCTTGGCTATCTTGTTGACCGTTATGATGAGGATGAGCGAGATGGCCGATTTGAATAAGCCGATCGCCGTGGAATAAGCGAATTGTCCTTGCTGGATACCCGTCTTAAGCACGTAGGTGTCCAATATCTCAGAGACGCTTAAGGTAGCTGGCGTCTGCATTAGCCATATTTGGTCAAACCCGGCATTCAGAATGCCGCTTAGGGAGAAAATCAGCAGAATGCCGATCGTAGGCACCAAGGTTGGCAGCGTGATTTTGAACAGCTTGCTCCAGCGGCCCGCCCCGTCTATTTCCGCGGCTTCATACAAGTGTGGATCAATGTTGGTTAACGCGGCCAAATAAATGATCGAGCCCCAGCCAATGCCCTTCCAGATGTCGGAGGAAATGACAAGCGGATAAAATAAGGACGGCATTCCCATAAAAAAGATCGAATCGAGCCCCATTTTTTCGCGAATGTCATTCACAAGACCAACGTTGGGAGAAAGAATTTTTTGCATCAGCGTTACGACTACGACCCAGGATACAAAGTGTGGCAGGTAAGAAATCGTTTGGAAGATGCGTTTGATTTTGCTGCGCATCACGGCGTTAAGCATTAAAGCAAGAACTAGCGGTGCCGGGAATCCGAACAGCAGCTTAAGACCGCTGATCGACAGCGTATTTTTGAGAACGGAATAAAAGTTGGAATCATTCAAGAACTGCTTGAAAAACCGCAGCCCTTCCCATGGACTTCCCATTATTCCGAGATTGTACTTAAAATCTTTAAATGCGATCAAAACGCCATACATCGGATAATAGCTGAACACCAAATACCAAATAACAGCTGGAAGCATAAACAAGTACGCATGCCTGAAATACCAAACTCTAGACCAAGTCTGGTTCTTTTTTTTGGGTATCGGCATAACTTCGGCTTTTGCCTCATTCACAATCATTGTCTCTTCCACCTCCTAAAATGGATAACACACAATCGCGGAATCGGATAACTCTCCCTCTTAAGGTGAAAGCGGTTTCATATATATTAATATAATATATTTAATATATACAATCAATACGACCAATGAACGAATTTAGGGGGAATTTGGGCAAAAAAGCTTATTTTTTAAACAAAATACAGGTATTTCTTCTTTTTTCTAGCCCACTCATTTCACATTAATCTATATAATATATTAAATATGTTTGTCGCATTATGTAGGATCATGGAGTTTTTAGTCGCATTATCGCTAATCCTCGCTTTCGCCGGCAAGACTTTAGACATAGCCTTACGGCGGAAGCGCCATTCTCACAACCTATGTTCGTCCGCTTATCCGAAGCGTAAGAAAGACAAACATGACCGTAACTTCGCCGTCACATCATTGGTATGCAAGCCCATATACTAGAAGTAACAACACTTGGGTAAGGGGCTGGATGGGCATGAGGAGCAAAGCGCGCAAGATAGCGATCGTCGGGGTTGGCAACGTGGGTTCAAGCTGCGCGTATTCCCTTATCAATCAGTCGATATGCGACGAGATCATGCTAATCGGACGAACTCCTGACAGAGCAGTGGCCCAAGCGCTCGATATGTCGCATGGCATGGAATTTATTCATTCCCGCACGAAGATTTATACCGGTACGTATGAGGATTGCTCGGATATGGACGTCGTTATTTTGTCCGCAGGCGGCTATCCGCCGAAAGGCCAGGACCGGATGGGCATGCTAAGCACGGTCGCAGATATCTATGGCGATATCATTCCGCGGATTATGGGCAGCGGGTTTAACGGTATTTTTCTGGCGGCGGCTAATCCGGTTGACGTGGTTACTTATATCGTATGGAAACTGTCAGGTCTACCCCGAAGCCAGGTTATAGGTTCCGGCACATCCATTGACTCCGCCCGGCTCAAAACGCTGCTCTGCGAGCATTTCTCCGTCGACCCGCGCAGCGTGCACGGCTACGTGCTGGGCGAACACGGGGAATCCCAATTCCCGGCGTGGTCGCATGTGACGATTGGCGGCAAGCCTATTCAAGATATTTTGAACCAGCATCCCGTCCGGTTCGGCCATCTCAAGCTGAATGAAATTGCCGAGCAGACCAAGAATGCAGGCTGGGAAATTTACACCCGCATGGGCTCCACCCATTACGGCATCGGCAATGCGCTTGCTTACATTACCCGCTCCGTTCTGTACGATGAACACCGTATCATCGCCGTCTCCTCTATCCTCGAGCAGGAATACAACCAGACGGGCGTTGCGGCAGGCGTTCCCGCCATCATTACCCGCAGCGGCGTCAAAGAAATTATTGAGCTTAATTTGACGCAGGAGGAGGATCGGCGGATGGATTTTTCATGCCGGATCATTCGCGGGGCAATTGAGCAGTTGAAGCTGGGATGATACAATGGAGGACATCATTCAATCTTAGTATCCGGGAGATAACCGTCCTATGTCTTTGAACCAGCTAACTGATCAACAGCTGCAGGAAGCAATCGCGAGCGGAGGCTCCGTGCTTGTTCTGTACCGCAGCACCTTCTGCACCCCCTGCCATACGATTGCCGGACAGCTCGAGGCCGCCATCCCTTCTCTTCGCGGCGAAATGACGGTTGCTTCGGTCAATATCGATCTGTTCCCGCAGACAGCCGCTCCGCTTGAGCTGCGCGCCGTTCCCGCCATGGCCTTGTATAAGGATGGGGAACCGATTACGGTGATGCGTACTTTCGTGGCTTGCCAGTCGTTTATTCAAATTCTTAACCATCGCATGAAACAATAGATTGATTATTCAGATAACATCAAGTATGATGGTCGTTATATAACATCGAGGAACGGGACAGTAGCAAGGGCGATGACCATGAGCAGCGAGCCGGGGTGGTGAAAGCCGGCGATGGCACCTTTTGCGAAGAGGACCCGGGAGATGGCTCGCCGAACCTTTATTCAGTAGGCCTGCCCGGTTCAGAACCGTTACAACGGCGAGATGCTTCCAGCAGCGCGATTATTTCACATTTCCGCCTGCCTGCAAGCAACAAGAGTGGCACCGCGGGATAAACCCCCGTCTCTTACGAGACGGGGGTTTTATGTTTTATTTTGACCACCATTTTTCGGGAGGCTTGCCTTATGTTAAAAGAAATGATTGCCGCCAGCCTGGCGGAACACTGCTCTTTATCGATCCAGCAAATTGCGGAGCTTCTGGAGTTTCCGCCTAACGAGCAGCTTGGCGACGTTGCTTTCCCCTGCTTTGCCTTATCGAAGCTGATGAAGCAAAGCCCGGCGCTAATCGCCGGACAACTGGCGGCTTCCCTGCCGGAGAGCAGCCGGTGGACGATATCCGCTGCCGGTCCCTACCTGAACTTCAAGTTCAACCGTGCCGCGGTAATCGAACAATTCGCACGGAATGGCGGAGCGCAAATACCGCAGATTGGCGGAGGCAAACGCGTTATTATCGACATGTCCTCCCCCAATATCGCCAAGCCGTTTGGCATCGGGCATCTGCGCTCGACGATGATTGGCAACGCCCTTTACAACTTGCTCCGCAAGGTGGGCTACGATACGGTTAACGTTAATCATCTTGGCGACTGGGGAACCCAATTCGGCAAAATGATTACGGCTTACCTGAAATGGGGAGACCCCGCCGACAAAGCTGGAGATCCCATTAAAGCCTACCTCGAGCTATATGTCCGTTTCCATGAGGAAGCTGAGCTCCAGCCGGAGCTGGAGTCGGAAGCACGGGAATGGTTCGTCAAGCTGGAGAGCGGCGACCCGGAAGCCAACCGCTTTTGGCGAATGTTTATCGAGGACAGTCTAGCCGCCTTCAACAAGCTGTACGACCGCCTCGGCGTAGCTTTCGACCATTACCTTGGCGAAAGCTTCTATAACGACAAGATGGATGCGGTAGTTGATCAACTGACCCGTCAAGGCTTGCTCCAGGAGAGCAATGGCGCGTTAGTTGTGCGGCTGGAGGAAGAAGGACTTCCGCCTTGCATCATCAAAAAATCCGACGGCTCCTCGATCTACGCCACGCGCGATCTAGCCACCGCGATCTACCGGCACGATCAGATGTTGGGCAATGAGCTGCTGTATGTGGTTGGCGCGGAGCAATCCTTGCATTTCCGCCAGTTATTCCTGGTGCTCGAGCGGATGGGCTTCGATTGGGCGAAAGATTGCAAGCATATCCCGTTTGGCCTGATGCTGATGGACGGGCAAAAAATGTCTACCCGCAGAGGAAAGGTCGTCTTCCTGGAGGATGTTCTGGATGAAGCGGCAGCTCATGCTCTTCGCATTATCGAGGACAAGAACCCTGCTCTCGCCGGTAAAGCCGAGGTTGCGGAAGCCGTTGGCGTTGGCGCCGTTATCTTTGGCGACTTGCTCCACTCGCGGCTCCATGAAGTAAACTTCTCGCTCGAGGACGTCGTTAACTTCGAAGGCGAGACGGGGCCTTACGTGCAATATACTTATGCAAGAACGCAAAGCTTGCTGCGCAAGGCGGGCAGCAGCGCTCCTGCAGAACCCGGTGGATATGCGGATGCTGCCGATTACCGCTATGCCGAAAGCGACCCATCCTGGCAGCTGGCGAAGGCCTTGATGCGCTATCCGGATGCGCTTGCGCAAGCCGCGCAGCGTTATGAGCCTTCCGTTGCCGCCCGTTATCTGATCGAGCTCGCCCAGACGTTTAACCGGTTCTATCACCACGAGAAGATCATTACCGGCAATCCGGCCGAACAAGCCGCGAAGCTGGCGCTTGTCCGCATGACGGCCGATACTCTCGAAGACGGATTAAAGCTGCTGGGAGTCAAAGCGCTGAAGGAAATGTGATGCGCAAAGGGGCAGCCGCTTATTGATTGCGGACTGCCCCTTCGCTTTTGATCATAGCTTGCTCTGCTTGCTTTGCTGGATATCGTATTCCTCTGCATAATTGCGGTACTCTGCACCACGGCAATAGTTGATGATATCCTCTTGAATCTCCGGATACAGCACAATGGCAGGCAGCTCCGAAATCGGGATCCATTTGACTCCAATCTGAGTGGAATCAGGAATATCAGGGAATTGGGGGGATGAACCTTTTTTCAGCTTGCATGCAAATGTAACCCCTACCGAATGCGTATCTCCGTAAATGTAATTATTTTTTACCGGCTGATATTCGTAAACAAACGCTACGGGACCAACTTCCACCTCAACGCAAGCCTCTTCCATAGCTTCCCGTTTCGCGGCTTCCACGAGCGTCTCCCCGGGTTCAACGCCGCCCGCCGGCAGATTATAATGCACGCCTTCGTCATTGTCGTTCTTGAACTCGATCAATAGAATCGCGTCGTTCTCCACAATTAATGCGCATGCCCGAAGACGAATTTTCTCCAAGGTATCCCCTGCCTTCGATTATTATTGTTCCACTTGTTTGACCGGGACTTTAATAGGTTCATCGAAGCTGGAAACGATATGTATGATGTTGAAGAGTAGAACGAGATGAATCAGCATCAACAGCTTAAATACGATGGGGTATTTTTTTTGTATAAATCGAATACATAAGCATACAGCCAATGCTATTACAGCTCCTACAATCATCATGACTTTAATAAAGGTAAAATTAATTTGAAATAAATAGGATATAAAGGTTGAAATCCAGGTATAGCTTTGCATCCAATAAATAAAGAACAGCAAGATGTAAAACAAAATATTAGTCAGTAATTTAATAACGCGCATCGCACCCTCAATACTAAAAGCTTCTAACAGCCGCAATTACCATTATAGCTGTTCCAGATCTTCCAGCGCTCCATATTCTTTTCCTCAACGCAACTTTCCTTGTTCCAATTCGTTGATTCTGTTGCAAATGGCCGCTATACCCACATAAGCGCTGTCTACCATGCTTCAGAACAATCCATTACGCTGAAGCGCAGCATATCGGATGGATGGCTGCAATTTCCACAAACCGTCCTGGCAGATAACTTCATCAATAGGGTTCAGGAGCTTGAATTGTTGAAACTGAAACCCGCAGGCGGCGATCACCGGTATGTAAAGCTTGAATTGGATCCGTTATTCGCGAGTTATGCGATGAAGAATGAGTCAAACTTTGGCGTTAATGAAAAAGGCGTCTACCCCATTGGAGATAATCAGCTCCCGGTGACGGCAACCCGCCTGATCGTATGTGCGCCGCAGTCTCTAGATAGAATGTCCGTGTGCGAGGATCAGATCAATTATTACTTTTAACATCGTGGAAGGCGGAGCATTAGAATAAATATCGTTTAGTAATAGGCAAAACGACAAACGGCTTCTGCCCAGGTGAATCGCCGTCCTTGAGGACAATGGTTCACTCTTGGCAGAAGCCGTTTCATCATTTTAGAAAGCTTAAGCTCTCATGGAAGCAGGAATAAAATCATGCTCATTCACTTGACGGTCGAACAGCTCTGCATTTTTCTCAAAGCAGCCGCAGTAGTAGTCTTTCATGCACAGCGGGCATGGAACGTTGAGCAGACGCGTTACGCCTGTCAGATGCCACTCTGGCTTGTTGCTGTAGAAAAGTCTTGCTCTGGAGCCGTCGGCAAGCGTCATAATGTACTGGAATAAACCGGATTTCAAGTCTTTGTCCGCTAAGGTTACGCTCTTAATTTGAAGTTTCGAATTCAAGATCTTCACCCTTACTATTCGTATTCAAGCTTGTGTAATAATACCCTTTATAGCGCATGAAGTCAATATTTGCGGCATGGGATGCGGCTCTGACGCCTACTGTACTTATTTTTGTAACAGTTCGCGAATTAGGGTATAATCAAGGTTGCACATACTTACATGCACAGGAGGTGCACCGCACTCATGATCAAACTGGGTATTCTCGACCAGTCACATATTAACGAAGGACAGAATGCGGCTTCCACGCTGGCGGACACGACCCGTCTGGCACAAGAAGCGGAAAGACTGGGATACGGCCGTTACTGGATCTCCGAGCATCATGCCGGCAAAATGTTATCCTTCTCCAGCCCGGAGATTCTGATCGCCCATCTGGCTGCGGCAACCTCGCGCATCCGCGTAGGCTCCGGCGGCATTATGCTGCCGCATTACAGCTCCTACAAGGTTGCCGAGAACTTCAAGCTGCTCGAAGCTCTGCACCCAGGCCGCATCGATGTTGGCCTCGGCCGTGCCCCCGGCGGCATGCCAACGGCGACCCGTGCGCTTCAGGAAAACAAGTTTGTGGATATTAACAAGTATCCACAGCAAATTATCGATTTAATCGGTTACCTCCGGGGAAAAATGCCGGAAGGCCATCCTTTTGCCGGATTGCATGCCGCTCCTTCCATCGAGCAGGTACCCGAGGTCTGGCTGCTTGGCTCGAGCTACGAGAGCGCCCGTATTGCCGCGCAGCTTGGAACGAACTACGCGTTTGCGCAGTTTTTCGGTACGCCGGGCGGCGAGACCGCGATGAAGCATTACCATGAGAACTTCGAGCCGTCCGTGCTGTACGACAAGCCGCATTCGATGATCGCCGTGCTGGCTATCTGCGCGGATACGGAGGAAGAGGCTAACGAGCTTGCGCTCAGCACGGATCTATTCTTCCTTCTGCTGGAGAACGGCATAGACCAGCTCAGCTTCCCTTCCGTAAAAACGGCTTACGATTATCCGTATACGGAGTCCGACCTGTACCGGATTAACCGGGCTCGCGAGCGGAGAGTTATCGGCACGCCGGAACAGGTCAAAGCCGGCATCCTGAAGATGGCCGAGCAATACCAGGCCGATGAAGTGCTTGTCATGAGCTCGATCCACAACTTCGAAGCTCGCAAGAAGTCGTACCGATTGATTGCCGAGGCGTTTGAGCTGCAGGGCGAAATGGCGTAACGATTGAGCAATTGCATGGAGCGGTTGCTATGAACAGCTCCATACGAGCGGCCTAGTTGCTTCTTACGTTGGATTCAATCCAATAAAATAACCAAAAAAAGAGGCGAATAGAGGCTACGTTGGATTCTGTCCAGCGTAATGCGCTCCATTCGCCTCTTTGCTTCAAAAACAGCCGATTTTAATGGACGAAATCCAACGTAGGAACCGTTCAACCATTTTTCGGCTTATTTCATTGGAAAAAATCCATTGTAGCACATACGAGCTTCCTTGGACTGATCGAAGGCGGCACATACGGCTTCTTTGGACTTTATGGGAAGCGGCACTGGGCAGCCCCTCCAGGCTGAGTATGCGTTTCTCCAGCAGAAGCGGCAGTCCCGAGTTACTCCTCGTAAATCATTTTCCGCGTCATGCCGCCGTCGACTACGAGATTGATGCCGGTCACGAAATCATTCTCCGGATCCGTCAAATAGAAGCACGCGCGCACGATATCATCGGGTCTGCCCACTCGTCCGGCCGGATGCTGCGTATGATCCTTCCCCCTCAGCGCCTCGTAATCGCCGTTCTCGATCCAGCCCGGGCTGATCGCATTGACTTGTACATGATCCGGTCCTAAGGATACGGCCAGCGCATGCGTCAACGCGACGATGCCGCCTTTGGAAGCCGCATACGCCTCGGAATTCGGCTCGGACATCAACGCCCTCGTGGAGGCCAGATTTACAATCGAGCCTCCCCCGCTTACTCGCATGCGTTTGCCCGCTTCTTTCGCGCAGAGAAAGGTTCCCCGCAGGTTAGTGTTGAGCACGTAATCCCACTCGTCCAAGCTCAGGTCAAAGGGCGATTTCCACTTCCCCAAGCCCGCATTGTTGATTAAAACGTCGATTCGCCCGTACTGCTCGTCAATTGCCGCAAACGCGGCTTCAATCTCCTCCGGGCGGCTAATATCTACCGTAAAACCAATGGCATGACCGCCTGCCTCAACAATACGGTCCACCGTCTGCTTCACCAGCTCGGCATCGCGGTCGACGGCCGCAACCCGGGCTCCCGCGGCTGCGTAAGCAACGGCCAGCGCCGCGCCGATTCCCTTGCCCGCACCCGTTATAACAGCAACTTTCCCTTCATATTTCATCCTATCCGACTCCCTTCTTAGTATAATATCCGCCATAAATAAAATGTCGCGTAGGATTCCCAGCCCCTCCAGCCTTCCGCCATTCGCCTGATCTCGCTGATGGCCGGCTTCGCCTCACTGCCCGTCAAGGCTTTAATCGAATTATGAAGACCCACATCCGCGATCGGAAAAGCATTCGGCAAGCGCAGACAACGCATAAGCACGTAATTAGCCGTCCAAGGTCCAATGCCGCGGATTCCCGTCAACTGCTTTTCGATTGCCGCAAAATCACCAAGCGCAAGCAGGCTTTGCTTGTCTAAAGAGCCTTCTGCCATAAGCTTGGCTACGCCGATAAGATACTCGGATTTTTTGCCCGTCATTTGCATGGACGCCATATCTTCCGGCTTTAACGCCGCAATGATCCCGGGAACCGGAAACTGCCAGAACGTCCTGCCCTCTCGCACTACGCTTTGCCCGTAAGCCTCCACGAAGCGCCGCTTGAGCGTATAAGCAAAAGCCAGATTAATCTGCTGCCCGATAATTCCCCAGCATAACGCCTCGAACAAATCCGAAATTCCGACGCTTCGCAAGCCATGAAAACGTCCAATCGTATGAACCAGCAGCGGGTCCTTCTCCGCCATTTCGTAAAAAGGCAGCAAATCCGTATCGAAATCAAACCACTCGCGGATGTAAGCTTCGATCCCACGCTGCCGTTCATCGCTAACCCGTTCCTCGCCAATGACCCGCACAAGCAGTCCGCCATTGCCGGACTCCCGGATCTCAACCGCCGCGGGTTCTTCCCCGCTGCCTGAAGGAATAAGCCGGTAAACGGTATCCCCTTCCACCTGATACAGCGGCTCGTTTGCCGATCTTCGCAAATAATTGACCGTCTCTTTATAACTGAAGGGCTCCGGCGTTTCAATATGCAGCAGCACTGATTCCGTCATGGACATCCTTCCCTTTTTCTCTATTCTTCTTACATTCTACTCCATTCATTGAACCACACCAAATCGCTCCGCCGCTTTCGTAATCTTGCGCTTTCATTCGTGCCCGCTTACGGTTTGAGGCTTAATCAAGGTATACTAAACCTGGAGGTGAGCGAAAATGGGAAATACGGAAGCGTCCGTCATCCCGGAGGACAAATGGCTTGCCGTTCTGTCGAATGACGGCTCGCATGATGGGCAATGGTATTACGGAGTGACCACCACGGGAATCTTTTGCCGGCCGTCCTGCAAGTCGAAGCCCCCAAACCGTTCGCATGTCCGGATCTTTGAGACATCGAAGGATGCCTTATCCGAGCGATTCCGTCCCTGCAAACGATGCAAGCCGGTCCAGCGGCAGCTGCCGGACGAGGAATGGGAAGCGCAGGCCCGCGCTTATATCGAGGCGCACTACCAAGAGCCGCTGACCTTATCCCATCTCGCGGACGTGCTGCATCTGAGCCCTTATCATCTGCAGCGAACTTTCAAAAGACTTACGGGCTTAACGCCCGCAGCCTATATTCAGCAAATCCGTATCCGGGAAGCGATGAAGCTGCTTGCCTCAACGCATCTTCCCGTGACCGATATTGCGGGGCAGGTTGGCTATTCGAACGCCGCCCATTTTACGACTAGATTTCAGAACGTTACCGGCCTTACCCCAACCCAATACCGAGGAGCGAAACAACAGCCATGAACAAAAATGTATACTGGACCCTGCTTCAGCATGACGATTGGAACCTGCATTTGGCCGCGACCGATAACGGCCTTTGTTATGTCGGCTCGCAAGGAGCTTCCTTCGAGGAGCTGGCCGAATGGGCCGAAGCGCGCCTGCCCGGCTACGAGCTGGTCCGGCATGACGCGGAAATGGAGCGTTATACGCATGAGTTTACGAAGTATTTTCAAGGGAGTCTCGACGTTTTTACGCTGCCGCTTGATCTAGTTGGAACTGATTTCCAGCAAAGAGTGTGGCAGGCGATGAGCGCGGTACAGTATGGCAGCACGGCTGCTTATTCCGACCTCGCCGAGACCATCGGGCGTCCGCAGGCTTCCCGGGCCGTAGGTGCCGCAGTAGGCGCTAACCCCCTCCTGATCGTTCTGCCCTGCCACCGGATTGTGGGCAAGACCGGCTCCATGACCGGCTACCGCGGAGGTCTTCCGATGAAGACGGCATTATTGGAATTGGAACAAAAACGCGGTTAAGCAAAAACATCCACACCAGGCGCAACAAAAAGGCTGCTCCGAGCAAACCGAATGTTACATTCGGATTGTTCGAAGCAGCCTCTTTTTTCGCGTCAATTACGCGTTGTAGAACTTCACGATTTCTTGCACGACCGCTTCCTGCGTGCCGTCCACCTGCGTTTGACGCTGCGGCTTGTTGAATAGCGCCTGAATTTGCGCAGGGAACTCCTGCTCGATGCCAACGAGCTCAATCGCTTCGTTGAATTTCGCCGGATGCGCCGTTGCCAGCGAGATCGTAACCGAGCCTGCTGCCTCCTGCTGGTCCGATGCTGCAACGCCGCATGCGGAGTGAGGATCCAGCAGATAGCCGGTTTCTTTATTGTAAGCTGCAATCGTATCCAGGCACTCGCGGCCGTCTACGCCATGCGCAGCGAACTCTTTCTGTACTTTGAGGAGCGCGTCGCCGGATACGACGATTTGCCCTTCCGACTTGAAGCCGTCCATAATGGAACGGATTTGCTCCGGATTTTCGTCCAGTACATAATAAAGGTAACGCTCGAAGTTGCTTGCTACTTGAATGTCCATCGAAGGGCTGTACGTCGTGCGGAAATCGCCCGGCTTGTACACGCCTTCTTTGATGAAGCGCTCAAGGATGTTGTTTTCGTTCGTAGCGAGAATAAGCTTGTCAACCGGCAGACCCATGCGCTTCGCCAGGTAACCCGCAAAAATATCGCCAAAGTTGCCCGTCGGCACGCTGAAGTTCACCTTTGCGTCTTGCTTGCCCGTTTGCTTCGCCACTTGGAAGTACGAATAGAAGTAGTAGACCGTTTGCGCCATAATGCGCACGAAGTTGATCGAGTTGATCGCGCACAGATGGTTAGCCGCTTTGAACTCCAGATCAGCGAACAGGTCTTTAATGATGCGCTGGCAGTCGTCGAAGTTGCCTTCCACGGACAGGTTCAGAACATTATCCTCTTGAACCGTCGTCATCTGCAGCTCCTGCACTTTGCTTACTTTGCCGTTCGGATGCAGGATGCAGATCTTAATGCCTTCCTTGCCTTTGACGCCTTCGATTGCCGAAGCGCCGGTGTCGCCGGAGGTAGCGCCAAGAATGTGGATCTTCTTGTTCTGCTTGCGGGACACGTACGTATATAATTGGCCCATGAACTGGAGCGCAATGTCCTTGAATGCAAAAGTAGGACCGTGGAATAGTTCCAGCAAATAGAGGTCATCCTTCAGCTTATGAACCGGCGTAACTTCCGGATGGCGGAACGTCGCATAGCCGTCGTATACCATTTTCTTCAGATCTTCATAAGGAATTTCATCATTCGTATAAAGCGAGAAAATTTCAAGCACCAGCTCCTGATAGCTGAGCTCCTGCCATTCTTTCAGCTTAGCCGCGGAAACAACCGGAATTTCGTAAGGCACAAGAAGTCCGCCGTCGTCCGCAAGACCCATGAGGAAAGCGTCGACAAAGCCGATTTTGCCTACATTTCCGCGAGTACTGATATATTCCATTTGTAATTCCCTCCTACTATTGCCTAACCTTCCCCCTATTATAGAAAAAGACCGCCGTAACCACAAGACAATCTTGCTGGTTAATAGCGGTCATTCGAGGGTTTTCGGCAATTATTTCGCCGTTTTCTTGATCAGGCCGATCAGCTGGGACAAGGCGTCCTGGCGGTCGTTTTTCTGCATGTTATCCACGTATTTATCGCGGTTCGCATACAAGTCGGTTACGCTGCCGACAAGCGTCTCGGGCGTCATGTTCTCCTCGTAGAGCACCTCGCAGAAGCCGGCCGATTGGAACGAACGCGCATTGAGGATTTGGTCGCCGCGGCTCGCTTCCTTCGTCAGAGGAATAAGCAGCATCGGCTTGCGCAGGTACAGGAACTCGAAGATCGAGTTCGAGCCGGCACGCGAGATGATCACGTCCGACATCGCCAGAAGATCCGGCAGCTCCTCGTTCACGTACTCGAACTGTTTGTACTGGGGAGACTGCAGGGAAACGTCTACCTGACCTTTGCCGCATAAATGGATGATCTGGAACTTCTCCGTCAGCTTGCCCAGCGACGCGCGCACAGCCTGGTTAATCTTGCGGGCGCCAAGGCTGCCCCCCATGATGAGCAGCACCGGCTTGCTCGAAATAAAGCCGGCGAACTTGCGGCCGCGCGCCGCGTCGCCTGCTTTGAGCTGGTCGCGGATGACCGCTCCCACATAATGCGATTTGCCGGCCGGCAAATGCTGCTGCGTCTCCGGGAAGGTCGTGCACACGCCCGCCGCAAAAGGAATCGCGATCTTGTTCGCGAGGCCTGGGGTTAAGTCGGACTCATGGATGAGCACCGGCACCTTGTTCAGCCGCGCGCCAATCACGACCGGAACGGATACGAAGCCGCCCTTCGAGAACAGCACGTCGGGCTTTTGCTTCTTAATGATGCGGTAAGCCTGAAAGGCGCCTTTGATAACCTTGAACGGGTCCTTTACGTTCTGCCAATCCAGATAACGGCGCAGCTTGCCCGTTGCGATACCGTGATAGCGCACATTCTGAAGAGGCTCGATGAGCTGCTTCTCGATACCAGCTTCCGAGCCTATGTAGTCCACCGACCAGCCTTCTTGTATAAAATGGGGGATCAAAGCCAGGTTAACCGTTACGTGCCCTGCCGATCCTCCGCCTGTAAACATGATTTTACGCAAAACGCTCACTCCTAAAAAGAATTATCACCCAATCGACCTCCAATGGTCGATTATGATGATTCTTACTTCGAAAGCATAATCTAAGAATTATCACCCGACCGGCCTAACCACCTTAAGCCGCTCACTTATCCCGTCTATTGTAAGCCAGCAGGCTTGTTGATTTCCAGTATGCAGCGAAAACTTTCCATAACGCGGCAGCTTGAGAAGCGTGCCGGATCACCGGCTCCACTCTACCCTTAAGAATAGCGAGGCCCGCCAACCAAGGCAACGCAAAAAAGCCGCGACCGGCCCGAGCCTAAGCTCGTCCAATCGCGGCTTCTTCTATTCTTGGGGTTTGCCTTCAATCACCTTAAGCGGACCTGACGGTTCGCCCGCCGGCATGTCTTCTTCGACAAAGCGCTTGAGCGCCTGCAGCTTGTTCTCCCAGAACCGTTCGTAGTAGCTGAGCCAGCGCTTCAGCTCGAGCAGCGGTTCCGGCTCCAGCCGGTATCGCGTCTCGCGCCCTACCTTGCGCTCCTTCACAAGGCCCGCTTCCGCCAGCACGCGCAGATGCTTCGATACGGCGGTCCGGCTCATGGAATAATGGGCGCTAATGACGTTGACCGGCATTTCCTGATCGACTAACAGCTGCAGCAGGCTGCGGCGGGTTGGATCGGCAATCGCTTGGAAGACGTCATGCTTGGGCTCGGAAGCGAGATTATTGTCCTTCGACATAGCTTGCAAACTTCTTCACGATGCCAGCCCAACCGCCGGCCATATGCTCGCGTACTTGCGGATGCGGTTGGTTGAACTCGGTAACCTTGTCCGCATCCCAGCCGCCGTGAATCAGAGTAAATTCGGTTTTACCGCCTTCCAGCTCCTTCAATTCAAAGGTCAGCGTCCAGTCCTTGCCCCAGTTGAAGGTCAGACGGTTCGGAGGATCAACCTCCGTTACTTTGCAAGGAGACTGGCCGAACTGGCCGGCTTCCAGATGGAATTCGCAGCCTACCTCCGGCTTAAAGCTTTCGCTTGGAGCCATAAACCAGGCCGAGACTCCTTCTCTCGTGGATACCGCATTCCATACCTTTTCAATTGGTGCATTTACTTGAACCGTCTGACGTACGTCAGGCAATGTGTTTACTCCGTTGCTCATGATTCCTACCTCCGATTATTTTCTAAAGTAACCTGTCGTCACATTTAATTAGGAAACCATTTGGTTTCATTTTTCATTATAGGAAACCAAATGGTTTCCTGTCAACAGCCTTATTTCGCCAATAGCAGCAGCCGGTCATCCTTATCAGATGGTGTCCCTCTTCCATCCGTATTATTCGTTATGACATAGATATCGCCGTCATGAACGCGTACATCCCGCAGCCTGCCTTCGTTCCGGAGCACGGTGGATATCTTTTTCGTCAGCGTATTGTACCTCAAGAGCTTTTCTCCCCGAAGGGTGGCCACCAGCAGATTATTGCCCGATTCCATCGCTATGCCCGAAGGAGCAATCGTATCCTCACCCGTATGATAGACCGGGTCAATCTTCCCTTCCCGGTGCTGCCCGCCAATCACAACCGGCCAGCCGTAGTTGCCCCCGGGCACGATACTATTAATCTCGTCATGTCCGCCGGGATTACCCGACGGGCCGTGCTCCGCGGCAAACAGCATGCCCGAGCTGCTCCATGCAAGACCTTGCGGATTCCGGTGCCCGTAGGAGTACACATAAGAATCCGGAAAAGGATTGCCCGGCGGGATCGAACCGTCCAGCTTCATCCGGAGGATTTTGCCGGCCAGACTATTCTTGTCCTGTGCCAATTCCTCCTGACCGGCATCCCCGGTCGTCACGTACAGCAAACCGTCCGGCCCAATCGCCATCCGGCCGCCGTCATGATTAAACGAGCCCGGAATGCCTTCAAGCAGCGCCCTCGATTCTACCCAGGCATCCTTCTCCAGCTTAAGCACAATAATTCGGTTTAAGATTTTCCCGTTTTCCTCATACGTATGGTAAGCAAAAGCCTCCTTCGATGCCTGAAAATCCGGAGCAAGCACAAATCCCAGAAAACCGCCTTCCCCTTGGGCATGCACGTTCTTATTGAAATGGACCGGCATTCTCGTCGACTTGCCTTCGGCAACCCGTACGACATTGCCGTCCCTCTCGCTGACATAGATCGCATCGCCGTCAAAAGCGATTACCCACGGTGCCTGCAGCTTCTCGGCCACAACTTTGTAGGGAGTCTGCTCCCCCGATACCTGCGTACCGCCTGTTTTGACCGATGACTTGCCGTCCTCGCAAGAGGCCAGCAAAAGCGCGCCAACCGTTACAACAACAGCGGTTAGAATCCTTTTTCTCATCCCCATCTCTCCTCATCCCGTAAGTTACAGAGGCTGACTGAGCTCGATGTACCTAATCTTATTGTGGTCAAAATAAAGATGGAATTTCAAATAGTCGCCGATTTTGTAGCTCCACTTGGAATCCAGCTGCAAATTCGGCTTGCCAAGCTTCTGCATAACCTCTTCCTTCGACATGCCGACGGCAAGACCGTCCTGTGTCGCATGATTGCTGTCCAGAAACACGATACTCCGGTTGAGCTGCATAACTCCGTCGCTATATTCGGCTACAGTGCCTACTGCCTGAACGGCATCCTCATAATAATGTCCGAGCTGAGTCGGCTGAACGCTGCTTCTGAGCAGAAGCAGCTGCTCCCACTCGTTATAAGATTTGTTGGCTACGGTCAGCCTTTCTCCTTTATAAGAGAAGCTATCGTCAATCCCGCCTTCGTGGCTCTCCATTTCCAGCCGAGCCTGCTCGAACATCCGGTCAAGCTGCGCCAGCTTCGAATCCGGCTGCAGGATGCCATGCATTAGCAGCATTACCTGATCATCCGCATAATAACGGCGTCCGCCTAAAAGATACTCGTTTGTGTTCACATCGTACGGGATTCTGTACACCGAATCAGCCGTTTCGAAACGGATTAAGCTCTCCTCGCTTAACGTCTTATCGGCCGAAGCTGCTTTCGTCATCTCAAGCCCATTCAGATTTTGCAGAATAACATACATACGGTCTTGAGGTATCAGCGTTTCCTTCACCCAAATTTTCTTGACCTCTTCCGTTGAGAACGGCAAGGCATCCTTCAGATAACCGTCCTGCCTGGACGGGATAACGAAAAATTGCCCCTTTGGTATTGGAGTAGAACTTGGCGAAGCATCCGGCGACGGCGTCACTGTCGAACTCGAATCAGGCGCCAACCCTTTTCCCCCGTTTCCTCCAGGTGCTCCAACGTCCTCCCGGAACGCAACGGCAACAATCACGGCTATAACAATAAAAGACACGGCAGCCCACGATAAACGAACCAGGCCAGATCTTTTTCTCTTCTCCCCACGATCGATCGCTTCCGCCTTGCGCACGATCGCTTCCTTCTTCTCCCTCGTAAAAGTCTGCTGGACATGCGGTCCCCGCCGCAACTCACGGTACCATTCCGGCTGCTTCTCATTCATACGCGGCACTCCCCTTCCAACTGCTGCTCATCCGCTTGCGCGCCCTCGACAGTCTCGTTTTGACCGTCCCCTCCGGCAGTCCAAGCGCGTCAGCGATTTCCTTAGTCGTCAGCTCGTATTTCGCATGGAGGACAAGCACCTCCCGCAGCTTAACGGGCAGCTCCATAACGGCATTCCACAGCTCGGACGTGAAAGCCAGCCTTAAAGCTTCCTGCTCCGCAGACGGACTTTCCCCGTCATGGGCAGCGCTTCTGCCAACAAGCAGCACCCGGCGCATAAAGGCCGTTCTTTTATAATTAATAGCCGTATTTCTTGTCATGGAGAGCAGCCACGTGCGGATTGAGGAAGCACCGCGAAACGAGGCAATAGACTGATATACCTTCAGAAACACATCCTGCGTTACGTCATCCGCCAAATCATGCCTGCGCGTGATGACATAAGCCAGATTCCATACATCCTGGCCGTACGAATCCATCAGCTCTCTTAGTCCGGCGGCATCCATGCGGTCCATATAACGCCAATAGCTATTTTCCAAATTTTTCACCTCTCAGACATTAGACAATGCAGCCGGAGGATTAGTTTCATTCCTCATAAAAATGAAAAAAAAGACCGGAGCTCAACGTAAGCTCCAGTCTCTAAAATTCCTTACAGAACGGCCGATGCTGCCAGCCCGAGTGCCGCTTCTTTCTCGCGGACAAGCGGGATTACCTTCTCGCCAAACGCCCTGATATCCTCTTCATAATGCAAGAAGCCGGTCAGGATCAGATCAACGCCGATTTTTCGCAGCTCGATAATGCGGTCTGCCACCTGCTCCGCCGTTCCGATCAGCCCCGTCTTGAAGCCGTCATTGTACTGGACAAGGTCGGAAAAATCCGAATTCGCCCACATGCCCTCCCGCTCCGGCGAGGCTTTGCCCGCAAAGCCGACCTGGCTGCGGAACCCTTCCACCGCCTCCGGATTCGCATACTCCACAATGTCTCGCAGCACCTGGCGCGCTTCCTCTTCCGTGTCGCGCACGATAACAAACGCGTTTGCCCCGAACTTCAGCTCGCGGCCATTGGCCGCAGATGCCGCTTTCAGCTCGTCAATCTGCGCCTTGAAGCCCTCCGTCGTATTGCCGTTCATGAAATACCAATCCGATACTTTTGCCGCCATCCGGCGCGCTGCAGCCGAGTTCCCGCCTTGGAAGACCGGAAGGGCTGCCGCCGGCTTCGGCTTCAGGGGAGCCTGGTTCAACCGGTAAAAGTCGCCGCGGAAGCTTGCTTCTTGCTCCGTCCACATTTCTCTCAGGACGCGGATAAACTCCTCCGAGCGGCGGTAGCGTTCGTCATGATCGAGCCAAGGCTCGCCGTAGCTGTGGAACTCTCCCTTGAACCAGCCGCTGACCACGTTAACCGCAGCGCGTCCATGGCTGATCTGATCGATGGTGGCCAGCATCTTCGCAACCGTCCCGGGATGCCATAACCCAGGCAGGACAGCGGCAATCAGCTTGATTTTGCTGGTTACCGCAGCCAAAGCGGAAGCCAGCGTAATCGCCTCGAGCTGATTCTCTGCGCCGTAGCTGGCGACGAACCGCGTCTGAAGCAAGGCAAAGTCAAAGCCCGCTTCTTCTGCGGCTTTCGCGTAGCGGACGTTATCTTCAAAGGACCAGCCGGTCTTTTGCGGAATTTCGGAAATGACAAGCCCTCCGCTTACGTTCGGCACCCAATAAGCAAATTGTAACGACATCATACCCACTCTCCTTCGAATGATAGCTGAAAACTCTATGTTCGAATCTAGCTGCCGAGTCTAGCCCTTTAGGAATAAAAGCCGGGAACCGGCGCCGTGCCGGTCAAATACCAATTGCCCACATTGCGAAGCTTGAACTCCGCCGGATTATGGAGCGTGTGAGTCCGCACGTTGCGCCAGAACCGGTCGAAGCCGAACTTTGACGCCGTTGCCCTTGCCCCCATCACTTCGAAAATCCGGTTGGTCACTTCAAGCGCCATCTTGCCGGCCTGCACATTCGCCGCAGCAACAAAGACCGCCAGCTCGCCGCGTTCAACCTCGCCCAATACTTCTTCCTTAGCCCAAGCGGCATCAAGCAGACGGTCCGACTTCTCTACGAGACCAAGCGCCGCCTGATAGTCCGCCCACCACTCGCCGTAACGGCTTAAGGTTGAAGGCTCCTCCGAAGCCCGCTCTAGCCCGGAGGTGTACCAAGGCCGCGCATGCTCCAGCGTATACGCTTTTGCTTCTTCCAAGGCTCCCGCCGCGCTGCCGATAAAAATACTCGCCAGAATACTTTGGGACAGCTGCGGAACAAGCGTAGAGAAAACCGTCTGGCCCGCATACGGCGTCTCGAGTATTTCATGCGGCTCTACCCGCACGTTATGAAATTTCACGGTGCCGCTGCCGGTCTGGCGCTGGCCCATGTTGTCCCAATCGTCTATGATCTCAACGCCTTCGCGGCCGGAAGGAATAATCCCCTCGTAATAGTCGCCGGTCACGCTGTCGTTCCAGGAAATCGCAAGCAGATCCGAATCCGGCGATCCCGAGCTGAAGCCCTTTGAACCGTTAACGATTACGCCGTCTTCAGACTTCTCGCCGATAATGGTCTTCTGAAGCGGATTGGAGGAATTGCCCCAGAAATAGTCGTTCGCGGCGGTTACTTCGTAGAAATACCGCTTTTGCTCCTCCGTACCGGCCAGATGAGGCGCGATCAGGCAGAGAAAGTGATAGCCGTATACATGCGCCAAGGCCGCATCCGTCCTCGCAAACTCGCGTACAACGCCAAGAACGTCGGACCATTGTCCGCCATAGCCGCCGTATTCCGCCGGAATAAGCAGCTTCAGGAGTCCGCTCTCCCGGATCCAATCGCGCTGCAACTTTGGCGTGCCGCCTTCCTTGTCGCGTTCAGCGGCGTCCTCGCGGAAGCGGTCCGCAAGCTCCCTTGCCGCAGTTAAATAATCCAGAGCCGTACTAGTTGTCATCCAGCATCCTCCTCAACGTCTACTCTCCGCCTTGCGTGAACAGCTCGGGAGGCTGGCCAACAAGCTCTTTACCGACTAACTCGCGTGCCAGATGGTTGGACGGCGCAAGCACGAGACCTGCCCGCACGTCACGGTACAGCCGCTCGATGGTGCCTTTTTTGTACCCGTAGCCGCCTGTTACATCCATCGCAACGGAGACGACCTGGTTTGCGACCTCCGTGGCATGAATCTTGAACTCCGTCGCTTCATACCACAGCTCGCCAAGCGGCCGGCCCTCGGCTTCGTAACGGTTATACTTCTCGGCAAGCGACAGCTGCCAAGGCTTCAGCGCGCTAAGTCCAATCTTTGCGTTCGCCAGCTGCTGTCGGATGACCTGATAGTCCGCGAGACTCCGGTTGAAGTCTCGATGCACCGTTCTTTTTACCCGTTCTACCACGATAGACAATGCCTCCGAAGCAACCCCGATCCAAGCAGAACCGATGCCAAGAAGGTAGAGCGGATCTACGCCGTTAAACGCAATCTCAATCGCCCGGTTCTCTCCGACAAGCAGATCGGCACGCGGTACGTGTACGTTGTCCAGCTTCAGCGGACCGCTCTGGTTGCCGCGTACGCCAAGCGCTTCCCAAGGGCCGGCCGTAATTCCCGGATCCTTGCCGTCGACGATAAAGTAACTGAGATCCGTCGGCTGCTGCGCGCCCGGCGTACGAGTCTGCAGCACGTAGAAGTCGGCATGGCCGCCGCTGGTCGTGAACGATTTTTCCAGATCCAAAATATAATCCTCGCCGTCGCGTTTCGCTTCGCTTAAGTTGAACCAGGTATGCCCGCCCGTTGCCTTCTCGCTCATCGAATGAGTTCCGATCGCGCCCCGGCGGACCGGCTTCAGCCAGCGCTGCTTCTGATCCTCCGTGCCGTAATACACCAGCGTCTGCGCCGCGCCGACATGCATGACATAAATCAGGGAAGTGGAAGGGCAGCCTTTGCCGATCTCCTCCGCGGCCAGCGCAAAAGCGGTATAGTCCAGCCCTAGTCCGTCATAGTCAGTTGGGATGATCAGGCTGTTCCAGCCTTTGTCCGCTAAAGCCTGCAAATTTTCCGAGGGAAATACGCCCTCTCTGTCAATCCGTTCCGCATTCGGGCGAATCACTTCGTCAACGGTTTCCCGGATGGAAGCGACAAGCTGCCCGTAATCCGGCTGTGCTGCAACAGTTGCCATACAAATACCCTCCTTAATCACTCGTTTTATAACCTTTTATATCGATGATGCTTTCGCTTCGTATTCTCCGGTTGGCTCGGCTGCCGCGCCAACGCGGGCTGGAAGCGAGGGATCGCGTTTTACACGGAACCAGGCATAAGCCAGGCTGATGAGGACGATAGCAAAAATGACCCAAGGGAAGTAGCTGACCGGCTTCGGCTGACCGGGCTGAATCATCGCCCAGATCGGAAGCGCGATGCTGATGACGCCAAGCACCGGAAGCACGTAGCGCTGGAATACGTTCAGCTCTTCGTTCGGATACACGATAACCGCAATATTAAGAAGCGCATAAATAAGCAGCAGAGGAATCGTGCCGATCGTTCCGAGGTACCCGAAGCCGGTTACCCATGTATCGCCGGCAAAGCCGAACAGCAGCGCGAATACGATTCCGAGGCCGCTCAGCAGCGACAAGGCGCCGGCAGGCGTCTGCCATTTGGAGACCGCGCTGAGCTTTACGGTAATCAGCCCTTCGCGTGCCGAGTTGAAGGCGATCCGCGAGAAGCCGTTCAGGCAGGCAATCGTCATGCCGACGATACTCGTAAAACCGGCGATAACCGCAAGGAACGAGAAATCGCCCAAATAACGGTCTGCCAGCGTCATGAAAGGATTCGAGCTTTTCACGAGCTCCTCGTTGTTGTTGCCAAAGCCAGCGATAACGGCATAGCTGACAAGCAGATAGAACACCGTCATAATCGCGATGCTGACCAGTACGGCACGTTTGACGTTGCGCTTTGGATTTTGCGTTTCTTCCGCCAGCGCAGCCGAATTCTCGAAGCCGATGAACAGGTAGATGGCCAGCGGGAATCCAAGCCCCACGCCCGCAAGACCGTCCGTTACCGATGAAGGGACAAACGGCTTAGCCGATAATCCGTTAGGCGGATCAAGCAGGATATAGACCGACACGCCAAGCAGCACAAGCACTTCGATGATAAGCGCGATGCTTGCGATTTTGGTCGAGCGATCGATGCCGATAATCGTCAGTCCCCAGATCAGGACGCCAAGGACGACCGTCGGGATCGCCCAATGAATATGAATGCCGTATAACGCCAGCGAGTCCGCGGTCCAGCCTCCAAGCTCGATAAAAGCCGATGCGGCCAGGAACACGGTACCCGCGATAAACACGATAGAAGAAGCCGTACCCGTCACTCCTCCAAACGACATGCCGATATATTTGATCAGCGAGCCGCTGGATGGATGTTTGGCCGAAAAACGGGTTAGGCTGAGCCCAACGATAATAATCGCCACGGCCGATAAGAGCAGCGTAAGCGGCGAACCGATGCCTGTCGCCAGGAAGATAACCGGAAGACCGTAATAAATAGCCGCAGCGGGCGCCATTTGCGCCAAGGTTGAGCCAATGGCATCAACCAAAGTCAGCTTTCGCTTGGGCGAGAGTTTGACCGCCGTTGATTCAGGCTCAGTCAAACTCCGCCTTGGCTCTAAAGCCCTCGGGTTTGACACCGTCTCTTTTTCCAATGAACTCATAAATTCCATTCCTCCCGATCGTTAATAGACAACAAAAAAAGACTTCCCGCGTTTTCCTGCAAAAGGATAGGAGAGAGCCTTCGGTCGTCCGATCGGATCTATCTTTATTCCATTGTTGACGCGCGCCGGTATTACCGGCCTATTGCGCTGACGCTCTCTTCCAGCTCGAGCTGACGCACAAGCGGGATGACCTGCTCCCCAAATAACGCCAGCTCTTCATCATAATGCAGGAACCCTGTCAGCACCAGGTTGATGCCGATCTCCTTCAATTCGAGAATGCGCCTCGCCACTTGCTCCTTCGTCCCGATCAACCCGGTCTTGAAGCCGTCGTTGAACTGAATTAAATCCTCATACGTGGAATTCGCCCACATGCCGTCGCGCTCGCCTGCCGACTGTCCGGCATGCTTGACTTGCTCACGGAAGGCCTCTACGGTTGCCGAATCGGCGTTCGAAATGATGTCGCGAAGCGCCTGCTTCGCCTCCTCTTCCGTATCCCTCACGATGACGAAGGCATTCACGCCAAACTTGATCTCGCGATTGTTATCAGCGGCATAACCTTTGACCTCATCGATCTGTTTCTTAAGCCCTTCGAGCGTATTGCCGTTCATAAAATAGTAGTCCGATACGCGTCCGGCCATCTGCTTCGCCGCTTTCGAATTGCCGCCCTGGTAGATGGTTGGTCCCGGCACTTGCACCGGTCTTGGCTTGAAATCCGCTTGTCGCAGCCGGAAGAAGTCTCCCGCGTAGGTTGCCTGATCTTCCGTCCACAGCCCGCGCAGCACGCGGATGAACTCCTCCGAGCGGCGGTACCGCTCGTCATGGTCGAGCCAAGGCTGGCCAAGCGCGATGTATTCATCCTTCAGCCAGCCGCTTACAACGTTAATCGCTGCCCGGCCGCCGCTTAGATGATCAATCGTCGTCAGCATCTTCGCTACAATCGCGGGAGGAATAAGACCCGAGGCCACCGCAACAATCAGCCCCAGCTTCTGCGTCTTCACCGCAAGCGCCGCCGCGAAGGTAAGAGATTCCCACTGATTCTCCGAATCGCTGCTGGCTACGAACCTGGTCGGCAGCAGCATATGATCAAAGCCCGTGCGCTCCGCCTGCTCCGCATACCGGATATTCGCCTCAAAGGAGGAGCTGGTCCGCTGCGGCAGCTTTGTCGCCAGCAGCCCGCCGTCTTCGAGGGGGGCCCAATAGCCAAATTCAATTGCGCTCATCTTCCAATCCCCTTTGCCCTTATTTGCCGGAAACAGCCGCTTCTGCCTTCGGCGCGCGTCCGGGAAGCTCGTTGTTTGCAATCATTTCGCCAAACGGACTGATGAAAGCACGGTCGCCTTCTCCGCTCCGCTTCGTCAGCGGCAGTAATGGGAAGAGCAGCTCGGCGGTCCGGTATGCCTCTTCCAAATGCGGGTAACCGGATAAAATAAACGTCTCGATCCCCAGCTCCGCGTATTCCTTGATCCGCTCCGCAACCTGCTCGGCGCTGCCGACAAGAGCCGTTCCCGCCCCGCCTCGCACTAGGCCGATGCCCGCCCACAGGTTCGGGCTGATCTCAAGCCGCGAACGGTCTCCGTTATGCAGCTGGCTCATCCGTTTCTGGCCTTCCGAGTCCATGCGCGCGAATATCTTCTGCGCCGAAGCAATGGTCTCTTCATCCAGATTTTCAATAAGCTCGTTTGCCGCACGCCATGCTTCTTCTTCCGTCGGACGGACAATGACATGCAGCCGGATGCCGAATTTCAGCTGGCGTCCTTTGGCCGCAGCCAGCCCGCGCATCTTCTCAATCTTCTGCTTAACCGCTGCCGGAGGCTCGCCCCAGGTCAGGTAGACGTCCACATGATCGGCCGCCACGTCCATTGCCGCTTCCGACGAACCGCCGAAATAAAGCGGAGGATAAGGCTTCTGCACGGGCGGATAGAGCACCTTGCCGCCTTCCACCTTCAGATGTTCTCCTTCGAAGTCAACGCTTTCGCCTTCCAGCTCCTTGCGCCAGATATGAAGGAATTCATCCGTCAATTCATAACGCGTGTCGTGGTCAAGGAACAAACCGTCGCCGGCAAGTTCTACCGGATCGCCGCCCGCTACAACGTTAATGAGCAGTCTGCCTTTGGAAAAACGGTCGAGCGTAGCCGACATCCGCGCCGCTACCGTCGGCAGCGTTAAGCCGGGACGAACGGCAACCAGAAACTTCAGCCGTTCCGTTACGGGCACAAGCGTCGAAGCGACAATCCAGGCATCCTCGCAGGATTTGCCGGTTGGCAGCAGAACGCCGCCGTAACCCAGCTCATCGGCAGCCTGCGCGATTTGCTTGCAATAGCTGTACGTGACCGCTCTTGCCCCTTCGCTTGTACCGAGGTATCGTCCATCGCCATGCGTGGGAATAAACCAGAATAATTCCATTGTTCTCATCCTCCATCCATTTTCCGAACTCAAATCCTACACTAGCGTCTTGCCGTCCTTGCTTGCCTTCTTAAGCAACCCCCATACCGGTGCGGTGAGACGCTCCTTATCGAAGCTTAGGAACTGATTCGCATAGCCGCGTACGGGATCGCCCGCGTAAAACCGTTCGTACAGCTCATGCCGTGATCCAAGCGGACTGCCGATGAGATCCCAGGCCAGCTTGAGCAGCTGCACTTTTTTCTCCGCGCTGACCGTCGCGCCTTCGTAATATTTGTGCATCAGGTCCGCCAGCGGGCCATAGAAGTCTTCGATGCCCGATGGCGCCTGAACGAAGCCGCCCCCGCCCACCTGCTGCAAAATCTCGATCGCGCGGGGATAAAATTTCGTCCCGATATTGCGCGCGGTATCGATGTAAGACATCTCCGGCACAAGCACGCCCGATTTATCCGGCTTCGCCTGCGCCTCCGATGCAATAACAAGCGCTTTAATCACTTCGATCTGCGTCAGCAGCTCGCCTAGCTTCTCCTGCACATGCAGGAAGCCTTGCGCGCCAATCGATTCGGTAACGGCAAAGGCCACGCCGGTGACAAACTCCAGCTTGGCGACGTACCGGACGATGTTCTGATGGAACGCCAGCGCATTGGCTGTTTTGTTGGCCCGCAGGGTCAGCACCTTCTGCGCGTCGCCGTACAGCAGCACCCGTTCCCAAGGAATCAGCACATCGTCGAAGAAGAGCACCGCATCCATCTCGTCGTAATTCGCGCTAAGCGGATGATTCCGCTCGCTAACGCTTGCGAAGGATTCCCTGCACACGATATGCAGTCCCGGCGAATTGGCCGGCACGATCAGCACATGCGCATGGCTCCGGTTCGCCGTCTCAAACTTCAGGAAGGACGAGATGATAAAGTCATGCGTATAGGGCGCGCCCGTCGCAATCATCTTGGCACCGCGTACAACAATCCCTTCGCTTGTCTCCTTTACGACATGCAGGAAACGCTCGGCGATCCGGTCATCGTCCAAATTTTTGGAGCGGTCGATCTGCGGATCGATAATCGCCGTCGTCAGGAACAAATCCTTGTCACGGGCCTCCTCGTAGTAACGAGTAATTTTCTCCTTGAATAACGGATCCAGCTGACCGAGTTCGTCCCTGGCAGCGTACCAGCCGGTAACAAGCGATCTGGCATAGTCCGACAAGCGGCTCATCATGCCATGCGTTTCCTGCGACCAGCGGTTGAAGGAGCCGCTGCGCTGCGCAAGCTGCTCCCGCGTGTAAGGAACCAGGAAGGAGCTGTGGGCATAACGCCCGGTACTCTCCACTTTGTAACCGACGCTGCCTTGGACCGCGGGATCATCCAGCATATTGAACAGCTGCCGGATCGTATCAAGCGTTCCCTTGAATGCCGCATGCGCAGGCACGTTTTGCACCTGGGTGCCGTCCAGCCATATTTTCCGGCCGTCATTTAAGCTCTGAAGAAAAGCCTCTCCTCGCAAGCGAACCTCCCCTTTTCATCTTGAATATAAAATTTTTACTATCCCAATTGATTTAATCGGCTTTGTTTATTATGATAGCTAATAATCATTTTGCAGCAACCGTTATTTACGCCATAAACGTTGTGAAATCAACACTTTTGACCATTTTGTAGGATTTGAAAATGATATCCGCACAAACCGCACACAATTGTCTGGCTGGCTTTAAGCAAGCTTCAGCCCTCTCTTGTTTGCTTGGAAGTTGGATATCCGACACTTTTATCAAAAATGTCTGATTGGAGGGAAACGAGGCATGTCTGTCCAACAAAACCAATTGATCACGGACCGAAGAATCGCAAGGACCAAGCAATTTATTTCGGAGGCGTTTCTGGCCTTGCTGCTGGAGAAGGATATCGAGGGAATTGTCATCAAGGATATAACGGAGAGGGCCAACATAAACCGTTCTACCTTTTACGCCTATTACAGCGACAAATTCGATTTGCTCGATCATATGGTGAAGGATAAATTAACTCAGCTAACCGCACTTATTGATGCAGACCGGAATGAATCTTACATACCGGATTTTAACGCGCCCGATCCTTTCTTTGTACTTCTGTTCAGCCACGTCGAGGAAAATGAAGCGTTCTACCGCGTTCTTCTGACCAGGATTAATCCGGCAACAGCCGGTGCCGATTATGCGGCTTCCCTGCTCGGCGTCATCCGCGATACCTTCTACGCCCGTATTACGGCGCTCAGCATGGACCAGAAGCAGGCCGTTCCGCTTGATCTGCTGCTTGATTATATCAGCTTTTCGACCTTCCACATGGCGCGCAAATGGCTGGAGCAGCGGATGGTCTACTCCTCCCGCCATATGGCGCTGCAGCTTACCCGTATGTCCATTCTTGGCACCTATGATGCGATGGGAATGCTTAGAGCATAAGGAGCTAACAAACAAACAGACCCGGTCCAGCCAGCTTCATGGCCTTTCCGGGTCTGTTTTTAATTGCCTGATCACAAGCTCCGCGAGCAAAAGCAGCAGCACAATCGTGCTGTAAATGGCGATCGTATAGCTTACCGTATAATCCATCCCGATACCGTTATGCAGGGCTGCGGTAATCAGGTGGGTGAACAAATTAGTGAATACGAAAACATAGCTTCGAATCATCCATTTGCGGTGTTCCGCGGCTTTTCCTTTACGGATTTTCACAACCGCAACCACCGTGATAACAAGCCAAATCATATTGATAAAATTAAATGCAATACTGTTTACTCTCCCCCCCGTAGAGGACGGAGCCATGTAGCCGGAGGTTAGATCAACGATGGCCACCGCCAGCACGTAAATATAACCGAGAGCTCGATGCAGCTTGGCGCTTCTCTCTCTGATCCGTCTGGAGAAGTTAATAAGTCCGGCAATCATGGCCGCGCAAGCCGCCGCAATATGCACATCCATAATGGTCAGCCACAGCGACACATGCTTCAATCCGGTCTTATGACGCAGGAAGCGGCTCGCTTCGGGGTCGTAGATAAAGTTCATATAGGTCGTATATCCGATAAAAGCGATAGATACGGCAATCGTGAGGATGTACAGCGTTTTTCTATTTTTCAAGGGACTGCCTCTTTCATACTTTCCTTTATAGCTAGTGTGTTTAGAAAAGATCAAGCTGCTCATATTGCGGCGGTAATTCGAGCGGCTCCAGCGGGTCCTTGCCATCCGGCCTTAGCAGGCCGAGCAGCGCCATCATCTGCTTCGCGTTGTCCGCCGCATCGCCGCCGGAGTTATTGTTGAAGATCACGCAAATATGCTCGCTTTGCTGCTGCAGCTGCTCCAAATACCCTGCCCACTGCCGCAGCTCGTCCTCGTTATAACGATATAGATAGCGGACATCCCGCCAATTCGGCGCCCCGCCCTGGTTCCAGCCGCCGGCGTTACGGCCGTGGAACCGGACAACCGTCATGGAAGCATCCGTCACCTCAAGCACGGTTGGTATCGATCCTAGACCCGCCTGCGGCTCGTCGCATACGCTATGCAGCCAGCCCTCCTGGCGCATGAAGTCCAGCGTACGCTTCCGGTATTCCTCGGTGAACCAGCTTTGATGACGGAACTCGAGCGCGACGGGGATCCCTTCCATCCGGCGCTTCGTTTCCCGCAGAATACGCACGTTGTCCCGGGTACAGTCGAACCACGGCGGGTACTGGAACAGAGCCGCGCTCAGGCGCCCCGCTTCCATCACCGGCATAATCGATTCGCGAAAAGCCGCAAACGTGCCGTCTGGATCATTAGCCGCCGCTGCTGCCGCAGGACCACGCTGATGTCCGGTCATTCCTTGGTAAGCCTTGACGATAAAATGCAGCGACTCCGGCGTCTCCTCCGTCCACTTGGCGAACCTCTCCGGAGGCTGTATCGCGTAAAAGCTGCTGTCCACCTCAACCAGCGGGAAATGCTTCGCATATTCCTTCAGCCGGTCCTTCGCTTTGACATTTGGGCCGTACAGCGCGTCCTGGTCTCCCCAGCCCGCAAGCCCGATATGGATAGGCATCGAATATCACCCGCTCTCCAACTAAACTATGTTTCTCCAACCTATCATACCTGCTCCGTATTCTGCAAATAACCGCTGCCATAGATGCAAAAACAGGTTATTCCGGCTTACCAGCCCGAGAGGACTGATTCGTCGAAATAACCTGTTTACTAGTGCGCATAGATTTGCGGCTGCATACGTCGGCAGCCATGCTTCCAGTGCACGTTTTGCAGTATATTGCTGCATTTTCGCTAGAAAGCCCGATTATACTGCACGATATGCAGGATATTCCGTCCGAAACAGCCTAAATGAGCTCCATCGAGACCAATATACTGCATTCCGTGCAACATACGGTGCTCCGGAGCGCCATATCGGGCGTATATGCTGCATTCTGTGCAGGATATGGCACTCTAGGCTTACAATGGCTTGCATTCTGCATTCTGCGAGGCATATGGCGTCTAGAGACGCCAGCTCAGACGCATGCGATATACGGTGCTCCGGAGCGCGATATCGAGCGTGTATGGCTGCATTAGGTGCAGTATACGCGCCCAGCACAGGGTATACCCATTTCCAGTCCAGCATACTGCATCCCCTTACAGCATCGTCGCGCACCTAAGCAGCTACGCAAAAGCGGCAGGCTGGCCTATTGCCAGCCTGCCGCTCAAGAGACAGCCCCGAGGCTACACTTTACATCGCCGTCCGCATCCAGCGGCCGATGCGCTCCAGAGCCTCCGACAGATTCGAAGTCGAGGAAGCGTACGAGCAGCGGATAAAGCCCTCGCCGCCCCGGCCGAATACCGAGCCGGGCACTGCCGCTACCTTCGCTTCCTGCAGCAGCCGCGTAGCGAACTGCTCCGAGCCGAGCCCGGTCGCAGCGATGGACGGGAAAGCGTAAAACGCTCCTTGCGGATCCCGGCATGTGAGCCCCAGCTCGCTTAAGCCTTTTACGAACATCCGCCGCCTCTGGTTAAACGCCTCTACCATCTCGTCTTTATCCTCCATGCAGCTGCGCAGGCATTCGATCGCGGCAACCTGGCCAACAATCGGCGCGCAAAGAGCGGTATATTGATGGATCTTGGTCATCGCTGCGATCAGCTCCTGACCGCCGCAAGCGTAGCCAACTCGCATTCCCGTCATCGCAAAAGCCTTAGAAAAGCCGCTGATCACCACCGTCCGATCCTTCATCCCCGGAAGGGAAGCGAAGCTGACATGCTTGCCTTCGTAAGTCAGCTCCGCATAGATCTCATCGGACAATACGATGAGGTTATGCTCTTCCACAAGCTTCGTAATCGGCAGCCAATCCTCGTAGGACATAACCGCTCCGGTCGGATTGCTAGGGAAGTTGACGAAGAGCACCTTGGAACGGGGAGTTATCGCCTGCCTGAGCGCATCTGCCGTAAGCTTGAACGACTGGGCGGCCGTCATCTCCAGTTCAACCGGCACCCCTCCGTTCAGCTTGCAGATCGGCGCGTAAGCAATGTAACCGGGAACCGGAATAATCATTTCATCGCCGGGCTCAAGAAGCGCCCGCATGGCCAGGTCAATCGCTTCGCTGCCGCCTACCGTAACCAGCACTTCCTTGGCCGGTTCGTAGCGGACTCCAAAGCTTTTGTCCAAGTACGCCGCAATCTCCTCCCGAAGCTCCATAAGGCCTTCGTTAGGCGTATACATCGTCCGGCCCCGCTCGAGCGCCCGAATGCAGGCCTCTCTGGCCGCCTTAGGCGTTGCGAAATCGGGTTCCCCAACCCCTAGCGATATGATTTCCTTGTTTCCCTCAGCCGCGTTAAAAAACTTGCGAATGCCCGAGGGGGGCAAATCGCGGACTAGCGGCGTCACCCATGTGCTCGTCGTCAACATGGTTAATCCTCTCCCTGGCCGATTATTTCTCTTTGCGTTCCTCAAGAGAATAATCGATGATGTAGTCAAGCAGCTCGTTGAACTTGATACCAGCCGCTTTGGCCGCCTTAGGCAGCAAGCTGTTCTTCGTCAGACCCGGCAGCGTGTTCGCTTCCAGAACGTACGGAACACCGTTTGCGATAATCATGTCGATACGCGCATACACGCTGCACTTCAATGACTTGTAGCAGCCAAGCGCAGAAGCTTCGACGCGGGCCTGCACGTCGGCCGGCAATTCGATCACTTCTTCCGTCGCTCCGCCATCCTGGTACTTGGAGTCGAAATCGAAAAACTCCGAGTTGGCTTTAATCGATACGATTGGAAGCAGCTTGCCGTTCAGGACGGCGCATGTGATTTCTTCCCCGCCTACGAACTGCTCGATCATAACGGAGTCATCCCACTTCAACGCTTCCGCTACCGCTTCCTCGATCCCCTCCTGCGTTTTAACCAGACGCGTAGCGATGCTCGAGCCGCCCGAATTCGGCTTCACGACAACCGGCAGGCCAAGGCGCTCCACGTTGGCCGCGGCAAGCTCCTCCATGCTGGCGACGTTAATCCAATCGGCTGTCAGGATGCCGTCGAAACGGATAAGCTTTTTAGCCAGCTCTTTATCCATGCTTACGCTGCTCGACAACACGCCGCAGCCCGAGTAAGGAATGCCAAGCGATTCCAGCGTGCCTTGCACCGTACCGTCTTCGCCGTATTTGCCGTGAAGAGCGAGCAGCGCGAAGTCGATACCGGCCGTTTTATCAATCAAATCGCGTTTCGTGTTAATCTCGATCGGCACAACTTCATATTTGCCGCGATCCAGATTCGCGATCATTTCTTGCCCCGTCAATAAAGAAATTTCTCTCTCGGACGAAATGCCGCCCATAATAACGCCGATTTTCATCATGTTGTTAATAAGCCTCCTGAAAATTTAATAACCATAATTGTTTATGAAAAGAATTACTTCCCGAGCATAGCTTTCGCAGCGTCCCCGATCCTTTGGATCCCTATGACGATATTCTCGTCGGAGACGCGGGAGAAGCCAAGCCGCATCGCATGGCGGCCGCCGCCGTCCGTGTAGAAAATATCGCCGGGCGTAAACAGTACGCCCTGCTCCGTGCAGGCCTGCAGCAGCTCCCTAGTGGAGAAGCTCTCTCCGAATTCGACGAACAAATGAAGCCCGCCGTCGCCTGACAGCCTTTTTAGCGGCAGATACGTCTTACAGCTCTCCACGGCCAGTTCGTATTTGCGCTTGTATTCCGCCTTCGCACGCTTCAGATATTTCTCGAAGTTGCCATTATGAAGATATTGATAGAGCAGCGATTGATCAAGAGTCGACGTATGAATGGTGCGCGCGCGTTTGACGCTTTCCAGATAGTCGATCAGCTCCTTATCCGCCAGAATCCATCCGACGCGCAGGCCGGGGAACAGAATTTTGGAGAAGCTGCCCAAATAAATCGTTCCGTTATTGCGGTTGCCGCCGTAAGCGAGCAAAGGGGCCACATGAGCGCCTGAATAACGAAGCTCTTCATTAAAGCCGTCCTCGATAATCGGAATCCGGCGGTCGTTCAGCATACGCACCGTTTCCGCCCGTTTCTCGTGGGACATCACGATCCCCGTCGGGTTATGGTACGAAGGAACAAGATAAGCGAGGTCGAATTCCTGCCCGCCAAGCTTCTCTTCCAGCTGTTCTAGGCTAATGCCGTCAGGCTCCATATCTACGCCCGTAATGGCGAATTGGTGCATCTTTAAATTTTTAATTGCGGTATGGTGAGTCGGGTTCTCGCATAACGCGTGTCCGCTGCGCTTCCCAAGCGCCGACAGGACAAGGTCGAACCCTTCCGTAAAACCGTTCGTAATGAGCATATCTTTGCCCGCCAGATCGACGCCTTTGTTCTCCATGTAACGCATCAGGAAATCGATTAAGGGCTTATACCCTTTGGCGTAGCCGTAATTCAGGATTATGTTGCCTTCCAGCGACATCCGGTCGAGGAATGCGCGCTTCACGTTTTGCAGATCGAAGAGCTTTTCGTCCGGAGCGATGCTCGTAAAAGAAATCGCCCCCCGCTTCGCGCGGATGCCATGCTTCATCAGATCATGCTCTTCCGCCGCGCGGGCCAGATCATTGATCCTCTCGCTCCAGTCCAGCTGCTTGCCGGTGCCTTCTTCCGCCGCAACGCCGCCCGCCGATTGCGCGACGAAGTTGCCTTTGCCTTTTACGGCGTATATGAATCCTTCATCCACCAGATCCGCATAAGCGGTCACGATGGTGTTGCGGCCAACATTCATCAAGAGGCTTAACTCTCGCGTGGACGGAAGTTTCTGATTCGCCTGCAGCGCGCCCGTTATCATCAGCCGTTTCATATAATCCTTGACCTGCATCGATACCGGCCGGTCGCTTGCGAATTGAATATCAGAATACACCCCGTCACCTCCAAATAAATGAATTGCTGCCGCCTTTCAGCGTCTTGCTCCGTAAGCATAATCATATCATGGCACAAAATAGCTTCAAGCAAAAGAACCACGCCGGGCGTTATTCGCCTTCAGCGTGGTTCTTAGACAAGATTCGCGGGAGAAATGTAAGCCCGCTATCATTTCCGTTCTTTTATTTCGCCGTCACGCCGCCGTCGACAGGCAATTCGATGCCGGTCAGGTACGATGCGTCATCCGACGCGAGGAACAGGACCGCCTTCGCAACCTCAACCGCTTGTCCTACGCGCGGCAATGCGGTCTGGGACAGAAACCATCCGAGCATTTGCTCGTTGTTCACGAACTCCTTGCTCATCGGCGTCTCGATAAAGCCCGGATGCACGGAGTTGACGCGGATGTTGTCCTTGCCGTAATCAACGGCAGCAGCCTTGCTCAGCATGCGGACAGCGCCCTTCGATGCCGTATAAGCGCCGGCGCCTTGACTCCCGGTAATGCCGGCAATCGACGAGATGTTTACAATCGAACCGCCGTTATTTTCCTGCATATGAGGTACAACGTGCTTCATCCCGAGAAACACGCTCGATAGGTTAATATTCATGACCTTGTCCCATTGCTCGACCGTGGTATCCAGCATGCCGACCGCAAACGAAATACCCGCATTGTTAACTAGGATATCGATTCGGCCATATGCCTCTACCGCCGCCGCGACAACGCTCATCCACTGCTCCTCGGACGCAACATTGTGCGCGATTGCCGTTGCAACGCCGCCTTCCGCCTCGATCTCCTTCACAACGGCAAGCACCGCTGCTTCATTAATGTCGGTGGCTACCACCTTCGCGCCTTCACGGGCGAACAATAATGCTTCCTCACGGCCCATGCCGCTTCCCGCGCCTGTAATAATAGCTACTTTATCCGCTAGACGACTCATGGATCATCTCTCCCCGAATAATAAAATGATAGTGTGTATATCACTATGATATAAACTATATCACCATGTTCGTCGAGGCGCAATGCTTCTTGCCTAGAAGGAGTTGGCATCGTTATAATACCCATATAATTGATGGCTGCTTAGCCAATGAAAGGTAACGACAAATGGATGCAAAAGAACGGTACGAGAAAGAACGGAGCGACGGCAAACAGCAGAGGCTGCTGGCGATTCTAGAGGCGGCCGAGCAAGAGTTTATCCGCCGGGGCATTGAGAAAACCACCATGCAGCATATCGCGGACGCGGCCAATATCGGCATCGCTACGCTGTTTCGGTATTTTCCGAAGAAGGAAAAGCTGATCGTTGCAGTGGCAACCAAGCTGCTGCAGCCGATTCATGACGCCTTTATGGCAACCGCCGCTCTGCCGCTGTCTTGTCTGGACAAGCTGGAACGCCTATTCGACTTCCTTATAGAGGAGCATAACCGCGCTAGCGCCAAATTTATGGTCGACTTCGACAGCTACGCTGCCCACTCCCAGGAGCCGGTCGAGGACATGGAGACGTTTGTAGCCCTGCATCGGCGGATCTCGTTGCATTTCGCGGCTATTGTACAGTCCGGCATCGAGGATCGCTCGATCCGCCAGGATCTGCAGATCAAAGAGACGCTTACGACGATCATGAACAGCTTTGGCCATTTTTCGCGGCAGCTGTCGCTGCAGAACAACATTCTGCTCTTTGAATCGGATCTCGAATCCAGGCCGCAGCTGCTCATCCTCAAAGGGATGTTCCTGGAATACGTAAAGAACCCATCATGAAATCGCGCCAGAACAAAAAGAACGCTCCCCGCATGGTACGGGGAAGCGTTCTTTTATTGTTAATCGAGTAAATAAATAAGAGCATGAATCCATAAGCTAATTAAAATTTAACCCATAGAACCTTTCTGCATTGCTTAGACTGGTGTAAATATCGGTGCTGGCTCCTCCCATGAACCAATAGGCAAGGCCGGCCAGGTTATAATCCATAGCCTTTTTATATTTGGCGGCAAGCGAACGTCCATCCTCGATCCAGAACTGATGCTTAAGGCCGTTAAGCTGATACGATGCGGTATATTGCGAAACGGATGCATCCCATGCCGGGAGCAGCGAACGGTTGTGCACGATGTTATTTTGCTCAATAAGCGTCAATTCTGTTGCCGTTACCTTACCGGTCTTATCCGTGACCCATTCTTGATTGTAATAAGGCAGCGCCAGAATAACCTTGTTTGCGGGCACTTCCTCCAGGATCTTGGCAATGGAATAATCCACATAAGGCAGCGAGGCGACTGAGCCCGCAATTGGACTGGTGCTCCAATGCTCGTCGTAAGCCATCAACACCATGTAGTCGGCCGAAGCGCCAAGCGCCTTATAATCGAAGCCTTCCGTCCAGTCGCTGCCAAGGTCAGGCGATACGCATACAGAGACGACGGCGCCAACCTTATGCAGCTTCGCGCTAAGCTCGCTGACAAAAGCGGTCATATAAGCACGGTCGGCGGGAGCGACGTTCTCGAAATCAATATTCAGCCCCTTCAAACCGTACTTCTGCACATAGCCCGTAAGCTGATCGACAACTTTACCGCGGTACGTCGCATTGGACAAATTCTGATGCGTCACTTCCTGATTCGAGCGGTTGCCGACCATCGCCCAAATTTGTCTTTTGTTTTTACTTGCCCAGCTCACGAGGGACTGATCCGTATAGTCTGCCACAGCTCCGGCCGGATCGAAGAAATACCAGCGCGGGGATAAACTCGTAACGTTAGCTTGGAGAACCGACTGCTCGTATTGGGCCGCCGTCTGGCCGTATTGCCAGCCAAGCTGGATGCGGGTTGAGGACTGCGATTTCGCAAGCGCGGAAGCCCACTTTGCATTTTGCAGGGCACGGTCGATGACAGCGGCTGTTTCCTGTCTGGTCATCCCTTCTGCGGGATTGAAATTACCTTTAGCATCTCCGGCCATCAGGTTAAGCTCAAGCGCCGCGCCAACTGCCCTATCCGCCCAATCCGCGATCTTGTCAGCGTCGGCGAAATACGAGGTATTGCCGGATACGCCGGATTGCTTGAATGCCCGAATAAGCATAATTGCCGCTTCCTGCCTTGTGACGGGCTTCGACGGCTCGAAGGTATGCGCGCTTGTCCCATCCACGAGGCCAATCTGGACGGCAGCCGTAACCGCGTCGTAGTACCAGTCTTTTGCCTTCATATCCTTAAAGGGATTGATCTCGCCGTGAACGGTTTTGATCCCGAGTACGCGGTCCAGAATCGTAATGAATTCCGCCCGGGTAACGGGTTTTTTTGGCGAAAAGGTTCTACCGGAAGTACCCGATAATATTTGTTTGTCGTATAAGCGAATGATAGAGTCCCTGGCAAAGCTGCCCGCAATATCGTCAAAAGGCAGCTTGTCCGTGCTGGCTGCATCAACGGTTGGAACGATTCCCATTAGGCAGGACAATGCTGCAGCTCCCGCGACCCATCTCTTAAACTTGCCAGTAAACAAGAGAATGTCCCCCTAAAGAATAATAGATTAGATCATGATTCTCTAATGGTAACAAAGTTCCGGCGAGGGTTCATCGGCAAGAAAATGGCAATACGCTTCTGGTGGCGGTGCAGCCGTACTTCCGGTACAAGCGTCATCGGGTTGCATTTATAATTGGTCAGATGCCTCAGGAACAAACACCCAAGCACCTTGGAGCAAACCGTCATAAGTTATAGAGTACTCAAGACGTAAGGAGGTGCATGTAGAATGTCCGGTTACGTTGGTGGTGTTAACTCTACAGGTTTCATCCTGGTGCTTTTTATACTGTTGGTGATCATTATTTGCGGTTGTGGCTTTGGTAAATTTTATTAATCCCTAGCTTATCTGCACGAATCATCCCGGCAGCATACGAAGCTTAATCCGCAAGCAAAAGGCCCATTTCGATGGGCCTTTTGTGCGTTTTGCGGAGGAAGTGGCTTAACGAACGGAACAGGCCTTATGCCGGCGTGCCTATGAGAGAACTTCTATCGCGGCTCTCTTTTGTACATGCCCCTTATCAATTTGGAAGCCCGTTGAAAACCCGGCGGGACATGCCCGGGCTGTCGCATTCCCCTACCCCGGACGGGGGCCAGCGAATGTCGAACTGTGCTACAATGAGACAATCCGAGTGTTTAGGAGCTTACATAATTGCGCATGCTAATAGAGAGATTCATAGATTAAGAGAGAGAAAAGGACAGCTGGAGAGGAGAAGTTAAGAAATGCCCGAACCTTTGGCACGGCAAAATACGACCGTTGGCCGAATAGGTCAGCCGTATGTCAGGCCGGAACAGAAGCAGAAGCGAAGCCGGGTTATGACCTCGCTCGTATTGGTTGCGATTATCGTGATGGGCTGGCGATGGATCCAATCCGTACAGGATCATCCCACGCCTGCCCGGGAGCAGGCACCGGCAAAAAGCACGGCAATAGCCGGCCTTCACCCGATTGTTGCCGAGAAGGCAGATGAGCTTGTTGCCCAGACCGGCAAGCTGGGTATCAAAATTATGATCACCGACGATTTCCGCTCAAGCGAAGAGCAGAACGCCCTTTACAAGAAAGGCCGGTCCGAACCCGGGCAAGTGGTCACCAATGTCAAAGGCGGCGCATCTTACCATAACTACGGCCTCGCGGTCGATTTCGCGCTTGTTAAGCCGGATGGCGATGTGATCTGGGATATGGAATACGACGGCAACGGCAACGGCAAGTCCGATTGGATGGAGGTCGTCTCGGCAGCCAAAAAGCTTGGCTTTGCCTGGGGCGGAGACTGGACAAGCTTCAAGGATTATCCCCACCTTCAAATGGACTTTGGCTACTCGATAAAAGATCTGCAGAACGGCAAACGCCCTCCTGCAACCGAATAAATAGAAAAGTCATGGCCCTGCGCTGATTGTTCAGCGGGAGGGCCATGACTTTTTATGTGCTTAACGATGCCGCGATTCAGGCGCGGGCGCTTTACTCGCTTTTTCGCGCGTTTTTCACGTGCTTAACGATGTCGCGCATCGTTAAGCCTCCCGGTTTACGCCCTTTTTACCGCCTTAACGATGTCTCGCATCGTTAAGCTGCGCGATCCGGGG